>NZ_SNXW01000005.1 GCF_004362855.1 Aquabacterium commune
CGCGCCCAAAACGCCTGCCAAAGGTGCGTCCAGCCGCCATTGCGGTCATCTCAGCACACCCAACCATGGTCGGCGCTCATTTGTGCAGACCTTCCTTAGCATCTCGGCCAACGAGCCAAGTGGTGCGCACTGGGTATCCCGTTTTCCGGGCAGCAGATCAATCAGTGAGTGCGCGGAACCGTTCAGAAGCAACCTCACGTCTTTCGTATCTGCACTCAAAGACGCAGGGGTGATGGTCAAAATTTCCGCGACACTGCGCCCGCCTGAACGGGCCTACATGATGCACTGGTGTTGGCTGATTGCCAAGGGCAAAGCCGATCCTAAAAAAGTCCCATCAATGAACGGCGTACCCATCAAATGGGATCACGAAGTCGACGGCAAGTATTCAAAGGAAAAGTCGATTGTCGCAGCCAAAGAAATGTTGATTGGGTTTGGAATGCAAAAACTCGGCACAGCGCCAGCGCTGGACTCAAAGCACATCCGTGGATTGGCCGTGGACATGAATGTCACCTGGGATGGTGCGCTCACAATCAAGGACGCGAATAACAAGTCGATCATCATCAACACGCAACCAACGGATGGCATGAACAAGGAACTCCATGCTGTCGGTGCCACGTACTGTGTCATCAAATACAACGCAGGGGGAGTTGACAAGCCCCATTGGTCGGACACGGGCAACTGATATGAAGCGCGCTACAACACTTGCGGCCGTCGTCTTTTCGATTGCAGCGAACGCTCATGCGGGCAGCACGCTACCAAAGGATGTGAGGGCTTTCGTCGCCAGACGTGATGTGTGCGATCATTTCCGTGGCGAGTTTCCTGATCCGCCAGATCCAGAGCGAGTCAAAGAGGTGAATGAAAACCTCGAAAAATACTGCAAAGGCACTGACGCCAAGCTTTCACAATTAAAGCACCGTTATGCGAAGAAGCGGGATGTCATGCGCAAGCTCAATGCGTATGAGGAAACCATTGAGTGAGCGGGCGCTCTGTATGACCATTGATTTTTATCATTGTCTGCCCTGCCAAAACTCCTCCATCGCAGGAGCGCCCTTGAACCGTCTCAATCGTCATCAGTCATGAACTCCGCTCAATCATTCGCGGACATGCGCGCCCAAATCCACGAAGCGCCGAACCACATGATGTGCAGCACGCTGCCCCTGTACATCCTCGCCGAGAAGCGCCCGCGCCCAGGCAACCCAGACTGGGCCGAAATAGGCTGCCTTCGGCAAAACGACGCAGAAGGCGTGATGGCCTACCTCTCTCCCGTTGACGCGATGATCGACCGTCAAGACCGCAATCGCCATGGTGGGCAGTTCGAGGTACGCCCTTTCGAGAGCATCAACCCGATCTCGCTCATTCAAGCCAACGGTGGCTGGCTGACTGTGTACTTGGTCTATGGCTACGCGGCCAGCAACAAGCGACTGATGTGCGACGAGTCGGGGGGGTTAGCCCCGCTCGCACAAGGGGTCAGTTTTCAGATCGATGCGGACAGCACCGAACACATACAGCTGCGGTTCGGCCCTGGTGTATTGCGTTGGCTGGATCGCCTGCATGTCAAAGCTGGGCTGCTTGACCTGGCCCAAATCAGGCAAGAACAAGAGGAATCCCCCGCATCCGAGGCCCTTGCACAAGCCCAAACAGCCGTGCAAAGAATCAATAACCCTCAGCCCAAACACGACGAGATTGCCCAATGCGGTTTGTACGACCCGATTGAGCAAGGCTGGCGCTTCGTGGATCTTGCCGATCTGGATGGCTTGCCCTGCCATGGGTGAGCGGCCTTCCTATAATCCACAGATTCCCTGTTTTGCAGGCCAATGCCCTGGCGGTGTTGGCCTGCGCCCGTCTTTGCGGTGACCCCCATCGTCCTATGAGCGCCCCTACCGAACACCAGACCTATGACCCACGCGCCGTCGAGGCCCGTGCACAGCAACACTGGTCGCAGCCGCACTGGAACGGCCACGACGCCTACCGCGTCACCGAAGAGGCTGGCAAGCAGGCGTTTTATGCCTGCTCCATGCTGCCCTACCCCTCGGGCAAGCTGCACATGGGCCACGTGCGCAACTACACGATCAACGACATGCTCACGCGCTACCTGCGCATGAACGGTCACAACGTGCTGATGCCCATGGGCTGGGACGCCTTCGGCCTGCCCGCCGAGAACGCCGCGCTGAAAAACAAGGTGCCGCCCGCCGCCTGGACCTGCGACAACATCGCTTACATGAAGAAGCAGATGAAGGCGATGGGCCTGGCGATCGACTGGTCGCGCGAAATCGCCACCTGCCAGCCCGAGTACTACCAGTGGAACCAGTGGCTGTTCCTGAAGATGCTGGAAGCCGGCATCTGCGAGCGCCGCACGCAAACGGTGAACTGGGACCCGGTGGACCAGACCGTGCTGGCCAACGAACAGGTCATCGACGGCAAGGGCTGGCGCTCGGGCGCGCCCGTGGAAAAGCGCGAGATCCCCGGCTACTACCTGAACATCACGAAGTACGCCGACGAGCTGCTGGGCGCCGTGGCCAACCCGGAAGACCCGAACTACCTCAGCGGCTGGCCAGAGCGCGTGCGCCTGATGCAGGAGAACTGGATCGGCAAATCGGAAGGCGTGCGCTTTGCGTTCGCGCACGACATCGTCGGTGCCGATGGTCACAAGATCAACAACGGCCAGCTGTGGGTCTTCACCACCCGTGCCGACACCGTCATGGGCGTGACCTTCTGCGCCGTGGCGCCGGAGCACCCGCTGGCTGTGCATGCGGCCCAGGTTCACAAGGGCGGCAATGCCAAGCTGCAAGCCTTCATCGAAGAGTGCAAGACCGGCGGCACCACCGAAGCCGAACTGGCCACGCAAGAGAAGAAGGGCGTGCCCACCGGCCTGTTCGTCACCCACCCGCTCACCGGCGCCCAAGTCGAGGTCTGGGTCGGCAACTACGTGCTGATGTCGTACGGCGACGGCGCCGTGATGGGCGTGCCCGCGCACGACGAGCGCGACTTTGCCTTTGCCAAGAAGTACGGCATCGCGATCCAGCAGGTCATCGGCGTGGCAGGCCAGACCTTCTCTACCGATGCCTGGCAAGAGTGGTACGGTGACAAGCAGAAGGGCGTGACCGTCAACTCCGGCGATCTCAATGGCCTGTCCTACAAAGACGCCGTCAACCGCGTGGCCGAGCTGCTGACCGCCAAGGGCATCGGCGAGAAGAAAACCACCTGGCGCCTGCGCGACTGGGGCATCAGCCGCCAGCGTTACTGGGGCACGCCCATCCCCATCATCCACTGCGGTGATTGCGGCCCCGTGCCCGTGCCCGAGAAGGACCTGCCCGTGCGCCTGCCCGAAGACGTGGTGCCCGATGGCAGCGGCAACCCGCTGAAGACGCGCCTGGACTTCCTCCACGTCGGCTGCCCCAAGTGCGGCAAGCCCGCCCAGCGCGAAACCGACACGATGGACACCTTCGTGGACTCGTCGTGGTACTTCCTGCGCTATACCTGCACGCAGTCGCAAAGCGACGGCTCAGCCTGCGCCTCCGATGCGAACCAGATGGTCGATGAGCGCACCAGCTACTGGATGGGCGCAGCCAACGCCCCCGGCCACCGCGGCATGGACCAGTACATCGGTGGCATCGAACACGCCATCCTGCACCTGCTGTACGCGCGCTTCTGGACCAAGGTCATGCGCGACCTGGGCCTCATCCAGGTCGATGAGCCCTTCAAGAAGCTGCTCACCCAGGGCATGGTGCTCAACCACATCTACAGCCGTCGCACGGCCAAGGGTGGCAAGGAGTACTTCTGGCCGCACGACGTCGAGCACGTGCTGGATGCCGCCGGCAAGGTCGTGGGCGCGAAGCTCATCAACGCGGCCGAGAGCGCCGATGGCACCCTGCCCGTGGGCACCGCCATCGACTACGAAGGCGTGGGCACGATGTCGAAGTCGAAGAACAACGGCATCGACCCACAGCAGCTGATCGACACCTTCGGCGCCGACACGGCCCGCCTGTTCACCATGTTCGCCTCGCCGCCCGAGCAGACGCTGGAATGGAACGACGCAGGCGTGGAAGGCGCGCACCGGTTTGTGAAGCGCGTGTGGAACTTCGGTGCCAAGCACACCGACGCCCTCAAGGCGGCAGGCGCCGTGGTGCAGGCCGAGCTCAGCGCCGAGGCCAAGGCCCTGCGCCGCGAGGTCTTCGTCATCCTCAAGCAGATCAGCTACGACTACGAGCGCATGCAGTACAACACCGTGGCGTCTGGCGCCATGAAGCTGCTCAATGCGCTGGAAGGCCACAAGGGCACGACGCCGGCCGATGCGGCGGTGCTGCGCGAAGGCTTTGGCGTGCTGCTGCGTGCGCTCTACCCCGCCTGCCCGCACCTCACCCACGTGCTCTGGGAAGACCTGGGTTTTGCTGCGCGCGATGGCGGCGACCTGCTCGACGCCCCCTGGCCGCAGGTGGTCGAAGAAGCGCTGGTGCAAGACGAAATCGAGCTGGTGCTGCAGGTCAACGGCAAGCTGCGCGGTTCGATCAAGGTCAGCCCCTCGGCCGACAAGGCCGCCATCGAGGCCGCGGCCCTGGCCAGCGAGGACTTCCTCAAGTTCGCCGAGGGCAAGGCGCCCAAGAAGGTCGTCATCGTGCCGGGCCGCCTGGTCAACATCGTCGTCTGAGGCCAGGTGTTCACTGGTGATATGGTCATGCCCATGCAACGTCGTCACTTCCTGAGCCTGCTGGGCGCGCCCGCCGGCGCCGCGGCCCTCGCCACCCTGGGCGGCTGCGGCTTCGAGCTGCGCCAGGGCTACGCCATGGCCTTCCGCACCATCCAGCTCACGGGCTTCACGGCGAACTCGCCACTGGCCACCGAACTGGCCCGCGCGCTGGAAGCCAGCGGCGTTCAAGTCACGGAAAGCACGCTGCAGGCCGTGCGAGCGGCTTCGTCGGTCATGGTGCCGCCCAGCCACATCGAGCTCAACGCCCTGACCGACAAGCGCGAAACGCTGGTGTCGGCCAAAACCGCCTTCGGTCAGGTGCGCACCATCACCGCGCGCACCACGCTGCGCTTCCAGGTCAAGCGCTCGGACGGCAGCATCCTGATCCCGGCGTCCGACGTGGTGTTGGCCCGCGACCTCAGCTACAACGAGCGCGACGCCCTGGCCAAGCAGGACGAGTCCGCCGCGCTCAACCGCGCCCTGCAAAACGACATCGTCGGGCAGGTGATGCGCCGCCTGGCCGCCATCCGCCCGGACCAGCTGGTCGCGCCGGCCGAGCCCGCACCGCCGCGGTCGTCGGTCAGCGCAGCCTCCGGCGCCACGCGCTGAGTGCGCCGCGCGCTGCGTCACGCACATCGGCCGCGCCGCCATGCAAGTCCGGGCTGAACAACTGCCAGGCCAGCTCGCCAAGGGTGGGCTCAAGCCCATCTACACGGTGCATGGCGACGAGGCCTTGCTGGCCCAGGAAGCCGGCGATGCCATCCGCCAGGCCGCGCGCGCGGCCGGCCACACCGAGCGCCAGGTGCACACCGTCATGGGCGCGCACTTCGACTGGTCCAGCCTGCTGGGCGCGGCCAGCGAGATGTCCCTGTTCGGCGACAAGCAGCTCATCGAGATCCGCATCCCCTCGGGCAAGCCGGGCAAGGACGGCTCCCAGGCGCTGCAGCGCTACTGCGAGCAAGCGGCAGGCAACGACGGCATCCTCACCCTGATCACGCTGCCGCGGCTGGACAAGACCCAACTGAGCAGCGCCTGGTTCACCGCCCTGGACGGCCTGGGCACCTCGGTGCGCTGCGACCCCATCGAGCGCCAGGCCCTGCCGCTGTGGATCGCGCAGCGCCTCAAGGCGCAAGGCCAGGAGGTCGAGCCCGGTGAGGCCGGCCAGCGCACCTTGGCCTTTTTCGCCGACCGGGTGGAGGGCAACCTGCTGGCCGCCCACCAGGAAATCGTCAAGCTGGGCCTGCTGCACCCGCCGGGCACGCTGACCCAGGCGCACATCGAAGACGCCGTGGTGGACGTGGCCCGCTTCAACGTCTTCAAGCTCAGCGAAGCGCTGCTGTCGGGCAACATGGCGCGCACCCTGCGCATGATCGACGGCCTGGAAGCCGAAGGCGAGGCGCCCAACCTGGTGCTGTGGGCCGTGGCCGACGACATCCAGGGCCTGTGGCGCTGCCGCCAGGCACTCGAAGGCGGCAAGCCGCTGCCCATGGTGCTGCGCGAGCAACGCATCTGGGGCCCCAAAGAGCGCCACTTCGAGCGCCTGCTGCCGCGCCTCAAGCCCGCCGCGCTGGCCCGCCTGGTGGCCTCGGCCAGCACGGTGGACGGCATCGTCAAGGGCCTGCCCCACCCGCAGTGGCCCAGCGCCCCCTGGGACGCGCTGCGCCGCCTGGCCACGCAACTCTGCGAGCAGGCCGCCACCCCCTGACTGGGTGCCTGCGTCCGCTGGAAAGCCCGCAGGCAGGACTTCACCCCTCTGGCTATAGTCCACGCACAGTCAAGCGAGGTCCGTTTGACGCGATGCAGCCAGGCGCTGCCGGGATCCCGTTGTGAGTACCGCCAACCCCATCCCCCACCTCATCCCGCTGAACCGCTCCGAACACATGTACTGGGCCGGCGAGGGCTACCTCGGGCCGATCAACCAGCCCTACATCCTGCGCTTCGACCAGCCCTTGGACGAAGCCCTCGTGCGCCAGACCCTGCGCGAACTCACCAGCGCCTTCCCGCGCATGCGCAGCGCCATCGTGCCCACGGCCACGACCTACAAGATGCGCATCCTGGACGACGACGACGGCGTCGCGCAGCTCTTCGACGACTGCTACCGGGTCGAGGCGGGCGTCGATCCGGCCTCGCGCGACGCGCTCGAAGCCTTCCACGGCCGCTTCATGAACGAGCCGATCTCGCTGGAACGCGGCCTGCCCTGGCGCGCACGCTTCTTCCCGCACCCCACGCAGCCAGCGCTGATGTTCTCGGTGCACCACATCATTGGCGATGGCCGCTCGATGGTGCAGATGCTGTGCGCCATCCTGGGCCGCCTCAACGGCCAGCCCATCGTGCCGTGCAAGCTCGAATCGCCCTCGATGATCCCGGCCGTGACGCCGCAGAAGTGGTGGCAATGGCCCGGCAGCATCGCCCGCTGGTGGCGCGACACCCGCGCCGAGCAACAAGCCGCCCGCGGCGAGCGCGTGATCATGCTGGAGCAAGGCAGCTCGGACCGCTACACCATCAGCACCGTGCGCTACCACGAGCTGCCCTGCCCGGCCGCCGCCATGCGCACCCTGGCCAAGGCCCATGGCACGACGGTCAACACCCTGCTGATGGCGCTGGTGGCCAACACCTTCCTGGAGATCGGTCACCGCGACGGCCCTGACCAGCCCGGCGGCCTGAACTCGGTGGCGGCGCTGCGCACCTCGGTGGACCTGCGCCGCTATTTCCCCGACGGCAAGGGCCCGGAGTTCGGCAACTTCGTGTCGGTCTTCACCGTGCGTGCGCGCCGGCAAGCCACGCTCGCCGCGCAGATCAGCTCGCTCGAATCCCAGGCCAAGGCTGCCCTGGCCCGCTTCGAGCGCCGCGACTTCGCCCTGCCCCTGAGCTTCTACGAAATCCTGCCCTGGGTGGGCCGCACGCTCTACAGCCACCTCATCGTGCAAAGCCGGGCCAAGCGCAGCCTGCCCGAGCTGTCCTGCCACCTGAGCAACCTGGGCAGCGCCGAGTTCATCAACCCCAAGGGCGCCACGGTGCGGCTGGCCGAGCTCTGGCCGGCCACCATCAGCACGGCCTTCCTGCTGGGCGCCTTGAGCCTCAACGGCAAGCAGTTCTTCACTGTCATTCACCAGAATGCCGAAATCCCTGCGGCCTCGGTGGACCGGTTCCTGGCCACGCTCGACGCCCAACTGCGCGCACTGATGGCCCAGGCGCACGAGGCCTCGGCCACCCAGGCCGCCGCCCCGGCCCCGCGTGACAAGGTGCACGCCAGCGCCTGAAACTTGGCCCGGCCCGCCACTCAGCGCGCCACAAGGCGCTTCATGTTGCGGCGCACAAGCCGATAGGAACGGTGTCAGCAGTCAGGACACCCACCCGTCGCCACCATGCCCCGCCCCCAACACCGCCCCCACACGGCCAGCACACCCGTCCCGCCGATGGGCGCCGCGCCCCTCCGTGAAGACGCCCTGAGCCCCTCTGCGCAGGGCCTGGCCGAGGCCCAAGCCGGCGCACAGCTGCCCGCGCCCATGGCCCACGACGACTGGCTGCGCTGCGCCATGGCACATTGGCTGGAAGACGATGCACCCGTGGCGTTCGCACGGATGGGGGATGGTCACTGAGGCAGCCCCCACGGATACTGCGAGGCCCCCGCCCGACCCTCGCCATGCCGTCTGCCTTCTTCCACACCCGCCGCCTGCAGACACGCATCCTGGCGGTCTATCTCGGCCTGTTGCTGGTGGTGCAAGGCACGACCTACTGGGTCATCCACCAAGCCATCGACCGCAACGCGCGCCAGTCCGTGGCCGAGTCCCTGGGCAGCGGCGAGGCCTTGCTGCTGCGCCTGCTGCACCAGCAGCAAGACGCGCTGCAACAGGCCACCCGCGCCCTGGCCGAAGACGACAGCCTGCACACCGCCCTGACGCTGGCCCAGCCGGAAGGCATGCTCACGGCCTTGCGCAGCCACCGCGAAGCCGTGCGCGCCAGCGTGACCTTGCTGACCACCCCGGCCTTCGTGCCCTTGAGCCAGACCGAAGACAGCCCAGGCACCGCCCTGGCGATGGCTGCCCTGATGCCGGCGCTGCTGCAGCCTCAGGCCCCTGCCCAGACGCCGGCCGCACAGCCGCGTCAGGCGACCGCGCTGCGGGTGGTGCGCATCAACGGGCAGATCTACCAAGTGGCCGCGATGGCCGCGATGGCCGCCCCGACAACCGTCCCGCCCAACACCACCGCACCCGCAGCGTGGGTGCTCATGGCCACCCGCATCGACACCCGGCTGCTGCAGGAGCTGCACAGCCTCTCCGGCCTCGACCTGGCCCTGCTGACACCGCCTGAGGCCGGCAGCCGCTGGCAGGTGCTGGACGCCACCTTGCCCGCCGACAGCTGGCCGCGCCTGGCCCAGGCCTGGGAAAACGGCCCCCGCCGTGGCACCCTCTCCCAACCCACCTTCCATGTCGGAGGCGACGAGTTCAGCGCCCGCGCCCTCGTCCTGCCCGACCTGCAAGGCCACGACGTGCTGCGCGCCGTGCTGATGCGCTCGGTGGACCAGGCCATCGCGCCCTACCGCGAGCTCAAGCTGACCCTGCTGGGCCTGTCGGCCCTGGGCGTGCTGGCCTTTGGCGTGGTCGGCATGCTCAGCGCCCGGCGCATCACGGCCCCGCTGCGCGAGCTCTCCAGCTCGGCGCGCCAGCTCGGCCGCGGCGAGTACGACTCCGAGGTCTCCAGCGACTTCGACGGCGAAATCGGCGAACTGGCCCAATCCTTCGAAACCATGCGCCAGACCATCCAGGCCCGCGAGGGCGAGCTGCGCCGCCTGGCCTGGCAAGACCCCCTCACCGAGCTGCCCAACCTGGAGCAGTTCCGCCGCGACCTGCGCCAGGCCGTAGGCCGCGCCAGCCAGCACGGCGTGCCCTGTGCGGTGCTGCTGCTCGACATGGACCGCTTCAAGCAAGTCAACGACCAGCTCGGCCACCGCTTCGGCGACCGCCTGCTGCGCGCCGTGGCCCAGCGCCTGCACGACGGCCTGCACGACGGCGCCCACGGCAGCCAAACTCCCGTGCTGGCCCGCCTGAGCGGCGACGAGTTCGGCATCTTGCTGCCCGGTGCCGATGCGGCCGCGGCCTGGCCTGTGGCACAGCGCATCCTGGCCGACTTCGAACGCCCGCTCGTCCTCGACGGCCACACCGTGGACCTCGGCGCCGGCATCGGCATCGCCGCCAGCCCCGCGCATGGGCTCGATGCCGACACCGTGCTCAGCCGCGCCGAGCTGGCCATGAACGCTGCCAAGCAGCGGCAGGCCGGTGCCGTGAGCTACCACCCGGGCCTGGACGCCACCGCCTCGGCCTCGCTGACCCTGCTGGGCGAGCTGCGCACCGCCGTGGACGACAGCCAGCTGCGCCTCTTCCTGCAACCCAAGGTGACGCTGGCCACCGGTCAGGTCGTCGGTGCCGAAGCCCTGGTGCGCTGGCAACACCCCGAGCGCGGCGTGCTCTCGCCCATCGGCTTCGTGCCCTTCGCCGAGCAAACCGGCTTCGTGCGCCTGCTCACGCGCTGGATGATCGACGAGGTCGCGCGCACCGCCCAGGCGCTGTCGCAACAAGGCCTGGCCATGAAGCTGGCCGTCAACCTGTCCACCCGCGACCTGCTCGACCCCGAGCTGCCGCCACGCCTGGCCGACGCCATCGCGCGCCACCAGCTGGCGCCGGACAGCCTGGTGCTGGAGATCACCGAGAGCGCCATCATGGACGACCCCGAGCGCGCCCTGCACACCCTGCAGCGCCTGCGCACCATGGGCGTGCGCCTGTCCATCGACGACTTCGGCACCGGCTACTCCTCGCTGAGCTACCTCAAGAGCCTGCCCGTGCAGGAGCTGAAGATGGACCGCTCCTTCGTGATGTCCATGGCCGCCGACGAGCACGATGCCAAGATCGTCCAGTCCACCGTCGAGCTCGCGCACAGCCTGGGCCTGTCGGTCGTGGCCGAGGGCGTGGAAAACCTCGCCACCTGGGAGTTGCTGCAGGTGCTGGGCTGCGACGAGGCCCAGGGCCACCTGATCGCCAAACCCATGCCCGCCCGCCAGTTCGCGGCCTGGGTGATGGCCTGGCAACCGCCTCAGCCTGCCAACCTCGCCGCCAGTTCGGCGTAAGCCTGGGCCTGGTCGGCCGGCAAGTTCGCGGGGCCCGCGGGCATGGTCCGGCCGGGCGCTGCGGCCACGGCCTGCAATTGCGCCTCCAGCACCTCCACCAGGCGCTGCGCGTCGCCCAGGCGCGGCAGCACCGGGCCGGCGAACAACACGCGCCCGCGGTGGGCCAGCACCAGCGTGGGGAAGGTCTCGACGTCGATGTCACCGGCCAGGTCGGCCTCGTCTTCGATGTCGATCCAGCGGTAGCGGTGACCGGGCAGCGCGCTTTGCAGCGCCGCGAACGTGGCCTCGTAGTCGCGGCAGGTGCCACACCAGGCGGCGCACAGGCAGACGATGTCGAGCACGGGCTCGACCACAGGCGCGGGGACGGCAGGAAGTGCGGCAGCAGGTGCGCTGGAAGGCAGGTCGTCGGTGTCCGGCATGGCGCCATTTTGCGCGAAACGCCGTGTCGGCTGTGTCTCGCCGTTCGCCTCACCTAGCGCGTCACCATTCGTTACGGCTGCATCGCCGCCATTGCCCTGCCGACCGCGCTGTGCCAGTATCCTTTGACGACACCCCCTCATCCCAAGGAAGTACCCATGCGCCTGAACCGCCAAGCCACCATCTGGCTGACCGCCATCGCCCTGAGCCACACCGCCGGCCTGCAAGCCGCCCACGCCGGCATGGTCGCAACCGATGCCGTCGCCGCCCAGGCCCTGGTGTCCGAAGCCCAGGCCCAGGACCGCGCCGACGCCTCGGTGAGCCGCGCTTCCGTGCTGGCCACCCTGAGCCGCGCCGACGTGGCCGAGGCCCTGCGCGCCAAGGGCGTGGACATGGACGCCGCCCGCGCCCGCGTGGACGCCCTGTCCGACACCGAAGTCGTGGCCCTGGCCGACCAGATCGACCGCGCCCCCGCCGGTGCCTCCGATTTCATCGGCGTCGTCGTGTTCATCTTCCTGCTGCTCTTGCTGACCGACATCCTCGGCTTCACCAAGGTCTTCCCCTTCACCCGTTCCATCCGCTGAGCGGCGTGGCCAGCCTGGGCCCACGCCGGTGGGCCAGGTGGGAGGCCAGGTGGAAGGCCAGTCGGGGGGCCACGCTGGCCGCCGTCCTGGCCCTCGCCGGCATGGGCACGGGCCTGAGCGGCTGCGCCACCTGGTTGGACGCCGGCACGGCGCAAACCCAGCAGTTGCTGGCCGCACCGCCGGCCGGCTTGCCCAGGCGCGTGTTGCTGGACGCCACGCCCTTCCACCCACAAACCGAGCTGCAATGCGGCCCAGCGGCCCTGGCCACGCTGCTGGGCGCGGCAGGGCGCCCCGTCACGCCTGAGGCGCTGACGCCCGAGGTCTTCGTGCCCGGACGCGGCGGCAGCCTGCAGATCGAGATGCTGGGCGCCGCGCGCCGCCACGACGCCGTCAGCACCGTGCTGCCCCCGCGCCTGGACGCGCTGCTGCAGGAGGTCGCGGCCGGCCACCCGGTCGGCGTGATGCTCAACCTCGGCCTGTCGGTGGTGCCGCTGTGGCACTTCGCCGTGCTCGTGGGCTTCGACCTCGACCGCGAAGAGCTGCTGTTGCGCTCCGGCGAGACCCGCGAATTGCACCTGCCCCTGCGCACCTTCGAGCGCACCTGGGCGCGCTCCCAGCACTGGGCCTTCGTGGCCCTGCCGCCCGAGGCCGTGCCCGCCACCGCCAGCCTGGCGACCGTGCGCGAGGGCCGCATCGGCTTCGAACGCGCGGCGCCCCCGGCCCGCGCCGTGGCGGCCTGGCAAAGCGCCTGGCAACGCTGGCCCAACGACGTCGTCATCGGCATGGGCCTGGGCAACAGCCAGGTGGCCGCCGGCGACGCCCCTGCCGCGCTGCGCACTTTCGCGCAGTTGGCCGAGGCCACCGACAATGCCGCCGCCTGGAACAACCTGGCCAGCCTGCGCCTGCGCACCGGCGACCTGCCCGGCGCACGCCAGGCCGCGCGCCAGGCCGTGCTGCGCGCCAGCGCGGCCGAACCTGCGATGCTGCCTGCCGCGCAAGCCACCCAAGCCGAAGTGGCCGCGGCACACGCACGCTGAACGCCGGGCATGCCCCACAATAGCGCCCCGACAGCGCCCTGTGGCGCAACAAGACGCTAACAGGAGCACGCCATGCCGGTCATCGTGGTCGCCAATCCCAAAGGCGGCGTGGGCAAATCCACGCTGTCCAGCAACATCGCAGGCTACTTCGCCCGCCAGGGCCACGCCGTCATGCTCGGCGACGTGGACCGCCAGCAGTCCTCGCGCCTTTGGCTGCAGCTGCGTGACGCCAGCCTGCCGCGCATCCAGAGCTGGGACATCACCGAAGACCAGATCGCCCGGCCCCCAAAGGGCACCACGCACGTCGTGCTGGACACGCCCGCCGGCCTGCACGGCAAGGGCCTGGACGCGGTCATGAAGCTGGCCGACAAGGTCATCGTGCCGCTGCAAGCCAGCGTCTTCGACATCTACGCCACGCAGGATTTCGTGCGCGCACTCGCCAAGAAAAAGCGCAGCGAAGGCACCCAGCTGGCCGTGGTCGGCAACCGCATCAAGGACCACACCAAGGCCACCGAGCACTTGAAGGAATTCCTGCAGACGCTGGACATCCCCCTGCTCACCCTGCTGCGCGACACCCAGAACTACGCCCACCTCGCCGCCCACGGCCTGAGCCTGTGGGACGTGCCCGCCAACCGCGTCGAGAAAGACCTCGGTCAGTGGCAACCGGTGCTGGACTGGATGAACGCCTGAGGCGTTTGCAGGGCCAGTCGCCGCCCGCGATCCCGCTCAAGCTGGCGCGGCCAGTCCCAAACGGATGGCCTGGTGCGCGCGACACGCCTGGCCAAAGGCCTCGAAGATGCGCAAGGACACCGGGTTGGACGCCGCCAGCCATTCCGGGTGCCACTGCAGGCAGAGGTTGAAGCCTCCACCCGGCTTGCTGAAAGCCTCGACCACGCCATCCGGCGCACGTGCCTCGACGTGCAGGCCCGGCGCCAGGCGCTTGACGCCCTGCCCATGCAGGCTGTTGACCATCACCTCGTCGCCCTGGCGCACGTCCAGGCCACGCAAGATGGGGTCGAGCACCCCGCCGGGCTGGATCGCCACCGCGTGCGCCAAGCCGTACTCCTGCTCGACGGGCAAGGCCTCGTCGGCGCGGTGGTCCATGTGCCCCGGCTGCCCCTGCACCGCCTGGTGCAGCGAACCGCCCAGCGCCACATTGACCTCCTGCAGCCCCCGGCAGATGCCCAGCAGCGGGATGCCACGTTCGACGACCGCCCGGATCAGCGGCAGCGTCCAGGCGTCGCGCACCGGGTCGAGGGGCAAGCGCTCATCGAGCACGTCCTCGTCAAAGTGGCGGGGGTGGACATTCGACGGCGACCCCGTCAGCAAGACCCCATCCACCACGGACAGCAGCGCCGACAACTCCGCCTCCGACGCGCCCGGCACCATCAAGGGCACCGCACCCGCCAGCCGGATGGCATCGACGTACTTCTGCCCCACCACGTGGAAGGGGTGACGACCCAAAACCCTCTGGCAAGAGGGCACCAGCACCAACGGTGCTTGAACAAACTGAGCAGATTGAGAACCCATGGCACCTCGCTATGCAACGAGTGTGCCAAAGCCTCCCCCCCTGTCAACCGACGGACGCAAAGAAGGCCCATTCGCCTGGCTCACAAATGCTTGCACTTTGGTGGGGCGATCGAGACCCCCATGCGGGGGAACTGCGCGCCCGCAGGCCTGCTTTTGCGCTAATTTCCGGGGTTCTACGGCCGGTGGCGCCTGACCCCGGCCGAGCACACACCCTGGGACGGACGCATGACCGATCTTTCCGGCATCCAGCACGCGCTGGACGATGCCTCGCACAGCCTCGCCGAACTGGCAGATCGGGCCGGCCAGGGGCTGGGCGGCCTCAGCCAGCACACCCGCCTGCTGCGCCTGCACACCGCGCTGGGCCCCAACGTCTTGCTGGCCGAGCGCGCCACCATCCATGAAGGCATGGTGCCCAACGCCGACGCGCACCTGCAAGCCGCCTGCCACATCGAGGTGCTGGCCCTCAGCACCCGCCACGACCTCGCCCCCACCGAGCTGCTGGGCCAGGCCGCGCTGCTGGAGCTGCAAACCACGCGAGACTGGCGCCCCTTCCACGGCCACATCAGCCACGTCGCCTGCCTGGGCGCCGATGGCGGCTTCACGCGCTGGCGCCTGCACATCGCCCCCTGGCTGCACTGGCTCGGCCACCGCAGCGACGCCTGGGTCTTCCAGGACATGGACGTGCTCGACATCACCGAGGCCGTGTTCGCCGACCACCCAGCCCAGCAACCCGCCTGGCGCATCGACGTGGCCGACCGCAGCGCCTTGCCGCGGCGCTCGCTGTGCACGCAGTTCCACGAAACCGACCTCGCCTTCCTCTCGCGCCTGTGGGCCGAAGAAGGCCTGTTCGCCTGGTTCGAGCACAGCGGCGAGGCCGGCGGCAGCCACACCCTCGTCATCGCCGACCACGCGCAGGCCTTCGCCCCCAACGCGCAGCCCCAGGTGCGCTACACCCAGGCCAGCGCCACGCTCAAAGAAGACAGCCTCATGCACTGGGGCGGCGTGCGACGCCTCGGCCTCACGGCGCTGCACACCGCCAGCTGGGACCACCGCCAGGTGCGCACGCACAGCGCCAGCGCCCAAGTGGACGCGGCCCATGGCCAGGCGCACACCCTCACCTTCACGGACCACCCCGGGGCCTACGCCCATGCCTCGCCCGTCCACGCACAGCGTCACGCCCGCCTGCGGCTCGAAGCGCTGGAGGCCGAGCGCAAGCAGTTCGAAGGCACGGGCACGGTGCGCACCCTGGCGCCGGGCACCACCTTCTCGCTGCGCGACCACCCCGACCACAGCGGCATCGATGGCGACGACGATTTCACCGTGCTGCGCGTGACCCACACCGCGCGCAACAACCTCGCGGCCGATGCCACCGCATCGCCGACCCAGGCCGCAAGCCTGAGCGCAGGCACGGACCGCCTGGCCAACGACAGCACCGAGCCGCTCTACCAGGGCCACGTGCTGGCGCAACGCCGCCAGGTGCCCGTGCGCCTGCGACACGCCCCCGCGAAACCGCGCGTTCAGGGCAGCCAGACGGCCATCGTCGTCGGCCTGAACGGCCCCGTCCACACCGACCGCGACGGCCGCATCCAGGTGCAATTCCATTGGCAGCGCGGCACGCGCAGCAGCCACCGCCTCGACCACCCCACCCCAACGGCCGACAACTGCAACGCGCCGGCCTCCGAAGCATCTGGCACCTGGGTGCGCGTGGCCCAGGCCTGGGCCGGCGCCAACTGGGGCGGCGTGTTCATCCCCCGCCTCGGCCAGGAGGTGGTCGTGGCCTTCCTCGACGGCGACATCGACCGCCCCGTGGTGCTCGGCGCGGCCTACAACGGCCAAGGTCAGGCCGACGCCCAGGGCAACAGCGTGTCTGCCGGCGCCGCCACGGCCACGGGCAACGCCCCGGCCTGGTTCCCGGGTACCGCACGCCAAGGCGAGTTGGAAGGCCATGCCCACACCGCCACCCTGAGTGGCCTGCGCACGCAAAGCCTGGACGCGTCCCAATCTGGCGGCGGCGCCCACAACCAGCTGGTGATGGACGACACCGCCGCCCAAGGCCGCGTGATGCTGCACACCACCCAGGCACAGAGCTGGCTGCAGATGGGCCACCTGCTGCAACAAGATGGCAACCAGCGCTTGGCGCCGCGCGGCATCGGCCTGGAGCTGCACACGCAGGCGCAGGCGGCATTGCGCGCCGGCAGCGGCCTGCACCTGAGCACCCACGCGCGCCCGGGCGGCACCACCGCGCAGGCCCAGCCGACAGACACCCGTGAAGCACGCACACAGCTGCAAGCGCACGCGGAGCTGCTGCAAGCCCTGCACACCAACGCCCAGGCCCAACGCGCCCAACTGCCGCGCGAAGCCGCGCCTGCGCAACTGCCGGCACAGCAAGCCTTGCAAGCCACCCTGGCCAGCCTGGGCGCCACCGCCAGCTCCGAGCACGGCAACATCCCCACCACCGGGCGCCCCGACATCGTGCTGAGCGCCGCCGCCGACGTCCACAGCGCCACGCCCGCCCACACCGTGATCGCCGCAGGCCAGCACCTCACCGTCACCACCGAGCAAGACACCCATCTGCTCGCACAGCGCCACCAGGCCTGGGCCGTCAAAGGCGGCATCGGCCTGTTCACACACGGCCAAGCCACCGACACCCAAGCATCCGGCCAACACCCCGTGACCGACACCGGCATCCGCCTGCACGCCGCCAGCGGCAACGTCAGCGTGCAAGCCCAAAGCGCCACGCTGAACCTCACCGCCAAGCAGGCCGTGGACCTGCAAAGCACCCAGGCCAGCGTGCACATCAGCGCGCCCCAGCGCATCGTGCTCAATGGCGCCGGCAGCTATTTGCTGATCGACGGCGGCAACATCGAACTGGGCACGAGCGGGCCGGCTCTGTTCAAGGCGGCGGCCAAGGAGTTGGCGGGAGGGAGCAGCGCTTCGGGGCAGGGGCCTTCGTTGAACAAGGCACAAGACTTGTTCGATGAGCAGTTCGTGCTGCAAGACCAAGACACCGGCATGGCGCTAGCTGGCGCCCCCTACAGGATCGAAAACGGCAAGGGCGAGGTTGTGGGCACCGGCATCACCGATGTCAAAGGACGCACCAGCCGGATCACCTCGTCCAGGGCAGAAACACTGAAGGTGTTCTGGGGACATTGACCTTCAGGCGACAACTCACTGATCAAGACCATGAACACCCCTGTCGCTACCGAACGCTCAACCCACTTGGGTCAAGGCACCGCCAACACCACCGCGGGCAGCCAAGTCCAGGTCCAGGTCAAGGCCGAGCCCATGACCTACCTCCGGCTGGACACAGGCGAGGTCTATGCCATTCCCGCCCCCGATGTACCGGCCTTGCACAACGAGTTCGACCGGTGGAATCGGCTCATGCATGCGCAACTGCTGGCCAATGAGGTGCTGGCCCTGGCCGATGAACGCCTGCTGCTCATCGCCACAGCCAAAGGCCAAAACCCGGCCAGCATCAGCAAGGACATCGAAGACGATGCGCGAGCAGCGCAAGGCTTGGCCGTCCAATGGCGGGAGCAGGCCACGGAAGCCGTTCGCAAGGAAATGCAAGCCCTCGACAAGCTGGGCGGCTCGGGCAAACAGTTGGTCGAGATGGTGCCCTTGATGGACAAGGCTGGCGACAAGCCCTACACCGTCACACCAGACAAAGCCAATGGCGAATGGAAACGAAAGGGCCTTGACCTCAGCCAGAAGTGGCATGTCAAAGGTGCCTTGGGCATCAAGCAAAAATTTGAACAAGAAGCCCGCTACCAAGGACTCGGCCCCTTGCGATACGTGAACTCGGCGACCTTGGAGAAAAAGGGCTGGCCCAAGTTCAAAGACGCAAAGTCCATGAAGTGGGCCGAGGTTTATAAGCAGGACCCGACCGGCAAGCGCAAGATCGACCGCACGAGGCTGAAGCAGTACTTGGGCGAACAGGTGATGGCCGCCAAGGTGTCCAGCAAGGACTTCGTCAAGCTGGAAGTCAGCAACGTGGGCACCCTCGGACCTGAGGCGCTGGAGAAATGGAACGCCAACATGCGCGCCAGCGGCGAAGGCAAAGTGGTGTGGGGAAACACCGAACTGGGCGACGTGAACTTCAGCGCCGAGGCAGCGGCCATGCGCTACTACGCCGGTGGCAGCCTGAGTGGCGAGCTCGCACCGCTACAAGGCAACGTGAACATCAAGGCCGAGGGTGGGCTGGAGGTGGCCTTTGCCGAAGGCAAGGTGGCTGGCAACCTCTATCTGCCCAGCAAAGAAGGCTTGATGCTGTACTGGCTGGACCTTGAGCAGGCTGTGGCCATGGCCAAAGGCCAAGCCGTGGACACGGGCAAGTACGACCTGGGGGCCGTGCGCCTGGCTTGCGCAGCCGAGCTCAAGGGTGTGATCGGCGTGAGCCTGGCGGGCGAGGTCTCGATTGGCGTGGCCATGAAAGACATCGACACCCAAGACGTCGATGGCAAGACCAAATCGGGCAAGTTGCCGCACATCCAGGGCACGAACAAGAAGGTCAAGCGCAAAAGCGCGGCCAACATCAGCGGCCAAGGCAATGACTGGAAGAACACCGCAGGCGCGGCGGCCAGCGTGAACTTCTTTGCGGGCGCCAAAGGCGGTTTGGGGCTGAGTGGCGCCATCGAGTGGCGCAACCCGCACAGCGCTGAGAAGAAGTTCGAGCCGTTTGCCAGCATTGCGCCTGAACTGCAAGGCATGGCGGGCCTCGCTGGTGAAGCAAAGCTGGCCGTCGAGTATGTGGACGGCATCTTCCGCATCACAGCTCACGCGGGCTTGTGCTTCGGCCTGGGCGCAGAAGGCACGGTGACGCTGGCCGTCGGGGCAAAACAACTCGCCAGCTTCATGTACTGGTTCTATTACAACCTGCTGAACTTGGGGTTCAGGAACGTGGCGATCATTCGGAAGTCCGGATTCGATGCAGCCAAGTACCTGGGGTACTTGGTGGTGGCCGAAGGCAGGGAGTTGGCAGAGTACTTCGGGAAAGAACTGGCCGGGGATGCGGCGGAAACATTGGAGAAGGCCATTGTCCGACTAGAGGTGAAGTACCGCAAAGAAGCAGAGACGCTGCAATTGGCCAAGCGCATTCTGGCCAATTGCAGCGCGCTTCGACACACCCCACCTGAGAGCAAAGGCATGCTCATCTACATGCTCACCCGCTTTGGTGCCGTCAGTTGGGCACTTGACGGCGGAGGCCTGGGCAGCAACTACCTGCCCACCCAGCGCCAAGCTGTGTTGGCCGTGCTGCACCAAACCCAAACCAAGCGCGACATCGAGAACGTCATCCAGCACATTCACCCAACGGGTGACAAGGTGGCCTTTGATCAGCGGCTGGGTGATCTCAAACGGTTCTTTGCAGCCGAAGGCCCCAGCGGGCTGGACTTTCCTGGCACCCGCACACAACATCAAGACGGGTTCCAGGGATTGATGCGTCAACGCGGCCACGCTGACTTCGTGGCACTCAATGGCGACTTTGGTGCGTGGTACGACCAGACCCATGCGGCGCTGATGGACGAAGCCCCGCGCGGCTACCCCGCCATGGACAACTCGGACTTTGCCTATGCCCTGGCCCGCGATGGTCGGGGTGACCACCCGCTGTTCGCATCCAGCGGCAATGGCTTCTACAACAGCGTTGTGTGACGCTCAGTGTGGCGTGACGGCGCAGCGCAAAGCAGGCATGAAAGAAGAAGGTACAGCAACCAGTTTGCCGGTGTCATCGTCCTTCTCCAGAGGGTAAGGATCTGCCTTGTAACGATGCACGGTCGACCCGATCAAGGGGCTGTCCGCGCCACCACCCCGAATCACCTTCAAGTTCCCGGTTGCAGGCCCTCGCGGTTCAAGAGTGGAAGCCATGCTGTACGCATCCTCGGCGTACCAATCGTCGACCCACTCCTTTCCGTTGGTGCTCATGTCATGCAACCCCAAAGGATTTGATGGGAACAATCCGACCGGATAGGTACTCAGCCTCCGCATGGGTGAAACGATCTCGACCTGCGCGTCATAAGGCACACCCTTCCCAAACTCCGCGTTGCCGTCAGCGGTGGCCACCATGAAGAACTGCCCCCGGCTGCGTGCTGCGTATTCCCACTGTGCTTCGGTGGGCAAGTCCATCGGTAACCCCGTCAACTGCCCGAGCCATTGACAGTAGTTCTTGGCCTCCTGCCAGTAAGCCCGCGCGGCGAGAGTCGGGGGCTGGCGGACATCCCCTCCATACGTCGCCCCCGTCCTCGGCCGGCCCGTCGCATCCGTGAACACATCGAACTCAGCATACGTGACCTTGTATTTGCTGATCCAGAAGTCGCTCAAGGATATCTCCTTAACCACCTTGTCGTCTGACTTGGAGGTCATGCGCGACACGCCCTCAATGCCCATGAGGCTGGCGAAGTCGCCACGCATGAAGCTGCCTCCGCGCACATAGACCATGTCCTTGAACACCTTGGCCTTGAGCACCTCTTTGCGAGCGTCGATGCTGCCAACTTGCATGGCTGCCAAGGCCTGGGCCAGCTCCGTGGGTTGCTGAGGAACCGGCAGCTTGGCCAGGTCTTCTGGCTTGATGTGGAAGTGGTTGCGCTTCGGGTTGCCCGGTGGCTTCACGCTGGCCAGCGTGGGCGCCTCGGCTTTGGACAAAAATGCCATTGCCGCCACTGAGCTCGCCGGCCGAGCTTCGGCAGGCATGGCATCCGCGGTCGCAACCGCTTTGGCGCACCCTGAAGCCGTCACCGCCCCCAAGGTCAACAGGCCACATGCCATCCATTGGTTCGCCATCGTGATATCCCTGCGATGTGTTCGTTTGTCGCCCATGTTAGTGGCTCACAAGCAACCGCTGGCGCCGGGAGTGGCATCCAAATGTGACGGTGCGGCCCGGATGGGCCAAGCGCTCATTCAGCGGTAAAACGCCTCGACCTTGCCCTTGAGCTTGATGGTCAGGCTGCGGCCTTTGCGGTCCACGGTTTTGCCCACGGGCACGCGAACCCAGCCTTCGCTGACGCAGTATTCCTCGACGTCGAAGCGCTCCTTGTCGTTGAAGCGGATGCCGATGTCGTGCTGGAACACGGCCGCGTTGTGGTGCGGGCTGCGCGGGTCGATGGAGAGGTGGTCGGGCAGGGCTGGGCGCTCGTCGGTCTGGCTCATGGTGTGGCTGGCGGTAGGTGCGGCACGCGGTGCTGCGGGGGTGGGCAAAGGGGGTGCCGTTGCCGGCAAGGGCGCCAGTGTAGGGGACACCAGGGAACGCAACCAGGGCGCCTTGCCCTGCGCCGCTCAGGCCAGGGTTTTGGGCGGGTTGCCGGACTCGGGCGGGCCGCCGCGGTGGGATTTGGTCCAGTGGTAGTCCGGCGGGGCGTCGCTCACGCCAGCCTGGCCCACGCTGTCGCCCAGTTCGGTGTTGATGACGACGTGGCGGTTGCAGGGCTGGCCGTGTGCGTCACGTGCCTTGCGGCGCGCCTCGGCGAAGGCCAGGGCGGCCATCAGCTCGGCGTCGGCGAAGGGCTGCACTTGGGGCCCGTCGGGCGTCAGCCAGTAAACAACGATGCTCATGGTGGTGCGGGCATGGCCCGGTCAAAAGGGGTGGCAAGGGCGTGGCAGGGCCAGAAACGGGGTGCGCAATCGGTCTTTTTCCACACAAAGGCCCCGGCGCACGAGGGATTACCATCGGCCAGAGGGCATGGGTGTCCTGTTCAACGAGCAGGCCCGACGCGCATGCCTCACGCCCACGTCGCCCACCCGACACCGCCGAACATCCCACGCAGTCCCGCCATGTTGCTTCGATTTTGCCCCGTCCACGCGCCCACAGCCCGGGGAGCCCGAGCATGACCGAGTGGCACGCACACGGTGAGCCGGACCCCGGCATCGACCCCGACATCCGCTTGCAGCAGATCCGCGAAACCTTCGTCGATGACGTGCTGCGCGGCCTCGTGTGGCTGGCGCTGTGCATCCTGGCGGTGTCGTTCTGGCGCAATTTCCTGGGCCCATCCAGCCTGCGCTGGCCGGCCGCCTTCGCCATGGTGGCGGTGAGCACGGCCTCGCTGTGCACGCTCTTCTTGCGGCGCAAGCACCTGTCTTACCGCTTCAAAGCAACGGGGCTGTTGTGCGTGTTGTTCCTGACCGCAACGGGAGGGCTGGTGTCCTTCGGGCAGGCCGCGCCCACGGGCAATTTCTTCGCCATGGGCTTTTTTGTCTCGGCCGTTCTGTTTGCGCGCCACACCGTGTTCATGCTGATCGGTGGCACGGCGCTGGTGATCGCCTGTGCGGCGTTTGCCGCGCTCTCGGGCCTGCACACCGTGCCCATCAACCTCAACGCGGTGGCGATGCAACCCGTGGTCTGGGTCAACCTGATGCTGACGCTGGCGCTGTCGGCTGGGGCCATCGCCACGGCCATGGGCTCGTTCATGCGCGCCATGCAGAGCCTGCTGGAGGACGTGCACCGTCAGCAAACCGAGATCAAGGCGCAGCGCGACCAGATCCGCCACCTGGCCACCCACGACAACCTGACGGGCCTGCCCATCATGCGGCTGGCGGTGGACCGCAGCCACCAGGCCATGGCCCACGCGCGGCACAGCGGTCAGAAGATCGCGTTCATGTTCCTCGACCTCGATGGCTTCAAAGAGGTCAACGACCGCCACGGCCACGAGGCCGGCGACCGCGTGCTGCAGACCGTGGCCGAGCGCCTGAAGTCGGCCGTGCGCTCGGCCGACACCGCCGCGCGCATCGGTGGCGACGAGTTCGTCGTCATCCTCAGCGACCTGAGCCACGCGCATTTCGCGGGCGATGTGGCTGAGAAGATCTTGCGGGCCATCGGCGCGCCCATCGCTTACGACGGGCATGCGCTCAGCGTGGGCGCCAGCATCGGCATCGCGATTTTCCCGGACCATGCCGAGGACCTGGATGCGCTCAAGCGGGTCGCCGACCGGGCGATGTACGCGGTCAAGGCCTCGGGCAAGAACCGCTACCAGTTCGCGCAACCGAGCACCCAAGCCAGCACCCAACCCAGCGCTCAGCCGAGCGCCTTGCCCATCCAGCTGCAGGCCTGAGGGCGGGGCAGCTCAGGCCAGCGCGTCACTGGGTTGTGTGGCCTTCCAGATGCCCGACGCGAACGAGGTGTCACTGGACTGCATGAGCAGCCAGTTGAGCAACTGCCCGTGTGTCATCGGCTTGGCGAAGAAGTTGCCCTGCAGCATCTGGCAGCCGGCTTTGCGCAGCCAGGCCACCTGCTCCAGCGTGTCCACGCCCTCGGCCACGCTCTTGACGCCCAGGCGGTTGGCCAGGTCGATCATCAGCTCCAGCAGGGCCGGGTTGAAGTTCGGTTGACCGATGGCCTGCACGAACATGCCATCGATCTTGAGCTTGTCCACCTTGAGGTCGAGCAAGCGGCCCATGGACGAGGTGCCCGAGCCGAAATCGTCGATGGCGATGCGGAAGGCCAGCGCCGACAGCTTCTTGAGCGTGGCGGTTTCCTTGCCGGCCTGACCGACCATGGCGGTGCTCTCGCTGACCTCGAATTCGATGTCGGAGGTGCTCAGGCCGTGGCGTTGCAGCGCTTCCTGCACGTCCTCGACCATGGCCGCGTCGGTCAGCTGGCGCAGCGACACGTCCATGCTCACGTAGGGCAAGGCCAGCTGCTGTTCGCGCAGGGCCACGAGGTCGGCACAGACCATGTCGATGACGATCTTGCCCAGCGGCACGATGAGGCCGCTTTGCTCCGCGACCGGGATGAATTCTTCGGGCGGCACCATGCCACGCGCCGGGTGGCGCCAGCGCACCATGGCCTCCACGCCGCGCACGCGGTCGAAGGCGTCGAACTGGGGCTGATAGACCATGAAGAACTGGCGCTCGTCGATGGCGTTGCGCAGGTCGGCCTGGACCTGGGCGCGACCGCGCGCAGCGGCGTCCATCGAGCCGTCGTAGAACACCAGGCGGCCGCGACCGGTGCGCTTGGCTTCGTACATGGCCAGGTCGGCGCGGTGCAGCATTTCGCCGAGGTTGAGCTCGCCGCGCTTGAGCATGTAGGCGCCGATGCTCAGGCCCACCCACTCCTTGACCTCGCCGATCATGATGGGCTTGGAGACCTGCTCGATGAGCACGCGGCAGATGGTTTCGATGGTGGCGCGCGAGGACACGTCGGTCAGCAGCGCGGCGAACTCGTCCCCGCCGAGGCGGCCGATCATCACGCCACCGCCCAGGGTGTAGCGCAGGCGCTGGGCCACGGTCTTGAGGACCAGGTCACCGGCGATGTGGCCGTGGGTGTCGTTGATGAACTTGAAGCGGTCGAGGTCGAAGTACATCAGGCAGCCATCGGTCTCCATGCGGCCGATGGACTCCGCCTCGTTGTGGCGCTTGAGCGCGGACTCGAAGGCCACGCGGTTGAGCAAGCCGGTGAGCGCGTCGTTCTGGGCGACCTGGCGCAACTGGGGCTCGGGCACCATGTTCAGCGCCGCCTGCGCACCGCGCGCACGGCGCCAGACCCAGGCCACGCCGCCCAGCAGCAGCAGGCCGGCGCCCAGGTCGCACGCGGCCGAGACCAGCGCCGGGCGCAGGTCGAAGCGCACGCTCACGAGGTCATCGCGCACGCGCTGCGAGGACACGGTCGCGCAGCCGGCGGGCCAGCCCAGGGTCGCCGTGCAGCGGCCTGCGGCGAGCAACGCGCTGGCATCGGCCATGGCAGGCTGGGCCGCACGGGCATAGACCGCGCGGCAACGCTGCTCGCGGCAATGCGCCACGGCGAGCACCTCGGTCTGGGGGTCCAGGGCCTGCGCCATGGCCCGCACCAGGGGCGAGGTGGCTGGGTAGGCCGCGTCGGACGGCGGCGCCTCGCCGGGCGTGGCGGGGACGGCGTCCGCGGTGGCTTGCCGCGCGTCAGCGCCGGTGGTGGCAACGGCGGTTGAGGTTGAGGTTGAGGCAGCGGCTGAGGCAGCCTGGGTGGCCTTGCGGCGCCCCGGCTTCTTGGCCCATGGGGCGGAGGCGGCTGCGTTGGCAGGGGCCGCGGACAGGGTGGTGGGCTGCGCAGAGGCCGGCAAAGACGGCGGCATCCCGGTCTCGGCAAGCGCCTTGAAGGCGTCGGCGGGGCCCTGCTCGATGAGCGCCATGGCCATGGCGCCGTGGGCCTCCGCCTGGCTGATGGCCTCATTCAGACGCGAAGTGAGCACCAACCCACACAGCACCAGCATGGCCACCAGGGTGACGCGTCCGGGCGTGAACCAGGCCGCTTTCGGCGCGGCTGCGACGTCCTCTGCGGCGTCTTTTGCGGTGGGAGAGGCGGCGGGCATGGGGGTGGGGTGACCAGTGGCCATTCGGCGAGTCCTGAGCGTCCCTGCGTGTGGGGACCATGCGGAGGTTTTCGGCCGCAGCGGCCTGAAATTGAGGCCGGCGCCGCGCTTGCCTTGCTGCACGCTTGCGGCACACTCGCGGCATGCCCACCCTGCACTGCCTGAGCTTCGACCTCAGCCTGGACACCGACGGCGTCCACACCTTCGACGCCCAAGCCGCGGCCGCGGTCGGCGCAGTGGCCGCCGTGGGCTCTGATGCCATGCTGGCCCAGATCCGGGCCGAAGTCCAGCAGGTGCTGGCCTGGGCCTCGGCGCATTTCCCCGACGGCCCTGGCCCGCTCGACGAGGGCTGCAGCTGGTGCCATGACGTGCAGGACCAGCGCGACGGCCCCGGCAGTTCCGACGGCGCCGACAGCCCGCACGGACAGTGGCACACCGTGAGCCTGTCGCTCAGCGGCACGCCGGCCTTCGGCGAGGCCTTCGCGCAGGCCTTTGCCAACGCCCTGGCCCAGTCACCGGACTGAGGGCCCGCGCCTCAGGCGCCCGGCAAGACCAGCCGCACCGGCACGGCCACGGGTTGGCGGTGCGCGGGCAGCACGCTGTCGCGGGCGCGCAGCTGGCCGCAACCCCCATCGACGTCCTGCCCGGCGGAGTGGCGCAGCTTGGTCAGCACGCCGCGGCGGTGCAGCCAGCGGGCCATCTCGGCGGCGCGCTCCCAGCTGGGCCGCTGGAAGTCGAGGGACTCGACCTCGTTGTAGGGGATCAGGTTCATCAGGGCGTACTTGCCGTGCAGCAGGCGCACGATGCCTTCGAGCTCGTCCTCGCCGTCGTTGATGCCGGCCAGCAGCGTCCACTGGTACTGGATGGGGTAGCCGGTGGCACGGGCGTAGCGCTCGCCGGCGTCCACCAGTTCCTCGGGCGACATGGGCGTGGCGCGGGGCAGCAGTTGCGCGCGCAGCGCCGGCTTCGTCGAATGCAGGGACAGGGCCAGCGCCGGCTTGACGCGCTCCCGCACCAGGCGCTCGAACACGCGCGGGTCGCCCACGGTGGAGAACACCAGGTTCTTGTGGCCGATGTTGCCCAGCGTGCCCAGCAAGTCGATGGCTTCGAGCACGTTGTCCATGTTGTGCGAGGGCTCGCCCATGCCCATGAAGACGACCTTCTTGACCGCCCGCCGCGTGCGCGCCAGGGCCACCTGCGCGACGATTTCGGCGCTGCCCAGCTGGCGCAGCAGGCCGTCACGCCCGGTCATGCAGAACACGCAGCCCACGGCGCACCCCACCTGGGAGGACACGCACAGGCCATCGCGCGGCAGCAGCACGCTCTCGGCGGTCTGGCCATCGTGCAGGCCCACCAGCAGGCGCTCGGAACCGTCGCTGCCGGGGTGGGCCGAGCGCAGCGTGGCCAAGCCCATGACCTCGGCCATCAGCGCGTCCAGGCCCTCGCGCACAGGCTGGGGCAGGAAATCTTCGGGGCGGCGCTTGCCGCTGCCTTGCGGCAAGGCCTGGGCCCACAGACGGAGCACACGCTGCTCGTGGAGGGGCTTGGCGCCGAGGGCGCGCAGGCGCTGGCGGATGTGTTCGATGCGCATGAGGCGCCAGTGTAATCAGGCCCAGCCGCCGGTTGGCGTCAGTGCGGCTTGCGCGGGCCTTTGAAGGCCTCGGGGCGGATGACGTTGCCATCTTTGTCGGCACGGGTGCGGCGGGCGCGCTGGATGGCTTCTTCGGCCAGGCGGGCGGCATCGTCACGGCGACTGCGCCATTGCCGCCAGTGCCACACGGCCGTGGCACGCACGCGCAACCATCCGGCCATGCGCCGCAAGGCGGCGTCCAGCGCGGCACGGTGGCGCACGGGCAGGCACATGCGCACCAGCAAGGCCACGCAGACCAGCACCACCAGGGCGGCAAACCACCGATTCGGACTCAGGAACATCGCAGCACTCGGCCAAACACCAGGGGCCCCCGGAACATCCGGGCCGGCACCGGCACATCGTAACCAATGCGGCGCGAGGCCGCACCCCCACTCATCGGGGCCCTGACGCGGCAGTGGGCCTCGTGGCCACCACGTTCATGCCCGCGGGCACCTCGCTGTCGTCCAGGTAGGCGATGGCCCCTGGCGTGTTGGCGATGTAGGCGATGACCTCCGCCACCGAGGCCAGCTCGCGCGGGGGCACGCCCTTGCCCACGTAGCGGCGCACCGTCCAGTAGGCGGTGTAGCGGTCTTCGTCCTGCTGGAGGTAGTCGTTGAGGAAGCGTTGCCGCATCAGGCTGCCAGGCGCCTGGTTGACGGGCAGCAGCGCCTGCCCCGCCAGCTCGACCAGGCGGCCGGTGTAGATGCGTTGCACCTGGGTGGCGTCGAGCTTGCGCACGTTGCCGTGGGCCACGATGACCACCGCGGCCGAGGCCAGGCCAGGCGCGATGAGGCAGCAACCCAGCATCAGCCAGGTGCGCAGGAAAGAAGGGGGGGAGCGCATCGTCCGGGCCTGCTCAGAAGACGACGCTGTAGCTCAGCGACAGCACGTTGACGCCGGTCTGGCTGAGGGTGCCTTCGGGCGGGTCGTCGGCCATGGCCGAGCGCCGGCCGATGCGGGTGTGCATCCACTCGCCCTTGATCTGACTGCGCGGGCTGAGGGCGTAGGCCGCGCCCACGCCCGCCGAGGTCTGGTCGTACACCGGGATGCCATCGGCAGCCGCCCGCTGCGCCACCGACAGGGCATCGCTGCCCTGCCCGGCCGAGGCCATCAGCGCCTCGGACACCTTGCGCGGTGCGCCCAGGGTCTGCAACCGCGCCAGGCTGACGTAGGGCGTGAGGTGGCCCAGCGTGTGCAGCACGGCCACATAGCCACCCACGGTGTTGGCGCCGAGGTCGGTGCGGCTCTGGATGTTGCGGGCGACTTCGGTCACCACGCGCCAGTTCGGGGCGACGCGGGCGTCCAGGCTCAGGTTGACGATGTGGTTGGTGATCGCGTCGGTGCTGCGGATGCCTGGCCCCCCCGGGATGTCGTTGGACACCTGGAAATAGCCAAAACCGGGGAAGGGGCTGACGAAGGGGTAGCTGCGCGGCAGGAGCTGGCCATCGCTGCGCTGCGTCACGGCGCGGATCAGGCCCACGCGCCAGTTCAGGGCCTCGCTGCGCCAGGTCAGCGCCGCGCCAAAGATGTCGGTGTGCACGGGCACGTACTGGGGTCCGAGCTCGCGGCTGTGGATGCGGTCGGAGATCTGGGCGCGGCCCCCGTAGGCATCGGCGCTGAGCTCGCCGCTGTCGCGCTGCCAGGTGCGCGAGACCGACAGGCCGGTGTAGTCGGTGGTGGGCGAGACCGCATAGGCCTCGGCGGGCAGGCGCGCGAAGGCGTAGGTCTGGCCCACATCGCGGTTCTCGGCGTTCAGGAAGATGGGCACGCGCTGCTTGCCAGCGCGCAGCAACCAGTCGTTGTCGGGCCGCCAGGACACGAAGGCCCAGGCCGCCTC
This sequence comes from Aquabacterium commune, assembly GCF_004362855.1. Classification (GTDB taxonomy): domain Bacteria; phylum Pseudomonadota; class Gammaproteobacteria; order Burkholderiales; family Burkholderiaceae_C; genus Aquabacterium; species Aquabacterium commune. Next base: position 29,108 of record NZ_SNXW01000005.1, read on the forward strand.
GACGGCCCATTGGCGCTCGTGGCGGGTGGACGGCGCCAGCGTCAGCTGTGCCGTGGCCGACCAGTTGGGCGAGAAGCGCGCGTCCAGCTGCCCGCCCACGATGCTGTCGCGCCAGAGGGTGCCATGCTTGTCGGTGAAGCGCTGCCAGCGCCATGGTTGGTCGGAGATGGCGTAGCCGAGCGTGGCGAAGCCGGAGACCCGCACGTCCAAACCCGCCGCGCGCACGGCGGGCTGCACGGCTTGGGGCTGGGGCTGGGGCTGGGACGTTTGTGCCTGGGCGGCCACATGGCCCGCCCAGAAAGTCAGGGCGGTCAAGGCGGTCAAGGCGCTCAGGGCGACGCGGTACGGCTGGGTCATCCTCCGGGCTTTCTCAATGGTCGCGCCAGGTCTGGGCGATCTGCACGAACTGCGGCAGGCAGGCTTCCAGGGCTTCGACCACGCCCGGGTCGAAGTGGGCACCGGCGCCATCCCGGAGGATTTTGAGGGCCTGGTCGTGCGGCATCGGCGGCTTGTAGGGCCGCGCGCTGATGAGCGCGTCATAGACATCGGCCACGGCCATGAGCCGCGCCGACAGGGGAATCTGCTCGCCCGCCAGGCCTTCGGGGTAGCCGCTGCCGTCCCATTTCTCGTGGTGCCAGCGGGCGATGTCCATGGCGTGGCGCAGGTAGTGGGCGTCGCCGGCCATGCGGTCGGACGCGCGGCGCAGCATCTCCCAGCCCTGCATGGCGTGCTGGCGCATGATGGCCTGTTCCTCGGGGGTGTGGCGTCCCGGCTTGAGCAGGATGTGGTCGGGCGTGGCGACCTTGCCGATGTCGTGCAGCGGTGCCGAGCGCGCGATGTGGTCGATGGCCTCGGGGTTGAGCACGTCGAGGTGGCGGCCCTGGTCGAACAACCACTGCGCCAGGGTGCGCACGTACTCCTGGGTGCGGCGCACGTGGTGGCCGGTGGCCTCGTCGCGGAACTCGGCGAACGAGATCATGACGTGCAGGGTGGCTTCGCGCAGCAGGTCCACCTGTTCCAGGCGCTGCGCCAGTTCGGTTTGCAGCCAGGCGTTGCGGTCGCGCAGCTCGTCTTCGTAGGCCTTGACCTGCAGGTGGGTGCGCACGCGGGCCTGCAGCACGATGGGGTTGATGGGCTTTTGGATGAAGTCGGCGGCACCGACCTGGAAGCCGCGGGCCTCGTCCTCGGTCTGCGTCATGGCCGTCAGAAAGAGCACGGGGATGGCGCGGGTGGCCGGGTCGGCTTTCAGGCGCTGGCAGACCTCGTAGCCGTCCATCTCCGGCATCATGATGTCGAGCAGGACGAGGTCGGGGCGGGCGCGCCGCACCAGCTCCAGGGCCTTGGCACCCGAGGCGGCCAGTTTGACGCGGTGGTCGGCCTGCAGCAGACCGGCCAGCAGGCTGAGGTTGGCCGGGGCGTCGTCCACGACGAGCACGGTCGGCAGGGGTTTGTCGGCAAGGCTCATGAGGGGGTGGGCTCTGTCTGCACCGGGGCGCTGGTGCTGGCGGTCTGTGCGGCAGGCGTCATGGGCTGCAATTCTTGCAGGTGTCGGGTGGCGGCGTCGAAATCGCAGCGTGCCAAAGCGTCGTCAAGTCGCGCAAAAGTGGACGGCGGCAGCCACCCTGCGAAGGCAATGCGGTGGCGTTGCCACAAAGACAAGGCCTCACCGTCCGAATCGGCTGCGAGGCGGGAGAGCCGCTGCACCAGGGCGGCGTCGGGTGCGGCGGGCACCAGCGCAGGTTGCGGCAACGCGGCAGGCACCAGCACGCGCTCCAGGGCATCGACCAGGGGCACGACCGCATCGACGAGCAAGGCCACGGTGCGCTCGACCTCGGCCTGGCTGCCGCTGTCGCCGAGGCGTTCCAGGGCCTGGGCGCGCTCGGCCAGGGTGCCGTGGCCCACCGTGCGGGCCAGGCCTTTGAGGGTGTGGCCCTCGCGCACCAGCGTGGGCCGGTCGAGCACCTGCAGGGCCTGCGGCAGGCGCGGCAGCAGCTCGCGCACGTGGTTGACGAAGGCGTGCAAGGTCTGGCGGTAGAGGCTGACGTCGCCCGCGAAATAGGCCTCGGAGGCGGGGCGGTCCAGGCCGGGCACCTCGGGCCAGTCCTGCGCATCGGCTTGGCGCAGCCCACCCGAACGGGGCACGCCCGGCACGGCACCTGGCTCGACCGCGGATCCGGCTGCGGCCCGCACTGGCCCTGCGGCCGATGCGCCCGCCGCGGGCACGTAGGGGCTCAGGGTGGCGTACAGCGTGAGCGGGTCCAGCGGCTTGGACAGGTGGCCTTGCATGCCCAGGGCGAGGCAGCGCTCGCGCTCCTCGACCATGGCGTGGGCGGTCATGGCCAGCACCGGGGTGTCGCGCAAAGCCGGGTCCTGGCGGATGGCCTGGGTGGCCTGGTAGCCGTCCATCACCGGCATCTGCAGGTCCATCAGGACGACGTCGTGGTGGGCGCCAGGCTGGCGCAGCAGGTCCAGCGCCTCCTGTCCGTGCTGGGCCACCGTGACCTGCGCACCGCGGCGCGTCAGCAGCTCGTTGGCGAGCTGCTGGTTGAGCGCGTTGTCTTCGACCAGCAGCACGCGCAGGCCGTCCAGGCGCAGGCGCTCGTCCCGCACCGCCGGGTGCGTGGCCGAGGCACCGGGCGAGGTGCCCAGGATGCGCGCCGGCACCACCGGCATCTGGATGCGGAAGGCGCTGCCCTGCGCCGGCTCGCTGTGCACGGCGATGTGACCGCCCATCAGCCCCACCAGGCGCCGGGTGATGCTCAGGCCCAGGCCCGTGCCGCCGTAGCGCCGGGTGGTGGAGCCATCGGCCTGGGTGAACTCGCTGAAGAGGTTCTGCAGCTGGTCCTCGTTCATGCCGATGCCGGTGTCTTCGACCTCGACGTGCAGCTTGGCCTCGGTGGGCGTCCAGTCGCTCAGGCGCACGCGCAGCGTGACGTGGCCGTGCTCGGTGAACTTCACCGCGTTGGACAGCAAATTGGCCAGCACCTGGCCCAGGCGCAGCGCATCGCCGTGGATCAGGCCGCGCTCGCCGAGCAGCTCGGGCGAGACGAACTCGCAGCGCAGCGCGATGCCCTTGTCCTGCGCGCGCTGGCGCACCATCATCATCGCGTCGTTCACCACGCTGTCGATGCGCATGGGTGCCGACTCCAGCGTGAGCTTGCCGGCCTCGATCTTGGAGAAGTCCAGGATGTCGTTGATGACGCCCAGCAGCATGGCCGAGGCCGACTGCACCTTGCCCAGGTAGTCGCGCTGCTGCTCGGTCAGGGGCGTTTGCAGGGCCAGGTGGGTCATGCCCACGATGGCGTTCATGGGCGTGCGGATTTCGTGGCTCATGTTGGCCAGGAACATGGACTTGGCACGGGTGGCCGCCTCGGCCTGGTCGCGGGCCTCGCGCAGCTCCTGCTGGGCGCGGGCGCGCTGGTTGACGTCGTCTTGCACCGCGTGCGCCATCACGTTGAGCGTCACGCCCAGGGTGTCGAGCTCCTCGACCCACTTGTGGCGCCCGCCCGAGCGGGTGGCGTAATCGCCGCGGGCCAGCCGCCGTGCCACATGGCCCAGCCGGTCGATGGGGCTGAGCACGCGGGTGCGCACGATGTACAGCGCCAGCAGCAGGCCAGGCAGCGCGGCCAGGTCCAGGCAGATGGTGATGACGATGTAGCGGTCCAGCTGCGCCGAGGCGTGGCCGCGTTCGGCCGCGGTGCGCGCGTCGGTGATGCGGCTGAGCGTGGACAAGGCCCGCGCCAGCTGGGCCGATTGCGCCTCGTAGGCCGCCGAGTGCACCAGCTGGGTGGCGTAGGCCAGGTCGGGCTGGCCGTCGGACACATAGGCCTTGCGCTTGGGGTCGTAGAGGCCCTGGGTGGCGGCGAAGGCGACTTGCTCGGTTTTCTTGAGCTGCTCGGTGGCCTGCAGCACCACGGTCACGGCATCGCGCTCCTCGCCGCGGAAGTCGAGCTCTTTCATGCGCGCCTGCAGCGACAGCTTCGGCGCGCCCAGCGGCAAGGCATGCACCCGCAGGCCGGCGATGACCTCGTTCCAGTACAGGACCGGGTCGGTGCCCGGCGGCGGTGCCTTGCGGCCCTCGCGGATGGCCAGCATGTCGTAGTAATACAGCAGGTAGCGCGGCGCGCCCGAGCTCGTGTAGGCGCTGACCAGGCGGCGCAGCATCACGGCTTCGTTCTGCAATTCGGACACCAGGCGCAGCGTGTCAGAGCGCCGCTGCGCCGCCTGCTCGGCCGACAGGTAGGCCGTGCGGATGAGCAGCAGGAAGGCGAAGTTCGCCAGCAAGGCCGCCATCACCAGCACGAAGAACCACCGCGACACCGTCCTGAGCTTCATGGCCGCAGGCGCCTTTCCGTGTTTGAGCCAGATGCCGCATCTTCCGCGAAAGCCACGCTGGCCACCATCCGGTCTCGCCCTGCCTGCTTGGCCTGGTAGAGGTTGCGGTCGGCCACGCGCAAGGCCCAGCCGCCATCGCCCTGGACCACCTCGGCCACGCCCACACTTTGCGTGACCGAAAAACACTGGCCTTGGGCCTCGAAGGGCTCGGCGCGCAGCCGCTGCGAGATCTTCTCGGCCACCCGCTGCGCCCCGGCCAGGTCGGTGTCGGGCAGCAGCAGCACGAACTCCTCGCCGCCATACCGCGCCGCGGTGTCCACCTGCTCGCGCGTGTGCTGGCGCAGCAAAGTGCCGATGCGCGCCAGCACCTGGTCGCCCACCGGATGGCCCCAGCTGTCGTTGATGTGCTTGAAGTGGTCCACGTCAAAGAGCACCAGCGACAAGGCCTGGCCGCTGCGCACGTGGCGGCGCGATTCGCGCTCCAGCTGCGCCATGAACTCGCGCCGGTTGGCCAGCCCCGTGAGGGCGTCGGTGCGCGCCAGCGCCTCCAGCTCGCGGCGCCGGCGCCCCAGGGCGATCGCCAGCACGAACAACACGCCCGACAAGGGCAACACGCCCGTCAGGAAGACCACCCGCACCCACACGGCCCACCACGTCGCCAAGGCCTGGCCGGTGAACATGGGCTGGACCAGCAGCGGGGCATCGGTCCAGACCTCCCACTGGGCCAAAGCTTCGGCGGCCACGATGCTGACCACCGACAGCCCCCAGGCCCAGCGCAAGGCGCGCGGCACGAACAAGGCGCGCGAAACCACCACCACGTAAAGCAGCAGCATGGGGCTGGGGTTGTCCTTGAAGCCATGGCCCATGACCAGCCACAGCAGGCCCAGCGTGCCAGGCACCACGGTCAGTTGCACCAACCAGGGCTGGGGGCTGGCATCATGGCGGCGGCGCCAGCCCAGCAGGCCCATGCCGGCCAGCCACACCAGCAGCAGGGACAGGGCCCACAGCGCGCGCCCGGCCCAGCCAGGGCGGTAATGCACAGCCACGGCGTCGTCCAGCAAGGGGGCGCATTGCAGGCACCACAGCACCAGCAGCAAGGGCCAGACGCCCACCACGAAACCCGCGCAACTGGTGGCATCGCGCCGCTCGACGATGCGCCCTTCCAACCAACCCAGCCAGCGCGGCAGCCAGGCCTCGAAGCGAACAGCGAACCCGCTCATGCCGTCCCCCGTTCGCAACACGAGGCCAGGCACACGCGGTTGCGGCCCGCCGCCTTGGCGCAGTACAAAGCCCGATCGGCATCGCTCAGGATGCTGGCGACATCGTCGTCGTGCACTGCGCCCAGGCCCAGGCTGATGCCGATGCGCAGCGGTGTGCCGTCGCCCTGGAAGGTCTGCGCGGCCACGCGCTCGCGCAGGCGTTCGCACACGCGCAGGGCCTCGTCCTCGGGGGTGTCGGGCAGGATCAGGGCGAACTCCTCGCCGCCCAGTCGCGCCGGCAAGTCAGAGGGCGCACGCACCGAAGCGATCAGCAGCGCGGCCAGCTCGCGCAAGACCGCGTCGCCAGCGAGGTGGCCATGCGCATCGTTGACGCGCTTGAAATGGTCGATGTCGATCAGCACCACGCACAGCGGCCGGCCCGTGCGGTGCCGCCGGGCCACCTCGGCCTGCAGCACCTCCATGAAGCGGCGGCGGTTGGCCAGACCCGTCAGGCCGTCGGTCTGCGACAGGCGCATCAGGCGGGCGTGCATGCGGTCGAGCCGACCGAACAGCAGCATGATCAGCGGCAACAGCACGGCCGCCGCCGACAGCAGCACCGTGTTGCGCCAGACCGCGTAGCCCCACAGCGGCTTGCGGCCCTCGAAAATGCGCTCGGTCACGGCCGGTGCGTACGACCACCAGCCCAGCTGCACCCCGATGTCGTGCCCGACCAGCACGACCGTGCACACCACATAGGCGATGACCATGGGCCGCAAGGTGAACAAGAGCAGGCCGATGGCCAGCACGCCCAGCAGCACCAGGCCCGTGGGCGCGGTGAAGGTGCCCGCCAGCACGGCGATCACGGTGTAGGTCACGCCGATGGTCAGGCAGGCCAGCAAGGTGGTGCCCTCCACCGGTTCGGGCTCGCGGCGCAGCGGCCACACGTGCACGCCGATGCCGATGCTCAGCAGCGTGGCCACCACCAGCAGGCCTTGCAGCGCCAGCATCACCTCGGTGTGCACGGCGCCGCGGGTGCTCGGTTCGGCGATCACCCAGCCGTGGCCGAGCAGGATGAGGACGAAGAAGGGCGTCGATGACGCGATGGCCACCAGCACCCGCGTGGCGGGTGTCAGCTGATCAAAAACGCGCTCCGTCAAACCACGCATGCACAACCTGTTGCGAACCTCGACAACGGTGCCGACCAGGCGGCACCACACCGTTCCACGATGGAACCATCTTGGCCCGTTATCGGCCCGCCGTCCACAAAGTTGAACGCACGCCAGGGGCGCACACGAAGCTGCCACCGCGCTGGGCTATGCTTGTTGCATGAAGATGATTGCACGCTGGCTGTTGCTCTCTGCCGCCCTGATGCTGCTGACCCAGTGGGACAGCGGCATCGAGGTGCGCAACTATGGCTCGGCCATGCTGGCCGCGGCGGTCATCGGGCTGCTCAACGCCTTCGTGCGGCCTTTGCTGATCCTGCTGACGCTGCCGGTGACGGTGCTCACCCTGGGCCTGTTCCTGTTCGTCATCAACGCCCTGACCTTCCAGATGGCGTCCAGCCTGCTGGCGGGCTTCCAGGTGCACGGCTTCTGGCAAGCGCTGCTCGGATCGGTGCTCTACAGCCTGTGCAGCATCGTCATCGACGCCGCGCTGGAACGTTCCTTCGGCCCGCGCGGCGGTTTGCCACTCATCTGAGCCAACGCCCGGAGCCAGCCCGAGCGCCCCGCCCTCACAAAGGCGTCAGGCGCCGGCGCACGCCCGCCAGGGCATCGCGCACGGTGGCCGCGCGCACCTGGGCACGGTCGCCACCAAAATGGTGGCAGGCCGCATGGGCTGGCGCGCCCTGCACCGCCCAGGCGATCCACACCGTGCCCACCGGCTTGTCGGGCGAGCCCCCCGTGGGGCCGGCGATGCCCGTGACGGCGACGGCCACCTCGGCGCGCGCATGGCGCAAAGCGCCCTCGGCCATGGCCAGGGCCACCGGCTCGCTGACCGCGCCATGCCGGGCGATCAGCTCGGCCGGCACCCCCAGCAGCTCGGTCTTGGCCTCGTTGCTGTAGGTGACGAAGCCCCGCTCGAACCAGGCGCTGGAGCCCGCCAGGGCGGTGCAGTTCGCCGCGATCAAGCCCCCCGTGCAGGATTCGGCCGTGGCCAGGCGCCAGCCGCGCGCCAGCAACAGCTCGGCCAGGGCGGTCACGCCGGGGTCGGTGTTGGCGCCAGTGTTGGCGCCTGTGTCAGCGCGGGTGGGGGTGTCGGCCATGGTGTCCTCGTGTGTGCTCAGGGGTGCTGGCAGAAGTGGGGTCAGCTCAACAAACCGGCGCCCACGCCGCCCTGGCGCAAGGCCACGGCCAGCGCCAGCACGAGGAGGGTGCACAGTGCCGCGACCAGGTCGTCGAGCATGATGCCCAAACCCTGGCGCCAGCCGATGCGGCCGCCCGCACGCAGCTTGAACAGGCCATCGGCCCAGGCCACCGGGCCCGGCTTGGCCGCGTCGAAATAGCGGAAGGCCACGAAGGCGAGCAACTGGCCGCGCCAGTCCACCGGCGACATCATCCACAAAATCAGCCAGAAGGCCCAGATTTCATCCCAGACCACCGAGCCCGGGTCGGCCACCCCCAGGCTGCGCGCCGTGCGGGTGCAGGCCCAGCAGCCCACGAACCAGCCCACCAGCAACACGACCGCCCAGACCCCATCGGCCTGCGGGCCGGTGCCAATGCCTTGCTGCAGCGCCAGGAAGCTGGCCCAAGCCCACAGCGTGCCCACCGTGCCAGGCGCCACGGGGCTGAGGCCGCTGCCCAGGCCAAAGGCCAGGAGGTGGGCCGGGTGGCGCCACATCAGGGCGGCGGTGGCGCGGCGGGGCAAGCTCTGTGGCTGCGGGTCGGGCACGGTCATGGGGCCTCACCGGGGTTGGGGGCGGGGGTTGAGGGTGAGGGTTGGCGGAAGTGATCGAAAGACACCCAGCGGTTGGCCAGCGGGGCGGCGCCTTCCCACAAGCGCAGGCGCGGTGCTGAGCCATCGCGGTGGCCCACGCTGCCGATGCGGCTGAGCACCAGGCCCAACTGGGCGCCCAAAGCCAGCACCTCCGCGTGGCGCTCGGGGGGAGCGGTGAAGACCAGCTCGTAGTCGTCGCCACCGGCCAGGATGCAATCCAGCTGTTCGTGGCGGGGGCGCGCGGCCAGCCAGCGGCTCAGTGGCAGCGCGTCGGCGAACACATCGGCCGAGACGCCGCTGCGCCGCAGGATGTGCCCCAGGTCGCCCAGGAGGCCGTCCGAGACATCGATGGCCGCCGTGGCCAGGCCGCGCAGGCCCAGGCCCAAGGCCACGCGGGGCTGGGGGCACTCCATGGCCAGGCGGGTGGCGTCGAAGGCCTCGGCGGGCAGGCTGGGGTGCAGGGTGCCGCGGAAGGCCTCCAGCGCCAGGCGGGCCTCGCCAGGGTGGCCGCTCACCCAGAGCTCGTCGCCGGGTCGGGCCCCGCTGCGCAGCAGGACGCCGCCCACCGGCACCTCGCCGAGCACCGTGACGCCGATGGCCAGCGGCCCGGCCGTGGTGTCGCCGCCCACCAGTTCGCAGTCGTGTTCGTCGGCCAAATCCAGCAAGCCCCGCGCAAAGCCGGCCAACCAGGCCTCGTCCACCCGGGGCAGGGTCAGGGCCAGGGTGAAGCCCAGGGGCCGGGCGCCGCACGCGGCCAGGTCGGACAAATTCACGGCCAGGGCCTTGTGTCCCAGCCGAGCCGGGTCCACCGTGGACAGGAAATGCCGCCCCTCCACCAGCGCGTCGGTGGAAACCGCCAGCTGCATGCCCGCCGCCGGGGCCAGCACGGCGCAATCGTCGCCATTGCCGACCACGGCGCGGCGCGGCCCCTGGCCGGCAGGGCGCACGAAATACTTGGCGATGAGGTCAAATTCACCCAGGCTCATGGGCTGGATTGTCGCCTGCGCGGCGGTTTGCGCACGAGATGTGGCCATCCACACACCCAGGTGCCGCGAAGTTCCTAGAATCGGGGGTCTGGCACAGCCGGCCACCCCGGCCCGCCAGCCTCCAAGCACACACAGGCAATCAAAGGCAATCACCGCATGACCACGCCCGAACAACAACGCGCCGAACTCAAAAAGGCGGCGCTGGAGTACCACGAGCATCCCAAACCGGGCAAGCTCGCCATCAGCGCCACCAAGCAGCTGACCAACCAACGCGACCTGGCCCTGGCCTACTCGCCCGGCGTGGCCGCGCCCTGCGAAGAAATCGTCGAGAACCCCGCGGCGGCCTTCAAGTACACCAGCCGCGGCAACCTCGTGGCCGTCATCACCAACGGCACGGCCGTGCTGGGCCTGGGCGACATCGGCCCGCTGGCTGCCAAGCCGGTGATGGAAGGCAAGGCCGTCCTGTTCAAGAAGTTCTCCGACATCGACGTGTTCGACATCGAGATCAACGAGAAAGACCCCGACAAGCTCGTCGAGATCATCGCCAGCCTGGAGCCGACGTTCGGCGGCATCAACCTCGAAGACATCAAGGCCCCGGACTGCTTCTACGTGGAGCGCAAGCTGCGCGAGCGCATGAAGATCCCCGTGTTCCACGACGACCAGCACGGCACCGCCATCGTCGTGGGCGCGGCCATCCTCAACGCGCTCAAGGTGGTCGGCAAGGACATCAAGACGGCCAAGCTGGTCACCTCGGGCGCCGGTGCGGCCGCCCTGGCCTGCCTGGGCTTGCTGGTCAAGCTGGGCGTGCCGCGCGAAAACATCTGGGTGACCGACCTGGCCGGCGTGGTCTATGAAGGCCGCGTCGAGCTGATGGACCCGGACAAAGACCAGTTCGCCCAGAAGACCGAGCAGCGCAAGCTGGCCGAGGTCATCGAAGGCGCCGACATCTTCCTGGGCCTGTCCGCCGGTGGCGTGCTCAAGCCCGAGATGGTCGCGAAAATGGCGGCCAAGCCCATCATCTTCGCCCTGGCCAACCCCACGCCCGAGATCCTGCCCGACGAGGTCAAGGCCGTGCGCGACGACGCCATCATGGCCACCGGCCGCAGCGACTTCCCCAACCAGGTCAACAACGTCCTGTGTTTCCCCTACATCTTCCGCGGGGCCCTGGATTCGGGCGCGACCACCATCACCGATGAGATGGAGATTGCCGCCGTTCACGCGATCGCCGAGCTGGCCCAGGCCGAGCAAAGCGACGTGGTGGCCGCGGCCTACTCGGGTGAAAGCCTGAGCTTCGGCCCCGAGTACCTGATCCCCAAGCCCTTCGACCCGCGCCTGATGATGAAGATCGCGCCGGCCGTGGCCAAAGCCGCCGAAGAGTCTGGCGTGGCCCAGCGCCCGGTGAGCGACTTCGCCGCCTACGCCGAGAAGCTGCAGAGCTTCGTCTATGCCTCCGGCCACACGATGAAGCCCATCTTCAGCGTGGCCAAGCGCGCCAAGAACAAGCGCATCGCCTACGCCGAAGGTGAGAACGAAGGCGTGCTGCGCGCCGCCCAGATCGTGGTGGACGAGAACATCGCCCGACCGACCCTGATCGGGCGCCCCGGCGTCATCCAGGAGCGCATCGAGCGCTTCGGCCTGCGCCTCAAGCCCGGCGTGGACTACGACGTGGTCAGCACCGAAAACGACCCGCGCCACCGCGACTACTGGCAGGCCTACCACCGCCTGGCCGAGCGCAAGGGCGTGACCGAGCAGATGGCCAAGATCGAGATGCGCCGCCGCCTGACGCTGATCGGCTCGATGCTGCTGCACATGGGCGAGGTGGACGGCCTGATCTGCGGCACCTGGGGCAACACGCCCCTGCACCTGCATTACATCGACCAGGTCATCGGCAAGCGTCCGGGCGTGCAGACCTACGCGGCCATGACGGGCCTGATCCTGCCGGGCCGCACGGTCAACCTGCTGGACACGCACATCAACTACGACCCCACGGCCGAGCAGCTCGCCGAGATCACGGTGATGGCGGCCGAGGAAATGATGCGCTTCGGCCAGCGCCCCAAAGCCGCGCTGCTGTCGCACTCGAACTTCGGCTCGAGCAACCAGCCGTCTGCCGTGAAGATGCGCGATGCGCTGGCGTTGATCCAGGAGCGCGCGCCCTGGCTGGAAATCGACGGCGAGATGCACGGCGACACCGCCCTGGACGCCGGCTACCGCGCCCAGCTGATGCCGCGCAGCACGCTGACGGGCGAGGCCAACCTGCTGGTCTGCCCGAACATCGACGCGGCCAACATCGCCTACAACCTGCTGAAGGTGGCAGCGGGCAACAACATCGCCCTGGGGCCGGTGCTGCTGGGCGCGGCCAAGCCGGTGTGCATCCTGACGCCGTCGGCCACGGTGCGCCGCATCGTCAACATGACGGCGATGACGGTGGCCGACGCCAACGCGGTGCGCTGAGGCCGTGCAGCTTATAGCACAGCCGGGCTGAAGCCGGCCAGAAGGCCCCGCCCGCTCCGTCCTGGGGTGTCGGGGCCTTGAGCTTTTGGGACTGTTTCTATACCATAACGGCTTTGATGAAGAGCTGCATGGCTGACCTCACCAGACTGCTGGCACGACCGCTTCCGGGGCGCGGCGCCTGCGCCTCGAACCATGGCACGGTCGGCCTTGGTCACCCCATCAGCATCACGGTGCCCACCGGTGCGCACGCCACAAGCATGCGCCCGACATGGCCGGTATGGGGAGTGACAGGGCTGTTCTGCCTCGGGCTGCTGACGGCGATGTCGTCGGGTGCGTGGGCACGGCAAAGCCACCAGCACACGCAGGCCGTGGTGGCCTTGACCGCGCTGCCGCGCCAAGCGCAGGATGTCCACCAGCGCATTTTGGCTGGGGGGCCATTCCGCTACGAGAAGGACGGTACGGTGTTTGGCAACCGAGAGCGTCTGCTGCCTCGCCAGCCACGCGGCTTTTATCGGGAGTACACCGTGCCCACCCCGGGCGAACGTGACCGCGGCGCGCGGCGCATCGTCTGCGGAGGTAAAGAAGTTCGACAACCTGAAACTTGTTTCTACACCAGGGATCACTACGCCAGCTTCCAGACCATCGACCCCCGACACTGATTTCGCTCTTTGATGTCCGGTGCCAAAGCGCCGTTGCTCTTTTTCTTCTGACCCCTAACCTTGCCCGCCAGGGCGCTGACACCCGTCAACGCACCTTGGGCCCCAAGCAATCATGTTGTTGCAATCCGTTCGACCCAACATCGTTCAATCCATCCGGGCCTTCCGTCCGGAAGACTTGCAACAGGCCGCCAACGCGGTGGGCCACCACTTCCTGTACACCAATCTGAGCGGCGCTCAGGGCAAGCAGGACGTGCTGGACATCATTGCGCGCGACTTCCTCTTCCCGGACCACTTCGGCAAGAACCTCGATGCCCTGTACGACTGCATCACCGACCTGGTGCACAAGTCCGGGCAGCAGCCGGGCTTCGTCGTCGTGCTGGAGCTGATCCCCGGCGGCAACGTGGACCGCGAAACCCGCGAACAGTTGCTGGACGCCTTCCGCGACGCCGCCGACTACTGGGGCGAGCGCAAGATCCCCTTCCGCGTGTTTTATTCCATCTCGGTGTCGGGCAAGGAATCGGCAGGCAATTGGGACAAGGCCGAAGTGGCGCAAAACGACCCCAACGTGAAGCCCCCGAAGGTCTCCAAGAACACCCCGGCCCCGATGGTCATGAACCTGCCGCCCATGAGCAGCGTGTTCGACACCTCGGCGCTGCTGGTTGCGGCCTGATCACACAGGCGGCATCGCCACACGGTCACACCACAAGGCAAGGCCCGCTTCGTGCGGGCCGCTTCGTTTTCAGCGCCCAGCCCGCGAGCGCCAGGCATCGAGCTGCTCGGCCCAGCCCGGCTGGCGACCGAGGTAGCCCGGCACCACCGCGGCCATGGCCGTGGGGGTGATGCCCAGCTCGGCGAACCCTGGCAACTGCCCGCCCAGCACATTGGGCACGCGCATCGAGTCCAGGTTGTCGGTGGACATCAGCGGCTCGCCCGGCAAACAGGCCATCAGTCTGGCTTGCAGGCGCCCGGCCGCCATCGGCAAAGGCAGCACCGGGCGCACATGCCCGCTCCAGCGGCCCGACAGGCGCACCAGATCGGCCAGGGTGCAGACCTCCGGGCCACCCAGCTCGTAGGTGCGCCCCGCGGTGCTGGCGTCCAGCAAACAGCGCACGATGGCCGTGGCCACATCTTCCACCCACACGGGCTGGAAGCGGGCGTCGCCACCGGCCAGCGGCATCACCGGGAACAGGCGCTGCAGGCTGGCGAACAGGTTGAGGAAGCTGTCGTGGGCGCCGAAGATCACGCTGGGGCGCAGGAGGGTGAGCGCCAGCCCCGGCATGCGCAGGGCCTGCTCGGCCTCGGCCTTGGTGCGCAGGTAGTGCGAAGGCGCGGCCCCCGCATCGTCGGGCACGCCCAGGGCGCTGACGTGCACCACGCGGCTCACGCCGGCCTTGGCGCAGGCCTCGCCCAGGCGCTGGCACAGGCCCACGTGCGCGGCCTCGAAGGCTTGCGGCGTGCCGTGCAGGATGGCGACCAGGTTGACCACCGCGTCGGCGCCATCGAGCAGGCGCGCCAGGGTGGCGTTGTCGTGCACATCGGCTTGCAGCACGTCCACCTGCGGCAGGGGAAAGAGGTGCTTGCCGCGCTCGCGCTTGCGGCTGGGCACGGCGAGGCGCGCGCCGCCGAAAGCGGGGTGGGCGCTGAGTTGCTCGCACAGGGCGCGGCCCACAAAGCCGGTGCCGCCCAGGATCAAGATGCGTTTCATGTGCGTGTGCTCCGGTGCTCAGACGTTCAGGCGTTCAGGGCAGGTCGCCCTCGGGCGGCGGTGCGCTGCCAGCGCGCGGCCCCACCGTGGCGCCCAGCCGGGCTTTCACCGACAGCGCCCGGCCGTGCAGGATATGCGCATACACGGTCGCGTTCGACAACACTTTCTTGACATAGTCGCGCGTTTCGTTGAACGGGATGTTCTCGACCCAGGCGGCGGCGTCCAGGCGGTTGCCCTCGCGCCAGCGGCGTGGCCGCGATGGGCCGGCGTTGTAGGCCGCAGCGGCCAGGGCCTGGGCGCCCTGGAAGTCGTCCAGGACCAGCTTGAGGTAGCCGGCGCCGATGCGCAGGTTGGTCTGCCGGTCGGTGATCTGCTCCGGCTTGAAGTCGATGTTGAGCTTGCGCGCCGTCCAGGCGGCGGTGGCGGGCATCACCTGCATCAGACCGGCCGCGCCGACGGTGGATTTGGCCGCGACGATGAAGCGCGATTCCTGGCGGATGAGGCCGTACATGTAGGCCGGGTCCAGGCCGACTTCGCTGGCCGCGGCCAGGACGTCATCGCGGAAGGGCGTGGGGTAGCGCTGGCGCAGGTCGATCTCCTGGCGGGTGCGTTCGCTGGAGTTGATGCAGCGGTCCCAGATCTCGCGGCGGCAGGCCTCCTCGGCCACGGCCAGCAGTTCGCGGTCGCTGAGGCCGCCGGGCTTGCCCCAGGTGAGGGTGAAGTTCCACTCGCGCACAGCCTCGCTGCGCCAGCCCAGGGCGAGCATGCGCAGGGCGCGGTCCACCCCGGGCAGGGCGCGGGCCTGGGCCATCTCGGCCTCGGTCAAGGGCGCAGGGCGGGCGGGTTCGCGCGCCGGGCTGCGGTGCAGGGCTTCGGCGGCCAACTGACCGTAGAAGGTGAGCGGGTTGGCCACCCGGCCGAGCAGCTCGTGGGCATGGGCGCTGGCCGTCGTCGAGGCGTTGCCCACGGCAGGTCGGGCGCGGGCCAGCAGCGCTTGCGCCTTCCAGTACTGCCAGGCGGCGTCTTGCTGCTGTTCGGGCGCCATGGCCTCGATGCCGGCTTCCACCAAGTTCCAGCGCGCAGGGGTGCCGCCGGTGGCCGAGCGCAGACCGGCGCGGACCATCCACGCCAAGGTTTCGGGCGACCAGGCCGCCGCCAGGCGCGAGGCCTCGCCACGCCACTCGCCGGTGCTGGCGGCCACGGCGCGGTCGGCCAGGGCGCGTTCGAAATAGGCCGGGGCCTCGGGCTGCAGCCGCCAGGCGGCCGAGCGCCCCACCTGCGACCAGGCCCAGGCGGCCTCTTCGGCGCGCCAGTGCCAGCGCTCGCGCAGGGGCTGCCCTTCGAGGGCCTGCGCCGCGGCCGCGGGGTCGATGCCCGCCCAGCGGATGAGCGCCAGCAAGTTCAACGGCCCTTCCAGCTCGGGCGGCAGTCCGACGGGGACGGGTGCCAGCGTCGGCTTGACCTTGGCCTTCTTCGCGGCTTTGGCGCTCTTGCCACCCTTGGCGTGGGCGGCCTTGCCCTTGCCGGGGCTGGCGCTGTCCGGACCGATGCTGGCGCCTGGCGCATGCGCCCCGTTGTCGCCCGAGGGCAGGCGCGCTGCGGACGCCGGCGGCATCAGGAAGGCCTGCGGCTGGCCCATCAGGCGGTTGACGGCCTGCACCACGGTGTCACCCAACAAGCGGGCGCTTTGCTGCACGGCGCGGGGCTTGTCGGCCTCGATGGCCAGGCGCAGTTTGCGCCAAACGTCGGCCTGGCTCAGCACGCCAGCGTCCAGCAAGACCTTGGCCATGGCGTCACAACCAAAGTCGGCGTCTTTCTGGTTCCACCAGGCTTGGCGGGCCTGCTCGCGCCAGTCACCCGGGCCCTCCATGGGCGTGCGGGTCTGGTGACGCGCCAGCACGCCCAGGCAGCTGACCTCGCGGTCGTCGTTCATGCGAAAGCTGGGCTGGATGCGCAGGAAGGTCGCCCAGTTCTGGCGCCGGCCGAGCTCCAGCAACCAGTCGTTGCGGGCGCGGTCGGCCACGTAGCTGTCGGACCAGCGCGCAAGGAACTCATCGACCTCCGCCGGGCCGATGTCCACCAGGCGCAGCTGGAAATACCAGTAATCGGCCCAGGGGGCCAGCGGGTGCTGGGCGGCGATGAGGGCGTCGCGGTCGGCCAGCAAGCGCGCCCGGTCGCGCAGGCGCAGGGCCTCGCGGGCATCGCCCACCAGACGGTCGTCGGTCGCGGTCACGTGGAAAGGTGACTGGGCCTGGGCTGGCGCCAGCGGCGCGGCCAGGGCCACCAGCGCAGCGCCCATGGCGACCCATGCGCTCGCCCTGCCGCGGGCGCGGCGGGACGCATACTTGTGCGTGTCTCTCAAAATCTGTTCTTCCATTCTCGATGTCTGAGCCATCTTCCCCGCCGTCGGCAACGCTCCCCTCCCCCGCACCGGCCGCGCCAGCAGCGGGTGACGACCGCGCCGCCTTGCGCCAGCGCCTGCTGCAGGCCCGCAGCGCCTGGGCCGAGACCCCGCACTTCGCGCCAGCGCAGCAGCAGGTGCAGGCCCAGCTCATGCGTGCGCTGGAGAAGCTGGAGCCCCACTGCCTGGGCGTGTATTGGCCCCTTGCGGGTGAATTTAACCCAAGGGATGCCGCCCTCCAGGCCAAAGCCCTGTGGGGATGCCGCCTGGCCTTGCCTTTTGCCCGCAAATCGCCCCGAGAGATGCAGTTCCTGGCCTGGGATGGCGAGGCGCCTTCGCGCCAGGACGAATGCGGCATCCTCACCGCCCAGGGCGAACCCATCGTGCCCGACGTCGTGCTGGTGCCTTGCGTGGGCTTCACCGACGAGGGCTTCCGGCTGGGATACGGCGGCGGCTACTTCGACCGCTACCTGGCGGCCCACCCCGAGGTCACGGCGGTGGGCCTGGGCTGGGCGCTCGGCCGGCTCACCGAGGCCGAGCTGAAGCCCCAAGCCCATGACCAACCCTTGGTCGGGGTGATCACGGAAGGCGACAGCTGAGCTGGATGTGGCGCGTTTGATGCCCCTCAGACGCGGGGTGATGGGTGTGAACCCTGAGCGTTATCCGGCAGGCAGCACGGAAGATGACACCCATGACTCGCCAGGGCGACGCAGAACGCCCGACATTCCACACACCAAGGACGTGAACATGACACTCATCAAGCATTTCGCCGTGTTGTCTCTGGCCGCTGTCGCCAGCGTCGCCTCGGCCGCCATCCAGCCCCTGAACACCATCACCGACTCGTACGTCACGCTCAACACCAGCGTCCTGTCGGCGAACTCGTTCACGGCCTCCGCGCTGGGCGGCTCGACCTACAACAGCAGCACCGGCAAGCTGACCGACGCGGTGACGTCCGCCTCGACCACCACCAGCCCTGGCGCGCTGACCGTCGCTTACAACAGCACCTCGGGCGTGGCCCTGAGCGGTTCGCTGTCGGGCCTGGGCGTCACCGTCAACATGACGGGTTTCTCCTACGACGCTGCCAGCAACACGCTGTTCGGCAACCTGGTGGTCAACACCCTGCTGGGCAACGCCACGTACGCGAACCAGGCCATCCTGGTGGCTGGCAACGAAGTGGGCACCCTGGGCAGCAACAGCCTGGACAGCGTGACCTCGTCGGCCACGGCACGTGACCTGAACTACACGCTCAGCAACTTCACCATGGCGTCCGACCTGAACACCAAGCTCGGCACCCTCGCCTCCCGCTTCGCCTGGCTGCCTTCAGCCGTGACGAACGTGGTGGTGTACACCAAGCCCACCGCGGCCATCCCCGAACCCAGCACCTACGCCCTGATGGCCCTGGGCCTGGTCGGCATCGCTGCCATCTCGCGCCGCCGCCAAGCCGCCAACAGCTGATCACAGCTTGCGCCTCGGCACAAAAAAAGCTCCCCGCGGGGAGCTTTTTTCATGGGTGCGCGGTGGCGCTCAGAAGCGGTAGCCGATGCCCACGCCGAACAGCACCGGGTCCACCTTGAAGGTGCCCAGCTTGTTGCCGGCTGCGGTCACGTCGGTGCTGATTTTGACCTTCTTGACGTCCACGTTCAGGAACCAGCGGTCGGCCAGCTTGATGTCCATGCCCAGGCCGTAGGCGAAGCCGAAGCTGCTCTTGTCGAGCTTGCCGGCGCCGTCCAGGATCTTCACGCTGGAAAAGCGGGTGTAGTTGATGCCGGCGCCGGCGTACGGACGCACCGTGCCTTCGGGGTTGAAGTGGTACTGCACGGTCAGCGTGGGCGGCAGGTGCTTGAGGCTGCCGATGTCAGCGCCGTTCAGCGTGACGTCCTGCTTTTGCGGGTAGGTCAGGATCAACTCGGCCGCGATGTTGCGCGTGATGAAGTAGGTGATGTCCACTTCGGGCAGCGACTTGTCGTTGATCGCCAGGCCGTTGACGTTGCCACCGTTTTCGGGGCCCAGGTGCACCGCACGGGCGCGCACCAGCCAGGGGCCTTCGGCGGTCTGGGCCATCAGGGGGGCGCTCAGGGCAGACAGGGCCAGGGCGGCAGCGGCAACGCGGGTCAGAGCAGATGTCTTGGTCATGGTGAGGTCCTTCTTGTGCGAGGGTTCGCGGCGACGCGGACTGCGTTTCGCCATGAACCCATTGCATCAGTGAGAACCCGCGGTCTGCTTGACTCAGCGCAAGTCGCTCAAGCCGGCCCTGCTGCGAAGAGGGACATTGAGGTTACTTTTTGACGCACATCAGTTTCGGCACCCGGAGCGGCGCGATTCCGATGCGTTTGGGCAACGCTGTCACCACCCCAAACGCTCGCAGATGGCCTTGACCGTGGTGGCCTGGTTCATCGTGTAGAAGTGCAGGCCGGGCACGCCGGCGCAGCGCAGCTGGTCGCACAGGTCGGTGACCACGTCGAGGCCAAAGGCCTGGATGGAGGCCTTGTCGTCGCCAAAGCCTTCCAGGCGGGTGCGGATCCAGCGCGGCACCTCGGCACCGCAGGCGTCCGAGAAACGGATGAGCTGGCTGGCGTTGGTGATGGGCATGATGCCGGGCACCACGGGGATGGTCGCACCGGCCTTCTCGGCCTCATCGACGAAGCGGAAGTAGGCGTCGGAATTGAAGAAGTACTGCGTGATGGCCACGTCGGCACCGGCCTTGACCTTGGTGACGTAGGCCTGCAGGTCGGCCTGCGGGTTGCGCGCCTGGGGGTGCATTTCCGGGTAGGCGCCCACCTCGATGTGGAAGTGGCTGCCGGTTTCCTCGCGGATGAAGGCCACCAGCTCGCTGGCGTACTTGAACTCGCCGAAACCGCCATAGCCGCTGGGCAGGTCACCGCGCAAGGCGACGATGCGCTTGACGCCATCGGCCTGGAATTGCGCCAGCTGCTCGCGCACGCTGGCCTTGCTGGCGCCGATGCAGGAGAAGTGCGGCGCGGCATCGAAGCCTTCGGCCAGGATGGCCCGCACGGTCTGGATGGTGCCGTCCTGCGTCGAGCCGCCCGCGCCGTAGGTCACGGAGCAGTACTCGGGCTGGAGCGGGTAGAGCTGCTGGCGCACGGCGGCCAGCTTGTCCGCGCCTTCGGGGGTCTTGGGCGGGAAGAACTCCAGGCTGATGGGCAAGCGATGCTGGGTGGTCATGGGGATGTCGGCTGAAATTCAGGCGGCCACGGGCGACTGCGCCCAGATGAAGAACTCGAGGTTGCCGTCGCCACCGGCGATCGGGCTGGCAAAGCCTTTGTGCACCTTCCAACCCAGGTCGGTGCAGGCGCGGCGCACCATGTCGCGGGCACGGGCGTGCTGGGCCGGGTCTTTCACCACACCGCCCTTGCCGACGTGCTCCTTGCCGACCTCGAACTGCGGCTTGATCAGCAGCACGGCCTGGCCGCCCGGCTTGAGCCAGGGCCCCAGGTGCGGCACGATCTTCGACAAGGCGATGAAGGACAGGTCGGCCACGATCAGGTCGAAGCCCTCGGCCGGCGCGTGCTCGCGCAGCGGGCTGCCCTCGAGCTCGCGGGCGTTGACGTTTTCCAGGCAGACGACGCGCTCGTCGGTCTTGAGCTTGTCGTGCAGCTGGCCATGGCCCACTTCCACACCGACCACGCGGCTGGCGCCTTGCGTGAGCAGCACGTCGGTGAAGCCACCGGTGCTCTGGCCCACATCGAGGCAGGCCATGCCGGCGACGTCCAGACCCACATGGGCCAGGGCGCCTTCGAGCTTCAACCCCGCGCGGGACACCCAGCGCAACTCGTCGTCGTTCGTGACGCGCAGCTGCGCATCGTCGGGCAGGTCCTCACCGGCCTTGCGCAGCGTGGTCCAGCCCTTGGGGCCGAGCCATTGGGCAGCGCCAGCTTCCACCAGGCGGTGGGCGGCGGAGCGGGTGGGCGCGTGGCCCCCGGCGACGAGCAGTTGATCGGCTCTTGGCATTCAATTCCTTGTGTGCGCGACGTCATCCAGCCGCCGCGCGATGCGATCAAGCTTCCTCCGCGGAACCGGCTTCGCCGGGCCGCTGGAGGAAGCCCCCTGGGGGGCGGCCAAAGGCCGTAGGGGGGGTCAATAGCGATAAGCGTCGGGCTTGTAAGGGCCCTGCTTGGACACGCCGATGTAAGCGGCTTGCTCGTCGCTCAGCTCGGTCAGCTGGGCGTTGAGGGTCACCAGTTGCAGGCGGGCCACCTTCTCATCGAGGTGCTTGGGCAGCACATAGACCTTGCCGTTGTCATAAGCGTCAGGACGCGTGAACAGCTCGATCTGAGCGATGGTCTGGTTCGCGAAGCTCGACGACATCACGTAGCTGGGGTGACCCGTGCCGCAGCCCAGGTTCACCAGGCGGCCCTTGGCCAGCATGATGATGCGCTTGCCCGGCTTGCCATCCACGCTCGGGAAGATCACGTGGTCCACCTGGGGCTTGATCTCTTCCCAGGTGCACTTGGTTTCCGCTTCGGCGACATCGATCTCGTTGTCGAAGTGACCGATGTTGCAGACGATGGCGTTTTCCTTCATCGCTTCCATGTGCTTGAAGGTGATGACGCTCTTGTTGCCGGTGGCGGTCACGAAGATGTCGGCCTTGTCGGCGGCGTAGTCCATGGTGACGACGCGGTAGCCTTCCATCGCGGCCTGCAGTGCGTTGATGGGGTCGATTTCCGTGACCCACACCTGGGCCGACAGGGCGCGCAGGGCCTGAGCCGAGCCCTTGCCCACGTCACCGTAGCCGGCGACCACGGCGATCTTGCCGGCGATCATGACGTCGGTGGCGCGCTTGATGCCGTCCACCAGCGATTCGCGGCAGCCGTACAGGTTGTCGAACTTGGACTTGGTGACCGAGTCGTTGACGTTGATGGCGCGGAACATCAAGGTGCCCTTGGCGGACATCTCGTTGAGGCGGTGCACGCCGGTCGTGGTCTCTTCGGTCACGCCGATGATCTCGGCGCCCTTGCGGCTGTACCAGGTGGCATCGACGGCCAGCTTGGCCTTGATGGCGGCGAACAGGATGCGCTCTTCTTCGCTGCTGGGGTTGGCCAGCACGGAGAGGTCCTTCTCGGCGGCCTTGCCCAGGTGCATCAGCATGGTGGCGTCACCGCCGTCGTCCAGGATCATGTTGGGGCCTTCGCCCTTCGTGTCCTTGGCACCGAATTCGAAGATGCGGTGGGTGTAGTCCCAGTAATCTTCCAGCGACTCGCCCTTGTAGGCGAACACGGGCGTGCCGGCGGCCACCAGGGCGGCGGCGGCGTGGTCTTGCGTGGAGTAGATGTTGCACGAAGCCCAACGGACTTCTGCGCCCAGGGCCTGCAGTGTTTCCACCAGCACGCCGGTCTGGATGGTCATGTGCAGGGAGCCGGTCACGCGCGCGCCCTTGAGCGGTTGCGAGGCGGCGTATTCCTTGCGGATGGCCATCAGCGCGGGCATTTCGTGCTCGGCGATGGTCAACTCCTTGCGGCCCCAATCGGCCAGGGACATGTCGGCGACCACGCAGTCGACGTTCTTGTAGGAGGTTTCGAGGGATTTCAACACAGCGTTCATGGACTCAGCTCCGAAGTGGGGTTCGAACGCCGCCGTGTGCTGCAGGGGGCTTCACGCGCCCATGAAAAGATGCGCGAACGTGAAGCGGGAATGACTCACCCAGCGGGACACATGCGGGTGAGCGCCGTTGCAAAAAACAAGCTCCCGAGCCTGGGGACGGTGCTGTCTGAACGCATTCAGGGGCAGCCCGAGCCTTGCAACGCTCCTCGGAAGAGTGCGGATTATAGGACGGGCGCGCCGTCTTGTCCTGCCAAAACCACACGGTTGCGGCCAGCTTGCTTGCCCTCGTACAAGGCACGGTCGGCGCGCACCAGGGCCTGCTCGATGGATTCGTCGCGCTGCAGCAAAGCCACGCCCAGGGTGATGGACACGCTCAGCGCCTCGCCGGCCAGGTTCTGCGCCGCCAGCGCCTGCACGCCCTGGCGCAGCCGTTCGCACACCTGGATGGCCTCCTCCTCCTCGGTGGCCGGCAGCAGCAGCAGGAACTCCTCGCCGCCCCAGCGCGCCACGTGGTCCACCTCTCTCACCCCCTCGCGCAGCACGCGGGCGATGGCGCGCAAGGCCGTGTCGCCCACGGCATGGCCGTGGTGGTCGTTGATGCGCTTGAAGTGATCGACGTCACCGATGACGACGGCCAACGGCCGCCCCCCGCGCTGGAACACCGCCGCCTCGTGCTGGGCGACCTCCATCGCGAAGCGCCGGTTGCGCAACTGGGTGAGCGGGTCGGTGCAGGCGAGTTCGCGCAGGCTGTCCTCGGCGCTGTGCACCATGCGGTAGTACAGGGTGGCCAGCAAGCCCAGGATGAGCAGGGTGGCCGCCTGGTTGAAGTGGTGCAGGCCGGCGAGCAGGTGTGGCGGCACCTCGATGGCCGGTTGCGCCTGGCGGAAGCTCATGTCCATCAGCATGTAGAACAAGCCCACGAGCACCGCCACCACCGCCTTGGTGCGCGGCTGGTAGGAGGTGCTGACGATGGCCACCGGGATGATGAGGATGAGGTAGCAGTGGAAACCGCTGGCCCAGCCGATGAGGGCCGTGGCCACGCTGCCGTGCAGGAGGATTTCGACGGCCATGATCTGCAGCGCCAGGCGCGTGCGCCCCTGCTGCGTCAACAGGGCGGTCAGGGCATAGACCAGCACGCTGGCGATGTTGGCCCGCGCCATCGCCCCCACGCCGATGGCGTCGAACAGGAAGATGAAGCTCAGGTGCGCCAGCCCGGCGATGACCGAGATGGCCATCATCAGGCGCGGGAACACCTCCGACGCGCGCGACAGAGGTGACACGGACCCACGGGAATGCAGCATCGAATTCACGCCACTGCCTGCCTCTCTCCTGATGTGGCTTTGTCGGTATCGGACGCAAGCGCCTCCACTTGAACGCCCCAACAGCCCACCCATTGGACACCTTGTCGCCAAAAATGTCTTCAGAGCATGGTCCGAGCGGCGGGAATGTTGCCAGCAGGGTTCATGCGGACTTCATGGCTTGTTTCTAAATTGCAAGCATGCGGTTCGTGGAGAGCCGGCCTTTTCGTATTTGAATGAACAACCCGTCCGGAGTTTCCATGAAGTTCAACAAGATTTCTGCCCTGGTGCTGGCTTTGAGCACCGCTGGCGCCGCCCAGGCTGCCTTGACCGCTGGTGACATCGCCGTCATTGGCCGCACCAACAACACCACGCCCGATGCGTTCTCCTTCGTGGCCCTGAGCGCCATCAGCGCCGGCGAAGTGATCTACTTCACCGACAACGGCTGGACGGGCTCGGCTTTCCGCAACACCGTCAACGACGGCGATGGCAACGAGAACCTGCTGAAGTGGACGGCTGGCAGCACCATCGCCGCAGGCACCATCATCAACACCGCCACCAGCAGCGGCTTCACGACCTCTGGCGCCGTTCCCAACAACGTCGGCGGTGGCGGCAGCTTCGCCTTGCTGGCACTGGCCACCGGTGGTGACCAGATTTACGCCTTCCAGTCCAATGGCACCAACCTGCCGCTGATCAACGTCAGCACCCACCTGTTCGCCTTCGACGACACCAACGGCTTTGAAAACGCCACCGGCACGGGCGACGGCGGCATCACCCCCGGCTTGGTCAATGGCACCACGGCCGTGTCGATCAGTGGCAATGTGGCTGGTACGCACGCCCTGAGGGCATCCTTCCTGGGTGAGACGCACACCCGTGCGGAATGGCTGAGCATCATCGGCACGGCCGGCAACTGGTCCACCGCTTCGGCGCTGCCCACCGGCACGCTGGCCATCACCGCCGTGCCCGAACCCACCAGCGGCGCCATCGCCCTGGCCGGTCTGGCCGTGGCTGGCCTGGTGGCCCGCCGCCGCAAGGCCGCCTGAGCCTGGCGCAGCGCCTGAACCCCGGCCCCAGTGGCTGGGTTGCCGCCATGGCGCCTTCGGGCGCCATGTTCGTTTGGGGGCAGCAAGCCTGAGACAATGCGCGATGGACGGCGTTGCCTCTGGCGACACGCTGCCGTCAGAACCCCGCCGCAAGAACTCCGCCGCAAGGCAAGCCCGCCGTGACCGACTCGACCTTTGGCGCCGAAACGCGCCGCCGCCGCACCTTCGCCATCATTTCCCACCCCGACGCCGGTAAAACGACGTTGACGGAAAAGCTGCTGCTGTTCTCGGGCGCCATCCACATCGCCGGGGCGGTCAAGGGCCGCAAGGCCTCGCGCCACGCCACCTCGGACTGGATGGAGATCGAAAAGCAGCGCGGCATCTCGGTGGCGTCATCGGTCATGCAGATGCTTTACCGCGAGCACGTGGTCAACCTGCTCGACACGCCCGGCCACAAGGACTTCTCGGAAGACACCTACCGCGTGCTGACCGCGGTGGACTCGGCCCTGATGGTGATCGACGCGGCCAACGGCGTGGAAGCGCAGACCAAGCGCCTGATCGAGGTCTGCCGCCAGCGCGACACGCCCATCATCACCTTCGTCAACAAGATGGACCGCGAGGGCCGCGACCCGCTGGAGTTGCTCGATGAAGTCGAGCAGGAACTCGGCATGCCATGCGTGCCGATGACGTGGCCGGTGGGCCAGGGCAAGCAGTTCGGCGGCATCGTCAACCTGCGCACGCAGTCGATGCGCCTGTTCGATGCGGGTGCCGACAAGCGCGGCGACAACGACGAGGTGGTGTCGCTGGCTGAGCGCGACAAGCTGGCCGCGCGCTTTGGCCACGAGTGGGAGCTGGCCGAGCAGAACATGGCGCTGATGGCCGAGGCCGCACCGGCCTTCGACATCGACGCCTTCCTGGCCGCCAAGCAGACGCCCGTGTTCTTCGGCTCGGCCGTCAACAACTTCGGCGTGCAGGAGGTGCTCGACGCGCTGGTGGACCTGGCGCCCTCGCCCCGCCCGCGTTTCAGCACCGAAAAAGACGGCAGCAAGAAGGAAATCACGCCCGAACTGGAGAACTTCTCCGGCGTGGTCTTCAAGGTGCAGGCCAACATGGACCCGTCTCACCGCGACCGCATCGCCTTCGTGCGCGTGTGTTCCGGCAAGTACACGCCGGGCATGAAGCTGAAAGTCCAGCGTTCGGGCAAGGAGCTGCGCCCCACGTCCGTGGTGACCTTCCTGTCGCAGCGCCGCGAGGCGGTGGACGAGGCCTTCGCCGGCGACATCATCGGCTTCACCACGCACGGCGGCGTGCAGCTGGGCGACACCATCACCGATGGCGTGACCCTGCAGTACACCGGCCTGCCCTTCTTCGCGCCCGAGCTGTTCCAGGCGGTCGAGCTGAAAAACCCGATGAAAAGCAAGCAATTGCAGGCGGGTTTGCTGCAATTGGGCGAAGAAGGCGCCATCCAGGTCTTCCGACCCGAGGCCGGGGGCGCGATGCTGCTGGGCGCCGTCGGCCAACTGCAGTTCGAGGTCGTGCAGCACCGCCTGATGGCCGAGTACAGCGTGGACATCCGCCTGATGCCCTGCCGCTTCACGGGCGCGCGCTGGATCACGGCCGACACGCCCGAGGCCTTGAAGAAGTTCACCGATGAGAACGCCTCCAAGCTCGCGCTCGACGCGGCCGACACCCTGGCCTACATGATGACCTCGGCCTACGACCTGCGCCTGACCGCCGAGCGCCACCCGCTGGTGCACTTCCACCCGCTGCGGGAGCACGCGGGCTTGAGCCTCTCCACGCAGTGAGGCAGATGCTCACACCCGGGCTTCACTTGGCTTCAGGCGGCATCCAGAGTTCGTCGAGGTTCTTGAAGCCCCAGGCGGCGGGCTGTTCGCGGCTGACGATGTCGTCGCTGGACTGGCTCAAATCCAGCAGCTGGGGCACCAGGGGTTCGCTGGCCTTGGTCGAGTAAAACACCTTGACCACGGGCCGCAGCAGCGAGGTTTCGCCCTGCTCCACCACGATGGCCAGCCGGCCCGACTTGAGCTTGACCAGCGAGCCCGTCGGGTAGATGCCCACGCTTTTCACAAACGCCTGGAAGATGCGCTCGTCGAAGTGGCCGTCCTTGGCCCACTGCGCCATCTTCTGCACCGACTCGGACGGGTCCCACCCCGCCTTGTACGGGCGGTTGGACGTGATGGCGTCATAGACGTCGCAGACGGCGCCCATCTTGGCGAACAGGCTGATCTCATCGCCTGCCAGGCCGTGCGGGTAGCCCTTGCCATTGACCTTCTCGTGGTGGTGCAGGCAGACGTCCAGCGGCACGGGGCCCACGCCCCGGCCTTCCACCAGCATGCGGTGGCCGGCTTCGGGGTGGCTTTTCATGATGGCGAACTCTTCGCGCGTCAGGGCGCCCGGCTTGTTGAGCACCTCGGGCGGCATCAAGGCCTTGCCCAGGTCGTGCACCAGGCCTGCCAGGCCGGCTTCGCGGGTGTCGGCGTCGTCGAGCTTGAGCTGGCGTGCCAGGCTGACCATCAGCGCGCACACGGCCACCGAGTGCATGTAGGTGTAGTCGTCGCTGGTTTTCAGGCGCGCCAGGCTGACGATGGCGCCCGGGTTGCGGCTGACCGACTGCGTGATGTCGTCCACCAGGGGCAGGCAGTGCTCGGCATCGACGGCCTTGCCCAGGCGCACGTCCTGGAACATGGACTGCATGGCCGTGCGCGACTGGGCCACGATGCGCGAGGCGCGCAGCACCTCGTCCTGGAAGCTCGCAGGCTTGGGCTGGACGGGCAGGGGCACGCCGGAGGTCACCAGCCCGGCGCCCTGGTCAACGACCACCTCGGCGCAGTCCTCGCCGGCCACATCGTTCAGCTCGACGTCGTCCAGGAAGGTGGTCTGCCCCTCTGCCGCGGCCACGTCCAGGCCCTTTTGGGTGTCGATCACGACGTGGGACACCGCCGCACGCAACTGCGCCAGCTGCTTCTCGTCGGCCAGCTTGAAGGAAGCGCGCCAGAACGGGTGCGACAGCCAGGAGCCGGGCACTTCGTGGATGTGCATGCCGATGCGGAGCTGGTGGGGCGTGATCTTCCTGAGCATGGCCTGTGAGGCGCGCACCGGGGTGGTGCGCCGACTGCGATGCCCTGATCCTAGCCGGACGGGTTACACGCCATCCATGGAATAAGCCGCGGCAAGCGGGCTTTTGTGGACTGGGTCACGCACGGCTCAAGCCCCTGGCCATCTGGCCGATATCCATGCACCAGACCGGTGATGCCGGTCGCCGTGCGCCAGGGTCCGGGTCCACGCACGGCCGTCGCGTCATCCCCGGAAGTCTCGCACCGGGAGTCGGTTTTTCATGTTCAAGCATCTGAGCATTTCGGGCAAGCTGTGGACGGCCGTCGCAGCCTTGATCATCGCCATGTTGGGCATCGTGGCCCTGGCCGCCTGGCGCTCTGTCTCGCAACAGCAGGCCGCCGATGCCGCGCTCCAGGTCAGCGACGACAAGCTGCGTTCGGCCACCGCCTGGGCCTCCAAAAGCACCACCACCGTGACCCGCGTGATCGCCGGCAACCTCAGCAGCGACCCCGTCGTGGCCGAGACCTATGCCAAGACCAACGCGGAGACGATCGCAGAGATCAACCGCCTGCACAAGCACATCGAATCGCTGCCGCTCACCGACGAGGACCGGCGACAGATGGCCAAGATCAGCGAGTTGCGCGGCCAGGTGCTGGCCTTGCACAAATCGCTGCAGGGCATGAAGGCGGCCGGCCAGCACGACGAGGTGCGCAGCAAGGTGATCGGCGAGTTCGCCCCGCTGGCGCAGACTTACAGCGACGCCCTGCACGGCTTCATCAGCTTGCAGGAGCGCAACGCGACGGAGATCCGCGGCGAGATCGCCCAGGCCCGCCGCAACATCACGGCCACGGCCGCCGTCATGGTGATGGGCGTGCTGCTGCTCACCGCCATCGGCGCGCGTTTCCTGATCCGCTCGATCCAGGCACCGCTGAAGGAAGCCGTGCGCGTGGCCTCCCACATCGCCCAGGGCGACCTGAGCGTGCGCGTGGACACCTCCCGCACCGACGAGTTCGGTGAACTGATGCAGGCCCTCAACGGCATGGTCAGCTCGCTGGGCACCCTGGTGCACGACGTGCGCCAGAGCACCGACGCCATCTACACGGCCTCCACCGAGATCGCCACCGGCAACCACGACCTGTCCACCCGCACCGAGCAGACGGCGTCCAGCCTGCAGGAGACGGCCTCGTCGATGGAACAGCTGACCAGCACGGTGACGCAGTCGGCCCAGGCGGCGTCGCAAGCCAACCAGCTCGCCACCTCGGCCAGCGACGCGGCCCAGCGCGGCGGCCAGGTGGTGCACCAGGTGGTGGCCACGATGGAAGAGATCGCCACGGCGTCGCGCAAGATCAACGACATCATCGGCGTGATCGACGGCATTGCCTTCCAGACCAACATCCTCGCCTTGAACGCCGCCGTGGAAGCGGCCCGTGCCGGCGAGCAGGGCCGCGGCTTCGCGGTGGTGGCCTCGGAGGTGCGCTCGCTGGCGCAACGCTCGGCCAACGCCGCCCGCGAGATCAAGGGCCTGATCGCCGCCTCGGGCGAGCGCGTGGACTCGGGCGCGCAGCTCGTGGGCGAAGCTGGCCAGGCCATGAACGAGATCGTCACCGCCATCCAGCGCGTGACCGACATGATGGGCGACATCAGCGCCTCGACCTCGGAGCAAAGCGATGGCATCCACCAGGTCAGCCTGGCGGTGTCTCACCTGGACCAGATGACGCAGCAAAACGCCGCGCTGGTCGAGCAATCGGCCGCGGCTTCGCAGAGCATGCGCGACCAGGCACAGCGCCTGTCGGGTGCGGTGAACGTGTTCCGCACGACCTGATCGCGCGCCACAGCCATGAAAAAAGCCCCGCGGTGCGGGGCTTTTGCTTTGGCGCGGGGCAGGCTTTACAGCCCAGCCGCTGCACGCAGCGCAGCCGCTTTGTCCGTGCGCTCCCAGGTGAACTCGGGCTCTTCGCGGCCGAAATGGCCATACGCGGCGGTCTTGGAATAGATCGGGCGCAGCAGGTCCAGCATCTGGATGATGCCCTTGGGGCGCAGGTCGAAGTGCTCGGCCACCAGCGCGGAGAGCTTGTCATCGGGGATGACGCCGGTGCCTTCGGTATAGACCGTGATGTTCATGGGCTTGGCCACGCCGATGGCGTAGGCGACCTGCACCTGGCACTGCTTGGCCAGGCCGGCGGCGACGATGTTCTTGGCCACGTAGCGGGCGGCGTAGGCGGCCGAGCGGTCCACCTTGGAGGGGTCCTTGCCCGAGAAGGCGCCACCGCCGTGCGGGCAGGCGCCGCCGTAGGTGTCCACGATGATCTTGCGACCGGTCAGGCCGCAGTCGCCCTGCGGGCCGCCGATGACGAAGCGGCCGGTCGGGTTGACCAGGTAGCGCGTGTTCTGCAGCCACTCCTGGGGCAGCACGGGCTTGATGATCTCTTCGATCACGGCCTCGATGAAGGAGTCCTTCATCTTGTGCTGGGTCTCGGACTGATCGGGGCTGTGCTGGGTGGACAGCACCACGGTGTCGATGCTGTGGGGCTTGCCATCGACATAGCGCATCGTGACCTGGCTCTTGGCGTCCGGGCGCAGGAAGGGCAGGCGGCCGTCCTTGCGCAGCTGGGCCTGGCGCTCGACCAGGCGGTGCGCGTAGTAGATCGGCGCGGGCATCAGCTCGGGCGTCTCGTCACAGGCGTAGCCGAACATCAGGCCCTGGTCGCCGGCACCGATGTTGAGGTGGTCGTCGGAGGCGTGGTCCACGCCCTGGGCGATGTCGTTGGACTGCTTGTCGTAGGCCACCAGCACGGCGCAACCCTTGTAGTCGATGCCGTACTCGGTGTTGTCGTAGCCGATGCGCTGGATGGTGTCGCGCGCCACCTGGATGTAGTCCACGTGGGCGTTGGTGGTGATCTCACCGGCCAGCACGACCAGACCGGTGT
Organism: Aquabacterium commune; assembly: GCF_004362855.1. Lineage (GTDB taxonomy): Bacteria > Pseudomonadota > Gammaproteobacteria > Burkholderiales > Burkholderiaceae_C > Aquabacterium > Aquabacterium commune. Next base: position 59,680 of record NZ_SNXW01000005.1, read on the forward strand.
TGGTCAGGGTTTCGGCGGCCACGCGCGAGCGGGGGTCTTGCGCGAAGATGGCGTCGAGGATCGCGTCGGAGATCTGGTCGGCGACCTTGTCGGGGTGGCCTTCAGAGACGGATTCGGAAGTGAAGAGGAAATCGTTTGACACGCTGTGTGCTCCTGAAAAAATGACATCAACCTCGGCGTCGCCCAGGCTGTTGAAAGCAGTTTTTCCACAGCGGCGAACGCTTTAGCGGCATGTTTGAATCGCCCCGCAAGTTGTCCTGTTAACTCGGCGATGCGCGTAGTGTAGAGGAAATGGGCCGTTCGGTGCACCGAACAAGCGACCTCCGAAGCGTTCGACAATCCGAACGAGGACGCACCTCCGCCACGGCCCACCTCCAATGAAATCAAGAACTTGGCGATCACGGCCAGCGAAATTCACGCTGGCACGGGCCGTGCGTTGTCAAATCAGACCGGCCCGCCTCACCGCACCCGCCGACCTCAACGAGCTTCAACGAGCCCCCACGCAAAGGACACGCCCCATGAACGCCAAGCTGATCCGCCCCTTGTTGCCGAGCCTCTTGCTGAGCCTGCTGCTGGCCCCCCTGGCCACCCAGGTCCATGCGCAGGCTTCGCCCACCCTGCAGAAAATCGCCGAGAGCGGCGTCATCAGCCTGGGCCACCGGGAGTCGTCGATCCCCTTCTCGTACTACGACGACAAGCAGCAGGTCGTGGGCTATTCGCACGAGCTGATGCTCAAGGCCGTGGACGCCATCAAGGCCGAGCTGAAGAAGCCGGGCCTGACCATCAAGCTGGTGCCGGTGACCTCGCAAAACCGCATCCCGCTGGTGCTCAATGGCAGCGTGGACATCGAGTGCGGCTCGACCACCAACAACGCCGAGCGCGCCAAACAGGTGGACTTCTCCACCAGCATCTTCGTGGTGGGCACGCGCCTGATGACGAAGAAGGATTCGGGCATCAAGGACTTCGCCGACCTCAAGGGCAAGAACGTGGTGGTGACCGCCGGCACGACCTCGGAGCGCCTGCTGCGCAAGTACAACGAGACCTCGGGCACGGGCATGGCCATCATCTCGGCCAAGGACCATGGCGAGAGCTTCCTGACGCTGGAAACGGGCCGCGCCGTGGCCTTCATGATGGACGACGCCCTGCTGTATGGCGAGAAGGCCAAGGCCAAGAAGGCCGACGACTGGGTGGTGGTCGGCAAGCCCATGTCCAACGAGGCCTACGGTTGCATGATGCGCAAGGGCGACCCCGCTTTCAAGAAGATCGTGGACACCGCATTGACCAAGGCCATGACCTCGGGCGAGGCCGCCAGGATCTACGCCAAGTGGTTCCAGCAGCCCATCCCGCCGAAGGGCCTGAACCTGGCCTGGCCGATGTCCGATGACGTGCAGGGCCTGTACAAGGCGCCCACCGACAAGCCTTTCGAATGAACGATGCGTTGAGCTGCCACCCGGCAGCCTGACAAAGAAAGCGGCCCGACCGCGGCCGCTTCACCCAACCTCCGCTGATCCCTGAAAAGAGCCCTGTTTGACCGCGCCATCGGCCCGGTCGGGGCCGCTGCATTGCCTGATCCCCACCACGGACTGAGTCCAGGAGCGATGACATGAGAACCCCTTTGAACAAGCTGCTGAGCGCCATGGGCTGCGCCCTGGCCATCGGCCTGGTGCCTGGCGCTTCGGCGCAGGCCCAAACGGCAACCACCACCGCTGCCCCCGCCAAGAAGGCCAACGTGGTCATCCTGGCCACCGGTGGCACCATCGCCGGCGCCGGCGCCTCGGCCGCCAACAGCGCCACCTACCAGGCCGCCAAGGTGCCGGTGGACAAGCTGCTGGCCTCGGTGCCCGAGCTCTCGAACGTCGCCAATGTGCGCGGCGAACAGGTCTTCCAGATCGCGTCCGAGAGCTTCACCAACGACAACCTGGTCAAGCTGGCCAAGCGCGTGTCGGCGTTGGCCAAGCAGGCCGATGTGGACGGCATCGTCATCACCCACGGCACCGACACGCTGGAAGAAACTGCCTACTTCCTGACGCTGACCGTGCACACCCGCAAGCCCATCGTGGTGGTCGGCTCCATGCGTCCCGGCACCGCCCTGTCCGCCGACGGCACGCTGAACCTGTACGAGGCCGTGGCCACCGCCGCTTCGCCCAACTCTGCCGGCAAGGGCGTGCTGGTGACGATGAACGACGAGATCCTGTCGGGCCGCGACGTGACCAAGGCGGCCAACATCCGCCCCGATGCCTTCAAGAGCCCCTGGGGGGCCCTGGGCATGGTCGTGGAAGGCCAGACCCACTGGTTCCGCGCGCCAGTGAAGCGCCACACCGTCAACAGCGAGTTCGACATCGACCAGATCGACACGCTGCCTGCGGTCGAGATTGCCTATGGCTACGGCAACGCGTCACCCACCGCACCTCAGGCCCTGGTGGCCGCGGGCGCGAAAGCCATCGTCCATGCGGGCACGGGCAATGGCTCGGTGTCGGGCGCTGTGGTGCCCGCGCTGCGCGAGTTGCGTGCCAAGGACGTGCACATCGTGCGCTCCTCGCGCGTGGTCGGCGGAGGCTTCGTGATCCGCAATGCCGAGCAGCCCGACGACCAGTACGACTGGGTCGCCGCCCACGACCTGAACCCGCAGAAGGCCCGCCTGCTGACGGCCCTGGCCCTGACGAAGACCCACGACGCCAAGACCATCCAACGTTTCTTCCTGGAGTACTGAGATGAACGCCCCCGCATCCACCAAGACCCTCGTTTGCCGCACCGCCATGGGCGCCATCCTGGCCACCGGCCTGGCCGCCAGCGGCGCTGCCCAGGCCCAAAGCGCCGCAACGTCGTCGGTGACCCTCTACGGCATCATCGACATGTTCGTGCAGTACGGCAAAGGTGACGGCACCCAGCTGGCCGTGCAATCGGGCGGCGTCAGCGGCTCGCGCCTGGGCTTCAAGGGCAGCGAAGACCTCGGCGGCGGCTTGAAGGCCCAGTTCCAGCTGGAAGCCGGCATCCTGACCGACACCGGCGCACAGGCCAACACCAGCAGCTTCTTCAGCCGCCAGTCCTGGGTGGGCCTGAGCAGCGACAGCTGGGGCTCGCTGAGCGCCGGCCGCCAGACCATCCCGCAGTACGACATCCTCGACGCCTTCGACACCTTCGGCACGGGCGTGGGTTCGTCGGCATCCAGCAGCATCGTCTCGACCACCAGCCGCGCCAACAACAGCGTCAAGTACAGCTCGCCCAAGCTCGGCGGCTTCAGCGGCGTGGCCCTGGTCGGCATGGGCGAGACCGCGCCCACGGCCACCAACAGCGGCGACAACGCCAACGTGTACGCCCTGGGTGGCACCTACAGCAACGGCCCCTTCAGCGCAGGCCTGGCGCTGAACATGTTCAAGCGCGGCACCAATGCGCAGGTGGACGCCCGCTACGTGCTGGCCACCGCCTCCTACGACTTTGGCGTGGCCAAGCTCTCGGGTGCCGTGCAGAAGGTGCGCAACCTGTCGGGCACCGACAGCGTGGACCGCACCGAGGCCATGGTCGGCGTGAACGTGCCGGTGACGGCGCGCAACACCGTGAGCGCTGCCGTCGGCCAGGTCACCACCTCCGGCCAGTCGTCGCTCAACGCGCGCCAATGGACGCTGGGCGCCACCCACGTGCTGAGCAAGCGCACCAGCTTTTACGGCGTGCTGAGCCACATCGGCAACGGTGCGGCCACGAGCTACACGACCACGGCCGCCAACGGCTTGGGGCCCATCACGTCGGCTGGCAAGGACGTGAGCAGCCTGCAAGTGGGCGTGCGGCACGCATTTTGATAGCGTGTTGACCGGGTGGCCCCGCACCGGGGCTGCCTGGTTTGAAAGGAACAACGATGAGCTACCAATGGAATTGGTCCGTCTTCGCACAGGAGACGGTGGTGGGCGATGGCAGCACCTACGCCGGCTGGATGCTGGCGGGTTTGAAGATGACGGTGACGGTGTCGCTGAGCGCCTGGGTGCTGGCCCTGGTGATGGGCGCCATCGTCGGCGTGCTGCGCACGGTGCCAGGCAAAGGCCTGCAGCGGGTGGCCACGACCTACGTGGAGGTGCTGCGCAACATCCCGCTGCTGGTCCAGCTCTTCGTCTGGTACTTCATCGTGCCGGAGTTGCTGCCCACGGCCTGGGGCAACGCCATCAAGCAATTGCCGCCTGACACGCAGCAGCTGGGTGCGGCCATCCTGTGCCTGGGCCTGTTCACCTCGGCGCGCGTGAGCGAGCAGGTGCGCGCCGGCATCGAAAGCCTGCCCATCGGGCAGACGCGGGCGGCGCTCGCTTTGGGCCTGACGCTGCCGCAGGCCTACCGCCTGGTGCTGCTGCCCATGGCGTTCCGGCTGATCGTGCCGCCGCTGACCTCGGAGTTCCTCAACATCTTCAAGAACTCGGCCGTGTGCTCGACCATCGGCCTGCTGGAGCTGGCCGCGCAAGGCCGCCAGCTGGTGGACTACACCGCGCAGCCGTACGAGTCCTTCATCGCCGTCACGCTGATGTACCTGCTCATCAACGTGGTCGTGATGACGCTGATGGGCTGGCTGGAGCGCCGCGTCAAGGTGCCCGGCTACATGGGCCAATGAGCCTGAAGGAGACCCGACATGGCTTATGAATTCGATTGGTCGTCCATCCCTGGCTCCCTGCCCTTCCTCGCGGAAGGTCTGGGGGTCTCGCTGAAGATCACGCTGGTGGCCCTGGTGGTGGGCATGGTGTGGGGCACGGTGTTGGCGCTGATGCGCCTGTCGCCGGCCGCGCCACTGCGCTGGTTCGCCACCGGCTACATCAACCTCTTCCGCTCGGTGCCGCTGGTGATGGTGCTGCTGTGGTTCTTCCTGCTGATCCCGCAGCTGCTCAGCCAGCTCTTCAGCCTGTCGCCAGGCACCGACGTGCGCCTGACCTCGGCCTTGGTGGGCTTCGCGCTGTTCGAGTCGGCCTACTACGCGGAAATCATCCGCGCGGGCATCCAGTCGGTGCCCAAGGGCCAGCTGTCGGCGGCCACGGCGCTGGGCCTCAGCCGCGGCCAGGCCATGCGCCTGGTGGTGCTGCCGCAGGCCATGCGCAACATGGTGCCGCTGCTGCTGACGCAGGCCATCGTGCTGTTCCAGGACACCTCGCTGGTCTACGTGTCCGCCCTGGCCGACTTCTTCGGCTCGGCCTACAAGGTGGGTGACCGCGACGGGCGTCTCGTGGAGATGCTGCTGTTCGCCGGCGCCGTTTACTTCGTGCTTTGCTTCGCCCTCTCGCGCCTCGTGCAGGCGCTGCAGAAGCCCAAGGCCCAACACTGATCCCCCCCTGACAGCCCCCGGGAGTCCCCCATGATCCAGATCGACAACGTCTCCAAGCACTACGGCAGCTTCCAGGTCCTGACCGACTGCACCACGAACGTCCAGAAGGGCGAGGTGGTGGTGGTGTGCGGGCCCTCGGGCTCGGGCAAGTCCACCCTCATCAAAACCGTCAACGGGCTGGAGCCCTTCCAGGCCGGCCGCATCCTGGTCGATGGCACCTCGGTGGGCGACCCGAAAACCAAGCTGTCCCAGCTGCGCAGCCGCGTGGGCATGGTGTTCCAGCATTTCGAGCTGTTCCCTCACCTGTCCATCGTGGACAACCTGACGCTGGCGCAACGCCACGTGCTGGGCCGCAGCACCGACGAGGCCGTGGCCAAGGGCATGGGCCTGCTGGAGCGCGTGGGCCTGAAGGCGCACGCCGCCAAGATGCCGGGCCAGCTCTCGGGCGGCCAGCAGCAGCGGGTGGCCATTGCCCGCGCGCTGTGCATGGACCCCATCGTGATGCTGTTCGACGAGCCCACCTCGGCGCTCGACCCCGAGATGGTCGGCGAGGTGCTGGACGTGATGACCGAGCTGGCCCAGGAGGGCATGACCATGATGTGCGTGACCCACGAGATGGGCTTCGCCCGCCGCGTGGCCGACCGCGTGATCTTCATGGACGCCGGCCGCATCGTCGAAGACCGCCCCAAGGCCGACTTCTTTGACCACCCCGAATCCGAGCGTGCCCAGCAGTTCCTCGCGCGCATCCTGCACCACTGACACCGTTCCTGTTTGCCACAACGGGCGCGCAGGGCGTGCCCACAGAGGAGACCCCGTCATGAGCACCCGCCTGCCCTCGTACCTGAACGCCGCCGAGCCCGGCCCCTGGGCCATGTTCCTGCAACAGCTCGACCGCGTCGAGCCCCACCTGGGCGAGCTGGCCCGCTGGACCGACACCCTGCGCCGGCCCAAGCGCACCCTCGTGGTGGACGTGCCCGTGCGCATGGACGACGGCCGCATCGAGCACTTCGAGGGCTTCCGCGTGCAGCACAACCTCTCGCGCGGCCCCGGCAAGGGCGGCGTGCGCTTCCACCCGGCGGTGAACCTGTCCGAGGTCATGGCGCTGTCGGGCTGGATGACCGTCAAGAACGCGGCCGTCAACCTGCCCTATGGCGGCGCCAAGGGCGGCGTGCGCGTGGACCCGGGCCAGCTGTCGCGCGGCGAGCTGGAGCGCCTGACACGGCGCTACACCAGCGAACTCGGTGACTTCATCGGCGCCGAGCGCGACATCCCCGCGCCCGACGTCGGCACCAACGACCAGGTCATGGCCTGGATGATGGACACCTACTCGGTCAACCACGGCACGATGCAGCCGGGCGTGGTCACCGGCAAGCCCGTCAGCATGGGCGGCAGCCTGGGGCGGCGCGACGCGACCGGGCGCGGCTGCTTCGTCGTGGCCCGCGAGGCCATGCGCCGCCTGGGCCTGCCGCTGGCCGGTGCCCGCGTGGCCGTGCAGGGCTTTGGCAACGTGGGCAACGCCACGGCCCGCGCCTTCCACGACGAAGGCGCCCGCCTGATCGCCGTGCAGGACGTGCATGGCACGGTGTTCAACGACGCGGGCATCGACCCGCACGCGCTGCTGGCCCACCTGAAAGCCGGCGGCAGCTGGTCGGACTTCCCCGGTGCCAGCCTCATCCCCGATGACCAGTTCTGGGGCCTGGACTGCGACGTGCTGGTGCCGGCCGCGCTGGAGGGGCAGATCACGCCGGAGGTGGCCGCCCAGGTCCGCGCGCGCCTCGTGGTCGAGGGCGCCAACGGCCCGACCACGCCCGAGGCCGAAGACATCCTGCACGACAAGGGCTGCACCGTGCTGCCCGACGTGCTGGCCAACGCCGGCGGCGTGACGGTGAGCTATTTCGAATGGGTTCAGAATGCCACCAGCTTCTTCTGGACGGAACAGGACATCCACGCCAAACTCGACCGCGTGCTGTCCGAAGCCTTCGACAGCATCTGGCGCAGCGCCCACGACAAAGGCGTGAACCTGCGCACCGCGACCTTCATCACCGCCTGCTCGCGTGTGCTCGAAGCCCGGGCCATGCGCGGGCTCTACCCCTGAACGCCGATCCCTGAACGCATGGCCGAGGCGCACCGCCCCCCTTCACCGAGCGCTCCCCCAGCCGGCATCCCGTCCAGCCGCGCCGAGATGGCGGGTGAGCGCCTGTCGTGGCGCGACATCCTCTTGCGCAGCCGCCGCGGCCTGGTCAGTGGCCTGGCGCTGGTGCTGATCCTGGGGATGGGGGTGGCGGGCTACCAGGCCACCTGGCGGCAGGAGCTGGGCCAGGTGCGCAGCAACGCCGACCACCGCCTCGACCTCTTCGCCTCGGCGGTGGAAGGCATGCTCAACCGGCTGGAGCACGTGCCGGCCACCATCCAGCTCAACCGCGACGTCGTGGCGCTGCTGCGCCCGCGCAGCGGGCCGGTCTCGACCGACGCGGTCAACAGCTTCCTGCAGCGCCTCAACCAGCAGCTCGGCAGCCTGGCCGTCTATGTCATCGACGAGCGCGGCCGCGTCGTGGCCGCCAGCAACGCCAGCGAGCCGGGCAGCTTCGTCGGCGAGGACCTGTCGTTCCGCCCCTACTTCATCGAGGCGCTGTCGGGCCAGGTGGGCCGGCACTTCGCCATCGGCAACACCAGCAAACAGCCCGGCTACTACCTGGCCAACCCCATCCGCGATGGCGAGCGCGTCATCGGCGTGGCGGTCATCAAGATCTCGCTGAGCCCGCTGGCCCAGGCCTGGGGCATGCTGGGCGTGCCGGCCTTCATCGCCGACGACAACAACGTGATCATCCTGTCGTCGCAGCCCGAGTGGCTCTACCAGATCGTGGGCGAGCCCGACCTCGACAAGCTGGTGGACTTCCAGATCCGCCAGCTCTACGTGGACCGGCGCCCGCAACGCTTCGGCGCCAGCGAACAACTGCTGCAGGCGCACGAAGCCGCCGGGGCCAAAGGGGTGCTGCTCACAGGCCAACCGCTGGGCGCACGGCTGGGCCGCCAGGTGCTGGCCCAGGCCCAGGAGCTGCCCAAGATGCGCTGGCGCCTGTGGGTCTTCACCGACGTCGATCAGGCCGGGCGACACGCCTTCACCGTGGGCGTGCTGTCGGCCATCGCCGCGGCGTTCGTGGCCTTGCTCTGGCTGGCCCTCGAACAGCGCCAGCGCATCGTGCGCGACAAGCTGGCCGCCCGCCACATGCTGGAGCAGGCCAACGCCGAGCTCGAAAGCAAGGTCGCGCGGCGCACCAGCGCGCTGGCCCAGACCAACGAGCGCCTGCGCCGCGAAGTCGCCGAACGCGTGCAGGCCGAGCTCACCCTGCGCGAAGCCCAGGACGAGCTGGTGCAGGCCGCCAAGCTGGCCGTGGTGGGGCAGATGTCGGCCGGCATCACCCACGAGATCACGCAGCCGCTGGGCGCCATCCGCACGCTGGCCGGCAACTCCCAGGCCTTCCTGGCGCGCGACGACCTCGACACCGTGCGCAGCAACCTGGGCCTCATCACGCGGCTGGCCGACCAGATGGGCGAGATCGTCCAATCGCTCAAGGGCTTCGCGCGCAAGGCGCCGCCGCAGCCGCAAACCACCGACCTCGCCCAGGCCGTGCACAACGCCTTGCTGCTGTTCATGGCGCGTATCCGCGCCGACGACGTCACCCTGGTCAACGACTGCCAGGAAGGCCTGGCCCAGGCCTGGTGCGAGCCCAACCGGCTGGAGCAGGTCATCGTCAACCTGATCGGCAACGCGCTCGACGCCATGCGCGGGCAACCGCTGCGGGTGCTGCGCCTGCACACCTTGTTGATCGAGCAGGACGGCGTCAACCGCGTGCAGCTCATGGTCGATGACACCGGATCGGGGCTGACACCCGAACTGCACGGCCGCCTCTTCGCGCCCTTCTTCACGACCAAGCCACACGGCCACGGCCTGGGGCTGGGCCTGGCCATCTCGCGTGACATCATCCGGTCCTTCCAGGGTGACCTGCGTGCCGACAACCATGCCGGCGGCGGCGCCCGCTTCACCATCGAACTGCCCGAGCGCCACCCCCACGAGACGCCCCTGACCGCGCCCTGACCGCGCCTTGACCGCCATGACCCCTGCCACGCCTCCGCCCGACACCGTCCTCATCGTCGAGGACGACCCGCACGTGCGCCTGGGCTGCGTGCAAGCCATGTCGCTGGCCAACCTGGCCGTGGTCGGCGTGGGCAGCGCGGAAGAGGCCCTGCCGCTGCTGGCCCAGGGCCACATCGGCGCCGTGGTGACCGACATGCGCCTGCCCAAGGCCGACGGCCTCAGCCTGGTGCGCCTGTGCCAGCAGCAAGACGCTCACCTGCCCGTGGTCATGATCACCGGCCACGGCGACATCGACCTGGCGGTGGAGAGCATGCGCGCCGGCGCCTACGACTTCATCACCAAGCCCTTTGCCTCCGAGCGCCTGGTCGATGTGGTGCGGCGCGCGCTGGAAAAGCGCCAGCTCACCCGCGAGATCGCCCGCCTGCGCCTGCAGCTGCACCAGGGCGACGACATCGAGTCCCGCCTGATCGGCCAGTCGCCGGCCATGGTGGCGGTGCGCCGCCTCATCCTCGATGTGGCCGACTCGCCCGTGGACGTGCTGGTGCACGGCGAAACCGGCTGCGGCAAGGAGCTGGTGGCGCAAGCGCTGCACGCCGCCTCGCCACGCCGCAAAGGCCCCTACGTGGCGCTGAACTGCGGCGGCATGCCCGACAACCTGCTCGACAGCGAGCTCTTCGGCCACGAGGCCGGCGCCTTCACCGGGGCGCAAAAACGCCGCATCGGCAAGATCGAGTTCGCGCAGGGCGGCACGCTCTTCCTGGACGAACTTGAGACGATGCCCATGGCGATGCAGGTCAAGCTGCTGCGCGTGCTGCAGGAACGCAAGCTGGAGCGGCTGGGCTCCAACGCGCCCATCGACATCGACTGCCGCATCGTGGCCGCCACCAAGGACGACCTGCTGGAGCGCGGCCGCCAAGGCAGCTTCCGCGCCGACCTGTACTACCGGCTCAACGTCGTCACCATCAACCTGCCGCCGCTGCGCGAGCGCCGCGAAGACATCCCGCTGCTGATGGCGCACTTCACCACCCAGGCCGCCCAGCGCTTCAACCGCCCGCCGCCCGAGCTCAGCAGCACGCGGCTGGCGGCCTTGATGCGCCACGACTGGCCCGGCAACGTGCGCGAGCTGCGCAACGTGGCCGACTGCCTGGTGCTGGGCGTGCGCCACGTGGTGCTGGACCTCGAACAGGCGCAACTGCCGACCAGCGCAGACGCGGTCGGCCTCAGCCTGTCAGAGGCGGTCGAGCGCTTCGAGCGGGAGCTTATCGCTGCCGAAATGGCCCGCCACGGCGGCAGCCTGGCCCGCACCGCCGAGGCCCTGAAGGTCGCCAAGACGACCCTGCACGACAAGGTCCGCCGCCTGGGGCTGGGGCCGCAGCCCTGAGCATCAAACGCTGAAGAACCGCGACTCCAGCGAGCCCTGCCAAGCCTGGTCCAACAGCAGGTCACACACCAACTCTTGCTTGTCCGTGTGTGCGAGAGACAGCTGCCCCACCGACTGCCAGCGCTCATCTCTGAACGCTTGTGTCAGGCGAGCCAGCATGCGCTGCTTGTAGGCGGTGTCATCAGAGCCAGACAGGTGCAGACCCTTGGTCTCCAGGATCACGGTCTTACTGACGCCACCTTGTTGTACCAAGCCAAAGACGAAGTCTGGGTAAACCTTGTGGCGCTTCCAGCCTTGCAATCCGTACTGGGTTTTGGCCACATTGCGGTGCCACCATTGCAAGGCCTGTTTTCCATCGAGGTAACCGGCGAACTGCGCCTCAAAGTCGTTCATGTCGGCGGTCTTGAGTGCGGGCTCCAACAAGCTTTTCTCGACGGGGCGGGCATCGGGCCGTGACAGCGGCACAGGTTCGTTGCTCAGGTCCAGCGTCAAATCCCTCGGCAACTCGTAGTCGGCACCATCGGCGCGCAAGGCAAACTCGATGCGGCCACTGGTCACGCCCTGCTCGAACGCATCCTGCGCCAGACGATCACGCTCGGCCTCCAGGTCCACGCGCAAGCGCTCGATCAAAGACGCGCTCGATGCCGCCAACGCGCCTTCGCTCAAACCTCGTTCAAGCAGCCGGCCCAACACCGCCTCAACCCACCCCCACACCAGCCACGCATTGGGGGCCAAATCGAGCAAAGCCCGAACCACGCGGGCGCGGTCCAGCACGGCATCCTGGGGCAGTGCACGGCGTGAACCCGCCAAGGAGCTTCGGTTCAGGATGGAAAGATCCACATCGAATCGCTCGCCCAACAAGCCGTCGGTGTCGGGTGCCCAGGCTGCAGCCAACGCATCCACGCGCAGGCCATTCCAATCCACATGCGCCAGCACATCGCTGTCATAAACCAACTCGCGGCGTGGCTGACCAGGCGTCACCACGGTCACACGCGGCAAAAACAAGCGCACCTTGGCCAAGGCATCGCGGCGCTTGAGCTTGACCTGACGCACAGTGGCACCAGCGGCGCCGGGGCCCGACACAGCCATGGCCAAGTCACCCATGCCCTCGCCCTCCAGCGAGTTCTTGATGGATTTCACCACATCAGCCGTCTTGGCGTCGTGGCAAAGCACATAGCAGGCGTCCAGCGCCTCCCGGCCCGTCTTGGTGACGTGCGGCTGGCGCAAAATGCGGCCCACCAATTGCGTCATCGCACCAGGGTTGCGGCCAGCGGCCAGCGCACAAAGCACATAGGCAAAGGGACAATCCCAGCCCTCCTGCAGCGCCTGCTTCGTGATGATGACGCGCACCTCACAGGTGGGCGCCAGCAGCTCGATGTTTTCAGGCTGCTTGAGGTCGTCTTTCTCAGAAGTCTTGATGGCGATCTGGCGGGGCGTTAAGCCCAACTGCAACAGATAGTCGCGTGCGTCCTCGGCGTGAATGAAGCCTGCATCGCGCAGGTCGGCCCCGGTTCGCTCCACCTGCACCAACAAGATGGGCCTGATGTACCGGGCCGTCTCGCCTTGCAGGGCCAGGGCTTCTGCCTGCAGCGCATCGAGCCTTTGCACAGAGGCCGCCAGGCAGCTTTGCCAATCGCTCCAGTGCTGCACGTCCACATGGATGGGCAGCTTGATCATGTGCGCCTCGTCCAGGTCGGTGCCGCGCACGTCCACCAAGATGTTCGAGCCCGTGCCCTTGGCTGATGCGACGCGCGGTGTGGCAGACAACTCCAGCAAGAAGCCTGGGTTGAAACCATCCAGCGTGCGCAACGCGTTCTCGGTGTAGCCGTGGTGGCCTTCGTCGATCACGACCATGGGCCGCAACAGCCGCATCACATTGCCCAGCGAGCTTTTGACGATGCTGCCTTTTTGCGCCCGCGCGCCCTCTTGGGACTGCCCCCAGGCGGCGTAGACATCGAGGTTGGGCGCCTGCTGGATGGCATCCCAGTGCGCTTCGATGTCGTCTTCGCGCGGCAAGAAGCCCAGCACATTGCCCCGGTCGCGGAAAAAACGCAGCGTCTCTTTGCTCTGGCGTGCCGCAGACGCCAGCATCAGCACCATCACGCACAGGTGGCTGTCAACGTCCAGGCGACTCAAGGGGCTGTTTTTCTCCAGGACTTTGACGCGCCCCGCGCCGGCCACGTTCAGGATCTGCCGATACGGGTGGTCACGGTCGCTCAGTGTTTTGAGCGTCTGGCGGTAGATGGCGTCGTTGGGCACCACCCACAGCACCAGGCCCGTGTGGCGCTTGAACCATTGCGAAAACACGCTGGCCACGCTGGACGCCGCCAGCAGCGTCTTGCCGCCACCCGTGGGCACCTTCAGGCACACATTGGGAATGGCGCGACCTGCGCCATCGAAACGGCTGGAGTGGGGTTGGTCGACGAAGGCTGGGGGCAACAAGCCTTGCTGCTTGAGCGCTTGCCAAGCCTTCTTGGGGTAGTCGGCGGCTTCGCGGGCCAGGTCCTCCATGCCCTCCATGGCGCGCAGCGTGGCCACGGCCTTGTCAGACTGCGCGGCATGGCGCTGCAACTCACCCAGGTAGTCAGACACCCGCTTGAGCACCTTGCCCTGGAAGGCCTTGAGCTGTGTGCCCGCCACCTCATGCACATCGGCCGCACCGCGGCGGGGCGCCCAAAGCACCCATCGGTCGCGCTCAATGCGCTGTCGAAACTCAGGCGTCAAGCCGTCCTGCCACCAGGCGCAATCCACGGGGTAGACCATTGGCAGGCGCTTCAGCGCCTGTTCAAAGCTGGCTGCATCACGGGCAGACCAATCTGGCGCGTCGGCCACGAGGTCAATGTCTGAGCGTGCGCGCTGATCGCCTCGCGCACGCGAACCAAAGAGCCATAAGGCCTGGAGGCCCGGCGTCTGCTCACACAAGGTGTGGATGGCCCTCAGGCTGTGCGGCTCGATGCCATGCTTGGGCTCACTCATCGGCGCGGGCCTTCAGCACATCGAGCATGTCTTGCAACAAACGCACCGCATCGGCACGGACAAAGGCCGCCACCTGCATGGCGGTCATCTCGTTGTAGGTGTGCGAGGTGAGATTTCGGAACTTGCGCATCTGCCCCCACCCCCCCTCATCGGTGATGACGCGGCGCTTGAACGCTTCGGGGATCACGGAATAAGCGTCTTCGTCCACGTCCACCCCTCGGGCGCGAAGCCAGCGAAAAGCGGCCTTCCAGCCGGCCTCGAAGGTGAACTCGAAGCGTTGGATCAGGGCGTCGCGCATGAAGTCGTCTTCAGGTTGCGCCAGCACCTCCACAAGGCGAGCCTGTGCGCGGGCGAAGTGGTCCAGGGCAAGCTGGAGGCGGTCGTCGATGGGCATGGCGTTTGTTAGGTGGGTAACTTCCAAGGTGCTTCAAGCCATGAGACGCTGCAAAAAGGATGCATCGTTCCTTGCACTCCAACGCATCACTCCTGTGCTGTAGGTTTGCAAGATCGCCACCGCCTGTTCACTGATGGACTTGCTGGGCATGTGCGCGATGGCGTCTTGTCCGTCTTCAAGTGCATCCGGTAGCTGCATGTCGTTGACCAACACAACTCGCTCGGCCTGAGGGCGTGTGTCTTTCAATTCCATCCAAGCAAAAGACGCCAGTTTGGCTGCTTGCAGGCTAGGAGAGGCCATCAATTTCAACAAACGCTCACGCCCTTTGCCAAGGGAAATGACGAAGTCCATAGGGTGATCAACGGTTCGGCCGGGTATTGGCACATTGGCAACGTAATGCGCATCACGCTCGTCTAAGAACTCTTTGACAATGGCAAAAAAATCGGACGACGTGCGCGGCGTTGCGCTCATCCACAAATCGTTCAAACGCGAAACGGCTGTGAGTAGAAAATGCGCGCGTTGCGCGAGGCTGTCAGGCGTTGCAACGGTGGTCAATCGACCGCCTTCGAAGCGCACACCGCAGCCAGCGATGGCATGCTCAACAATGCTCTGACGGCGCTCGGATTTGTCGATGCTCACGCCCATGTCCAGCAGATGCTCCAAGGTCTTGCCTGCGTCATGGAGCACCAACTCGCCGCCTTGGTGATCCAGGCAAATCTCGATGCCATCGTGGAAAGGATCCAGAAATGGTGTGCTCAAAACCTGCGATTGCCCGCGCTCGACCGTCAGGAAGCGATCTTTCAGCCACGCAAGGTACTCCCTGGCCAAGTCTGGCGCGCGTTGTTGGGTCGTCATAACAAGGCCTCTTGCAGTCCAGCGGGGAATCGTGTCCCGATGAGATCCAAAAACTTCACCAGCGTGTCCATGGGTCTGGCCACGTCATACCAGTCGATGGCCTCTGCCCAGGCCAAGCCCTCGCCCTCACGGTACCAATGTAAGTGAGGGCCGCGCAGTACGTTGCCGTCAGGGTTGACATGCTGCGCAGCATTGTCGATGCGTGCAAGTGGAATGTGTCTGTCGCGCGTGCGCAGCTGCGCGGTGATTTCATGGGGATTGCGCTTCATGGAAAAGAGAAACTGCATCCCCCGATCTTCCACGGCGATCACCATCTCTTCCTGGCGCTGATTTTCTTGCCATGTCACACATTCACGTGCCAGGGCCTCTTTGGCCAGCTTGATCAACTGATCAGCCCTCTGCTGTGTCAGCATTTCCCACCCTCGTTGTCGTTATGTATGACCCCGATTCTGAATCAGTTGGTACGGCTCAGGCCTCGCGGTACAGCGCAAACGGCAGCGGCGCGTAGTCCACACCGCACGCCTTGAGCTGCTTGTTGCTGAGGTACTTGGCCGGCGCAAAGACCAAGTGCCCCTTGGGCACGCGTCCCAGAGCCTTGTCGTGCGCCAGGCCCCAGGCCTGCATGGCCTGCGCCCGGCTGAGCACCAAAGCGGCCTCAGGGCTTTTGAGGTAGTTCACATCGGGCTGGTAGATGAGCCAGACGTGCTTGTCCAGTGCCTCGCCCAAGTAGTGCGTGGGTGCGCCTTTGGGCAGGGGCTGCAAAGTGCCGCCGGTGGCGGTGTAGAACAGCCAGGCGCCCAGGGCTTCAAAAGCGGGCAGGCGTTCACCGCTGAGCAGTTTTTCAAGCTCAACGGCCTCGCCCAAAGTGCAGTAGGTGAAGCTGCCGCCCAGGCCGGGGGCCATTTCGCTGATGCGGCGCACGCCTTCGACGCGCAGAACGCCATCGTCGATCTTGGCTTCGATTTTGTCGAAGCGGGGGCGATGGGATTTTCCTTGTGCGGTGGCCACTGCTGCCGATGCAGATTGGGCTTGCTCAACAAGGTCACCGCCTGCAGCACCTTCATCGGCCAGGCCGTGTTCGCGCTTGAGGGCGTCGATCTTGGCCAGCCATTGCTCGGCCTTTTTGAACTGCGTGAGGGTGATTTTTTCTTCGAGCAGGGTTTCGCGCTGGGTGCCCGACCACGCATAGCCTTTGATGGCGCGGCGCACGCGCTCTGCTGTGAGCGTGTCGGCATAGGCTTCGCCTTCGACCAGAATGAACTTGCGCTGCCCGCCGTCTTTGGCATTGGCCTTGAGCACTGCGTGGGCGGTGGTGCCGGAGCCGGCGAAGGAGTCGAGGATGAGGGCGTTTTCGTCTGCGCCGATCTCCAGCACGCGCTCGATCAACGCAACCGGCTTGGGCGTGATGGTGCTTTCTTGATTTTTAAGCACGCCCATTTCAAGCAAGGTTTTTTTGGCGTCTTGCGTGTGGCCCACTTCATCGTAGAACCAGAGTGTTTGTGGGACGCGGCCTTGCTTGACTTCGCTGAGGTAACGCTTTATCGCAGGTATGTTATTTCCATCCTCTCCCCACCAAATTCGTCCCTCAGCATCCATTTCTTTGAACTTTGACTCTTTGACGCGCCAGTAGCTGCCCGGGGGTGGCCCCTCAATGATGCGACCGCTTGGACATGTGATGGGATATGTCCCTTCGCTGTAAAAGTTGCGCGCAGACAAATCGCTGGCCTTCCAAGGGCCACGTTTGTCATTGCCTTGGTTTTCATAGCGCGCATCCATCTCTGCAGTGCGCTCGAGCAGTCGAGGCCGCCACAACGCTCGGTCTTTCGCGATAACCAACAAATGGTCGTGGTCTTCGCTGAAAAACTGCGCCGTGCTTTTGGGCGAGTAGTTCTTCTGCCAAATCACATTGGCAATGAACGCGTCTTCCCCAAAAATCTCATCCAACACCATCCGCGCCCGGTGCACCTCGTTGTCGTCCAGCGTGATCCAGATCGAGCCGCGCTCGCTCAGCAGTTCGCGCAGCAGCACCAGGCGGGGCCACATCATGCACAACCACTTGTCGTGGCGCAGCATGTCTTCGCCGTCCACCGGGTTGGTGTTCAGCCACTCTTTCATGATGGGCGAGTTCACGCCGTCGCTGTAGCACCAGCCTTCGTTGCCGGTGTTGTAGGGCGGGTCAATGAAGATCAAATCAACCGAGCCGGCATAGCGTGGCAGCAGGCTTTTGAGCGCGTGCAGGTTGTCGCCATGCACCACGAGGTTGCCGTTCAAATCGGCCGGGCCCACGCCTTTGGCCGCGTCTGCCACCAGCGGGCGGTAGGGCACGCTCAGGTGGTGGTTGTAGACGTACTCTTTGCCTTTGAAGACGATTTCGGGCATTGGCGTGGTGCGCTGGGGAAACAGCGGCTCATTCTATAAGGCAGCCGCCAATGTGCTGCCAATGTGGGTCGGGCAGAATCGGCCCCCATGTCCCGCCTGTTCGCCCTGCTGTCCGCCTGGCCGCTGTCCCTGCTGCACCCCCTCGGTTCGCTGCTGGGCTGGCTGGCTTTCCTGCTCTCGCCCACCTACCGCCGCCGCCTGGTGGCGCATGGGCGTGCCGCGGGCCTGAGCGCTTGGCGCGTGGCCGGTGCCGTCGCGCACGCCGGCAAGATGGTCGGTGAACTGCCGCTGCTGTGGGGCCGCCCGCGCGACCGGGCCTTGGGCGACGCCGTGCAATGGGTGCACCCCGAGGTGGTGACGCAGGCCCTGGCAGAGGGGCGCGGCCTGTTGCTGCTCACGCCGCACCTGGGCTGCTTCGAAATCACCGCGCAGGCTTATGCCGAGCGCTTCGGCGCCCAGCAGCCCATCACGGCGCTGTACCGCCCAGCCAAGCAAGCATGGCTGGCAGAGATGATGAAGAACGCGCGCAACCGCCCCGGCATGCTGACCAGCCCCGCCACGCTGGGCGGCGTGCGCCAGATGCTGCGTGCGCTCAAATCGGGCCAGACCGTGGGCCTGCTGCCCGACCAAGTGCCGCCCGAGGGCATGGGCGTGTGGGCGCCGTTTTTTGGCCGTTCGGCCTACACCATGACGATGGCCGCCAAGCTGGTGGCGCAAACCCGCTGCGCCGTCGTGCTGCTGCGCGGCGAGCGCCTGGGGCCGCTGGCGCGCTGGCACCGTGGCTGCGCCTACGTGGTGCACGCGGCGCGGGTGTCGCCCGAAACCGAAGCGGTGCTGGCCTCGGGCGATGCGGCACAATCCGCAGCCGCCATCAACCAGCTCATGGAAAGCCTCATCATGCAAGCGCCCGAGCAGTACCTGTGGGGCTACAACCGCTACAAGGGCCCGCGTTCCGACATCCTGACCTCGGCCACCACGGCCCCGGGCGACAAGGACCGCGCATGAGCGCCAAGGACGTGGGCATCCGCGCCGGGCTGGCGCTGCTCTGGCTGTTGCACTGGCTGCCCCTGCCTGCGCTGGCCGCCCTGGCACGCGGCGTCGGCGCCCTGCTCTACCGCCTGGCGGGTTCGCGCCGCAAAGTCGGCCTGCGCAACCTCGCCTTGTGCTTCCCTGACATGCCGCTGGCCGAGCGCAAAGTGCTGCTCCGGCAGCATTTCCAGTGGCTCACGCAGAGCCTGCTGGACCGCGCCGTGCTCTGGTGGGCGCCGCCCGCGCGCATCCGGGGGTTGATCCAGGTCGAGGGTGACATCGGTCTGGCCGAGCGCGTCTGGCGCGAAGAGGGCCGCGCCACCATGTGGCTGTGCCCGCACTTCGTCGGCCTCGATGTGGCGGGCGCGGCCATCCTGCTGTGCCAAAAGCAACCCGGCGCCTCCATTTACCAGGCGCAAAGCCACCCCCTGCTCGACCGCCTCATGAAACAGGGCCGCCTGCGCTTTGGCAACGCGGACATCTTCCCGCGCCAGGACTCCATCAAGCCGCTGCTGCGCGCCATCAAGGTGGGCCACGGCTTCTTCAACCTGCCCGACATGGATTTCGGCATGCGGGATGCCGCCTTCGTGCCCTTCTTCGGCGTGCCCGCCGCCACGTTGCTGGCGCCCTCGCGCATGTCGCGCATGCTGAACATGGTGGTGCAACCCGTGATCGCCGAACTGCTGCCCAACGGGCGCGGCTGGAAGGTCAAGTTCCTGCCGCCGCTGGCCCACTTTCCCACGAAGGACGCCGAGGCCGACACGCTCGCGCTGAACCGCTTCATCGAAGGCGAAATCCTGAAAAGCCCGGCCCAGTACCTGTGGGTGCACAAGCGCTTCAAGACCCGTCCTCCGGGCGAGCCCGGCCTTTATTGACCCACGTCAAGCGGGCGGAAAACCGACTCAAGTTTGCCCCGCCAAGCGCCGATACCAAAACACGCTGTGAAAGGGCCACGCCCGTGGTTCGCACTGGCGAGGAGTTTTGGTTCATGACCTGGATCACATGGCTGCGGGGCTTCTCCATCCGGTCCCGCCTGATCGCTTGCATGGCGTTGGTGGTGGCGATTGGCACCATCGTGGGCGTGGGCATGAGTTGGCGCCTGCTGTCGCTCAAGGGTGAGTTCGACACCTTCGCTCAGCAGGAATTCACCGCCACGCAGCGCATGGCGACGCTGGCCTTGAGCCTCAGCAAGCTGCGCGGCCAAGAGAAGGCCGCCATCATCAACACCGGCGATTCGGTCACCGCCGAGAACCACTTCAAAGCCTGGAAGGCGGCGTTGGTGGAATCGGGCCAAGCCGCGCAGGCGCTGGTCGCGGCGGCGCCGAACGCGCAAATCCGCCAGGCGGCCGAGACCGTCAAGGCCAAGCTCGACACCTACGGCAAGGGCCTCACGCCCACGCTGGAGCTGATCGTTTCCAACGCGCTGGGCTCGTCGGCCGAGGCCTACCAATCGAGCGAGCCGGCCCGCGCCGAAGCCGACCAGGTCGAGGTGATCGCTGCCAAGCTCAATGGCGACGTCACCGATTTGGCCGACCGCCACCGCGATGCCGTGGCCGACGAAGTCACCGCCGCCATCACCGCGCTGTGGGCGCTGCTGATGTCGCCGGGCATCGTTTTCCTGCCGCTGATGGCCGCGACGATTTTCTCCATCACCGGGCCGCTCAAGCGCGCCGAAGACATCACCCAGGCCATCGCCCACGGCGACCTCACCCGCGAGATCAAGCCCAATGGCAAGGACGAAATCGCCCACCTGATGACGTCGATGCGGACGATGCAGGACGGCCTGCGCCAGATGGTGGCCTCGGTGCGCGACTCGTCCGAGAGCATGCTGACGGCGTCCACCGAAATCGCGGCGGGCAACCAGGACCTGTCCACCCGCACCGAACAAACCGCGTCGAACCTGCAGGAAGCCGCGTCTTCGATGGACCAGCTCAGCAAGACCGTGGAGCACTCGGCCGATTCGGCCAACGAGGCCAACCACCTCGCCACGACGGCCAGCCAGCGCGCCAGTGCCGGTGGCGAGGTCGTGGGCAGCGTGGTGCAGCACATGAACGAGATCAGCGAGGCCTCGCGCAAGATCGCCGACATCATCGGCGTGATCGATGGCATCGCCTTCCAGACCAACATCCTGGCGCTCAATGCCGCGGTGGAAGCTGCCCGGGCCGGCGAACAGGGCCGCGGCTTCGCGGTGGTGGCTGGCGAGGTGCGCTCGCTGGCGCAGCGCTCGGCCGAAGCCGCCCGCGAGATCAAGGGCCTGATCGGCCAGTCCACCGAGCGGGTGGAAGTGGGCTCGCAAAAGGTGCGCGAGGCCGGCGAGGTCATGAGCGAGATCGTCAACGCCATCCAGCGCGTGTCCCTGGCCATGGGCGAGGTGGCCGACGCCACCCGCCAGCAGTCCAGCGGCATCGGCCAGGTCACGCAGTCGGTGACCCAGCTGGACCACATGACGCAGCAAAACGCGGCCCTGGTGGAGCAGTCCGCCGCGGCGGCTGACAGCCTGCGCCAGCAAGCCATCGACCTGTCGCAAACGGTGCAGCGCTTCCACATCCAGGCTTGACGCTGCGGCAGGCCACGCGCCCGCCCGCAAACTGCCCGCTAAGTGCCCGCAGAGCGTCACAGACAGGCGGATAATCGGCAGCCATGAAGCTGCGTTTCACCAAGATGCACGGCGCGGGCAACGACTTCGTCGTGCTCGACGCCACCCGCGGGCCGCTGGCACAAGGTCTGACCTTGAGCGCGGCCCAGTACCGCTTCCTGGCCGACCGGCGCTTTGGCATCGGCGCCGACCAGATCCTCATCGTCGAGCCCGGCGACCCGGCCCGCGGCACCGACTTCACCTACCGCATCGTGAACGCCGACGGCGGCGAGGTCGAGCAGTGCGGCAATGGCGCGCGCTGTTTCGCCCGCTTCGTGCACGACACCGGCCTGACCGCGAAAGACGTGATCCGCGTGCAGACGATGAAGGCTGTCATTGAGCCCCGCCTGCAGGCCGATGGCCGCGTCACCGTGGACATGGGCGCGCCCTTCCTCGTGCCCGCCGAGGTGCCCTTCGATGGCGCCGGCCTGACGCCCCAGCTCGTCAACGGCTGTGAGCTGTGGCCGCTGCCACTGGCCGATTACCCGGTCGACGTGGCCGTGGTGTCCATGGGCAACCCGCACGCCGTGCTGCGCGTGGACAGCGCCGAACACGCCCCGGTGGAAGAGCTCGGCCCCCAGATCGAAAGCCATGCGCGCTTCCCGCGCCGCGTCAACGCCGGCTTCATGGAGGTCGTTGACCGCGGCCACATCCGCCTGCGCGTGTTCGAGCGCGGCTCCGGCGAAACGCTGGCCTGCGGTTCGGGCGCTTGCGCGGCCGTGGTGGCGGGCATCCGCCTGGGCTGGCTCGATGCCACCGTGCACGTGGACATGCCGGGCGGCCGCCTGACCATCGCCTGGGCCGGCCCCGGTCAGCCGGTGATGATGACCGGCCCGGCCGTCAAGGTGTTTGATGGCGAGATTGACATCCCGGACACCGACGTCCCTGAACTCTGAGTTGCGAGCACCCCTGACATGACCCTCCAAGGCATCACCGAAGACGAGATCGCGAACTACCTGGTGCACACGCCCGGCTTCTTCGAGCGCAACGCCCAGCTGCTGGCCAGCATCCAGCTCACCAGCCCGCACGGCCAGCGCGCCGTCTCGCTGCAGGAGCGCCAGATGGAGATGCTGCGCGACAAGATACGCGGCCTGGAAAAGCGCATCATCGAGATGATCCGCCACAGCCAGGAGAACGAGGCCATCGCCGACCGCCTGCACCGCTGGGTGCGCGCCACCATGCTGGCGCACGAAGACGCCGCCCTGCCCGAGGTGCTGGTCGAAACCCTGCGCCACGAGTTCCTGATCCCGCAGGTGGCGGTGCGCATCTGGGGCACGGCCGAGCAGGCCCTGCGCGCCGAAGTCGCCGCCCTGCCCTGCGCCGAGGCCGTCAGCGAAGACGCCCGCAGCTTCGCGGCCAGCCTGGGCCAGCCCTACTGCGGCCTGAACTCCGGCTTCGAGGCGGGCAAGTGGCTGGAAGACAGCGCCCACATCACCTCGCTGGCGCTGATCCCCCTGCACCACGGCGGCGAGTGCCACGGGCTGCTGGTGCTGGGCTCGCCCGACGCCACCCGCTACACCGCCGACATGGGCGTGGACTTCCTGTTGCAGGTGGGCGACATCGCCAGCGCGGCCATGTCACGGCTGCTGAGCCGCTGAGCCGCTGAGCCTCTGAGCGGACCGCGGACGGTCGTCAAGCGACCGTCATGCGGCTGTGGCAGCATCCCGGCACACTCAAAATCCGGGAGATTCCGATGCACGCACGCCCCCGCGCGGTGCTGGCCATGGCGGCCGCACTTGCCAGCTTCACGGCCTTGTCCACGGTCGCCACACCGGCCCAGGCGGCCTTCCAGCTCAGCAACGTCGGCCTGCAATGCAGCGAGTCCCTGGTGGTGCAAGAAGGTGACGCCTATGTGCTGAGTTGCGTCGGTGACCTCAACGTGCAAGGCCTGGGCGGCACCGGCAGCTTCCAGGCCGACACCAGCATCACCCTGACCGCCACCGGCAACCTGAGCCTGTTGGACGTGGTGCTGCGGGCGCCCAACATCGTCCTGACCGGCGGGTCGAGCGTGACCGTCGACATCGGCGTCACACTGGATGGCGGAGACGTGCAACTCACCGCGACCGGGGTGACAACGCCCCGCGAAGGGGGCGGCATCGTCATCTCCAATGGCGGCAGCCTGGGCAGCAACGACCCCAGGCTCGGCGGCGGCGTCCTGACCACCGTGGGCAGCGTCGTGCCCGAAGCCAGCAGCTTCGCCATGATGGCCTCGGGTTTGATCGCCTTGCTCGGCCTGCTGGGCGTGACCCGCCGCACCCGGCCTTGAGGCGCTGACAGGCGCTGAAGCCCGGCGCGCGCAGCAGCGTGCCGGTGCCGGATTTCCGGCCCACAATGGCCGCATGGCCCTGCCCCGCCCCGCCATTGCCGATGCCCCTGCGGCGTCAGACACCGCCTCGTCCCATGCGGCCGCCCTCATCGCGCGGCACCTCGAACACCTGCGCGTGCAGCGCCGCCTGGCCGACAGCACCCTGGGCATGTACGCCGACGCGCTCGCCCGCCTGAGCGCCTTCTGCGCGCGCGAATCCCTGGCGCTGGGCGATGTCAAAGCCCACCACGCGCGCGGCTGGCTCGCCCGGCTGCACGCCCAGGGCCTGGGGCCGCGCAGCCTGGCCATCACCCTCTCGGGCTGGCGGGGCTTTTACCGCTGGCTGGGCCGCGAGGGCGGCGTCGCCGCCAACCCCATCGACGGGCTCAAGCCGCCCAAGGCCGCCAAGCCACTGCCCAAGGCGCTCTCGGTGGACCATGCCGTGGCGCTGGCCGAGCATGCACCGGCCGACCCGGCAGAGCACGCCGCCTCCCCGGCCGCGGCCACCCGCTCGGCGCGCGAGGCGCCTTGGCTGCAGGCGCGCGACCACGCCATGGTCGAGCTGCTTTACAGCTGTGGCTTGCGCAGCGCCGAATTGCTGAGCCTGGACGCGCTCGCCGGCCCCGACGCCATCGGCTGGCTGGACTTGGAAGGCGCCGAGGCCCACGTGCTGGGCAAGGGCAGCAAGCGGCGCACCGTGCCCATCGGGCAGGCCGCCTTGACCGCCCTGCGCGCCTGGCTGGCCGTGCGCGAACAGCTGACGCCGCCCGACGGCCCAGCCCTCTTCCTCAGCCGCCTGGGGCGCCGGCTCACGGCCATGCAGCTGCGCAACCGGCTCAAGCAACTGGCCCAGGCGGCAGGGCTGCCCACGCACGTGCACCCGCACATGCTGCGCCACAGCTTCGCCAGCCACCTGCTGCAGTCCAGCGGCGATTTGCGCGCCGTGCAGGAACTGCTGGGCCACGCACACATCAGCACCACGCAGGTTTACACGCGGCTGGACTTCCAGCACCTGGCCAAGGTCTATGACGCCGCCCACCCGCGGGCGCGCCGCAAGGACAGCTGCGACTGATCAGCCCGCGCGGGCCTCTGCGGCGGGCGCCAGGCTGTCGGCCAGGGCGCCCAGCATGCCGCACAAGGCCTCGACGGCCTGGTGGGTGGTCGCGTCCAGCTGACCGCGCTCCGCGCTGGCCTGCACGCGCTGCGCGGCTTCGCGCAATTCGGGCAGCAGCACGTTGGCGGCCATGCCCACCACGCCGTGGGCCAGCTGGCGCAGGGCTTCGGCATCGCCACGCTGCACCGCCTGGCGCAGCAGGGCCGGCTCGTCCTGGCAATGGGTGTGGACCATCTCCAGCAGGCGCGGCACGAAGCCGGGCACCGCGCGGTAATGGGCTTGCAGCGCGGCCTCGTCCAGGCGCGGCAAGGGCAACGGGGGCTCGGGCTGAGCCGCGTGCGCGCCAGCACCGGCATCCAAAGCCGGCTGCGGCTTCAGGCGGGCCAGGCACTGCACCAGCGCGTCGATCATGTAGGGCTTGGTGAGGTAGCCGCTCATGCCGGCGGCCTCGCCGCGCTGGCGCGCATCCTCGAAGGCGTGGGCCGTCAGGCCGATGATGGGCAGCGCCGGCGCCATCGCGCGCATGCGCCGCGTCGCTTCGTAGCCGTCCATCACGGGCATCTCGACGTCGCACAGCACGGCGTCGAAGGCCGCGGTGCCACGGTCTTCCAGCGCGCACACGGCCTGCAGGCCGTTGTCCACCATGGTGGCCTCGGCGCCTTCGAGCAAGAGCAACTGGCCCAGCACCATCTGGTTGATGGGGTGGTCCTCGGCCACCAGCACGCGCAGGCACTGCAAACGGGGCTGGCGCGCGGCACCGGCTGCGAGGGTCGCCGTGGTGGATGGCGACCCACCCGCGTCGGGCGCGCCACCGGCCATGTGGGTCAGCAGGGGGCGCAGCGGCAGCCAGACCTCGAAGCGCGAGCCCAGCCCCACGTTGCTGCTGACGCCGATGCGGCCGTGCATCAGGTCCACCAGGCGCTTGCAAATGGACAGGCCCAGGCCCGTGCCACCCACGCGGCGGGTGCTGCTGTTGTCGCCCTGCTCGAAGGGCTTGAACAGGCGCTGCAACACGGCCGGGCTCATGCCGCTGCCGGTGTCACTGACGACCAGGGACAGGCCGCCCTGGGGATGCTGCGCCGTCGCCGCCGTGGCACTCAGCACCAGCTCCACCCGGCCCGTGTCGGTGAACTTCACCGCGTTGGTCAGCAGGTTGATGAGCAGCTGCGCCATGCGCACCGGGTCGCCCACATAAGCATCGGCCAGCTGCGGGTCGCGCGAGATGCGCAGCGACAGCCCCTTGGCCTTGGCCTGCTGCGAGACCATGGTGACGGCCTGGTCGATCAGCTCGGTGATGTCCACCCGGCCCACCTGCAGCTCCAGCTTGCCGGCTTCGATCTTGGAGAAATCCAGGATGTCGTTGATGACGCCCAGCAGGTGCTGACCCGCCTGCACGATGTGGCCGAAGGTGCCCGCCACCGGCGCGCCCTCGTGCTGGCGCTGCGCCAGTTGCGCCAGGCCCAGCACGGCGTTGAGCGGGGTGCGGATCTCGTGGCTCATGTTGGCCAGGAACTCGCTCTTCGCGCGGTTGGCAGCCTCGGCGGCCACTTCCGCGCGCTTGAGCGAGGACACATCGAAGCCCATGACGATGAAGCCCTTGACCCCGCCACTGGCCACATCGGGCACGAAGCTCAGCTGCCACACCGGGGGCACGCCACAGTCCTGCGCGGGCAAGGGCGAACACTCGCAGGCACAGGCCTCGCCGCGCAAGGCCTGTTGCACATGTGGTGCGATCTGCCCGTAGAGCTCGTCGCTGAGCAGCTCGTGCATGGTGAGTGCCCCATCGCTGCCCTCGCTGTGCCCCAAGGTCTCGCGGTGCACCCGGTTGGCAAAGCGCAGGCGCAAGGCCTCGGGCGTGGCCTCCCAGTACGCCACCATGCCGGGCATGCCGTCGAGGATGGACTGCAGGTGGCGCTCCTTGTCGGCCAGCTCGCGGGTGCGCTCGGCCACCAGCGAGGCCAGGCGGGCGTGGTCAGCGCGGCGGGCCTCTTCGATGGCGATGCGCTCGCTGATGTCGCGGGCGATCTTGGAGGCCCCGACGATCTGCCCCTGCCCATCGCGGATGGGCGACAGCGTCACCGACACGGCCAGGCGCCGGCCGTCGCGGTGCATGCGCACGGTGTCGAAGGAAGACACCGTCTCGCCCCGCGCGATGCGCGACAGCAGCATGGCCTCTTCATCGTGCAGCTCGGGCGGGAACACCATCAGCATCGCTTGACCGATGGCCTCGGCCGCGCTGTGGCCGAACAGGCGCTCGGCCGCCGGGTTCCAGCTGGTGATGATGCCGTCCAGCGTCTTGCCCACGATGGCATCTTCCGAGCTGGTGACGATGGCCGCCAGCCGCGAACGCTCGACCTCGGCATGGCGCAGCTCGGCCACGTCGGTGAAGCTGAGGATGGCGCCGTGCAGCTGGCCATCGGCATCGCGCAGCGGCGACAGCTGCATCAGGTAGTGGCGCTCGTCCTGGTCGATGCGCGAGACCAGCGCCTCGCCCGAGGCCAGGACCTGGCCGATCTGCTCGGGCAGGCCCGACAGCGGCAGGCTGCAAGGCACCGAGGCCAGCGAGCGGCCCACATCGTGTTCCAGCAGGCCGAAGATGCGCACGGCCAGCGGGTTGAAGCGGCGCACGCGCAGGCGGGCATCGACCACCACCAGCGCCACCTGCATGGAGCTCTCGATGCTCAGCAAGGTGTCGTTGAGGCCGGTGAGCTCTTCGGACTTGGCCAGGAGTTGCTCGTTGAGCGTGGTCAGCTCTTCGTTGGAGGCCTGCAGCTCCTCGTTGGACGATTGCAGCTCCTCGGACGAGGCCTGCAGCTCTTCGTGCAGGGACTGGCGGTCGTCGTTGGCGCGCTCCAGCTGCTGGACCATGGCGTGCAGGTGCTCGCGGGCCACGGCCAGTTCGTCGCGCAGGCGGTGCCGCTCGGCGGTGTCGGCTTGCGGGCCCCAAACCGCGTCGGGCCCATGGGCACGGGCCGCGCTGTCCAGCCCCTGCTGCGCGATGCCACCGCCAGTCTGCGCCACCGCTTGCACCTCGAAGCTCACCACCACACCCTGCACCTCGCCCACCGGGCTGCACAGGGCCTGGGCGTGCAGGCGCACGGCTTCGGCTGGCCCAGCGCCATCTGGCAAGGGCAAGGCCACCGGCATGCTGGCCAGCTCCGACGGCGCGGCCGTGGTGGCCAGGTGCAGCAAGGTGCGCACCTCGGCGCGCAAGGCCGGCACGCACAAGCCGACCAGGGAGAAGTCCGCCTTGCCGCCCTCCAGCTTGAGGAAGCGGTCCACATCGCCCCACAGATGCTGGACCTGCCCCTGCGCGTCCACCAGCACGCTGGGCAAGGCGTGGCGCTGCAGCAGGTGCTGGTGAAAGCGCAACTCGCTGGCGGCCAGCAACTCGGCGGGCGCCGGCCGCGCCTTCTGCGCAGCGGCCGCGGCACCGATGCGCCGCCACCCCATCGACAGCTCCAGCAAACGGGGCGATGGCACCGTGCGCCGGCGGAACAGCTTGACGTGGCCGTCGGTGGGCTGGAAGAGCTCGCTCAAGGCCCCGACCGACTCCGACTGTCCCAGCAGCAGGCAGGCCTGCGGCCGCAAAGCATGGTGGAAACGCGAGAGGATTTCCACCTGCGCCGAGCCCTCGAAATAGATCAGCACATTGCGGCAGCTCAGCACGTCGAGGTTGACGAAGGGCGGCTGCGACAGCAGGTCGTGTTGCGCGAAAACGCACAGGTCGCGGATGTGGCGGGCCGGCCGCACGCCGTCCTGATCGACCACAAAATGGCGCGCCGCCAGCTCGGCCGGCACGCCCTCCAGCGCGGCATGCGGGTACACGGCACGGCGGGCCTGGGCGATGGCGTCGGCATCGATGTCGGTGGCGAACAGGCGCACGGGGCAACGCGGCAGCCGGTCGCCCAAGGCCTCGGCCACCAGCACGGCCAGGGTGTAGGCCTCTTCGCCGGTGGCGCAACCCGGCACCCACAGGCGCAGCCCCTCGGCATCGGGGCGCACCGAGACGATCTCGGCCAGCACCTCGGCCAGGCGCGCGAACACCTCCGGGTCGCGGAAAAACCGCGTCACCGAAATCAGCAGGCTGCGCTGCAGGCGCTGCAACTCGGCGGCATCCTGCTGCAAGTGGGCCACGTAGGCGTCCAGATCGGGCACGCCCAGCTCCAGCATGCGCCGCTGCAACTGCCGGCGGAAGGTGCTGTCCTTGTAGTGCGACACATCGACCTGCGTGGCGTGGCGCACCAGCTCCACAATGACGTCCAGCAAGGCCGCTTCCTGGACGCCAGCTTCCGGTGAGGCAGAAGACATCGCCAGGGCGACCGAGGAGGTTCGGGGGTGGATGTGCCGCATGAGACAGGGCTTGGAGGAAGGGCTTGAGGCCGCCAGGACCGCAGCGGGCAGGTGGAGAAAACGGGCCTCGCCAAGCGCCCGACGATACCGCGCCAGCGGCCCCATGAAAATAGGCACCATCGGACACGCGTGCGACAACGCATTGTGGGGTCAGACATAATGGAATTGACAAATGTCATGCTTTCGCAGTCACAGATGAGCTCGAAAACCGTGCCCAGGCAGCTCTGGGATTTCCGCCGCGGCATGGCCACCGCGCGTGTCCTGTGCCAGTTGGGCCTGGACCACGGCCTGGGCCTGGACGAGGTCTTGCGCCACTCGGGGCTCGGTCAGGCCCAGACCGAAGACCCGCGCGGCCAACTGGAAGCGCTGCAGGAAATCCAGCTCATCCGCAACCTGGTCAACCTGCTGCCGCAGCGGTCCACGCTGGGCATCGAGGCGGGCTGCCGCTACCACGTCACCACCTACGGCCTGTGGGGCTACGCCGTGATGGCCAGCCCGACGCTGGGCATGGGCATCAGCATGGCCTCGCGCATGCTCAACCAGACGTTTTCGCTGACCACCAATGAGGTCGAGCAGGTCGGCGACCAGATCATGGTGACCTACCACTCCGACCACCTGCCGACCGACGTGCGCCAGTTCATCATGGACCGCGACCGCGCCGCCGTGGTCACGCTGCAGCGCGAAATCCTCGGGCGGCCGCTGGCCTACCGGGCCATCCTGATGCGCCGCCCCGAGCCCGAGCCCGAGGTCATCGAGGCCTACACCCAGCTCTTCGGCGTGCGCCCGCTGTTCAACCAGGCGCAAGACCGCAGCCTGTTCGCCGCTGCGCTCATGCACGAGCCCCTGCCCCAGGCCGACCCCCACACCGCCGCACTGTGCGAGCAGATGTGCAAGCGCCTGGTGGACGAGCGCGGCGCCCGCACCGGCGTGGCCGCCCAGGTGCGCGACCGCCTCATGCGCACGCCCGGCCACATCCCCGACATGGAGGAAATCTCCGCCGAGATGGGCATGACGTCGCGCACCCTGCGCCGCCACCTCACGGCTGAGGGCGCCTCCTTCCGCTCGCTGCTCGAAGAGGTGCGCTCCACCCTCGCCGAGGAGCTGATGACGCGCGCCACGCTCACGCACAGCGAAATCGCCGAGCGCCTGGGCTACGCCGACGTCACCACCTTCATCGAAGCCTTCCGGCGCTGGCGCGGCGTGCCCCCCAGCGAGTTCCGCAAGGCCCAGGGCGTGGTGCGGCCAGGCGCAGGCGGCCCGATGCGTCGCCGTTTCATCCCTCGCTGAGCTTTTCTCCCGGCGTGCCGGGAGATGCGTGCCATAAGCCTCGTAAAAGCGACCTTGTCGGGTGCAGTTCCATGCATTTGGCCGATGCCAACGGCCTAGACTGGGCAGGTTTTCCAAGGACTTCGCCATGAGCATCGCGCCCCAACTCCGCAACCTGAACATCGACCTGCCGGCCTGCCCGAGCACCCTGGTCAAGCTGTCGTTGCTGATGGCCGACGAGAACTGCTCGACCGACCAGCTCGCCTCGCTCATCGAAACCGACATGGCCCTGTCCTCGGCCGTGGTGCGCACCGTCAACTCCGCCCTGTTCGGCCTGCTCAAGCGCGTGGAAACCGTGCACGAGGGCATCCGCTACCTGGGCATGGCGCAAGTGGCCGGCCTGACCTACGAAATCGGCTTGCGCGGCGCCTTCCCGCCCAGCCCGCTGCTGCAAAACATCTGGGACCGCGCCGGCATCCGCGGCCTGGCCATGGGCCGCATCGCCCGCCAGCTCGACGTGGACCCGTGGCTGTCGCACACCGCCGGCCTGTTCGCCGAAAGCGGCCGCGCCGTGCTCTTCGCCTACGACCGCCAGCGCTACGCGGCCCTGGACACCGATGGCTCCGACGAGGCTTTGCTGTGCGCCGCCGAGATCGAAGCTTTCGGCGTCAGCCACTCGGCCCTGGGCGCGGCCCTGTGCCAGTCCTGGGGCCTGTCGCGCGAGGTCAGCGACAGCGTGCGCGCCCGCCCCAACAGCGCCACCCAGTGGACGCAGGAGCGCCCCGCCGTGCAAAAGCTGCTGACCATCGGCGCCGCCGTGGACAAGCTGCTGCTCAACCCCCTGGGCAACACCGACCCGCAGGCCGTCTGGTCGGAGCTGGAGCCGGTCGCCCACCAGGTCGGCCTGCACTTCCAGGCCTTCCAGCTGGCCACCATGCGGGTCTGCGAGCGCCTGAACATCCCCCAGTCCGAGGGTTGAGGCCGGCGGCCCAGTGTCCGCCCGATTGACACCTGGCGCCAATCGCTGCAGCATCGGCTGCAACGATCAAACCGAGAGGATGTCCCTGTGACGGGCGCACAGGCGCGCCGGTCTGCGGCCTGAAGCAACAGCCTTCCGGCGGCTCACCGCGCACGCCCCTGCCCACCCGCCAGCGCGGCCGCCCCGACCAAAGGACTGCATGCCGTCTGGCTTTTCCGCGTTCGCGCCGCCCCTGCACGGCCACGATGCCGCCGCTTCGCACGACCCCGAACTCACCCGGCTGATCCGGGCCGAGCGCATCCGCATGCTGTTCGCGCCCACCGTGCCGGTGTCGGTGGTCAGCGTCCTGGCCGCCATCGGCCTGGCCATCGCCGTGGCCGACCAGACCGGCCACCGCTGGGCCATCGCCTGGGCCTCGCTGTGCGTGCTGGCCTCGGTGGTGCGGCTGCTCCAGTGGCGGGCCTACCGCCGCGCCGGTCAAGAGGCCACGGCCCACGGCACCGAGCGCGACGACCCGGGCTGGCTGCACAAGCTCACCCTGACCTGTGCGCTGCACGGCGCCTGCTGGGGCCTGGCCGGCGTGATGATGCCGGTGCGCGACATGGTCACCAGCGCGGTCATCAGCGCAACCCTGGTGGGCGCCTGCGCCGTGTGCACCTTCACGCTGCAGGCGCACTTTCGCCCCAACCTGGCCATCAACCTGCCCATGCTGGTGCCAGCGGGTCTGGCGCTGCTGTTCCGCCAGGACGCCTACGGCTTCTTCGGCGGCGCCGGCCTGCTGTCGCTGCTGGCCCTGCTGCTGTTCGAAAGCCGCCGCGCCGAGCGCCGCATCACCGAGCTGCTGTGGCTGCGCTTCACCACCGACCGCATCGCCCGCGAACGCACCGCCGCATTGGTCATGGCGCAAAGGCACAGCGCCATCAAAGACCAGTTCCTGGCCACCATGAGCCACGAAATGCGCACGCCGCTGCACGGCATCCTGGGCCTGGCGCGCCTGACGCTGGAGCGCCTGCCCGCGCGCCCGGGCGTGCTGGCCGAAAGCCGCCACCAGGTCGAGCTCATCGAGCGGGCCGGCGAGCACCTGCTGCACATCATCAACGACGTGCTCGACTTCTCCCGCATCGAGGCCGGCAAGCTGCACATCGAGCACGCACCCTTCGAGTTGCGCGCCCTCCTCGACGAGGTGCTGGGCCTGTTGCGCGTCAACGCGTCCGACAAGGGCCTGCGCCTGCTGACCGATGTGCGCCTGCCGCAACCCTGCTGGGTGCAAGGCGACGCCGCCCGCGTCCGCCAGATGCTGCACAACCTGTTGGGCAACGCCATCAAGTTCACCGACATGGGCGAGGTGCGGCTGGTGGTGGCGCGCGACAAGGCGCAAGGCCATGGCGAAGGCACACTGCGCTTCACCATCCAGGACAGTGGCGTGGGCATCCCGCCCGAACAACTGCCCCTGATCTTCGACGCCTTCCACCAGGCCGACGGCAGCTTCGTGCGCCGCCACAAGGGCACGGGCCTGGGCCTGACCATCACCCGCGAGATCGCGCGGGCCATGGGCGGCGACGTGGTCTGCATGAGCGAATTGGGGCGCGGCTCGGTGTTCACCATCACGGTGCCCCTGCCCGACATCCCGGCGCCCGGGCCCGCCGTGGGCGAGCTGCGCAGCGAACCCGCCGCGGGCGGCCTGGTGCATTTCAACGCCCACGTGCTGCTGGTGGAAGACAACCCCGTGAACGCCCTGGTGGCCGACGCCATGCTGCGCCGCCACGGCCTGAGCGTGACCCGCGCCGACAACGGCCGCGAGGCCCTGGCCCTGCTGTCACACGACAGCCGGCCCTTTCAGCTGGTGCTGATGGACCTGCAAATGCCGGAAATGGGCGGCATGGAAGCCAGCCGCCTGTTGCGCCGCTGGGAAAGCGAGCACGGCGTGCTGCCCATCCCGGTGGTGGCGCTGACGGCCAACGCGCTGAGCAGCGACCGGGCGCAGTGCCTGGCCGCCGGCATGGACGACCACCTCGCCAAGCCCTTCCGGGCCGACGAGCTGCTGGCGGTGCTGCACCGCCACCTGGCCGGTCACGCCACCGCAACCATCACTGCTTGACGGCTTCGACCTGGATCACCAGCTTGATGTCGTTGGGGATGAAGGGCAGGCCATAGCCCATGCCGAACTCAGCGCGCTGGATGGTGGTTTCGAAGTCGCCGCCACACACCTGGCGCTTGAGCATGGGGTTGTCGTAGCAGCCATAGCTGTTGGCCTTCAGCGTCACGGTCTGGGTCTTGCCCAGCAGGGTCAGGTCACCCACAACGGCCACGACCTTCTCGCCTTCGAACACGACCTTGCTGCTCTTGAACGTGGTCTGGGGGAAGGCTTCGGCGTTGAAGAAATCTTTGCCCTTGAGGTGGTTGTTGAAGGCCTCGGTGCCAGTGTTGATCGAGCCCATGTCGATGGTGATGTCCACCTGGCCGGTCTTGGCGGCGGCGTCGATGGTGACCGAGCCCGACTTCTTGTCAAAGCGGCCGCGGTTGGTCGAGGTGCCGAAGTGCTTGGCCTCGAAGGTCACGAAGGTGTGGGTCGGGTCGATGGCGTAAGTGGCCGGTGCCGCGTGGGCGGCGGTGGCAGCCAGGGAAGCCAGCAGGGCAGAAGCGATCAGGGTGCGGGTCATGGGAATCTCCAGTGAAGGGGTGGGTCGGGGGAAAGAAGGGATGGGTGAAGACGGGATGGGTGAACGGGGCGGGCAAGGACGCTCAGAGCGCCGGCACGCCCTGCAGCACCAGCTTGAAGCTGACCTGGACGTCGTTGGCAACGATGGACGCATCGGCCCAATCGCCCTCGCCCACTTTGAAGTCCAGGCGCTTGAGCACGAAGCTGCCGGTGGCCGTGCTCAGGCCCTGGGCCTGGCTGAGCTGCACGGGCACGACCAGGTCATGCGCCTGGCCCTTGAGCGTGAGCTTGCCAGCCACTTCGAACTTGCCACCGCCCAGGGCCTTGATGGCGCTGGACTGGAAGCTCGCCTTGGGGAACTTGGCGGTGCCGAACCACTCAGGCTTGGACAGCTCGCGGTCGGCATCGGCGTTCAGTGCCACGCTGCCCAGGTCCAGGCTGAAAGCGATCTTGCTGGTGGCCGGCGCCTTGGGGTCGAAGGCCGACTGCACCTGGAAGGCCTTGAAGCGGCCCTGCAGGGGCACGCCCAGCTGCTTGGCCACGAAGGTGACTTCGCTCTTGGCGGGCACCAGGGTTTGAGGCGCGGCGGCGGCAGGCTGGGCCAGGGCCGGCCCAGCGGCCAGGCTGGCCAGGGCGCCCATGGTGGTCAGGGCGGCCAGCGCCACGGTCAAGGAACGGCGAGAGGTCATGGAAAACTCCTTGGCAGGCAGGATGGGGTGGTGTGGGAAGGCGTGGGGTCGGCTCAGCGGCCCGGGCGCATGCGGTCCAGCAGGCCATCGCGGTCGATGAACTGGTGCTTGAGTGCCGCTGCCACGTGCAGGGCCACCAGCCCGATCAGGCCCCAGGCCGCCAGGGCGTGCAGGGGCTTGATCGCATCGGCCAAAGCCGGGTCGGGCGAAACAAAGTCAGGCAGCGCCAGCACGC
Source organism: Aquabacterium commune (assembly GCF_004362855.1). Lineage (GTDB taxonomy): Bacteria > Pseudomonadota > Gammaproteobacteria > Burkholderiales > Burkholderiaceae_C > Aquabacterium > Aquabacterium commune. The sequence continues at coordinate 94,315 of NZ_SNXW01000005.1, forward strand.
CGAACCACACGATGGGGTAGCCCTTGGCCGAGCTGTAGGCCCAACCCAGCAGCGGCACGGCGAAGAACAGCAGGTACATCAGGTGGTGGGTGCCGTGGTGGGCGACGCGCTGCCAGCTGGGCATGGCCTGTGTGATGCGGGCCGGCAAGGCGGGCGGGCGGTGCGTCAGGCGCCAGACCAGGCGCAGCAGCGACAGCGCCAGGATCGTCACCCCGGCCCACTTGTGCCAGTTGATGAGCTTGAGCTTGTTCGGCGAGAACGGCAGGTCCTCCACATACAGGCCCACCAAGAACGCGGTGAGGATGGCCACGGCCAGCACCCAGTGCAGCAGCATGGCCACGGCGGTGTAGCGCGGCGAGGCCGCGGTCAAATTGGGTTGAGATGGGTTTGTCATCGAAGTCACCTCCTGGGGCTTGGCATCACCATCGTCAGCGTAAAGACGCGCCCATTCAAGCAGGTTGAGTGGGATTCACGCCAAACTTCAAATCATTTGAATGTGTCGGCGCAAGCCCCCTTGCCTTCCACCGCCTGGCTACAGTTCAATGGCATGAACGCCGATGCCCATGGCAATGTGGTGAAAGGTCCATGCAGACATCCGTGACATCCTCGCTCGCCAACTGGCTGCTGAGCGCCGACCCCAAGCAGCGCTTGCGCATCCAGCGCTCGCTGTTGGCCGCCAACGTGTTCCTGGCGTGTTGCGGCCTGCAGGCCTATGCCGTGTGGATGGGCTTCATGAACGCGCAAGACGCCACCTGGCTGTCGGGCGCCATCGTCGCCAACTGCCTGCTGTGGTACGCCGTGCTGCGCTCGGGCCTCAACCAGCGCTTCGCCGACCCGGCCCTCACCCTGCCCCAGATCCTGGCGGCCCTGACCATCATCATCGGCGCCTACGCCGTCACCGGGCCGGTGCACGGCTCGACCATGATGCTGCTGGTGCTGGTGCTCGTGTTCGGCGTCTTCAACCTGCAACCGCGCGGGGCCCGCATCGCCGCAGGCTACACCGTGGTGGCCATGGGCGTGGCCCAGGGCCTGATGATGGCGCGCGACCCGGTCAACTACCCCTTCAAGCTGGAGATCGTGCACTTCCTGCTGACGGCCGCCATCGTGCCGACCATCTCCTCGCTGGCCGCCCAGCTCAGCAGCCTGCGCGCCCGGCTGCAAAGCCAGAAAGACGAGCTCGGCCAGGCCCTGGTGCGCATCCAGATCCTGGCCACGCGCGACGAGCTCACCGGCCTGGTCAACCGCCGCCACATGATGGACGTGCTGCACCAGCACCGCAAGCGCCTGGAGCGCACCGGCCACCACCGCTTCTGCCTGGCCCTGATCGACCTCGACCACTTCAAGCGGGTCAACGACACCCATGGCCACGGCGTGGGCGACGAGGTGCTGCGCAACTTCGCCGTGATCGCGCAAAAAGCCCTGCGCGACACCGACGTGCTCGCGCGCTGGGGTGGTGAGGAATTCCTGATGCTGCTCAACGACACCAGCACCGAGCAGGCCAATGTCGGTCTGGAGCGCGTGCGGGACATGATCGCAGGCGCGCCCATGTCGAGCGCGGTGCCCGAGCTGCGCGCCACCTTCTCGGCCGGGCTCACCGCCTACGACTGCGCCGAGCCCCTGGACGCCTGCATCGAGCGCGCCGACCGGGCCCTGTACGCCGCCAAGGCCGCAGGCCGCAACCGCACGGCCGTGGAGCAGGCGCCTGCGCCCGCATCCACGTCCACGCCCGCCAACGCCGCGCCCCAGCGGCAAAGTGATGCAGCCAGCATCATCTGAAACCACCCACAAGGGCGCTGGTGCATCCGCGTTGCCCGCGTTATGCTCCCCCCCAGGGCCGACGTGTGCAACGCGGTGCCCAACACAACATTCAGATGACGGTTGACCGGGGCTCACCACCCCCTGGTCGATGCCGTGGAGGCGGGCCCAGGTCTGTGCAAGACCGATCCCGTGGGTGGTGACTGTCCTTGCAGTGCCATGTCGAGCTTGTCCTCAGGAGTCCCGGGGCCGTCGGGTGTGTCCGCACCCTTCCCCCACCCCCCGGCCCCCGACCGCGATGCGGCGGAAGCACCCTACCAGCTGATTTTCGAGGCCGCCGGCATCGGGATGGTGCGGGTCTCCCTGCGCGGCCGCATCCTGGAGGCCAACCCGCGCTTCGCCGACATCGTCGGGCGCCGCCGCACCGACCTGGTCGGCCTGCACGTGCAGGACATCACCCACCCGGACGACGTCTCGGCCTCGCGCGCCCACATGGAAGCGGCGGTCCACGGCCACACGGCGGGCTACGTCACCGAAAAGCGCTACGTCCGCCCCGACGGGCAGGTGGTGTGGGCCTCGCTCAACGTCGCCGTGCTGCGTGACGCACAGGGCGAGCCGGTGCAGTTCATCGCCGTGGTGGAAGACATCACCGCGCGCCAGCAGATGCAGGACGCGATGAACTCCGCGCGCGCCGCCGAGCGCGCCAGCAAGGCCAAGACGGAATTCCTCTCGCGCATGAGCCACGAGCTGCGCACCCCGCTCAACGCCATGCTGGGCTTCGCGCAGCTGCTGCGCGTGGACCCGCGCCACCCCCTGCACCCGGACCAGCGCGGCAAGGTGGACCACATCGAGCGCGCAGGCGCCCACCTGCTGGCCATGCTCACCGACGTGCTGGACCTCTCCCGCATCGAAGCCGGCAGCCTGCCCATGGCCATCGAGCCCCTGCCCCTGTCCGATGTGCTCGACGCCGCCGTGGCCCTGGTGAGCAACCAGGCCAGCGACGCCCAGCTGCACCTGGTCTGCACGCCCCCGGAGCCCGACCTGTTCGTGCACGGCGACGCGGTGCGCCTGCGCCAGATCCTGGTCAACCTGCTGTCCAATGGCGTCAAGTACAACCAGCCGGGCGGTCGCCTCATGGTCGAGGCCATGGGCCTGGACCGCGAGGTGGTCATCACCGTGAGCGACTCCGGGCGGGGCATGAACGAGGCCCAGCTGGCCCACCTCTTCGAGCCTTTCAACCGCCTGGGCGCCGAGCGCACCAGCATCGAAGGCACGGGCATCGGGCTGGTCATCGTCAAGCGCCTGGTGGAGCTGATGCACGGCCGCATCGAGGTCAGCAGCCGCCAGGGTGCGGGCACACACTTCCGCGTCTGGCTGCCACGCGCCGAGGCCCCGCAAGACGACGACGCCCTGGCCACGCGCCCACGCACCGGCTTTGGCGCCCTCGACGACGGCATGGCCGACGGCCTGACGGTGCTTTACGCCGAAGACAACGTGGTGAATGTGGAGCTGCTGCGCCAGGTCATGCGCATGCGCCCGCAATGGCACCTGGACGTGGCCACCTGCGGACAGGAGGCCATCGCGATGGCCCTGTCGCAACCGCCTGACCTGCTGCTGCTGGACATGCACCTGGGCGACATGAACGGCCTGGACGTGTCCGACGCCCTGGCCTTGCATGCCCGCACGGCAGCCATCCCGCGGGTGGCGCTGTCGGCGGACGTCATGCCAGACCAGATCAGCGAGGCGCGTCAGCGGGGCTTTGTCGAGTACCTCACCAAGCCGCTGGACGTCGGAAAGCTGCTGACCTTGCTGGACCGCTGCGCGCGAGGCGACGCGCTCTGACCGAACAGCGCGGTCAGATCGGCAAATCGGTGAAGAAGCGCCCGCCGTGGTAAACCAGGGGCGCCGCGCCCACCCGGCGGCTGCAGTGTGCGACCTCGCCCACGAAAATGATGTGGTCGCCCTCGGCGTGCTGGCTGCGGTTGCGGCACTCGAACACCGCCACGGCACCGTCGATGAGCGGGGCCCCGGTGAGGCCCGCGCGCCAGGCCACGCCCTCGAAACGGTCGATGCCCTTGCGTGAGAAGCGCTCGGCCAGCAGGCGCTGGTCGGCCGCCAGCACGTTGATGGCGTAGTGCGCGGCCTCCTGGAAGCCCGGCATGGAGCTGGACTGGCTGGACAGGCTCCAGAGCACCAGCGGCGGCGCCAGCGAGACCGAGTTGAAGGAGTTGGCGGTCAGCCCCAGCAAACGGCCATCGGCCGCACGCGCCGTGACGATGGTCACCCCGGTGGTGAACTGGCCCAGGGCGGCGCGGTAGTCCTCCTGCGTGAACGGCGCGGCGGGGGCGGTGGGCGGTGCGGACATCGGCTTGGGCAGTCTGAGTGGAACGCGAGAGTGTAGTGTGGACCCTGAACGGGCGTGCGCCGAAGGGTTGGCGCGGGCCGGTTCAGCGGCGCTTCAAGCGCGCACCGGCAAGCGGTACACCCACACGGGGCGTCCGCCGGCCAGGTCGATGCGGGCGTGCGGGCGCCAGTCCGGCGCTTCGAACTCCAGGCTGACCAGCCAGCTGCCCGGGCGCATCTCCTGCGCGGCCTTGGCCATGGCACGGGGCATGGTCTCGGGGCGCTGGAACAGGTAAACGAGGTCGAACGCCGACCAGTCGTCGGCCCACATGTCGCCACGTCGCACGCGGGCCCAGGGACAGCGCCAGGCCGACACCCAGCGCCACAGGGCGCTCCACTCCACCCCTTCCAGCCGGGCGTTCGGCCAGGTGGCGTGCAAGGCGGCATGCAGGGCGATGAGGCCGTCGCCCATGCCACAGCCGGCGTCCAGCACGCGGGCGCCATCGGTCAGGCGGATGTGGGCGGGCAGATCGGCCAAGGCGCCGCGCGGGGTGGGAAAGACCGGGGCGTCGCGCCAGGCGCGGCGCGGGTAAGCCAGCAGCAGCAAGGCCAGCGGGGCCAGCCAGAGCCAGGACGGCAGGCCGCCGCCGATGCCTTGTCCTGTCGCCCCCCCTTGGAAACCACCCTGGAGGCCTGTTTGGAGCGATTGCGCCAGCACGCTCAGCGGGAAGCCCCCGGCCACGAAGACCCGGCGCCAGGCCGTGGTGGCCACCCAGGGCAGCAAGGCCGCCAGGGCCCCCAGGGCGGTGGGCAGGCCGAGTGCCACCCACACGGGGGCATCTGCCGAACGCAAGGCCAGCGCCAGCGCCCAGGCCAATGCCCAGGTCGCCGCGGCCGGCAGGGGCCAGGTCAGCAGGCGGGCGAGCATGGGCCGCAGCCTCAGGCCTCGGGGCCGCCGCGCAGCTTGTCGATCAGGCCATTGAGCTCGTCGAGGCTGCCGAACTGGATGGTGACCTCGCCCTGCTCGCCGCGCTTGGTCTTGCGCTTGATGTGAATGCCCACTTGCGCGGTGAGCAAGTCAGAGAGCTGCTCCTCCAGGCGCAGCACGTCGCGCGATTTCTCGCCCTTGACGCGCAGCAGCGGTGCCTGGCGGCCCACGCCCTGCACCTTGGCGACGAGCTTTTCGGTCTCGCGCACATTGAGCTTTTTGGCCGCCACCTCGTTGGCCGTCGTGATCTGCACGGCCTTGTCCAGCGGCAGCAGCGCGCGGGCGTGGCCCATGTCGATGTCACCGGCCATCAGCATGCCCTGCACCGGCTCGGCCAGGTGGAGCAGGCGCAGCAGGTTGGACGCGGCGCTGCGCGAGCGGCCCACGGCCTGCGCGGCTTGCTCGTGCGTGAGGCCGAACTCGGCGGTCAGGCGCTGCAGGCCTTGCGCTTCTTCCAGCGGGTTGAGGTCCTCGCGCTGGATGTTCTCGATGAGGGCCATGGCCGCGGCGGCTTCATCGGGCACGTCCTTGACCAGCACCGGCACCTCGGTGAGGCCCGCCAGCTTGGCCGCGCGGGAGCGTCGCTCGCCGGCGATGATCTCGTAGCGCCCCTCGGCCGGGTCACCCACCGGGCGCACCAGGATGGGCTGCATGATGCCCTGGGACTTGATGCTCTCGGCCAGCTCGTACAGCGAGCCCTCGTCCATGCGCGTGCGCGGCTGGTACTTGCCCGGCTGCATGCGGTCGAGGCGCAGCACCGAGGGCGCGCCGTCGGGGCCTGCGTTCGCTGGGGGGGTGTCGCTGACTTTGGGGCCCAGCAGGGCCTCCAGGCCCATGCCGAGGCCTTTGGATTTCTTGGTCGCCATGGGCTTGATTGTCCGCGCTTTCCGGCGGTTTTCTCAGAGGGGCTCGGGCAGGGTCAAGCCGCAGCGCCCAGGCTGGGCGCCACGCGCCGCACCAGCTCCTGGGCGAAGGCCACGAAAGCCTGCGCGCCCTTAGAAGACGGATCGAACACCACGCCGGGCAGGCCATAACTGGGCGCCTCGGCCAGGCGCACATTGCGCGGGATGACCGTGTCGAAGACCTTGTCGCCGAAGTGCGACTTGAGCTGGTCGCTGACCTGCTGCTGCAGGGTGATGCGCGGGTCGAACATCACCCGCAGCAGGCCGATGAGCTGCAACTCGCGGTTGAGGTTGGCGTGCACCTGCTTGACGGTGTTGACCAGGTCGGTGAGGCCTTCCAGCGCGAAGTACTCGCACTGCATGGGCACGATCACGCCATGGGCACAGGTCAGGCCGTTGAGCGTGAGCAGGCTCAGGGACGGCGGGCAGTCGATGAGGACGAAGTCGTAGTCGGCCGCCGCCGCCTCGATGGCCGTCTTCAGGCGGCGGTCGCGGCGCTCCAGGTTGACCAGCTCGACCTCGGCGCCCGCCAGTTCGCGGTTGGCCCCGAGCACGTCGTAGCCGGCCTTGTCGCTGCGCACGCGCGCCTCGGCGATGCTGGCATCTTCCAGCAGCACGTCATAGACGGTTTGCGCCAGGGTGCGCTTGTCCACGCCCGAGCCCATGGTGGCGTTGCCTTGCGGGTCGAGGTCCACGATGAGGACGCGCTGCCCCTCGCGGGCCAGGCCGGCCGCCAGGTTGACGGTGGTGGTGGTTTTGCCCACCCCGCCCTTTTGGTTGGCGATGCAGAAGATGTGCGGCATGGGGTGATTATCGCCTGGGGTGCGGGCGTCAGACGCCTTGACGACGGGCAACGGGGGTCGCGCCCTTGGCGGCAAGCTTGGCAGACCGTGCCGCCACGCCATGCTTTTTGGCCTTGGCAGGCGAGGCGGCGTGCGCGGTGTTGGCCGCTGGCTTCACCGCCCGTTGGGCCCTGGACACGGACTTGCCGGGACGCGCGGCTTTCGCAGCGATGGCCATCGGGGACCGGCGGTGAGGCCCATGGCCCTGCAGTGTGGCGGCGGCCCGCGCCGCGCTCTGGCTGGCTTTTGACCGTGGCTGCGGGGCCATGTTGCCGCGGACGCTTGACTGGGCCACAGTGGCAAGCGCTTGCCTCGGCGTCGCACGACCCGTGCCCTTGCGTGAGCTCCGCTCGGTCGACGGTACTGCGGCGGCATGTCTGGCTGTGTTTCCGGCCTGAGCCGTCCGCCGCTGCGGGGTCAGCGTCTTGGGGGCTTTGCCGGCGGCTTCGCGGTGGACGATGTCTTCGCGCGGCAACTTGGCCTTGACGGGCGCCGTGGTTTCACGTGAAACACCATGGCTTGGCCCCGTCTGTGCGAACAAGTCATGCGGTGCGGCGGGCATGTGCGCTGGCGGGGGCACCTGCACCGCCGTGGACACCACCTGCGGCACCACAGCGGACGGGACGTCTGCGACAACCCGTCCTGTCACAGGCGCCGGCCGACGCGGCTCGACACGGGCATCGGTCTGAGCTGTTGTCGCACCCGCGCAAGCTGCGTTCACCGTCAAGGCCAAGCAGATGGCCACAGAGGCGTCCGCTGTGACTCGAAGCGCACGACACCAGTCGGATCGCAGGAGCAGGTGTTTGGCAGGGATTCGCAAAGCGGCCTCCAGAAAATCGCGCTGCCCCATTATCAGCGCCCGTCACGGCCTGACCATGGGCAACGCTCATCCAAAGCACAGCCAGGCAAGCCAGGTGACGCCACGCCGCCACGGGTAGACCGCTGCTTGGCCGAACAGGCCGGCCCTCGCCATCAAAGGCTTTGCTGTGCCGGCTTCAAGCGCATCCAGATCAGGCAGCGCTCGGCATCCAGACCCGGCACCTGCAGATGTTCCACGTGAAACACCTCCACGTCGGCCGGCAAGGCGGCGATCTCATCGTCGGGCAGCTTGCCCTTCATCGCCATCCAAACCCCGCCAGGCACGAGCTGCTGCCGGGTGAGCGAAACGAAATCGTCCAGCGAGGCGAAAGCGCGGGACGTGATCACATCGTATTGGCCCGGCAGCTGTTCGACGCGGGCGTGCTCACCGCGCAGATGGGGCAAGCGCAACTCGGCCGCCACTTGGCGGATGAACGCTGCCTTTTTGCCCACCGTGTCCACGCAACTGACGCGCAGATTCGGACAGCAAATGGCCAGCACCACCCCGGGCAAGCCACCGCCACTGCCCACGTCCAGCAACTTCAGCGGCGCTTCTGCATCATCCAGGTGCACCATCAAAGGTCGCAACACGGCGAGGCAATCGGCCAGGTGGTGGCTGAGCATGTCGGGCGCACTGCGCAAGGCCGTGAGGTTGTACGTCGCGTTCCAGTGACTGAGCAATCCCATGTAGCGCGCGAGCTGACTCAACTGCTCTGGCACCAGACTCAACCCCACGGCCTCCAACACCGGAGGGATGGCCGTCAACCAAGACGCTTCGTCCCATTGAACGGGCCCCTCCGCGGTGCGTTGCACCACCGTTGAGACAGGATGCACTGCACCGCGAGGGGCCGCCTTGCGAGCGGACGAAGGACGGCCTTGAGATGAACGGTTCATGCTGGGTCAGGTGCTCAAGAAAGCTCAGAGGGTCGGTGACGCGACGCTGGCCACCTCGCCGGCGGCCGCGTCTGCACGGGCAAAGCCCTTGAAGCGGCCCTTTTTCAGATGGATCAGCAACAAAGAGATGGCCGCCGGCGTGATGCCCGAGATGCGCGAAGCCTGGCCCAAGGTCTCGGGCCGGTGCTTGTTCAGCTTCTGGCGGGCCTCGAAACTCAGGGCCGACACGACCGCGTAATCCAGGTCATCTGGCAAACGCAGGTGCTCGTAGCTCGCGGCACGCTCGACCTCGCCGTTCTGCTTGTCGATGTAGCCTGCGTACTTCACGCTGATCTCGACCTGTTCGATGACGGCATCGGCCAGGGTGTCGCCCAACTCGGCGCGCAGGGAAGCACGGTCCACCGCCTTGGGTGACACAGCCGCATCGTCCGTGACCACCCCGTTGGCGGCCTCGGCGCGCAGGGCCGCGTGGCGCTCGGCACCGAGCCTGCCGGCCTCGGCCACCTGGTCGTAGCTCACGCCCGGGCGACGCAGCAGGTCTTCCAACTTGTACTCGCGCTCCAGGGCCTTGCCCACCAGGCGTTCGGCATCGACCGGCAGCAAGGTCGCGGGGCGCACCCAAGTCGTGCGCAATCGCTCTGTTTCACGTGAAACAGCGTCGCGCTTGCGGTTGAAGGCGGTCCAACGGGCATCGCCCACCAGGCCCAGCTGGCGGCCGATCTCGGTCAGGCGCAGGTCGGCGTTGTCCTCGCGCAGCTGCAGGCGGAACTCGGCGCGGCTGGTGAACATGCGGTAAGGCTCGGTCACGCCCTGGGTGGTCAGGTCATCGACCAGCACGCCGAGGTAGGCCTGGTCGCGGCGCAGGGTGAAGGGGTCTTTGCCCTGCGCTTGCAAAGCAGCGTTCACCCCGGCAAACAAGCCTTGGGCCGCCGCTTCTTCGTAGCCCGTGGTGCCGTTGATCTGGCCGGCGAAGAACAAGCCGCCGATGGCGCGGGTCTCGAAGGTGGACTTCAACTCGCGCGGGTCGAAATAGTCGTACTCGATGGCATAGCCTGGCCGCAGGACGCAAGCGTTCTCCAGGCCAGGCATCGATCTCAGCGCGGCCAGCTGGATGTCGAAGGGCAGCGAGGTGCTGATGCCGTTGGGGTAGAACTCGTTCGTCGTCAGGCCCTCGGGTTCCAGGAAGATCTGGTGTGAGTCCTTGTCGGCGAAGCGGTTGACCTTGTCCTCGATGCTCGGGCAGTAGCGTGGCCCCACCCCCTCGATGACGCCGGTGAACATCGGGCTGCGGTCGAAGCCCGATCGGATGATGTCGTGGGTGCGCCGGTTGGTGTGCGTGATCCAGCACGGCAGCTGGCGCGGGTGCTGGCTGGCCGAGCCGAGGAAACTGAACACCGGCACCTGAGGGCCCGTGGGCGCAGACAGCGGCGCGCCCGGTGCACCCCAACCACCCAGCAGCGGCACGCCGTCCCCGGGTTGTTCGGTCAGCTTGGAGAAGTCGATGCTGCGGCCGTCGATGCGCGGCGGCGTGCCCGTCTTCAGGCGACCTTGCGGCAGCTTGAGTTCTTTCAGGCGTGCCGACAGGGTGATGGCCGGCGGGTCACCGGCGCGCCCGGCGCTGTGGTTCTGCAAGCCAACGTGGACCTTGCCATCGAGGAAGGTGCCCGCGGTCAGCACCACGGTTCGGCCGCGGAAGCGGATGCCCACCTGTGTGACGGCCCCCACCACGCGCGCGCCATCGCCATCGCCCTCCACCATCAGGTCATCGACCGCCTGCTGGAACAGCCACAGGTTGGGCTGGTTCTCCAGGCGGTGGCGGATGGCGGCCTTGTACAAGATGCGGTCGGCCTGCGCGCGGGTGGCCCGCACCGCGGGGCCCTTGCTGGCATTGAGGATGCGGAACTGAATGCCGCCCTCGTCCGTGGCCTCGGCCATGGCGCCACCCAAGGCATCGACCTCCTTGACCAGGTGGCCCTTGCCGATCCCGCCGATGGACGGGTTGCAGCTCATCTGCCCCAGCGTCTCGATGTTGTGGCTCAGAAGCAGCGTGGCGCAGCCCATGCGCGCCGCGGCCAAAGCGGCCTCGGTGCCCGCGTGACCACCACCGACCACGATCACATCAAACTCTTGGGGATACAGCATGCACGCCTCACTGGCCACCGCCGGCACCATCGCCAACGGTCAGGTTGCCACATTTTTGAGCAGCCTTTCATTTTACAGGTGCGAAGCCTGCTGCGGCAGTCTGTAAGAAATCGTTCCGCCACCAAATCACCACCGCCTCGCTACTATGATCGGCGCGCACTTGGCCTTCATCGGTCAAGTAGCCACACAAAACTTTTCAGGGAAACCAAATGACCTCCAGAACCCTCTGGCGGTGGCTGCTCGCGCTTGCCGCAGCCTTCCTGCTGTCCGCCTGCGACCCCGCCGCCGACATCATTGCCCCCACAGATGCCACAGTGGGCCTGCCGGTCGAGTTCAGCAACCAACTGCTGCCTGAGTACGCAGCCGGCCCCGACAACCACCCCAGGTACGAATGGGATTTCGGCGACGGCACGCAGGCCACTGGGCCGCAAGCCAGCCACACCTACCAACAGGCAGGCGAGTACATCGTGGTACTGCGCATACGCGACGACGTGCTCGATCAATGGGAGTTTGCGTACGAAACCATCACCACCATCACCGTTCACGCCAATGGCACCAGCACCACCGCCGTGAAGGCTGACGCTGGCGCCATCGTCGCCCTGCCGAATGGTGCGAGCATCGACATTCCAGCAAACGCGCTCTCAGGCGACGCCACCGTCAGCATCCAAGCCGACTCACCAAACAACTACAGCTTGCCAGCTGGCTTCACACCCTTGGGCGAGGCACTTGTTGTCGACCTGGGCGGCGCCTCCCTGACCCAGCCCATGGATGTCAGCTTGCCTGCAGTGCCCGACTTACCTCCAGGCAAGGTGCTGGCCTTGTTCACCGCCACGCCCCCCCGCGCCGCACCGATGACATCGGCAACGTCAGCCACGGCGGCGATCGGCACAAGTGGCAACTGGGTGGGCATACCCACGCAGGCCATCAAGGGCGGGACCGTCAACATCTCTGTCACCCATCCCGGCGCGCTCATGTTGGGTGCTGTGGATGCGGCCAGTGTTGGTGGGCAATTCGCCGCGTTGGCCAGCAATCCCAAATGGAGCCAACTGCCAGGCACGACAGAGGCGGCATGCTCGCGAGATTCGGATTTCCGCCCCTTGAACCCCAACGAATCTCCGTCCTACCTGACCCAACTGCACAGCCGACACGTGGCCTGCTCGCAGCGTGAAGAAAACGAACGCTCCACCTTGGTGCTGGACACCAACCGCTTGCCGAAAACAGGCTACTTTGACCTCAAGCACCAATGGTCCATCCATGGCGCATCCAACAGGCTGTCCAAGCGCATGAGCCTCCAGCTCCGCTACGACTACGTCAAAACACTCAGCCCACCGGCGGAAGAGGTTCCCGTGCCAGCGCTGAAAGTGCGCGCGGTGCTCAAGTGCACCCCCACCTCCAACATCAACAACCCTCTTGCCGTGAACTGCAACACCACGCAAGACTTCACACTGAGCGATGGCGTTCAGTCCACGAAGGAATTCAGCATCCCCTTCAGTTGGGACACCAGCAAGAAAATCGCAGAGTTCCGGTTTGAACTCAAGCTCTACTTCAGCGCAGACGGCACCACGCCGACCGACGAGGGACGCGTCATCATCGACAACCTGGAGCAGGTGACGCTGCGCTGCGACGTCGGTCAGGTCTGGGGCCAGGAGTCCGGCTGCGTCTTCCCCCAAGCCTCGGCGGTGCTGGTGCTCAACAACCCGCAAAGTGAAGCCCACATCCGCGAAGCCATCGCTGCCAACCCGGCCTTGCCAGGCCAGTACACCGGTTTGCGCGCAGGCAGCCGCGCCATTGCGGAGCGCAGCTTCGAGCCCTCCACCGGCTTGCAGCGCCTGCGGGTCACCAGCCTGATCAAGGCCAACCGAGCCAAAGCCCAGAAGCTGTGCTCGGCCTTGCCCAGCCAGCCGCCCAAGCCCAGCACCTGCCCTGATTTCTCAGACCCCGACACCGTCGAAGCGCTGACGCCTTGCGACTGCGATGAGTACCCCTTCGCTTCGTCGCGCGAGGGGGCGGCCTTGCCGCGCACCTATGGTGAAGCCAGCGTGAAGTACATCAGCCGCGCCGACAACCGCAGTGCTGGGGCCAAGTTGGGCGCATTCCTCCGCAAGGAGCGGCTGATTGATCCTTTTGACCATCGGCGAATGGTCACCCGCGTACCCCCTCCCAACGTGCCTGACGGGTTTCTTCCGGACCAAGCCTATGAACCAGATCAGAGCACATTGAACTTGAATCTCAAGCCCAATCTGAAAGGGTACGACTCAGATTTCAATGATCAATACTGGATCGCCTACTGACCTGCAGCAACACGACAAATCCATGTCAAACCACGCCAAAGACCTGCTGCACCGCGTGATTTCGCAGGGGGCATTCGTGCCCCCGATTGGCCTGTTCCTTCGCGCGCAGTACTACGCCACAGACCATGCCTTGCTGCAAACAGCAGAGCACCACCGCGTCCGCGAGACGGGCGAGCACGCTGACCGCTTGTTGTTCCGCCCAGTCAGCATCGGTCGTGTCCCGGGCATCTCGGAAGTGAGTCTCCACCAGGCCCTCGGCCACGTCCTGGCCGAGGACGTCTGCACCCGCCTGCCCGTGCCCAACTGGCCCCTGGCCAAGGTGAGCGGTTACGCCATCTGCACAACCCAGTGGCAGCAGGCCAGCCAGGGCAAGGCCCTCAAGGTCGAAGAAACCATCATCGACACTTGGGGCAGCAACTGGCATTGGCCAGGGTTCGGCCTGAGCCACTGGTTGCCGCTGCCCAACACCCCGAAGCGCTTGGCTGTCAAAGTAGAGGCCCTGCGGCCCATGCCCTTTGACACCGACGCCGTCCTGCATGCCATGTCGCCCTTCTTCCGGGGCACCAAGCTGCGGGAGAAGCGCGCCGAGCGGGTCATCGCCCCGCCACCGGCAGGGCACGACGTCATTGGCCGCGGAGCACACCTGGCGGCAGGCGCCCCCTTGCTCAAGCGTGGCCAGCCCCTGGGGCCCAAAGAGCTGGCCATGCTGGGCTGCAGCGGCGTCAGCACCGTCAAGGTGTTCCACAAACCACGCGTGGCCGTGCTGACCATCCATGCAGAGGTGCGCAGCCCTGACCACGAAGCCCCGACAGGCTGGTTGCCCGATGGCATGACGCCGCTCATCGTCGGCACCCTCACCCAGTGGGGGTTCGCGCCAGAAGAAATCGGCACCGTCACCTTGGACCAAACCGAAGGGCTGGGCGACGCATGTGCGAGGGAGGTTCAAGCCTTCAGAGAACGCTTTGACTTCACGGTCATCCACGGTGCAGGCATCCGCGCCGTGGACTACCCGCCCAGAACGCATGGCCTCGTGTACGTGAGCGGCGGCGGCGGCTTCCTGCCAGAGTACATCTACCCGGACGAAGGCGAAGATGGCAGCGGCGGGCTGGACTCCTACCCGCTGCATGCCGGTCTCATCAAGTCATGCGAGCGCGTCACCAGCCACCGGCGCGTCCACCCAGACGAGGCCTTGCCGGTGTCCGACAAGCCGCTGAACTTTGCCCAGGTGATGGAGGGATGCACCTCGCCCCTGTCTGTGCTCATCGCGCTGCACCTGTTGGTGCGGCCAACGCTGAGGGCCTTGTGCGGCGTGGGTGACTTCCCCCTCATCGATAGTCCAGATTACCCGGGCAGCCCCAACGCCTCTGCGACCATCCCGCCCCAGGCAACGTTACCAGACATCTACACGCCCACAGAAGATGGCCGGGTGTACGTCATCGAGGGAAGCCGCGCCGTCTACCTCGACCTCATGCCTGCGCCTGAAGCCGTCAAACACTTTGCGCGCGGGGCCTTCGAAGAACGCTGGCGCAGGCACATCACCCCCTGGTTCACCGGGGTGCTGGTGGGGCCCGCGCCGCGCGACCCCAAGCGCCACGGGCTGCAAATGGCTCAGGTCGACCCACTGCCAGATGGCCGCACAGGGGTGCGCGTGCTGCCCACCGAGGAGTTCCAGGTGGCCCGGCTCAACGAGGCCGAGGCCATCTGCCTGATTGAGGCGGGCGAAGGTGAGCTCGCCGCAGACACCGTCGTCCACTACTTCCTGCTCGATTGAGCAACGCGCATCGCCATGACCTCTTCCATTTGGCAGACCTTCCGTCAGGAGACCGGCCTGGCGCTGCGGAAGGCCGTCGACCCCAAAGTGCTTGAGCAGGCTCAGCACGCACTGGGTCACCCACTGCCCCCATTCCTGCTGGACATCTACCAACAACACGATGGGCAGCACCCCGCGGGCCAACCCCTTTTCCTGGACGAGTACCGCTGGTTGAGCATGCAAGAAGCCTTGCGCGAATGGCAGGTGTGGCAAACCACCATGGCGCAACCCGACATGGCAGACATGCGCCACACCCATGAATCGTGTGGCGCACCAGATGCCTCCGTGCGAATGGACTGGTGGAATGAACACTGGTGGCCACTGGCCGTGTCAGGGCTCGGTGACCTGCTGTGCGTCGACGGCCAACCCGCGCCAGGCGGCCATCTCCACCAAATCATTGCGGTGTCATCGGCCCACGAGGCACGTGAGTGCGTCGCCGACTCGCTGACATCGTTGTTTGACAATGCAGCCGCCGATTTGGCTGGTGACATGTCAGACGGCCCTGGGTGAATCAAATCCCTGGTGTCGCCAGGGATGCCACCGCCTGTCATCTGCCCTCGCTAAATTGAACCCAACGCTGTCATCGCGCCACATCCAATCAGGGACCCCAACTTGCGCCAGTCGCGCCACAATGCGCGGCATGGACTGCCGACCCGGCTGCGCGGCCTGCTGCATCGCGCCCTCGATCTCATCGCCCCTGCCAGGCCTGCCTCACGGCAAACCTGCGGGCGTGCCCTGCCCCCATCTGGACGAA
The DNA here is from genome assembly GCF_004362855.1 of Aquabacterium commune. GTDB lineage: Bacteria > Pseudomonadota > Gammaproteobacteria > Burkholderiales > Burkholderiaceae_C > Aquabacterium > Aquabacterium commune. The sequence goes on from NZ_SNXW01000005.1 coordinate 109,894, forward strand.
GCCTTGCGCTGCCGGATTTTCGGCCAGCCGGAAAGGCCTGCGGTGTGTGGCTCCCTGCAACCCAGCGAAGAGATGTGCGGCAACAACCGCGAGCAAGCGCTGCGCTGGTTGGGCCGGCTCGAAGACCTCACACGCGCCGAGCCTGCGCCCCCGCGGTGAAAGCCATGGACTGCGGCGACCCCGCCGCGGCGGGCGCGACAGCCGCCTCGCCCACGGGCGCGGGCTGCCCCTCCAACAACCACTCCGGCGGCACACCCGCAGGCTGCCCCGTGAGCCCGGTCATGGCCTGACGCAGGCCTTCCGTGGTCAGGCCGCGGCCATGCGGCGCCCAGCCCGGTGGCCCGAACAGGTAGCCCAGCGCATGCAGGGGGTTGCGCACCTTGAGCAGGTCCCGCCCGATCGCCGCCCACTCCGCCAGGCACACCCACAGCGCGTTGCGCGAGGTTTGCGGCTTGACAAGGCCATAGCGGATGGGCACGCCGTCCTGCTCTTCGACGTAGGTGCCGAAGAGCCGGTCGAACAACATGATGGTGCCGCCGTAGTTGCAATCCAGGTACTCGACGTTGGCGGCGTGGTGCACGCGGTGCGCCGAGGGCGTGTTGAAGACGCCCTCCATCCAGCCCAGCTTGGGCACCAGGTCGGTGTGGATCCAGAACTGATAGACCAGGTTCAGGCCGTAGGAAATCAGGACCGCATCTGGCGAAAAGCCCAACAGGCACTGCGGCGCGAAGAACACGAAGCCGCCCGTGACCTTGCCAGTGATGGACTGACGGAACGCCGCCGCCAGGTTGTACTGGTTGCCCGAGTGGTGCACCTGGTGCGAGGCCCAGTACCAGCGCACGCGGTGGCCGGCACGGTGCATCCAGTAATAGAAAAACTCGGTGCACAAGAACATGGCCGCCCAGCCCCACCAGGCGTCCATGGGCACCGTCCACAGACGCTGCTCGTACATCCACTGCCCGAAAGGCAGCGAGGCGCCCAGCACCACGCCCATGGGAATGGCCTCCACCAACACGCGCCACATGTTGATGCGCACCGTGACCCAGAAGGCAGACCAGTCGTAGGGCTGGCGCTCGGACGCTTGGCCTTGATCGCGCTTTGCCAAGCGGCCAATCAACACCCCCTCAAGCGCCGTGATGGCGACCGCCGAGGCGCCCAGCAGGGCCATCATGGTCTGGATGACGTTCAACTTCTCGATCATGGCAGGCTCTTTGCCGGGCAGGCAGCTTGGACAACGCCTGCACCTTAAAGACAAGCACGCATCTTGTCGCCAGGGGAAGCCCTTTCGGATCGCGTTAAACCCCGCGAATCAGGGGGCGAGCGGCTTGCGCTGGATCAGCCCCCCAGCGATCAGGCTTCGGCGGCGCCCTCCAGGGCGCAGGTGTAGAACCAGCGACCACCCTCGCGCACGAAGCCACTGCGCTCGACCAGGCGGTGCGCCCGGCCGCCCAGCTTGCTGCGCGCCACGAAGCTCACCTCGCCGCGGTCCGGCACCGTCATCCTGGTGGCCGTGATTTGCAGGCCCAGCCAGCGCAAGCCCGGCTCGGGCGGCTCGATGAGCGCAGGACGGTGGTCGGGGTGCCAGGTTGCCATCAGGTAATCGCGCAGGTCGAGCACGAACGCGCTGTAGCGCGAGCGCATGAGCGCCTCCGGGTCAGGCGCCTGCAAGTGCAAGGGGCCGGCGTGGAAGCGCCCACAGCAATCGGCATAGCGCGCCACGCCACCGCTGGCGCCCCGCACCTCGCGCCCGCAAGGGCACGCGTCACTGGGCGTCGGCATCGGCGTCAGCGGCGCGCAAGGCCAGATAGACCTCGCACACGCCGCGCAGATAGACCAGCGTGGGCATCACCAGCGCCAGCGCGAACACCATGCCGCCACCCACCGTGGCCGCCGAGATGTAGCTCAGCGCTTTGGCCGGCACCACCGCGCCCTGGGTGATCTGCACGGTGCGGCCCAGCAGGCCCGCCATCAGGGCCTCGGGAGGGATGTCCACACCCAGCACGAACACCGAGGCCTCGGCCATGACCCGACCGCCCAGTAGCACCATGGCACTGGCCGCCGCACCGACCAGACCGGTGGCCAGGCTCAAGCCGCCCACCAGCACAGCGGCCTGCAGCAAACGGTCGCGGATGAGCCGCCCGATGGTCGCCACCGCCTGCACGGACGAGGCCCCCGCCCAGACGGTCGGCCCGGTCAAGGGCGCCACCACCACCACGCCCGCCAGCACCGTCAGCCCGATGATCAGCACTGTGGCCGGCACCACCAGCACGAACAACCAGGGGCCGATGCGCGGCAGGCCGCTCAACCAGTACAGCCCCAGCAAGCCACCCGCCAGGGCCGCCGCCAGCACCAGCATCATCGCCAGGGCCAGCAGCACCCGGTGCGCGATGCCCAAGGCGTCGCGCACGGCGTCGGCCACATCGCGGGGCGCGCGGCCCATGGCCCGGTCCATCAACAGCAGGCCGGCCGCGTTGGCACCGTAAAACGCGATGAACAAGGCCGCCGCGCCCTGCCCGATCGCCCAGGGCACGTCCTCGCGTCCGAAGGAGGCCATCGCCGACGCCGTCGCCAAACCCGCGCCACAGAACGAGGCCAGCAGCACGTACAGGGCGTGGCCATCGCGGACCGCCTCGATGCTGGAGAGCACACGCACCAGGGCCTGCCACCAGTCAAAGCGGCGGCGCGAGGCCACCAAGGACGCAAAAGGTTCGGGCGGAGTGGGCATGTCGCTCAAAAAAGGGGTGGGGCGAGGTGCGAAGGGGCTGAATGCGGTCCGATCATAGGGGCTAGCCCCTAGAAAAACCTGCAGACAGGCCGCCACATGCGCATCAATGGTTGACATCCATTCAAAAATTTGGGTGCAAAACGCTGGTCGAAGGCGCAGGCTTCACACATAATGATCCGGTCTGTGTCTGGAAGCGGCACCGTCTTTGGAATGGGTCCTGATGGGTTGAAGCTCCACATGGTTACTTTGTTACTTTGAAAGGGGCTCTCTCGTGGGCAACAAACTTTACGTGGGCAACCTGGCCTACAGCGTGCGCGATCAGGATCTGCAAGACGCTTTCTCCGAATTTGGCGCAGTTTCCTCGGCCAAGGTCATGATGGACCGCGAGACTGGCCGCTCCAAGGGTTTCGGCTTCGTCGAAATGGGCTCTGATGCCGAAGCACAATCGGCCATCAACGGCCTGAACGGTCAGCCCGTGGCCGGCCGTGCGATCGTCGTGAACGAAGCACGTCCCCGCGAAGAGCGTCCTGCTGGCTTCCGCAGCCCCTACGGTGGTGGCAACGGCGGTGGCGGCAATGGTGGCGGCGGCTACGGTGGCGCTGGCGGCGGTGGTCGCCGTGAAGGCGGCGGTGGCGGCTACGGTGGTGGCGGCGGCGGCGGTGGCCGTCGCGAAGGTGGCGGCGGTGGTTACGGCGGTGGCCGTGGCGACGGCGGCGGTGGCTACGGCCGCGGCGGCTACTGATCCCAGATGATGCAAGCCTGAATCACTCGCTTGCACATCTTCACGGAGGCGACACCCGATGGTGTCGCCTTTTGCTTTGGTGGCTGCGTTAAAGGGTCACAATCACCCTTGCAACCACACGCAGGACCTCACCATGTCGATCCACAAAAACACACTGCCCCGCCTGGCCGCCCTGGCTGCGCTGGGCCTGACAGGCCTTTTCAGCGCGATGTCTGCGGCGCAGGCGGCCACCAACGTCGGCGTGAGCGTGAGCGTGAACCAGCCCGGCTTCTACGGCCGCGTGGACATCGGCGAGCAGCCGCCCGTGCTGCTCTATCCGCAGCCGGTCATCATCCAGCAGTCGCCGTACGGTGCACGCCAGCGCCCCATCTACATGCGCGTGCCGCCCGGCCACTCGAAGAACTGGTCGCGCTACTGCGGCCAGTACAGCGCCTGCGGCCAGCCGGTGTACTTCGTGCGCGATGCGCAGCCGCCGCGCGGTGAGCGCTACGACCACGATGACCATGACCACGACCGCAATGGCTGGCGCGATGACGACCGCGGTGGCCGCGGAGACCGGGACGAACGCGGCCATGGTCGCGGCAAGGGCCGAGGTCACGGCCACGGTCACGACTGACCGGGCCTGATCAGCGCGGCTGACCGTCCAGGCGGCCGTGCACCCGGCCACCCAGCAGGGTGAGGCCGGCCACATCGTCGTGCTGCAGAGTTTGCGCACGGACCTCGCTGTGGTCGCGCGTCATGGTCACGGGCAAGGTGGAGCTGAGCACGTGCGCATGGGTGTCCAGGCGCAGGCCTTCGCCCACCACGCGCGTGGTGCCGCTGCGCAGGCCCGTGCCGGCATCGCCAGCGACCGCAGCACCCGCGCTGCCCACTCCCGGTGTCGGTGCGGGCATCAGGCGCACATCCGCGCCACCGCTGAGCGTGACCACACCGGTCGGCTCCACCCATTCGCCTTGCTGCGCCGTGGCGTGCACGCTGCGGCCGTCTGCGTGGCGGGCCGACAGCACCATGGCATCGACCTCCATGGCCTTGCTCACCGGCCGGTGGCGCATGGTGTCGCCGTCGAGCACGGCCTCCAGCCGACCGTTGCCGTCGAAGCGCGCGATGCGGGCGCGGCTGAGGATGTAGTCGGGCCGGTCGTCGGCCTTGGCCGCGGTCGCTGCCTGGCGTGGCGCTGGCGAAGACGACACCAACCACCAACTGAAGCCGGCCAGCCCCGCGGCCACCACCACGGGCAGCGCGGTCTGCAGGCGGGCCAGCCAATCAGGGCCTCGGTTGAAGGGGCCACGGCTCAAAGGGGCTTGGCTCATGCGGATGGGGCTCCGGGTGCAGAGGACGCGGCGGGTGCGGCCACGTTGGTGTCCAGGGTCTGCAGATGCCCGTGCAGCAAGGCTTCGTAGCGGCCGGTGGCCCACAGCAGCAGGTCGCAGCACTCGCGGGCGGCACCCTGCCCGCCCTGGAGCTGGCTGACGTGGTGGGCCACGGCCTTGACCTCGGCGTGCGCGTTGGCCGGCGCCACGGCCAGGCCGGCGCGCACCAGCAGGGGCAGGTCGGGCCAGTCGTCGCCCATCACGGCGAGTTGCGGCCACGTCAGGCCCAGTTGCGCCAGCAGGGGTTCGGCCGCCGCGAGCTTGTCGTGCGCGCCAAAAACGGCGTGCGCCACGCCCAGATCTTTCAGGCGGCGGCGCACCGCGGGCGAGTCGCGCCCGGTGATGACGATGGGCGTGATGCCGCCTTGCGCCAGCAGTTTCAAGCCATGGCCATCCAGCGCGTGGAAGGCCTTGAGCGTTTCGCCGGCTTCGCTGATGAACAGGGTGCCATCGGTGAGCACGCCATCGACGTCGAAGATGGCCGCGCGGATGCCCTGGGCGTGGTGGCGCAGGGCCGCGGGGAACTGCAAAGAGGGGGTGAGGCTGCGCATCAGATCACCTTGGCGCGCATCAGGTCGTTGGTGCTGACGGCGCCCACCAGCAGGCCGGCGGCGTCGGTCACCAGCAGGGTGTTGATGCGGTGGGTTTCCATCAGGGCCACGGCCTCGGCGGCGAGCACGTCGTCGCGGATGGTGCGCGGTGCAGGCGTCATGAGTTCGCGCGCGCTGAGGCTGCGCAGGTCGGTGCCGGCTTCGATCTTGCGGCGCAGGTCGCCGTCGGTGAAGACGCCCAGCAGCGCGCCGGTCGCATCGACCACGGCGGTGGCGCCCAGGCCCTTGCGGCTCATTTCGGACATCACTTCGCCAAAGCCCGCCTCGGACGCCACGCGCGGCACGGCGTCGCCCGAGCGCATCACGTCGCGCAGGTGGGTCAGCAGCTTGCGGCCCAGCGAGCCGCCCGGGTGGGAGCGCGCGAAGTCTTCGGCCTTGAAGCCACGGGCGTCGAGCAGCACGACGGCCAGCGCATCGCCCAGCGCCATCTGCGTGGTGGTGCTGGCGGTGGGCGCGAGGTTGAGCGGGCAGGCCTCCTGGGCGACCGCGCTGTCGAGGACGATGTCGGCGTGGCGGGCCAGCGCCGACGTGGGCTTGCCGGTCATGGCGATCAGGGTCACGCCCTGGCGCTTGAGCACGGGCAGCAGGCCGGTGAGCTCTTCGCTTTCGCCGGAGTTGGAAATCGCCAGCACGACGTCACCGGGCTGGACCATGCCGAGGTCGCCGTGGTGGGCCTCGGCCGGGTGCACGAAGAGCGCGGGCGTGCCGGTGGAGGCCAGCGTGGCGGCGATCTTGCGCCCGACGTGGCCGCTCTTGCCCATGCCCATCACGGCGACGCGACCCTTGCAGGCCAGCACCGCCTGGACGGCGCGCGTGAAGGCCACACCGGCCTCGCCATCGAGGCGGGCGCGCAGCTCGTGCAGGGCGCGGGCTTCGGTGTCCAGGGCCTGGCGGGCCAGGTCGAGCAGAACGTCAGGCGTCATGGGGGTGGCGTACAAGATTTCAGGGATGGCTGTCGGGCGGCTGCCCTGCGCCGCCACCGAGGCAGTTAGGATCGGGTGATTCTAGGGACAACATGGCCTCCACGCTCGACCTGACCCTCCTGTATCTGCTCGCGGCCGTCGTCGGCGTGGTGCTGTGCCGCCTGTTGAAGCTGCCGCCCATGCTGGGTTACCTCGCCGTGGGCGTGGTGATCGGCCCGAACGCGCTGGCGCTGGCCAAGGATTCGGCCGGCGTGCGCTACCTGGCCGAGTTCGGCGTCGTCTTCCTGATGTTCGTCATCGGGCTGGAATTCAACCTGCCCAAGCTGAAAAGCATGCGCTCGCTGGTGTTCGGGCTGGGCCTGGGACAGGTGAGCCTGACCATCCTGGCCACGCTGCTGGGCCACCTGGCGCTGGGCGGGGCGATGGCCTGGTTGGGCCACGAGCACGGCCTGCTGGGCTGGGGTCTGCACTGGCAGAGCGCGGTGGCTTTGGGCGGCGCCCTGGCCATGAGCTCCACCGCCATCGTGGTGAAAATGATGGCCGACCGGCTGGAGCTGGAGTCCGAGCACGGCCGCCGCGTCATGGGCATCTTGCTGTTCCAGGACTTGGCCGTGGTGCCGCTGCTGGTGCTGATCCCGGCCTTGGGCGACAGCGCCTCCGAGATGACGCGCACCCTGCTGGTGGCCAGCCTGAAGGCCGGCGCGCTGCTGGTGATCCTGCTGGCCGGCGGGCAGCGGGTGATGCACCTGTGGCTGGACCTGGTGGCGCGGCGCAAGAGCGAAGAGCTCTTCATGCTCAACATCCTGTTGGTCACCCTCGGTCTGGCCTGGTTGACCGAGCACTTCGGCCTGTCGCTGGCCCTCGGTGCGTTCGTGGCCGGCATGCTGATCGCCGAGACCGACTACAAGCACCAGGTGGAGACCGACATCCGCCCCTTCCACGACGTGCTGCTGGGCCTGTTCTTCATCACCATCGGCATGAAGCTCGATTGGCGCAGCCTGGTTGACAGCTGGGGCCTGGTGCTGCTGCTGGCCACGCTGCCCGTGCTGTTCAAGCTGGGCCTGGTCACCTCGCTGGCCAAGTGGTTCGGCGCGCCCACCGGCGTGGCGCTGCGCACCGGCCTGTACCTGGCGCAAGCCGGCGAATTCGGCTTCGTGCTGCTGTCGCTGGCCACGCAGGAAAAGCTCATCCCGCGGCAGCTGGAGAGCCCGCTGCTGGCGGCCATGGTGCTGTCCATGCTGGCCACGCCGCTCATCATCCAGTACAGCAACCGCATCGTGAACCGGCTGTCCTCGACCGACTGGATGATGCAGTCGCTGGCCATGACCAAGATCGCGTCCAAGGCCATCAACACCGAGCGCCACGTCGTCATCTGCGGCTACGGGCGCAGCGGCCAGAACCTGGCGCGCATGCTGGAGCAAGAAGGCATCCCCTACGTCGCCCTCGACCTCGACCCCGACCGCGTGCAGCAAGCGGCCGCCGCGGGCCAGAACGTCTCTTTCGGTGACGCCACCCGGCTGCAAAGCCTGGTCGCGGCCGGCCTGTCGCGCGCCTCGGCCCTGGTCATCACCTACCCGGACACCCTCTCGGCCAAGAAGATCCTGCACCTGGTGCGCGAGCATGCGCCCGCCGTGCCCGTGGCCGTGCGCACCATCGACGACGCGCGGCTGGACGCCCTGCAGGCCGCCGGCGCCACCGTGGTCGTGCCCGAAGCCATCGAGGGCTCGCTGATGCTGGCCTCGCAGACGCTGGCGCTGGTCGGCGTGCCCATCCGCCGCGTGATCCGCCTGGTGCAGGACCAGCGCATGGCGCGCTACGGCCTGCTGCGCGGCTACTTCCACGGCGCCGACGACGATGGCGTCGATGAGGGCGAGCTGCAGCGCCTGCAGTCGGTCACCGTCATGGCCGGTGCGGCCTGCCTGGGACAGCGCCTGGGCGACAGCCTGGACACCGAAACGCTGGGCGTGGCCGTGGTCTCGGTGCGCCAGGCCGGCGGGCGCGTCGTCATCCCCGAACCGGGGCTGACGCTGCAGGCTGGCGACACCCTGGTGCTGTCGGGCAGGCCGCAGGATCTGGCGCGCGCCGAAAGCCTGTTGCTCAAAGGTTAAATCCGCACGGATCTCGGGTTGATGCCGCTGGCTGCCGTCACGGACTGCAGGCAAACTGCCCACACACAACGTCTGCCGCGGACGCATCACCCAGCGGCCCGACAGGAGACCCTCAGGATGAGCGCCGCGTCCCCCGCAGCCAACACCCGCACCGCCGACACCGCACACCCGGCCAGTGGCCTGCGCCAGACCTTGCGCAAGCTGTGGCAGACCGCCGCCGTCTGGACCCTCGTGGTGGCGGGCACCACCGCCTGGTGGGCCCAGCACGAGCTGGAGCAGCAACGCCAGGACGCGCAGCAATCAGCAGGACGCCGCCTCGACAACCTGCAAGGCGCGATCGAGCTGAGCTTCCAGCAACTCGGCGCCCTGCCCGGGGCCTTGGGCCGGCAGGCCGATGTGGTCGCCTTCCTGCAATCGCAACGCCAGGACACCACGGTCATCCTGAACGATGCGCAGCGCCTGCGCCTGCGCGAGCAAGCGGTGCAAGACCCGGCATCGCGGCGCATCAACCAGCAGTTGCAGGGCGAGGTCCAGGAACTCCGCGTCGGCCGCATCCTGTTGAACGCGGCCAATGGCACGGTGCTCGCTGACAGCGCCTTCGACCAGCCACACAGCGCCATCGGCATCAACAACCGCGGGCGCCGCTACCACGTGCAGGCCCTGGAGCACCCCAGCGGCAAGGGCTCGCAGTTCGCGGTCAGCCAGACGCTGAAGAACCCGGGCTTTTATTTTTCGTCCCGTGTGGGCCGCGTTGAAGCGCCCTTGGGCGTGGTGGTCGTCGCGCAAGACGCCACGGCCCTCGACCGCCTGTTCGACGACCCGGTCCGGCGGGTCTTCCTGACCGACGAGCAAGGCGTGGTGCTGGCCGGCAACCAGGCCAACGATGTGCTCAAGCGCAGCCCGCTCATGGGCATGTTGTCCAGCGACCGCGACGACGACCTGCGCCTCTACCAGCAACAGCCCGCCGCCCTGCCCTGGGCCATGGACAGCACCCGCGTGGGTGGCCGCACCATGCCGCTGGTGACCATCGACGGGCAACGGCACATGGCCTTGTCGCGTCCCTTGCCCAACAGCAAGTTCACCGCCTGGGTGCTGGTGCCCCTGCAAGGCGAAACCGCCCTGATGGCGCGCTGTGCCACCACGGGCCTGGTGGCCCTGCTGTGCGGCTACTGGGCCATGACCTTGCGCGCGCAACGCCTGCGGCGTCTGGCCGGTCTGCACCAATCAGAGCAGACCCTGGCCGACATGGCCCACGCCCTGCCGCTGACGGTGTTCCGCTGGCACCAGCCCGCCGACGGCGCAGGGCGCTTCACCTTCATCGGCGATGGCGTCCAGCCGCTGCTGGGCCTCAGCGCCACGGCTTTGCAGGCACAGCCCGAACTGGCCTGGCAGCTCATGGGCACACAGCACGACCAACCGCCGGAGCGGGCCATTGAATTCAGCCTGCAGCGCGACGGGCTGCCGGTCTGGGTGCGTTGCGAAAGCCGTTGCACCCGCCAGGCCAATGGCAGCCGCACCTGGAACGGTTACTGGGCCGACATCACCGCGCGCAAGGAAGTCGAGGCGCGCACCAACGCCGTCTTCCGGCACACGCCCTCGTCCTTCATTTTCTACAACCCCGAAGAAGGCATCACGCGCTGCAACCCCAGCGCAGTGGCCCTTTTCCGCGGCGACAGCGAACAGTCGCTGCTGGGCCTGATGCCGTCGCGGCCACCCCTGTCACCGCCCGGCGCCATCCACCCCGAGGCTGAATTGGCGCTCGACCGCATCCGCCAGACCGGTCAGGCCGAAACGCTGGAGTGGCGCCACACCCGCCTGGACGGCGAGCCCTTCGACGCCGAGGTCGTCCTCATCCCCTTCGTGCACAACGGCCGCCAGCAGTTCTGCGGCATCGTGCAGGACATCACCGCGCGCAAGCACACCGAGCACGCCCTGCGCTCGGCCCAGCAAGCCGCCGAAGCCGCCACCCTGGCCAAGACGCACTTCCTGGCCAACATGAGCCACGAAATCCGCACGCCCATGAACGCCATCATGGGCATGAGCCACCTGGCCCTGCTCGACGAGCTGCCACCCAAGGCGCGCAACTACATCGAGAAGGTGCACCGCGCGGCGGCCAACCTGCTGCAGATCCTCAACGACGTGCTCGACGTCTCCAAGATCGAGTCCGGCAAGCTGGAGATGGAGCGCACCGACTTCCAGCTCGAAACCGTCATCAGCCACATGGCCGATGTGCTGGGCGTGCGCGCCGAAGAGAAGGGCATGGAGCTGCTCTTCACCGCACCGCCCGACATCCCCACCGCCCTGATCGGTGACCCGACCCGGCTGGGCCAGGTCCTCATCAACCTGGGCACCAATGCCATCAAGTTCACCGACACCGGCGAAGTGCTGATCGGCTGCGAGGTGCAGTCCCTCGATGCCGCCGAGGTGACGCTGCACTTCTGGGTGCGCGACAGCGGCATCGGCATGTCGCAGGAACAGCTCGACCGGCTCTTCTTGCCCTTCACCCAGGGCGACAACTCCACCACCCGCCAGTACGGCGGCACCGGCCTGGGCCTGGCCATTTCGCGCCAGCTGGTCGAGATGATGGGCGGCCAGATCTGGGTGGACAGCGAACTCGGCAAGGGCTCGACCTTCCACTTCACCGCCCGCTTCGGCGTGCAAAGCCAACCGGCCAACCGCCGCGCGCTGCTGGCCAGCGAGATGCAGGGCAAGCGCCTGCTGCTGGTGGACGACAACGCCGCCGCCCGCGAGGTGCTGGGCGACATGACCCGCCGCATGGGCCTGGACGTGGAAGTCACCGACACCGGCGAGCACGCCCTCAGCCGCATGCGCGAGGCCCTGGCCGAGGGCCGGCCCCACCACATCCTGCTGTCCGACTGGAAGATGCCCGGCATGGACGGCATCACCTTCGCGCGGCACGCCCTGTCCGTGCCGCCCGAGCACCGCCCCTGCGTGCTGCTGGTCACCGCCTTTGCCCGCGAAGAGGCCATGAAAGCCGCCGAGGGCGTGGGCCTGGCCGGCGTGCTCAACAAGCCCGTCACGCCCAGCACCCTGCTCGACACCTTCAGCCGCGTGCTGGGCCAAAGCCTGCCAGCCGACGCCAGCGAGCCCAAAACGCAGGCCATGCTCAAGCAGGCACAGCGCCAATTGGCCGGCGCCCGCGTGCTGCTGGTGGAAGACCAGCCCTTGAACCAGGAACTCGCCTGCGACCTGCTGGAGCGCGCCGGCCTGTCGGTCGTCACGGCGTCCAACGGCCAGGAATGCCTGGACAAGCTGAGCTCAGAGGGCCCCTTCGACGGTGTGCTCATGGATTGCCAGATGCCCGTGATGGACGGCTACACCGCCACCGAGCGCATCCGCGCCCACGCCGACTGGAAAGAGCTGCCCGTCATCGCCATGACCGCCAGCGCCATGGCCGCCGACCGCGAGCGGGTGCTCCAGTGCGGCATGAACGACCACATCACCAAGCCCCTGGACCTGGACCGCATGTTCGGCATCATGGCGCGCTGGATCACGCCAGCCCGCCCCCTGCCCAGCGAAGGCCCCGGCGTGGCCGGCCCCAGCGCCTCGCTGCAACTGGCCAGCCTGGACACCACCGACGGCCTCAACCGCTGCATGGGCAACCTCGACCTCTACCGCCGCCTGCTCAAGGGCTTCGCGCGCACCCAGCGCGACTTCGCCCAGCAGATGGCCGCGGCGATGCCCACGGCGGGCCAGACCGACGATGCCATCGCCCTGGTGCACACCCTCAAGGGCCTGGCGGGCAACATCGGCGCACGCGTGCTGCTGGAGCGCACCACGGTGCTGGAAGCCGAACTGCGCAGCCCCACGACAGGCGACCAGGCCGCAACGCCCTCGGTGCAAGCCGCCCTGGGCGCCACACTCGCCGCCCTGGACGCCGTGCTCGCCGACATCGACCGCATGGGCCGCCCCAACAGCGAACCCGTGTGGGGCAACGGCCCCGATCAGGACGTGCTGCAAGGCCATTGGGCCCACCTGGGCCGCCTGGTGGGCGACCAGGACGCCCAGGCGCGCGAGCTGCTGCAGGAATTGCTGGGCACCTGGCCCAGCCTGCGCCAGCACCCGCAGGTCACCGCGCTCAAGCAGGCCCTGGACCGCTACGACTTCGACAACGCCCGCGACGTGCTGGCGCAGGTGCAGGGCTGATCAGGCCAGCGTGTCCGGCACCGAGCCGCGCTCGTCGGCGTAGAGGTCCATGATGCGCAGGATCTCGAACTGCGCCAGGAAGAAGCAGTCCAGCAGCTCGGGGTCGAAGGCCTTGCCGCGCTCCTCGGCCATGATGGCCAGCGACTGCGCCGCGCTCATCGCCAGCTTGTACGGGCGGCGGTTCATCAGCGCATCGAACACATCGGCGATCGCCACGATGCGCCCGAACACCGGGATCTGTTCGCCCTTCAAGCCCTGCGGGTAGCCCTGGCCGTCCCAGCGCTCGTGGTGGGTCAGCGCGATGGTGCGCGCCGCCGACAGCAGCTCGTTGTCGTGCTTGCCGATGATGTCGGCGCCGATCTGCGGGTGCAGGCGGACCTGGGCGCGCTCTTCCTCGTTCAGCGGGCCCGGCTTGAGCAAGGTGGTGTCGGGCACGCCGATCTTGCCCACGTCGTGCAGCGCGGCCGTCTGGAACAGCAGCTGCACGGCCTCGGGGCCCATGCCGGCCTGCTGCGCGATCAGGCGCGAGATGTGGCTCATGCGCACCACGTGGTTGCCGGTCTCGTTGTCCTTGAACTCGGCGGCGCGGCCCAGGCGGCGGATGATCTGCTGGCGCGTGGCCACCAGCTCCGAGGTGCGCTGCGCCACCATGCGCTCCAGCTCGCGGGCCTGGTCATAAAGCGCCAGGTGCGTGCGCACGCGGGCCTGCACCAGCGGCGGGCTGATCGGCTTGGTGATGTAGTCCACCGCGCCCAGGCTCAGGCCCAAGGACTCGTCCTCGATCGTGGTCATGGCCGTCACGAAGATGATGGGGATGCGGCGGCGGTCCGGGTTGGCCTTGATGCGGCGGCACACCTCGTGGCCGCTGAGGTCCGGCATCATGATGTCGAGCAGGATGAGCTCGGGCGGCTCGTCGGAATAGACGATCTTGAGCGCCTTGTCGCCCGAAGTGGCCACCTTGACGCGGTACTCCTGGCCCAGGATGCGTGACAGCAGCTCGATGTTTTGCGGTGAATCGTCTGCCACCAGCACGGTCGGCCGGCGCATGCCCAGCATGGAAGACATCTCTGGTTTCGCTCCGCTTGAATGGTTTTGCCTGTCCGCGGGAGGGTCGCCCCACGTCGAGGATGAGATTGTGGACCCTGGCGCCACCGGTTTCACGCCGAAGGCACCAGTCTTGTGAGGTTGATGCGCGTGCGCTGCACCATGACAGCGCCGGCCGCCCGCAGCACCTCCAGCGCCACCGCCGGCGTGCGCGCGGCCATTTCCTCGAAACGCGGCAGGCGCAGGGCGAACACCACGCAAGGCGTCATCGCTTCGACATGGGCCATGCGGGGCGCGTCGGCGAACAGGCCGGGCTCGCCGCAAATGGCGCCCGGCCGCATGATGCCGATGCGCGAGGTGCCGGGCGCGCCACCCGTGACATGCACCTGCAATGAGCCCTGGCCGAGGAGGTACATCGTGCGGTCACGCTCGCCCTGGGTCACCAAGGCCTGACCGGATGTCAGCTCGTGGCGCGTCAGGTACTGCGTGAACAGCCGCCATTGCGCCGCGTCCAGGCGCGGACGGAAGGCGTCTTCCGTGTTCAGCGTCTGGATGGCCTGGATGAGTTCGCCAACGTCCATCTTGAGACGGCAGGCGAACGGGCCCGCCGCGGTGACCGAGGAATGGACAATTTAATCCATCGGGCCCGCACAAGGCGTGAAAAACGCACGCTTTTGGCGTCATTTGCCAATGCAGAAGCGCGTGAAGATCTCACCCAACAGGTCGTCGGCACTGAACGCACCGGTGATGCGGCCCAGCGCGTTGTGCGCCAGGCGCAGCTCTTCGGCCAGCAGGTCCAGGGCGCCGTCGCGCTGCGCAGCATGGGCCTGGGCCAGCGACAGGTGTTCACGCGCGGCGTTCAGCGCCTGCACATGGCGCTGGCGGGCGATGAACACGCCCTCCTGCGCGGCCTGCCAGCCCGCTTGCCGCAGCAAGGTCTGGCGCAAGGCCTGCAGGCCTTCGCCCGTGCGCGCCGACAGCGTCAGCACCTCGCCCGGCGGCTGCGGCTGGGCCAGGGCATCCGCGTCCACGTCCATGCCCACATCGGCCTTGTTGAAAATGTGCAGCACCGTGGCGCCCTGGCCCGGCGAAGGCAGGCGCGCGGCGATGTCGGCATCGGCCTGGGCGTAGGCGGGCTCGTGCACGCGCGTGAGGTCGTGCAGGAAAAGCACCGCATCGGCCTGCGCGATCGCCTGCCAGCTGCGCGCCATGCCGATGCGCTCGACCTCGTCAGAGGCCTCGTGGTCGGCGCGCAAGCCCGCGGTGTCGATGATGTGCAGCGGCACGCCCTCGATCTGGAGGGTCTCGCTGACCTTGTCGCGCGTGGTGCCCGCGATCGGCGTGACGATGGCCAACTCGGCCCCGGCCAGCGCGTTCAGCAGCGAGCTCTTGCCCGCGTTGGGCTGGCCGGCCAGCACCACCTGCAGGCCCTCGCGCAGCAAGGCGCCCTGGCGGGCCTGGCCCAGCACGCCGTCCAGCGTGGCCTGCAAACGGTCGAGGCGGCCGCGGGCGTTGGCCTTCTCCAGGAAGTCGATTTCTTCTTCGGGGAAGTCCAGCGTGGCCTCGACCAGCATGCGCAATTGCACGATCTGCTCGCGCAGTGCGTCGATTTCCCGCGAAAACGCCCCACCCAGCGAGCGCGTGGCCGAGCGGGCCGCCGCCTCGGTGCTGGCGTCGATCAGGTCGGCGATGGCCTCGGCCTGAGCCAGGTCGATCTTGTCGTTGAGGAAGGCCCGCTGGGTGAACTCGCCGGGCTCGGCCAGACGCAGGCCGGGCAGCCGGGCGCGGCCCGTGGTGGCATCGACCTCGGCCGCCGCCTCCAGGCAGCGCGCCAGCAGCAGCTGCATCACCACCGGGCCGCCGTGGCCCTGCAGCTCCAGCACATCTTCACCGGTGTAGCTGTGCGGCCCGGGGAAGTAGAGCGCCAGGCCCTGGTCGAGCGCCTCGCCGCGACCGTCGCGGAACGGCCCGTAGCTGGCCATGCGCGGCACCAGCTCGCGGCCGCACAGCGCCCGTGCCAGTGGCAACAGGCCGCGACCCGACACCCGCACGATGCCCACCGCGCCCCGCCCCGAGGCCGTGGCCACCGCCACGATGGGTGCATCCCGATCCATGCCCGTCATGCCCTTGTTGCTCCTGCTTGAGGCCGTCCGCCCGTGGTGCCCCCCCTTGAGAGGCCGCTCACCCCGATTGTCGCTGCCCCCACACACCATTCGGCGGATGGCGCGTCACACGCACATCACCCAGGGTTTACACCATGGCATTCATTTTGCAGTGCACAATTTGACAATGCACGCCTCCTGGACACCGCCATGCTCACCTTGATGCAAAACTTCCTGATGATCGGCCAGCCCACCACGCCGGAATCCCCGGTGTGGGCCCTGCTGCTCGCGCCTCTGCTGGTGGCGGCGGTCGTGCTGCGCCGCACGCCCCGCGCCTGAGCCGACGCACCAAGCTGGGTCTCACCCATGACAAAGGGCCCCGCAGGACCCTTCGAAGGTGCACGGGGTGCGTCCAGGACGCGCCCCTCGCCGCAGCGCTGTGACCTCAGTTGGTCACGCCCAACTGCTTGTTGATCATCCACTGCTGCGCAATCGACAGCACGTTGTTGGTCAACCAGTACAGCACCAGGCCGGCAGGGAAGAAGAAGAACATCACGCTGAACAGCAGCGGCATCATCCACATCATCTTGGCCTGGATCGGGTCCGGCGGTGTCGGGTTCAGCCAGGTCTGCAGCAGGCTGGACAGCGTCATCAGGGCGGGCAGCACGAAGAACGGGTCCTTCACCGAGAGGTCGGTGATCCAGCCGATCCAGGGCGCGTTGCGGATCTCGACCGAGGACGACAGCACCGAGTACAGCGCGATGAACACCGGGATCTGGATCAGGATGGGCAGGCAACCCCCGATGGGGTTGACCTTCTCCTCGCGGTAGATCTTCAGCATCTCCTGCTGCATCTTCTGGGGGTCGCTCTTCAGGCTCTCGCGCATGGCCTGGATGCGCGGATTCAGCGCCTTCATCTTGGCCATCGAGCGGTAGGCGCTGGCGTTGAGCCAGTAAAACGCCGCTTTCAACAGCACCACCAGGGCCACGATCGCCCAACCCCAGTTGCCGATGAGGGCGTGCAGGTGCTTGAGCAGCCAGTACAGCGGCTTGGCCAGGATGGTCGTCCAGCCGTAGTCCTTCACCAGCTCCAGGCCCGGGGCCAGGTCGGCCAGGCGGTTTTCGTCCTGCGGCCCCACGAACAGGCGGGTCTCCAGAGCCTTGCTCTGGCCGGCGGCGATCTCGCCCATCGGCAGCAGCATGCCGGTGGCGTACAGGTTGGTGCCGACCTTCTTGACGTAAAACTCGCGGCTGAGCTTGTCGCCCACCAGCCAAGCCGATGCAAAGTGGTGCTGCACCATGGCCACCCAGCCGTTGTCATCGACCTTCTCGTACTCGGCCTTGCCTTCTTCGATGAGGCTGAAATCGACCTTCTGGTACTTGCCCTTGGCGTTGTAAACCGCCATGCCGGTGTAGGCCTGCGGACCGCCCATGAAGGCCGGGCCCTGGGCGGCGGCCGGCGGGGTGCCGTCGCGCTCCAGCTGCACGTACAGCTGAGGCTTGATGGTGGCGGCCGAGCCGTTCACCACGTCCTGCTTGACGTCGATGGCGTAGTCGCCACGGGGGAAGGTGTAAGTCTTGACCAGCTTGACGCCATTGACCGGCTGGGAGGCCAGCGTGAACACCAGCGCCTTGGCGCCATCGGCCAGGGTGCGCTCGGTGGTGGTCGGTGTGAACAGGGTGAGGTGGTTGGGCAGCGCGCCATCGGCAGCAGACTGCGCCACCAGGCCCGACTGGGCTTCGTAGGTGTGCGTGGCCGTGTGGTCCAGGATGACCATGTTCTGGTCGGTCACGTCCTGGTTGCGGTGCTGCAACAGCTCCAGCTTGACGACGTTGCCGCCCAGCGTGTCGATGGTGGCCTTGACCACATCGGTTTGCAGGACGATGCGCTCACCCTTCGGCACTACCGCTGCAGCCGATGCGACCGCACTCGGGGCGCTGGCACCGGCCACGGGGGCGGCAGCACCGCCCAAGGAAGCACTGGCTTGCGGCAGGCTGTTGGCGCCAGAAGCACCGGACGCACTGCCGCTGGCCGCCTGGGCGACTTCAGACACCGCCGGGGCCGGCGCGAACAGGGAAGGCTGACCGGTGTGTCGCAGCCAGCCATCCCACAACATCAGCAGCGAGACGGCGAACACCGACCACAGCAGGGTGCGACGCAGATCATTCATGAGCGAGGTGAATCCGACGAAGGGTTGGAAGAAGAAAAACGGGACAACAGCCCAGGCAGCTGTGCAGGCACCGGGTCATGCCCGCCTGCGCAAGCCGGGTGGCAGCGCAACAGGCGGTGGGCCGCCAGGTAGCTGCCTGCGCCCGGGCCATGCCGCTGCAAGGCCTCCAGCGCATAGGCCGAACACGTCGGGGTGAACCGACAGGCCGAACCCAGCCAGGGACTGAGGAAAAACCGATAGCCGCGCACACCGGTGATCAACACGGCATTGACCGAACGCGACAGCGCCGATGCCAGCCGGGACAGGGTGTGTGTGAGCACAGCGCGCATCATGCCTGAGCCCGGGCGGAATCTTTCGCCAGGCGGCCCCAGAGCTCGTCGAGCTCCAGGCGAACCGCCGCGCTCAAAGCAGGCGAAGCCGCACTGGGGAAGAGCTGGCGGTCAAAGGGTGCGCGCAAACGCAGCACCCAAGCGTCCAGCAAGAGGCCAAACCGGTCTTGCGACGCCAGCGCGGGCGCGTGCCGGCGCACGGCCTCGCGGGCCTGATGGCGGATGAGCGAGCGCGTCACCGAGCGGCGTGCCTGCTTCTTCGGCAGGACCAAACCGAAGCGGCACGGGCCGATGACACCGAAGTCATCCACATCCGACGTGCACACCGGGTCCTCGCCTGTTGACAACTCAACAGCAAGGGGTGTGGAACCAGGCTCTCGCGGTGCTTTTTCGGCACGCCGAGTGGGCACCTGGTCACTGGTGGACAGGTGCGGCAGGGCGTACAAGAAAAAATGTGCCGTGCGGGCCACCGGGCGGGTTCCCAGAGCCCGTTGAAAATCGGACGATTTCAGGCTGGGTGCACGCACGCTGGAGGGCACAGTGAGAGGATCACATCAAGACAAAGCCGGGCGCATGACCCGGCCTTGTGCATGTCTGCTGCCTGCCAGGACCGAAGCTTGGAGGCTTTGGGGCCCCACATCGGGCAAAAGCGGCAAGCAAAGCGCCGTGGCACAGGCACTGCGCAAGGCAGCCTGTGCCGGCGCCTTGATCACAGACCCAGACGCTTGCGACCCTTGGCGCGGCGGGCGCTGATGACCTTGCGGCCACCTTTGGTCTTCATGCGAACGAGGAAGCCGTGGGTGCGGGCGCGACGGGTCTTGGAAGGTTGGTAAGTGCGTTTCATGATGGTCCTTCAGGGCCACAACCGGTGCGTCGAACCCAACCTGAAAGCTGGGCCATCGGAACGAACCATGGTGAGCCGCGATGCGCCGGTGGTCGCCGGCATGCGAAATCCGAAACTCCGATTGAAACTGAGCGAGCGCAGTACACATGTACACATGTCCACACGTACGTGCATGCGCGCCGCCAGCCACAAGCCGGAGGAACCCGCGATTACAGCAGCTTTCGGGCAGCAGGTCAATGCCCTGGGCCCCTGAGTGCGTGTTCCGCACCTTGACCGAACACGCAAACCGCGTCAACACAGGCTGGTCAACGCCCTGCCGCTGGCACAGAAATCGCCTATCGGCCAGGGGGAAAATTTCTGTGGATAACCTGCCCCGCAGCGGCGTCTCCACGCTTAGAATTCGCGTCCCAAGGAAGGACTTGTCCACAACATGAGTGCTGCCGAATTGCCGCTGACCGCCTCGGCACCCCTGCCCCGCCCCGACACGGGCACCGCCGTGGGCAACCACGCGGGCAACCCCACGCCAGACACCCTGTGGCAGCGCTGCTGCGCCCGCCTGGCCACCGAACTGCCAGAGCAGCAGTTCAACACCTGGATCCGGCCTCTGCCCCCGGCCGAAGTCTCGCGCGACGGCGCCCTGACCGTGGTGTGCGTGCGCGTGCCCAACCGCTTCATGCTGGACTGGATCCGCACCCAGTACAGCGGCCGCCTCGAAGCGCTGCTGACCGAAACCTTGGGCAGCGCCATCCGGCTGGAACTGGCACTGGCCCCGCGGGCAGCCGCCCCCATGGCCGGACAGCGCCCCGGCGCCATGCCGGCCGTGCGCGCCCTGCCGCCCAACGCGCTGCCATCCCAACATGCCCAGGCGCACCCACGTGGCCCGGCAGGCCACGACCCGCGCGACGGACAAGGTCACCCAGGCCACCATGGCCAGTACGAAGGCCACCGGTCTCCGCGCCAGACACCCCAGGTCATGGGCCTGAACCCGGCACTGACCTTCGACAACCTCGTGCCCGGCCGCGCCAACCAGATGGCCCGCACCGCCGCCCTGCACGTCGCCGGTGCCCCCGGTCAGATGTACAACCCGCTGTTCATCTACGGCGGCGTGGGCCTGGGCAAAACCCACTTGATGAACGCCGTGGGCAACGCCCTGCTGGCCGACAAGCCCGACGCGCGCATCCTCTACCTGCACGCCGAGCAGTTCATCTCCGACGTGGTGAAGAACTACCAGCGCAAGACCTTCGACGAGCTCAAAGCCAAGTACCACAACCTCGATCTGCTGCTGATCGACGATGTGCAGTTCTTCGCCGGCAAGGACCGCACCCAGGAAGAGTTCTTCAACGCGTTCGAGGCCCTGCTGGCCAAGAAGGCGCACATCATCATGACGTCGGACACCTACCCCAAGGGCCTGGCCAACATCGATGAGCGCCTGACCTCCCGCTTCGACGCCGGCCTGACGGTGGCCATCGAGCCGCCCGAGCTCGAAATGCGCGTGGCCATCTTGATCAAGAAGGCCGCCCAGGAAGCCATCGAGATGCCCGAAGACGTGGCTTTCTTCGTGGCCAAGAACGTCCGCGCCAACGTGCGCGAGCTCGAAGGGGCCCTGCGCAAGGTGCTGGCCTTCGCCAAGTTCAGCCATAAAGAGATCACCATCACCCTGGCGCGCGAGGCCTTGAAGGACCTGCTGAGCATCCAGAACCGCCAGATCTCGGTGGAGAACATCCAGAAGACCGTGGCCGACTTCTACAAGATCAAGGTCGCGGACATGTACTCCAAGAAGCGCCCGGCCAGCATCGCCCGGCCGCGCCAGATCGCCATGTACCTGGCGAAGGAGCTGACGCAAAAGAGCCTGCCCGAGATCGGCGAGCTCTTCGGCGGCCGCGACCACACCACGGTGCTGCACGCCGTGCGCAAGATCGGCGGCGAACGCGCCAAGGACTCCGAGCTCAACCAGCAGCTGCACGTGCTGGAGCAGACGCTCAAGGGTTGAACCCAGGGCTGAACCTGGGGCCAAACACAGCGCCCTGGCACGCGCCAACCCCACCCCACAGAGGCCTTCGGGCCTCTTTTTTTGGGCCCATTTTTCACCAAACGCCTCCGCAAACGTCCCGAAACGCACCCGGGATCTGCCCGCTGTCAAGTGACAAGGCTGTGGACAACAATCGAACAAGCAGGTGCTTGTCCACAGGCAGACGCATTTTTCAGAAGTTGTTGTCTGTGAGCCCCATCGCGAACACGGGTACGATCCACACGCTTGTCCTTGGCGTAAATCCTTGATGGAACAGGACAAAATAGCGTTGTTCACAGAAAACGTCGTTCTCTACTACAACGACTAATTTGAAAGACTAAGATGATTGTGTTGAAAGCAGCCCAGGAACAAATTCTTGCTGCGCTCCAGTCCGTGAGCGGAATTGTGGAAAGACGCCACACCCTGCCCATCCTGGCCAACGTGCTCATCCGCAAGAACGGTCCCGAGCTCGAACTCATCACCAGCGACCTGGAAATCCAGATCCGCACCCAGGCCCAACTGGGCGGTGACGAAGGCAACTACGCCATCACCGTGGGCGCCAAGAAGCTGGGCGACATCCTGAAAAGCCTGCCCAGCGACCAGACCGTGTCGCTCACGGCCAACCAGAACAAGCTGACGCTGCAAGGCGGCAAGAGCCGCTTCACGCTGCAAACCCTGCCCGCGGAAGACTTCCCCCTGGTGCAGGAAGCCGCCGACTTCGGTCCCGCCTTCAGCATCCCGCAGAAGACGCTCAAGCTGCTCATCAGCCAGGTGCACTTCTCGATGGCGGTGCACGACATCCGCTACTACCTCAACGGCATCCTGTTCGTGGCCGAAGGCAACACCCTGACGCTGGTGGCCACCGACGGCCACCGCCTGGCGCTGTCCCAGGCCACGCTGGACGTCGAAATGCCCAAGCAGGAGGTCATCCTGCCCCGCAAGACGGTGCTGGAGCTCCAGCGGCTCCTCAAGGACGACGGCAAGGGCAAGGACGGCGAAGAAGAGCAGCTCATCGAGATGCGCTTTGCCGGCAACCAGGCCAAGTTCAGCTTCGGTGGCCTGGAATTCGTGACCAAGCTGGTCGAGGGCAAGTTCCCTGACTACAACCGCGTCATCCCCAAGAACCACAAAAACCACATCACCTTGGGCCGCACCACCCTGCTGGCCTCGCTGCAGCGCGCGGCGATCCTGACGTCGGAGAAGTTCAAGGGCGTGCGCATGAACTTCGCGCCAGGCACCCTGGGCATCGCGTCGAGCAACGCCGAGCAGGAAGAGGCCAAGGAAGAGCTGGACATCGACTACGGTGGCGACAGCTTCGAGATCGGCTTCAACGTCGGCTACCTGATGGACGTGCTGGCCAACATGGGCCAGGACATGGTGACCGTCTCGCTGCAGGATTCGAACTCCTCGGCGCTGATCACCAACCCGGAGTACGAAGGCTTCAAGTACGTCGTGATGCCGATGCGCATCTGAGCTTCAGGTCCGCCTCAAGCTTGGAGGGGCCCCTTCGCACAGGGGCTAGAATGGGGGTCCCGCATGGTCTGCATGCCGGGACCTTTTTCAATTCTGGGCCCCCACCGCTGGTCCCACCCTACCTAGCGCTTGTACCCATGACCGACGCCACTTCCTCCGATCAACAGCCCGTGCAGCCGAACCAGCCTCCTGAGGCTCCCGTGCCGCAAACCGAGGCTCAGATTTCGGCGGGCTACGGCGAAGGCAGCATCCAGATCCTCGAAGGCCTGGAAGCGGTGCGCAAGCGCCCTGGCATGTACATCGGCGACACGTCGGACGGCACCGGCTTGCACCACCTCGTGTTCGAGGTCGTTGACAACTCCATTGACGAAGCCCTGGCCGGCCATTGCGACGACATCGTCGTGACCATCCACACCGACAACTCGATCTCGGTGACCGACAACGGCCGCGGCATCCCGACCGGCGTGAAGATGGACGACAAGCACGAGCCCAAGCGCTCGGCCGCGGAAATCGCCCTGACCGAACTGCACGCGGGCGGCAAGTTCAATCAGAACAGCTACAAGGTCTCGGGCGGCCTGCACGGCGTGGGCGTGTCCTGCGTGAACGGCCTGAGCAAGTGGCTGCGCCTGACGGTGCGCCGCGATGGCAAGACGCATTTCATCGAGTTCAAGCAGGGCGTGCCGCAGGACCGCGTGATCGAAATCCGCGACGGTGTTGAGACCAGCCCGATGCGCATCACGGGTGACACCGACAAGCGCGGCACGGAAGTCCACTTCCTGCCCGACGTCGAGATCTTCAAAGAGAACAACGAGTACCACTACGACATCCTGGCCAAGCGCCTGCGCGAGCTGTCCTTCCTGAACAACGGCGTCAAGATCCGCCTGATCGACGAGCGCAACAACAAGGAAGACAACTTCGCCTACGCCGGTGGCGTCAAGGGCTTCGTGGAGTTCATCAACAAGGGCAAGGCGACCCTGAACCCCAACATCTTCCACGCGCAAGGCGACAAGCTGTCCGACCAGGGCACCAACGTCGGCGTGGAAGTGGCCATGCAGTGGAACGAGAGCTACAACGAGTCGGTGCTCTGCTTCACCAACAACATCCCCCAGCGGGACGGTGGCACCCACCTGACCGGCCTGCGCGCCGCGATGACCCGCGTCATCAACAAGTACATCGAAGACAACGAGCTGGCCAAGAAAGCCAAGGTCGAAGTCGCCGGTGACGACATGCGCGAAGGCCTGGCCTGTGTGGTGTCGGTGAAGGTGCCGGAGCCCAAGTTCTCCAGCCAGACCAAGGACAAGCTGGTGTCCAGCGAGGTGCGTGCGCCGGTGGAAGACATCGTCTCCCGGCTGCTGACCGACTGGTTGCTGGAGAACCCGATCGACGCCAAGATCATCTGCGGCAAGATCGTGGAAGCGGCACGCGCCCGCGAAGCTGCCCGCAAGGCCCGCGAAATGACGCGCCGCAAGGGTGTGCTCGACGGCCTGGGCCTGCCGGGGAAGCTGGCCGACTGCCAGGAAAAAGACCCGGCGCTGTGCGAAATCTACATCGTGGAGGGTGACTCCGCAGGTGGCTCGGCCAAGCAAGGCCGCGACCGGAAGTTCCAGGCCATCCTGCCCCTGCGCGGCAAGATCCTGAACGTCGAGAAGGCCCGTTACGAGAAGCTGCTGACCAGCAACGAAATCCTCACGCTGATCACGGCCCTCGGCACCGGCATTGGCCGCGGCGCGGGGGGTGATGACTTCAACCCGGACAAGCTGCGCTACCACCGCATCATCATCATGACCGACGCGGACGTGGACGGCGCCCACATCCGCACGCTGTTGCTGACCTTCTTCTTCCGCCAGATGCCGGAGCTGGTCGAGCGAGGCCACATCTACATCGCCCAGCCGCCGCTCTACAAGGTCAAGCATGGCAAGAATGAGCAGTACCTCAAGGACGCCCACGCGCTGGACGAGTACCTGATGAAGGTGGCGCTGGACGGCGCCGTGGTCGAGCCTGGTCAGGGTAAGCCCGCCATCACCGGCGAGGCCCTGCAGGAGCTGGCCCGCGCCTACGTGACCGCCAACAGCGTGGTCGAGCGCCTGGGCAACTGGATGGACATCGAGGCCCTGCGCGCGATCGCCAACGGCCTGACGCTGAACCTCGACACCCAGGAAGCCGCCGAGGCCAGCGCTGCGGCGCTGAAGGCCGCGCTGCACAACGCCGAGGTCACGGCCGAGCTCGATGCGCGCACGGACAAGCAGATCCTGCGCATCAGCCGCATCTTCCACGGCAACACCAAGTACAGCATCCTCAATGCCGACTTCGTGCATGGCGCCGATTACGAAGCGCTGTCCAAGGCCGGCACGACCTTCAACGGCCTGCTGACGACCGACGCCCTGGTGCGCCGCGGCGAAGGCGAGAAGGCCAAGGAACACAAGGTGGTGGACTTCCGCGCCGCCATGGCCTGGCTCATCACCCAGGCCGAGAACAGCGTGGGCCGCCAGCGCTACAAGGGCCTGGGCGAGATGAACCCTGCGCAGCTGTGGGAGACCACGATGGACCCGACCGTGCGCCGCCTGTTGCGCGTGCAGATCGAGGACGCCATCGAGGCCGACAAGGTCTTCATGATGCTGATGGGCGACGAGGTGGAGCCCCGCCGTGAGTTCATCGAGAGCAATGCATTGCGGGCGGCGAACATCGACGTGTGATGTTGTCGGATGACACGGAAAGTGGAAACTGTGCCAAGTAAGTGAAAAACTGCTGACACAGATAATGAAAACGCCCGGGAAACCGGGCGTTTTGCTTTTGGGCATGCGAAGCGAACTGGGTGGTTGCGATAAGCCCGGTAGTCGTGAATATGCGTTCCGCAGCGGTTGCTGCCGTTGCCACCTACAAAGCAGGTGAGTGGCCTAGGTCAGTTTGCGGTCGCTGAGGCCTTATAGCTACGTGGCTCGAACGACTGCACTGGAGTGCCCTCCGGTCTATTCCAGCATTCATCGCTCGACCATCTCAAAAAATCTGGCAGATAAATGACCGCTACTGGCAGCGAAAAACTAGCGCTGCGCGCCTTCTCCCTCGGCCGCATCTCTAATGATTCCCTCATCGCTGTTCGCTGGGCTGCTGAGCCACGCCCTCGCACGTTGGCCCAGGTCTTGAAGATCGCGCACGATCAGGAGCGCGAGCGCAAAGGTTCAGAAGTCGTTTTGGTACGTAAAGTCCCCGCTTTCTGCTGCGGACGCACTCAAACGAGTCTGGACCAAAATGGATCGCAATGACAGCCTCATCGTGGTGGACGTGACGAATCAGACTGCTTCATGGCAAGGGCTGAGCGATGAGGTCGGGCGGCACATCAGAGACAACTGGACGCGATAGTCCCAGGTGACCTGCCTAGTACCGAAGTAGCTTTGGCATCCTGAATCGCCCTTCATTCGTGGGGGGCTGCGAACATTCAAAAGACCGAGCCCACAACGCCTCGGCGCCTCTATATGTCGAATATAGTGGACTTTTTCAACACATCGAGGCAACATGTTGAACGCGTCGACACGTTCCAAGGATGTGTCGAATGACATGCACTTTTTCAACACATGGCCTTCGACACCCAAACCCCGTACAACACGCTTCCTGACCTGCCCCCTGCTGGAGACATTGAAACGCGCGCCGTGCTCAAGGCTTGTATTGAAGCTCGCGCCGCTGTCGCCGAGGTCAAGGCAGCCGGCCTGCTCGTGCCCAACCAGGGCGTGCTGATCAACAGCATCCCCCTGCTTGAAGCCCAGGCCAGCAGCGAGATCGAGAACATCGTCACCACGACAGACCAGATGTTCCTGTTCGACGGCGCCAGCGAATCCGAAGCCGACCCCGCGACCAAAGAGGCGCTTCGCTACCGTGCCGCACTCTGGCAAGGCTTTCAGCAACTCAAAGACCGCCCGCTGACGACCAACACGGCCGTCCAGATCTGCCGGGCGATCAAAGGCGTTGAACTCGACATCCGCAAGACCCCTGGCACCACCTTGCGCAACGAACGCAGTGGAGAGACCATTTACACCCCGCCTGAAGGCGAAGCTCTGCTGCGCGACAAGCTGGCCAATTGGGAGCAGTTCATGCATGGCGCCCTGGCCGGTACCGATGCGCTGGACCCATTGGTGCGCATGGCCATCGGGCACTATCAATTCGAAGCCATCCACCCCTTTGTGGACGGCAATGGCCGCACGGGGCGTGTGCTCAACCTGTTGTACCTGGTCGATCAGGGTCTGCTGGACATCCCGGTGCTGTACCTGAGCCGTCACATCATCCGTAACAAGGCTGACTACTACAACGGCCTGTTGGCCGTGACCACCGATGGCGCCTGGGAGCCGTGGATTCTGTACATGCTGCGCGGCGTGGCCGAGACCGCACGCTGGACCACACGCAAGATCGTGGCGCTGCGATCCCTGATCGAAGAGACTGCCGAGCGCATTCGCACGCAAGCACCCCAGATCTACAGCCGCGAGCTGGCCGAACTGATCTTCGTGCGGCCGTATTGCCGCATTGGCCATCTGGTCGAGGCGGGCCTGGGCCATCGGCAAACGGCGAGCGTGCACCTCAAGCAACTCGTGGCCATTGGTATCCTTCGAGAACACAAATTAGGGCGGGAGAAGCTGTTCCTCAATCCCGGCTTCATCGAGTTGCTCAAACAGGATTGAACGGTCACGCCATGCAGCACCCCTTCTTCACAGGCCCGCAAGAGCACTTCTTTCGGCCTTTGACACACGGAGACAGGGAGTGCTGCGCAACCGTACTCAGAAATCTTTTTGACCGGATACATGGCCCCAACGCGGACTACTCTGAAGCCCTGACACGCGATGTGGTCCTCAACATCATCTTGCAGGCACTCTCAGATCCTCTCCTTCGTGCTTCGGTGTTCGACATGGCACGGACCACCACAGCGGACGAAGAGCGACTGTATGCCAATGAGTTGTTGCGCAAATTGAAGGAGCACGGTTGGCTGGAGGACTACAAGGACCCCATCGACCTCAAGCCCACACTCAAACTGACCCGTGCTGGCAAAGTCATGTCGGAAGCCTTGTCCAGCTTGGACAACTCTCGCGGCAAAACCCGCCAGCGCAATATGCGTTCCGCCAAAAAAGCGCTGTCGGCCTTTGTCGCCAGCCAAGATGCAGACGAGTTGCTCGATGCCTATGACTTCGCCGCCCGTGTTGTCCAAGATCTGCAAGACGATATCGAGTACTTTCGCAGCCTCATTCAAAGCCTGACGCGAGAAGCTTTGGCTCAAAAAATCGCTTGGGGTGAATTCAATGAATTCATCGACAAGCGATTTGCCAAGGAATATGCAGTGCGTCTGGTGGCAGATTCGGCTGAGCGCCACCGAGGTCAACTCATGGAGTTGCTTGACATGGCCAGAGCCTTGCCACAAGAAGATCGTGCCGTGGTCGATGAGCACCTGCTTCAGCGAGCTGTCTGGCTGGAAACGCACGCCACCTGGCGCAGCCCCACGCTGTGGCTGTGTGACCGCATGGAAAGCATGGTGGACGCAGCCTGCAATCTCAAGCTGCCCATGTTGCGATCGGAGATGAACAACTATGTCCGACGCTTCACCAGCCTGCTTCGGCAAGCGCTCTCACTGGACTATGGTGCCGAATCTGCCCTGGGCCGCACCATGAGCTGGCTCAAAGAGCGTGAGGCAGATGAACGAAGTGACCTGCTCGAAGCCCTGTGCGCACGACTGGGAACGACCGAAGTGAGGCTACCCGGGGCAGGAATGCGCTGGACCGTCCGCGACCGCGAAATCGAACACGCCCCGTTGGGTACCTTGGAGGTTAGCGAAGCCAGTCGGATTGAGGCATTGATGCGGCGCGCGGAAGCACAGGCCTTTGCATTCAGTGACCAGGATGTGCTCTCTGGCCTGCTGCCTCACCTCGCAGGCGGGCGCTTGTCACTGGACCAGCTCCCCATCGACAACGCTGTGGACGCCGTTCGCATCCTGCATGCCGTTGGTGCAGCCAGATCATCGGAAGGCCGACGCTTCATGACGGCCCGCAAACGTGGGGACAGGGTGGAAAACGACTTCTTCACCGCCGACAATTTTGAACTAGAAGCCGACCTCTCGGCCCTGTCTTCGCACACTGACCCAACTTGACCAGATGCTGCAGTCGCTTCAACACTACATGGAGGCCCGCCTGAGCACTGAGGGTGCGGGCAACATCAAGCCAGATCACTTTGCCGAGCTGGCCGGGCGATTGCTCGCCAGCGGCGTGCTCTGGCGCGACTATTCCAAACCCGAGGCACAAGCGTATGACGCAGCCGTGCAATGCGAGCAACTGCTGCGCGAATACTTTGCCGCCATTGGCTTTGTGTTGACCCATGACCTGGATGCGATGCTGTTCCGCCTGTATCCCCCTGGGGGCACTGGCGATGGCGAGGACGATGGCGTCAAAAAGCTCAAGGCGCGTTTGAGCCCCACCTTTGTGGCGGCCTGTGTGGCCCTGCGCTTTCTCTACACCGAGGGGCTCACCGGCAAACGCGAGCTGATCGACGAGCAATTGGTCATCAGCCTGGAAGAGCTTTCGCAAGCCGTGGTGTCACTGCTGGGGCATGCGTTGCCCGCGTCCGCATCTGAACGACTGGCTTTGCTGCGCGACCTCAAGAAGCACCGCATCGTGCGCTTCCACGAAGGCGACGACGCCGGGCACATGGACATGCTGCTGGGCGTGTTGCGCCCTGTCATGAGCTTTGTGAGCGATGAGGCGCTGGAAGATGCCCTGGCGCTGGCCAAACAGGCCGCGCAGAACCGACGTGCCCGTGCTCCAAAGCCAACCCCATCGCCCGCCACTGACACACCCGTCGACAACGAAGGCGGCCCATGAAGATCGCCAAGCTCATCACCTGGCAATGGGGATCATTGGACAGCCGCGAGTGGGACTTTGCCGACACCGTGCTGCTGACGGGCGAATCCGGATCGGGCAAGTCCACCTTGCTGGATGCCATCCAGACGCTGTTGACGGCGGCACACCATCATCTGGTGCAGTTCAACATCGGCCAGGATGAATCCACCCAAAGCCGACGAGGGGGCAAAGAGCCTCGCACCTTGCAGGCCTATGCCTTGGGCCAACAGGCTGACGGCGTGTTCCTGCGCAAACGCTCGACCAGTTATGTGGCCTTGGTCTTCACGGCCTCGCCAAAGGAAGATGATCAAGAAAACACCTTCACGGCCATGGTCGGCGTCGAGGCACACGAAGATGGCGGCAAGCCCATGCTGTCCAAGAGCCAGTTCTTCATCGTCCGCCAGGCTTTGGGCCTGACGCAACTGCTGCGTCCAGCAGGCGACATATTGCCCGCATCGGCCTGGCCGCTCAAAGAACTGTATGTGCAACTGCAGCAGCAAGCCAAGCTGGTTCAGCGCTTTGAAGACAAGACCAATTACCTGACCCACTTGTATGGCGCACTGATGGGCAAGACCTCATTGTCCGAGCCCGAGGCATTCCGGTCAGCCAAATCGCTGGTCAAAGCCATGGCCTACAAGGAGCTGGGCAACGTCAATGACCTGGTGCGCGATGAAATCCTGGACCCCCATGATTTCAGCAAAGACCTCGACAAGATGCGCGAGTTGATGCGCTCGATGGCCGGGCTCAAAGCCGAGGCCGAGCGACTGCAGTTGAACATCGATCGCCTGGAAAAGGTCGAACAGTCAGCCCAGCATGTGCTTGGCCAGGCTCGGCGCTTTGTGCTCACCACCATCGCCTACGCGAAGCGCATCGTTATGGAGGCGGTGTCTGAATTGGAAACGGTTCAACGCCAGATCACGGCACAAAACAAACTCAACGCCGCCGCCAACGAACGCCTGGCTCAGTTGCATGACACGCGCATCCTGTTGGATGGCCAATGGCGTGCCATCGAGGACCGCCTCAAAGACAGCGATGTAGCACAGCGCAAGCGCACGTTGGAAGATGACATCGCCCGCCAATCCGAGCAGTTCCGTAAAGGATGGCTGCAAATCCACCAAGCCGCGAAGGCGATGTCTGACCTGGCGCGCAGCCTGAACCAATTGTTGGCGTTGGACCTCGGCCAAATGCCTTTGCTCGCCCAGGCCGTTGACGCACTGCGGCCATCTGGCCAAGCCACGTTGGCAGCTTGGCAAACCATGCAAGACACCTTCTTGCAAAGCGAGGTGGCGCTCAACGCCGAACTGCCTGCGTTCGACCTTGAAGCCTTTGATGCGGACCTGGACCGACTTCGACAAGGCATCCAGGGGCACGATGAATCGCTGACCAGTGTGGTAAGCACGGCACTGGGTGATCTGCACCATCAACAGCGGCAACTTCAGGACGAGCAAACACAGCGGGAGGCTGAGCTTCGGTTGCTGCAAAAAGGTCAATCGTCTGCACGTCCAGAAATCATCGCCGCATTGGAGATGCTCAGGCGCGATGCTCCTCATGCTCAGGCTCATCTGCTGGCCGAACTGGTTGAGCCGCGAGATACAAAGGGTGCGCCGTCATGGCAACAAGCCATTGAGGGCTATATGAATGCAGACCGCTTTTCAATCATTGTGAAAGCCGGTACAGAGGCTCATTGCACTCGGCTGGTCAAGAAGCAGTTCCCACATCGGTCTGCCAAGGTTGTGCAGGGCAGCAAGGCCATGGAGGACACAGAAGGCCGCCGCCTTGAATCCAATGCCGTCATGCATGAACTGATTTGCACCCACCCCGTAGCCAAGGCCTTCCTGATGGCTCAATACGGCCGTGTTCGCAAGGTCGATACCGAAGATGAACTGAGCCGCACGGCACAAGGACTGATGATCGAAGGCGTGGGCAGCCGAGGCTACGGCATGTTTTCTTGTCGCATGGATGAGCGTGAGCTTGTCTTCGGGCAAGCATCGCGCCAGCGGCGCATCGCCTGGTGCGAAGCAGAACTCACTCGCCTTGACCGTGGCATCACGTCGATTGACAGCCTCAAGCAATCACTCAATGCTA
Source organism: Aquabacterium commune (assembly GCF_004362855.1). Lineage (GTDB taxonomy): Bacteria > Pseudomonadota > Gammaproteobacteria > Burkholderiales > Burkholderiaceae_C > Aquabacterium > Aquabacterium commune. Next base: position 141,458 of record NZ_SNXW01000005.1, read on the forward strand.
TTCATCGCCTGTTCGTCGGCGCGCCTTTCACCCCGCTTGCGCCCTTGATGCAAGACGTGCTGACTGCTCAGCTTCAGTACGCAGACTCGGCTCGCACGCTGTCCACACTGGACCTCAGCTCCATTGCCGAACTGGAGAAAGAGCAACAAGCACTCCAAACACGCATCCAGGAGCATCAGGACGAACATGACAAAGAGCAACAGGCCATTGGCGCGGCCAACAGCAAGCTGGGCGATTTGCAACTGCGGCAACAGGCCCTGCAAAATCGCTTGCCGGCCTTGCAAGATGAGCAGTTGAACGCCACGGTCTGGGCAAGCCGCTTTGTGCAAGGCGCCCCCGGTCAAGCCACCGAGCGCCAGTTGTTGAACGAGGCCCAGGTATTGGCTGAAGATCCTGACACCAGCCCAGACGCCATGCGCCAACGCATCAGCAGCATGAACAGTGTGCTGCCCGTGTCTTTGCGTGAGCTCAACACCCAGGTGCAGTCCTACCTGGTGGGCGCCCGTCAGGAGCAGGAACGCTTTGCTTTCGTTGAACCGCCACGCAGCCACGACAAGGGTCACGACAAACTCGAAGACATCCTCAGCACCTTGCAGACCCTGCTGCAAAACGTCGCAGAGCAATTGCACCGTCAACGCGCCATAGGGCTGGCCGAAAACAAACAGCATCTGGCAGAGGGCGAGCGACGCTTCAATGAGGTCTTTACCAGCAGCTTTTGCTTCAAAGTGCGAGACCAGATACGCCAAGGCGCATCCACCCTGCAAAAGCTCAACCGCGAATTGCGCAACATCCAGTTTGGCACGGACACCTACGCGCTGGACTGGGACTGGATCCCGCGTCTGCAAAAGGTCTACGACTTCTTCGAGGTGGTAGAAAGCCTGGCCGACACCTTCGAAAAAGACCAGGTATCCCTGTTTGACTCGCCCCGCCTGGGCGAGGCCCACCGCGACACCGCGCACGAGATACGTAAGCTGCTGTTGGCCAACGACCAAGGTGCCTCTGAGCGGGCACTCAAAGAGCTGGCTGACTATCGCAACTATCGGCGCTACGACATCATCAGGCACAGCCCTGTGGGGCAGACCAGGCTGTCCACTTGGGGAACAGGTTCCGGCGGTGAGCTGGAGACGCCGTTCTATGTCGTTCGATCGGCCGTGCTGGCGCACGCCCTTGGGCATTTTGGCCGCGAACGCCAAGGTGCACCCGCATTGCGCCTCATGCTGTCAGACGAAGCTTTCTCGAAAATGGACGAGTCACGCTCACGCAATGTGTTGCAGTTCCTGTCAGGCACATTGGGCTTACAGCTGATTGTGGCCATGCCCACCTCGAAGTCCGGCGCGGTCAAGCCCGAGTTTGACAAAGAGTTCACGTTCTCTAAGGTGCTGGCCTCGCGTGATGGCAAAGAATTGTTCGTCAGCGAGGTTCAGGAGAAAACGCTCAAACGAGATGCCTTGAGCACACTGTGGCGACACCATGCGGAGCAGGCCCGTGCAGCAGCCAAACGAGACTACCTGGCTGCGCAATCAGGTACGGAGGCACCTGATGCCTGATCCCGATCTCTTCCTCTTGCGTCTTGCGAGAGCGCTGCTGGACAAGGCTGAACGTACTGGCAACGAACAGGGGATCAAACTCAAGCTCGACCGCAAGCACGCGCCGGAGCTATACGGACACATTGATGCCGATTCTCAACAGGCTGTGGTGCTCAAGCTGGAAACGCTTTGCGCCCTTGGTTGGACGACGCTGGACCTTGGCAAGCCGCGCGACTTTGCGGGCTTTACAGATCGCGATCCTCATTTGGTCTTGCTCGATTTTGAAGCCCTTGCCGCCTGGTGCGGGTATCAACGTCGAGCCGACGCCTGGCATCGGCAGTTGATTCAATATATCGAACTCAGCGGTGCGTTTGGTGGCCCGGGCAACAGCGTACAAGCGGACCTGCTGGACTACTTGTCCAAGAGCCCTCTGCGCGCCCTGGAGGGCTGGCCCCTGCATGAGGCCGCCGATTGCTTGCTCGCGCTGCATGCACTGTGCGTATCTGGTCAGACTATGCCGCTTCGAGAGGCCTCTGCGCGCGTATTTCATGCTCGATCCAAAATATTGGATCATCGGGAAGAGTTGCTCCGACTGCTAGGTGCTGCGTCAGGCCAGCTATTTGAAGCACCGATCCAATTGCTTATGGCGTTCCCTGAAGAGCCAGAAAATTTTGACGCTGTACTGTTTGTAGAAAATCTCGTCACCTTCGAGCGCATGGCCGACCACCGGCAAGCGGACTGGGCCCACATGGCACTGGTCTATGCCGCCGGCTTCAAAGCAGGGGCCAAGCGACTGCGCCACCCACAAGGATGCCGCATCTACTCCCGCCAATCTGCGGCGCCGACCCAGGCCGCTTTGGAGCGGGCAGCGCGCTGGCTTTTCGATAATGCCGAGATGTCCGTCTTCTTTTTTGGAGACCTTGATTTCGCAGGGATGCAGATCTTGGCCAGGTTGAGAGATGGCTTCCCCCAAGCATGTGCGTGGGAGACTGGCTATGCGCCATTGGCAGACATCTTGTCGCATCGACAAGGCCATCCACCAGAAGCCGCCGAGAAGTCAGGCCAGATTGACCCAGGCATCACGGGATGCACCTATGCAGACAACGTATTGCTGCCGCTGATGCGCCAATCACAACAATTTGCTGACCAGGAGAGCTATGTGGTCCGTGCATGAACAGCATGCGAACGGCTGATGCCGGCAAGGTTTCAGCAATTTTTCCCCTGAATGACTACAATTGCGGCATACATTCCTCTTGGTGCCATAACTTTGGCGCGGAGTAGGTCAGTCGTATCAACTTGTGTCGCTTTGAGTTTCTTGGCTATGTCGCGGCCGCTGCTAAGTGTTTGATTTGCAATGACATGCTGTCGCATTGACTTTGGCGCCCTACGGGTCGAGAAACAGGTCAAGCGGACGAACAAGTGAAAGTCCCGCCCAGTTCTACGCGCCGTGACAGAGTGCGTGTCCGTGTGCCTTGCACCTGGGCGTCAACGCACCGTGTATCCCCTCCCGTCCATGCAAGCCGCGACGGCCCGCTGGAACACATCGGCGTCCAGCAAGGCGGCTTGTTGCGTGGCGGCCCAGCGGTTGCACTCCTGGCGGTCACCCTCGGTTTGCGCGGGTGACTGTCCGTTGCGCGGGTAGATGACGGGCGTGGGCGGAGGCTTGATCGGCGCGGGCACATTGGCTTGCGCGGTTTCGACGCTGGGCGGCGGCGCCACCACGGCGAAGCCTCGGCCCGGTGCGGGCAGGTAGTAGGCACCGTTGAGGTAGTAGTACATGGTGTTGCCGACCCAGACCGTCACGCAATCGGGTGGCAACACCGGCACCAGGACGCCCACGGGTGGCGCGATCACCACGTAGCGGTCGGCATAGGGACGGAACCACACCCCGCTGTTGAAGAACAGGTGGCCGGTGCCGAATGCGATGCTCAGGCTGCCGCCAGGCAGGCCGTAGGCCACGTAGCCCACCGAGGGGTAGTAGTGGTTGTGGCTGTAGCGCGGATCGAAGCGCCAGGGGTCGCCACCGCGGCGGTGGTCGCCATGGCGGCGGTCAGCGTGTGCAGGCGCATGTGCCAGGGCCAGGGCCCCGAGCACGGCACACAAGAGGGTCGAACGGCATCGCATGGCATCACTCCTTCGTGTCGGTGTGGCCGACGTTCAGATGGTAGTGATCGCGCACTGCGTTGGCTGGGTCGGCAAGGCAAAGTTTTGCGATGCTGTTGAGGGGCTGCGCTCAGCCTTTCGGAGGAAGTGCGAACTGGCAGATGCGCCAACGAATTCGATTACCCTGGCGCGCAGGGAGAAGTTGCGGTGATCGTTTACCAGGCCAACAAACGTCAGTTCATTGAAGATACGTTTCAGAACGACATCGAGTTTGTGCTGTCGCAGCAGTACCTGCGCAGCACGGGCCGTCAGCCCTCGCTGTTCGAAGTGGGGGAGGTGCTGAAAGACGATGCCATCCCCGACGACATGGCCGTGGCGTTGGAATACACCGTGCCGCAGACCTCCAAACGCATCGACGTGCTTTTGACGGGGGAAGATGAAGCTGCCACACCCAAGCTGGTCATCATCGAACTCAAGCAGTGGTCGCAGGCCCGCTTCAGCGAGAAGGACGGCATCGTCTGGGCCCGCCTCGGCGGCAAGGCGGGTGAGACAGAAGGCGCCCAACCTCGGCGAAAACCAGGTCAAGGAAGTGATCAACGCCGCGCGCTGCACCGTGTTCTTCGTGGACGACGACCAGCTCGTGACCCACAAGCCCTGGAAGATGGCGCCACCGAGTGGGTGGAGCAGCCCGAATGGGTGAAGCCCCAGCCCGGCCTGTTCGTGGCCCAGGTGGTGGGCGAGTCGATGAACAAGCGCATCCCCAACGGGGCCTGGTGCCTGTTCAGGGCCAACCCGCAAGGCACGCGCAACGGCAAGATCGTGGTGGTGCAGCACCGCAGCATCAGCGACCCGGAGACGGGGGGGCAGCTGCACCGTCAAGCGGTATCGGAGTGAGAAGGTGGTGGATGCGGATGGCACTTGGCGGCACGAGAGGATTGAGTTGGTGCCGGAAAGTGATGGGGTGGGCTTTGAGGTGATGACCGTGCAGCCCAACGATGTGGACGCCTTGAGCGTGATTGCTGAATGGTTGATGGTGGTGGCGTGACGATGACAGCAAGCTTGAACAAGCTGACCCGGTGGGCTGTAGAAACCGCTTTGGAGGAGTTCGTCCTGATCGGCCGTGAAGCTTTTTTGGAGAAGTATCGATTTGGCTTTGCACGGGACTTCTTCGTCCGGCACCCAGTCACAGGCCAGGCCTGCGACTCCAAGGCGATCATTGGCGCGGCCTATGGTGTGCAGTTCCCGGAACAAGGTCCGTTGCGACCGCAAGACTTTTCAGGCGGACAAGCCACGGTCGTCAGGATACTGAAGGGCTTGGGGTTTGATTTGGTGGATGTGGATGCACATCAGGCGTCCAGCAAAGAGCGTGCGTGGACTAGGCACGAGAACGTTTTGATCGTGGCCGACTACCTTGAGATGCTCATGAAGGAGCTGGCAGGTCAGACCTACAACAAGGCGGAGCGTGCAAGAAACTTGGTGCCACGCCTGAGCGATCGCAGCAAAGGCTCCATCGAGTTCAAGCGAGCCAACATCAGCGCAGTGATGATTGAGTTGGGCTACCCCTCTGTTCCCGGATACAAGCCTCGCGTCAATTTTCAACGTGAAGGCCTGGTAGATGTTGTGGCCGAACAGGTGGCCCATTTGCCTCTTTTGGACAAGGCCGCAGAACTGGCCGTTGACCGCCCTGCCGACGTTCCAGAGTCTGTGGCGTTCAAGAGCCTTCTGACCGGACCACCGAAGCGACAGCATCGTGTGGAGGAAGCACGATCTGACTATGTGAGGCGTGGTGTCAAGCGCGACTACTTCGAACGTGAGAGTCGCAATCGATCACTCGGCACGGCGGGCGAACGCTTCATCGTCCAGTTTGAACAGTGGCGCTTGGCCCAACTCGGTGTCGGCCGGTTGGCAGACCGGGTCGAGCATGTCGCTGAGACTCAAGGTGATGGTCTTGGGTATGACGTGCTGTCTTTCGAGACGGATGGCCGCGAGCGTTTCATCGAGGTCAAGACCACGGCCCATGATGCGGCGACACCGTTCTTTGTGTCGTCAAACGAGGTGGCGTTCGCAAAGGAGGTATCGGACAGGTTCAGGCTTTATCGCCTGTACCACTTCCGGACGGCACCCAAGTTCTTTGAACTGCCAGGTGCGATTGAGCAGCACTGCCACCTTGATCCATCGACCTTCCGAGCTACCTTTTGAACGCATGCGCTCGAAGGCTTGGAGGACGTCCTGTTTGGTGCTGCTCATGCGTCAGAATTCTCGCTGCACCAGGGCGTTCAGCCACGCCTGTGATTCGCCTGGCCGCTGGTCGGTGCTCAACTCGCCTCCGCTTTGCTGGCTGCTTTCGCCGGCATTCTGCCTGCCCACCGCGGGCGTCGGCGCTTGATCCGCCGCTGTCGGCACTTCCCATCACCTCCGAGGCCTGACGCAGCGCAAACCACGCCCCTTCCAGCACCGTCGTCGTCGCTTGCGGCGCATTCACCGGCACCCGCAGCGAGGTGAACGCCCCAAAAAGGGGCGCGGTCGCCCCCCGACATCCCATCGGCTGAGATCCCGACCGACGATCACGGCACTCAGCGCGCATTCGTCGCCCCTCAAAGTGCCGCGAACGTCACCGCCCGCGCCGAAGCCGCCCCAGCAAGGGCCGACGTCGGCCCTTCAGTGTTCAGCCCATCACCCGCCGCAAGCGCTCCAGCGCCTCGGCGTTGCGGGCGCACACGTCCCGAAAGCCGGCGCCGATGCGTTCGTCCTGGCTGCTGCGTTGCCAGAAGGCACTCGCTGCTGCGGCGGCGGGGCGCGCGACGTCGAAGCTGTCGGGCAGGGGCAGGGAGACGTCGAAGCCTCGGCTGGGCAGCTCCACCCCGCGCACGGGGGCGTGGTGCATGGGCAGCATGTCGTAGGCGGGGGCCACCTGAAAGCGCCCGTCCACGGGCACGAAGGCCAGGTTGCCGGGGTGCATGTCGGTGTTCTGGATGAAGCGGCCGAAGTGCCACAGCAGGCCCAGCGTGCGCAGGCTGGCGTCGTCGGTTTTGGCGATCAGGCCGCGCTGGCGCAGGCGGCGGCCCGCTTCAGGCCAGGGGCCGCTGGTGTCGCCCAGCAAGGTGTCGCCCACGGCCTGCCACGAGCACACGGGCGAGCGGCCGTGGGCGCCGTGGCGGTCAAAGCGGTCCACCTCCAGGAAGGTGCGTCCACCGGTTTGCAGGATGCGCGAGCGCGCGGCGGGCACACCGAGTTGCTGCAGGGCCTCCAGCGCGAGGTGTTCGCACACGAGCAGGTCGGCCCAGCGGCCTGAGCCAGGGGAGTCGTCCAGCCCGGAGAACTTGACCAGCACGTGCTGGGTGCCGCCTTCGGCTCGCTGCACGGACGCCGTGAATTTGGGGAACTCGCCCGCGGCGCTCGAGCCGGCGTGGCCCGTTTGCATGGCGTCGGCGGCGCGTTGCAGCCAGGTGGTGGCGCGCTCGGCCTGGGGCGTGGCCCGGCTTTCGGCAGTCAGGCGTTGCGCGGCCCAGCGCTGGTAGGCGGCTTCGCCCACGATGAGGTTGCCCGGGGCGTCGCTGCCCAGCAGCGAGAGGGCGTGCAGGGTGTCGTCGTCAGACCATTCGCGTGGGTCTTCGGGAACCTGCAGCAAGGCGGCGTGGGCGCGCGCAAAGGCTCGGCCCAGGAAGCCTTCGGGGCGCATGTCCTGCAGGGGGCAGGGCAGGCCTTCGTGCCAGCCGCCTTGTGCGGCGGGGTCGTCGGGGGCTTGTGGCCAGCCTGGGTCGCCCTCCAGCCAGCAGCCGTGCCCGTGGGCCAGGTGCAGGCGGCCGATCTGGCGGGGCTCACCTTGTTCGTCGACCTGGAACACCGGCAGGGGCGCCCATTGGCCGCGCAGGGGGCGTCGCGCAGCGTAGGCGCGCCGGCGCGTCTGGCCCATGGCGATGACCTGGTCGCCCGCGTCTTGCACCGCCCGCATCAGCGTGGGGCGGCTGATGCCCAGGCCCTCCAGGACGCGCCCGGCCGGCACGCGCGCCGTGCCCCCTGGCCGGTTGGCCTGCTGTCGGAGGAAGGCGATCAGGGTGTCGGCACTCATGGCGTTCAGTGTAACGAATTCGAGCCCCCGCCGGTGCGCCACGTTTTGGTCAGATCTTCAATCCAATCAACCGCTTAGGCGCCATGCCAGGTCTTTTTTGCCCAGCGACGAAACAAAACCTGAAACGAATCATGAAACGAAAGCAGGGGCCTGGTCACGCCGTGCCAGCAAGCGCCTGCGCGCGCCTTCGATGTTGTTGCGCAGGGCGTAGAGCTCGTCGGCGTGGGCCAGGGGCACGGTGATCTGGCTGGCGACGCGGTCGAGTTCGTCGAGCTCGTCGAGCAACTCGCTGGCGTTGGTTTCGCCTTCGTCCAGGCGGGCCTCGACGGCGCGCAGCCGCGCGTACCAGCGGAAGACGCGCTGGCGCACGCGGTAGGTATAGAGCGGCGGCACCACGCGCGACAGGGGCAGCAGCAGCACGATCAGGCCGCCGATGACCAGCCACATGCGCTCCAGCAGGTTGCTGGCCCAGAAGGGCAGGTGGCGTTGCCAGAAGGGCGGCGTGCCGTTGATGGCGCGGTCACCTTCGGGGCTGACGGGCAGCTCGCTGGTGCGGGTGTTGGGGAAGTCGCGCACGCCGTTGAACCAGCCGGCGCCGCCGTGGAGCTTTTGCGCGGTTTGCGCAAACAGCTGGCGCAAGGCGGGGTGGGTGTCTTCGTGGGTGAGCAAGGCGGTGGTGGTGGTCAGCAGGCCGATGTCGTCGGGGGGCAGGTCGCGGGCGAGGTCCACCATGCCGCGCGGCAGCGTGACGGTTTGCAGGAAGGGGAAGCGCCGCGCCAGGGCGTCGGCCTGGGGCAGGTCGGCCAGGGCCACGCCGCTTTGGCGCAGCAGGCGTTGCACGGCGGGGGACTCGGGCGCGGTCATCAGCACCAGGGCGTCGATCTGGCCGGCCAGCAGGGCCTCGGTGGCGGCGTCGGGCGGCAGGTTGCTGGCGGTGAAGGTGTCGGGGCCCAGGCCGTTGGCTTGCAGCAGGCGCTGCATGAGCTCGGGCACGCCGCTGCCGGGCTGGTCGAGGTTGATGCGCAGGCCCTGGAGCTGGGTCAGCGAGGTCAGGCGGACGTCGGGGGCGGGGGCCTTGACGGGCGCTTGGGCGGGAGCTTTTGCCGAGCCGCCCTTGGCCGAAGCCACGTTGACGGCGCCGGGGCGGTAGAAGACCCACAGCGGCTCGTAGAACAGCGCGCCGAGGGACATGATGCCGGCGTCGGCGTCGTTGTTGTTTGCGGCATCGGCATCACCGGCCTGGCTGCTGCCGCCGCGCACGAAGGCCACGTCGGCGTCGCCGTCTCGCAGGGCCTGCAGGCTGGCGGCGGGGCCGTCGGTGTGCAGCAGCTCCACGCGGATGCCGTCTTGCTTCAGGGCCTGGGCATAGCGTTGGCCGAACTCGGCGTAGGCGCTGCCCGCGGGCCCGGTGGCCAGCGTGACGCTGCGCGGGGGCTGCGGGTCCAGCCACACGTAGGCGCCCACCAGCAGGCCGGCGGCCAGCAGCAGCACGGGGCCGGCCGAGGTGAGCATGTCGCGCACCGACAGCAGCCAGCCTTGCAAGGCCAGCCTGGTGCGGCGCATCGGCGTGGTGCGGTGTTCGGGGCTGCGGGGCTCAGCCATGGTCGCGCCTCGCGGCAACGAAGCGGCCCAGTCGGGCCAGGCCTTCTTGCAGGTCGGCGCGCGAGGCCGCGTACGACAGCCGCACGTGCGAGGCCGCGCTGCAGAAGCCGAAGTCCTGCCCCGGCGTCAGCGCCACGTGGGCTTGTTGCAGGGCTTGTTCGCAAAAGGCCATGGCGTCCAGGCCGGTGCCGCTGACGTCGATGTAGGCGTAGAAGGCGCCGTCGGGGGCCACCGGCACGCGCAGGCCGATGTCGCGCAGGCCTTGCAGCACCAGGGCGCGGCGTTCGGCGAACTCGCGCTTGCGGTCCTCGCACACGGCGATGGATTCGGGCGTGAAGCAGGCCAGTGCGGCCATTTGCGCCGGGGTGGGGGCGCAGATGTAGTAGTTCTGCGCCAGCCGCTCCAGGGCGGGCACGAGGGCCTCGGGCACCACGGCCCAGCCCAGGCGCCAGCCCGTCATGCCGAAGTACTTGGAGAAGCTGTTGATCACGCAGGCGCCGGGGTCGGTGGCCAGCACGGTGGGCGCGGGGCGGCCGTCGGCTTGGGCGTCGCTGAGGTTGAGGTAGATCTCGTCGATGATGCGCCAGGCACCGTGCGCGCGGGCCCAGTCGCAGATGGCGGCCAGCTCCGCAGGTGGCACCGAGGTGCCGGTGGGGTTGGAGGGCGTGGCCACCATCAGGCCCCGCGTGCGCGGCGACCAGTGGCGCTGCACCGCGGCCAGGTCGAGCTGGAAGCGCGAGGCCGCGTCGGTGGGCACCAGGCGCACGTCGGCGCCAAAGCCGCTGAGGAACTGCCGGTTGCAGGGGTAGGACGGGTCACCCACCAACACCTCGTCGCCCGGGTCCACCAGCGCGGCGGTGAGCAGCAGCAGCGCGGCCGAAGCCCCCGCGGTCACGACGACGCGCTCGGGTGCCACGTGCACGCCATGCGCCTGTTGGTAGAAGCCGGCGATGGCCTCGCGCAGGGCGGGCAGGCCGAGGGCGCCGGTGTAGGGCAGGGCCGTGTCGGCGGCGATGCGCTGCAGTTCGGCGCGCACGGCCGGTGGCGCGCCGAAGTCGGGCTCACCGATGTTGAAGCGGATCACCCGGTGGCCGGCGGCTTCGAGCTCGGCGGCCCGCTTGCCGAACTCCATGGCCAGGAAAGGGGTGATGGACTGGGCGCGTTGCGAAACCTTCATGCGGGGCAGTTTAGCCCCGCCCCTCAGCTGGCCAGGCGCCCGCCCCGGCGTGGCGCCGTGCCGTGCTCGGGCTGGCGCACGGCGCGGTACATGTCGTGGTCGCTCATGCCAATGCCGCGCAGGAAGTCGTCGCGCAGCAGCAGCACGTTGTCGATGTCCTCGTCTTCGGCCTCGGACAGGTAGCCCTGCAGGCGCTCCAGTTCTTCGATCTGGCGTTCGCTGAAGCTGGGGCGGGCCCAGCTGGGCAGCTTGGCGCAGGGGCTCATGCCCCAAGCCGCGGGGCTGCGGTGGACGTCCTGGGCCAGCATGGCGGCGTTGAGGTCTTCCAGCTCGGCACTGCCCAGGTGCTGGACCTGGCCAGGTGCGATCACCTGGGCGGCCACCACGCGGGGTTCGGCCACGTCCATCACGACCCGGCACATCACCGGTTCCGAGAAGGGGTTGAGGGGGTGCAACCAGTGGCCGTGCATCAGGCAGGCCGCAGCGATCGGTTGATCCAGGTCCGACGAAACGTTGTCGAGCCAGTTCATGGTGCCATCCTCCGGTGAAGCGGTGTCGAGGGGGCTGCCCTTGCCGGGCAGCGCAAGTCACTGGAGACCATCATGCAGACATCGGGCCCGTTTGGGCGGGCAGAGTTGCGCCAATTTCGTGGCATTCATCGCTTTCGGCGTGTCTTTGCAACAGGGGCCGAAATGGCGTGATTTCGCCTACATTCTGAAAGGCTGTGCCTGCCCCTGTCGCCCTGCCCCACATCGACACCGAGCGCTGCACCGCGTGCGGCCGCTGTGTGGCGGCCTGCCCGCCCAAGGTGCTGTGGCTGCAGGCGCAAGGCCCTCGGGGCTGGGGCCCCAAGCAGGCCGAGCTGCATGACCCCTCGCATTGCACGGGATGTGCCCAGTGCGCGGTGGTCTGCCCTTTCGATGTGATCCGGATGGTCCGCTCGACTCCACCCCGCTGAGGCCTTGTCAAGAGGGCATGCCAGCAGCCGCAGCCCGACATACCCAAGTGGTATCGGTCATGGTCGCCGATGGTATTGGAGGCGCCGTGCAGGCTTCGGTATGGTTCACGGCAATGCACCGAAGTGCACCACCCACCAACGGGCAACCATGGCCCAGGCACCCACAGGAGACACACATGGCCATCACCGGCGTCATGAGGGCAGGACATGCGCAGCTGCGCGTCCTGGACATCCAAGTCAGCCGCAAGTTTTACCGGGACGTCATCGGCCTGGTCGAGACAGGCGAGGACGCACAAGGCCGTGTCTATTTCAAAGCCTGGGACGAGCGCGACCACAACAGCATCGTGCTGCGCCAGGCCGACAGCGCCGGCGTGGACTTCGTGGGCTACCGCGTGCTGGACGCCGCCTCGCTGGACCAGTTCGAGCGTGACCTGAATGCGCGGGGCGTGGCCACCCGCCGCATCCCCGCCGGCGAGATGCTGGAGACCGGCGAGCGCCTGCGCTTCACGCTGCCCTCGGGCCACGAGTTCGAGCTGTTTGCCGAGAAGGCGCACGTGGGCAATGGCCTGGGCCTGAAGAACCCGCCGCCTTGGGGCCCCGACGCCGAGCACGGCATGGCCCCGGTGCGCTTCGACCACTGCCTGCTCTACGGGCCCAACGTGGCCGCCGTGAAGGCCCTCTTCACCGAGGTGCTGGGCTTCCGTCTGGTCGAGCGCATCCTGGGCCCGGTCGAGGCCGGTGAGCCCGAGGTCGGCATCTTCCTGTCGTGCTCCAACAAGACGCACGACATCGCCTTCGTCGAGCACCCCAACCCGGGCAAGCTGCACCACGTCTCCTTCCGCCTGAACTCGTGGGAGCGCGTGCAGCGCGCCAGCGACATCATGGGCATGAACCGCGTGCCCATCGACATGGGCCCCACGCGGCACGGCGTGACCCGCGGCGAAACCATCTACGCCTGGGACCCGTCGGGCAACCGCTTCGAGACCTTCGCCGGCGGCTACGAGCCCTACCCCGATTGGGAGCCCATCACCTGGACGTTCGACGAGTTCGGCCATGGCCTGGACTACCCCACCGGCACCCTCCACGAAAGCTTCCTCGGCGTCGTCAGCTGAGGGCCGAAGCGCTGCGCAAAGACATCCCCATGAAACAAATCCTGAATTTCATCCACGGCGAGTTCGTGCCCGCGCGCAGCCAGCGCGTGTTCGACAAGCTCAGCCCGCTCACCAACCTGCCGCTCTACCAGGTGGCCGAAGCCGGCCGCCCCGAGGTCGATGCCGCCGTGGCCGCCGCCCGCGCCGCCCTGAAGGGCGACTGGGGCCGCATGACGGTGGACAAGCGCATGGCCATGCTGCACGCCGTGGCCGATGGCATCACGAAGCGTTTCGATGATTTCGTCGCTGCCGAAGAGGCCGACACCGGCCAGCCCCACCACGTCATCGCGCACGCCTTCGTGCCGCGCGGTGCGGCGAACTTCAAGGTCTTCGCCGACCTGATGAAGAACGTGCCGACCGAGGCCTTCCAGATGGACACGCCGGATGGCCGCGGTGCGATCAACTACGCCATCCGCAAGCCCAAGGGCGTGATCGGCGTGATCAGCCCCTGGAACGCGCCCTTCCTGCTGATGACCTGGAAGGTCGGCCCGGCGCTGGCCTGCGGCAACACCGTGGTCGTCAAGCCCTCGGAAGAAACGCCGGCCACCGCCGCCTTGCTGGGCGAGGTCATGAACGCCGTGGGCGTGCCCCCGGGCGTTTACAACGTGGTGCACGGCTTCGGGCCGGACGCCGCGGGCGAGTTCATCACCAGCCACGAAGACGTGGACGCCATCACCTTCACCGGCGAGACGCGCACGGGCGCGGCCATCATGAAGGCGGCGGCCCATGGCATCCGCGACGTGTCTTTCGAGCTGGGCGGCAAGAACGCCGGCATCGTGTTCGCCGACGCCAACTTCGACGACGCGGTGGAAGGCATCTTCCGCTCGGCCTTCATGAACACCGGCCAGGTCTGCCTGGGCACCGAGCGCGTCTATGTGGAGCGCCCGCTGTTCGACAAGTTCGTTTCGGCGTTGAAGGCGCGTTGCGAAGCCGTCAAGTACGGCCGCCCCAGCGACGAGGGCTCGAACTACGGCCCGCTGATCAGCCAGGAGCACAAGCGCAAGGTGATGTCCTACTACGCCAAGGCGGTGGAAGAGGGCGCCACGGTGGTGACCGGCGGCGGCGTGCCGGAGATGTCGGGCGAGCTGGCCGGTGGCGCCTGGGTGCAGCCGACCATCTGGACCGGCCTGCCCGAAACGGCGGCCGTGGTGCGCGAGGAGATCTTCGGGCCCTGCTGCCACATCCGCCCCTTCGACAGCGAGGAAGAGGTCGTCGGCCTGGCCAATGCCAACCGCTATGGCCTGTCCACCACGATCTGGACGCAGAACCTGACCCGCGCCCACCGCATGGCGGCCGCGGTCGAGGTGGGCATCACCTGGGTCAACAGCTGGTTCCTGCGCGACCTGCGCACGCCGTTTGGCGGCTCCAAGCAATCGGGCATCGGTCGCGAAGGCGGGGTGCACTCGCTGGAGTTCTACACCGACCTGCGCAACATCTGCATCAAGCTTTGAACCCAGCCCTGAAAGCCCTGACCATGGACATCCCAACCATCGAGCGGCACGGCGACGCGCTGTTCCAGGCGTGGCGCGAGCGCCGTGTCATGCGGCCGCTGCGCGAGCAGTCGCCCGACATCACCCTGGCCGATGCCTACGCCATCCAGTCGCGCTACGTGGCCCGCCGCGTCGAGGCCGGCGAGACCATCGTCGGCAAGAAGATCGGCGTGACCAGCAAGCCCGTGCAGGACTTCCTGGGCGTGTTCGAGCCCGACTTCGGCCAACTCACTTCCAGCATGGTGCGCAGCGAATCCGACGGCGTGGACCTGAACACGCTGATCCAGCCCAAGGCCGAGGCCGAGCTGGCCTTCGTGCTCAAGCGCGACCTGATCGGCCCGGGCATCACGGCGGCCGATGTGCTGTACGCGACCGACTACGTGACGCCCTGCTTCGAGATCGTGGACTCGCGCATCCAGGACTGGAACATCCAGATCCAGGACACGGTGGCGGACAACGCCTCGTGCGGCGTCTTCCTGCTGGGCGACGTCAAGGGCGACCCGCGCAAGCTGGACCTCACCCTGGCCGGCATGGTGCTGCACAAGAACGGCGAGCTGCATTCGACCGGCGTGGGTGCCGCGGTGCAGGGCTCGCCGGTGAACGCGGTGGTCTGGCTGGCCAACACCCTGGGCCGCCTGGGCCTGCCCTTCCGCGCCGGCGAGGTGATCTTGTCGGGCTCGCAATCGGCCCTGGTGCCTGTGACCGAGGGCGACGAGCTGGTCTGCACCGTCGGTGGCCTGGGCACCTGCCGTGCCCGTTTCCATGGAAGGAGCGCCCTGTGAGCGCCGAGAACCCGAACCAGAGCATGACGCTGACGCTGGGCCGCGAGGACATCGTCCGCCTGAGCGACCGCATCGAGGCGGCGCAGACCGGCGCCAAGGCCATCCCGAAACTGACCGACGATTTCCCCGGCATGACGCTGGCCGATGGCTACGCCGTGCAGCTGGAGTTGCGCCGCCGCTGGTTGGCCCAGGGCCGCCGCCAGGCGGGTTGGAAGGCCGGCCTGACCTCCAAGGCCAAGATGGACCAGATGGGCGTGCGCGTGCCCTCCATCGGCTTCCTGCTGGCCGACATGGCCCGCCCTGAGAACTCGGCCGTGCGCACCGACGACCTGGTGCACCCGCGCGCCGAGTGCGAAATCGCCTTCGTCACCAAGGCCCGCCTGGCGGGTGACCAGGTCACGCGGGAAGACGTGCTGGCCGCGACCGACTTCGTGCTGCCCGCCATCGAGGTCATCGACTCGCGTTTTTCGGGCTTCAAGTTCGACCTGCCCAGCGTGGTGGCTGACAACGGCTCGTCGGCCCGCTACGTGGCCGGTGGCCGTGCCCGCTACGCCAGTGACATCGACCTGAGCACGCTGGGCGTGGTGATGGAGAAGAACGGCGAGGCCGTGACCATGGGCGCATCGGCCGCCGTCATGGGCCACCCGGCCGATGCCATCGCGCTGATGGTGCGGGTGCTGCACGAGCTCGGCGAGGACCTGCCCGCGGGCAGCTTCGTCATGAGCGGTGCCATCACCGAGGCCATCGCCGTCAAGCCTGGCGACAACGTCATCGCGCGCTACCAGGAGCTGGGCAGCGTGTCGGTGCGATTCATCTGAACAACCTGAGGACAGGCCCCATGCCCATCATCGAAATGCACCTGATGACCGGCCGCACCGTCGAGCAAAAGCGCCGCGTCGTGGCCGCTGTTGCCGAGGCCACCGCCACCGCGCTGGGGGTGGACAAGAACACCGTGCGCATCCTCATCACCGAGCACGGCCTGGACGAGTTCGCCGTGGCCGGCGTGACGGCGGGCCAGAAAGCTGAGATGGCCGCAGCGGCCGCGGCAACGGCCGCCGGTGCTTCAGAGGCGGCCGCGAAGGCCAAGTCCACCACCTGAGCGCCTGACATCCGCAAAGCACCCACAGGATCCCTTCCATGAAAAAGATCAAATGCGCCTTGATCGGCTCGGGCAACATCGGCACCGACCTGATCTACAAGATCCAGCGCAGCCCCGTGCTGGAGCCCGTCTGGATGGTCGGCATCGACGCCACCTCCGAGGGCCTGGCCCGCGCCCGCAGCATGGGGCTGAAGACCACCGCCGAGGGCGTGGACGGCCTGCTGCCCCACGTGCTCGAAGACGGCATCCAGATCGCCTTTGACGCGACCTCGGCCTATGTGCACGCCGAGAACTCGCGCAAGCTCAACGAGCTGGGCGTGCTGATGATCGACCTGACGCCGGCGGCCATCGGCCCGCTGTGCGTGCCGCCGGTGAACCTGCGCGAGCACGCCGACAAGGCCGAGATGAACGTGAACATGATCTCGTGCGCCGGCCAGGCCACCATCCCCATCGTCAACGCGATCTCGCGCGTGCAGCCGGTGGACTACGCCGAGATCGTGGCCAGCCTGTCGTCCAAGTCGGTCGGCCCGGGCACGCGCGCCAACCTCGACGAGTTCACCTACACCACCTCCAACGCCATCGTGAAGGTGGGCGGTGCGCGCCGCGGCAAGGCGCTGTGCATCATCAACCCTGCCGATCCGCCGGTGATCATGCGCAACACCATCAACTGCCTGACCGACGAGGCGCCCAACCAGGCCGCCATCATCGACTCGGTGCTGACCATGATCGGTGAGGTGCAGAAGTACGTGCCGGGTTACCGCCTGGTCAACGGCCCGGTGTTCGACGGCCAGCGCGTGTCGGTGTTCATGGAGGTCTCGGGCCTGGGCGACTACCTGCCCAAGTACGCAGGCAACCTGGACATCATGACGGCGGCCGCCTGCCGCACCGCCGAGATGTTTGCCGAAGAGATCCTGGCTGGGAAGATCCAGCTGCAGCCGGCCAAGGAGACCGTGTGATGAGCGCCCCGAACAGCACCGCAAGCACCACCAACACCAACACCACCGACACCAGCCTGGCCGGCCGCAAGGTCCTGCTGCACGACATGTGCCTGCGCGACGGCATGCACGCCAAGCGCGAGCAGATCTCGGTGGCGCAGATGGTCGAGGTCGCCACCGCGCTGGACGCGGCCGGCGTGCCGCTGATCCAGGTCACGCACGGCGGCGGCCTGGGCGGCAACTCGCTGCAGCACGGCTTCGCGCTGGCCAGCAACGAGGCGTACCTGCAGGCCGTGGTGCCGAAGATGACGCAGGCCAAGGTGTCGGTGCTGCTCATCCCCGGCCTGGGCACGATGCGCGAGTTGCAATCGGCCTACGACTGCGGTGCGCGCAGCGTCACCGTGGCCACGCACTGCACCGAGGCCGACACCTCGCCCCAGCACATCGCCTTTGCGCGCAAGCTGGGCATGGACACCGTCGGCTTCCTGATGATGGCCCACCTCAACGACCCCGCCGGCCTGGCCCAGCAGGGCAAGCTGATGGAGTCGTATGGCGCGCAGACGATTTACGTGACCGACTCGGCCGGCCACATGCTGCCGGCCGACGTGACGGCCCGCGTGGCGGCGCTGCGCGAGGTGCTCCAGCCCGAGACGGAGATCGGCTTCCACGGCCACCACAACCTGGGCATGGGCATCGCCAACTCGGTGGCCGCCATCGCCGCAGGCGCCAGCCGCATCGACGGCTCGGTGGCCGGCCTGGGCGCCGGCGCGGGCAACACGCCACTGGAAGTCTTCCTGGCCGTGTGCGACCGCATGGGCATCCTCACCGGCGTGGACCTGTTCAAGCTGATGGACGTGGCCGAAGACATCATCGTGCCCATGATGGACCACATCGTGCGCGTGGACCGCGAGTCCCTCACGCTGGGCTTCGCGGGCGTCTATTCGACCTTCCTGCTGCACGCCAAGCGGGCCGAGAAGCGCTTCGGCGTGCCGGCGCGCGACATCCTCGTCGAGCTGGGCCGCAAGAAGATGATCGGTGGCCAGGAAGACATGATCGAGGACACCGCCATGACCATGGCCAAGGAACGCGGCCTGATGCAGGACGTGGTCCGCGCGGCCTGAGCTGCTGGCCTGACGACCTCCACCCACCACACGCACCCACGGAGCACAGCCATGCCGCAACAAGACATCGCCGTGGTGGTCGGCAGCACCGGCGCCATGGGCCAGGTCATCGTGCGCCGACTGGCCGCCAAGGGCCTGACCGTGGTGGCGGTGGCGCGTTCCACCGACGCCCTCGCCTCGCTGGTGCACAGCACGCCCGGCGTGGTGGCCTGCGCGGCCGACATCGCCTCGGACAGCGCCACCGAGGCCATCCGCGCGACCTGTGAGCAGCTCGGTGCGCCTGTGCGCCTGGTGGTGCAAGGCGCGGGCGTGGCCACCGCGGGTGGCGTGCTCACCGCGCCGACCGAGGCCGTGGTGGACGCGGTCAACATCAAGGTGGGCGGCATGTTGCGCCTCGTGCGCGCCGTCGATGGGCGGCTGAGCGCCGGCGCGCGCCTGGTCGCCATCGGCGGGCATTACGGCTTCGAGCCCACGGCCTACGCGGCCACGGCCGGCGTGGCCAATGCCGCGCTGGCCAACCTGGTGCGGCAGCTGTCCTGGGCCTACGGGCCGCGCGGCGTGACCTCGCACCTGGTGGCCCCAGGCCCGGCCGACACCGAGCGCTTGCACCGCGTGGCCCAAGACCGCGCCGCGCGCGACGGCCTGAGCGCCGCCGAGGTGCTGGACCAGATGCGCGCCGAGTCGGCCATCGGGGCCTTCACCACGCCCGAGCAGATCGCCTGGGCCATCGCCCTGCTGCTGGACCCGGAGGCCGACGCCCTGGCCGGCGGCACCCTGTTCATGGACGCGGGCCGGCGCAAGGGCCTGCCCTGAGTGTCCCCTTCTGAAAGACCGCCATGCCCATCCTCCACCTCCACCTGGCCGAAGGGCAGCACAGCGATGCGGCCATCGGCGAGCTCGTGCTGGCGGCCAGCCGCCTTTACGCCGAGGTGCTGCAGAGCCCCATCGAGCGCGTGCGCGTCTTCGCGCAGCTTTACCGGCCCCAGCATGTGGCCGTGGCCGGCCGGCTGGTCAGCGAGGGGCAGGCCGGTGCGCCCTTCTTCGAGTTCCTGGTGCTGGAGGGGCGGCCTGTGGCGCAGTGCCAGGACCTGCTGACCCGCTTCACCGAGCTGATCGTGGACACCCTGGGCGTGGACCGCAGCGGGGTGCGCGGCGTGTGCAAGCCGGTGCCGCCGGCGCTGTGGGCCATCGCGGGACAGCCGGCCAGCGCGGTGCGCGCCGCCGAGGTCCAGGCGAGGGCGCCATGAACGTCCTCATCGTCCACGCCCACCCGGAGCCACACTCCTTCAGCGCGGCCATGTGCACCACCGCCACCGACCACCTGCGCGCCCAGGGCCACCAGGTGCGGGTGTCCGACCTGTACGCCGCGGGCTTCAACCCCGTGGCCAGCGCCGCCGATTTCGGCCAGCGCCAGAACCCCGACCACCTCGTTTATGCGCTGGAGCAGCGCCACGCCCACACCAACGGCACGCTGGCGCCGGACGTGCGCAGCGAGCTGGCCAAGCTGCTGTGGTGCGACCTGCTGATCCTGAACTTCCCCATCTTCTGGTTCTCGGCACCGGCCATGCTCAAGGGCTGGATCGACCGGGTGCTGGTCTCGGGCGTCGTCTATGGCGGCAAGCGCTTCTACGACCGCGGCGGCCTGGCGGGCAAGCGCGCCATGCTCAGCGTGACCATCGGCGGCCAGTCGCACATGTTCGCGCCCGATGGCGTGCACGGCCCGCTCGACGACATGCTCAAGCCCCTGCAGCAAGGCACGCTGGGCTACACGGGCTTGAGCGTGCTGCCGCCTTTCGTGGCCTGGCACGTGCCCTACATCTCGACGGAAGAGCGCACCCACATCCTGGCCGATTACCGCAGCCGCCTGGACCAGCTCGACCACCTCGCGCCCCTGGCCATGCCCAGCCTGGGCGATTTCGACGAACGCCTGCGGCCGCTGGCCGTGCGCTGAGCCTCTGTCAGCGGCTCAGATGATCGCCGGTGGCGTGGCGGCCTCGTGGGCGTCATGCGCCTCGCGGGCTTCCCGCGCTTCGCGGTTCTCCCGGATCACGCCGAGGAAGGCCTTGAGCAGCGGCGACTTGTCGGTCACGCGGTAGAGGCAGCTCAGGTCGATCATGGCCTTGGGCACATCGGCCAGCGGGCGCACCGTCGTGCCATGCACCACCAGGGCCTGCGCCGCCGACTCCGGGATCAGCGTCACGCCAAAGCCGCGCGCCACCAGGGCCAGGCCGGTGACGGCATCGCCCACCTCCTGCGCGATCTGCGCTTCGAAGCCCTGCTGGCGGCACAGCTCGACCACGCGGTCCACGAAGTTGGGCCGGCCCACGTTGGGGAAGACGACGAAGGGCTGCTCGGCGAAGGCGCGCAGTGGCACGGCCTTGAGCGAGGCCAGCGGGTGGTCTGAGGGCATGGCCGCGTAGAGGCACTCGGTGACGACCAGCTCGCGGCCGATGTCGGGCTCGGGCTCGGTCATGCGGTTGAAGGCCACGGTGATGCGGCGCTGGCGCAGGGCCTCGATCTGCTCGCTCTTGTTCATCGTGTGCAGCACGACGTTGACGCCCGGCAGCTTGCGGCGGAAGTCCTGCAGCAGCTTGGGGATGATGTCGTAGATGCCCGAGCCAAAGATGCCCACGTCGATGCGGCCCAGCTTGCCTTCGCCGGCGCGCTGCACGCGGTCGATGCCGGCCTCGACCAGCATGCGGATGTTGTGCGCTTCTTCCTTGAACATCTCGCCGGCCTGGGTCAGCTCCACGCCCTTGGCGGTGCGGATGAACAGCGCCACGCCCAGCTCGTCCTCGAGCGCCTTGATCTGGCGCGTCAGCGGCGGTTGCGAGATGTGCAGGCGCGCGGCGGCCCGCCCGATGTTGAGTTCTTGGGCGACGGCCAGGAAATACTTGAGGTGGCGGAGGTCCATGGCGGTGGGCTGTGCGGTGACGGGCTGTGGGGGGATCGGTGCGGGGCAGGTGGGTGGTGGGTGGCGGTTCAGGCCTCGTCCACCCCGGCCACCCCGGCCACCGATTTGAGGCGGTAGATGAGTTGCGCCCGCGTCAGGCCCAGCAGGCGCGCGGCGGCCGACTGGTTGCCCTGCGTGCGCTGCATGGCGCGGCGGATCAGCGCGGCCTCGACCTCGTCGAGCACCAGGCCATCGTGGCAATCGGCATCGCCCAGCATGGACTGCACGCGCTCGGCCAGCGCCTGCGAGGCGGCATCGGTCGGGGCCAGGCCTTGGCCGGTGTGGTCAGCGGTGTGGTTGGCGGTGTCATGGGCGGCACGGCACTGCAGCGAGCCATTGAGGTTCCAGCTCAGCCAGTCGCGTTGCAGCTGTTCGCCGCCCACGAACAGGTGGCTGACGTCGATGGCGCCGCCGTCGCCGGCCAGCACCACGCCGCGCTCGACCAGGTTCTCCAGCTCGCGGATGTTGCCCGGCCAGGCGTAGCTCAGCATCGCGTCGATGGCGCGCGCCGTGAAGCCGCTGATGCTGCGGCCATCGCGCTGGTTGAACTTGCGCAGGAAGTGGTTCATGAAGACGGGGATGTCTTCGCGGCGCTCGCGCAGTGGCGGCACCCGGATGGGCAGCACGTTGAGGCGGAAGAACAGGTCTTAGCGGAAGCGGCCGGCCTCGACCTCGGCGCGCAGGTCGAGGTTGGTGGCGGCCACCACGCGCACATCGACCTTGCGCGTCTGGATGCCGCCCACGCGCTCGATCTCGCGCTCCTGCAGGGCGCGCAGCAACTTGCCCTGCGCCGTCCAGCTCAGGATGCCGATCTCATCGAGGAAGAGCGTGCCGCCATCGGCGCGCTCGAAGCGGCCCGCGCGTGCGCTTTGCGCGCCGGTGAAGCCGCCCTTCTCGACACCGAACAGCTCGGACTCGATCAGGTCTTCCGGGATGGCCGCGCAGTTGATGGCCACAAAGGGCCCGCTCGCGCGCTTGCCGATGCGGTGCAGGCTTTGCGCCAGCACCTCCTTGCCCACGCCGCTTTCGCCCAGGAAGAGCACCGTGGCCTGGGTGCTGGCCGCGCGGCGCACCATGTGGCAGACGGCGTTGAAGCCCGAGGACACGCCCACCACATCGGCATCGCCCAGCAGGGAGCGCGCGGTGCTGCTGTCGCCACTGCCCAGATCGCCACGCGGCACGGCGCTCAGGCCTTGCGTGAGCGCGTCGGCACGCAGCGAGCGCTTGTCCTCGTCGGCGTCGCTCCACTCGTCCACGCTCTTGCCGATGATCACGCAATGGCTGGCGCCCTGGGCGCAGCACTGCACCTCGCGGAACATGACCGGGCGGCCCATGAAGCGGCTGACGAAGCCCGAGGCATAGCCCACCTGCTGCCAGCAGGCCGTGTCCGCCCCGATGCCATAGCGCTGCACGTGCACCTCCGCCTCGGCGCAGCCATACCAGTGGAACTCGCCGAAGAAGTGACCACGCTCTTCGTCAATCTCCAGGTGGGCCGGCTCGACGCGGGCCACGCCTTCGAGCATGTGCAGTTGCGGGCCGATGAAGAGGGCGTCCTGCGGTGCATCGGGCGCGCGCATCTTGCGGGCCAGCTCGGCATCGTGCGCGCCGGAGTTGTAGCCCATGCGCGTGATGAGGCCGCGCGCGGCGTCCACGCCCAGCGTCTCGATGAGCTCCTGGCGCAGCACCCCGAGCGCCGAGGTGTGCAGCAGCAGCATGCGCTGGTCGTCCAGCCAGATGCGGCCTTCGCGCGGGTCGAAGTGCACGCGGCTGATCAGGTCTTCGCGCGTGGGCAAGGCCGAACGTGGCACGGCTGCCTTGAGTGGGGTGGGCATGTCCAGGGCTTGTAGGAATTCGAACAGTCGCTGACAAGGATGCTAGTGCGGGGGTGGATGAATTGACACAGGTCATGCCCGAGGGTCGGGGTCGATTCGGCACACATCGTCCAAAACAAGGGCTTGAAAGGGGCATGAAGGGCGTTTGAAGCTCCGATTCCTCGGGGTGTTCCCTAGGGGTCGGGTGCGCTGGCACGGCCTTCGCAAAAGAGGAGGTGCAAGGCACACGCCAATGGCCATCGGGTACTCCCGCACAGCCGCTTGGCAGGCCACCGCAGAACCAGGAGACAAGACATGCCCGTGCTCGCATTCCCACGCGCCGAACAGGTCCAGTGCTACGTGCGCTTGCGCCATGAGCGCCCAGATGGCTTCGTGGAGTTCGACTTCTCGCTCGGCGACCCCGACCTGTCGGTGGACCTGATCATGCCCAAGGCCGCCTACGAAGAGTTCTGCGCGGCCCACCGCGTGCGCTTCCTCAGCGCCGCGCAAGGCGATGAGATCGACGCCGAGCAGGCCAAGTGGCGCTACGGCCAGCCCGGCGTCATGGATTGAGACCCCGGACTGACTTCCCTCCATCCCACACCCCCACCCGGAGACACGCATGACCGTCGAGATCCGCACCCAGAGCGTCAAGCCCGTGCGCCACACCTATGCGCACATCGCCCGGCGCTTTGGCGACAAGCCCGCCAGCCGCTACCAGGAAGCCACCTACGACCTGCAGTCCGAGGTGAACCACCACTACAAGCCGCTGTGGGACCCCGAGCATGACCTCTACGACGCGCGCCGCACGGCCATCGTGATGAAGGACTGGTACGCGCTGAAAGACCCGCGCCAGTACTACTACGGCAGCTACACCATCGCCCGGGCCAAGCAGCAAGAAGGCCTGGACCGCCAGATGGAGTTCGCCGAAAAGCGCGAGCTGCTGCGCGGCCTGCCACAGGAGGCGCGCGACGCCATCGTGTTCGCCATCGTGCCGTTGCGCCACTTCGAGTGGGGCGCGAACACCAACCTCAGCCACATCTCGGCCTATGGCTGGAGCACGGCCATCACGCAGGCGGCCATCATGGGCGCGGCCGACCGCCTTGGCCTGGCCCAGCACTACTCCCGCATCGGCCTGCTGGTGGACGGCAACACCGGCAGCACCCTGGACGAGGCCAAGGCCTTCTGGATCGAGCACGGCGACTGGCAGCCGCTGCGCCGCGAGGTCGAGCGCGTGTTCGTGACGCGCGACTGGTTCGAGGTGCTGGTGGCCCAGTGCCTGATCGCCGATGGCCTGGTCTTCCCGCTGTTCATGCAGCAGTTCGATGCCTGGCTGGCGCGCCGCCACGGGCCCGGCCTGTCCACCCTGCTGGACTACCCCATGCGCCTGCACGACGAGGGCGTGCGCTGGGCCGATGCCATGGTGAAGACCGCCGCGGCCGAGAGCGAGGCCAACCAGGCCCTGCTCAGCGGCTGGGCGCGCACCTGGCGCGAGCGCTTCTTGGCGTCCCTCAAGCCCCTGGCCGAAGCCACCATGGGCGACGAGGGCGAGGTGGCCCTGGCCCAGGTCGATGCGGCCCTGGGCGTGCGCCTGGCCAAGCTCGGCCTGAGCGTCTGACGGCCTGAACCCCATTGAAAGCAGCGCCATGAGCACCCCCATGACCCCCCAGATCACCACCACCTCCACGCAGCCTGTCTTCATCGCCTTCCAGGCCAACAACGACACCCTGCCCATCGTCGAGGCCATCGTGGCCGACAACCCCCATGCCGTCGCCGTGGACTCCCCCGCCATGGTCAAGGTCACCGCGCCTGGCCTGCTCGTCATCCGCCGCGCCTCGGTGGAAGAGCGCGTCGGCCGCGACTTCGACCTGCGCGAGCTGCAGCTCAATCTGATCTCGCTGTCCGGCCAGATCGACGAGACCGAAGACGCATTCACCCTGCACTGGCAAAGCGCCTGAACACGCCCTGGAGCACGACCATGAACACCCCCGCCAACGCCACCCCCCACGCCGCCGCCAAGAAGCTCAGCCTCAAGGAAAACTACGCCATGCTCACGCGTGGTCTGGGCTGGGAGCCCAGCTACGAGCCCAAGGACGAGGTTTACCGCGCCGTCCACTTCGAGGGCATCAAGATCCACGATTGGGACAAGTGGGAAGACCCCTTCCGCCTGACCATGGACGCCTACTGGAAGTACCAGGGCGAGAAGGAAAAGAAGCTCTACGCCATCATCGACGCCTTCCAGCAGAACAACGGCCAGTTCAATGTGAGCGACGCCCGCTACGTGCAGGCGCTCAAGCTCTTCGTCACCGGCATCACCTGCCTGGAATACGCCTCGCACCGCGGCTTCAACATCCTCAGCCGCGAGTTCCCGGGCGTGGCCCCGCGCATCGCCGCGCAGATGCAATCGCTGGACGAGCTGCGCCATTCGCAGACGCAGATCCACGCGATGAGCCACTACAACAAGTACTTCGAGGGCATGGCCGAGTTCCCGGAGATGTTCGACCGGGCCTGGTACCTCTCCATCCCCAAGTCCTTCTTCGAAGACGCCATCACCGGCGGGCCTTTCGAGTTCATCACGGCCATCTCGTTCTCCTTCGAGTACGTGCTGACCAACCTCGTCTTCATGCCCTGGATGTCGGGGGCGGCCTACAACGGCGACATGTCCACCGTGTCCTTCGGCTTCTCGGCACAAAGCGACGAGGCCCGCCACATGACGCTGGGCATCGAGGTCATCAAGTTCCTGCTGGAGCAGGACCCCGACAACCTGCCCATCGTGCAGGCCTGGATCGACAAGTGGTTCTGGCGCGGCTACCGCCTGCTGTCCCTGCTCGCCACGATGATGGACTACATGCTGCCCAAGCGCGTGATGAGCTGGGCCGAGGCCTGGGAGATCTACTTCGAGCAAAACGGCGGCGCCCTGTTCGCCGACCTGGCCCGCTATGGCGTGCGCATGCCCCTGGGTTGGGAGACCACCGTCAAGGAAAAGGGCCACGTCAGCCACCAGGTCTGGTGCACCCTGTACCAGTTCCGCCATGCGGCCGGCTTCCCCGTGTGGCTGCCCTCGGCCGAAGAGATGGACTGGCTGTCGGCCAAGTACCCCGAGACCTTCGACAAGCACTACCGCCCCCGCTATGAGCACTGGGCCGAGCTGGAGCGCCAGGGCAAGCCCTTTGCCAACGGCACGCTGCCGCAGCTCTGCCAGGTCTGCCAGTGGCCGCAGCTCTTCACCGAAGAAGACGACCCCACCCAGGTCTGCGTGCGCGAGGGCACCTACCTGGGCGAGAAGTTCCACTTCTGCTCGGACGGCTGCCAGCACGTCTTCAACCAGGAGCCCGAGAAGTTCGTGCACGCCCACCTGCCGGTGCACCAGATCTACCAGGGCAACTACTTCAACCCCGGTGTGGACCCAACTGCCCCCGACTTCAACCCGCTGGTCGAGGCGCTCAAGTACATGCGCATCCAGCCCGGGGTCGATGGCGGTGACTTCGCCACCCACGCCGATGCCGTGAACTGGCAGAAGTGGACGGGCCGCCCGGCCAACATGCACGCGCCGCATGCCGCGTCGGCCACAACAGCCGCGCCCGCCACGCCGGCCACCGAACCCGAACGCAAGATCGCCTGACCCACCCGAGGAGACCACCATGAGCGTCAAAGCCATCCGCCCCGGCTACCACGGGGACATGAAAGACACGGTGGACAAGTTCCACGGTCAGCAACTGCTCGGCCTGGGCTGGGACCAGCACCTGATGTACGCCGCGCCGATGTGCATCCCCGTGCCGCCCGACATGCCCTTCGAGGCCTTGGTCGAGCAGGTGCTGCCCCAGCTGTATGGCCAGCACCCCGACTTCGACCAGATCGAATGGGGCCGCGTGCAGTGGATCAAGGCCGGCGAGGCCTTCACGCCCGACCTGGCCAAGAGCCTGAAAGACAACGGCGTGGGCCACAAGGACCTGCTGCGCTTTCGCACGCCCGGCCTGCAGGGCCTGGCCGGCATCGGCTTCTGAGCGAGGGGTGACACCGACATGAGTTACCAACTGACCATCGAGCCGCTGGGCCAGACCATCGAGGTCGAGCCCGACCAGACCGTGCTGGACGCCTGCTTGCGCGCCGGCATCTGGCTGCCCCATGCCTGCTGCCACGGCCTGTGCGCCACGTGCAAGGTGCATGTCTCGGAAGGCGAGGTCGAGCACGGCGACGCCTCGCCTTTCGCGTTGATGGACTTCGAGCGCGAAGAGGGCAAGACCCTGGCCTGCTGCGCCACCCTGCAATCGGACGTGACCATCGAGGCCGAGATCGACGAAGAGCCCGACGCCGAGGTCATCCCGGTGCGGGACTTCAACGGCGTCGTCTCGCGCATCGAGACGCTCACGCCGACCATCAAGGCGCTGTACTTCAAGCTCGACCAGCCCATCCACTTCCAGGCCGGGCAGTACGTGAACCTGGAGATCCCGACGCTGGGCGTGCGCCGTGCCTTCTCCCTGGCCAACACGCCGGCCACGGGCGACGAGGTCGAGCTCAACGTGCGCATCGTCGCCGGTGGGGCGGGCACGGCCTACCTGCACGAGCAGCTGAAGGTGGGTGACGCGGTGCGCCTGGCCGGGCCGTATGGCCGCTTCTTCGTGCGCAAGTCGGCGCACACGCAGCAGAAGCTGGGCATGCTCTTCATGGCCGGGGGCTCTGGCCTGTCCAGCCCGCGCAGCATGATCCTGGACCTCCTGGCCGAAGGCTGCACGCTGCCGATCACGCTGGTGTACGGCCAGCGCTCGCGCGCCGAGCTGTATTACCACGACGAGTTCCTGGCCCTGGCCGAGCAGCACGCGAACTTCACGTATGTGCCGGCCTTGTCCCACGAGCCCGAGGGCAGCGACTGGACGGGCCCGCGCGGCTTCGTGCACGACGCGGCCAAGGCGCATTTCCACAACGACTTCCGCGGCCACAAGGCCTACCTGTGCGGCCCGCCCGTGATGATCGACGCCTGCATCACCACCCTGATGCAAGGGCGCCTGTTCGAGCGCGACATCTACACCGAGAAGTTCCTCTCGGCGGCCGATGCCGAGCGGGTGCGCAGCCCGCTGTTCAAGGCGATCTGAGCGTTTTCAAACGACGAACGCGCACCCCACACGCACGCAAAAGGAAGCCCCGGTCAGCTTGCGCTGCCGGGGCTGGGCCTGCTCAGGCCGCCAGCGTCACGCCGAGGACCTCACGCAGAGGACTTCACGCAGCGAACGGCATCAGGCTGTTGAGCCCCGGCGTGTGCATGCGGATCTGCGCCTTGTGGCGCACGCCGTTGTCCTTGAGGCTGCGTTCGAAGTCGGGCTGCCAGGGCTGGGCGCCCAGGTGCCACTGCACGCGGGTCCAGTCGATCTGCGGCGTGTCCGGGTCGGCCGCGATCAAGGGCGTCAGGGCGTTGGTCACCCAGTCCTTGAACAGCATGTCCGGCGGCACCGGCATGATGAAAGGCGCGGCGAACAGCAGGTGGTGGTCCCAGCTGGCATAGACCAGTTGGGCACCGTGGTAGTTGGCCTGCACGTCGGCCGGGGTGGCGGTGTAGGCGCCGATGGATGTCACGGGCATGGTCGGTCTCCTGGTGTGGGGTTCAGCCGGCAGCCTGGGGGTTGCTGGTCGTCATGCGCTTCCAGCGGTCGAAGTTCTGCTGGTCCTGCGAGCCGTGGTAATCGCCGTTGTCCTGTCCGCCGACCAGGCCCACCCAGGCCATCCAGGCTTCGATGCCGCC
Source organism: Aquabacterium commune (assembly GCF_004362855.1). Classification (GTDB taxonomy): domain Bacteria; phylum Pseudomonadota; class Gammaproteobacteria; order Burkholderiales; family Burkholderiaceae_C; genus Aquabacterium; species Aquabacterium commune. The sequence continues at coordinate 169,969 of NZ_SNXW01000005.1, forward strand.
CTCGCTGGGCGCGGTCTGGAAGAACTGGTTCATGGGCAGCCAGGCCTGCATGTACTTCTCGGGCTCGTTGAGGAAGATGTCCTGGCAGTGGTCCGAGCAGAACTGGTAGAGCTCGCCCTCGTGTGCCAGCTCGCGGCTGCACAGCGTGGTCGGGTCGCCCGGTTCGGTGAACACGCAGGGCATCTGGCAGGTTTGGCACAGCTTGGCCAGGCCCACGTTCTGGAAGGGGCGGCCTTCTTCGGCCATCTTGCGGATGTGCATCCAGCGCGGGCGGTAGTACTTGTCGAAGGTCTCGGGGTACTTGGCCGACAGCCAGTCCATGTCCTCGTCGGACGGGATCCAGCTGTGGAAGGACGTGCCGAAACTCCACTGGTAAAAGCCCAGCATGAGCTGGTGGGAGATGTGGTCCCGGGCCTCGGCGGCCTCGTCCCAGCCCTTGGGCGGCTTGATGCCGTAGCGGGCCAGGTCCTTGAACAGGGCGCCGCCGTTTTCCTCGCCGTACAGGTCCCAGGCCTCGCGCCACGACATCACGCGCTTGGGCAGCATGTAGTCCATCATGGTGCTGACCAGGGACAGCAGGCGCAGGCCGCGCCAGAACCACTTGTCCAGCCAGGCCTGCACGATGGGCAGGTTGGCCGGGTCTTGCTCCAGCATGAACTTGATGCACTCCAGCCCCAGGGTCATGTGGCGGGCTTCGTCGCTTTGCGCCGAGAAGCCGAACGTCACGGTGGCCATGTCGCCGTTGTAGGCCGCGCCCGACATGAAGGGCACGAACAGCAGGTTGGTGAGCACGTACTCGAAGGAGAAGCCCACCGCGATCATGAACTCGAAGGGCCCGGCCGACATCGCGTCGTCGAAGAAGGAGCGCGGCACCGAGTTGTACCAAATGCGGTCGCGCATCTGGGTGAAGGCGTGGAAGCCGTTGTAGTAACGGTTGTAGTTCGAGATGGCGTGCACTTGCGTCTGCGCATGGCGGATCTCGTCGATGGCCTGCATCTGGCAGGCGACCTGCGTGCCCACGCCGGGCAGCTCGCGGCCGATGCGTGCATAGCCACGGTGCGCCGAGTACTCGCCGGGGCTGATGGCCTGCAGGAAGATCTTCACGGCGGTCAGGTAGCGCGCGTCCGAGATGTTCAGGTGGCCGTTGTTCTGCACGTGGGCGTCGATGATCGCGTAGAACTTGCGCTCCTTCTCGCCCTGGTACTTCCAGTAGGCGTCCATGGTCAGGCGGAAGGGGTCTTCCCACTGGTTCCAGTCGTGGATCTGGATGCCCTCGTAGCTGGCGTAGGGGTAGATGGCTTCGTGGCTCTGGTAGCTGGGCTCCCAGCCCAGGTCGCGGGTGAGCAGGCGGTAGCGCTCTTTGAGGCCCAGCTTCTTGGCCTTGACTTGCATGTCCATGTCGGTCTCCTCGGGGGTCAGTGGTTCCAGCAGATGGTCAGGGCGTCGTCTTCTTCATCGACGTGGCCGCCCAGCGTCACGATGTGGACGTGGATGGACTGCATGTCGAAGGGGCGACCGAGTTCTTGCTCGACGCTGTCCTTGCGCAGCACCAGGCGGCCTTCGGCGCTGATGCGCACCATGGCGGGTTGGTGATCGACGTGGGCGTCGGGGTTGTCGTGCACCAGGGCATCGACGATGCAACGGGTCTCTTCGTTGCTTTGCAGGGCGATGAACACGCGTGACATGGCGGCTCCTTCAGGCGTTCAGGCCGGGCTTGGCCATGCGGGCCTGGAAGGCGGCGCGGTATTCGGCCACGGCCGCGTCGGCGCTGTCTGGCAAGGCGATGGACAGCACCGGCAGCAGGGCGGCGGCGGCGCGCGTGCCCCAGTGCTGCAGCCAGGCGTCAAGTTGCTGGCGGTTGGCGTCGGACTCGGCGGCCATGGTCTTGAGCACGGCGTCCACCCAGGTGCGGGTTTCGGCGTGCCACTCGCTCATGAACTGGGTCAGCAGGGCCAGCGAGGAGCCGCCTTGCAGCGACCAGGCGTCATCGACCACGCGCTCGTAAACCAGCGGGTAGAGCAGGCCGTCCATGGCCACGTTCTGTGCCACGAAGACCTCCACCGGGTCGCGCACGACCATGCAGTCCTCGGTGTAGCGGCGCAGGGCCTGCCAGGCCTCGCCCGTCATCCAGTCCTGCTTGGCTTGGTCCAGCGCCTCGGTGTCGCCCAGCAGCAGGCCCAGGCGCGAGAGGTACTGCGCGATGCCGAGCTGGTCCATGGCCTGGTAGATGCACGGTTGCGTGAAGGGCGCGCCGTAGCCGTAGCCGCAGATGAAGGTGTTGTTCAGGTTGCTGCCCCAGGCGGCGTGGCGCAGTGGCACGAGCAGTTGTTGGGCCGTCTGGCGCAGGGCCTCGGGCATGGCCGCGAACAGGCCGTAGTTGGTGACGAACTGAAAGTTGGCCTCGGCCGTGTCCTGCTGCTTGGCGCGCGCCAGGGTGTAGGTGCTGTAGTAGTACTGGCGTGGGTCTTTCAGGGCCTGCCAGTCCTGCATGACGATCTTGCTCAGGGACTTGTCGTACAGCGCGTGCGCCGGGTCCCAGGTGGGCCGGTAGTGCAGCTGCTCTTCGGCCTGCAGGTCGTAACTGGCTTCCTGGTAGCGCGTGGCGGGCTTGTGGCCGAAGCGCCTGACGAGGTGGTCGTAGGCGGGCCGCAAGGGCTCGATGGCGAGGGTCTTGAGGTCGATTTGCATGGGGTGTCTCCGGGGTCGTGTGTCGCTCACAGAACACCGGAGATACGCAATCGACGGGCCAGGGCCAGATGGGCCGGGATCGGCCCGAAACGGCCTGAAATGGCGTGTTCAAGGCCGCCAACCAAGGGCTTGCCCCGACAAAAAGTGTTCAGGGCTGGGAGGGCGCGGTGACAGGAATGTCCGCGGGTTGCTTGAGCCGGTAGCTCAGCTGGCGCCGTGTCAGGCCCAGCATGCGGGCGGCCTGGGCGAGGTGGCCTTGCGAGCGCTGCAGGGCCATCGCGACGAGGCGGTCCTCCAGCGCCGACAGGTCCAGGCCCTCGCCCAGCAGGCTTGCCAGCAGGGCCTCGTCGGGGCCCTCGGGCGGCGGCGCGTCCAGCGTGCCACGCGCGCCGATGACGGCTTCGTCTGGCGAGGGCCGCCAGGGCTTGGCGAAGAGGTGCTCGACCTCGATGTCCCCGCCCGGCGGGGCCAGCAGCACGCCACGCTCCACCATGTTCTCCAGCTCGCGCACATTGCCCGGCCAGGCGTGCGCCTGCAGGGCCTGCAGGGCGCGGTCGCTGACACCGCGCACGCGCTTCTGGTTGGCCGCGCAGTGCTTGTCGATGAAGCATTGCACGAACAGGGGGATGTCGCTGCGGCGCTCGCGCAGCGGCGGGATGTGGATGGGGAAGGCGCTCAGGCGGTAGTAGAGGTCGGCGCGGAAGCGGCCGGCCTGCACGGCCTGCTCCAGGTCCACGTGGGTGGCGGTCACCAGGCGCACATCGACCTGCCGCGCGGTCTCGGCGCCCAGGCGCTCGACGGTGCCCGTCTGCAGCACGCGCAGCAGCTTGGCCTGCGCCGACAGGGACAGGTCCCCGATCTCGTCAAGGAAGAGCGTGCCGCCGTGTGCACGCTCGAAGCGCCCGGCGCGCGATTGCTGGGCGCCCGTGTAGGCGCCGCGCTCCACGCCGAACAGCTCGGACTCGACCAGCTCGTGCGGCATGGCCGCGCAGTTGACGGCCACGAAGGCCTGCTCGGCGCGCGGGCTGTGGCGGTGCAGCCATTGTGCGAACACCTCCTTGCCCACGCCGGTCTCGCCCTGCAGCAGCACGGTGATGCGGTGGGTGGCGGCCTTCTCCAGCAGGCCCACGGCCTGGCGGATGGGCGCCGAGGCCCCGATGATGGGGCTGGCGGCACGTTGCTGCGACAGGGCGGCATGCAGCTGCTGCACCTCGGATTGCAGGCGGCGCAAATCATCGGTCACCTGCTCGGGCTCGAAGTGGCGCAGGTAGGCCGGGTCCTGCCAGTCTTCGGCGGGCTTGCCGACGATGCTGCAGTGGGCATCGCCGGTGGCCGCGCAGGCGCATTCCTTGAAGACGATGAAGCGCTGCATGAAGGCCGTGGTGTAGCCCGAGGCATAGCCCACCTCGTGCCAGCACACGGGCGCGTGGCTGCTGCCCTGGTCGCGCAGGTGGGCCTGGACTTCCCAGGACTTGTGGAAGTGCACCTCGGCGTCGAAGTCGCCGCTGGCCAGGTCCAGGGTGCAGCGGACGGTCTCGGCCTGCACCAGGCCTTGCAGGGTGTGCAGGCGAGGGCCCAGCAGGAAGGCGTCTTCCAGCGGGCCGTCCTTGACGAGGGACTTGGCCAGCTCGGCGTCGCGCTGGCCGGCGGCAAAGCCCATGCGCAACAAGATGCCTTGGGCGCGTTCCAGCCCGACGCTGTGGATGAGCTCGCGGCGCAGCATGCCCATGGCGTCGCTGTGCATGAGCACCATGCGCTGTTCGTTGAGCCAGATGTCGCCCGACTCGATGTTGAAGCGCAGGTGGGGCGTCAGGTCGAAGCGGCGGCTGGGGTCGTGCATGCAGAGGGTGCCGTGGTGTTCGCCAGGATCAGGGTCAACCCGTGATGGCAAGGGGCTTCGCAAGGGCTACAAAGCACAGGGTAAAGGGCCTGCCTGAGCCGCACCATGGCGTCGAACCCTCATGCTCGCCAAGGTATGGCCGACGCACCGCCGAGGTATTGGACAGCGCCGCCGCGATCGAGACACTGGCGCACAGCAAGGCACCCCGCGTGCCCCACCGACGGAGACACACCATGAGCACGAACGTGCCAACCGACCCGGCCGCCTCACCCGCTGGCCGACACCAGGTGGTCATCGCCGAGACCGGCGAATCCTTTGCCTGCGCCTCGGCCGAGACCGCGCTCAACGCCTTGTCGCGTTCGGGCCGCAAGGGCATCCCCGTGGGCTGTCGCGGTGGCGGTTGCGGCGTCTGCAAGGTGCAGGTGCTGACCGGCGAGTTCCGCACGCGGCCCATGAGCCGCTGCCATGTCAGCGAGGCCGATGAGGCGCGCCGCGAGGTGCTGGCCTGCTGCATCTACCCCGAGAGCGACGTCCAGCTGCGCGTGGTGGGCAAGATGCAGAAAGCCATCTTCCGCAAGCCCTGAAGCCATCGGCATCCCGGGCCCTGGGTGGGCCTGCGGTGCGGCACCTTTGAAAGCGTCGGTCGCGCAAGCGCCGGCGCTTTTTTGTGGCCCGATGTGGGATCCGATGTCGGGCCCGAACTGCCACACAAGCGGGTGGTGCGGCAGTCCGTGAAATCCCTTGACGTGGCGCCAATCCACATACTTTCGGAGTATCAGCGCGTGTCTGCATCGGTATTGGATTGCCGCAGGTCGCTTCGATAAGGTCTCTTCCCACGCAGGCTGCTTCAGCGAAGCCCTGCCGCTGACACCACAACACCGCGTGTAGGAGACCGAGATGAACCTGAACCGTGCGCGCATGCCGCGACTGTCTGCGTCTGCTCTGGCCGTCATGGCCTCGATGCTGACGCCCGTGTGGGCCGCCGCCATCGACACTGGCGTGCCCGAGCTCAAGGTGCGATGGGACAACACGTTCAAGTACGGCGCAGGCTTTCGCCTGAAAGACCCGAGCCAGTCCGTGGCGGCCTCGGCCGAACAGCCCAACGTCGATGCCGGCGACCTGGCCTTCAAGCGGGGCCTCATCAACAACCGCATCGACGTCCTCAGCGAGCTCGATGCCGCGTACAAGAACGTCGGCCTGCGCGTGTCCGGCGCCGCCTGGTACGACTCGGTCTATCGCCAAAACAGCAACGACTACCCCGCTGGTGGCGCACCCAATACGCTGAGCGCAGCCAACGGTGGCCCCAACAACGTCTTCACGCCGCAGACCCGCCGCCTGATGGGCCAGAAAAGCGAGTTCTCCGACGCCTTCGTCTATGGCTCGACCGAGCTCGGCGACAGCAAGCTCAGCGTGCGTGCCGGCCGTCACACCCAGCTCTACGGCGAGACCCTCTTCCTGGGCGCCAACGGCATCGCCTACGCCCAGGCCCCGGTGGACCTCATCAAGGCCTTCTCTCAGCCCACGGCGCAGTTCAAGGAAATCGCGCTGCCGGTCAACCAGGTGTCGAGCAACCTGCAAGTCAACTCCAAGCTTTCGGTGGGCGCGTACTACCAGCTCGAATGGCGCCCCATCCGCCTGCCGGCCACGGGCAGCTACTTCAGCCCCGCCGACTTCGTGGGCGATGGCGCCAACCTGCTGCTGCTGCCCAGCGGCGCAGCACCCCGCACCGCCGACCGCAAGGGCTCCAAGGGCGGCCAGTACGGCATGCAGGTCCGCTTCAAGGTGGGCGATGTGGACTACGGCCTTTATGCCGCGCAGTTCGACGAGAAGCTGCCGGTGCCGGTCGTGGACCTGACCACGGGCACTTATGCGCTGTACTACCAGCGCAAGGTCAAGACCTTCGGCGCCAGCCTGTCCACCGTGATCGGTGAGACCAACGTGGCGGCCGAAATCTCGACGCGCCGCGACACCCCGTTGGCCCCGCTGGGCGACCTGGTGCTCACGCTCAACCCCACCGCGAACAACCAGGGCAACACGCCCTACGCGCTGGGCAACACCCTGCACATCACGTGTCGGCCATCTCCGTGATGGCGGCCTCGCCGCTGTGGGACGCCGCCAGCGTCGTCGGTGAGCTGGCCTACAACCGCCTCTTGCAGGTGACGCGTGCACCGACGGGCATGGGCGCGCCCATCCCCGATGCGCTCAACACCACGCACTCCAAGGGCCACCTGGCCGGTCGCCTGGTCTTCCAGCCCGAGTACTTCCAGGTCTTGCCCCAGCTGGACCTGCAAGTGCCCATCGGCATCGGCCTGGGCTTGTATGGCCGCTCGGCTGTTTTCCAGATCGCACCCGAGCGCGGTGGCGACATGAGCATCGGCTTCAACTTCGACTACCAGAAGACCTGGAAAGCGGGCCTGCAGTTCACCCACTACTTCGGCTCTGCCGGCCCTGCGCCCAGCCTGCCAGCTGCGGGCCCCACCGGGACCTACGCCAGCTACAAGCAGTACTACAAGGACCGCGACTTCATCTCGCTGACCCTCCAGCGCAGCTTCTGACGACACCGCCCCGACGCACAAGGAGACTTTGATGACCCAACACAAGCACATGGTGAACACCCTCGTCGCCAGCACCCTGATGGCCGCGATGGCCATGGGTGCCGCACACGCCGCCGTGACCGCCGACGAAGCCGCCAAGCTCAAGAGCAGCCTGACGCCCCTGGGCGCCGACAAGGCCGCCAACAAGGACGGCACCATCCCCGCCTGGGACGGCGGCCTGACGCAAGCCACCGGCGCCAAGGTCGGCGACGTGCCGGCCAACCCCTTCCCCAATGACAAGGTGGTGCTGCAGATCACCGCCAAGAACGCCGCCCAGCACGCCGACAAGCTCAGCGAAGGCACGCTGGCCCTGCTGAAGAAGTACCCCGACACCTTCCGCGTCGATGTTTACCAGACGCGCCGCACGGCCTCGGCCCCGGCCTATGTCTATGACAACACCTTCAAGAACGCCACGCGCTGCAAAACCAAGGACACGGGTTGGTCGGTGGAAGGCTGCTTTGGCGGCATCCCCTTCCCCATCCCCAAAGATGGTGCCGAGGCCGCCTGGAACATGCAGCTGCGCGTCGAGGCCGAGTCGCTGTCCTACGGCTTCCGCAACATGGTGACCAGCTCGGACGGTGCCCGTGCCCTGGCCACGCGCAACGACATCAACTTCCAGCACCCCTACTACTACAAGGACGGTTCGCCCGAGAGCTGGAGCGGCGAGTACCTGATGCAGCGCTTCAACGCCACCGAGCCGCCGTTCAAGGCCGGTGAGTCGCTGGTCTTCCGCGACAGCATCGACATCAAGAACTCGCGCCAGGCGTGGCAGTACCTCGTGGGCCAGCGCCGCGTGCGCCGCGCGCCCACTGTGGCCTACGACACGCCCGACTTCGTGGCCTCCGGCGCCAACTACTTCGACGAAGTGCAAGGCTTCCTGGGCGCGATCGACCGCTACAACTGGAAGCTGGTCGGCAAGCAGGAGATGTACGTCCCGTACAACAACAACGGCCTGGTCACCGCCAAGCTGGACGACGCCTTCACCAAGCACCACATGAACGCGGACAAGACCCGCTGGGAGCTGCACCGCGTGTGGGTGGTCGAAGCCACGGTCGCCCCGGGCAAGCGCCACGCCGTGCCCAAGCGCCGCTTCTACCTCGACGAAGACAGCTGGGCCCTGACCCTGATGGACGGCTACGACGCCGAAGGCAAGCTGTGGCGCACCACCCAGGCCTACCCCTTCGTGGTGCCGGCCATCCCCGCGGTGGTCATCAAGACGGTCTCGGTGTTCAACCTGCAGGCCGGCACGATGAGCACGGTGCAGGCGCTCAACGGCGAGGCCTACCGCGTCGTGCCGCGCAAGTCGGAAAGCTTCTTCACGGGTGATGCCGTGGCCGCCGACGCCGCGCGCTGACCTCGCCTGACCTGACTTGACCCGGGCTGGGCCCCGTGCCCAGCCCGACGCGCACGCCGCCCACCCCTTTCTTGCCTGCCCACCGCCATGCATCCCTCCTGTGCCCCCTCCCCCCGCCGCTGGCTGGCTGGCGCGTGGGTGGCCCTGGCCGCCACAGCCGCCCCGGTCACCGCGCCTGTGGCTGTCCAGGCCGCCACGCCGGCCCCTGCGGCCGCCGCCAGTCCCTTCGACCCGCTGCAGAAATCGGCCGCCCTCAGCAGCCGCGCCCAGGCGGGCGTTTTGCTGTCGGTGGCGCGCGCCGGTGACCGCATCGTGGCGGTCGGCGAACGCGGCACCATCGTGCTGTCCGACGACCAGGGCCAGACCTGGCGCCAGGCCAGCGCGCCCGTCAGCGTCACCCTCAGCCGCGTCAGCTTCGTGGACGCCGAGCACGGCTGGGCCGTGGGCCACGGCCAGGTCGTGCTGGCCAGCCACGACGGCGGCCAGACCTGGGCGCGCCAGCTCGATGGCCTGCAAGCCGCCAAGCTGGAGATGGCCGCGGTGCAGGCCGACCCCCAGGCCAGCGACGAACACCGCAAGCAGGCCCAGCGCCTGCTGGACCAGGGCGCCGACAAGCCCTTCCTCGACGTGCGCTTCTTCGACCGCCAGAACGGCCTGGTCGTCGGGGCCTACGGCGCCATCTTCGCCACCCGCGACGGCGGCAAGACCTGGCGCTCGCGCCGCGCCGACGTGCCCAACCCCAGTGGCCGCCACCTCAACCACCTGCTGGTGCTGGGCAAGGCGCTCTACCTGGCCGGCGAGCAAGGCACCCTCTTCCATGCCGATGGCCTGGACCAGCCTTTCAAAACCGTGCAAACGCCCTACGCCGGCACCTTCTTCGGCGTGATCGCATCCCGCCAGGGCGACCTGCTGGCCTATGGCCTGCGCGGCAACGTCTGGCGCAGCGCGGCCGGCAGCGGCACCTGGGAGAAGGTCACCACACCCGCCCCCGTCACCCTCACCGGCGGCACCTTGCTGGCCGACGGCCGCATGGTCCTGGTCGATGAGGCCGGCAAGCTGCTCGTGAGCCGCGACAGCGGCCAGAGCTTCACCACCGTCTCGCTCAAGCAGACCGCCTCGTTCACCGACGTCGTGCAAACCCGCGATGGCAGCCTGGTGCTGTCGAGTGCGCGCGGTGCCATGCACGTCCCTGCCGCCACTGTGGCCGGCACCGCTCCGGGAGCCGCCAAACCATGACCCCCATCTCCGCCACCGAAGCCACGCCGGTCATCGCCCGCGTGGAGGATTTTGACCAGCGCTCCGGCACCGTCGCCGAGCGCCTGCTGTTCAACAACCGCCTCGTCATCGTGGCGCTGTGCCTGCTTGTCACGCTGGTGCTGGGCTACACGGCCAAGGGCCTGAAGCTCAACGCGGCCTTCGAGAAGATGCTGCCCACGCAGCACCCCTACATCGTCAACTACCTGGACAACAGGAGCCAGCTGGGCGGCCTGGGCAACACCATCCGCATCGCGGTGGAAGCGAAGAAGGGCACCATCTTCGACGCGGCCTACATGGAGACGCTGCGCAAGCTCACCGACGACGTCTTCCTCTTCCCCGAGGCCGATCGGCCTTACCTGAAGTCGCTGTGGACGCCCGCGGTGCGCTGGACCGGCGTCACCGAAGAAGGCCTGGACGGCGGCCCCGTCATCCCCGATGGTTTCGACGGCCAGCCCGACAGCCTCGACCAGCTGCGCCTGAACGTCGAGCGCTCCGGCGAGATCGGCAGCCTCGTGTCCGCCGATTACAAGTCCAGCGTCATCCTCATCCCCTTGCAGGACAAGAACGCCGAGACGGGCCAGCCCATCGATTACGCCGACCTCTCCGCCCGCCTGGAGCAGCTGCGCGCCAAGTACGACAACGACGCCACCGCGCTGCACATCAACGGCTTCGCCAAGGTCATCGGCGACCTGATCGAAGGCCTGCGCCAGGTGCTCTTCTTCTTCGCCCTGGCCATCCTCGTGTGCGCCGGCGTGCTGTTCTGGTACACGCGCTGTGTGCGCAGCACCCTGCTGGTGATGCTGTGCTCGGTGGTGGCCGTGGTCTGGTTGCTGGGCCTGCTGCCGCTGCTGGGCTTCGAGCTCGACCCCTACTCCGTGCTCGTGCCCTTCCTCGTGTTCGCCATCGGCATGAGCCATGGCGCGCAGAAGATGAACGGCATCATGCAGGACATCGGCCGGGGCACGCACAAGCTGGTCGCCGCGCGCTACACCTTCCGCCGCCTCTTCCTGGCCGGCCTGACGGCGCTGATCGCCGACGCGGTGGGCTTTGCCGTGCTGATGGTGATCGACATCCGCGTCATCCAGGACCTGGCCCTGACCGCCAGCCTGGGCGTGGCCGTGCTGGTCTTCACCAACCTCGTGCTGCTGCCGATCTTGCTGTCCTACGCGGGGGTGAGCCCGGTGGCGGCGCGTCGCAGCCTGAAAGAGGAAACGGCCGAAGCCGAGTCGCAGACCAAGCACCCCTTCTGGGCCTTCCTCGACCTGTTCACGCAGCGCCGATGGGCCCAGCGCGCCTTGCTGGCCTCGGCCCTGCTGGCGGTCGTGGGCTTCGCCATCAGCCTGCGCCTGACGGTGGGCGACACCGACCCTGGCGCGCCCGAGCTGCGCCCCGACTCGCGCTACAACCGCGACAACGCCTACATCGTCAAGAACTACGCGGCCAGCAGCGACACCTACGTCGTCATGGTCAAGACGCCGCAGTTCCAGTGCGCGCTCTACCCCAACCTGCTCAAGGTCGATGAGCTGGAGACCCAGCTGCAGCAGCTGCCCGGCGTGGAAGGCACCAACTCCCTGGCCGGCCTGAGCAAGCGCGCCAGCTCGGGGCTCAACGAGGGCAGCCTGCGCTGGTACGACATCCCGCGCAGCCAGGACTCGCTCAACACTGTCATCTCGTATGCCACCCGCGAGCTTTTCAACCAGCAATGCAACCTGCTGTCGGTTTACGTCTATCTCAAGGACCACAAGGCCGACACGCTCGACAGCGTCGTCAAGGTGGTCGAGGCGTTCGCGCTGGCCCACAACACGCAGGAGGTGCAGTTCCTCTCGGCCGCGGGCAATGCCGGCATCGAAGCCGCCACCAACATCGTGGTGCGCAAGGCCAATGCCGAGATGCTGATGTGGGTCTATGCGGCTGTGGTGGTGCTGGCCTTCATCACCTTCCGCTCCTGGAAGGCCGTGGTCTGCGCGGTGCTGCCGCTGATGCTGACCTCGGTGCTGTGCGAGGCGCTGATGGTCGGGCTGAACATCGGCGTGAAGGTGGCGACGCTGCCCGTCATCGCGCTGGGTGTGGGCATTGGCGTGGATTACGCGCTCTACGTGATGACCGTGACGCTGGCCGGCCTGCGCGCGGGCGAGAGCCTCTCGCAGGCCTACTACAAGGCCCTGCTGTTCACCGGCAAGGTGGTGGTGCTCACTGGCATCACCCTGGGCGTGGCCGTGGCCACCTGGGCCTTCTCGCCCATCAAGTTCCAGGCCGACATGGGCATCTTGCTGGCCTTCATGTTCGTCTGGAACATGCTGGGGGCCTTGATCTTGCTGCCGGCCCTGGCGCACTTCCTCTTCAAGCCTGCCAGCGTGCCGGTTGCGGCGAACGGGGGGGCGCAGGCCGATGCGCACGGTGCGTCCGGCATCGGCACCAATGGCCTGCTGGACAAGCCTGCGCTCTGAGCGCTTGACACACCGATGCCCCCGGTTCGCCTGCGCGACCCGGGGGGTCCCCGGGCTCAGGGGTCTGGTGCCGGTGGGCGGGCGGCCCTAGAATAGTCCGTTTGGACCATGCGCTGTCATGAAAGTGGCACGCCCACCGCCGCCATGATTTTTGGAAAGCTGCTGCCCCGAGAGGGCAATTTTTTTGAGCTCTTCGACCAGCACGCCCAGCACATCGTGGCCTCGGCGCACGCTTTCGCGGCCCTGGTCCAGCACTACAACGACCCGGCGCTGCGCGAGAAATACCACCGCGACGTGGACGCCGCCGAGGGCATGGCCGACACCATCCTGCGCGAGGTCAACCGCCTGCTGCACAAGACCTTCATCACGCCCATCGACCGCGAGCAGATCCACACCCTGATCAACACCATGGACGATGTCGCCGACCTGATGCAGGACGCGGCCGAAACCATGGCCCTGTACGACGTGCGCCGCGTCACCGACGAGGTGGTGCGCCTGGCCGACCTGTGCGTGAAGAGCACGGAGCGCCTCAAGAGCGCCGTGGCCCTGCTCAAGGAAATCGGCGATGCCGACACGGCCGCGGCAGCCCTCAAGACCTGCGAAGAAATCGACCAGCTGGAGTCGGACGCCGACCGCGTCATGCGCGCGGCCATGAGCAAGCTCTTCCGCGAAGAGCCCGATGTGCGCGAGGTCATCAAGCTCAAGGCGATCTACGAGCTGCTGGAAACCGTCACCGACAAGTGCGACGACGTGGCCAAGCTCATCGAGGGCGTGATCCTCGAAAACTCCTGAGCCGGCAGGAGCACCTCCCATGCAATCCATGCAGGTGGCCTCTCAGATGGGGCTCTGGGTCATCGTCCTCCTGGTCATCCTGGCCTTGCTGTTCGACTTCATGAACGGCTTCCATGACGCGGCCAACTCCATCGCGACGGTGGTCTCCACCGGCGTGCTGCGGCCCAGCCACGCGGTGCTGTTCGCGGCCTTCTTCAACGTGGTGGCCATTTTCATCTTCCACCTCAGCGTGGCGGCCACGGTGGGCAAAGGCATTGCCGATGCGGGTGTGATCGACGCGCACGTGGTGTTCGGCGCCTTGGTGGGCGCCATCGCCTGGAACCTCGTCACCTGGTACTGGGGCATCCCGAGCAGTTCCTCGCATGCGCTGATCGGTGGCATCGTGGGCGCGGTGCTGGCCAAAGCCGGCCCGGACGCGCTGGTCGCCACCGGCATCGTGCGCACCGTGACCTTCATCTTCCTCTCGCCGATGCTGGGCTACCTGCTGGGCTCGCTGATGATGGTGCTGGTGGCCTGGGTGTTCCGCCGCGTCTCGCCCTCGCGGGTGGACCGCTGGCTCCGCCGCGCGCAGCTGGTGTCGGCCGGCGCCTACAGCCTGGGCCACGGCGGCAACGACGCGCAAAAGACCATCGGCATCATCTGGATGCTGCTGATCGCCACGGGCTATGCCAGCAGCGCCGATCAGGCCCCGCCCACCTGGACCATCGTGAGTTGCTACCTGGCCATCGGCCTGGGCACCCTGTTCGGCGGCTGGCGCATCGTCAAGACCATGGGCCAGAAAATCACCAAGCTCAAGCCCGTCGGTGGCTTCTGTGCCGAGACCGGTGGCGCCCTGACCCTGTTCATCGCCACGGCCATCGGGGTGCCGGTGTCCACCACCCACACCATCACCGGCGCCATCGTCGGCGTGGGCTCGGTGCAGCGCGCCAGCGCGGTGCGTTGGGGCGTGGCGGGCAACATCGTGTGGGCCTGGATCTTCACCATCCCGGCCGCGGCCGCGGTGGCGGCGCTGGCTTACGCGCTGAGCACGCAGTTGTTCTGAGGGCGCCTGATCACGGCCGATCGCGGCACGGGCGTTCCGTGGCAAGCTGCGCGCCATGAGCGATTCCCTTGACGACCTGGCCCAGCGCCTGCAGCGCTTCGCCGATGCCCGCGACTGGGGCCCTTTCCACTCGCCCAAGAACCTGGCCTCGGCGCTCATCGTCGAGGCGGCCGAGTTGCTGGAGCCCTTCCAGTGGCTGACCGAGGCGCAAAGCCGTGCCTTGCCCGCCGAGGCGAAAGACGCAGTCGCCCTGGAGATGGCCGATGTGCTGCTCTACCTCGTGCAGATGGGCAACCAGCTGGGCATCGACCTGGTGGCCGCGGCGCACCGCAAGATCGACATCAACGAGGGCCGATTCCCGCCGGTTTGACCCGCCGGTTTGACCTGCCGGTTTGACCTGCCGCTGACGTCGTTCGGCCTCACCCCGTCGGCGCCGCGAGGGCCTACCATCGCGGCATGGCTTGGTTGAACAAACACCCCCACTCCGTGCGCTCGGCCCCTGGCCTGGAGTGGGCGCTGTGGCGGCGCCTGCCGCGCATCCTGGCGGTTGGCACGGCCCTGCCCCTGCTGGTGCTGGGCGCGTCATGGGCGCTGTCGCCCGACGCACCCGATGGTGCCCGCGACCCGGCCTCGCTGCGCCTGGAGTTCATCATGATCGGCATCGTGGTGCTGCACTGGACGCTGGTGCTCACCGCTGCGATTGGCTGCGCCATCGTCATCCTGATGAAGGGGCCGACCTACACCGCCGACTCCTACCCCATGCCCGACGCCGACCGCCCGCAGCCCTGAGGGCCCAAGCCCCCGGCCCGCGCTAGCATCGGCGGGTGAGCCTCACCCCACCCACCTCCCCCGTTCCACGCACCGCCCTGTTGCGCACGCCCCACCTGCCCTTGCTGGCGGCGCTCTACACCGCCCAGGGCTTGCCGTACGGCTTTTTCACGCTGGCCTTGCCCGTGCTGATGCGCGAGGCGGGCTGGTCGCTCACCGCCCTGGGTTTCCTGCAGTTCCTCGCCGCCCCGTGGGTGCTGAAGATGCTCTGGGCGCCGGTGGTGGACCACCACGGCACGCGCCGCGCCTGGTTGCTGTCGATGCAGCTGGGTTCGTGCGCGCTGGCGCTGGCCATGGCTGCCATGGGCTTCCACGAAGGCAGCATCGGCCTGTTCGTGGCGGTGTTCGCTTTCAACCTGCTGGCCGCCACGCAGGACGTGGCCACCGACGGCCTGGCCGTGCGCCTGCTCAACGCGCAGCAGCGCGGCCTGGCCAACGGCATCCAGGTGGGCGCCTACCGCTTCGGCATGGTGCTGGGCGGTGGCCTCCTGCTGTGGCTGCTCGCGCGCACCAGCTGGAGCGTCACCTTCCTGGCCATGGCCGCCCTGCTGGCGCTGCTCACCCTGCCCGTGTGGCGCATGGCCGAGCCGCCACCCGCCTCACACCCATCGGCTGATCCCACCGGCCCCACCGATCCGACCGAGACCGCACACCCCCACGCCCCGGCCGCCTTGCTGAGCGCAGCGCCTGCCACCGTGGCCGATGCCGATGCAGCCTCCCCACCCCGCGGCCTGGCGCTGGCCCTGCTGTGGTTGCACCGCGCGCTGCGCCCGGGCGTCCTGCCCCTGGCCGGTTTGATCTTCTGTTTCCGCTTTGGCGACCAGATGGCCTCGGCCCTCATCACGCCCTTCCTGCTCGACCATGGCGTGGACAAACCCACGCTGGCGCTGATGAAAGGCGCGGTGGGCTCGGGCACCAGCCTGCTGGGCGCCGCGCTGGGCGGCTGGCTGATGCTGCGCATGGGCCGCAGGCAGGCGCTCCTGGGCAGTGGCCTGGCCCAGGTGGGCGTGTTCGGCTTGTACGCCCTGGCGGCCACGGGCTGGGGCGGCATGCCGCTGCTGTGGGTGGCGACGCTGGCGGAAGGCGTCATCGGCACCGTGGCCACCGTGGCGCTGTTCTCGCTGATGATGGACGCCGCCGACCCCGCCCACGCCGGCACCGACTACACCTTGCTGGGCAGCATCGGCTTTTCGCTGGCCACGCTGGGTGGCATCGCCGGCGGCATGGTGGGCGACGCCTTCGGCTACACCGCGGCCTTCGTGGCCGGCGGCTTGCTGTCAGGCGCGGGCGTGGTGGCCCTGGTGCGCTGGCTGGACGGGCACCCGCTCAATGTGCGCGTGCGCGAGGCCTGGCACTGAGCACCCCACCCGCCAGGCTGGGCGCTCACTGCGAAGCGCCGAACACCTTCTGCAGCAGCGCGCTGCCCGTGCCGACCGGGTCCTGGCGGATCTTGCGCTCCTCGTCGCCGATGACGGTGTAGAGCCCGTCCAGCGTCTTGCCCGTCACGTAGTGCTCGATGCTGGCGTCTTCGTTCTTGATCAGGCCCATGCCCGAGGCCTTGCCGGCGATGCGGTCGTAGGTCCTGGCCAGCCCGACCTGGCTCACGGCTTTCGTCACCACGGGCAGGAAAGACTGCCCCAGCGGCGCGCGCGTCTTGTCGGCGAAGAACTGGGTGACGGCGTTGTCGCCGCCGGTGAGGATCTGCTTGGCGTCCTGCACCGTCATCGACTTCACGGCCTTGACCAGCAGGTCCTTGCCCATGGGCACGGCGGCCTCTGCCGCGCGGTTCATGCCCGTGACCAGCTCGTCGATGCGCTTGCCCTGGCCCGTCATCTTCAGCACGCCAGCGGCCTGCTCCAGGAAGCCCGGCAGGGGGATGCGGACCTTCGGGTTGTCGAGGAAGCCACCTTGCTGGCCCAGCAGCGCCACCGCGGCCTGCACCCCTTTTTCCAGGGCGACCTTGATGCCGCTGCTGGCGTCCTGGTTCGACAGGTCGGACAGCGACAGCGCCCAGGCTTGCTGGTGCGCGGCGGTGACGAGCAAGGCGGCCCAGGCGGCGGCCTGGCGGTGGAAGGCGCGGCGTGCGGGGCGCGCAGGGCCGTCTGTGCATGCCGGCGAGCCAGGTGCGGCTGACGGTGCGGGAAGGTGGGCGTGACGGGTGACAGACATGGGCTTCTCCGGGGCGAGGTTGGCGCAAAAAGCGGGGACGGTGACCCTGCCCAATCTAACCGCAGTCGCCCCAGAGTGGCAGCTTCGGCGCGGCCTGCGGCCGTGGCGCCCCAAAAGAGGGCGTTCTTGCTTGGCGCTGCGCCAAAGGCGGCGCGCGGTGTGGCAGTCCGTGCGTCAAGTTGGTGCATTGTTGCCGCTTGCCGCGCCAAATGGCCCGCCTTCGGGCTGGCACGATCCTCGCGGTAGAGACATCGCTCTGATTTGGGGCCCCGTTCCTCCAACCATTCACATTGAAATGGACATGCACATGAACAAGAATGCGCTCCTGGCTGCCGCCCTCTCCCTGGGCACCGTGACCGTCGCCATGGCCCAAGCCAAGTCTGACTGGACCATCACCGGCAACGCTGGCCTGTACTCCGACTACCGTTTCCGTGGTTTCTCGCAAACTGGCTACAAGCCCGCTTTCCAGGGCGGGTTTGACGTGGTCCACGCGTCTGGCTTCTACGCTGGCAACTGGAACTCCAACGTCGAGTCCGGCCTGTACCGCGGCGCCAGCCTGGAGATGAACTTCTACGGCGGCTACAAGTACGCCCTGGGCCCCGTGACCATGGACGCCGGCCTGCTGCACTACGCCTACCCCTCGTCCAAGAAGGACGGCAACAAGGGCGTCAAGCAGACCGAGATCTACCTGGGTGCCGCCTACGACATCTTCACCGCCAAGTTCAGCTACGGCCTGACCAACTTCTTCGGCCTGGGCGATGGCTCCTCGACGAACACCAAGGGCAATTACTACCTGGACCTGGGCGTGGCCAAGGACCTGGGCAATGGTTGGGGCGTCAACGGCCATTACGGCTACCAGTACATCAAGAACGCCAAGGACTTCGGTTACAGCGCGGACAACGTCTCCGACTACCGCGTGGGCGTCACCAAGGACTTGAGCGGCTGGGTCGCCGGTGCCTCGCTGGTCGCCACCAGCAAGAAGGGCTACTTCACCACCGCCGCGGGCAAGGAAGCTGGCAAGACCGCCCTGGTGCTGTCGCTGTCCAAGGCTTTCTGAGGCCCAGCCCCAGGATGAACCCTGGGGCTTGAAGGCCAGCCCAGCGGGGGCGGTGCGAGGCGCAGTATGCTGCGCTCTCCGCCGCCCCCGCGGCCATTGCTGGAGACGTCACGTGTTCAAGGGCATCCTCATCGACAAAGACGAGCACGGTTACCGCGCCGCGCTCAAAGACATCGACGACAGCGCTTTGCCCGAAGGCAATGTGACCGTGCGCGTGGCGGCGTCCACGCTGAATTACAAGGACGGCCTGGCCATCACCGGCAAGTCGCCCGTGGTGCGCAAGTTCCCGATGGTGCCGGGCATCGACCTGGCCGGCACCGTCGAGGCCAGCAGCCACCCCGACTGGCGGGTGGGCGATGCGGTGGTGCTCAATGGCTGGGGGGTGGGCGAAACCCACTGGGGCGGTCTGGCCGAAAAAGCCCGCCTCAACGGCGACTGGCTGGTGCCCTTGCCCCTGGCCTTCACGCCGGCCCAGGCCATGGCCATCGGCACGGCCGGCTACACCGCCATGCTGTGCGTGCTGGCCCTGGAGCGCCATGGCGTGAAGCCGTCCGATGGCGAGATCGTCGTGACCGGCGCGGCCGGTGGCGTGGGCAGCGTGGCCGTGGCCCTCTTGGCCAAGCTGGGCTACACCGTGGCCGCCGTGACCGGCCGCCCGCAGGAAGCCGACTACTTCAAACAGCTGGGCGCCACCACCGTGCTGGACCGCGCCGAGTTCGCCAACCCCGGCAAGCCCCTGGCCAAGGAGCGCTGGGCCGGTGCCGTGGACACGGTCGGCAGCCACACCCTGGCCAATGTGTGCGCCAGCACGAAGTACGGTGGCGTCGTGACGGCCTGTGGCCTGGCGGGAGGCTTTGACTTGCCGGCCACCGTCATGCCCTTCATCCTGCGGGGCGTCACCCTGGCGGGCGTGGACAGCGTGATGGCGCCCAAGGCCCTTCGCCTGCAAGCCTGGCAGCGGCTGGCCACCGACCTGGACCTGGCCAAGCTGGGCCTGATCACCCGCACCATCTCGCTGGCCGAGGCCATCCCCGTCGCCCAGCAGCTGCTGGACGGGCAGGTGCGTGGCCGGGTGGTGGTGCAGATCGCCGCCTGAGCGCGGCGCAGGCCACGGACCGTGCACCGCGGCACGGTCCTGGCGTGACATCTGGTAAGCGTCGTCTCATCCTGATGCCGTGCCGCCTGCATGTCATCCGTTCACAGCACAATCCAGACCATTCACACCAGATGACGCCAAATGGCGCATCGGGTGCACACGAAAGGGATGGAGACATGACGCACAAGCCTGACCCGAAGCACGCCTTGCCGCACTGGCAAAGTCAACGCCGCCTGGCCCTCGCGGCGGTGCCCGCCCTGTTGTTGAGCGCCTGTGGCGGTGGCGGCGGAGGTTCGCCCGCCCCGTCACCCGAAGATGCCAACAAGCTGCGCAACCCCTCCGGCACCGGCGGCGGCTCGACGCCCACCCCCACCCCCACCCCCACAGGCTCGACCCCCCTCGGCAGCACGCCGGTGTACGCCAACCTGCGCGGTGCGTCGTTGGGTGTGGGCGCCTCGCTGAACGGCGCCATCCCCTTCCCGGCCGACAACGCCTGGAACACCGACATCAGCGCCTTGCCGGTGGACCCGAACTCGGCCAAGCTGATCGCCAGCATCGGCACGGGCACCGGCTTGCACGCCGACTTTGGCGCGGGCCTCTACGACGGCTCGCCCATCGGCATCCCCTACCTGGTGGTGTCGGGCAGCGAAGCGCGCCTGCCCATCAACTACACCGCTTATGGCGATGAGAGCGACCCGGGGCCCTTCCCCATCCCGCTGAGCGCGCCCATCGAGGGCGGTGCCCAGAGCAGCGGCGACCGCCATGTGCTCGTCATCGACCGTGACAACAACCGCCTCTACGAAATCGGCAACGCCTACCCGCAGGCCAGCGGCTGGGACGCCAGCGGTGGCGCGCTTTTCCACCTCGACAGCAACACCGTGCGCCCGGGCGGCCAGCCCGGCTGGACCAGCGCCGATGCGGCCGGCCTGCCCATCTTCCCGGGCTTGGCGCGGTACGACGAGGCCATGCTGGGTGCGGGCGGCATCCGCCACGCCTTGCGTTTCACGGTGGCGCGCACGCGCCGGGCCTACGTGCCACCGGCCACGCACTTCGCGTCCAGCAACACCAGCGCCGACCTGCCGCCCATGGGCATGCGGGTGCGCCTGAAGGCTTCGTACCAGATCCCGGCCTCGTTCAGCACCGAAACCAAGGCGCTGCTGCAGGCCATGAAAACCTACGGCCTCATCCTGGCCGACAACGGCAGCAACTGGTTCGTCAGCGGTGCGCCGGACGATCGCTGGAACAACGACCGGCTCTCGTCCGAGTTGCGTCAGGTCACGGGCAGCCAGTTCGAGGTCGTGCGCATGGACGGCCTGGTCGTGGGTTGACCCGGTGAGAGGCCAGTGTGTGAGGGCCTGACCTCAGTGGGCCGTGCCCTCGTAGGCGCGGCGCATGTTGACGATGGCCGCGTGGCGGCGGGCGCGACGGCCAAGCAGGCTTTGCCGCAGCAGCACGCCCGCGGCCAGCAGCATCAACCCACCGTGCAGGTGGTGGGCGTTGCCCAGCAGCAGTGCACCGCCCAGGGCGGTGGCCACGAAAGACGCCGTGGTCCAGTAGCGCGAGCGCAACCAGGCCGACGGGGCAGTGGCCGACGCTGGCGCAGGCGCGGTCGGTGGGGTGCTGGATGGCATCGAAGACAGGTTCATCGGACCTCCTTGGATCGCAGGGTGTGCGACGGCACGCACTCACACGGGATGTGTGACACAACGCACACTTCGTTGTAGAGGCTGGGCCCGGCCTTGGCAAGCTGGGGATAGCCCGATCGCGGGTCAACACCCAGCTCAAACCGACACAATCCTGCTTCAGTGGCGGGTCGCGGGTGTTCAAAGCGGCGTCAAAGCCGCAGGGCGCCGCTGTAGCCGGTCATCTCCAGATAACCGCTGCCGACCGGCTGGCCACGGGCGTCGCGCAGGGTGCTGAGGCCTTCCCAATAGACGCTGCCCGTGCTGCCGCGGCTGTCGAGCTCCTGGGCGTCGGTGCGGGCCTCGACGGTGAAGCGCTGGCCGGCCACGTCCACCTGCCAGGCCACCGGGTAGCGGGCGCGGGTGGCAGGGCTGGTCCAGTGGCGCAGGGGCGTGAAGCGCACCTCGTCGGGCGACAGCTTGCGGGCGGGCTGGCCGGGTGCGCGCAGGCTGCCGCCGGCCCACAGGGTGCTGCCATCGGCGCGGCGCAGGCGGAAGGCGGTGAGGGCGCCGCCGTCGTCGAGGTTCATGCCGATCCAGTCCCAGCCCACGGCGTCGGCATCGAGCAGGGACTCGCTCCATTCGTGGTCCATCCAGGCGCGGCCGCTGACGGCCTGGGTGCGGCCGGCGCGCGTGAGCTGGCCGCTCACCTGCAGTTGCGGGTGGGAGTAGTAACGGCTGGCCTGCTCGATGCGCGGGCCTTTTTGCGAGAAGCCAGCGTCGCCCTGCAGCAGCAGGGCTTGCGTCTGTGTGAAGCGCAGGTCGAGCGTGAAGTCGCGCGCGGTGACGCGGCTGGCGTAGGTGCTGCGCTCGGCGGGGCCGCTGCGCTGCAGGGTCCAGTCGCGCAGCACGACGTGGGTGTCGCCCTCGCGGGCCTCGACCAGGCCGAAGCCGGTGCGGCCGATGCGCTGGTCGTGCACCAGGCGGGCGGCGGCCACGTCGGTGAGCGCGGCGTGGGCGAACACCAGCTGGCGCGCGGCGAAGGCGCTGCGGCTGTCCGCGGCGGCATCGACCCGCGAGCGGAAGAAGGTGATCTGGAAGCCCAGCGGGGCAGGGCGGTGGGCGCCCGATGTGGCGGCATCCCGTGCGCTGCCATTTTGCGGCCACAGGCTGCCGGTGAGGTACCACCACTCGGTGCGGAAGGCCGGGTGCGCGCCGAAATCCTGCGGGAAGCGCAGCGGCTCGCCGGGGTGCAGCACGGGGGGCAGGGCGCGCATGGGGCTGAGCGCGTGGGCGCCGTGGGCGTGCCAGGTCAGGCCCGCGGCCAGGGTTTGCAGGGCGGCGCGCCGTGTGGGTGCCATCACCAATCCTCCTTGACGGCCAGCACCGCATCCCGCCCCACCGCCGCGCGCGCCGCGGCCCAGGCCGTGAGCGTGCCGGCCAGCATCACGCTGGCGCACAGCGCGGCCAGGCGGGCCCAGGGCAGCAGCAGGTCCATGGTCCAGTGGAAGCTTTGTGGGTTGACCACCACCACCAGCACCACGCTGACGGCCACGCCCAGCGCCAACCCGAGCAGCGCACCCACCGAGGTGAAGGCCGCGCCCTCGCCGGCCACGATGGCCAGCACCTGGCGGCGCGTGAAGCCCAGGTGGCTGAGCAGGCCGAACTCCTTGCGCCGCGCCAGCACCTGGGCCGAAAAGCTCGCCGCCGTGCCGAACAGCCCGATGCCGATGGCCACCGCCTGCAGCCAGTAGGTGACGGCGAAGCTGCGGTCGAAGATGCGCAGCGTGGTCTGGCGGATCTGGCCGGGCTCGGCGAACTCCAGCAGCGCGCCGTCCAGGCCTTGCCGCGAGGCGAGCCCGCGCACGGCGGTCTGCACGGCGTCCACGCGGGCGCCGGGGGTCAGCCACATCGCCAGGTCGTTGACGTCGGTGTCGCCGGTGAGGCGCTGGTAGTCGGCCTCGTCGATGACGATGGCGCCTTGCTGGCGGGCGTAGTCGCGCCAGACGCCGCGCACGAACGCCGCCACCGGCGGCTGGCCGGCGCGCAGGGGCAGCATCAGGGTCTGGCCGGGGCGGCCGTCGTAGAGGTCCACCACCGCCTCGCTCACGAAGATGCCGACGGCGCCTGCGCGCGGCGGCAGCAGCTCACCCACCAGCGGCAGGCTGCGGGCCGGGTCGCCCAGTTCCCGGGCGATGAGGGCCAGCGGCGCCTGTTGTGCGTCCAGCGTCAGCTTGCCCACGCGCACGCCGGCCACGCGGGCCACACCGGGCAGTTGCGCGATCTGGCCCAGCAAGGCGCGCGGCAGGTGCAGGGTGTCGCCGCCGCCCGTTGTGGCGGCACGTGCGTAGAGGTCGGCGGGCAGAACGACGTCCAGCCAGGTTGTCACCGATTCGCGGAAGCTGGCCACCATCACCGTGAGCGCGACCGACAAACTCAGGCTGGCCACCACCCCGGCCATGGCGATGGTGGCCGTGTGGCGCATGCGCCGGGCGCGCTCCAGCGCCAGCAGCCAGGTGGCCTGTTGCGGCGCCGGCCAGCGCCCCAGCAGGGCCTGCACCACCGCCGGCACACAGGCGATGCCGCCCATCAGGATGCAGGCCACCGAGATGTAGGCCCACAGCGGCACGCCGTCCACCGGGGGCAGCAACGCCAAGGCAGCGCCCAGCACCAGCAGCATCGGCCCCAACCAAGTCACGCTGCGGCCCGCGCCGACATCGCCCAGGCCCTTGAGCGCCTGCGCGGGCGCGATGCCCTGCGCCGCGCGCGCCGGCAACCAGCCGCCAGCCACCGCCGCGGCCACGCCCAGGGCGCCATAAACCAGTGCCGCGACTGGCGACCACTGCAGCCGTGGCGTGATGCCGGGGAAGTAGCCCCCGCCCAGGTCACCCGCCAGCAGGCGCAGCGCCAGGGCTGCCAGCGCGGTGCCCAGGGCCAGCCCCAGCACCGCACCCAGCAGCCCGACCACGGCCGATTCGGCCAGCACCAGGCGCAGGCGTTCGCGCGCGCTCAGGCCCAGCACGCCCAGCAGCGCCAGCTGCGGCAGGCGCTTGGCCACCGACAGCGACAGGATGGAGAACACCAGGAAGGCCCCGGTGAACAGCGCCACCAGGGCCAGCACCGTGAGGTTGACCCGGTAGGCGCGGGACATGTTGGAGAGCCGCTGCGAGGCCTCGTCGGGCTCCTCGGCCACCACGCCTGCGGGCAGCTGCAGGCTGCGCACCACGTCTTGCGCCGAGGCGCCGGCCACGAGCTGGACGTCCAGCCGCGTCAGCTTGCCCAGCAGGCCGAAGTGGTCCTGCGCACCGGCCAGGTCCATCACGGCCAGGGGCTCGCCGCCAGCGCTGACGCCACCCACCACGCGCAGGCTGGTTTCCGTGATGCCCGATGGCGTCGGCGCGAGCACGGTGAGGAGCTCGCCCGGCGCCACGCCCAGCAGGCGCCGCGCCGCCGCATTGAGCAGCACCGAGGACGGCGAGAACACCGCCATCGCGTCGATGCCCTCGACCTCGGTGGCCAGCTGCGGCAGCAGGGCGGGGGCCAGTGGCGCGGCCACCAGGCTGTCTTGCCCGATGAGCTTGAGCGCTTGCGGCCGGCCCTGGCGGTCGCGCGCCTGGGTTTGCAGCGCGATCACGGGGCTGACCCGCGCGACCTGCGGGTGCCGCGCCACCTGCGGGTAGAGGGATTCGTCCAGCGCGCCATGGGCTGCTTGCAGGCGCAGGTCCGCCTCGCCATTGACGCTGCGCACCGCCGCGCCGAACTCGCTCAAGGCCGAGGCGTTGATGAGGTGCACCGAGAACGCCAGGGCCACGCCCAGCAGCACCGCCAGCACCGCCGTGGCCTGGCGCAGCGCGTGGTGGCGCCACTCGGCCCAGCTCACCCAGCGCAGCAGGGTCCAGATGGTGTGGGCATCGGCCTGGCCTGCAGCCCGAGGTTCAACCATGCGCGGGCTCCGGGCGCATGCCCGTGGCCGTCAGGCGCAGCACCCGGTCGGCGTGGGCCGCTGCGGCCCGTGAGTGCGTCACCATCACGCAGGCCGCGCCGTGCTGGCGCGTCTGCGCGGCCAGCAGCTGCATGACGCGCTCGGCGGTGTCGGGGTCGAGGTTGCCCGTGGGCTCGTCGGCCAGGATCAGGGCCGGGCGGTGCACCAGGGCGCGCGCCAGGGCCACGCGCTGCAGCTGTCCGCCCGAGAGCTGCTGCGGCAGGCGCTCGCCCAGATCGCCCAGGCCCACGGCGGCCAGCTCCTCGGCCACGCGCTGCAGCTGCTGCGCCCGCGGCACGCCCAGCAGCATCAAAGGCAGGGCCACGTTCTGCGCCACGCTGAGGTGCGGCAGCACGTGGAAGGCCTGGAAGACGAAGCCCAGGTGGCGCCGCCTGAAGTGCGCTTGCGGGCCTTCTGGCAGCGCGCCCAGGTCGGTGCCCAGCACCTGCACGCTGCCCGCCGAGGGCGTGTCCAGCCCGGCGAGACAGTTCAGCAAGGTCGATTTGCCGACGCCAGATTCCCCGACGATGGCGACGAACTCGCCCGGTGCCACGTCCAGGTCCACCTGGGCAAACACCGGGACCTTCTCGCTGCCCATGGATGGCGCCGTGTGGTGAACCTTGGCCAGTTGTCGGACATGCAGCATGGCGGCAAGCATAGCCCGCGCGCCGTGTCGCAGGGCTGCGGCGCCACACCTGTCCTCACCTTGATCCAGGTTCAGGGTAATTCCGGATCCTGGAATATCCTCACGTTGTGCACTGCATCCATTAACCTCGGTGCATTCAAAAAAATCAGCGCGCGCAGACGCGCCCATTTCAGGAGAGCCTCATGGACACCCACGCCCGATCTGTCCTCGCGACCGCCGTTGTCGCCTCGCTCCTGGCTGTGCCGGCCGCCCAGGCGCAGACGGCAGGCGCGGCGAGCTCCGTGGCATCCACGTCGCCCGGTGAACTGCGCGTGCAGACCGCGCTGAAGCTGGACGCGCGCCGCCTGCTGTCCATGAAGGCCGGTGAGCAAATCGCCATCGACTTCCCCGAGATCGGCCGCCACACCGTCACCTTCGAAACCATCACCCGCGGCCTCGACCAGCGCGTTTACTGGCATGGCCGCCTTGGGCAGAACCCGCGCGACCGCGTGTTCCTCAAGCAAACTGCCACCGGCTTCGTCGGCGCCGTGCGTTTTGCCGGTCGCCAGATCGCCTTCGCGCAGCGCGACCAGCAGCCGCTGGCCCGTGCCGACGCGGCGGTGCTGGCCGTGGCCGGTCAGGCTTATGCGCTGGGCGCCCCGCTGGGCCGCGGCGAGGTCGAGTTGCGCAGCAACCTGGCCGCCCTCGCCCAGGCCCAGCCGGGCAGCGAGGTGGCCCTGCCCTTGCCGGGTGGCGTCACCGAGGTCGCCATCCTCACCCACAGCCGGGTGGACGAACATGGCTTCCAGCAGATCGCCGGCGTCAGCCGCATGGACGGCGTGGCCTACCCGGTGCTGCTGACCGTCAGCCCCGAGGCGGTGTTCGGCAGCCTGATCACGCCGCGTGGCGACTACCAGATCCTCACCCGCGCCGGCCGCACCCACATCCTCGACCCGCGTGCCGCCGGTGTGGTCGCCCCGACGGGCGAAGACCAGATGGCCGCGCCCGCGGATGTGGCTGGCACCGATCAGGCGAACCAGGCCGATCAGGCAGACCAGGCCGCGGAGCCTGTGCCGCTCGTCACCCAGGCCATCTTGCGGCGCACGGGTTCGGGCGCCAGCATGCCCTCGGGCGGCGGCAGCAGCCTCCCGCCCACCCAACCCGTGCCCCTGCCACCCAACACGGTGGACACCACCCTGAACGTGCTGGTCACCTACAGCGCCAGTTTCTCGGCCCTGTGGGGCTCTGAGCTGGCGGCGCGCACCCGCATCGCCAACCTGATGGAACTTGCCAACACGGCGCATGGCAGCAGCGGCACCGGTGTGAGCTTGCGCGTGGTGGGTTGGCGCCAGGTCCAGGTGCCTGACGACACCCCGCAGGTCCAGCTGGACCGCTTGCGCCTGGACAACGGCGGCTTCCAGGGAACGGCCAGCCAGAAAGCCCAGCAGGGCGCGGCCATGACCGTGTTCTTTGCGCCGCTCAACGAGGTGACCGTGGCCACCAACACCTGCGGCATCGCCTATGTGCCGGCGGCGTTCGCCGGGGGGCTGACGGCTTACCGCCAGCAGGTGCCGCTGTTGGCCTTTGCTGCGCTGAACGATGGGCAATGGAACACACAGTACTGCGAATCCCTGTCGCTGGCGCACGAGCTGGGCCACCTGCTGGGCGCCGTCCATGACAAGGACAACGCACCCTTCAAGGGCGTGTTCAGCTACAGCTTCGGCAAGGGCGTGGCGGGGGTGTTCGGCACGGTGATGTCCTACATCCAGCCGCGCGTGGCGATGTTCTCGTCGCCGCAACTGTCGTGCACCTCTGATGGGCAGCGCTGTGGCTCCAGCACCGAAAACGTGGTGGCGACCATGCTGCAGACCAAATCGATCGCGGCCGCGCTGGGCCAGGCGGGTGCCGCGCCGGCCGCGCTCGAAACCGGCTTGAGCGTGACGGGCTGGTTGCTGCAGGCCGATGGTGCACCTTTCACAGGTGCGGCCAGCTTGCGGGCCACCGACGCGCGCGTGCGTTGCCGCACCGGCCGCACGGGTTACTACAGCTGCAGCGTGCCAGCGGGCGTGCACACCGTGACCTTGCGCGCCCAAGTGCCGGGGCGTTCGGTCACGCCGGGGCTGGCGACCTTCTCGGTGAACAACCCCTCGGCCAGCGCCACCAGCGCCTTGCCAGTGGTCGGCCGTTTCTACGTGCGCTGATGCGGCGTTGACGCGGCTCAGTGCATCTGCAGCGAACCGGCGGCCTTGCCCTTGCCGGCGCGTGCGGGTGGGTTGCACAGGCCGCAGGTGAAGTGGCGGGCGATTTCGTGCGGGTGGGTGACGAAGTGGCCACCGCACTTGTTGCACTTGGTCATCGTCAGCATGCCGTTGTCGATGAACTTGACCAGGCGCCAGGCGCGGGTCACCGACAGCAGGGGCTCCAGGCCTTGGGATTGGGTCTGCTCCAGGTAGAGCTGGTAGGCCTTGATGACGACGTCGATCTCGTCCATCTCCGAGGCCTTGTTGAGGTACTCGTGGACGTTGAGGAACAGGCTGGCGTGGATGTTGGGCTGCCAGGTCATGAACCAGTCCGTCGAGAACGGCAGCTGGCCCTTGGAAGGCGACTTGCCCGAAACTTCCTTGTACAGGCGCAGCAGGCGCTCGTAGGACATGTCGGTCTCCGACTCCAGGACCTGCAGGCGTGCACCGAGGTGGATGAGCGTGACGGCGCGGTCGATTTGCTTGGCTTCGGTCAACAGGCTCTTGGTGCGCATGGTGGTCTCCTGGGGGCGTTCTGAAAGTCGGGGGTGTCGTCGTGCGGGTCAGGCAGCTTCCTGGTGGCGGCCGGCCATCAGGATGTTGGCGTGCAGGCGGGTGACGGAATCGTTGGCCGACTTGGAGTGGCTGGTCAGCAGGGACCAGACCAGGTCGTCGTCGATGCGCATGCGGCACAGCAGGGTGTTGCCGGACGCGACCTTCAGCACCTGGGCCGGGCTCAGCGAGGCCAGGCGCTCGGCGGCTTGCTCCGAGATCCCCAGGCGGTAGAGCGCCTGTTCGCGGTCCGAACGGATGAGGCTCTGGGCCAGCATCAGGTAGGACAGGTTGACTTCGCGGATTTCCATCAGGATCTGGTCGGCGTTCATGGTTGGGCTCCGGTGTGCGGGGTGTGTGGTGAACCGCGTTGTGTTTGCGGTGTCGATGGAGTCATTGTGCAAACACCTGCCAATTTCCTTGATAGGTGTCTGGATGTAAGGCCGGTCGGCAGCCGGCTACACGCCTTGTAGGAAGTTGCCTGACAGAAACCCGGAAATGCAGCCTGCCTGCCCGCCAGAAAACTGGCACCCCAAGCCGCGGCATTTCGCGCTTTGTCCATTCGTTCACACGTGTTCACGTCTGCTTGCACTAAGCTGAGGACTCATCTGGGCAACCCGCACGAAAGTGCGGTGACGCAAAGCTGCGGGGCTAACGGTGCCAGTGCACCCACGCCAGCCGGGCCGCCATGCCGCCATCGGGCGGGGTGTCCGCACGCGCACTTTGCACGCCCTGGATGGCGAGACCGCCATCCCTTGTCCCGCGTCTCAGGAGTGCACATGCGATCTCACCTTGCCTTGCCCACCGTCTTTGCCTCGGCCGTCCTGGCCCTGTCGGTGGGTGCCGCCCACGCCGCCGAGCCGGCGGCCGCGCCGCAAGGGCTGAACATCCTGTCGCCCATGAAGCTGGACGCCCGCGCTTTGCTGGCCATGAAGGCCGGCGAGCAGGTGGCCATCGACTTCCCCGTCATCGGCCGCAAGACGGTGGTGTTCGAGACCACCACCCGCGGCATCGACGGCCTGGCCTACTGGCATGGCCGCCTGGCGGGCAGCACCCGAGACCGCGTCTATCTGAAGCAGACCTCGGCGGGCTTTGTCGGCGCCATCCGCTTTGCCGATCGCCAGGTGGCCTTCCAGCAGCAGGGCAGTGCCTTGCGCGCGGTGGACGCCTCGGCCCTGGCCGCGGTGGCCGGCCAGGCCTACGCCGTGGGCAACAGCCTGGAGAAGGGCGTCCACGAGATCAGCGGCAACTTTGCCGCCATCGCGCAAGCGGGTGAAGGTGCGGAAATCGCCCTGCCGCTGCCCGGTGGCCTGACCGAGGTGGCCGTGGTGACCCGCGCCGCCATCGACGAGCACGGCTTCCAGCAAGTCACTGGCGTCAGCCGCATGGACGGCATCGCCTACCCGACGCAACTGACCATCAGCAAAGACGCCGTCTTCGGCACGGTGCTGACCTCGCAGGGCGAGTACCAGATCGTCACGCGCGGTGGCAAAACACAGATCCTCGACCCCAAAGCCGCTGGCTGGCAAGCCCCGCGGGGCGATGACCACATCGAGGTGAGCGGCCTGCTGGACGGCGAACCCCTGTCGGCCGGCGCCCTGGTCAGGACCCAGGCGGCAGTCACGACCACCACCACGACGACCACGACCACCACGACCACCACCACACCCAGCCTGATCCCGCTGAAGGCCGGCACGGTGGACACCACCATCAACCTGCTCATGACCTACAGCCCCAGCTACGTCAAGATGTGGGGCAACGAGACGGCCGCGCGCACCCGCCTGTCCAACCTGGTGGAAGTGGCCAACAGCGCCTACGGCAACAGCGGCACGGGCATCAAGTTCCGCGTGGTGGGCTGGCGCCAGGTGGCGGTGGCCGATGCCACGCCGCAAACCCATCTGGGCAACCTGCGCCTGGACGCGGGTGCGTTCAAGGGCACGGCCGCTCAGAAGTCGCTCAATGGCGCGGCCATGACCGTGTTCTTCTCGCCCTTCAACGCCGTGACGTCCACCACCGGCACCTGCGGCCTGGCCTACGTGCCTGCGGCCAACGCTGCCGGCCTGGCCACGTTCAAGTCGCAGGCGCCTTACCTGATGTTCGCGGCGCTCAACGACGGCCAGACCAGCAACGGCTGGTACTGCGAGTCCCTGACCCTGGCGCACGAGCTGGGCCACAACCTGGGCAACGCGCACGACAAGGCCAACTCGTCCTTCCCGGGCGTGTTCAGCCACAGCTACGGCAAGGGCGTGTCGGGTGCGTTCGGCACGGTGATGTCCTACATCTCGCCGCGCGTGGCGCTGTTCTCCTCGCCGCAACTCAAGTGCACCAGCGCGGGCGCCGTCTGCGGCACCGCCACGGAGAACGTCGTGGCCTCGGTGCTGCAGACCAAGTCCACCGTGGCCGCCCTGGGCAAAACCACCGCGACCACCGTGGCCAGCGATGGCAGTTTCATGGTCTCGGGCTGGCTGCTCAACACCAACGGCACACCGTTCACAGGCGCTGCCACCTTCAAGGTCAACACCGCGGGCGTGAGCTGCGCGTCTGGCAGCACCGGCCTCTACATGTGCAAGGTGCCTGCGGGCGTGAGCTCGGTGACGCTGTCGGCCGCGGTGGTCGGGCGCGCGGTCAGCCCGACGCTGTCCACTTTCGGCATCAACCGCTTGTCCAACACCCCGGTCAACGCGACGCGCTTCTATGTGAAGTGAGCAAACACTCTCATCAAAGGCCCCGTCTGGCAACAGGTGGGGCTTTTTTCATGGGCGACGGTGAGCTGGTTCGCAGGGTTCGCCCCATAGCCTTGCACAATCAAAAGCATTTGCTCAATCAATTCGCCATATGGCAAGGCATGGCCTAAGATCCGTTCTGCCTTCTCACACAGGGCCATTTTTCCGGCCCTGCCAACCCAACCTTAGAGGATCCCTGTCATGTCCCTGATCAACACCCCCGTTCAGCCGTTCAAGACCGAAGCCTTCGTCAACCGTGGCGGCAAGGGCGAGTTCATCACCGTCTCCGACGAGAGCCTGAAGGGCAAGTGGTCCGTGCTGATCTTCATGCCGGCCGCCTTCACCTTCAACTGCCCGACCGAAATCGAAGACGCCGCCGACAACTACGCCGCCTTCCAGGCTGCTGGCGCCGAGGTCTACATCGTCACCACCGACACCCACTTCTCGCACAAGGTG
The DNA here is from genome assembly GCF_004362855.1 of Aquabacterium commune. Taxonomy (GTDB): domain Bacteria; phylum Pseudomonadota; class Gammaproteobacteria; order Burkholderiales; family Burkholderiaceae_C; genus Aquabacterium; species Aquabacterium commune. Next base: position 201,333 of record NZ_SNXW01000005.1, read on the forward strand.
TGGCACGAGACCTCCCCCGCCGTGGGCAAGGCCAAGTTCCCCCTGGTCGGCGACCCGACCCACAAGCTGACCCGCGCCTTTGACGTGCACATCGAAGAAGAAGGCCTGGCCCTGCGCGGCACCTTCATCGTCAACCCCGACGGCGTCATCAAGACCGCCGAAGTGCACTCCAACGAAATCGCCCGCGACGTGTCGGAAACCCTGCGCAAGCTGAAGGCCGCCCAGTACACCGCCGCCAACCCTGGCCAGGTCTGCCCGGCCAAGTGGAAGGAAGGCGCCAAGACTTTGGCTCCCTCGCTGGACCTGGTCGGCAAGATCTGATCGCGCCCTTGCGATCTTTCCAAGCTTTGACCTGTGTGGAGGCCTGACCTCACCACACCGTTGAAAACCCGCCCCCTGCCCGCTCACAAGGCGGGTGGGTGGATGACCCTGGCCGCCTCACCTCGCCAACGCAAGAGGAGGCCGGTTCCCGAAGTCACTTGAACTCACATTGAAGGATGCCCCCCATGCTCGACGACACCCTCAAGGCCCAACTCGCCGCCTACCTGGAGCGGGTCCAACAACCCTTCGAGATCGTTGCATCCCTGAGTGACTCCGAGAACTCCCGCGAGATGCTTGAGTTGCTGCAGACCATCCAAAGTCTGCGCTCCGACAAAATCACCCTGCGCACCGACGGCCAGGACGCCCGCAAGCCGTCGTTCTCGCTGCAGCGCACCGGCAGCGACACATCGCTTCGCTTCGCCGGCCTGCCGCTGGGCCATGAGTTCACCTCGCTGGTGCTGGCCCTGCTCTGGACCGGCGGCCACCCGCCGAAGGAAACGGCCGAGACGCTGGACAACATCCGCGCCCTGAGCCCTGCAGATGGCGGCGACTTCCATTTCGAAGTCTTCATGTCCCTGAGCTGCCACAACTGCCCCGACGTGGTGCAGGCGCTGTCGCTCATGGCCATCCTGAACCCCAAGGTCAAGACCACCGTCATCGAGGGCGGCGCCTTCCAGGAAGAGGTGGAGCGTCGCGAGATCATGGCCGTGCCCATGGTCTTCCTCAACGGCCAGGTGTTCGCCTCCGGCCGCATGACGGTCGATGAGATCGTGGCCAAGCTCGACACCAACGCCGGTGCCAAGGAAGCGGCCAAGCTCAATGCCAAGGCCCCGTACGACGTGCTCATCGTCGGCGGTGGCCCCGCGGGTGCTGCAGCCGCCGTGTACGCCGCCCGCAAGGGCATCCGCACCGGCATCGCCGCCGAGCGTTTCGGTGGCCAGACCAATGACACGCTGGGCATCGAGAACTACATCTCGGTGCTGGAAACCGACGGCCCGAAGTTCTCGGCCGCGCTCGAAGCCCACGCCAAGGCCTACGACGTGGACATCATGAACCTGCAACGCGCCGACGCCATCGTGCCTGCCGCGCAAGCCGGCGGCCTCGTCGAGGTGAAGATGGCCAATGGCGGTGTGCTCAAGGCCAAAACCGTGATCCTGTCCACCGGCGCGCGCTGGCGCAACGTCAACGTGCCCGGCGAGGCCGAGTACAAGAACAAGGGCGTGGCCTACTGCCCGCACTGCGACGGCCCGCTGTTCAAGGGCAAGCGCACGGCGGTGATCGGCGGTGGCAACTCGGGCGTGGAAGCCGCCATCGACCTGGCCGGTGTGGTGGCCCACGTGACGGTGGTGGAGTTCGCCGAGCAGCTCAAGGCCGACGCGGTGCTGGTCAAGAAGCTGCAAAGCCTGCCCAACGTGACCATCCACACCAACGCGCAGACCACGGAAATCACCGGCGTGGATGGCAAGGTCAATGGCCTGAAGTACAAGGACCGCGCCACCGGCGTGGAGCACCTGGTGCCGCTGGAAGGTGTGTTCGTGCAGATCGGCCTGGTGCCCAACACCGAATTCCTGCGCGGCACGGTCGAGCTGAGCAAGTTCGGCGAAATCATCGTCGATGCCAAGGGCGCGACCAACATCCCCGGGGTGTTCGCGGCGGGCGACTGCACGACCGTGCCTTACAAGCAGATCGTGATTGCTGCGGGCGACGGTGCCAAGGCGGCGCTGAGCGCCTTCGACCACCTCATCCGCCACGGTTGAGGCGGGGTCGGGCCGGGCTCAGGCCAGCTGGAAGGCCGACACCTCGGACGACAGCACCTCGGCCTGGTCCCGCATGGAGGCCGCAGCCGCAGCGTTCTGCTCGACCAGCGCGGCGTTTTGCTGCGTCACCGCGTCCATGGCCTGCACGGCCAGTGTGGTCTGCTGGACCTCGTCGGCCTCCTGGCGCGAGCTGGTGGCCACGTGGGCCAGCATCTCGTTGATGCGCAAGGCCTGCGCGACGATCTCGTCCACCGCGGCACCGGCCTGGCCCACGATGGCGGTGCCCGTGTCGATGCGGCCCACGCTGTCGGACACCAGGCCCTTGATCTCGCGCGCGGCCGTGGAGGCCCGCTGGGCCAGCGCCCGCACCTCGCCGGCCACCACCGCAAAGCCCCGGCCGGCCTCGCCCGCGCGGGCGGCTTCCACCGCGGCGTTGAGCGCCAGCAGGTTGGTCTGGAAGGCGATGCCGTCGATGGCGGCGGTGATGTCGCCGATGCGCCGCGAAGCTTGCTGGATGCCGCCCATGGTGTCCACCATGGTGTGGATGATGTCGCCGCCGCGGCGCGCGGCTTCGGCATTGTTCGTGGCCAGCGCCGAGGCTTCGTTCGCGATGTTCGCGGTGGCCTGCACCGTCTGGGCGATGTGCGCCATGGTCTGGGCCTGCTGCTGCAGGCTGGCGGCCGATTCTTCGGTGCGCGCGGCCAGGTCGGTGGAGCCCGCGGCGATCTCGCTGCTGGCGTGCACGATGTGGTCGGCCGAGGTCCGCATCTGGCCGACGATGCGCTTGAGCGCGGTCTGCAGGCCCGTGATGTTGCTCATCAGGCCAGCGACTTCGTCGGCGCCCCAGGCCCGCGGGTGCGTGGTGAGGTTGCCCTGGCGGATGGCGTCGATGTGGAAGACCACCTCGCGCAGGCCGCCTTCCAGCACCTTCTGGAAGGACAGGAACAGGTAGCTGGTCAGCGTCAGCGCCGCCACCAGCACGACCAGCGTGCCCAGCCGGGCGTTCTGCAGGTGGGCTTCGCGCCGCGCCAGCAGTTCGTCGAGCAGGGGCAGGGCCTGGTCGTAGAAAGCCGCCAGGCTGGCCACGGTTTGCTGACCCTGGCGGTAGTAGTCGGCCGGCTTGGGCGCGCTGGCGTCGAACACGGCAAGCTCACCGACCTTGCGCAGGGTCAGGGCCTGGTCGAGCGCGGCCAGGTCGAGCCGTGGCTTGAGCGAGGGGTTGGCGTCCCAAGCGCGGTGCAGGTAGGCGCGCACATCGTCCACGCCGGACTTCACGCGGGCGTCCCAGACGTACCAGGACTTCTCGTTGTCCGTGCCGATGCCCCCGCGGATGGCCGCGTAGGTGCCCCAGCCCCAGAGCTGCCCGACGTTCTCCATCGTTTGCGGCAGGGTCAGCACCAGCGCGTTGACCAGGTAGTAGCTGTCGATGTCGGGGTCGAGCACGAGGTTCGAGCGGTCGCCGATCAGGTTGAGCAATTCCACCGCGGCCTGCGTGACCGGGCCGAACACGGTGCGGCCCTTGTCGTCCAAGCCCTGTTTGGCGTTCGCCGTGGCGGCCCAGGCGGTTTGCAACTTGGCCAGCGCGGCTTGCAGCTGCAGGGTGTCGTTGTCGGCGCGCAGGGTGGCTGCCATGGCGGCCAAGGCCTGGTCGGTGCCCTGGCGGGCCCGCTGGTAATCGGCTGCGGCGTCGAAGCCGCCGGCCATGGCGCGCGTGGCGTTGCGGATGTCGATGATGCCCTTGAGCACGGGCACGAACTGCCGCATCGCGACCACGCCCTGGCGTTCCAGGGCGGTGAAGCGGATGGTGCGGGCGCTGTCGCTGAAATACTGCCAGGACAGCAGCGCGATCGGCACCAGGAAGACCGCCGTGAGCACGAAGGCCTTGCCCTGAAAGCCCAGGCGCCGGAACAGGCGCACACCGGGCGCCCAGACGCCGTGGTAGCGGAAGAATTCGCGGATGCGCGCGCGGTTGTGAGGCCCTTGCGGGGCGGTGGCAGCGCGGTGGTGCTGAGCGTCGGGTGGACGCACCTCTGGCTTGCCGGCGATGGAAACACTGTGGGTCATGGTGTCCTCGTGGGGGTGAGCACGCACGCGGTGTGCGCCACGACGCCTCGTCGGCGGGACGTCGTGAGCGGATTGTGGAAAACCTGGCGTGGCGTGATCCGGCAAACAGCGGGGCATGCCACGGCCAATTCAACGTGGGGCATGCGCCTGTCATAAGATCACCCGGCGCGTCGCGGTCAGGCGCGCCCAGGACCCGCATGCGCCACCCGTTCTGTCACCCCCTGTTGCCCGATGCCATCCAGGTGCTGGAGCGCGGCTGGCTGTCGTCCAACAACATCGTGTTCGCCGCCGACGAGGTGCCCACGGTGGTGGACACCGGCTACGTCACCCACGCCGACACCACCCTGACGCTGTTGCAGCAGGCGCTGACAGGCCGCCCGCTGGGCCGCATCCTCAACACCCACCTGCACTCCGACCACGCCGGTGGCAACGCCATGCTGACCGCGCATTTCGGTTGCGAGACCTGGATCCCGCCCGGCGATGCCGCCCTGGTGGACACCTGGGACGAGGATCGCCTGAGCTACCGCCGCACCGGCCAGCAATGCCCGCCTTTCCGCCACGACGCGCTGCTGCAGCCGCACAGCGTGGTCAGCCTGGGCGGCGAGGACTGGACGGTGCTGCCCGCCATGGGCCACGACCACGCCATGGTGATGCTGTGGTGCGAGCGACTGGGGCTGTTGATCTCGGCGGACGCGCTGTGGCAAAAGGGCTTTGGCGTCATCTTCCCCGAGCTGGAGGGCATCCCCGGGTTCGCCGAGCAGGCCGCCACGCTGGACCTCATCGGCCAGTTGCAGCCAAGCGTGGTCATTCCCGGCCATGGTGCGCCGTTTGGCGAGCACGATGGTGCGGTGAGTGCGGCGCTGGCCGCGGCCCGCTCGCGCATCCAGTGGCTCAGCGAGGAGCCCCGCCGCAACGCCGACAACGCGCTCAAGGTGCTGCTGGCTTTCAAGCTGCTGGAAGCGCAGCGCATGACGCTCGATGAGTTGGCCGCGCTGGTGCAGGCCAGCTTCGACGGCAACCCGGCCATGCGCGACCTCTACCCCGCCGACCCGCAGGGCATCGCCGCCTTCATGGCCGATGAGCTGGTGCGTGTGCGTGCAGCCACCCGTGACGGTGAGGCCGTCGTGGCGCCCTGACCTGAGACCCGGATGCACGAAACCGCCGCAGCGGCGACAATGCCGGCCATGAAGGCCCCTGAACTGCTGCTGCCCGCCGGCTCGCTCGACAAAATGCGCGCCGCCTTTGACTTCGGCGCCGATGCCGTCTATGCCGGCCAGCCGCGCTACTCCCTGCGCGCGCGCAACAACGAGTTCAAGCTGGAGCAACTGGCGCAAGGCATCACCGAGGCCCGCCAGCGCGGCAAGAAGCTGTTCGTGACCAGCAACCTGATCGCGCACAACGACAAGGTCCGCACCTACCTGCGCGACATCGAGCCCATCATCGAGATGAACCCCGACGGCATCATCATGGCCGACCCGGGTTTGATCATGATGGTGCGCGAGAAGTGGCCGCACGTGCCCATCCACCTCTCGGTGCAGGCCAACACGACCAACTTCGCCACGGTGAAGTTCTGGCAGAAGATGGGCGTGCAGCGCATCATCTTGTCGCGCGAATTGAGCCTCGATGAGATCGAGCGCATCCGCCAGGAATGCCCCGACATGGCGCTGGAGGTGTTCGTGCACGGCGCGCTGTGCATCGCCTACTCGGGCCGCTGCCTGCTGTCGGGCTACTTCAACCGCCGCGACCCCAACCAGGGCACCTGCACCAACGCCTGCCGCTGGAACTACAAGACGCAATCGGCCACCGAGCAGTCTGACTCGGGCGAAGCCATCCCGGTCAAACTGGAAGGCGTCTTCAACTTCGAGGAAGAGCAGGCCAATGCGCAGGCCGCGTCTTTCTCCCCGAGTGCTTGTGGTGACGGCCAGCGCCACCCCGCGGCCGACAAGGTCTATCTGATCGAAGAAGCCGGCCGGCCGGGCGAGCTCATGCCCATCATGGAAGACGACCACGGCACCTACATCATGAATTCGAAGGACCTGCGTGCCGTCGAGCACGTCGAGCGTCTGGCGAAGATCGGCGTCGATTCACTGAAAGTGGAAGGCCGCACCAAGTCGCTGTACTACGTGGCGCGCGTGGCCCAGGTCTATCGCAACGCCATCGACGACGCCATGGCCGGGCGGCCCTTCAACCGCGAACTGCTCATCCAGCTCGAAGGCCTGGCCAGCCGGGGCTACACGGCGGGTTTCCTGGAGCGCCGCCCCGCGCAGGACCACCAGAACTACATCACCGGCCACTCCGAGTTCCACCGCAGCCAGTTCTGCGGCGAGGTCAAGGGCGTGCAGGACGGCTGGGCCGAAGTGATCGTGAAGAACCGCTTCGACGTGGGCGACACCGTCGAGGTGATCCACCCGCTGGGCAACCAGATGCTCAAGCTCGACACCATGCGCAACCTCGACGGCGAGCCCATTTTGGCCGCACCGGGCAGCCCGCTGCACGTGCGCATCCCGCTGGACGCGCGCTTCGAAGGCGCCCTGCTGGCGCGGATGCTGCCGGGGGCGTTGGCCGCCGCCTGAGCCTGAGCCTGGGCCTGGGCCGACGCGTCAGCCCTCGCCCTCGCGGCCCAGCGCCGCCCAGTCGAGGATGTCGATGCGGCCGTACTGGCAGCGCAGCAGGCCGCGCGCTTCGAAGTCCTTGAGCACGAGGTTGACCGTCTGCCGCGTCAGCGCCAGCATGGCGCCGAGCTGCTCCTGGTTGAGTTGCAGGGCATCGCGGGTCTGGCCTTCGGCGAGCTGGCCGTGGGCTGTGGCCAATGACAGCAGGCGCCGCGCCACCCGCGCCGGGGCGGCCAGCAAGGCGAGCTCTTCCACGCCCATGAACAGGGCGCGCAGCTTCTCCATGGCGAGCTGGCCAAAGGCTTGCCAGCGGCGCGGGTCTTCGGCCAGCAGGGCGTGCAGCTCGGCCAATGGCAGCCACAGCAGGGTGCTGGCCTCGCGGGCGTCGGCGTTGTGCGTGCGCAGGCCACCGTCGATCAGGGCGATTTCACCGAACCACTGCGGCGCTTCGGCCACGGCCACCAGGGCCTCCTTGCCGCCGGGGCCGACCGCGCCCACGCTGATGGCGCCCGACAGCACCGCGTACAGGCCGCTGTTGGCATCGCCCCGCGCGAACAGGCGCTCGCCGCGGGCCAGTTGCACGCGGTGCCCGGGCTGCACCAGGCGGTGTTGGAAACCTTCGGGCAGGCCGGAAAACCAGCGGCCCTGGCGCAACAGGGCCAGGGTGGGGGCGTCGTGGGTGGGTGTCACAGGCGCGCAGGTTACGCGCGACAACGGTGGCGGCGCTAGGTGACATCCCTGAGGCGCAGGCACATGGACTGTCGGGCAGATGGCAGACACGCGCCGGCGCTGGCCTCACGATGTGGCCATTGCCTTGTTCTCGATGTCCCTGCCGCCATCCTGCCACCGCCCCGCCGCCACCTTGAAGCCCGCCATGAAGACCCTGACCGACCACCTCGCCGGCTACGCCGCCTACCACCGCCATGTGCGCAACGTGGCCACGCACTTCGTGGGCATCCCCGTCATCGTGGTCTCGGTGATGGCCTTGCTGGGCCGCGCGGCGCTGGACGTGGGCGGCGTGTCGGTGTCGCTGGCCACGCTGACCTGGTTGGCCTCCACGCTGTTTTTCCTGCGCCTGGACCTGCGCTACGGCCTGAGCATGGCCGTGCTGACCGGTTTGTCGCTGTGGGCCGGGCACGCCCTGGCCGCCCTGCCCATGGCGGCCTGGTTGAGCGCCAGCCTGGGCCTGTTCTTCGGCGGCTGGGTGCTGCAGTTCATCGGCCACATCTACGAGGGCCGCAAGCCGGCGTTCGTTGACGACCTCACCGGCCTGGTCATCGGGCCGCTGTTCGTGGTGGCCGAAGCCGGTTTCCTGCTGGGCTGGCGCCGCGAGGTGCAGGCCGCCATCGAGGCCCGCGTGGGGCCTGTGGGCGCCTTGTCGGCCCGCGAGCGTGGGGTGGTGCTGGGGCGCTGAAGCCCGCCTTGGCGCGCGGCACGGCGCCGCCGCAGGCTGTTTGCCGACGAGATGTGGGGTGGGCACTGTGAAATCGGCTCGCCAGGGGCGACAATCCCCGCTTTGCGATTCACTGCGACCGACCCATGTCCTCGACGAACCCGGCCCCCTCTGCCGAGACCGCTGATCCCACCCACGCCGTGACGGCCGCGCCTGCCGCGCTGTCCACGGAGGTGGTGCCCGCTGCCGCTGCCGAGCCTCTGGCCACGCAGCCCGATGCGGCGGCTCAGCCCGAGCCGGCTGCGTCAGCCGATGGCGGCGACCCTGCCGAGGCCATGGCCGAGCGCCGTGCTGAAGACGGCGCCGAGGAAGGCTCTGCGGGAGGCGCCACCCAGCCTGCTGCCGCAGACGCCCCGGCCGCCGCGCCGCGCGCCGAGGTGTCCACCGCGGCCACCGGCGCCCGCCTGGCCGAGCTCTTCCCGGCCCTGTTCGGCGGTGCGCCCAAGCCCCTGAAGCTGCGCATCCAGGTGGACATCCAGGAGCGCGCCCCCGGCGAGTTCAGCAAGCAGGCCCTGTCGGCCTTCTTCCGCCGCCTCACCGGCGCCACGTCCTACCTCGTGGCCGTGTCGCGCGGCAAGCAGCGCTTTGACCTCGACGGTCAGCCGGCCGGCGAGCTCAGCGAAGAGCACCGCCAGCTGGCCGCCGACGAGCTCGCCCGCCGCCGCGCCAACCAGCAGGCCCGCCGCGCCCAGGAAGACGCCCAGCGCGAACAGGAAGAAGCCGGCCGCCGCCAGCGCTTCGGCCTGCTGCGCGACTTCGAGACCACCAAGCTGACCGCGGCCAATTTCTGCGCGCTCAAAGGCATCGCGCCCGAGCAGCTCGACGGCCTGCTGGAGCAGGCTCGCAAGGAAGCCCAGGAAGATGCGGCCCGTCCGCAGCGACCTCACCATCGCCCCGAGCACGGCCATGGCCGCCCGGGCCAAGGCCCTGGTCGCCGCGAAGGCGGCCGCAACGAGGGCCGCAACGACGGCCCCCGCGCGCACGCCGGTGGCCGCCGAGACGACCGTGGCCGTCCGCAAGGGCCTCGCGGCCCGCGCGGTGGTGGTGGCGGGCGAGAGGGTGGCGGCGCCCCGCGCGGCTGAGCCCCGCCATGAGCCTGACCCACAACACCTACCTCTGGGAGCACTGGAAGTTCAACGCCGAGCAGCGGCTCAAGGCATTCAACTTCTACGTGGCGCTGTCCATCTTTGCCAACGGCATGGTGTTCGCAGCCCTGGAAAAAGCCACGCACCCGGCCGTGCTGGTGTTGCTGGGCGGCTTCGTCAGCCTGCTGGCCCTGGTGTTCGCCGTGGTGGACGCGCGCAGCCGCCACCTGCTGCACCTCACCAAGCAAGGCCTCAAGCAGCTGGAAGCGGGCTTGCCCGAGCACGCCCGCCTCTTCCTGCTGGACGACCAGCGCCGCTGGCGCTGGGTGCGCTACACGGCGGCCTTCAACCTGCTGTTCGTGATGCAGCTGCTCTTCGGCCTGGGCGTGACGGCCTATGGCATCAGCCGCTGGTGAGGCCGCCGATGCCCCCTGCGCATGTCTCCGGCAGGCACAATGGCCGCCCCTTTCGAACGCACCACCATGCCCGATCCCCTGCCCGCCCGCCAGCCAGCCTCTGAGCTCGCCCGCTCGCCCGATGCCGACACCGCCCAGGCCAACGCCGCACCGCTGGCCCGTTTCGGCGCCCTGCTGCGCGAGGCGGCGGACGCGGGCCGCCTGGTGCAGCTCATGCTGGTGGCTTACCAAGGCGGCGTGGCCGACATCGAGGCCCTGGGCCAGCAGCTGCAGCGCGTCATCGCGCGGCCCGTGACGCTGCGCGGCCAGCCCCACCTGAGCCTGGTGCTGCGCTTCCCCACCAAAGACATCACCAAGAACCTGACGCTGGACGAGGCCTGGCACCACCTGGGCCTGTGGCTGCGCGATGGCGCTTTCCGCAACGCCCATCTCTTCACGCCGACCGAGGAAGTGCAGCTGGCCTTCAGCAAGAAGGGCAAGGCCACGGTGCGCGTGGGCAAGCTGTCGAACGCCAAACCGACGGCACAGACAGGGGCGCAGACCGTGTCACAACCGGTGGCTCATGGTGCAGCCCCCGCCGAGGCCTCCGCGCCCCCTGCGGTCTCGGGCGCCCACAACCGCGACAAGCACCGCCTGCTCGAACTCTCCCGCCCCTTCCTGCGCGAGCTCGGTGTCACCGACGCGCGCGGCCAGCTGGTGCCGGCCATGTCGCGCAAGTGGAAGCAGATCAACAAGTTCGTCGAAGTCTTCGCCGCGGCCCTGGCGCGCTCGCCGCTGGCCCAGCCGCCGCGCGACCAGCAGCCCATCCACGTGGTGGATTTCGGCTCTGGCAAGGGCTACCTGACCTTCGCCATCCACGACTGGTTGCGCCACACCCTGCAGCGCGAAGCCGTGGTCACGGGTGTGGAACTGCGCGAGGACCTCGTCCAGCTCTGCCGCGGCGTCATCGGCAAGCTGCACCTCGACGGCATGGCCTATGAGCAGGGCGACGTGCGTGACCACCACCCGGCCCAGCTCAACGTGATGATCGCGCTGCACGCCTGCGACATCGCCACCGACCACGCCATCCACCTCGGCATCCGCGCCGGCGCCGACATCATCCTGTGCTCGCCGTGCTGCCACAAGGAAGTGCGCCCGCAGCTGCTCAACCCGCACCCGCTGCGGCCCATCCTGCAGCACGGCATCCACCAGGCGCAAGAGGCCGAGATGCTCACCGACGGCCTGCGTGCCTTGCTGCTGGACGCCGCCGGCTACGACACCCAGGTCTTCGAGTTCATCTCGCTGGAGCACACCAACAAGAACAAGATGATCCTGGCCGTCAAGCGCGCAGAGGCCGGTTCCGCCGACGCGGTGGTCGCCCAGATCCGCGACATCAAGGCTTTTTACGGCATCCAGGCGCAGTGCCTGGAGCAACTGCTCCGCGCCGACGGGCTGCTGCCGGCCTGACTCAGGGTTTTCGCTGGGTGGGAGATGTCCGCCATCGCCAGGGGTGGGTGGCGTCTCGCTGTGCCAAGCGTGCCAATCGATGGCACCTAGGGGGTGAATGTGGCGCGGATGAGTCGTGCCAGGCCCTGGCCGCTGTGTAAAGTGCGGGCAACGATTCGGGCGGCGCCTTGCCGTGCACGCCCGGCCCCCAGGGACGCCTGACAGCACAGGCCAGCCATGCACACGACGACGCAGCCAGGCCAGGCGGGCTCGACGCCCTTCGCGCCACCCCCCCCACGGACCGCCGCCGCGGTCGCGGCCCAGCCATGACGCCGAGCGCCGGGGTGCCCCCCGACTACCGTGGCGTCTGGACCCGAGCCGGCCATGCCGCCGACGCTGACGCGGCCGACCCAGCACAGGGTGCCCCCTGGGCGCGCTGGCTCCAGACCAGCCGATGGCACGCCCACCTGCGCGTGCCCCCTGACGCCCTGCAGCAGCGCGAAGCCCGCGCGCTCGACGGCCTCAGCCCCGCCCAGCTCGCCGCGCTGACCCACCAGCAGGCCCACGTGGGCTGTGCCCAGGTGCAGGCCCACCCCGAAGGCGAGCTGTGCACCTGGTTGCGCCAGGCCGACTACCAACCGCCGGGCCTGGCGCCTGACGCCGCCTGGGTCGTTTTCCTCGCGCCCGACCGCCTCATGCGCATCGGCGTTCATGCCGACGACACCGAGCTCTGGCAACGCCTGCCCGACTCGGTGGGCCGTTTCCGCTGCCTGGCCGGCCTCGACGCCCAGGGGCAGGACGACGGCCGCCGCGTGCTGGTGGCGGGCGCCTACGCCATGCGTGCGCGGCTGCGGGCCACCGCTTGGCCACGTGGCATGCGCCCGGGCCTCACCCTGGCCGAGGCCATGATGCACCGGCCCGACCAGGCCCTGCACTGGCTGGACCAGGAGCTCAGCTTCGGCCGTTGCGAGCAGGGCCGCTGGACGGTGGAGCGCTCGACCCTGCCGGCGCGCGAAGGCCAGACCCACCACTGCCAGATGCGGCAAGATGCCGACGACCCCGCGCTGGCCTGGGTCGAGCTCGACGGCCGCGCCGAACGCTGGCGCGTGCTGGAGTGGTCTGACGCCTGAGGATTGCGGTTAGGCTCGCCGCCATGCCCACGCTGAAACCCCTGACGCCACCGCCAGCCGACGACACCGTCCCGGCCCCACCGGCCAGGCGCCTGCCCGCCGACCCGCAGAAATTCCAGGTCCGCGTCGGCCCCAGCGCCATCGACGGCCAGGGCGCCTTCGCTGCCGAGGCCATCCCTGCGCGCCGCAAGATCGGTGAAATCCGCGGCGAGTTCATCGACCTGACCGAAGCCCGCGCCCGCGCCCGTGCCGCCGAGCGCAGCACCGGCCGCATCTTCATGGTCGCCATTTCGGAGCGCCGCGCCGTGGACGCCACCCAGTCCACCGACCCGCTGCGTTTCGCCAACCACGCCTGCGCGCCCAACATGGTGCTCAAGGTGCAGCAAGGCCGCGTCGCTTTTTACGCGCTGCGCGACATCGCCGAGGGCGAGGAGCTCACCGCGCGCTACGGCCCGACCCACCACGCAGGTCGCCTGCGCTGCCTGTGCGGTGCACCGCGCTGCGTGGGCTGGATATGACGCCATTTGTTCCACCTGGGTGAGGGTGGCGACCCCGGGCTTACCCGCAGCGCAGTGCGACCGCCGAGCGATCGCCCCCTATGCTGTGCCGCTTGGATGCGCGTGCCTGACCTTTGCGTCAAGGGCCCACGCACCGCGGTACAACGACAGGAGACACATCCCATGCACTCGACCTGGAAAGCGGCCGCTCTGGCCGCGATGGTGGCCGCCAGCCCGATGGCCCTGGCCAAGCAGAAGATCTGCGTGTTCGACATCCTCGGCACCAGCGGCGACGGCTACAACACCGCCAAAGACTACGCCCTGGAGATGCAAAAGCACGGCGCCGACATCGAGCTCAAGGTTTACATCGACGAACGCGTGGCGGTGGAAGACTTCCGCACCGGCCAGTGCGACGCCGTCATGGCCACCGCCCTGCGCACCCGCGCCTTCAACGCCCTGACCGCCGCCATCGACTCGGTGGGCGCCTCCACCGTGGTGCGCAAGGGCAAGCTCGACATGGCCGCGAGCATCGAGGTCGTGCGCAAGACGGTGCAGACCTTCGCCTCGCCGAAGGCCGCGCCGCTGATGGTGCAAGGTGCCTACGAAGTGGGTGGCATCGCGCCGCTGGGCGCGGCTTACGCCTTCGTCAACGACCGCAGCATCAGCAACCTGGAAGCCGCCAGCGGCAAGCGCGTGGCCGCTTTCGACCACGACAAGGCCCAGGCCCAGCTCATCCAGCGTGTGGGCGCGCGCCCCGTGTCCGCCGACGTCATGAACTTCGGCACCATGTTCAACAACGGCAACGTCGATGTGGTCATGGCCCCGTCCATTGCCTACAAGCCGCTGGAGCTGCACAAGGGCATGGGCAGCAAGGGTGCGGTGCACCGCTTCCCCCTGACCATCCTGACCTACCAGATGATCTTCAAGCGGGACAAGTTCCCCGAAGGCTACGGCCAGAAGTCGCGCGAAGCCTGGTTGAGCCGCTTCGACCAGATCGTCGAGCTGACCCGCCGCGCCGATGCGACCATCCCGGCCAAGTTCTGGATGGACCCGTCCGAGGCCGACGCCGAGCGCTACGTCAACCTCATGCGCGACGGCCGCATCGACATGGCCGACAAGGGCTTCTACGACAAGAAGGGGCTGAAGATCATCAAGCGCATCCGTTGCGACGTGAACCCTTCGTCGCCCGACTGCACCCAGCCCACCGAAATGTGGCCGTGATGGCCTGAGGCGCTCCTGGGCGCCTCCCAACGCACACGCCCAAGAAAAAGCCTCCCTGCGGCAAGTTGCCGGGGAGGCTTTTTGACGGGTGCGTGCTGCAGTTGCCTGCAGCGGACACAGGTCAGATCACAGCGCGGACAGCTCGGCGTTGACCTTCTGCAGCAGATCGTCGGTGATCAGGCCGCCGGAGAACTTGGCGACCATCGACAGGGCGAAGCCCTTGCCCATGGCGATTTGCGGGTGGGTCGAGATGCCGGGCAGGTGCTTTTCCAGGATGGCCTTGGTGGTTTCGTTGTCCAGCAGGTCGCCGAGTTTGGATTCGATCGAGAAGCTCATGGTTTGTCTCGCTAGGGTCTGGGTGGATTTGTGACGCGCGTTGTTCAGGCCAGCAGGTGAGCCTGCTTGTGTGTCTGGGCACCACGCGCGCTCTAGCATAACCCGAGCGTCAGCCTTTGCGTGTGGCCGTCGCGGCCTGCCGTGCGCGGACACCCCCGCTCAAGGGACGGCATGTGGCTCATTTTGTCGTCAGATGACGCGGGGTCCTCACCACGTCAGGTTTTGCGCAGGTGGATCGGGCCGAAACATGCGCCAGCCTGGGGCAGTTATCCCCAAAAAGAAGCGTGCGGTGGATTGCAGTTTTGTGCCCTTGTCAACCCCCTGTGAGCGCCAGAGGCTCTGATGTAAGTCATTGATTTGATTGGCAAATATGAAAATGCGACGCCGCTTGATCTTTCAGGGGAAATCCCGGGGCCTGCTTGGCGCTCTCAGAAGTCCCCGAGGTTCCCCACAAAGTTATCCACAGATGGGTCCAAAGGGATCAGGCTTTGTGAATCAAGGGCTTAGAGGGGGCAGTTCCAGTGCTGCGTTTGGTAACGACGCCAAGTCGGGCCTGAAAGCGGGGGTGGTGCTGCGCCAGATTCCGGGCCGATCCGGCGCACAATTGCGGCGCGCACTGCGGTGTTTTGGCCACGCGGAGGGCCCTGGCGCATGTCTGGCACACGAGTGGGGGACATTTCGCGAATGACTGCGATCCGTGAACTGGTTCACGGACGCTGACAAACCGTGTAGGGCGCTGAGCAACTAGGGAAAACCCTTGATTTTGATGACTCGCGTCGCACTTATCCCCACCGAGGGGCGATCCACCGCACTGCCCTGGGGCGCGCGGGCGAGGGCGGTGTGATGCACGCAAACCACCGCTAAGTCATTGATTCACATAGAGCCGATCGCGCTGCCTCTTTCTGAGGCAATCTGACCCAAACGACGACGTGACAAGCATTTAGCGAGCGTTTACAAAGCTTTCCCACAAAGTTATCCACAGACCCCGTGGATAAGGGTGACCCCTCAGAAAATCAAGCACTTGGCCCATCCTCTTCACGCTTTTGTCAGAATTCTTCCGACATTCCGCCCCGCATGACGCCCGCCGATCTCCGCCTTGACGAAGCCGCCGTGCGCCTGGGTGTTGTGGTGGAAGCGCCGCAGCACAGCGGCCTGCTGGGGGTGCTCGACTACCTCAGCGCCACCCCCTTGCCGCCGGGCACGCTGGTGCGGGTGCCCCTGGGGCGCCGGGTGGTGACGGGCGTGGTCTGGGCGGTGCTGCCGCCGTCGGGCGAGGTGCCGGTGCGGGCCACCGAGGACCTCAAGGCCGTCATCGAGGTGCTGGACGGCCTGCCCGCCCTGCCGTCCGCGTGGCGCCAGCTGGTTGCTTTTGCCGCGGCCTACTACCAACGCGGGCTGGGCGAGATGGCGCTGATGGTGTTGCCGCCCGAGCTGCGCCAGCTGGACGCGGTGCAGCTGCAGCGCCGCCTCAAGCGCCTGGACAAGGCCTTGGCGACGGCCCCTGTGGCGGCCCCTGTGGCGACCGTTGCCGCGACAGCTGCAGGTGACAGCACCGGCGCCCCCTTGCCTGAACTCAGCGCGCAGCAGGCCCTGGCGCTGAGTGCGCTGGCGGCGGGCGGCGCCCGGCCCTTCCTGCTGTGGGGCAGCACCGGCAGCGGCAAGACCGAGGTTTATCTGCGCCGTGCCCAGGAGGCGCTCGATGCCGGCCAGCAGGTGCTGATGATGGTGCCGGAGATCAACCTGACGCCGCAGTTGGAGGCCCGCGTGGCCGAGCGCTTCGCCGGCCGGCGCATCGTCTCGCTGCACAGCGGCCTGACGCCGGCCCAGCGCCTGCGCAACTGGGTGATGGCGCTGCAGGGCCACGCCGACCTGGTGCTGGGCACGCGCCTGTCGGTGTTCACGCCGCTGCCGCGCCTGGGCCTGATCGTCGTCGACGAGGAGCACGACCCCAGCTACAAGCAGCAGGATGGCGCGCGCTACTCCGCCCGCGACCTGGCGGTCTATCGCGCTCACCTGGAGAAGGTGCCGGTGATGTTGGGCTCGGCCACGCCCAGCCTGGAGAGCTGGCACAACGCCCTGCCCGTGGCCGAGGGCGGCAGTGGCCGTTACCTGCGCCTGGACATGCCCGAGCGCATCGGCGGTGGCGACATGCCGCGCGTGCGCCTGCTGGACCAGAACCACGTGCTCAAGGCCACCATGGGGCAGGAGCCGCCGCCCCTGTCGCGCCCCTTGCTGGACGCCATCGCCCAGCGCGTCGAGCGGGGCGAGCAAAGCCTGGTGCTGCTCAACCGCCGCGGCTACGCGCCTGTGCTGCATTGCAGCGACTGCGGCTGGAAGAGCGGCTGCCCGCACTGCAGCGCCTGGCGCGTCTTCCACAAGGCCGACCGCACCCTGCGCTGCCACCATTGCGGCTTCTCGGAGCGCGTGCCGCGTGCTTGCCCGGACTGCGGTAACCAGGACATCCAGCCCGTGGGCCGCGGCACCGAGCGCCTGGAAGAGCAGCTCGCCGCGGCCCTGCCCGGCGCCCGCGTGGGCCGCATCGACGCCGACGTCACCAAGCTCAAGGGCGCGCTGGAAGCGCAGCTGGCCAGCGTGCACGCCGGCGAGGTGGACGTGCTGGTGGGCACGCAGATGGTGGCCAAGGGGCACGACTTCCGCCGCATCACCCTGGTGGCGGCGGTGAACCCGGACGCCGCGCTCTTCGCCAGCGATTTCCGCGCGGCCGAGCGCCAGTTCGCGCTCTTGCTGCAGGCCGCGGGACGCGCCGGGCGCGACGCCGACGTGGCCGGCCACAGCGAGATGTGGGTCCAGACCTGGCACGCCACCCACCCGCTTTACCAGGCGCTGCAGCGCTACGACTTCGCTTCTTTTGCGACGCGGCAGTTGCAGGAGCGCCAGATGGCCGGCCTGCCGCCTTACGCCAGCCTGGCCATGCTGCGCGCCGAGGGCAAAACGCAAGAAGCCGCGCAGGGCTTCCTGGAGGCCGCGGCGTCCGCGGTGCAGGACCTGGTGGCGCAAACGCCCGAGGCCGCCGGCCTGATGCTCTACCCGGCCGTGCCCACGCCGGTGCAGCGCGTGGCCAACGTCGAGCGGGCGCAGCTCATGATCGAGTGCGGCCAGCGCGCCGTGCTGCAGCGGTTTCTGAGCGAAGCGCAGGCGGTGTGGCTGGCCCAGGCACAACAACACCGCCGCAGCGGTTTGATCCGCTGGGCGGTGGACGTGGACCCGCTGGCGATCTGACGGCGATCAGCCCAGCATCGACTCCAGCCCTTCCGACAGCTCGGACAGGGGCGGCATCTCGGTGAGCAAGGTCTCGGGCGCCAGGCCCAGCTTCTTGCAGACATCGGCGGGCACGGTGGCGGCCATCTCGGCGGCTTGCAGGCCGTTGTGCTCGGCACGGGCGCGCCAGGCCGCGATGTGGATCACGGCGGCCACCGGGTCGAAGGGCTCGTGGGCCAGGGGCTCGGGGTAGTGGGCGATCGCCTGGGCGAAGCTCACGGGGAAGCGCCACTGGCGGGCCAGCTCGGCACCGACGGCCGAGAAGTTGTAGCCAAACGAGGTGGTCTCCATGTCCAGGCGGCGGCAGTCCAGCGGCGAGGCCAGCTTGTCCACCTGCAGCATCTGCTCAGGCATGGCGGCGTGCATCACCAGCTGGCCGATGGCGTGCATCAGGGCCACGGTGAAGGCCTGGTCGCCGTTGACGCCGGTTTTCTTGGCCACCCAGCCGGCCACCGCGGCGGTGTGCAGGCTGTAGCGCCAGAACTTGCTGAGGTCCATGCCCGGCATGGACTTGTAGCCGCCGGTCAGGCCGGAGCTGATCACCAGCGTGCGCACCGTGACGAAGCCCAGCATGGACAGCGCCTCGTTGACGGTGCCGATGCTGCGCGACACATGGTAGTAGGCCGAGTTGGCCAGGCGCAGCAGGCGGGCCGACAGCACCGGGTCCGCCGCCAGCTTCTTGGCGATGTCGTCGATGGAGACGTCCTGGTTGTTGAAGCTGTCGATCAGCTCATGGACGATCTTGGGGATGGCCGGCAGGGCCTGGGGTTGTTTGAACAGGGCTTCGAGCTGCATGTGACGGCCTCCAATCCGATGCAAAGCAATTGAATCACCACCACGGCGCAGGCAGGCGCAGTTTGCGTGGCAGAGTGAACGTTCTTCGACCTGTTGGGTCTTGGCAAGAGCTTCGCCGATGCCAGACTTTTTTGACAGGTGGAAATGCAGGCCAGGAGCGTGCTTGTTGCACGCTTTTGCGCAGGCGGTGGCCGTGCACGGCGGGCACACACTGAGCGAACATCGGCACATCAGCGGGCGCGTGGTGCGCCCCCAGGAGGTGGCAGATGACAACATGGGTGGCCGCGGCAAGGGCCGGCTTGGCGGTGGGCGGGATGGCGGTGTGGCTGGGGCTGAGCGGGATGGTCCACGCCGGCCCGCGCGATGGCCTGCCGCAGCGCAACCTGCTGGTCGAATGGCGGGTGGGTGGCCAGGGCGCCAGCACGCAACGCCAGGCGGGCATCGAGGTGGGCCGCGTCATCATCGACAGCCGCCGCGGCGTCATCGGACAGGCGGGCATCACGGCGGGCACGGTGCGCACCGAGTCCCAGGGCAGCAGCGTCCAGCAGGTGATGGTGCTCAACGGCGGGCGGGCGCGCCTGTACATGGGCCGCTCGCAATCGGTCACGGCCTGGCAGCTCGTCTTCAGCCCGGGGCTCATGGCCCTGCCGCAGACGGTCTGGATCGACGTCGGCGAGGGCATCCACGTCACGCCGCGCTGGTCGGGTGGGCGCGACGTGGTGGTGGACATCGAGGCGCAGTCGCGCCAGCCGGTGCAGCCCGGCTCGGCCTATGGCGGCCAGCTCGACCCCGATGGCCAGACCCGCCGCACCGAGCTGGCCAGCACCGTGAGCGTGCCCCTGGGCGAGTGGGTGGTGGTGGCGCGCAACGGTGGGCGCGAGCAGCGCTCGCAATCCGGTACGCTGTCCACGCGGGATGTGGAGAGCAGCCAGTCGGAGCAACTGGAGATCCGCGTCACCGCGCCATGAGCGGCACCGCGCCATGAGCAGCACCACGCCCTCATCACGCCCCCCACCACGCTCTCACCACGACCCCACACGGAGACACGCATGACCTCGATGCCCGGCCCGGACCCCGCCAACGGCGGCCCCTCGGTGTTTTCCTCGGCCACCCAGGCTTTGCTGGACAGCGTCAAACGCGCTGGATTTCCGCCCATCCACGAACAACCGCTGGCGCAAGCGCGGCGCTCTTACAGCCTGGGCGTGGGCGCCACGGCCTTGCCGCCCTTGCCCATGGCGCGGGTCGAGGACTTCCACATCCCCGGCCCGGCCGGACAGATCCCGGCGCGCCTGTGGGCCGCCAGCCAGGCGCCCGACATGCCGGTGTTCCTCTACCTGCACGGCGGTGGTTTCGTGATCGGCGGCATCGACACCTGCGAGGCCATGTGCACCGTGCTGGCGCAGCGCAGCGGCGGCGCGGTGGTGGCCATCGACTACCGCCTGGCGCCCGAGCACAAATTCCCCGCCGGCCTGGACGACAGCTTCGCCGCCCTGCAGTGGTTGGCCGCGCAGGGCCACACCCGCGGCCTGGACGCCAGCCGCATGGCCGTGGGCGGCGACAGCGCGGGCGGCACGCTGGCCGCATCGACCGCGCTGATGGCGCGTGACGCAGGCATCCCGCTGGTGCTGCAGGCCCTGTTCTATCCCTCGGTGCAGCTCGGCATGAAAACCGAATCGCTGATGGCGTATTCGCGCTCCACCTTGCTGAGCTGGGACCTGATGCACTGGTTTGAAAAGCAGACCCAGGGTGGTGCACAGCGCGAGCGTTGGCACCGCGAGCCCCTGCATGCGCCCAGCCACACCGGCGTGGCGCCCGCCTGGATCGGGCTGGCGCAGTGCGACCCGCTCACCGACGAGGGCCACCTCTACGCCGCGCGCCTGCGCGAAGCCGGTGTGCCGGTGGTGCTGCGCGAATGGCCGGGCGTCATCCACGACTTCATCAACATGGGCCGCTTCCTGCCCGAGGCCGCCCAGGCGCACGACGCTCTGGGCGAGGCGCTGAAGCAGGCCTGGGCGCGCTGAGCGCTGGCTGACGCTGGCGGGTCAGGCTGATCGGGGCGGCTGTGGCACGGCGCTTGCAACGCCCCGCTTGCCATGGCCTCGCACCCCCCTTCTGCCCACCCGATCGCGCCGCCCACCGGACATCTGTCGCTGCTGGCACAGCAGGGCATGTGGGCCGCCCTGGCGTGGCAGGTGCAGGATTTCACCGAGCGCAGCGGCTTGCGTTGCGTGGCGTCCATCGACATCGACCCCGGTGTGGGCGCGCCGCAGGGTGCCCACGCAGACGCCATTTGCGGCATCTTCCAGGAAATGCTCACCAATGTGGCGCGCCACGCGCAGGCCACCGAGGTGCTCATCCGGGTGTGTGCCAAGCCGGGTGACCTGACGCTGCTGGTCAAGGACAACGGCCGCGGTGCGCCGCCCAGCGCCTTCGAGCGTTTCGATGCCCACGGTGTGGCGGGCATGCGGGCGTGTGCGGGTCAGCATGGCGGCTGGTTGCAGATCCGCAGCGAGCCGGGGCAAGGCACCCAGCTCATCCTGAGCATGCCGCTGGACCACGCGGTGCTCAACGCCATGCCGGTGGTGGCGGAGCGCCGCCAGGAAAAAGCTGCCTGAATGCTGCTGCCTGAGCCCTGGGGCCGGCCTCACTCCTTCCAGCGCTCGCGGATCTCCAGGATCTCCGGCAGCGCCGCAACGAACAGATCGACCAGGTGCGCGTCGAAGTGGCCGCCCCGGTCTTTCTGCAGCTGGGCCACCGCGTCTTCGACCGTCCAGGCGTGCTTGTAAGGGCGGGCGGTGGTCAGGGCGTCGAACACGTCGGCGATGCTCACGATGCGCGCCGCCAGCGGGATGTCCTCGCCCTGCAGCTTGTGCGGGTAGCCCGTGCCGTCCCATTTCTCGTGGTGGTGCAGCGCGATCTCGCGGGCCAGGCGCAGCATGGACGAGGGGTGCTCGCCGATGATGTCGGCGCCGATGCGCGGGTGGGTGCGCATGACGTCCCACTCCTCCGGCGACAGCGGCCCGTTCTTGCGCAGGATGTGGTCGGGGATGCCGATCTTGCCGATGTCGTGCATGGGCGCGGCGGTCAGCAGCTCTTGGGCGGCGGCGGGTGACCAGCCGGCGGCCAGGGCCAGCGTTTGCGCGTAGTGGCTCATGCGGATGACGTGCAGGCCGGTCTCGTTGTCCTTGTACTCGGCGGCGCGCCCCAGGCGCTCGATGATCTGCATGCGCGACTCGATCAGCTCGTCCATGCGCACCAGCGAGAGGTGGTTGCGCACGCGGGCCTTGACGATGGGCGGGCTGACGGGCTTGACGATGTAGTCCACCGCGCCCAGCTCGAAGCCCAGCGCCTCGTTGTCGGTCTCGGCCAGCGCGGTCACGAAGATCACGGGGATGCTGCGCGTGTCGGGGTGGCCCTTGAGCGCTGCGCAGGCCTCGTGGCCGGTCATGCCCGGCATCATCACGTCCAGCAGGATCAGGTCCGGTCGCTCGGAGCCCGCGAGCTCGAGGGCCTTGTGGCCGTCGCGGGCGAACAGCAGGCGGTAGTCGGCCTGCAGGATCTGGCGCAGCACCTGCAGGTTGGTGGGCTCGTCATCGACGATGAGCAGGGTGGGGCGGACCTCGCGGTCAGAGTACGGCATCTTCGCTCCTGCGGGTCGTCAGGTGGGAGGTGAGGCGGTCGAGGGCGGCGACGGCGCCTTCGAAATCGAAGTCGTCGCTGGCCTGAGCCAGGGCTTGCAGGGTGCGCAGGGCCTGGCCTCTGGCATGGGGCCGCACCGCATCGCAGAACTGACCGAACAGGGGCTCCAGGCACTCGCCGCGCTGGAAGGCCTGGCGCAGGCGTTCGGCCTGGTGCGTCCAGAGCTGGACCAGGGCGGGGTCGGCGGTGGCGGGTTGCTGGGGGTCCGAGGTGGCGGCATCGCCGTTGGCGGGTGTGTGCAGTTCGGCGGGCATGGTGTCGTGCACGGCGCCCAGGGTGTCGCGCAGCACTTGGCGCAGTTGGCGCCAGGCCTGGCCACGCTGGGTGGAGGGCGTGTCGGCGTCGCAGCGCTCGACGTGCCGCGCGGCCTGGGCCAGCGCCACGAGGCCCAGGTTGGCGGCCGCGCCTTGCAGGCGGTGGGCGGTGGCTTGGGCCTGGGCGGGGGTGTCGGGCGCTGGCTGGTGCTCGGGGGCGTCCAGCCAGCGGGCCTGCTCCTGCGCGAATCGGCGCAGCGCCTGGTGGTAGGGCTGGACATCGCCCCAGCGGGCCAGTCCCTGCTGGACGTCCACCAGCAGGGCCTGGCCGCCATCGTGGCGGGTGCCCACCGGGGTGTGCGTTGCGTCGGTGTCGCTCGCTGCGTCGGTGGCCTCGCCCGGCGGGGCGGGCAGTGGCGCCACACCCGTCACGCGGCTGATTTCCAGCGCCAGCGCGGGCAGGTCCAGGGGCTTGTGGGCGAAGCCGTCCATGCCGGCGTCCACCGCGGCCTGGCGGTCTTCTTCCTGCACGCTGGCCGACAGGGCGATCACCGGGGTGCGACCGCGACCGCGCTGGGCTTCCAGCTGGCGGATGGCGCGGCAGGCGCTCAGCCCGTCCATCACCGGCATCTGCACGTCCATGAGGACGACATCGAACACCTGTTCGCCGAAGCGGTCCACGGCCTCCTGGCCGTTGCTGGCCACCGTCAGGGTGTGGCCCTGGCGGCCGAGCACGACCTTGAGCAATTCGGTGTTCTGCGGCACGTCATCGACCACCAGCATGTGCAGCGGTGGCAGGTGCACGGCGCTTGCATGGCGGCGCGCTTCGGTCCGCACGGCCTGGCTGGCGGGCAGCGGCAGGGACACGTGGAAGGTGCTGCCTTCGCCCACGGTGCTGGTCACCCAGATGCGCCCGCCCATCAGCTCGGTCAATTGTTTGCTGATGGTGGTGCCCAGACCGGTGCCGCCGAAGCGCCGGCTCATGGACGCATCGGCCTGCGTGAAGGCCTCGAAGATGGTGTCCAGGCGGTCCGGGGCGATGCCGATGCCGGTGTCGCGCACCGTGAAGTGCACGATGTGGCCCTGGCGTGTGGCGGCCAGCACCACCTCGCCTTGTTCGGTGAACTTGATGGCGTTGCCCAGCAGGTTGAGCAGGATCTGGCGCAGGCGGTGCGGGTCGCCTTGCACCATGTCGCCCACCGCCTCGTGCATGTCACAGCGCAGCACCAGTTCCTTGCGGCCCGCCTGGATCGACTGCTCGGCGCACAGCTGTTGCGTCAGGTCGCCCAGGGAGAAGTCCAGCGACTCCAGCGTCAGTGCGCCGCGGTCCAGCTTGGAGGTGTCGAGGATGTCGTTGAGCAGGTGCAGCAGGCTGCGCGCCGACTTGTGCACCGTCTCCAGGTGCTTGCGCTGGGCGCCCTGCAACTCGCCGCCCAGCACCACCTCGGTGAAGCCCAGGATGGCGTTCATGGGCGTGCGGATCTCGTGGCTCATGTTGGCCAGGAAGGTGCTGCGGGCCTGGGCGGCGGCCTCGGCGCGCTCCTTGGCCAGCACCAGGTCGTCTTCCATCTGGCGCCGCTCGGTGATGTCCAGCAAAACGCCATCGATCCACTTCACGCTGTGGTCGGCCGCGCGCACCAGGCTGCCATTGCCCCACATCCAGCGCACGCTGCCGCCGCGGGTGCGCAGCTGGAACTCCAGCACGAACTGCTGTTCGGTCTCGGCCGCTTGCTTGACGATGCGCCCGATGCGCTGGGCCTCTTCGGGCGAGACCAGGTCGGCAAAGCTGACCTCCGGCGGCGAGCCCATGAAGGCGCTGCTGGGCCAGCCCGTGAGCCGCTCGGCCGCGTCGCTGACGAAGACCATGGGCCAGCCGGGCGCCATGCGGCAGCGGTAGGAAATGCCCGGGATGTTGCCGATGAGCGAGCGGAACTGGGCCTCGCTGTCGCGCAGGGCGCGCTCCATGCGCTGCTGCTCGCTGACGTCGGCCACGAAGGCCACGTACATCTGCTCCTCCAGCCGTGCCGTGCGACCGACCACCAGCTCGATGGGGATGCTGCGCCCATCGCTGTGGAAGCAGTGGATGGACAGCGTGGTGCCCATCGCGTGACGGATCGAGGCCAGGAAGGCAGGGAAAGACGCCAAGGCCTGGCTGCGGTAGGGCTCCACCATGATCTCGGCGACGCTCTGGCCGATCAGGCTGTAGGCGGAGCGGCCGAAAATGCGCGCGGCCCCGGCGTTGAATTCGTGGACGGTGCCGTGCTCGTCGAAAACGATGATGCCGTCGATGGAGGTGTCGGCGATGGCGCGCAGGCGGGCTTCCTTGGCCTGGTTGATTTCCAGCAGGCGGCGGTAGCGCACCAGGCCGATGGCCGCGGCCACCATCACGCTGATGACCAGTGTCACCAGGGTGATGGACAGGGCCAGCGGCACCTGGTTGGCCGGTGCCATGTCGAACTCGGCGGTGGGCCTGCCGATGAAGCGCGCCGCGGCCATGCCGGTGTAGTGCATGCCGGCGATGGCCAGGCCCATGACGGCGCCGGCCACCGTGGTTTGCGGCAGCCCGCTGCGGCGTGCAAAGCGCGTGGCCAGGCCGAAACGCACCCACAGCGCGAGCACGGCCAGCGCCACCGCCACCACGATGGACAGGGCGAACATCCAGGGGTCGTAGCGCAGCACCGGCGCCATGCGCATGGCGGCCATGCCGGCGTAGTGCATGGCGCCGATGCCGGCACCCATCAGCACCCCGGAGACCAGCAGCTCGCGCGCCGTGACCCGGTCCTGGCTGAGCAGGCGCAAGGCGATCCAGGACGCACCCATGCTGGGCAGCACCGAGAGCGTCGTGGCGCCTGTCTCGTAAGACACCTGGGTGCACAGGCGGAAGGCCAGCATGCCGATGAAGTGCATGGCCCAGACGCCACAACCCAGCGCCAGGCTGCCCGCCAGCAAGGTGGTGTTGCGCAGGCGGGCCTGGGGGATGTTGCGCGCCTGGACGGCGGCCTGCATGGCCATGGTCGAAGCGAACATGGCCACGCACACGGAGAGCAGGACCAGCCACGGATCGTGCTCGCCGTACAGCAACAGGTTGCGGTCAAAGTCCGGACCGGCGGTCCAGAAAAACGAATCCATGGGAAACCCCACAATGCCAGATGCTGGAATTGTGGGGTGCCCGATCGTCAGGCATGCCCTGAATGAACGGCTGAGCTTGACCTCAATTCACGCTTTGCGCGAACCACACCGTGAGAACAGTCAAGCTGGTGGCGCCTGCAGATGATGGAAGTCGATTCAATCGACGACCGTGTCACAAAGGCAGACCCACCGCCACCGCGCTGCGAGCAGGGACATTGATCGGGAAGCTGACGCTCATGTTGTTGCGCAAATTGACATATTTGCTGCACAACGCAGGGGTCGAAGCTGGGCAGCTCATGCTCACTGGGGTGGCCCCAGGGTTGATCAAGGTCCGCACGGTGTCGGCATTGAGGGTCGTCGTGTCTGCCGCGATCAGCTTGACGTTGTCGAGGTACAAGGTTTGACCGGCCGAGATTTCAAAATTGAACGTCAAACGACCGGGCTGCGCCAGGTAGTCAAGGCGCTTGAGGGTCATCCGGTAGCTCTTCCACTGCGTGTCGATCGTGGCGGCATCTGCGACCGAGGCCAATGCAGCCACGTTCATCAGATGAGCGCTCAGCGGGACATCGCTTTCGGTCGCCCGAGCATCGAAACTCAGTACGTAAGATTTTCCCGTGGGGATGCTACCGAGCGCTGCATCGTAGGTGTACACCGAGACCTGCTTGCGACCATTCTTGGCTGCTTGCGCCGTGTCCAGCGGCTGAACGCTCAGACACCGGGTGGTGGCGCAAGGCACCGTGTTGAAGTTGATCGTGCCCAGCTGCTCTGCAAGCCACAGGTCATAGTTCGCATCAAATCCACCGTTGCTCAGGAGGTTGCTGGCATTGGCAGCCACCGGCAATGTGGGTTGATAGCGCTTGAGCGTGGAGCCAACGTCCTGGCCCAAGGCCTGCCACATGTCCAATGAGCGACCATGGATGTGTTCCGAGAGGTCCGAGACGAAGTTGGCCCCGTTCTGCATGACGTATCGGTTGTTGCTGAACTTGGCGAAATCAACCGAAGCGCGCGTGACTTGATCCGGGTTGCGGAACATCACGATGCCCTCCCCGGCTTTGTTCACGAACGTGTTGCCCTGCACGGTGTTGTTGCTCAGGTAGCTGGCGTTGCTGGTGCAGCCCAAGGCTGGATAGTCTGTGCACACCGCAGCAGCGCCATTGTTCAAGGCGGAGCTCAAGAAAACATCCGATCCGCGGTTGTTGACCACAACGTTATTGCTCAGGTTCACATCGCGGGGTGAGCTCAGCAAAAATGCCCCATCGGTGTTTGTGATGAAGTTGCCTTGGACGAGCACGCCTCTGGAGAACCCGTCGAGGTAGATGCCTGTCCCGCCGCCGAACAGGCCGCCGCCTGTTTTGTTGATCACGTTGTTGAGGACCTTGGCATTCAATGCATAGCCATCCCTGACCCCATAACGCTGGTTCGCGTTGGTCAGGTAGATGGCGCCGCAGTCTGTGAAGTCCACGCAGCTGGATTCGACGTAGTTGCCGGAGATGGTGGAGTCTTGCTCACCGAGGATGCCCAGATAGCTGGAGCGGACGATGGTGTTGTTCTGGATCGTGTTGGCAAAGCCAGCCTGAATCGCTGCCAGTGCGTAGAGTGTGCGTCCAGCATTGCTGACGGTGCTGCCGGTGACACTGACAGCGCGACCCGGCATGGTTTCATTGAAGTGGGAGTTGCCCATCCAGATGCCTTCTCGCAATGTGTCAGCGATCACGGCACCTGTGATGGCGCTGTTGCTTGTGCCAGGCAGAGCCATGCCACGCGTGCCAGCGCGATACACATCAACGCCTTGGATCACAATCCCGCTGCTCTTCGCAAAGTAGATGCCTTCGCCGGAGGTCTCCCGCACCTCCAGGTTGCGCAGGGTCACATTGGTGCACTGAGTGCACTCGATGCCAGCATTCTGGACCGAGCCCGTGATGTCCAGACCGTTGGGTTTGATGCTGCCTGGCAGCTTCAGGTACAGCTTGTTCGCCAGGACGTCGTGATACCACTCGTTTTCAGCGTCCAGCATCCATTTCTGGTTCTCAAGCCAGTAGGGCATGTTGGGCTGTATCACCCAGTTGTAAGGCTGGGCGGACGGTGCCCTGGGTTCCAGCGTGGCACGCTTCAGCGCCAGCTGCGCGCCGCTGCTGGCGCTGCCGATGACCTCGTAATCTGCCAAGTCATAGGACTGCGTGAGAACGCGAGCCGTCGCGCCAGTGACGTTGATGCCGGCAGGCACGTCGTTGGCGGAGGGGAAGAGCTGATCACGGTAGGTTTCGGGCGGCGTGCTCGCCGATGTGCGCAGGTATTGCCGGTCCACGTTGGGGTGGCGAGCACGGTACAGCCGGCTGCCCCGGTACATGAGTTGGGTGATGGTTGCTCCACCCAAAGACGATGTGTCGGCCACGTAGATGCCGTTGCCCTCCAGGGTCCAGTTCAATCCGCCAAGGGCGCGTGCACCTGTGATGATGGGTTTGGCGCCGGTGGCGTAGTCTTGGTACGTCACACCGGAGGTCGCAACGAGCTTTTCACCCCAGACACCGCCACGCGAGAAGTTGACGGTGTCGCCAGCTTTTGCCGTGATGTTGACTTTGGCAATTGTCTTGAAGGGGAACAGGGTGCTTGTGCCGTTGAATCTGTCGTCACCCCCTTTGGCGTTGACGTAGTAGGTCGCTGCGTTTGCCGAGAAGGCGAGCGTGGACGCGATCACGCCCAGCGCGAAGCTGTACTTGGTGTTCAAGTGATTCCCCATTTGATGTTTCGGTGAAGGATTTGAACCTCAAACCCTGCTTCATTCTAGGTAGGGGGTGAACGGATCGTCCAGCAGAGCTCCGTCAGCGAGATCGTGGCAAGTACCAATGGCCGTGATATTTCACGACGCTTGCTGGTGAGGGCGTGGGTGCGTTGCAATCACCTCGTCAGCGACCGCCTGGACCTCACGGTCCCACCGGCCACAGCACCCACATCGCCAGCGGCTGCTTGGTGCGGCCGGCCTGCGCCAAGGCTTCGTCGCCCCAGCCCCAGAAGAAGTCGGCGCGCACCGCGCCCAGGATGGCGCCGCCGGTGTCTTGGGCCATGACCAGCCGGCGCAAGGGCGATGCGGGCGGCATGCTGCCGGCCACCCAGCTTTGCGGCACCGTGCTGTCCAGCCAGACGGGGGTGCCCAGCGGCACGCTGTCGCGGTCCACGGCGATGGAGCGCCCGGGCGTCAGCGCCACGCCTTGTGCACCGTTGGGGCCGACTTCGGGGTCGGGCAGCGCCTCTTCGCGGAAGAAGACGACGCGCGGGTTGGCCGCCATCATCTCACCCACCCGTGCCGGGTTGGCCTGCGCCCAGCTGCGGATGGCTGGCCAGGAAGCCTGCTCCAGCGTGAAGGCGCCTTGGTCCACCAACCAGCGCGCGACCGACATGTAGGGCTGCTCGTTGTGGCCGGCAAAAGCCAGGCGGATGACCTTGGGCGAACCTTGTGACGTGGGCTCGTCGAGCAGGCGGATGCGGCCCGAGCCCTGCACCTGGATGAGCAGCACATCGAGCGGGTCGGCCAGCCACACCACCTCGCGCCCGGCGATGGCGGCGCGGCCTTCGGGCGTGGACTCCAGCTCGCTGCGCGAGAAGAAGGGCTTGCGCTGGCCCAGGCCTGCGGGGGCGCGGTGCAGCGGGTAGGCGAAGCGGGCGTCGGGCTTGCGGCGGCCCTCCAGCAGGGGCTCGAAGTAGCCGGTCAGCAGGCCGCTGTTGGCGCCGTCCAGGGCGGTCACGCGCCAGGGCTCAAAGTGGCTTTCCACCCATTGCCGCACGAAACCGTCACCGACCCGGTGGCCCCAGTCGGCGCCCAGGCGGCGCACTTCCTCGCACAGCTTGGCCCAAGCCGGCGCGGGTTTGGCGCAGCCCTTGGCCAGGGCCGGCCACCAGGCGCTGCTGCGGTCGCTCTCCCAGCCGGGCAGGTCGCGCCAGCTGGCCTGCGTCCAGCGGGCCTTGGTGCGCAGCATGGTGGGGCCTTCCGGCGTGAGGGCGGTGCCCGGTGTGGTGCCGGGGGTCGGCGTGGGCATGCCAGGGGCGCTCAGCACCGGGGCGGGGCCCACACTGCCATGCCCACCGGGGCCGCTCAGGCTGCCACAGCCCGCCAGGCTGCCTACAATCCCAACCAAGCCCACCCACCGCACACCGCGCGGCGCGACGGTTCCAAAACGCTGCATCACATCCCACCCGGAAACCCAAGCCATGTCGCTGATTGTGCTGGAAGCTGTGGGCGCTTTGGCGCTGTTCGTCTTCCTGATCTGGTGGACGATGTTCTCGGGGCGCCAGCGGGGCGAGCGTCACGAGGATGCGGATGTTGCCGATGCCCCTGACGCCCTGCCCCCGTCCGATCACCCCAGCGAACGCGGCGGCAGCAGGAACGAACCCGGCTGACGCAACAAGCGCCGCAGCACCGCGCGCCACAGCCGCGCCCGGTCGGTGACGCGCACGCCACGCGAACGCACCGCCACGCGCAGGGCCAGCACGAAGCTCACGCCCACGTTCAACACACCGGTCAGCGGCAGGGCGGCCACGCACCACCACAGCGCCGGTTCGTGCAGCACCGGCATGCCCAGGGTGCCGACGGCGGCGGCCACCTGGCCTGTGGAGAGCGTCACGTGGCGCACGTCCAGCGGCAGGCCGAAGAAGTGCCCCAGCACCGGCACGATGCCCAGCATCAGGCCCAGCGAGATGTTGGCCGCCAGGCCCGAGACGTTCTCGCGCCACCACGCCGACCAGCGGGCCGCTCGCGCCTCGCCCAGCCAGGCCTGGATGTGCGGGTTGAAGCGCAAGGCGCTGTCCAGCCGGTGCAGCACGAAGGCGTTCTCGGCCCAGCCCGCCAGGATGCTGGACGCGAACAGCAGCACACCTGTGAAAGCCGCGTACCACAGCGTCGGGCCCAGCAGCGTGAGCGTCTCCAGCACGTGGTGGGCCTCGTGGGCGTTGATCAGGGGCCGGCCATTCACCCACCAGGCCAGCGCCTGCACGCCCAGCACCAGCGGCGCCACCACCATCAGGTTGCCCACGATGCCCGCCATCTGCGAGCGCAACAGGTGCGCGACCTCATCGACAAAACCTTCCACGGCCTCGTCGCTGCGCACATCGGCCAGCTTGGCGGCCATGGCCGGTGCCGTCATGGCGGGCTGCTTGGTGGCCACGGTGAAGTGCAGCCACTGCACCAGCACGAAGCTGACGGCGTAGTTCACGCCCGCGCCGAAGCCGGCCAGGAAGGGCGACAGGCCCAGCGACAGCACCACGAACTTCATGAAGGTGGTGCCGGCCAGCACAGCGCCGCCGCCCGAGGCCCGCGCCAGCATGTTCATGTACTCGGCGCGGGTGCGGGTGATGTAGTGTTCGCCGGTTTCGGCGCTGCGCTCGGCCACGCGCCGTGCCAGCTGCGAGGTGTGCTGCGAGAACAGCGCGCGCACGCTGCGGCGGTCGCGCCCGATGGTCACCAGCGTCAGCACCAGGCGGTGCAAGGCGGGGCCGGGTTGCGGCGCGAGCACCACGTCGAGCAGCAGCGCGATGCGGCGGCAGCGTTCGCACAGCTGGTCGATCTGGAACACCAGGTTGACCGAGATGCCTTGCGTGTCGAGGTGGCCATGCAGGCCGCGGGCGGCCTCGGCGCAGGTGTCCAGCAGCACGCGCAGGTACTGCGCTTCTTGCAGCAGGGTGGCCGTGGGTGCCTGGGTGGCCTCGGGCGATGGCGCCGAGGCGATGGCCAGCGCGTGGTCGCGCATGCGCTCGATGACGTGGGTGAGTTGGCGGAAGGCCGCGCGCGTGCTGGCGTCGCCCTGACCGCCCAGCTCGCCGTCGCTGGGGTCGGCACCGACCACGTCGAAATCGCGGCTCACGCTGATGCCCATGCGGCCACGGAAGGCCGGCGAGAAGCCGATGGCGCGCACCTGTGTGGCCAGGTAGAGCATGGCGTCGTAGAAGGCGTCGCGCCAGCCCAGCGGGGCGCGTTGCGGGTCGCCGAAGGGGGTGGCGTCGTGGGCCAGGGCGTCTTGCCACAGGGCCCCGATGCCATCGAGCGTGGCGGCGTCCAGCGCGGCCAGCCAGTCGGCGTCGTCGGCGTCACTGAACAGCAGGCCGAACAGCACGGCCAGGTCGTGGGTCTCGGGGCTTTGCGGCAGCACGCGCCCGCGCAGGCGCTCGCCGAGTTCGTTGAGGAAGGCCGCGCGTGGCGAGAAGCCGAAGTCGGCCAGCAGGGCGGCCACGTCGGTGTCGCGCCAGGTGGCGGCCAGCAAGGCCACCACGCGCTCGCGCCGGGCCGGGTGGGCCGAGGCGTCGAGCAGGCGCACCACGCACTGCATGCCGCTGACGGGCTCGCCGCGGCGCACCCAGTCGAGCAGGCGGATCAGCCAGATGTGGCGCTCGACCGGCACGGCCTGTGCATCGGCCGCATCGAGCAAGGCCTCGATGTCAAATCCGTTGCCGGGTCGCGG
This sequence comes from Aquabacterium commune, assembly GCF_004362855.1. Taxonomy (GTDB): domain Bacteria; phylum Pseudomonadota; class Gammaproteobacteria; order Burkholderiales; family Burkholderiaceae_C; genus Aquabacterium; species Aquabacterium commune. The sequence continues at coordinate 233,252 of NZ_SNXW01000005.1, forward strand.
CCACCAGGCCCGGCGGGTGAAGGGGCGGACCCACCGCGAGAACACTGCCATCAGTGCAGCGACTGGCTGCGCGCCAGCGTGAAAGCGGGGATGGGGGCTTCGAAGAGGCGGGCCTCGTCGGTCATGCAAAAGAAGCTGCCTTGCATGCTGCCGTGGGGCGTTTCCAGGCGCGCCCAGCTGGTGTACTCGAAGCGCTCGCCGGGTTTGAGCATGGGCTGGTGGCCCACCACGCCCAGGCCGCGGACCTCTTCCACCCGCCCGGTGGCATCGGTGATCAGCCAGTGCCGGCCGATGAGCTGCGCGGCCACCGTGCCGCTGTTGACGATGGTGACGGTGTAGGCAAACGCGTACTCGTGACGCGCCGGATTGCTCTGCTCTTCGAGGTAGCTGGGCTGCACGCTGCAGCTGAATTCGGCATGGTTCATGTGGCCCATTCTAGGCACACGGATGGGGGGTGTCCGGCTTCCCGACCCTTTTCGTCATGGGGGTGTCACGCGACTTGGCGAGGATGCGCCTAACCATTTTTGACTATGGATGTGGCCAGAAAGGCCGCGCACACCGAGGAGCAACACCATGGACCGTCGTGGATTTTTGTCGGCGCTGGGCGCCCTGGGCGGTGGCCTGCTGGTCACCTGGCAGGCGCAAGCCGCCACCTTCGCCAAGCTGGGCCTGAGCCCCATCGACGTCTCCAACCTGCGCACCGACTCGGACCGCGTCTTCGACCTCTCCATCTCCTCGGCCGACCCCAGCGCCACCGGCGTGATCCTGTGGACGCACCTCCGCGCCAGCGAAGTGCGCCCCAGCGAATCGCTCTACCTGCAGGTGGCTTCCGACGTCCAGTTCAGCCAGTTGGTGCTGCAAGCCGAAGTGCGCCCCGACCAGATCGGCCCGGAGCGCGACTTCACCGTCAAGGTGGACCTCGACGACCAGCTGCCCGCCACGCCCGCCGGTGGCCGCTTCTTCTACCGCTTCATCTACGCCGGCACCGTCAGCCGCACGGGCCGCTGCCGCACCCTGCCGGCCAGCCCCAACGGCGTGCGCCGCCTGAAGTTCGGCCTGGCCACCTGCCAGGATTTCACCAACGGTTACTACGGCGCCTGGTCTCACCTGTCGCGCGACGAGAGCCTGGACTTCGTGCTGCACCTGGGCGATTTCATCTACGAAACCGCCGGTGACCCGCGCTTCCAGAGCCTGCCCTACGCCGACCGCACGATCGTGCTGCCCTCCGGCGGCACCGTGGCCCTGGACCTGGCCGACTACCGCTTCATCTACCGCACCATCCGCGGCGATCGCAAGCTGCAGGCCGCCATGGAGCGCCACACCTTCATCTGCGTGCCCGACGACCATGAGACGGCCAACGACGTCTATTGGGACTACGCCCGCGACACCCTCGGCGCACCCGACCACCCCTACACGACCGACCCGAAATACGGCAACAGCCCCGCCCTGCTCAAGCAACTCAAGCTGGACTCGCAACGCGCCTGGACCGAGTACGTGCCGGCCCGCGTCAGCTTCAACAGCAACGCCACCCACCCGTTTGACGCGCTCACCGTCTATCGCCGCTTCGACTTCGCTGGCTTCCTCGACCTGCTGATGATCGAAAACCGCACCTACCGCAGCAACCACCCCTGCGGCGAAGGCGACTACCTGCAGCGCTACGCCCCGCTGGGCTGCAGCCAGGGCGACGCGGGCGGCCGCACCCTGCTGGGCCAGGCCCAGCACAACTGGCTGGTGGACGGCCTGACCACCTCGCGCGCCACCTGGAAGCTCATGGGCAACCAGACCTACTTCGGCCGCCTCTCGCTGACCCCGATCGCCAGCCCGCTGACGCCCTTCAACGTGGACGCCTGGGACGGCTACGGCGCCGAGCGCCTGGCCATCTCGGCCGCGCTGCGCCAGGCGGCGGTCAAGAACTTCCTCGTCGTCACCGGGGACCTGCACACCCACATCGCCAGCGACATCAAGTTCGACTACACCAGCCCCAACCTGATCGACAAGGCGAACTACCTGGGCGCGGAGTTCATGACGCCCTCGATCACCTCCTCGACGCTGGGCGAGCTGCTGGCTGCCAACGCCGACCCCAAGGTGCGCGAGCTGGCCGTGCAAGGCCTGGTGGCGCCGGCGGTGCAGGTGGCCAACCCGCACATCCGCTTCTTCAACAGCAGCAGCTCGGGCTACTCCACGCTGGAGCTGACCGACAGCCACGCCGAGTGGGTCAGCTACGCCGTGGACAAGACCGTGGACAGCGCCACCGCCTCGCGCCGCTGCGTGGCCCGCCAGCGCAAGTACATGGGCTTCCCGTGGTTGATGCCGCAAAGCACCTGGGGCTACTGAGTCAGGCCGCTGAGCCGGGCCGCTGAGTCAGGCGGCGGATCTTTTTACAATGGCGGCTGAGTCTGTTCCAACCGTCCGTCGCCCACGAGGCCCGCCGCCATGTCGTCCGCCCCCCGCACCTTCCGCATCGCCCCCAGCATCCTGTCTGCCGATTTCGCCCGCTTGGGCGAAGAAGTGCGCAACGTCATCGACGCGGGCGCCGACTGGATCCACTTCGACGTGATGGACAACCATTACGTGCCCAACCTGACCTTCGGGCCGATGGTCTGCCAGGCCCTGCGCAAGCACAGCGTCAAGGCCGATGGCACGAAGGTGCCCATCGACGTGCACCTGATGGTGCAGCCCGTTGACGCGCTGGCCACGGCCTTCGCCAAGTCCGGCGCCGACATCGTCACCTTCCACCCCGACGCCTCCACCCACGTGGACCGGACCCTGCAGCTCATCAAGGCCGAGGGCATCCAGGCGGGGCTGGTGTTCAACCCGGCGGCGCCCATCGACGTGCTGGAGTGGGTCATCGACAAGGTGGACGTGGTGCTGCTGATGAGCGTCAACCCCGGCTTCGGTGGCCAGAGCTTCATCGACAGCACGCTGCGCAAGGCCGAGAAGGTGCGCAAGCTGATCGACGCACATCACCGCGAAACGGGCCGCGACATCCGCCTGGAGATCGACGGCGGCGTGAAGGTGGACAACATCCGCCGCATCGCCGACGCGGGCGCCGACACCTTCGTGGCCGGCAGCGCCATTTTCGGCCAGCCCAGCTACAAGGACGTCATCGACGCGATGCGGGCAGAGCTGGCGCGCTGAGCGTTCAGCGCGGGCTCAGCGCAGTGAGTCTCGCTTGTACCGCAGCATGCGCCCGCGGTACGGCGCCTCGCCTTCGCGGGCGTGGCTCAGGTCCACCTCTTCCAGCGCGAAGCCCTCGGCGGCCATGCGGCGGTTGAAGCCGCTGCGGTTGCCCCGGTTCGGGTCCACGATGAGCACCTCGGCCGTGGGCTGCGCGTGCCGGGCGATGAAGCGCGAGAGGTGGCCCGAGTCGTCGCGCTCGTAGAGCACGTCGCTGCCCATGATGAGGTCGAAGCGGCCTTCCACCACCGGGCGGCCTGCGCGCACCGGCGCGTCGTCGGCATCGGCCCAGTTGCCATGGCGGTAGGGCAGCGGCAGCAGCTCGTTGAGCGCGGTGTTGTCGCTCAGGAAACGCGATGTCAGCGGGTGGCAGTCGGAGGCGGTGACGTCTTCGCCGCGGCGGTGCATGACCAGGCTGGCCAGCGCCAGGCCGCAGCCCACTTCCAGGATGCGTTCCTGCGGCACCGTGGCGCGGCGCTCCATCCAGCTGGCGAGCTCTTGCGACGAGGGCCACAGCAGGCCGAACAGCGGCCACATGGCGCTGGAGATGCCCAGCGCCTCGGCCTCGCCGAGCGGATCGGCGAACTGCTGGCGGTCCAGCAGCGACTGGATGAGGAGGTGGGGCGCGCCGTGGATGGCGACGCTTTCTTGCTTGGTCTGGTAGCCCGGCATGCGGACGTCCCCTGGTTCGGTGAGTGGGCGCCATGCAGCGACCTGAATCCCCCAAACGCACAAGGGGGCACTCACGAAGGGGCAGAACGGAATCTCGTCAGTTTAACGGCAGCACGCGCGCCAGGAAAGCCAATTGGTGTTGCAGCACCTGCGGGAACAGCGGCTCGAAGTAGGGGTCGAAGTGGTCGGCATCAACGGTCACCACCTGCAACTTCGGGTTGCCCACGCGCGCGACCTTGTCGGCCACGAAGGGTGCGACGGTGTCGCCGGTGGCCCCGAGGATGAGCAGGGGCACCTGCACGTCTTTCAGGCGCTTCCAGGGGCGGTAGAAGGGCATGGTCAGGGTCGAGCGCGCGGCCACGCGGTTGTCGTAGCGCCGATTCGGCCAGGCGGCCAGGGCGCGTTGCAGCGCGTCCCAGGCGCCGTCGCGGTCCATGGTGCCGAAATCGCCCGGGGGCGCCAGGGTCGGCACGCACAGCGGCGGCCCCGGCTTGAGCAGGTCGATCAGGCCGAGCGCCGTGAACTGCAGCTGGCGCAGCGGCGACATCGACAGCGTGGCCGCCAGGCCATCGAGCATGGGCACCTGGACGATGGCGCCTTGCAGCTCGGGGTGCTGGCCGGCGAGGTCCACCACGTGGCCACCACCGAAGGAGGTGCCCCACAGCACGATGCGGTCGGCGGCGACCCACGGTTGCGCCTTGAGGTGCACCAGGGCGGTGTCGCTCACGCGGCGACGGCGCCAGGGGTTGATGCCCTGGCGCGGGAAGCCACCGCTGTCGCCCCAGCCGGGGTGGTCGAACTCCATCACGGCGTAGCCGGCTTCGACGAAGCGGTGCACGAAGGACGAGGTCAGCGCCATCTGCACGCTGCCCCAGCCGCCCACCATCAGGATGGCCGGCCGCGGTGCCTCGGGGGTGGCGTCGGGCGGCAGGTGCAGGGTCGCGGCACACAGCGCCCCTTCGGCCTGGAAGGTGGATTTGACGCGGCGCACGCGCACGTGGGAGGTGTCCGGGTAGCGGCGTTCGGTTGGGCGGTTCATGGGGTCGTGGTGGTGCGGTTGGTGCGGCTGGTGTGGGTGGGAGTGACCGGGGTGATCGGCTGGAAATGGTAGGCGCCCCAGTCCTGGCGGCGGGTCAGCCAGCGGTAGCTCAGGGTGAAGCCGGGCCAGTTGGTGCTGTTGTGGCCCTTGGCATCGACGTACCAGCTGGTGCAGCCGTGCCAGACGGTGCGCTTCAGCCGCGCCTGGATGCGCGCGTTGTGGGCGTCGTGGCGCTGGGCGTCCACCTCGATGCTGCGCGCGCCTTGCTGGTCCAGCTGGTCGATGCAACGCACCACGTGGGCGATCTGGCTCTCCAGCATGTAAACGATGGAGTTGTGGCCCAGGTTGGTGTTGGGCCCGTACAGCATGAAGAAGTTGGGGAAGCCGGGCACGGTCATGCCGAGGTGGGCCTTCGCGCCTTGCGACCACACCTGGCCGAGCGCGATGCCGTCGCGGCCGCGCACGTCCATGGGCGCCAGGAACTCGGTGGCGGCGAAACCGGTGCCCAGGACCAGCACGTCGGCGGCGTGGTGGCGGCCGTCTTCGGTCTCCACGCCATCGGGCGTGATGCGCCGGATGCCGGTGGTGACCAGGCTCACGTTCGGGCGCGCCATGGTGGTCAGGTACTCGCTGGACAGCAAGATGCGCTTGCAGCCGATGGGGTAATCGGGCGTGAGGCGCTGGCGCAAGGCCGGGTCGGCCACCTGCCGCTTCAGCATGCGCCGAAAGGGCAGGCCGCCGGCCAGCGTCATCAGGCTGTGCAGGCGCGTGAAGGCCAGCGCGCGCGATTCGTAGCTCAGGTACACCCAGGCGCGGTGCAGCTTCATGGCGGCGGGCACGTGGCGAAAGAGCGCCTTCTCCCAAGGGCGGTAGGCGCGGTCGGGCCGGGGCAGCAGGTAGGCCGCCGAGCGCTGGAAGACGTGCAATTGCGCCACGTCTGGGGCGATGGCGGGCACGAACTGGATGGCCGAGGCCCCGGTGCCGATCACGGCGACGCGCTTGCCGCGCAGGTCGCAGCCGTGGTCCCACTGGGCCGAGTGGAAGCAGGGCCCGTGGAAGTCGGCCAGGCCGGGGATGCGGGGCAGCGCAGGCCGGCTGAGCTGGCCCATGCCCGTGACCAGCACGCGCGCGCGCAGCGACCCGCCCCCCACCAGCGTGACCTGCCAGCAGCCCTCGGCCTCGTCCCAGCGGGCGGCGCTGACCTCGCTCTGAAAGCGGATGTGCGGGCGCAGCCCGAAGCGCTCGGCGCAATCGCGCAGGTAGGCGTGGATTTCGGCCTGGGTGGCGAACACGCGCGACCACTCGGGGTTGGGCGCGAAGGAAAACGAGTACAGGTGCGAGGGCACGTCGCAGGCCGCGCCGGGGTAGGTGTTGTCGCGCCAGACCCCGCCGACGTCCGCGGCGCGCTCCAGCAGCACGAAGTCGTGGCGACCGCTGCGCTGCAACGCCACCGCCATGCCGATGCCAGCGAAGCCGGTGCCGATGATGAGCGTGCCGTGGATGGGGGGCGTGTCCTGCATGGGGTCTCCTGAGCCTGGGCTCGCATGGTGGCAGGGGCCGGGTCAGACCTGAATGTTGCGCGGGGCCAGCCGCTTTATGATTTGGGCCACATGCGCTTCTTCGACTTCACCCGCAGCCCGGCCAGCGCCCGCCTGATGCTGGCCTTCGCCGAGGAGCGGGGCGCCCCGGTGGCCGCCTTGCTGTCAGCGGCGGGTCTGAGCCGCGCCCAACTCGACGACCCGCACACCGACATCACCGCCTTGCAGGAGCTGCGCATCGCCGAGCGCCTTTTGCAGGCCTTGGGCGCTGCGCCCGGCCTGGGCATGGAGGTGGGCCTGCGCTACAGCTTTTCCACCTACGGCATCTGGGGCCTGGGCCTGGTCAGCAGCGCCACCGCGGCCGACGCCCTGAGCCTGGCCTTGCGCTCCATGCCGCTGGCCTACGCCTTCTCCCTCATCGCTTTCCACGAAGACGCCGACACCGCGGTGCTCAGCTTTGGCGAGCCCGATGTGTCCGCGGGCCTGCGCCGCTTCCTGGTGGAGCGCGACATGACCGCCGCCGCCCGCCTGTTGCACGAGACGCTGGGCCAGACCGGCGTGCTCACGCGCTTCACCTTGCGCAGCCCGGAGGCGGCCTCACCCGAGCTTCAGGAGCGCATCGCGCGCCAGTTCGGGGTGCGCCCGAGCCACGGCGCGGCAGCCAACACGCTGGGCTTCGAGCGCCGGTGGCTGTCGCAGCCCTTGCCGCAGGCCAACCCCCTGACCGTCGCGGTGTGCGAAGACGCGGGCGCGCAGCTCATGGCGCGGCGCCGTGCAGACCAGGGCGTCACCGAGCTGGTGCGAGGCTACCTGGCGGTGGCGCCCCTGGATCGCACACCGGACCTGCCCGAGGTCGCCCGCTTGCTTCAGCTCAGCGAGCGCACGCTCAAGCGCCGCCTGCAAGACGATGGCACCAGCTTTCGGGCCTTGCTGATCGACGTGCGCAAGCAGCAGGCCCGCGAGCTGCTGAACAACCGCGCGCTGTCGCTGTCCGACATCGCCGAGCAGATGGGCTTCAGCGACCTGTCGAGTTTTTCCCAGGCCTTCAAGCGCTGGTTCGGCGTCGCGCCCAGCCGCATGCGCTGAGCGTCGGTGGCAAGGCTATGCTGCGCGCATGCCCCGCTTTGCCCACCCCCTGAATTCCCGCCTGCCCACGGTCGGCACCACCATCTTCACGGTGATGTCGGCCCTGGCGCAGGAGTGCGGCGCCATCAACCTGTCGCAGGGCTTCCCCGATTTCGACGCGCCCGCCGAATTGCTCGATGCGCTCGACGCGGCCGCGCGCGCCGGCCACAACCAGTACGCGCCCATGGCCGGCATGCCGGTGCTGCGCGAGGCCATCGCGGCCAAGGTCGAGGCGCTCTATGGCGCGCAGTACGACGTGGCCTCGGAGGTCACCGTCACGGCAGGCGCGACGCAGGCCATCTTCACCGCCATCGCGGCCCTGGTGCACCCGGGTGACGAGGTCATCGTGTTCGCGCCCGCTTACGACAGCTACGCGCCGTCCGTCGAGTTGCAAGGGGGCCGGGTGGTTCACGCCGAGCTGCTGGCACCGACCTACCGTCCGGACTGGGCCGCCGTGAAAGCGCTGGTGACGCCGCGCACCCGCATGGTCATCGTCAACAGCCCGCACAACCCCACGGGCAGCGTCTGGACGGCCGATGACGTGGCCGCGCTGGCCGACGTCGTGCAGGGCACCGGCATCGTCGTGCTGTCTGACGAGGTCTATGAGCACATGGTCTATGACGGCGTGCGCCATGAAAGCGTGATGCGCCACCCCGAGTTGCTTCAGCGCAGCATCGTGGTCTCCAGCTTCGGCAAGACCTGCCACGCCACCGGCTGGAAGGTGGCTTACGCCCTGGCCCCGCGCGAGCTGATGGCCGAGTTCCGCAAGGCCCACCAGTTCATCGTGTTCACGGTGCACACGCCCTCGCAGGTGGCGCTGGCCGAGTTCATGAAGAAGCCCGGCTGGTACGCCCAGTTGCTGGCGCTGTACCAGGGCAAGCGCGACATCTTCCGCCAGGCCCTGGCCGGCTCGCGTTTCGAGCTGTTGCCCTGCGAAGGCACCTATTTCCAGTGCGTGAAGTACGGCGCCATCAGCGACGAGGGCGACCGCGCTTTCGCCGAGCGCCTGGCGCGCGAGCACGGCGTGGCCGCCATCCCCGTGTCGGCTTTCTACCCGGATGGGCGCGACCACGGCGTCATCCGCTTTTGCTTTGCCAAGTCGGCCGACACCCTGGGGCGTGCGCTGGAGCGGCTGACCAAGCTCTGAAGCATGGAGGGCGCCGCGGCGGCCAACCTGGGGAAAGCCCTGTCACGCCGATGGGGGATGAGGTCCGTTGTGAGCGGCATGCGGTCCGACAATCGGATGGCATCCACCGACCTCCAAACACAGGGACCCCGCCCATGACACTCCGCCGTTGTCTGCGCCTGGCCGTGAGCGCCACCGCGATGCTTGCTGCGTTCGCGCTCGCCGCGCCCGCCCAGGCCGCCACCAAGGTTTGCATCTTCGACTTCCTGGGCACCTCGGGCGATGCCTTCAACCTGGCCCGCGATTTCGCCGTGGCCATGCAGCGCGAGGGCGTGGAGCTGGAACTCAAGGGCTACAACGACGAGGGCCAGGCGCTCAACGCCTACATCGCCGGGCAGTGCGATGGCCTGCTGGCCACGGGTTTCCGCACGCGCCAGTTCAACGCGGTGGCCGCCTCGACCGACTCGCTGGGCGCCACCACCATCGTGCGCAACGGCAACGTGGACGTCCCCGGCACCTACGAGGTGCTGCGCAAGCTCATCCACACCTTCGCTTCGCCGTCGCCGCAGGTGGCCAAGCTGATGGTGCAGGGCGAGCACGAGGTGGCGGGCATCACGCCGGCCGGCATCGCCTACCCCTTCATGGTGGACCGCAAGCTCAACTCGGTGGAGGCGCTGGCCGGCAAGCGCATCATCGCGCTGGCCTATGACCCGGCGCAGGCGGCCATGGTCCAGCGCATCAAGGGCATCCCGGTGCCGGCCACCATCTCCGACTTCCACCTCAAGTTCAACAGCGGTCAGGTGGACATGCTGGCCGCGCCGACCATGGCCTACCTGCCGCTGGAGCTGAACAAAGGCCTGGGCAGCAAGGGCGCCATCACGCGCTTCCCGCTGCTGGTCGTGACCTACCAGATGGTGGTCCGGCACAGCAAGTTCCCGCCGGGTTTCGGCGTCCAGGCGCGCACCTTCTGGGCCGGCCAGTTCGACCGGGTCATGCAGCTCATCCGCCGCGCCGATGCCTCCGTGCCGCCGCAGGCCTGGATGGACCTGGAGCCGCAGGACAATGTGCGTTACACCCAGCTGTTGCGCGAGTCCCGCATGCAGCTCACGCAGCAGGGCCTGTACGACAAGCGCGGCCTGAAGATCCTCAAGCGCATCCGCTGCCACGTCAACGCGGCCGACGCGGAGTGCGGCACCAAGCAGGAAGAGGACTGAGCCCACCCATGACGCCCACCGCCCTTCCCTCCCTTCCCACGTCGATGACCGAAGTCACCATCGCCCAGCCGGGCGACCCCGAGGTGCTGCAGCCGCGCCAGGTGCCGCTGCCGGTGCCCCGAGCGGGCGAGGTGCTGGTGAAGGTGGCTGCCGCGGGCGTGAACCGGCCGGACGTGCTGCAGCGCCGCGGCCTCTACCCCATGCCCCCGGGCGTGAACCCGACGCCGGGCCTGGAGGTGGCGGGCACGGTGGTGGCCTTGGGGGAGGGTGTGCAGGATGGCAGCGCGGCGTTCCGGATCGGTGACGCCGTCTGCGGCCTCACCGAGGGCGGGGGTTACGCCGAGTACTGCGTGGTGCCGGCCACCCAGCTGCTGCCCCAGCCCGCGGGCCTGAGCGCCGCACAGGCCGCAGCCATCCCCGAAACCTTCTTCACCGTCTGGGCCAACCTCTTCCAGACCGGGCGCGCCCGTGCCGGCGAAACCCTGCTGGTGCACGGCGGCACCAGCGGCATCGGTTCCACCGCGCTCATGCTGGCGCGCGAATTCGGCCTGAAGGCCATCTCCACCGACGGTGGGCCCGAGAAGGGCGTTTGGGCGCAGCGCTTCGGCGCCGAGCTCAGCATCGACCACCGCAGCACCGACTTCCTGCCCCAGGTGATGGCCTGGAGCGGCGGGCGCGGCGTGGACATCGTCCTGGACATCATGGGCGCCTCGCATGTCGAGCGCAACCTTGGCGCCCTCACCCGCGACGGCCGCCTGCTGCTGATCGGCTTCATGGGCGGGGTGCAGGTCGAGGGCTTCAACCTGATGCCGATCCTGCTCAAGCGCCTGGTGGTCACGGGTTCGACCCTGCGCGCGCGCACGGCACCTGAGAAAGCCGCCATCGCCCAAGGCCTGCGCGAGCACGTCTGGCCGGTGCTCTCGGCCGGGCGCTGTGTGCCGCATGTGTGCCAGACCTTCCCGCTGGCGCAGGCCGCCGAGGCCCACCGCCTCATGGAAGGCCGTGGCCACATCGGCAAGATCGTGCTGACGGTCTGACGGGCCGGTCAGTCCCCGATCAGCCTCCGGTCAGCCCCTGAACAAGCGCCCGGCGTACAGCCCCAGGCCGGTGGCCACCGAGGCCAGGCGGTCGCCGCGCACCGCGCGGGCGCTGGGGAAGGCCGCTTGCAGGGCGTCGGTCAGCAAGGTCAGGCCGGTCGAGCCGCCTGTGAAGTACAGCGCGCCGAGTTGCCCCGGCTTGAGGCCGGCCAGGCGCACGGTGTCCAGGGCGCACAGGGTGATGCGCTCCACGTCGGCTTCCAGCGCGCGGGCGGCCTGCTCGGCGTCCAGGCCGTTGTGCAGGCCGGCCTCCACCAGCCCCAAGTCGATGTCGGTGTGGCCACCGTCGGCCACGGCGATTTTCGCGGTCTCGGCGCGGGCCACCAGGGCGTGGCCCAGGCGGTCCTGCACGACCTTCATCAGGCGGCGATGGTGGGCCGGGTCACCGTAGAAGTCGGCCATGTTGCGCAGCTCGCTCACGCGCGAGGGCTGGTACACGGTGTTGATCAGGTGCCAGGTGGTGAGGTCGAAATAGACGCGGCTGGGCACGGGGCGCGGAGGCTGGCCGAGCACGCTGGGGCCGAAGGCGCCCAGGCCGAGCAGCGGCATGATGCGCGCCAGCGAGATGTGGCGGTCGAAGTCGGTGCCGGCGATGTGGATGCCGTGGCTGGCCAGGATGTCGTCGCGGCGCTCGGTGCGGGTGGCGCGCTGCGGGCCCACGCGCACCACCGAGAAGTCGGAGGTGCCGCCGCCGATGTCGGCCACCAGCACGTGCTCTTCCTGCGTGCAGTGCTGCTCGAAGTCGAAGGCCGCGGCGATGGGCTCGAACTGGAAGGCGATGTCGCTGAAGCCCACGGCGCGGGCGGCGGCGGCCAGCGAGGCCTGCGCGGCGGCATCGCGCACCACGTCGTCATCGACGAAATACACCGGGCGGCCCAGCACGACCTGGTTCAGCGCCTGGCCGCCGGCGGCCTCGGCCTGCTGGCGCAGGTGGCGCAGGTAGCCAGTGACGATGTCGAGGTACTTCACGCCCAGGCCCTGGCCGACCTCGGTGGTCTGGTCCACCAGGGCGGTGCCCAGCACGCTCTTCATGGAGCGCATCAGCCGGCCCTCGTAGCCATCGACGTAGGCCTGCACGGCGGCGCGGCCGAAGCAGCGCGGCAGCGGGTCGTCGGCCGTGGGGCCGGGGCGGGCGGCAGGCGGCTGGTCGTCGGCGTCGGTGGCGTAGAACACCGCCGTGGGCATGGTCAGGTGCGCGCCTTCCAGCGGGACCAGGCGCATGCCAGCCGAGCCCGCCTCTCCCGCAGTGGGGATGGCGATGGCCGAGTTGGAGGTGCCGAAGTCGATGGCGCAGAAGGACATGGGGTGCAGGGGCCGGCCGGAGCAGGTCGAGAAACAAGGCCCGCGATTGTAGGCGTGTGGTGATGACGCGGCGGGGTCAGTGCGCGCTTGGCTTGCGCCATGGTGGTGCGACGGTGGTGCGATGGCGGTGCTCAGCGCGCCCGGAACGCCGAGGGTGTCATCCCCGCCCAGCGCTGGAAGGCGTGGATGAAGGCGGCCGATTCGGCGTAGCCCAGCTGCTGGGCGATGGCCTCGGTGGACAGGGTGGTGTGCTTGAGCAGGTGCTGCGCCTTGGCGTAGCGGGCCTGGGCCAGCAGGTCGCGGAAGTTGTGGCCTTCGTCGCTGAGCTGGCGGCGCAGGGTGCGCTCCGACAGCCCGAGCGACTGCGCCACGGCTTCGGCGTTCGGGTAGCTGCCGCTGAACAGGCCGAGGTGGGTGAGCACGCGGTCTGCGAGGGTCTCGGTGCTGGCTTGCTGGGCCACGAGCTGCTGGTCGCACATGGCGCGGTACATGCCGTGCGCGTTGGGGTCGGCCGAGGGCAGGCGCAGGCGCAGGTGTTCGTTGCGGATCCAGAAACGCGCCTGGGTGTGGCCAAAGCTCACCGGGCAGCCGAAGTACTGCTCGTAAGCGGCGGCTTCGGGCGGGCGCGGGCAGGGCATGTCGATGCGCTCGGCGCGGATGTCCAGGCCCAGCGAGACCTGCATGTCGCGCACCAGCTTGTAGGTGCCCGAGACCTCGCCATCGACGCGGAAGCGGAAAGCGCGCGCCTCCATCGCCATCGGCGTGAGCACCAGGGCGCTGAGCTGCTCGCCGGGCTCGAAGCTCAGGGTGCCGAAGATGTAGGTCAGGCGCTGGTAGCGGATGCCCGCCTGCAGCGCGTCGTAGGCGCTGCCGCAGGTCATCAGCAGCATCACCAGGGGCCCGTAGCCGGCCAAGCCGTAGAAGCCGCCGAGCTTGAGGCCGGCCAGCGGGTCGCGCACGGCCTCGGCGAGGTCGGCGTAGATGCGCAACTCGCGCGTGCGGTCGATGCGCGTGGTGGGGTCGAGCCGGTCCAGGCTCAGGCCATGGCGGGCCAGCACGGGCTGTGGGTCTTCGCCGAGTTGCTGCAGGCCTTGCACCAGGTAGATGAGGCCGAGGATGGAGCGTGTGCTCATTTGATGCAGGTCAATCTGACCCCGTCGGGTGGGCTGGGAGGCCGGTTTTGACGCCCGATGTGGCCGAAAAGATCAATCATTGGGCGAATCTAACATGGTGCGCATGGGCGTCGGTCCGCACCATGGGGGCACACGGAGACAAGCCGCTGAACCAGCATCTGGCCAGGTTCACGCAGGCGGCGCAGCCCTCAACCTCGAACAAACAGGTGCCGACATGAGCGACCCCACCCGCGACCCCATCACCCCCTCCACGAACGTGCGCGAAGTCGAAGTCGCCATCGCGGGCGCCGGCTTCGGCGGCCTGTGCATGGCCATCCAGCTGCAGAAAAACGGCATCCACGACTTCCTCATCCTGGAGAAGGCCAAGGAGGTCGGCGGCGCCTGGCGCGACAACCACTATCCCGGCGCGGCCTGTGACGTGCAGTCGCACATGTACTCGTATTCGTTCGAGACCCAGTCCGACTGGAGCAAGCGCTATGCGCCTTGGCACGAGATCCAGCAGTACATCCTGGACACCGTCAAGAAGTACAAGCTGCGCCCGCACATCCACTTCAACCAGGAGGTGGTCAGTGCCGTCTTCAACGAAGGCACGGGCCGCTGGGTCATCAAGACCGCCGGGGGCGAGACCCTCATGGCGCGCCACTGGGTGCTGGCCTCGGGCCCGCTGCACGTGCCGGCCATCCCCGACATCCCGGGCCTGAAGGACTTCCAGGGCAAGGTCATGCACTCGGCCCAGTGGGACCACGGCTACGACCTCAAGGGCAAGCGCGTGGCCTCGATCGGCACGGGCGGCTCGGCCATCCAGTACGTGCCCGAGATCGCACCCGATGTGAAGCAGCTGCACGTGTTCCAGCGCACGCCGGCCTGGGTCATCCCGCGCGACGAGCGTTCTTACTCGGCCTTTCGCAAATGGACGTTCAAAACCCTGCCCTTCACACGCACGCTGCACCGCTGGCGCTGCTACTGGACCAACGAGTCCCGCCTGTGGCCCATCCTCAACCCCTGGATGGCCAAGATCGGTGAAGCCGCTTTGAAGAAGTTCATCAGCTACCAGGTGAAGGACCCGGCGCTGGTCAAGAAGCTCACGCCCGACTACACCCTGGGCTGCAAGCGCATCCTGATCTCCAACAAGTGGTACCCGGCCTTCAACCGCGCCAATGTGGAGCTGGTGACCGAGGCCGTGCGCGAGATCACGCCCGACGGCATCGTCACGAAGGATGGCAAAGAGCGCAAGCTGGACTGCATCATCCTGGGCACGGGCTTCGTCGTGGACCCGCGCATCTACATGAAGAGCTTCGAGCTGCGCGGCCTGCGCGGCCACACGGTGCAGGAGGACTGGAAGGTCAGCCCGACGAGCTATTACGGCATCACCACCGCCAACTACCCCAACATGTACCAGTTGGTGGGGCCGCACACGGGCCTGGGTCACAACTCCATCGTCTTCATGATCGAGGCGCAGGTGAACTACATCATCGAGTGCATGAAGCTGGTCAAGCAAAAGGGCGCCGACTACATCGACGTCAAGCCCGAGGCCATGACGCGCTTCCTGGGCGAGATGACGCAGGCCCTGCAGGGCACGGTGTGGAGCTCGGGTTGCAAGAGTTGGTACCAGACCGCCGACGGCATCAACTTCGCCATCTGGCCCAAGAGCACCTGGCGCTACTGGCTGGAGACCCGCAAGGTGAACGAGGCCGACTACGTGTTTGGCCAATGCACAGGCAAGGCGCTGGGGACCGGCGCTGGCAAGGCACAGGGCAGCGGCGCAGGCATCGGGGCGCTGGCCGGCGAGCAGGCGATGGCGCGCATGGTGCAGCGCTGAAGCCTGGGTCGTCCGCCCGGTGGCAAACTGCAGCGGGTCCGTCATGCGTGGCGGGCCCTTTTTCCATGTGGGCTGCCGACAGGCCGCATGTGGCGCGGGCACACGGGGGATGGCATGGCGGCAGGTGGCACGGTGGGTCGAGCGGGCAAGGGATGGGCGGTGGCGCTTGCCGCGGCGTTGTCGTGGGCGTGTGCTGTGGCGTCGAGCTCGGCATCGGCCGCAGAGCACGTGCACTGCGAGGTGCGCTACGCCAGCCAGACCTGGCAGGTGGACGCCCGCCCCACCGACGAGCCTTTGCGCGTGCCGAGCGTGGACATCGGCCAGCGCTTCGCCTTCAAGGCCGTGGCGCGCGGCACACCCGAGCGCACACCTGAGCACATCACCCACATCAGCCTCTACGCCTACGACCTCGAAGCCGAAGGCGCGCCAGCGCTGGTCCACCAGCAGCGCTTGTCGGCCCCCTTCGCCACGGGCACCGAGGTGCCGGCGCTGACGGGCTGGCAGCACGTGCATTCCAGCGTGCTGGGCCGCGAGCTGGTCTATGGCTGTGCCTTGCGCCGGGACGATGGCGCGGCGGCCGTGCCGGCGCCGCAGCCACCCGTGCCGAGCCAGCCGCCAACCCAAGCGCAGGCTCAAGCGCAGACTCAAGCACACATCCCAGCACTCCCGCAGCCGGCGCAGATGCCGGACGCTTCCAGCCCCGATGCCAGCCCCGCCGTGCGCCTCGTCTTCCTGGGCGATGTGATGCTGGCCGACGGGCCGGGTCGCCTGATCGCGCGCGGCGGCGACCCCTTCGCGCCGGTGGCCGCGCGGCTGAAGCAGGCCGATGTGCGCATTGCCAACCTGGAGTGCGTGGTGGCCCGCGGCGGCAAGGCGCTCGACAAGCCCTGGACCTTCCGCGCCCACCCGCGCGTGCTGGACGTGCTGCGGCGGCACGTCGATGTGGTGTCGCTGGCCAACAACCACTCGGGCGATTTCGGCCGCGCGGCCTTTGCCGAGATGCTGCAGCGCCTGGACGCCGCCGGCCTGCCGCACATCGGCGGGGGCCGCGACCTGGCGGCGGCGCACGCGCCGCACCTCATCGAGCGCCATGGCCTCAAGATCGCGCTGCTGGGCTACGACGAGTTCTTCCCGCGCCACTTCGAGGCTGGCCACGACCACCCCGGCGTGGCCTGGAGCGAAGACGAGCAGGTGGTCGATGACATCCGTCGCGCGCGCAGCGTGCACGGCGCCGACATCGTCATCCCCTTCATGCACTGGGGCCAGGAGCACGAGCCCGTGGCCAACGCCCGCCAGCGCCAGCTCGCGCGCTTGATGATCGACGCGGGCGCCGATGCCGTGGTCGGCACGCACCCGCACGTGGTGCAGGACACCGAGACCTACCGCGGCAAACCCATCGTTTACAGCCTGGGCAACTTCGTCTTCGATGGCTTCAGCAGCCTGGACAACCGCACCGGCTGGATGCTCTTCATGACCGTGGGCCGCGAGGGCGTGCGCCACTGGCACACCGAGGCCGTGCGCACCGATGTGGATGGCACGCCCTGGCCGGTGCCGCTGCCGCCCGGCGCGTCTGCCGCTGCGCTTGGGGCTGCCGAGCGACCTTGAGCCAGGTGCCGCACGGTCCGGACCGTGCACAAGCCGTTCTGTGCGGGCTGCCGCCCGTTGTGAGCGGCACGCCGGGCAGGTGAATCTGGCGGGTCAGTCAATTTGAGCCAGCCGCCGCCTGTTGGGGGTCGCGCGCCGCGGCTTGGGGGCGGCGCGCAAGACGCGTGCGTGTGATCGGTCCAGGCTCGCAACCCGGCGGGCGGGCCAAGTTCGGTGGCGCGCCACCCGCAGAGTGCGGCGCGCGAGTCAAAACGGGCGGCGCATGGCCCGGGATGGGCGGCGTGCCGCTGCGCCCCGCCCTCACTCGCGCCGATTGCTGCGGGCCATCGAGCCCAACAGCCACAGGCTGCCCAGCAGCGCGGCGACGAAGCCCAGCAGGCCGAAGAGGGGCAAGCCCCACAGGGTGGGCCCGCCCTGCACCGTCATGACGATGGACGAACCGACGATGAGCGCCGCCACCACCAGGCCGACCACGAGGCGGTTGATGGCGGATTCCAGCAGGTGGCCCACGCGCGTCAGGTTGGCGATGTCGATGTGGATCTCCAGCCGGCCGCGGCGCGCGGCCTTGATCAGGCGGGAGAGGTCCTGCGGCAGCCCGCCCAGCAGGGACAGGGCCTCGTCCACCGCGCGCCAGCCGCGCTGCAGCAAGGCCTTGGGGGCGTAGCGCTTGCGCATGGCCGCTTTGAGCAGCGGCAGGGCCACATCCACCATGTTGAAGGCCGGGTCCAGCTCGCGGCCCATGCCTTCCAGGGTGACGAAGGCCTTGAACAAGAGCGACAGGTCGGGCGGCAGGCTGAGGTGGTGCAGGCGCAGGATGCCGACCATCTCCGACAGCATGGCCGGCAGCTTGATTTGCTGCAGCGTCAGGCCGTGGTACTGGTCCACGAAGGCTTCGAGGTCACCGACCAGGCCGTCTTCGTCGGTGACGGCGTCTTGCGGGTCTTCGCCGGCCCAGTCCAGCATCACGTCGGCCACGGTGTGCGCGTCGCGCTGCACCAGGCCCAGCAGCAGGCGGACGAGCTGGTCGCGCCGGCGCGGGGTGAGGCGCCCGACCATGCCGAAGTCGATGAAGGCGATGCGGTCGCCCGGCAGGTAGAAGACGTTGCCAGCGTGCGGGTCGGCGTGGAAGAGGCCGTCTTCCACGATCATTTTCAGCACGGCGCTGGCACCGCGTCGTGCCAGGCGCTGGCGGTCCAGGCCGGCGGCGGTGAGGGCCGCCATGTCGTGGCCTGAGAGGCCCTGCACGAAGTCCTGCACGCAGACGCGCTCGCGGGTCCAGGGCCAGTGGATGCGCGGGATGACGATGGGCGGCTCGGGCACCACGCCCTCGATGGGCGCAGGCGAATCGCCGTCTCGGTAGCGCGTGAAATTGGCGGCGATGCGCTCTGACTGGCGGCCTTCGGTGGACAGGTCCAGCTCGCGCCTGAGCGAGCGCGCGAACTGCTTGACCACCTCGCGCGGGCGGAAAGCGCGCAGCTCGGGGCTGTCGGCTTCTGCCATCTCGGCCAGGCGGGCCAGCCAGCGCAGGTCGGCCTCCACCAGGGGCACGATGCCGGGGCGGCGCACCTTGACGACCACCTCGGTGCCATCGGCCAGGCGCGCGCGGTGCACCTGCGCGATGGAGCCCGCGGCCAGGGGCTCGGGGTCGAAGTGCGCGAAGGCGGTTTCAGGCGGCGCGCCCAGGTCCTCGCAGAGCTGGGCGTGCACCTCGGGCCAGGCGCAGGCGGGGGCGTGGTCTTGCAGCTGGCTGAATTCGGCGATCCAGTCGGGCTCGAACTGGTCCACCCGAGTGGACAGGATCTGGCCGAGCTTGACGAAGGTCGGGCCGAGGTCTTCCAGCGCGCGGCGCACGCGCTGCGGCGGGGGCATGTGGGCGTAGGCCTGGGCGTCGTCCCAGTGCAGGGCGTGGCCGGCCTTCTCCAGGGCATCGGCCAGGCCCATGCGCCGCACCAGGTCGCCAAAGCCATGGCGGATCAGCACGGACGCGATGGTCTCCAGCCGGCCCAGGTCGCGCACCGAGCTCAGGGCTTGCCACAGCATGGCGCCTCCTGCCGGGTGCGGGTCTTCAAGGCCCTCATTGCCAGGTCGGCACGCGCTTTTCCAAGAAGGCGTTGACGCCTTCGCGCTGGTTGGCCCCGTTGAACAGCCCGACGAAGGCTTCGCGTTCCTGCGCCAGCGCGGCCCCGCGGGGCACGCCGTTGCGCGCGGCGTGGATGAGCTGCTTGCAGGCGCGCACGCTGTCGGGGCTTTGCTTGCCCACGCGCTGTGCGATCTCCAGCGCCTTGGCCAGGGCCAGGCCTTGGCCGGCCTCGCCCGGCACCACCTCTTCGACCAGGCCGATGCGCAGGGCCGTGGCGGCGTCCACGCGCTCACCGGTCAGCACCATGCGCTTGGCCCAGCCTTCGCCGACCAGCCATGCCAGCGTCTGCGTGCCGGTGCCGCCGGGCAGCAGGCCCACGCCGGCCTCGGGCAAGGCCATCTGCGCGTGCGCTTCGGCGATGCGGATGTCGCAGGCCAGGGCGCACTCCAGGCCGCCACCCATGGCGTAGCCGTTCAGCGCGGCCACGGTGACCAGGGGCGTGTTGGCCAGCGTCTCGAAGGCTTGGCCGAAGGCCGAGATCATGTCCAGCGCGGCGG
Source organism: Aquabacterium commune (assembly GCF_004362855.1). Taxonomy (GTDB): domain Bacteria; phylum Pseudomonadota; class Gammaproteobacteria; order Burkholderiales; family Burkholderiaceae_C; genus Aquabacterium; species Aquabacterium commune. The sequence continues at coordinate 252,736 of NZ_SNXW01000005.1, forward strand.
CCTTGTCGCCACTGGCGAAGGTGTGGAGGTCGGCGCCGGCGCTGAAGAACTTGGGGCCTTGGCCGGTGATGACCAGGGCGCGCACGGCCGGGTTGGCTTCGAGCTGGCGGACGGTGTCGCGCAGCTGCAGCAGGCCGTCGCGGCTGAAGGCGTTGGCGGGCGGGCGGTTCAGCGTGACGGTGGCCACGCTGCCATCGAGGTGCAGGTCGATCATGGGCGGTCTCTCGGAGGTCAAAGATGCGTTGGTGCGGGAAGCTCAGGCAGGGCGCTGGCCCTGCAGCAGCTGGATGATGGACGAAAAATCGAGCTGGCCGTGGCCCTGGCGGCTCCACAGTTCGTAGAGCTGCAAGGCCTGCGCGCCCAGCGGCAGGGGCTGGTGCACCTGGCGGGCGGCGTCGTTGGCCAGGCCCAGGTCCTTGCGCATGAGGTCCACGCCGAAGCCGCCGCTGTAGCCGCGCGAGGCCGGCGCATTCGGCATCACGCCGGGGTAAGGGTTGTACGTGTCGGCGCTCCAGCAGCGGCCCGAGGAGGTGTTGACGATGCCGGCCAGCACCTGCGGGTCGATGCCGAGTGCCGCGCCCAGGCTCATGGCCTCGGCCACGCCGATCATGGAGATGGCCAGCAGGAGGTTGTTGCAGATCTTGGCGACCTGACCCGTGCCGGTGGTGCCGCAGTGCACGATGTGCTGGCCCATGCCCTGCAGCACCGGCTGCACCTGCGCGAACAGGTCGGGCGTGGCGCCCACCATGAAAGTCAGCGTGCCGGCGGCCGCGCCGCCCGTGCCGCCCGACACCGGCGCATCGGCCAGCGGGTTGCCTTGCGCCGCGGCCAGCTGGGCCAGGCGCTGCACGGTGGCCGGGTCGATGGTGCTGCAGTCCACGATGGGCACGCCGCGCGGCACGGTCGCCAAAACACCGCTGCCATCGCCACCTTGCCCGCACAGCACCGCCTCGACGTGCTTGGCCGCGGGCAGCATGGTGACGACGAACTCGGCGTCGCGGGCGGCTTCTGCCGGCGAGGTGGCGGCTTGCACCCGCTGCGCGTCCAGGCCCACCAGGCCCTGCGCGGCCTCGGCGCTGAGGTCGAACACACGCAGGTGGTGGCCCGCCTGGACGAGGTTGCGGGCCATGGGGCCGCCCATGTGGCCCAGGCCGATGAAGGCGATGCGCATGGTGTCTCCTGGCGGTGTGCTTGAACGGTGTGTCTGAGCGGCGGGGCCGTCAGCGCAGGCTGATGGTGGTGTTGACGCCGGTGTTCACCGAGGCGTCGTCGAACCAGCGCGTCGTCACCGTCTTGGTCTGGGTGTAGAACTGCACAGCCTGCTTGCCGTAGGGGCCCAGGTCGCCCAGCTTGGAGCCGCGCGAGCCCGTGAAGCTGAAGAAGGGCACGGGCACCGGGATGGGCACGTTGATGCCCACCTGGCCGACGTCGATCTCGCTTTGGAACTTGCGCGCTGCCGCACCGCTTTGCGTGAACAGGCCCACGCCATTGCCGAAGGGGTTGGCGTTGACCAGGGCGATGGCCTCGTCGAGCGTGTCCACGGCCATGCACACCAGCACCGGCCCGAAAATTTCCTGGGCATAGACCTGCATGTGCGGCTGCACGCCGGCCAGCACGGTCGGGCCCACGAAGTTGCCTTGGGGGTAGCCGGCCACCTGCACGCCGCGGCCATCGAGCAGCAGCTCGGCGCCCTCGGCCACGCCGCTGGCGATCAGCGCCTCGATGCGGGCCTTGGCGCGCGGCGAAATCACCGGGCCCACGTCGGTGCCGGGCTCGGTGCCGGCGTTGACCTTGAGCGCCTGCGCCCGCTTCACGACCTCGGGCAGCCAGTCGCGCGCGGCGCCCACGAACACCGCCACCGAGGTGGCCATGCAGCGCTGGCCGGCGGCCCCGAAGGCCGCGCCCACCAGGGCGTTGAGCGACTGCACGGGGTGCGCATCGGGGAGGATGACGGCGTGGTTCTTCGCGCCCATCATGCTTTGCGCGCGCTTGCCGTGCTGGCTGGCCAGGTCATAGACGTGGGTGCCCACGGCCGTCGAACCGACGAAGGACACGGCCACGATGTCGGGGTGGGTGCACAGCGCATCGACCACGTCTTTGCCGCCGTGCACGACGTTGAGCACACCCGCCGGCACGCCGGCCTGCATGGCGAGGTCCACGAGTTCCATCGTGCTCATCGGGTCCTGCTCCGAGGGCTTGAGCACGAAGGTGTTGCCGCACACGATGGCCATGGGGAACATCCACAGCGGGATCATCGCGGGGAAGTTGAAGGGCGTGATGCCCGCGCACACGCCGATGGGCTGGCGCAGGGTGCAGGTGTCCACGCCGTTGGCCACGTTCTCGGCGAACTCGCCGAGCTGCAGCGTGCCCACCGCGCAGGCGTGCTCCACCACCTCCAGGCCGCGGACGATGTCGCCCTCGGCGTCGGCCAGGGTCTTGCCCTGCTCCAGCGTCAGCACGTGGGCGATGCGGCCCAGGTGCTCGCGCAGCAGGGCCTGGAAGCGCAGCATGATGCGCATGCGCACGGCCAATGGCGTGGCCTTCCAGGTGACGAAGGCCTGGCGCGCGGCGGCCACGGCCGCATCGACCTCGTCCGGCGTGGCCATGGGCACCTGGGCCAGCACCTCTTGCGTGGCCGGGTTGACGACGGGGTGCAGCTCGGTGCTGCGCGAATCGACGAACTCTCCCTGGATCAGCAGGCGCACCGTGGGGTGGCTGACGGGCGAGTGGCTGCCGTAGAGGTGGGGCGTGGTGCTCATGGGGACTTCCTTGGAACTGCCTCGTTGCGGGGAGGGCGCGGTGCTCAGAGCTGCCGCGCGATGACGATTTTCTGGACCTCGCTGGTGCCTTCGTAGATCTGGGTGATGCGGGCGTCGCGGTAGTGGCGCTCCACCGCGTAGTCCTGCAGGTAGCCATAGCCGCCGTGCACCTGGATGGCCTTGGAGCACACCCACTCGGCCGTTTCGGAGGCCATCAGCTTGGCCTGCGAGGCCTCCGAGATGCAGGGCACGCCGGCCATGCGCAGGCGGGCGGCGTGGTGCACCATCAGGCGCGCGGCGTTCAGGCGGGTGTGCATGTCGGCGAGCATCTGCCCGATGGCCTGGTGCTCGGCAATCGGCTTGCCGAACTGCACGCGGTCGCGTGCATAGGCCCGTGCCGCGTCGAGCGCCGCCCGCGCGATGCCCACGGCCTGCGCGCCGATGCCGATGCGCCCGCCTTCGAGGTTGGACAGCGCGATCTTCAAACCCTCGCCGCGCTGGCCCAGCAGGTTGGCGGCCGGGATGCGCACGCCTTGCAGCGAGATGGCGCAGGTGTCCGACGCCCGGATGCCCAGCTTGTGCTCCTCGCGCTCGACCACGAAGCCCGGCGTGTCGGTGGGCACGAGGAAGGCCGACAGGCCCTTCTTGCCCAAGGCCGGGTCCGTCACGGCGAAGACGATGGCCAGGCCCGCGCGGCGCCCATTGGTGATGAACTGCTTGGCGCCGTTGAGCACCCAGTGGGCGTCCTCACCTTCGCCATCCAGCACGGCGCGCGTGCGCAGCGCATCGGCCTCGGAGCCGGCTTGCGGCTCGGTCAGGCAGAAGGCGCCGATGACCTCGCCCGAGGCCAGCCGCGGCAGCCACTGCGCCTTCTGCGCCTCGCTGCCAAAGCGCAGGATGGGCACGCAGCCCACCGAGTTGTGCACGCTCATCAGCGTCGAGCACGAGGCGCAGCCCGCGGCGATTTCCTCGATGGCCAGGGCGTAGGCCAGGTCGTCGCTCTTGCTGCCGCCCCCGTCTTCGGGCACCAGCATGCCCAGCAGGCCGAGCTCGCCCATCTGGCGGACCACGGCGGGCGGCAGGGCGCCCTCGCGGTCCCACTGCGCGGCGTTCGGGGCCAGCACGGACTGGGCGAAATCGCGGGCGGCATCGCGCACCAGGCGCTGGTCTTCGGTCAGCAACACATCGTGGCTCATGCGGTCCTCACAACAGCTCGATGGCCATGGCCGTGGCCTCGCCACCACCGATGCACAAGGCTGCCACACCGCGCTTGAGGCCGCGTTGTTGCAGCGCATGCACCAGCGTGACGAGGATGCGCGCGCCCGTGGCACCGATGGGGTGGCCCAGGGCGCAGGCGCCGCCGTGCACGTTGACCTTGGCGTGGCCCAGACCGAGTTCGCGCATGGCGATGAGCGTGACCACGGCGAAGGCCTCGTTGATCTCGTACAGGTCCACGTCGGCGTCCGACCAACCTGTCAGCGCGAACAGCTTCTCGATGGCGCCCACCGGGGCGGTGGTGAAGCGCGGCGGCGGCCCGGCGTGCGTGCTGTGGCCGACGATGCGCGCGATCGGTTGCCAGTCGCGGGAGCGGGCCGTGCTGTCGCGCGTCAGCACCAGGGCCGCGGCGCCGTCGGAGATCGACGCCGAGCTGGCCGCGGTCACGGTGCCGCCCTGGCCGTCTTTGGCGAATGCAGGCTTGAGCGTGGTGATCTTGTCGGGGCGGCACTGGCCGGGCGTCTCGTCGGTGAGCAGCGCGTGGGTGTCACCTTTGACCTTGACTTCCATCGGCGTGATCTCACCGGCAAACAGGCCCTGCGCCACCGCGGCTTGCGCGCGTTGCACCGAGGCCAGGGCGTAGGTGTCCTGCTCGGCGCGGGTGAAGCCCATCTCCTGCGCGGTGACCTCGGCGTGCACGCCCATCAGCTGGCCGTCGTAGGCGTCCTGCAGGCCGTCGAGGAACATGTGGTCGAGCATCTGGCCGTGGCCCAGGCGCTGGCCGCTGCGGGCCGAGGGCAACAGGTAGGGCGCGCGGCTCATGGACTCCATGCCGCCGGCCACCAGCAGGCTGGCGCTGCCGGCCAGCAGCTGGTCGTGGGCCAGCATCACCGTCTTCATGCCGGAGCCGCACATCTTGGTCAAGGTGGTGGCGGGCACGTGGTCGGGCAGGCCGGCGGCCAACAGGGCCTGGCGCGCCGGGGCCTGGCCCAGGCCGGCCATCAGGCAGCAGCCCATCAGCACCTCGTCCACCTCGCTGGCGTGCACGCCCGCCTTCAGGATGGCGCCGCGGATGGCGGCCCCGCCCAGTTGCGGCGCGCTCACGCTTTGGAACTGTCCTTGGAAGCTGCCGATGGCCGTGCGCTGTGCGGCCAGGATGACGACGGGATCGTTCATGGGGGGCTCCTGAAAGTGGCCTTCACTTGGCGGCCATGCGGATGCCACCGTCGATGCGGATCACCTCGCCATTGAGGTAGTCGTTGTCCACGATGCTGCGCACCAGCGCGGCGTACTCGGCCGGGCGGCCCAGGCGCGCCGGGTGGGGCACGCTGCGGCCCAGGCTGTCCTGCACCTCCTGCGGCAGGCCCAGCAGCATGGGCGTTTCGAAGATGCCCGGGGCGATGGTCATGACGCGGATGCGGTCGCGCGCCAGCTCGCGCGCGGCGGGCAAGGTCATGGCCACCACGCCGCCCTTGGACGCGGCATAGGCGGCCTGGCCGATCTGGCCGTCGAAGGCCGCCACCGAGGCGGTGTTGACGATCACGCCCTGCGAGTCTTCGGGGTGGGCCTCTCCTTGGCCCGATGCGCCAGAACCCGGCACGCCCGACGCCACCATCGCCGCCACCGCCAGCCGCATCATGTTGAAGGTGCCGATCAGGTTGACCTGGACGGTGCGGGCGAAGCTGTCCAGCCGGTGCGGGCCGTTCTTGCCGTGGATTTTTTCGGCCGGGCCGATGCCGGCGGCATTGACCAGCACATCGAGGCGGCCGAAGCGCTGCACGGCGGTGTCCACCGCGGCCTGGGCGCTGGCCTCGTCCGCCACATTGGTGGGCAGGTAGGCCAGGCGGTCGCCGTCTTGCGGGGTGACGAAGCCTTCGCGCGGCGGCGCCAGGTCGGCGATGAGGACGCGGGCACCGGCGTCCAGGGCCATGCGGGCGGTGGCCGCGCCCAGGCCGGAGCTGCCACCGGTGATCAGGAAGACGCTGTCTGCGAGTTTCATGGAGGGCGGGGCGCACAGGCCCGGGTCAGCATGGGATGAAACCATCTTGCCCCAAGGCCCGTGGCTTGCCCAGCGGGTCACCCAGGGGCTGCGTGAACTGTGTCTGCAGCCCCACGCGTCAATTGCTTGACGCTGGGAGGCGGTCGGTCAGCCCAGGGCGTGCCAACCCTGCCAGCCCACGTACAGCCCCACCAGCGTGATCAGCGCGCTGGAGATGTAGGGCGCGTTCTCGGTGAGGTGGCGCAGGCCCGGCCAGCGGGCGGCGGCGTGCCGGCTGAGGTGGCGCATGCCGAGCGCGGCCACCACGCCCGACGCCACCAGCGTCAGCGCCAGGCCGACGCTGAAACCCAGCACCAGGGTGGCACCGAGCGCCACCTGCTTGAGCTGCAGGCACAGCAGCAGCACGGTGATGGACGCCGGGCAGGGAATGAGCCCGCCGGTCAGCCCGAACACGATGATCTGGCCGGTCGTCACCTCGCGGCCGGCGAAGCGGCGCTGGATGTCCTCGGCGTGGGCGCGGGCGTGGGCGTCGCTGGCGTCGTGGTCCAGGTGCAGGGGGGCGTGGTTGTGGTCGTGCGGATGCACGTGGGTGTGCCCGTGTGGATGCGCGTGGCCGCCTGCCGCATGGCTGTGGCCGGTGTCGTGGCCATGGTCGTGATGGTGGTGGTGATCGCCGTGATCGTCGTGATGGCCATGGTGGCGCCCATGCTGCCCCCGCCACGTCCGCCAGGCCATCCACAGCGCCACGCCGATGATGATGGCGGCCGAGGCCAGCTGGAAGCAGGGCTCCGAGGCCTCGGCGTCCCAGTGCTGGCCGAAGTACAGGCCGGCCAGCGCCACGGCCCAGACCACCGCGGTGTGCGACAGCGTGGCCGACAGGCCCAGCAGCACGGCCTGCGTCAGGGTGCCGCGGATGGCCACGATGAAAGCGGCCATCATCGTCTTGGAATGCCCGGGCTCCAGGCCGTGCAGGGCGCCCAGCGCGATGGCGCTCGGCACGAAGAGCCAGCCATGGCCTTCTTGCAAAAGTGCGCTCAGTGAGGTCACAGCCCGAATCCTTTCCCGGCGCCCATCAGGGTGGCGGCGCCCAGCAAACCGAAGATGCCCGCGGCGATGCCGTGCACCAGCCGCATCGGGATTCTCGCCGCGAGCTTGTCGCCCACGAACACGGCGGGCACGTCAGCGATCATCATGCCCAGCGTGGTGCCAGCGATCACCCACAGCGGGCCGGCCGCATCGCTGCTGTAGTGCGCGGCCATGGCCACCGTGGCGAACTGCGTCTTGTCGCCCATTTCGGCGAGGAAAAAGGTCACCACCGTGGCGCCGAACACGCCGAAGCGTTGCACCACCTGGGCCTCGTCGTCCTCGATCTCGTCGGGGATCAACGTCCACACCGCCATGCCGATGAAGGAGATGCCCAGCACCCAGCGCAGCACATCGGGGCTCACGGTCGCGGTGATCCAGGAGCCCAAGGCGCCGGCCAGACCGTGGTTGAGCACCGTGGCCACGAAGATGCCCGCGATGATGGGCAGGGGCTTTTTGAAGCGGGCGGCCAGCAGGAAGGCCAGCAGTTGCGTCTTGTCCCCGATTTCGGCGAGCGCGACGACGCCGGTGGACACGGTGAAGGATTCGAGGAAGGCTTGCATGGCAACTCACAGGCCGGAAAAAGACGGATGACCACGACGCTGCTCCGGCCCGGACGACAGCGTGGTGGTCAAAGGTCTTGCCAGGCCCCACAACGCGGTGCGGTGCGGTGAGGCTGCTGACGCCATGGCCTGCGGGCCAAGTGTGTTGACGTCAGCCATGGGCCGCGGCGCTTGGGGCGCACACGGCGGGCAGCGGCTACTCCCCAGTGACGGGCGGAGTATAGCGCCGGGGTCCCACGGCTGGCAGGTTTCATGCCCCCACAGCCTGGCCCTGGGCCGCATGGGTTTGCGCTGTCGCAAGACCCTGCTGTCAGCGGCTTCCTAAGCTGGCGCCATGCATCCCGAACCGCCTCCTCCATCCAGCCGCCGCCAAGCCTGCCTGCGGGCGATGCGCGCGGCGGGCCTGGCCGTGTGGGTGTGCGGGCTGGCCGCGGCCCCGCACGGGTTGCATGCCCAGGGCCACCCGCCGTGGCAGACCGAGGACGTGCGCCAGCAGGCCCGCGACCTGCTGCAGCGCTGGCACGCCGGGGCCTTCCTGGCCCTGGACGACGAGGCCCTCGTGCGCAGCTTCCGGGCCTTGTCGCCCGAGGTGCTGGCCACGGCGCTGGCACTGGGTGCCAGCCAGCACGAAGGTCTGGAGATCTGGATGAAGCGCCAGGAGCGCATCCACGGCCGCTGGAGCGACAAGCCCTTCCTCAACCACATCAAGTACCGGCGCCAGCCCCGCCAGGTGTACATGGCCTGGTTGCCGGGCGGCCCCAAAGCCGGCCAGGAGATCCTCTACGACGCACGCCGGCGGCCCGACGCCATGTACGGCCACCTGGGCGGCGCCTTCAACGTCATGTCGATCTGGACGGCGCTGGACGGCAGCCTGGCGCGTGAGAACTCCAACCACAGCGTGCTGGACCTCAGCCCGCGCTTCATCGCCGACGTGGTCGCGGCCGAGTTGCAACGCTACCGCGCCGAAGGCCGCAGCCCGCAGGCCGACAGCTTCGAGGTGTTGACGGTGGCCGGCCAGCGCTGCCTGGCCCTGGGCTGGACACCGTCGTCCGGCCCGCCAGCCCACTACGCCGCGCGCACCCGCATCTGCCTGAACCTGCGCCAGCCCTGGGTGCTGCAGGTCGAGTCCTGGGACGCGGAGGGCGACATCCAGGAACGCATCCTGTTCGACAAGATCGTGCCGGCCACCTTCACCGATGGCGACTTCGACCCGGCCAACGCCGCTTACCGGTTTTGAGCGATCACAGCCCCGTGATCAAGCCGCCTTGCGCTGCGCCGCGCTGGGCTTGCGGAAGGTCATCACGCCGTCTTCCAGCTTGCCGTTGTGCAGCTGGTCCATGTCCATGGCGTAGTTCTGGTACAGCTTCCACGGGGCGCGGTCGGCGCCCTTGGGCAGGTGGGCCTCGGCGCGGGCCACGTAGCCCGAGCTCATGTCCAGCAGCGGTGCGGGCTTGACGTTGGGGTCGTTGCGCTCGGCCACGGCGATGCGCGTGCCCGTCTTGTCCATGTGCTTGAGCAGGCGGCAGACGTACTCGGCGATCAGGTCGGCCTTCAGCGTCCACGAAGCGTTGGTGTAGCCCAGCGTGTTCGAGAAGTTGGGGATGTCGCTGAACATCAGGCCCTTGTACGAGATGTGCTCGTTCATCTGGATGGCCTTGCCGTCCACGCTCATCGTCATGCCGCCGAACAGGCGCAGGTTCAGGCCGGTGGCCGTCACGATGATGTCGGCTTCCAGCGTCTGGCCCGACTTCAGCAGGATGCCCTTGTCGGTGAAGCGGTCGATGTGGTCGGTCACCACCGAAGCCTTGCCTTTTTTCAGCACCTTGAACATGTCGCCATTTGGCACGGCGCACAGGCGCTGGTCCCAGGGGTTGTAGGGCGGCGTGAAGTGCTTCATGTCGAAGTTCGGGCCGACCTGCACCTTCACCTGCTTGAGCAGGAACTTGCGCACCGCGTTGGGGTACTTGCGCGAAAGCTTGAAGATCAGCTGGGTGATGAAGTTGTTGCGCGCCCGGCTCATCTTATAGACCGTCATCTCGGGCAGGAACTTCAGCAGCACGCGCACCATCGGGTCGAACTGCGGCACCGAGATCACGTAGCTGGGCGTGCGCTGCAGCATGGTCACGTGCTGGGCCTTGTCCGTCATCGACGGGATCAGGGTGATCGCGGTGGCACCGGAGCCGATCACGACCACGCGCTTGCCGCTGTAGTCGAGCTTCTCGGGCCAGAACTGCGGGTGGATGACCTGGCCCTTGAAGTCGTTGCGGCCGGGGAAGTCGGGCGTGAAGCCCTCTTCGTAGTTGTAGTAGCCGGAGCACATCATCAGCCAGTTGCAGCTGACCTGTTGCGTCTCGCCCGACTTCTTCTGCACCGTCAGCGTCCAGGCGGCGGTCTCGCTGTTCCAGTCGGCCGACACGACCTTGCTGCCGTAGCGGATGTGGCTGTCGATGCCGTTCTCGCGCGAGGTTTCGCGGATGTAGTTGCGGATGCGGTCGCCGTCGGCGATGACCTGGGGCTCGGTCCAGGGCTTGAAGTTGTAGCCCAGGGTGTACATGTCCGAGTCGGAGCGGATGCCGGGGTAGCGGAACAGGTCCCAGGTGCCGCCGATGGTATCGCGGCCTTCCAGGATGGCAAACGTCTTGCCGGGGCACTGGGTCTTGAGGTGGCGGGCGGCGCCAATGCCGGACAGGCCAGCGCCCACGATCACGACGTCAAAGTGTTCAGACATGCGGCAACTCCAGTGTGCTGGCCCGGGTGGGCCGGCAGGCGTGTCTCCGTGTGGCGCCTGCGGTTTGATGAGGGTCAATGGCTGCCGACTTTATATGTGAAAAGATGCGTTGTCAAATGAAGAAATACCCCATCTGGGTCATGGGCGCGTCAAGGTTCGGGGCGTTCTGTCATCGGCGCATCCCGCGGGCACCCCGCGCTCGCGGGGGGTGTGGGCGCATGGGCGAAAATCGGTGCCTTCGCACCCTGCGGGACACCCGCCCAGCCCCATGAACGCCGCCCGCCCCGCCCTGACGCTCGCCCACCCCCTGCGCGCCGCCATCATCGACCTCGACGGCACCCTGGTGGACACCCTCGGCGACTTCGTGGCCGTGCTGCAGCACACCTTGGCCGACATGGGCTGCAACCCCATCGAGATCGCCCGGGTGGACCGCGGCTTCGTCGAGATGACGGTCGGCAAGGGCACCGAAGACCTGCTGCGCCGCAGCCTGGCCCATGCCTGGGGCTTGCCCGATGACGCGGTCGAGGCGGTCGAGGCCGTGCCCGAGGCCTGGCGCCATTACGAGCCGCACTACCTGCGCCTCAATGGCCAGCACGCCGATGTGTTCCCGGGCGTGGCCGAAGGCCTGGCGCAACTGACGGCCCTGGGCCTGCCGCTGGCCTGTCTGACCAACAAGCCCACGGCCTTCGCCGAGCAACTGCTGGCGCGCAAAGGCCTGCGCGCTCACTTCGCGCACGTGTTCGGTGGCGATGCGTTCGCGCGCAAGAAGCCCGACCCGCTGCCGCTGGTCAAGACCTGCGAGGCCCTGGGCGTGTCACCCGCGCAGACGCTGATGGTGGGCGATTCGAGCAACGACGCCCAAGCCGCGCGTGCGGCCGGCTGCGAGGTGCTGCTGGTGCGCTATGGCTACAACCACGGCCACCCCATCGAGGCGGTGCCGGCGCTGGCCCATGTGGACCGGCTGGACCAGGTGGACTGGGCCGGCCTGTTCAGGCCTTGAACGCCAGGGCTGAACCCAGGCGCCAGGCGCTGCTCACAGCAGCGCGTCCAGCACGGGCGGTGCGCGGAAGTCGAGCAGCGCGTCTTTCAGGTCTTGCGTGGTCGGGTGGCTGCCCAGCCACACGCGCAGCACGGCGGGGAAGAAAGTCGCATCTTCGATGGGCAGGCCCACCGGCGCGCCGTTGACGTAGAACATGGTGCCGCGCTTGGGCACATATTCCACCGACAGCACGTCGTTGGCGTTCATGCGGCGGATGCGCGAGAACTGCTCGCCCATGGTCCGGATGGCCGGGATCAGGCGGAAGAACTCTTCGCGGCTGCTGTTGGCCTCGATGCCCTTGGTGATGACCTTGCCGATTTCATCGACGCGCATGCCCTGCAGCATCACGAAGCGCAGCTCCTTCGGGCCGTTGGTCGAGAAGATGACGTCGGCCTTGGACGACTTCTGCGGCACGTACAGGCCGACGGTGTAGAGCTTGGCCACGGCGCGGTAGGACACCCCCGTGCCATTGAGCGTCAGCGGGGTGCCTTCAACCTTGATGGCCTGGTTGTAGTGCACGCCCACCGTGTCGGCGGACTGTGCGAGCGCGCTGGTGCCCGAAACCAGGCTCAGGCCCAGGCTCAGGGACGCGGCGGCAAGTCCGGTGGCGACACACCCGCCTGCGGCCCGGGCGCGCAGATTCCATTGGTGCAGCATGTTTGTCTCTTGTGGAAAGTGACCGGTAATCGATTGTTACCCGTGCAGCGTTTCACGCCATGTGCGTTTTCCCGGTGGCGGAGGTGAAGCCCCGGAACATCCCGACGCCCATTCCAGGGGGCTGACCACGCACGATGGGGGTTAAATCACGCCTTGCCAGGAGGCATGGGGTGCCGCCTGTGCCAACCCTCGCCCTGCTACACTGAATTCATGTTCGTTCCACGCAAACAGACCAGAGGTGCACACGACCGGGGAGCCTGGCCCTGGCGTCGTTGATGTCCGCCTGAAGACGCCGCACATGCCGTTGGCGACCTTGTCTGTTTCCATGCCAGCGCTGCGCACCCTGCCGCGCCCTGGCCGACGTACCTGGGGCACGGAGGCCCCGCGAACCATGATCACCCACCACGAATTCCAGGCCCTGGCCGCGCAAGGGCACAACCGCATCCCGCTGGTCGCCCAGGCCTTGGCCGACCTCGACACCCCGCTGTCGCTCTACCTCAAGCTCACGCAAGGACGGCCGCAAAGCTTCCTGCTGGAGTCGGTGGTGGGCGGCGAACGCTTCGGGCGCTACTCCTTCGTCGGCCTGCCGGCGCGCACCCTGGTGCGGGCCAGCGGTCGCCATGTCGAAGTCGTCACCGATGGCGTGGTGGTCGAGTCGCACGAGACCAACCCGCTGGACTTCATCGCCGCCTACCAGCAGCGCTTCCAGGCCGCGGTGCCGCAAGGCCTGCCGCGCTTTTGCGGTGGCCTGGCCGGCTACTTCGGCTACGACACGGTGCGCCACATCGAGCCACGCCTGGCCCGCCGGCCCGACACGCCCAGCATCGGCACGCCCGACATCCTGCTGCTGCAGTGCGAGGAGCTGGCCGTCATCGACAACCTCGCCGACCGCCTCTACCTGATCGTCTATGCCGATCCGGCCCAGGCGGGGGCTTACGACCGCGCGGTGGCGCGCATCGCCGAGCTGCAGGCGCAGCTCAACGCCGTGGTGCCGGTGCCGCCGATCGCGGCCCTGCCCGAGGCCGAGCGCCACCCCGTCGAGCGCCACTTCGCCAAGGCCGATTTCGAAGCCGCTGTGCGCAAGTGCAAGGACTACATCGCCGCGGGCGACTGCATGCAGGTGGTCATTGGCCAGCGCCTGGAAAAGCGCTTCACCGCCTCGCCCTTGAGCCTGTACCGCGCGCTGCGTTCGCTCAACCCCAGCCCCTACATGTACTACTACGACCTGGGCGACCACCACGTCGTGGGCTCCAGCCCCGAGATCCTGGTGCGCCAGGAGCACAACGCCGAGGGCGGCGAAACCGTCACCATCCGTCCGATTGCCGGCACGCGCCCGCGCGGCGCCACGCCCGAGGCCGACGTGGCCAACGAGCGCGAACTGCTGGCCGACCCGAAGGAACGCGCCGAGCACGTCATGCTGATCGACCTGGCGCGCAACGACATCGGCCGCATCGCCAAAACCGGCACGGTGAAGGTCACCGAGGCCTTCGGCATCGAGCGCTACTCGCACGTCATGCACATCGTCAGCAACGTCGAGGGCGCGCTGAAAGACGGCATGACCGGCCTGGACGTGCTGCGCGCCAGCTTCCCGGCGGGCACGCTGAGCGGCGCCCCGAAAATCCGCGCCATGGAGATCATCGACGAGCTCGAACCCGTGCAGCGTGGCGTCTATGGCGGCGCGGTGGGCTACCTGAGCTTTGCTGGCGACATGGACGTGGCGATCGCCATCCGCACCGGCGTCATCAAGGACCAGACGCTCTACGTGCAGGCCGGTGCCGGCGTGGTCGCCGACTCGGTGCCCGAGCTCGAATGGCAAGAGACCGAGGCCAAGGCCCGCGCCGTCATCCGCGCGGCAGAGATGGTCGAGCAGGGGCTGTGAGCAGCCGCGCCCGCAGCGCCGCCTGTGTCGGCACCTCGAAGCGCCGGAACACCCACACGGCCAGGCCGAAGGTCAGCGCCAGGTAGCCCAGCAGCCAGGCCGGTGAGGCCAGCGGCAGGCGCTCTGGCTGGCCGCCGCTCAGGTTGGCCACCAGCAACTGCAGCGGGAAGTGCAGCAGGTAGCTGGCGTAGGTCGTGTTGCCCAGCGTGGCGATCAGGCCCGACACCGAGGGCGACGCGGGCCGCACCCAGCGCAGCAAGAGCAGCATGGCCAGCGGTGCCAGCAAGGCCGTGTAGAACATCGGGCGCAGGGCGCCCAGGGCGGTCACCGCCGTGCCGGCCACCAGCAGCAACACCCCTGCAGCCAGCAGCGCCTGCTGCAGCCTCGGGCCCAGCCGCCCCAACGCCTCGTGCGCCAGGTGCGTCAAGGCGCCCAGGTAGAAGAAGAACACGCACAGCACGATGGGGTGTTCGGTGCGCTTGCTGGCGTACACCGCGCCTGCCACGCCGATGATGCCCAGCACCTGCCACCAGCGCGTCAGCCCCAGGCGGCACAGCGCGAAGAACAGGCCATAGACCAGCACCTCGATGGACACGCTCCAGATCGGGCCGTTGAAGGACCACTCCGAGCGCCCCGGCCAGTCGCTGGCCAGCAGCAGCTGCAGCGCGAAGTGCGGCCAGTCGTTGAACTGGTAAACGTAATCCACGCCGTGCTGTTGCCGGTACCACCACGCCATGGCCGCCACCGCCAGCAGCGTGGCGATGTGCAGCGGGTAGAGCCGCGAAAAACGCAGCACGGCGAAGCGCCAGGCCGACACCTCGCCGCGCTGCACCGGCTGCGCGTACTTCCAGAAGAAGATGAAGCCCGACAGCGCCCAGAACACCTGCACGCCCAGCCAGCCGGCCTCGTAAAACGGCTTGAGCAGGCCGTAGAGCGGCTGCGCCCTCACGCTGAAACCCTGGTGCGCCGCGCCCACCACGTAGAAGTGGTTGTAGTGCCACAGCAGCACCGAGATGGCGCAGGCAAAGCGCAGCAATTCCAGGCCCAGCAGTGACTTGTCGCCAGCGGCGGTGGGGTGGTGAGGCTGCAAAGGAGGGCGCTGCATGGGGGCAGGGGGTGGCATAGAATGGGCATCATGCAGCAAGCACAGGTCATGTCCATCCTCGTTCTGAAGGATTCCCGCTGGTGGCGGTGACGCCAGCCATGACCACCTGACCCTGCGCGCCGGCCCCCCACCGTGCGGCCGCCCCAGACAAGGGTCCCGACCGGGGAAGGCCGAGCAACGCTGCCCACCAGCGTCCGGCCCCGCCTGAGGGGATGGTACAAAGCCACCCCGTGAACCCATCCTGAGATGCGAGGATTGCGGCCATGCTGCTGATGATCGACCAGCCCCAAGGTCGTTTTCTGGCGTCCCATACAGACTCAAAATCCGGCGTTCTCCTGGGAAGCGTGGCTCTTGACGTCTCACCAAAGCCCCTCTCATCCCGGGAAAAAGCGGGTATCAAAGCGGGTATCGGTTTTGAGCCGTTGCCATGGTCAAAGCACCCGTCTGACGGTGCCTTGTAAGCAGCATTGCACCCACTGATCTTGACGCGCCAGGCATGGCTGCAAAGATGAATTCAGGTCGGCTCGCCTGTGCGCGCCGGGGAATTCAGCGGAGCAGCCATGCCACTCACCGACATCAAGATCCGTCAGGCCAAGGCCAGCGAAAGGCCGCTGAAGCTCTCTGATGGCAATGGCCTGTACCTGGAGGTCAAGCCCAACGGCTCGAAGCTCTGGCGCTACCGGTATCGCATCGATGGCAAAGAGAACCTGTTTGCCCTTGGCGACTACCCGACCATCACCCTGTCCGAGGCGCGCAAGGTCCGCGACGACGCACGCGAACTGATCAAGAAGGGGCAGCACCCTGCACATGATCGACAGAACGGGCGACGCCAGACCATTGCAAGCAACCGCGACACCTTCAAGGCCATCGCGCAGGAGTGGATCGAGAAGAAGCGTGGTGGCTGGACGCCCTACTACCTGCTGCAAATCGAGCGGGGCATGAAGACGGACATCTACCCGCGCATTGGGCGACTGCCCATCCGCGCAGTGACATCGGCAGACGTCCTGGCGATCCTGGACCGTGCGTCAAAGCGCGGAGCGGAAACCGTGGCGCTCAATTTGCGCCAGTGGTGCTCGGCGGTGTTTCGCTATGCCGTCGCAACGCTGCGCGCGGACCTTGACCCTGCGGCGCCTTTGCGTGGTGCAGTCATTCGGCCACCCGTTGAGCACAGCAAGCCGCTGTCACGAGAAGATATCGCAGACCTGCAAAGGCGACTCGCTGTGTACGGCGGACACCGGACCACCATCATTGCCGTGCGACTCTTGCTGTTGACCTTTGTCCGAACCACTGAAGTGAGGCATGCCGAATGGGCTGACTTCCATCTGGAGGAAGCCGAGTGGCGCATTCCTGCCGAGAGGATGAAGATGCGCCGCATGCACATCGTGCCGCTGGCAAGGCAGACCATTGAGGCCTTGCGTGAATTGAAGACCGTCACTGGTGATGGACGTTGCCTTTTCCCGAACACCCGACGCCCGCATGACGTGATGAGCGGCACCACGGTCAACCGCGCGCTTTCCATCATGGGCTTTGCTGTTGGCGAAGTCTCGGGCCACGACTTCCGGGCCACTGCCTCAACGCGCTTGCACGAGATGGGCTATCGATCCGAAATCATCGAGCTGCAATTGGCGCACACCGAGCGCAACCGCGTTAAGGCGGCCTACAACCATGCTGACTATTTGCCGGAACGGCGGCAGATGATGCAAGCCTGGGCTGATTGGTTGGACGGAGTGGTGTCGGACAAAGGTCCGTTGCTGTGAATTTCTTGCACACCATTGGCGTTCACGATGTCGTATATCCGAACCTATTCGCGTGGATTGGTTCGATCAGGGAACGTGTGGTCGAAGGCGCGTTTGGCGCAGCACCTTCAGTGACTGCTAGTCCCGTTTAGCTCATCGTGGAGTTGGGCAAAGATCTGGTCGGCGCCCCAAGCCTGCGCTGCTGTGAAGGCCACTTGTCGGCATTGCAGCGGTGTCAATGGGTCGCTGGGCTTATATGCGAGATCGTGCTCGGCTTCGCTCCAGGCGTGTTGGAAGAGCGTTTTGACCTGCAACTCGAAGAATTGCGGTGTCCTTCCTCGATCCGCACTATCGTCGAACAGATCTTCCGGGAATGCCAAGATGAAGTGCTTGCCTACATATCCGAATTCGTTGACAGAGTCTGGGATGAGCTCTCTGCTTTCGATTCGACGGAAGTAGCGATCAACCTCCTCGCTGACCACCTCCACATCTTGCTTGTAAAAAACGATGACCCGAGCGCCCACAAGATCTTGTATCTGATCGAAAGGGTGCTCGTATTTGCGCCCTCCATCAGGTTGTAATTTGTTGGCCTTTGCCAAGAACCTATCCGGGCTTTTGGCACGAGCTGAGACCCTGTCGATGCGGGGTATGTCCTTCAGCATGTCTTGTAGGTGCGAGGTGAGTCGCTCGGCCAAAGATTGCAGTATCCCGATGTGGCGAGCGCGGTAATCCGCAAGAAGTTCCGCGTCGGTCATTTCGTCTTCTTCAAGCGTTCATCAACGACTGCGCCGGTCGTGGAAAAAGTGTGCACGTCTTTGCGCTTCGTTTCTTTAAAGCATTCTTCGAATTTGTCGGCTGGAGCAGTCAGTACGGCGCCATTGTCGAGTTCGACTTGCTTGTAGGCAAGGTGACGCGAGAATTCAGCTGCATCGAACCGAAACTTCTCGTGGACAAGGCGTGCTGGACTAACCTTGGACAAAATCGCCTGCTTCGTCCGTTCAGAGAAGTGAAAGCTGTCGCAAAAATCAGCGATGGTCATCGCTTTCTTGGGGAGGTTGCCAGCCAGATGAGCCGCTGAAGTGATCTCGCCCTTGATCTCCATGGTCGTCGTGGCAGCTATGGCTGCCCGTAATGCGCTTGCCAACCGCTTTGTTCCCTGTGCGGCGGTTGTTGAGAACTCGGAGCGCAGGAAGTCGACGATCCAGTAGTCAGCGACGGCTTTGCTGCCGTGGTTAATTTGCTTGTCTACAACGTGCCCGGACCAAAGTTGGTTCGGCTTGCCGTTCGACGTATAGGTGGCCGCTTTGTACGAGAAGGCACTCTTGAGAAACACTTGCTCTACGAACTGGACTGTAAGCTTACTGGTCGATTTTTCGGCAACTACCCCCTCGTCGGCGGGGAAGCGAGAAATGACGACGCGTGTGTGGTCGGCGCCCTGGCCCATACAAATGAACAATAGCCCCATGCCGGACGTGCCAGAGGTCGCATTCTGAAGTCGGCTGGCGAGTGGCGCGGCAGTCGCTACACCAGGGGTCTCCAGCAGCGCAAGCAGTTCACTGCGGACTGCATTTTCCTGCTTGTCTCCGTCGGATGTGAACATGACGGGAACATTGCAGTCCTTGCCAGCGTTGTCAAAGATGTCTCGAAGCATCTTGCAAAGCTTGCCATCATCTAAAGGGATCTCCGTGCCGGACATGCTCGCTTCTTCGGCATGGCTCCTCTTTGGGTACGTGAGAAAGCTATATATCGCCTCGACTGCCATCGAATCCCCTTCCTGCATCTGATTTTCAAAGATGATAACTGCAACTAAAGGTAAGGCAGTGTGCGATGAGCGCAGATGGAAGGGCATGGGTTCTCCTCGGTGGTGATGGGTGCAGGGTGCGATGCTTGGCCACCTGCTGGCGATGAGGAGGCCGACGATCCGAGGTAGGCGTTGACGATCTGAGGTCTCCCGTGGCCCAATTTCGCTGCAATGTCCTGCCTTGCTGCCATGTCCACTTCGCAGTCCACTGCTTCGCCGCCATTGACCGGTGCTGCCGACCCCGTCGCATGTTGGTACTCATCCTCCGCGTATTGATGTCGCAAACCATGTGGCACCACACCCAAGGCCTTCTTGGTTACGCCGAAGCGCTCCATCACATAGCGCAAGTGACGGATCGCCTGAACCAACGTCAGTTGTGGATCACTGATGCTGTCGCTCTCTCCAATGACCAAGTCCTGCGCCAACTTGATGGCCTGCACGCGTGCGGCGGTATCGATGGGCACGTAGCGCTTGCGCCCGCCCTTCGTTCCCCGATGCGTGAAGAGGTACAGCGCGGTGTCGCAGCCTGCCTGACCAGCCTGCGCGGCAGTCAGCACGTCGGCATGGGGGCGCAGCATGCATGCCTCCTTGAACCGTAATCCAAACGCCTGCATCAGCCGCAGTGAGGCCGCTGCATGCAGGTCATGGCATTCGACCTGCGCCAGAACCTGATCGACATCCACACCGCGCTCTCGCCAGCCCTTTGGCATGGTCGCAATGTAGCTGCGCGTGATCAGCGCCGGGTCGTCGAAATAGGCGCTCAGTGGTTTGACCAGCTTGGGCTTGCCGATCCATCCCGCAAAGGTCGTGAGGAAGCTGTGGTTCTTCTGCAGCGTTGCCGCGCCCAGCTCCCCACGCTCGGCGCGCTGGCGCCAATCGGCCATCAACAGGTCAACATGCCGCCCGCTGAATGAGCGCGGATCAAGCTTGAAGCATTTGACGGGGTTGTCGCGCAGGAACGAAAAGATGCGGAAGCAAAACTGCCTGCGCTCCTCCATCGTGGCGTGCGACACCCCTTTGCTTTTCGTGGAGTGGCGCCAGTTGTGGCGCTCCAGGATCAGCGCCAGAACGTATTTCCAGCGCTGTGGCTGAAGGGGTAGCCTGTCCAGTTCAACAGGCGGCGTTTGAGTCTTGGTCATGATCAATCCATTTCGTGCAGTCAACGGTTGAAGGGGTTGAGAGAGGCGCGTGCATCCCATCGCACGCAAGGTCAGCATTCGGTTGCGAACAAAGGCGCAGCCAGGCCAGTCGTAAAAGTGAACGCCGTGCACACGGTGTCAGGCACACGTGGCTGCTCGCTCGGGGCGAACCGCAGATCGACCGGTCTGGCCGGAAGGCTGCGCAGCAAAGTTGCACGGGCGTCACCCGTACGGGATGCCAATCAAGGCACCCAATTCGAACGCCGCCGCCAGACCGTCTGATGGCACCGAAGCCAACGCGGTGCAGGGTCTGTTCACGCCAATCCGCAAGCTGTCGGTCGGGCCGACATGACAAGGGATGCTCGAAGCAATGCGTGAGGCGGGGCGAGGGGGATCACGGGCGTCGCGAGAGCGCTCGCCGTTTGCCAGGGCCTCTATGGGCGCAAGGCAAGCATCGTCGGTTCAAGACCGACGTGGATCCACGTTGACACGCAGGCATGCGTGCCGCAAACAAGCTGACCACCATCTTGCGATGGCCAGCGGGGACACTTCGGACTCAAGGTCCAGCGTGACATGGCGTCACGACTCCAGGGCTTCCTTTGGCGACCGAGGCGCCCGGTATGGAAGCTACCGGCTTGACGCCATCAAAGCATGCGCTAGGCAGCACCTCAATGCAAGCGCAAAAAGTGCCATTATCCCGCCATTACCCCTGATCGCCGATGACCTGGTCTGCGCGCCCTTGGGGTTGACAAGGCTTCGCGATACCTCTCTCTCCGAAACCGGTCTGGCCAAGCGAAATGCGCCCGATTACAGGCTGACCGCAATCAGACCATCTATGCGCTTGACCCCGCCGTCGATGAGCGTGGTCCGTGCGCATTGGGGACTGAGCCGGACTGGGTTCGAGGCCATTGATCAGGCTGATGCCGAAATCCACCCCATTCAGAGCCCATTGCCGGTGGCTGGCTGACCCGCCTTTGCGCACCCTCATCAGCATCTGTTCTTCTTTGGGGACTTTCATGAGCATCGTGCGCGCTATTGATGTTGGATACGGCATCACCAAGTACATCCGCCGAGTTGACGGCGACTGCATCGAATGCGGCAGCTTTATATCGATGGCTGAGTTCTGCTCAAGCGACACCACCATGCAAGGGTTGGGTGGTCGGCGCGACACCGTCGCGGTGCCAATGGGCCCTCACTTCTACGAGGTTGGGCCAGACATTGAATTGGCCCTTGAGCCATGGCGGTCAACGTTGAAGGGCGAGGATTTCATCACCACGCCTGAGTACCTGGCCTTGATGCGCGGCGCGCTGTATTACATGAACGTCGAGGTCATCGACTTGCTCGTGGTGGGCCTGCCGGTGGCCTATTTCGCGGACAAGAAAGACAGCCTGGTCAAGCTGGCCGAAGGTGAGCACGCGGTTGGGCGGGGCCGCAAGGTTCTGGTCAAAAGGGCGCTTGCCGTGGCGCAGCCGCAAGGGGCACTGGTCACCTACGCAGCACAGCAAGGCGTGCTCGATCAGATTCAGCACCAGGACAGCTTGATCATTGATGTGGGCACTCGCACCTTTGACTGGGTGTCCACACGCGGCATGAGGCTGTTGATCCGCAAGAGCCATTCGGTTGATCGGGGCGTCAACAACATGCTGCGCATCATCGCGCGCGAGATATCCCGTGACATTGGTGCGATCTACCTGCATCTGGATGCCATCGACTTGGCGCTCCGCAAGGAACGTCCACTGACTTTGTATGGCAAGCCCTATTCCATCGAGAAGTTCAAGCCTTTGGCCATGACCGTGGCTCACCAAGCCGTGGGCGCGATGCTCAGCCAAATCGGAGATACCCAGCGGTTTGACAACGTCGTTCTCACAGGCGGGGGCGCCCAGATATTCAAGAAGTACATCAAGGAAGCGCTCCCCCGGCACAGCTTGCTGGAGTTGGCCGAGCCCCTTTATGCCAACGTGCGCGGCTTCCAGCTTGCGGGACAGGGCCGGGTTGAAGCCGAGGCAGGACTTGATGCCGTGGCCCAGGTGGAGCAGCGGCGGTGACGCGCCGTGCCGATGAATCCGAGCTTGTGATCTACGTGGCGATTGACCAGGACAGTGCGCCGCTGCTGCACGCCGACCTGGTTCGCTTTCGCAAGGGCCCCAAGCGCGTCCAGCGGCTGCGCATGCTGGCGCTGCAAGGGCTCATCTTTGAAACTGGCGCACAGCCCAAGCCGCCGCGCCCGCAAGGCGGCACCTCCGCTGCTGGTGGCGTCTTCAGCGAGCCAACCGACGACTGATGTGTGCCCGGAATCGCTGCTGTTCTTGGGCAATATAGTCTGCGACAAGGTAGCCCGGTGCACCCCTCGGGCGTTTCGCAGCGAACGGGTTCGACGGTGACCGTGGGTAAGCACACCGAAGACCGAGCCAGGGCAATAAAGTGCGCGACATCAAGGGCCGGCGCGTGACCGCTTCAGGCTGTTACCGGTAGTACCACTTTACGATTCGCCTCCTCTAGACCGGACGTTAGCTATGGCTTATTCCCGGCGCGCGGGGCACCTCTGTGGACCGACAGTGGTGCTGCGCAGATGGATGACGGGGTGCAAATCGAGCCGGACTGAGACCTGGCGGCACAACCGGCACCGGACTATGAGGTCGATCAGCGCACCATTTTGTGATGCATCAAAGCAGTGATTTCGCAAGCAAAGTTAGGAGGACTGACTGTGCAGCAGACACAAATCCATCTTTAGACTAGTGGACTCGCTTTTAAACTGTTGCGACCGCTCAAACCGCACCATTCAATGGCTCCTGGTCGCCCATAGCCACTGTCATAGTTGCCTTCAGGTGATTGAATTGACCATCCGTCCAGCCTACATCGGTCAAAACACTAAACGCCCATCACCCAGATGCACAGAGGCAACCACTTGAGAACAGACATGACTAGAGAAGCCGCAACCGTACGCTGGCTGCACCTATCCGACTTTCACGTCGGCAAAGACGACTATGCCACCCGCAAGATGTTCGACTACATCCTGGCCCATGTACGTAAGCGCAAAAGCGAAGGGTTCATTCCCGACCTGCTGTTCATCACAGGGGATTTGGCCAACAAGGGGCTGGCCATTGAATACGACACTTTCTGGTTGGAATTCATCTCCCCATTGCAAGATGAGATCGGCAACAGCATCAGCGAACGGACTTTCGTGGTACCGGGTAATCACGATATAGACCGTACTAAGCACCCTGCGTTTAACCAGGAAGAGATCGCCAAACCGGAAAGTCACTATCTGGACCCCAGCGATGAAGGTGCCGGACTACGAGGCGATATGCTCATACCCCGTTTTCGTGGCTACCTTGACAGTGACTGCACGCCGGTCAAAGGCGCATTCACCAAACCGGAAGGCGCTTATGCCCAGTGTTTGACGATTCATGGCCAGGAAGTCGGCATCGTCGGTATCAATACTGCTTGGCTCTGCAA
Organism: Aquabacterium commune; assembly: GCF_004362855.1. Classification (GTDB taxonomy): domain Bacteria; phylum Pseudomonadota; class Gammaproteobacteria; order Burkholderiales; family Burkholderiaceae_C; genus Aquabacterium; species Aquabacterium commune. Next base: position 275,895 of record NZ_SNXW01000005.1, read on the forward strand.
AGATGAGAAGGACGAACGCAAACTCACTCCCGGCAAGCCTTTGCTAGAAAAGGCCTTAGACACCATCAAGTCGGCAAAGCTGCGCATCGTCCTTGGCCATCATCCAGTCGACTGGTTCATCCCAACGCAACAGAAGTCCATCAAGAGCCTGCTGGGCAAAAGCCACGTGCTGTACCTTCACGGTCACCTGCACGATGCTTGGGCAGAACCGAGTTACGGCGGTGGTCAAAGTTATCTTGCCATCCAGACTGGTGCAGGTTTTCAAGCGCGTGAAGGCGAACCTTGGCGCAATGGCTTGGTTTGGGGCGAGGCGGGCTTGCATGCCGGTGAGATCAAACTACAACCCTGGCGGTGGATCCCCGAGCAACAAGATTGGACGTTGGCGACGGATGCCTTTCATGAACATCACCGGCAAGGCGAATGGTGGCATTACTCATTGCCCAGTGATCAACCGACGAAGGTCAATTACGCCACCGCCGCGCCCGTAGCTCAGCCCCCGAAAGGCTGGTCGGTGTTCAAGCCAGAAGACCTAGCCACGCACTGCCAGTCGCTCGATGAAGGAGCCGCGCTGCGCTACTTCGACGGTGCGGTCCCTGACTGGAACACTGCACTCTCCACCTCCATTCCTCGCCGCCGCATCGTTGTCAACCTGGTAGACCGTTTCCAGCATGCCGATACCGCTGACAAGCCCATCGTCACACTGCTGCTGGCAGCAGGATGCGAAGGCAAGACCACCGCCCTGCTGCAAGCAGCTTATGCAATCGTAGAGAAGAAAAATGACTGGCGCATCCTACAACGCAGGGACGAGTCCCAGTCCTTGGTGTACGACGAAATCCTCCCCGTATTGGACAAGAACTACAACTGGTTGCTGCTGCTGGACGAGGCTGACCACGCGGCAGGCGAATTGCAAACTCTGCTCAAACGCCTACCCCAGTCGTTACATGGTCGGGTGCATGCTCTGCTGGCCTGTCGGGATACGGATTGGCTAGCTTCAGGGGCGGACAACCTGAATTGGTCGGCTACAGCCGATTTTCACAAGGAACGCTTGATCGGCCTCGATTTGCCCGATGCCCAAGCCATCGTCCAGTCCTGGCAGGCCTACGGCGACACCTGCTTGGGCAACTTGGCAAAAATACCCGAGGTCGAGCGGGCGGCGATCCTCGAACGTCAGGCCAAGGACGAGGTCAGCACCCGATCCGGGGCTTTCTTCGGTGCCCTGTTGTCGGTGCGAAGTGGCTCCGATCTGCATAACCACGCCCGCCTACTATTGGATCGCCTGGGGCAACGCAAAATCCCTAGTGGCGGCACACTGCGCGATGCCCTGGCCTATATCGCCACTATGCACGCCGAAGGGCTGGAATTCCTCTCCCGTCCAGTCTTGGCACAGGCTCTGGGCTGCCCATTGGAAAAATTGCATCGTGAGGTACTGGTACCCCTAGGCCAGGAGGCGGCTGCCACTACCACCTCGTCCTTCATTTTTACCCGCCACTGGCGAATTGCCGAGACGATGGTATCGGTACTGGAGAAGGAGTTTGGGGAAGATATTGGAGCGCGTTATGTTGAACTGAGCCAAGCTGCAATTGATTACTCAAATATTTCACATATCCCCGCTCCCGAGAATTTGAAACAGTGGCGATTTGAAATTTCCAACCATTTCCTGGCCCAAAACCGACATGAATTGGCCTTCCACATTGCCGAGGCCGTTCTTGACCGAGAACCGACGAATTCCCTGACTCGCACCCATGTCGCCAACCTATACCGCAGGGCAAAGAAACCAGACGAGGCGATACGAGTATTCAGGGAGATAAAAACCCTGGTTGAGGGGAACAGAGCGTTTTATTACGAGTGGGGGGTGACCGAGGGCGAATGCAGCCATGACGTAGAAAACGTCATGCTCGCCGCGTATTCCCTTGCTGACCAAAGCTCTCAGCGCCGAATCGACAACGTTCAGGCCCAAAAATCTTTAACTGGCTTGGGCGTTCCGTTCGGCGCCCTATATGACGCATACCGCGACCCCGCTTTCCGCGATGCCCGCATGGCTGTGGTCGTCTTGGGCCAAACCCTGCGTCTCGATGCTACGTCCAAGGGCTATTTCGAAAAACATGCCAAAGAGGCTACTGCGCAAGGGGCCAGAAAACCTGAGCTAAAGCAGGCCGTCCCGATGTTGCAGGCAGGCATCGTTGCCGCCGAGCGGATTGGATTGGACGTGCGGATCGGTGAACTGTTGCCCAAAGCGGAAGAAATGGCCTTTGATGGATTGAATGAACTGACATTGAACTTTGTCAATTCCCCAAAAAAGTAACTTGAGAGTCCGAAGCAAGAACCCCATTACAGCGTGGCGTTCAATCCCATCAAATTCCACATGCGCACCCAAGTCAACTTCACATCGCACATCGCACGGCGTCATTTCTGCATCTTCCTCACCCCGCCACCTCCGCCCAACAATTAGGCGTTTCATAGAGCGCCTCCTTGGCCAGCGACAGGTGAACATGCTGCCGCGTATTTTTCTGCGGATCATCGCGCAAAGCCAGCAGAACCACAGCCCCGATGCGGAAAATGTGGGAAGGGGTGCTCTGTAAATCGGTGCGGTGGCCTTCATCCGCCGTTCCGGCTCCAGCCTCAACGGTCATGTGTACTTCCATGTCTGCTTGGTTGATGGGTTTTTGAGGAGTTACAGGAATTCCCTGCAGCGGGTATTCGTCAACGGCAGCTACCGCTGCAAAGGGGTCATCACCGACCGGTCGTCCTCCTCGTGGCGAGGACCGCGCAGGAGGGCCGCCGTTGGACGACTGTCGCAGACTCTATTGCGCGTGAACAGCTGCTCACCGGGGTTGACTCGCCAAGCTTGCATGTGACCGTGATCGGGTCAATGCAAGGAGACCCGACATGCGCAAGTTTTGGTACATCACCGGCGAGCTGGCCGAGTTGCAGCGGTACATCAATGTGCCGATGCGATGGTGCGAGCAATACCCTGCCCGCGAACGGCGCGAGTTCTGGATTGCCGCCGATGATGGTCGTGACATCAAGCTCATTGTTCACGGCCGAGTGATGCCTGCGCGGCGGGGGCATCAGGTCAATGTGCTGCTGCTGGGCGATTGGGTGGTCGGGTTGGCCAACCTGACGACGGGGCGGCAGGTGAATTTCGTGTCAGAGGATCCGCCAATGTTGCTGCGCAAGTGCGATGCGCTGGCGGTGCTGGTCATCCTAGCTGGCGGCCTGGCCGCAGCGGTTGCCTGGGACGTTCGGAGCCTGGTGCTCACCGTGCCGGTAGTGCTGATGTACCTGCCGTTGCGTGTTTTGGGCCGTTGGCTGACGACGTGCCGACTGCGTTGGCAGGTGAGCCATTGGCTGGCATCCATGGCCTGGGCGCCGCGCACTAGAGACAATGCCGCCTTGGCCCTGCCATCGCGGACGGCCCACAACGTCTACAGCTTCTGTCTGAAAAGCCGGAAAACAGAGGATTGAACGCCCGATAAGATCGCCCCATGATTGACGACATCAAAAAAACACTCTGGGCCACCGCCGACAAGCTGCGCGCCAACATGGACGCCGCTGAATACAAGCACCTCGTGCTCGGCCTGATTTTCGTGAAGTACATCTCGGACACCTTTGCGGCCCGCCGCGCCGAGTTGAGCACCCGCCTGCGCGACCCCAAGGATGAATACTTCTATGGCGATGCCAGCCAGGAAGACATTGATGCCGAGCTGGAAGACCGCGACTATTACCGCGAGGTCAACGTGTTCTGGGTGCCCGAGCCCGCCCGATGGGAAGCCATTCGTGCCGCAGCCAAGCAGCCCACCATAGGTAAGCACATCGACGACGCCCTGAGCCTGATCGAAGCAGAGAACCCCAAGCTCAAAGGCATCCTCGACAAACGCTATGCCCGAGCCCAGTTGCCCGATGGCAAGCTGGGTGAGCTGGTTGACTTGATCTCGACCATTGGCTTTGGTACCGACGCCAGCACCGCCCGCGACGTGCTGGGCCAGGTGTACGAATACTTCCTAGGCATGTTCGCTAGCGCCGAAGGCAAGCGGGGCGGACAGTTCTACACGCCCGCCAGCATCGTCAAAACCTTGGTGGCTGTGCTGGCCCCCCATCAAGGGCAGGTGTACGACCCGTGCTGCGGTTCAGGCGGCATGTTTGTGCAATCCGAGAGGTTCATTGAGGCGCATGGTGGCCACCTGGGCGACGTGTCCATCTACGGGCAAGAGGCCAACCCCACCACCTGGCGCTTGGCCGCCATGAATCTGGCCATTCGCGGCATCGACTTCAACCTCGGCCGCGAGCCCGGCGATACGTTCACCAAGAACCAGCACCCGGACCTGCGTGCCGATTTCATTCTGGCGAACCCGCCCTTCAACATCAGCGACTGGTGGCACGGCAGCCTGGAAGGCGACCCCCGCTGGCACTATGGCGACCCACCGCAAGGCAACGCCAACTACGCCTGGTTGCAGCACATGCTGCACCACCTCAAGCCAACAGGCCGCGCGGGCATCGTGCTGGCCAATGGCTCGATGTCATCCAGCCAGAACAACGAAGGCCAGATCCGCGCGGCCATGGTCGATGCCGACGTCGTCGAGGTGATGCTTGCCTTGCCGGGCCAGTTGTTCTTCAACACCCAGATCCCGGCCTGCCTGTGGTTCCTGGCCAAGCAGAAGCAGCGCAAGGGCGAGGTGCTGTTCATCGACGCCCGCAAGCTGGCCACCATGATCAGCCGTGTGCAGTGCGAGTTCACCGACGAGGTGATCGAGCGCATTGCAGGCACGGTGGCTTCATGGCGTGGCGAGGCCGAGGCAGTCGCGTATGAAGACGTGCCAGGCTACTGCCGCAGTGTGAGGCTGGCCGAGATTGCCCAGCATGGCCATGTGCTGACGCCTGGCCGCTACGTTGGCGCCGAAGAAGTGGAAGACGACGACGAAGCCTTTGCCGACAAGATGCAAAAGCTCTCGGAGAAGCTGGGTGAGCAGATGGCCAAGGGCGCCGAGCTGGATGCGCTGATTCGGCAAAAGCTGGGGGGGCTGGGGTATGAGTTCTGAGTGGCGCTCTCACCGATTGGTGGACATCGCTTTGCCAGGTAAGGACGGTTTAGTTGATGGACCGTTCGGCTCAAATTTGCCTAGCAGCGCATACACACAGGCTGGAGTCCCCGTTATTCGGGGCAGTAATCTAACCAAAGGAACCGAGCGCTTTAAGAGTGATGAGTTTGTCTACGTGTCCAGTGAGACAGCAGGGCAGCTTTCACGCAGCTTGTGCTTGCCAAATGACATCGTTTTTACGAAGAAGGGAACCCTTGGGCAGATTGGGTTGGTTCCCTTTGGAAGGCATTCAACTTACCTGCTTTCATCTAATCAAATGCGCATGCGGGTTGATGGTGCTTGCGCCGATCCAGAATTCGTCTATTACTATCTGGCGCAACGTGAATCGATTGAAAAAATCATTCGCGACTCCGAACACACGGGCGTTCCAAAGATCAACCTTGGATACTTGAAGAGCTTCCCGATTTCTTTACCGGATGTGCGCACTCAGCGAGCAATTGCATCTGTGCTCTCTGCGTTCGACGAACGTATCACTGTCCTGCGCGAAACCAATACTACGTTAGAGGCCATCGCCCAGGCCCTGTTCAAATCCTGGTTTGTCGATTTCGACCCCGTGCGTGCCAAGCTGGCTGGCCTCGCGCCCAAAGGCATGGACGAGGCCACCGCTGCGCTCTTCCCCGAAGCGTTCGAAGATACTGAGTTGGGGGCGGTGCCGAAGGGGTGGGGGTACTCATCCGTTGGTGAGTCATTCGTCTTGACGATGGGGCAGTCGCCTCCAGGGGATACCTACAACGATGCCGCTGAGGGACTAGCCTTTTATCAAGGCCGGACAGACTTTGGGTTTCGATTTCCGACACAACGTGTGTTTTGTGTGAAGCCCAGTCGCATCGCAGAAGTTGGCGACACATTGGTCAGTGTTCGGGCTCCAGTGGGAGATGTCAACATGGCTATTGAGCGTTGCTGCATCGGTCGAGGCGTTGCATCGGTTCGCCATCCCAAGGACTATCGAGGATTTGCTTTCTACGCGATGCGAAGCTTGGGCGAACAGTTCAAGATGTTTGATTCGGAAGGCACGGTCTTTGGCTCCATCAACAAGAAAGACTTCCAAGCGCTGCCGGTTATCTCTCCGGACGACGGTGTGCTTAGGGCGTACGACGAGCTTACGTCTCCAATCGACCGGCGAGTTGTCAAGAACGAACAGCAGCTGCGGACACTTGCCATTCTCCGCGATACCCTCATCCCTCGCCTCATCTCTGGCCAACTGCGCTTGCCCGAGGCCCAGCACCAGATTGAAGAGGCCGCAGCATGATCACGCTAGACACCTTGAACCACTGGCTGGTTTCGGCGCCCGAGAGCGAACACCTTGAGTTCAAAGAGGCCAAACAACAGTACGACACAACCAAACTGCTGCGCTATTGCGTTGCCCTGGCGAATGAAGGTGGCGGGCATTTGGTGCTGGGCGTCACCGACAAGCGCCCCAGGCATGTGGTTGGCACCCAAGCCTTCTTGAACCCGGGCGACATCACCGCGCGCATCCTGGCGGCCTTGCGAATTCGGGTTGACGTGCAAGAGCTGTCGCACCCCCAGGGGCGTGTGCTGGTGTTCGCGGTGCCATCAAGGCCCACCGGCACGCCTTTGCACCACGAAGGCGCCTACCTCATGCGTGCTGGTGAAGACCTGGTGCCCATGTCTGCCGATCAGCTCAGGCGCATCATGTCCGAAGGTGGGCCAGATTGGTTTGAGCGCTCAGCCCGTGAGGGCGTCAGCCCTGACGAGGTCGTGGCCCTGCTGGACACGCAGGCCTTCTTTGAGCTGATGGGCTTGCCATACCCCACCAACCGTGAAGGCGTTCTGGCACGCATGGCGCAAGAGCGCCTGATTGCGCCGCAAGCATGCGGTTGGTGCATCAGCAACCTGGCCGCTGTGTTGTTGGCCAAGCGCCTAGACGCTTTCTCGCCGGAGCTGGCACGCAAGGCGCCCAGGGTCGTGATCTATGAAGGCATGAACAAGCTGGTCACGCGTGATGACAAGCCAGGTGTGCGAGGCTATGCCATCGCCTTTGAGAGCCTCATCGACTTCGTGCATTCATCTGCGCCAATGAATCACTTTGTGGAGCAGGTGGTGCGTGAAGAGGTCAAGATGTTCCCCAGGCAGGCCATTCGCGAGCTGATTGCCAATGCCTTGGTGCATCAGGAGTTTGAGGCCACGGGCCAATCCGTCATGGTCGAGATGTATGCCGATCGCCTGGAGGTGTCCAACCCCGGCCTGCCCAACATCAAGGTGGAGCGCTTCATCGACGAGTTTCGCTCACGCAATGAGCGGCTGGCCGAGTTGATGCGGCGGATGGGCTTGTGTGAGGAAAAGGGCAGTGGCATCGACAAGGTGGTGCATCTGGCCGAGGTCTACCAATTGCCTGCGCCAGACTTTCGCACCAGTGAGACCCGAACAACGGCCATTTTGTTCGCTCACCAAGATTTTGCCGACATGAGCAAGGCCGACCGAATTCGCGCCTGTTATCAGCACTGCGCGCTCAAGTACGTCAGCAACGAGCGCATGTCCAACCAGAGCCTGCGGGAGCGATTCAAGTTGCCGGAGTCCAAAGCGGCCACGGCTTCACAGGTCATCGGCGCAACCAAGGATGCGGGGCTCATCAAGGCTGACGAGTCTGAAACCGTGTCCACCCGCTATGCGCGCTACCTGCCGTTCTGGGCGTAGAGAGTGCTTAAAAGCAAAACCTTTGCTACAGGGTCGGAGGTGGAATTTGTCTTTAAATTCAACGGCTTAAGTGCTTAAACGCAAAACACGGCGCGACTGGCAGAAAGCGAAAAGCCCCGATGAACCCACCGAGGCTGCAGCGCCAACCGGGAACCCCCAATCCACTTGGGCTACATTTTAACTACCTCGCGTCAAGCAAGCAATAAGCATCAGGGTGCCGATGACCGAAGACCAACTCGAACAAGAAGCACTGGGCTGGTTGGCCGAGGTGGGCTATGCGGTTCATTCCGGCCTGGACATTGCGCAAGACGGCGCCAACCCTCAGCGCGCCGACTACCGCCAGGTCATCCTGCCGTTCCGGCTGCGCGAAGCCATCCAGCGCTTGAACCCGAGCATCCCCACCGCAGCGCGAGAAGACGCCCTGCAGCAGGTGCTGGACCTCGGCATCCCATCTTTGTTGCCTGCCAACCGCGCTTTGCACAAGCTGCTGGTGGGCGGCGTGCCGGTGCAGTACCAGAAAGACGGCGATACCCGGGGTGACTTCGTTCGCCTGGTCGATTGGGCTGACGTGTCGCGCAACGAGTTCTGGGCCGTCAACCAGTTCACCATCAAGGGACCGCATCACACCCGCCGCCCCGACATCATCCTGTTCATCAATGGCCTGCCGCTGGTGCTGCTGGAGTTGAAGAACCCTGCCGACCAAGTCGCCGACATCTGGAAGGCCTACGACCAGATCCAGACCTACAAGGCCCAGATCCCCGATGTGTTCCAGTACAACGAGGTGTTGGTCATCTCGGACGGCACCGAGGCGCGCCTGGGTTCCTTGTCGGCCAATGCCGAGCGCTTCATGCAATGGCGCACCATTGATGGCGTGAGCCTGGACCCGCTGGGCGAGTTCAACGAGCTGGAGACCCTGGTTCGTGGCGCCCTGGCGCCTCAGTACCTGCTGGACTACCTGCGTTACTTCGTGCTGTTTGAGGATGACGGCGCGCTGATCAAGAAGATCGCCGGGTACCACCAGTTCCATGCCGTGCGCGCTGCCATCGAGCACGTGGTGGCCGCGTCGCGCACCGACAGCCCAGCCAGCATCCAAGGCAAGGGTGGGGTGGTCTGGCACACGCAAGGCAGCGGCAAGAGCATCACCATGACCTGCTTTGCCGCTCGGGTGATGCAAGAGCCCGCGATGGCCAACCCCACCATCGTTGTCATCACAGACCGCAATGACCTCGATGGCCAGCTCTTCGGTGTATTTAGCCTGGCGCAGGACCTGCTGCGTGAGCAGCCCGTGCAGGCCACCACGCGGCAAGAGCTGCGTCAGCTCCTGAGCAACCGGCCTTCTGGCGGCATCGTCTTCGCCACCATCCAAAAGTTCATGCCAGGTGAAGACGAAGACATGTTCCCCGTCCTATCCGACCGCCGCAACATTGTCGTGATCGCCGACGAAGCGCACCGCACCCAATATGGCTTCGAGGCCAAGCTGAAGACCCGCAAGCTCAAGCCTGAGGCCGGGAAGAGTCCCGCCACGGCAGTCGTCACGAGCGATGGCGACAGCACTGTGGTGGCCTCCACGGCGGATTTCGCGCCGCCCGAGTACAAGACCAGTTACCAAGTGGGCTATGCCCAGCACCTGCGGGATGCCTTGCCTCAAGCTACCTTCGTGGCATTCACGGGTACGCCCGTGAGCAGCACTGACCGCGATACCCGCGCCGTGTTTGGCGACTACATCCATGTCTACGACATGCAGCAGGCCAAGGAAGATGGCGCCACGGTGGCCATCTATTACGAGTCGCGCCTGGCCAAACTGAGCCTGAAAGAGGACGAGCTGGCCCACATCGACGACGAGGTGGATGAGCTGGCCGAAGACGAAGAAGAGAGCGACCAAGCCAAGCTCAAGAGCCGTTGGGCGGCGCTGGAAAAAATCGTTGGCGCCACACCGCGCGTGGCCAGTGTGGCCAGCGACTTGGTCAAGCACTTTGAAGAGCGCGACAAAGCCCAGCCAGGCAAAGCCATGGTGGTGGCCATGAGCCGTGACATCTGCGTGCACCTCTATGACGAGATCACCAAGCTGCGCCCCGATTGGCACGATGCGGACCCAGAGAAAGGCGCCATCAAAATCGTGATGACGGGCTCGGCCAGCGACAAAGCCTTGCTGCGCCCACATATCTACAGCGCCCAGGTCAAGAAACGGCTTGAGAAGCGCTTCAAAGATCCAGCCGACCCGCTGCGCCTGGTCATCGTGCGCGACATGTGGCTGACCGGCTTCGATGCGCCCTGCGTGCACACCTTGTACGTGGACAAGCCCATGAAGGGCCACAACCTCATGCAGGCCATTGCCCGCGTGAACCGTGTGTTCAAGGACAAGCAAGGCGGCCTGGTGGTGGACTACATCGGCATCGGCAATGAGCTGAAGGCCGCGATGAAGGAATACACCGCCAGCAAAGGCCGTGGCAAGCCCACGGTCGATGCCCACGAGGCCTACAGCGTGCTGGCTGAAAAGCTCGATGTGTTGCGCGCCATGCTGCACGGCTTTGACTACAGCGGCTTCCTCACAGGCGGCCACAAGACCCTGGCAGGTGCCGCCAACCATGTGCTGGGCATCAAGACCGAGCAGGGCCGCGAAGGCAAGAAACGTTTTGCGGATACGGCATTGGCCATGAGTAAGGCCTTCACCCTGTGCTGCACGCTGGACGAGGCCAAGGCAGTGCGCGAAGAGGTCGCCTTCATGCAGGCCGTCAAGGTGATCCTGACCAAGCGGGACATCTCTGCGCAAAAGCGCACCGACGAACAGCGAGACCTGGCCATCCGCCAGATCATTAGCTCTGCCGTGGTGTCTGAAAGCGTGGTTGACATCTTCGATGCCGTGGGCCTGGACAAGCCCAACATTGGCTTGCTGGACGACGACTTCCTGGCCCAGGTGAAAAACCTGCCCGAGCGCAACCTGGCGGTGGAGTTGCTGGAGCGCTTGTTGGAAGGCGAAATCAAGAGCCGCTTTGCCACCAACATCGTGCAGGAAAAGAAGTTCTCCGAGCTGCTGGGCAACGTCATCAAGCGATACCAGAACCGATCCATCGAAACCGCGCAGGTGATGGAAGAACTGGTTGAGATGGCCAAGAAGTTCAGGGAGGCGGCATCGCGCGGCGAGACCCTGGGCTTGACCGACGACGAAGTGAAGTTCTACGACGCGTTGGCCATGAACGAATCAGCCGTGCGCGAATTGACCGATGACACGCTCAAGAAAATCGCCCACGAGCTGACGGAAAACCTGCGTCAAAACATCAGCGTGGACTGGTCACAGCGCGAAAGCGTGCGGGCCAAACTGCGGCTGATGGTCAAGCGCATTTTGCGCAAGTACAAATACCCGCCTGATGCCGCCGATGCGGCGGTTGAGCTGGTGCTGGAGCAGGCTGAGTCGCTTGGTGATGCGTGGACGGGTTAAATGCCCGTCTCGCAGAGCGCTACTTCACGATGACGCTGTCAGGGACACCCACTTCGTCCAGATCCATGACATCAGAATCGTCGTCCTGTATCCCATCTTCTGTGGAGATGCCATATCCATCTGTTGTCAGATCTACTTCGGGGATAAATCTGGCGTGAGCCTTTTGCAGGTATGCCTTGGCACTGTCTCTGTCAGCCTCATAGGACAGCTGTTGATTGATGAAGTCAAGCTTTGACTTGGCGTCATTGATTACGTCAGCCCAACATTTGACCCACACAGTGATGTTCTGCTCAGCATCGTCATACACCTGACCTTTTGGTCTGCCACGTTGACTAGCTTTCTTTTGGGCGTAGGCATCGAGATCGTTGGATATGGCGATGAACGTCCATTTTGCAGGCACGCCTCGAAAGCGCTCATCGCTAGCCACTGCAATTGCGTATTTTTCAATCTGAGTAAGAACCTCGCTGTCGATTTTCTTTGACGGCCGCTTTAGCTCGACGATCAGATAGTCATACTCACCGCTGCGTGGCTGGACAGCTTTGCAAAGCATCAGGTCTACGCGCCCTTGCTTTCCTCCGCCGATATCCACCGGCGCGCCATCATCTTGTCTTGGGCCCAGTACTGAAATGTGTTTGCTGAGGACTTCTTCAAGCCGCTGCTCACTTCCCGCCAAAGCGAACTCTTCATGAAATAACCAGCCTTCGTTCTCCAGCATTTTGTGCAATTGATCGCGCTCGAGAAGCTTCTTTTTGCTCTCCTTGCCGAAGACAAGAGCATCCAAGCCCGCCAGAAAATCAAGTCGTCCGGCAACCGTTTTCGCAGCGCTAATAATTGACGATAAACTTGTTTTCCCTAGGAGCGCAGCGAGATCGTCTTGCTCTGAACGCTTAAGACCTAAAACTTCGCTGATGATGGTTTGGACGGAATCCGGGTTCTCACGAACCGCATGTGCGAGTAGCTGGAACGTGAATTTTTTGGACTTGTAGTCAGCATCCTCAAAAGATGGAAGGTAGCTCTGAACGCTTACCGCAAGAATGTCGAAGACTTGACGCTCAGCGGTTTCAAGAGGGTCCAGGTTTGACTTTTCTTCAAACGGGTAAATCTTCTCTTGCTTCCATTTTTCTACTACCTCGCTTTGGTTCTCAGCAAGGCGCTTTCTGAAATGGGCTCTTAATTTGCTCTTGGCATTGCCCATTACCGACTGAACGTCAGGATGTAGGTCGGCAAGTACAAGTGAGTTGGATTTATCTAAGGATGGTCTGCACAACCACCGCTGACGCGGCGACCGCCTGCTGTTATTTCAGATGACGACAAATTTTTGCATTCAAAGGGCAGATTCGGAGCGTA
>NZ_SNXW01000006.1 GCF_004362855.1 Aquabacterium commune
CTGCATCAAAAAGCAGCAGAGTAGGTTGAACACCTGGCTCAGTTTTAGATCGGCACACCCATCAAAAGTGGCTCAGTTTTCGGTCGGCGCCAACACACCTGGTGGCCGATTCCGTGCGTGCAACCCAATTGCACGATGAGTACACCGACACGCCCGAGTACATGGCCTTGCTTCGAGGCGCCCTGCATCTCATGAAGCAAAGTCGCATCGACCTCCTGGTGGTGGGCCTGCCTGTGGCCCTGCTGCACCTCAAGAAGGCGGCGCTGGAGAAAGCGATGACGGGAACGCATGACGTTGGGGGTGGCAAGACCGTGACTGTCGTCAAGGCACTCGCTGTGGCGCAGCCTCAAGGGGCGTTGGCTCATTACGCATCGGTGCACAAGAAGATGGCCACCATCGGCAACGAGCAGAGCTTGATCATCGACCCTGGCTCACGAACCTTCGACTGGTTGGTGGCCAGGGGCATGAGGCAGGTTCAAAAGCAAAGCCATTCGTTCAACCGTGGCATGTCGGATGTGCTGCGCCTGATCGCGGCCGAGATCACCAAGGACATTGGCAGCCCTTATCGCGACCTTGATGCCATCGATCTGGCTTTGCGAACGGGCAAACAGCCGGTGATTTTCCAGAAGTCCTACGACATCACCAGATTCATGCCCATGGCTGAGGCGGTGGCGCAGCAGGCCGTGTCGGCAATGAAGCAGTACATCGAATCGCCACATAGCTTGCAGAACATCATCTTGGTCGGAGGCGGTGCCTTCCTATTCAAGAAGGCGGTGAAGGCCGCGTTCCCGAATCACAAGATCCATGAGGTCAAGGAACCCATGTTCGCCAATGTGCGGGGCTTTCAACTGGCAGGGCAGAACTATGCGCGAACGGTGATGGCCGCCCCACGGGCTGATCAAGGTGCGATGCCGTCGGGGAGCAAGCAATGAACGGCAACGCCAAGGTCAGTGGAGAGCCAATCCGGCTGGTATTTGAACTGGCGCGTGCTGATCACCCCAGGCTGTACGACGATCTGATCCAGTTCCCCAAGGGCACGAAGAGGATCAATCGACTGCGGGTGCTTGCATACGATGGCTTGCTCATTCAGAGCGGACACGTCGTTTCCATCGTGGCGTCTCGCCCAGGCGGTGATCAGCAAGGTGAGGAGGTGGGTCGTGGGGAACAGATCACCAACGATTTGTTTGGGCCGTCCATCGCGGACTGATCAGAAAGCTGTCGAAGAGGTTTCTCCGATGGGTGGCACGCAGCGCGTCAGGCGTTCTTCCTGAGGTGGTCGGCGTAGCTTGAAAATGAAGGTCTGCCTTTGCTGTTGTTCAGCTTGGCCAGACTTGTCTTGCTGATCCGCTGCTGAAGGTAGCCACATACCTCGTCGAAACTAGCAACAGATAGGAGCCGCCAGGGCGCGCCGAATTTGTGTTCAATGTTCTTGGAAATCACGCTGGGATTGAATGCTGTGGCGCGCCTTGGATCTGAGCCCGCGAACTCGTTGTAGCGGGAGATCAGGTACTGAACGTAGAGGCTGAGTTGCGCATCGGCACCAACAGTGTTTGGCGGAGGCGTGACCGTGACTGATTTGCGTGTGGTCTTGAGAACGACAGTGCCCGCTTGAATCGCTCCAGGGCTGTTGATCGCAACGTTGCCAGAGTTGTTGACCACCTCAATGCGATCCATATGGTTCAGAAGGATCTTTGCATAGACGCCATCAGTCGGTTGCTCGGGCCGACCCGCTGCACCTTCGTGAACCGACTTCATCTCCCTGAGGACGTCGGCAGAGTAAATTTCTGGCTGGGAATCAATGACTTTGTGGTGAGGGCCACACATCAAAGTCAGGTTGTTGAAAGCCTGCCGTTCTTTCTCTGTCTGATCTGGGGCGAACCTCGGCCCGCCGCTTCGCCTTGCGTGGATATGGCATATCTCGCCGGTGACGACGCCAGTGGCTTCGACCATGGGTAGGGAGCAACCAGGGAAGGTGCACAGGTTGCCAGACAGGGCGAATAAGCGCTTGACGGTTTGTTCGGTGGGCTTGCTCATCGGGCACATTGAATCATGCGAGTCTTGGCGCGCTCATTCTGATCGGGATAATGACTGTCAAGTGGTCGAAGTATCTCTGAAAATCCACTTCGCCCTGGCATCAGTGCATTCACGCTCAATCCAATATGGAAGAGGATCGCAATCAATGAGCACATGGCAAATTGACCGTAGCGGCTCGGCAAGTATGGGTTCTGGTGCGGATGTGTCTGCTGTGCCGTTGAAGTGGGCGCACGACGCAAAAACTGGTCAGCCGCGCTACATACATGATTCGGACGTCGTCAGTCGGACCGCTGCCTGCATCTGCCCAGCTTGTGATTTGCCTCTCACTCCGGTGATGGCGGGTCAGCCCTTGCGGGTGAGACCAACGGCTCATTTCCGGCATCCTGACGGCGCGCACAAAGACGACTGTTCACTGGTTGCTGCCCGCGTAGCGGCAACTCGGCACTTGTTGGAGTTGGGGGTGTTGGTGTTGCCGCGGCGACGGATGAATCGAACGGCACTTGGTTTTCTCGGGCATGGGTATGAGGTCTGGGTGGAACAACCCACCGAGCACATTTCAATCGTAAACGCGACGATGCACGACCACGCCACGGCGCTGCTGACCTTGGATGACGGGCGGCAGTTGCTGGTTGATCTGACGGGGGTGCGCGAGCCTGGGTCTGATGGACTGGGGCATGCCGTCGTGACGCTTTCGCTCTCAGATCCATCCCTTGCAATGATGGACCCGGAGGAGATCCGCGCGAGACTGCGAATTCTTCCAGATATGCACTGGTGTTCACACTGGAATGACGCCAGTCTGGCTGTTGAAGGTGACGCAGTCGCGGCCAAAGCCGCAAAGGATGCACTCGACAGTTGGGATGCGGCAGACGAAGCTGAGTTTCTGGCACAGTTGCCGAAAGACGTGGAGCCAAGCCTCGTTCCTGTTTTGAGGCGCGAGACGGTGCTGCACCGCGAGGTGAAAGCCATCCTTGAAAGTGCATCGTCCATTGCAACCCCGGGCCTGGAGGTTGTGGTGGAACGGGATCCGCCAGATGAGTTCGCCGGAGAGTGGGAGACGGCCAGCATCCGCAAGATGTGGATGACAGGGCCTCGTCAACTCGACTTTGGCGACGTTCGTCTTGAAAAAAAGGTGGCGAGCATCGTTCCCGATGTCATTGCAGATCTGAATCCAGGCAAGGTTCATGGTTGGGGCGGGACCATGACTTGGGTTGCCGGGGACTTCGACGAAGACGAAGAAGACACGTACCCCTTCACTTGGCCTGCAGCCATCCTGGTTGAGGTGACTGTGACGCATGGCATCGACGACGAGAAGTTGCGGCGCATTCGGGATCTGGACATGCCGACACTGGAGATTGACCTCGGAGCGTTGGGCGGAACGGTGACACGCGAGAATTTGCGTGACTTGGTGGTCAACCAGTTGGTCGGGAAGCGGTGGGTGCACCACCCCGTCCTGCGGACCAAGCGGCGGGTGCTTGAATCAGCGGTTGATGAACACCCGGTGACCTTGCGCTACCGCGAGCGACTCTTGGCGTTGCGCCGCCCCGCCTACCTTGCTCAACCCGCAGCGTACTGGGCCGCCAGGTACATCTCTGCGATGACGTCGTTTCATGACGCCAACGTCGGTATCAAGAGGGCAGGGCGAAAGCACGTGGGTAATGGCCCCAAGCCCCAATTCTTGGGCAACGACAGCGAACTTTGGCAGCAAGTGGAGGAAGCTTCTGAGGCGCTTGCTGCGCATGGACTGCCAGGCGCTCTTGACCGGATGATGGTGGACGAATCCGGGATGGTTACCCGCATCCTGTCGATCCAGCAGAACCGAGGCGTGGGGTATGACATGAACACGGGTTACCAAGTGCTCAACGCCATCATGCAGAGCGGGCCTGACAACAAGCGTTGGCACACCATCTACACGATGGCTGTGAAGGCCTATGGTCTAGAGGCGCATTTCACAAAGGCACAGGCTGATAGCTATGCCAGATGGAGGCAATCCATCATTGATGGGGTCGACCTTCAAGACGTGACTTACCTGCGTCCGAGCACCTACGACAAGGTGCTCGGCGTTTTGTTTCCTGAGATGGCGCGGGGCATTGCGAAGAAATATGGGTTGCAACCGGAACCTTTGTAAGTGCATCAAGCCACGCGCCGTATAGGTTGCACATTCCAGGGGCGGCCAGTTTCGCAAGCCTCGATGAAGGCCGCCCATTTTTCCAAGGCTTGACGGCGCTCGGGGATCTCCTCGCGCACATCGTAGACAGCCTCCATGCCTTTGAGCGCGTGATTGAGTGCAATCTCGGTGATGTCGTTGGGGATCCCCATGTTTCGCATATGCCCCTTTGCCGTGCTACGGGTGTCGTGAGGGGTAAAGCGCCGCACGTCGATGTCGCCGCGATCAAAGGCCCGGGTGATTGCCGCCCAAAGCGTCGTTTTTCCCACATGAGTGTCACCCACACGTTTGCGGCGTCGATCCGTTCTGGCAGGCAAAACCCAAGGGGAGTCACCGGAGAGGCACTGGAGACTTTTGAACCACTCTGCAACTGTTGGTGTGATGGGGACCAAAAAGCCTGTGCGCGTTTTGACCGATTCGGCCGGCACCCACCAAGTACCAAGTTCGAAGTCGATGTGCTCCCATCTGGCTTTGGCCAGTTCGATGGACCGAACACAGGTGGCCAGCAAGATGCGGAAGGCCAGGCCGTTTTCAACGCCAATGTCGCTGATGTCCTTCAGGAGCGCACGCAGTTCGTCCTCGGCCAGCATCACGCGCTTGCGAATGGGTGGGCGTGCGCCCATCAAAGCAGTGAGGTCAATGCCCACGCATGGGTTCACATTGATCAGGCGCTTGCCGCACGCGTGTGCGAAAAGCAATTTCGCTGAAGTGAGCAAGCGTTTGCAGATCGTCCAGGAACGTTTGCTGGACTCAATCACGTGCACGATGTCAGCAGGGGTGACGTGGCGTACTTCCATGGAGCCCAACTTGGGTCCGATAATCTTGTCCAGATCCCACTTTCGGTAGTAGACAGTTCCCTCCGCCAATGGCGGTGTGGTCAGCTTCTTTTCCTTGTAGTCCGAGATCAACTCCCGCACTGTCCAAGCCATCTGGGTCCTCATTTTCAGGACCTTCTTGTCCGCGGCAGGATCTTTGCCTTGGTCTACATCAACGCGTCGCTCACGAGCAAGCTTTCGGGCTGCAGCGAGGGTCAGGTCCGGATAGTTTCCAAGCGTGATTTCTTTGCGGCGCACACCAGAGACTCGGTAGCGCAGAACCCACGTGGCGGTTCCTGCACTCGACAAGGTGAAAGTCAAGCCATCGCCATCAGATCGCGCGATGGCGGCGCCCTTTGCGACCCAGCGTCGAATCTGTACATCGTCCAGCAAATTTCCCCGGCGTGCCATGGCTCGTCCTCCAATGGGTAGCTAGGCGCAATTTTAGTCCGCTAGCTACCCAGCTAGCTACCCATTTTTGTTGTGCTTCAGTGAGACGTGATGGGACGCTATGGGAGAAAAGCTGTTTGTTGACAACAGCTTATGGTCGTTGCGTGGGATGTGTTGAACTCCCTTGAAACGCTAATTGAACTCGCAGGTGGCGAGTTTCAAGGGAGGCCTGCGGTGTGGCGGTGTGGGTTCAGGGGGGCGTCTGGCTGCGGATCATAGGCCCGCGGCGGGTGGCGCGGCGGGTCTGAGGCGCTCGACCTCGGCCAGCAGGGTGGCCACGTTGATGGGCTTGGTGATGTAGCTGGCAAAGCCGGCAGACCGCGCCCGTGCCGCATCGCCGGGCATGGCATTGGCGGTCACGGCGAGCACTGGGATGGTGGCCGTGGCCGGGTCAGAGCGCAGGCGCGCGATGACTTCGTAGCCGTCCATCTCGGGCAGGTTGATGTCCAGCAGGATGATGTGGGGGCGCAGCTCATGGGCCATGCGCAGACCTTGCCGGGGCTCGCTGGCGCACAGGAGGTGAATGCCGGGCTGGCGGCCCAGCAGGTGGTCGATGAGCTGCAGGTTCAGCTCGTTGTCTTCGACGCACAGGACCGTGCAATCGGGGCGTTGGGCGGCTTGCGCATGCTGAAGGTGCGCGTTGCTGCCCCAGGCCGTGAGGGGGTGTTGGGGGGCGTTGCCGGGGGTGTCGCCCGGCGCACCTGAGATCACAGCGCCATCCTCGCTGCGTGGCAGCTGGACCCAGAAGGTGCTGCCCTGGCCTGGTTCGCTATCTACCCCGATGTGCCCGCCCATCATGTCCACCAGGCGCTTGGAGAGGGCCAGGCCGATGCCGGTGCCTTCGATCTGGCGATCGTCGGCGTCCAGCCGCTCGAAGGGGGTGAACAGGCGGGCCTGTTGTTCGGCGCTCAGGCCCATGCCGCTGTCCTGCACCCCCAGCCGCACGGTGTCGGCTTGCACCTCGATGTGCACGCTCAGCGCACCTCCTTGGCGGTTGTACTTGATGCCGTTGGAGAGCAGGTTGATCAGCACCTGCCGCAGCCGTGTGCGGTCGGCGCGCACCCGACTGCCTGACGGCAGGGTGGGCACCGGTGCGAGTTGGATGCCATGGGATTCGGCCAGCGGGCGGACCAGCGCCAGGGACTCTTCGACGAGTTCGGCCACGGGCACGGGCTCCAGGCTCAGCGTCATCTGGCCGGATTCGACGCGGGAGAGATCGAGGATTTCGTTGATCAGCGACAGCAGGTGCTTGCCAGCACTGAGGATGTGCCCCACCTGCCGTTGCTGCTTGGGCTCTTGCGCCGACAGCTCCAGCAACTGACCGAAGCCGAGGATGGCGTTGAGCGGCGTGCGCAGTTCGTGGCTCATGCGCGAGAGGAACTCGCTCTTGCTGTCGTTGGCGCGCTCGGCTTCGTTCTTGGCGCCGAGCAACTCTGCGGTGCGGCTTTGCACGCGCTGCTCCAGGGCTTCGTTGAGTTGCTGGAGGCTGACGGTGGCTTCCTTGCGCTCGGTGATGTCCCGGGAGATCAGCAGGAAGGTCGGGCTGCCATGGTCTGGCGCGGTCTTGCGCGCCACCGAAACCTCGAACCAGCGTTGCCCGGCTGGCACCTGCAATGCAAATTCGCGGCCCCACACGGCGCCTGACACCGCCGCATCGTCGAGGGCCTGCTGGATGGCCTGTGCGGCATCGGCGGGCATGACCTCATGCACGGTCCGGCCCAGCAGCGACTGCGGGGCTTGAACGACCAACTCCGGACGCACCGCCAGCACACGCAGGTAGCGGCCGCGGGCGTCGAGCTCGAACAGCAGGTCGGGGATGGCGTGCCAGGTGGCCGACAACTCCTGGCGCAAAGCCTCCAGGCCTCCGGCGAGCTGGTCGATTTCGAGGAAGCCGCCGCGTGGCACGGGCACCGACAGGTCGCTGGCGCGCAAGGCCTTGGCGGCGGCGTCCAGGCGTGCCAGCGGTTGCGTCACATGGCGGCCCAGCCACCAGGCCATCAGCAGGAACACGGCCAGCAGACCGGCCAGTTCCGGCAGGCGCGCTTGCACCTCGCTGCGTGTGGCGGCCGCGCGCTGTTCACGCAAGTCGTAGGCGACATAGACCAGGCCACGCCGTGAGCTGCGAAGTTCGTCGTTTTGCAGGGGCAGCTCGAAAGATTGCACGGCGTCCATGCGGCTGCCGTCGGGCTGCATGTGCCATTGCGGCATGCGGCTGTGCGTGGCCTGCTGCAGCCGCTCGCCGACCAGCTCTGGGGCGACCTCCTTGAGGCTGCGGCCTCGCCAGGCGGCACGCTGGGCGTTCAGCACGGTGCCGCGCTCGTCGAGCAGCAGCACCCTGTGCACCTGGGGACGGCTGGCGATCTGCGCCACTTCTGCGGCCACCAGCGACGATGTGGATCCCATGCCCTCGCTGGTCAGCCGCACGAGCCGCGAGACGTCGGCCAGCACAGAGAGCCGCGCTTCCTCCGTGAGGTGCCGCTGCTGCTGTTGCAGGCTGAGGACCACCGAAACCGCGCCGGTGAGCAGCATCAGGGCCAGCAAGGCCAGCGGCAAAAACACGCGCAAGGATCGGATGTTCATGCGGCCTCGGGCAGGAAGCGGGGGTCACAGAGGGTGGCCGTGTCGGGCAGGCGCTGCAGCAGCTTGGCATGCACCATGAGTTGCCCGACCGAGCGTGCCGAGGCGCTCAGCCCCGGGTTCTGGCCAGCCAGCCAACCTCGGTTCGCTGCCGCATCGGCCAGGCGGATGCCGCTGAAAGCCGCCAGCACGGCATCGGGTGCGATCTGTTGGTGCTGGGCCAGCAGGCGGGCGGCGTTGGCGGGGTTGCTGCGCAGGTGTTGCAGAGCCTGGAAATGGCCATCGAGCAGCTGACGGAGTTGTTCGCCCTGGTGGGGGGTGATCTGTGCGGACACCGCCAGCACATCGACGATCAGGCCGGGCAAGCGGCTGCTGTCCAGCAGGGGGCGGGCGCCGAGGGCACGCAGACGCGAGGCCATGGGCTCGAAGGTGATGACGGCGTCAACGCGCTGGGCGGTGTAGGCGGCGACGTGCTGGTCGGCCGTCAGGGGGACTTTGACCACGTCGGTGGGATGGAGCTGCGCTGCTTCGAGCGCCCGCGACAGCATCAAGGCGCCCACGCCGGTGGCCTCCACCCCGATGCGCTTGCCGCGCAACGCGGTCAGCGAGTCGATGTCCTGGCGGGCCATCAGGACATCTGCGCCGGCAGATTCGTCGAACACCAGCGCAGCGCGCACGTCCAGCCCGCCCTCGCGGGCCAGCAGCAATTCGTCGAGGGTGAGGGCGGCAGCGGCCACTTCGCCGTTGACCAGCGCCATCATGCTGGCGGTGTTGGAGGGGAATTCCAGCAGCCGCACCGCGGATTCGGGCACATGACCCAGGTCTTGCGCCAGAAAGAACGGCGCGTAGCCGATCCAGCCGTTGAGGGCCACGCGCAAGGCGGGCGCGGCGGCGGTGCAAGCGGCCAGTCCGCCCAGTGGTGTCAACCACCGGCAACCGGCCCCGGCGCCTCCCAGCAACAGGTCTCGTCGATTCATGTGTCGCGCTTTGCCCTCCCGGTCGCGGCAAGCGCGCTGTGGGCCCTGTTTGTTCACATGGCGTGATTGTTACACCCCCGGTGGGGTTTTTCCATGTCGGTTGGCACTGAGAAATGGCGGCACACAACCCTTTTGCGCAAAAGGGCATCCGGCCAGGCATCCGACGCGGCTTGGGCTGCGTACAGGAAGCAAGCGGTGCCGTGTTGCAGCCGCCTTAGCCCACACACAAAAGGACCCACCATGCCGACGATGATCCGTTTTGCCACCCGCACCGCCCTTGCTGCGGCAGCCGTCGCCACTTGCGCGGCGTTGTCCCCTGCCTGGGCCTCCAGCCACCGTGAGGCGCCGTTCATCACCACCAGCCCGAAGGTCGATGGCACGGACTTCTACATGTTCATGAGCTACGAGTCGGGCCGCACCGATTACGTCACGCTGATTGCCAACTACCAGCCGCTGCAAGACGCCTACGGTGGCCCCAACTACTTCAAGCTCGATCCGAACGCGCTGTACGAAATCCACATCGACAACAACGGTGACGCGGTGGAGGACCTGACCTTCCAGTTCCGCTTCAACAACACCTTGGCCAACGCAGGCAAGGGCGTGGAGTTGAACATCGGTGGTTCGATGGTGGCCATCCCGCTGACGCAGGCCGGTGCGGTGACATCGGTGTCGGATGCCAACCTCAACGTCGCGGAAACCTACGGCGTGACCGTGGTGCGCGGTGACCGCCGCAAGGGCAGCCGCGGCGCGCTGAGCAAGGCCTCGGGCGGCGCCACCACCTTCCAGAAGCCGGTGGACTACATCGGCGACAAGACCTTGGGCGACTCGGCTGCGTACGAGGCCTACGCAGCGCAGCACGTGCACGCGGTCAACATCCCCGGCTGCGCGATGCCGGCCAAGGTCTTCGTCGGCCAGCGTCAGGAGGGCTTTGCCGTCAACCTCGGCCCGATCTTCGACCTGGTCAACGCCACGCCGGGCCAGATCCTGGACCCCTCGCTGAAAAACGCCTTCGCCGCCAACTCCATCCAGGACAAGAACGTCACGACGATGGCCCTGGAGGTGCACAAGTCCTGTCTGACCGCCGGATCGGACACGGTGGTGGGCGGCTGGACCACGGCCAGCGTGCGCCAGGCCCGCCTGATGGCCGCGGCCCCGGCCTCCGGCTACCAGACCTCATCCAAGGACGGTGGCGCCTGGGTGCAGGTCTCGCGCCTGGGCAACCCGCTGGTCAACGAGGTCGTCATCGGCCTGCGCGACAAGGACAAGTTCAACACCTCCAAGCCCAAGGACGACCTGCAGTTCGCGACCTATGTGACGAACCCGACGTTGCCCGCGCTGCTGGGCCTGGTCCTGGCGGGTGACACGGCCGCGCTGGCGCCCACCAACTTCCCGCGCACCGACCTGGTTGCCACCTTCCTGACGGGCATCAACGGCCTGAACCGCCCCGCCGCGCTGTCGTCGCCCTCGGACCAGCTGCGCCTGAACACCGGCGTGCCCGCCGTGGCCCTGGCCAACCAGAACCGCCTGGGCGCTGCTGGCTCCATCCTGGCTGCAGGCTCGGTGTCGGGTGCAGCTGACTTGGCGGGCTTCCCCAACGGCCGCCGCCCCAAGGACGACGTGGTGGACATCGCCCTGGTGGCCACCATCGGCGGCCTGTGCGCCATCAACGAAGGCATCGACCTGGGCTTGAGCTCGGTGGTGGTGCCCAAGGTCGGTACGCTGACCTCGACCTGCACGACCGCTTCGCTGACGACCCTGGCCAAGGCAACGGCCCCCAACGGCCTGCCCAACGCCGCCAACGTCCACGACGGCGCCGACCAGGCCGCGGTGACCTTCCTCACCCGCTTCCCGTACCTGAACACGCCGAACTCCGGCTCGACCCCCCAGCAGTGAGGTGATGACCATGATGCGCATTGAAGTGTTCCGTCGCACGCCCGCCTGGCTGCCTGTGCTGGCCCTGGGTTTGCTCAGCGCTTGCGGCGGTGGCGGTGACAACGTCAAGCCGGTGACGGCGACCGTGGATGTGACGACCCAGGTGCCTGCAGCCGCAGCCACCGAAGCCGCCGCAGCCACGTCCTATGTCGCGGCCTTGTCCAGCGAGCCAGAGGCCAAGACCGACGTCCTGGAACCTGTGGCCGTGCCTGACATGCTGGCGACAGACGACACGGCCGAGCCCACCTGAGCCTGGGCTTTGGGCCAGGTGGGGCAACCCCCTGGCCCTCGCATGCCCCGCAGGGGGCCTTTTTTTCGACCCGAACGGACGATGCCCATGCACCGATGCTTGTTGGATGTGCGCCCCGCCTCATGGCGATCGATGGCGCTGGCGTGGGCCGCAGGCTGCGTGCTGCTGAGCGGTGTGGCGCAGGCCGCCGGTCCGTGGGTTCCCGCCCGCGACAACGAGGTGGTCGAGGTGCTGCGCGAGCGTTCCTTGACTGCGCAAGAGAAGGTCTGGCGCGCACTGCGTGCCCAGGCCCGCGCCCAGCCTGGCGACGTGACGCTCGCTGTGGCGGTGGCCTCTCAGGCCATCCAGTGGTCGCGCCAGGATGGCGACCCGCGTTGGTTGGGGCAGGCGCAGGCTGCGCTCGGACACTGGTGGACCCAGGCCACGCCGCCGCCCGAAGTGCGCCTGCTGCGCGCCACGGTGCTGCAAAGCACCCACGATTTCGATGCCGCCCTGCGCGACCTGCGGGCCTTGGCGCAGCTGCCTGCCACTGCCTTGCTGCCGGCGCAGCGCGCACAAGCCTGGTTGACGCTGGCGTCGGTGCTGCAGGTGACGGCCCAGTACGACGAGGCCCAGCGCGCGTGCGAGGCGCTGGCGCAGGTGCCACATCCAGTGCCATCGCCCTGGCTGTCGCAAGCCTGCAGCCTGGAGTTGCGCAGCCACCGCGGCGAAGCCGACGCGGCACAGCGCGGGCTGACGCAGCTTGCGCAGCAGGCACCGCGCGAGTGGTCGGGCCTGGTTCAGCTGATCCGGGCCGAACTGGCCGAGCGCCTGAGCCAGCCCGACCAGGCTGCGTTGTTGTACCAGGCGCTGCTGTTGCGCCAGAGCGATGCCTACACCGAAGGCGCTTATGCCGATTTGTTGCTCGACCAGGGGCGTGCGGCCGAGGTGCTCTCCCTGCTCAAGGGCCGGGAGCGCAATGACGCGCTGCTGCTGCGCCTGGCCGAGGCCGGTGCGGCGGTGAACGACCCCGCCAACGCCCAGCGCGTGGCCGCCTTGCGTGCCCGCTTTGCTGCCGCCCGTGAGCGGGGTGACAGCGTCCACCGGCGCGAAGAAGCCCGCTTCACCCTGCGCCTGCTGCGTCAGCCTGCCCAGGCCCTCCAGCTGGCGCAGCGCAACTGGGCGGTTCAGAAAGAACCGGCCGATGCCCGCATCCTGCTGGAGGCCGCCCGCGCGGCAGGCGTTGCGCAGCCTGTCACCGACATGCGCGCCTTCATGCAGCGCTGGGGCTGGACCGACCGCCGCCTGGAGGTGCTGCTGTGATGTGGCGCGTCTTCACGGCCTTTGCCGTGCTCCTTCTGGCCTGGGCCATCCCGCTGACGGCGCAAGCCCACAAACCCAGCGACAGCTACCTCAAGCTGACGGTGAGCGAAGCAGGCCGCGTGGGTGTGGACTGGCACGTGGCCCTGCGTGACCTCGACAACGAACTCGCGCTGGACGCCAACGACGATGGCCGCCTCACCTGGGGCGAGGTTCGCAGCCGGTGGGCCGACATGCGCCGTTTCGTGCAGGCCCACTTGCGCCTGGTGCACGGTGGCGAGGCCTGCCTGCCCTTGCCGGACGACGCCAAAGCCAACCCACCAGCGTTGATCGAGCACACCGACGGGCGCTACGCCGTGTTCGCGTGGTCTCAGCAATGCGAGGTGGCGCCGGGCAGCCCCTGGACGGGCGTGACGCTGGCCTACAGCCTGTTCGCGCTGACCGACCCGACCCACCGCGGCATCGTGCGCTGGCGCTTGCAGACGGCAGGCGGTGCGCCCCAGGAGATGGGCGTGGTGGTGATGGGTGCCAACCGGGCCAGCCATGCGCAGACCTGGCTTGCGCTGGCCCAGGCCGATGTGGCGGCGCCAGGTGGCAAGCCGGTGCCTGCTTCCGTGGACGCCCCCTCGGACGCCCAGCCTGGCGCCAAGGTCGCTTCAGCCCCTGCGATCGGTGTGGCCGCAGGCCCGCAGGCGGCTTCGTCCCGCGGTCTGTCGGCGTGGGATCAGGTCCAGCGCACCGTGCGCGATGGCATCGAGCACATCTCGGCAGGCACCGACCACATCCTGTTCCTGGTCCTGCTGTTGTTGGTGGCGGTGTGGCAGCGCCAGGCCACGCCCGACACGCGCAACCATGGGCGCCGGCCCATGGCCGATTGGTCGCCGCGTGGCCACTGGCGTGGCGCTTTGGGCGAAGTTTTGCGCCTGGTCACGGCATTCACGGTGGCGCACTCCATCACCTTGGGGCTGGCCGCGTTCGGCGTGCTCTCACCACCCTCGCGCTGGGTGGAGTCGCTGATCGCGCTCAGTGTGTTGGTGGCGGCGGTGGACAATCTCTGGCCGGTCTTGCGTGCACCGCGCTGGGCCGTGGTGTTCGGCTTTGGCCTGGTTCATGGCTTCGGCTTCGCAGGTGCGATGCAGGACTTGGGTTTGTCCGCCCAAGATCTCGCCTGGCCGCTGCTGGGCTTCAACCTCGGTGTCGAGTTGGGGCAGCTGGCACTGGTGGCCGCGGTGTTGCCCTTGTGCTTCGCCTTGCGCCGCACCGCCTTCTACCGCCTGGGCGTGGTGCTGCCGGGCTCGGTGGCCATCGGGCTGATGGCCTTGGTGTGGCTGGTCGAGCGCAGCACCGACCGCGTCATCCTGGGCTGGGGTGGCGGCTGAACGTTGCCACGCGGAAAGTTCAGAAGCCGTAGGTGACGCCGGCATTGGCCAGCCGCACAGCGCTCGTGGTGGTGCCGCCCGAGCCATTGCCCAGCTTGGCGCGGGTCATGTCGAGACCGACGTCGAGCGACACGTTCTTGTGCAGCGCGTATTGCAGGCCCAGACCCAGATAAGGCTGGATTGACGTGCGGGCATCGGACGCGATGACCATGCCATCGGCGCGCTGGTCCAGCGAACTGCGCACACGGGCCAGGCCCAGGCGGGCGATGCCATTCAGGTCTTTCGCCAGGGGCAGGCGCAAAGCCACATTGGCCGCCAGCGCGCGTGACCTCAGCGTGCCTTCAAGCTGGAAGCCGTCTTGCGTGCCGGAGGAGACGCTCCTGCCGAAGTCGATGTAAGCCAACTCGCCTGCGATCATCGGGTTGTAGCGGTAGCCGCCGAAGAACTTGACGCCCACGTCGGACTTGTCGCAGCGGCTCAAGCCCGCGCAGTTCAGCTTGTAGCTGGACGGGCCTGCGCTCAGGCCGACGTAACTTTCAGCGGCAGCTGTGCCGGCCAGGGTTGCCCAGAGGGTTGCCGCCACACCGAACGCGATGTACTTCTTCATGCCAAGGTCCTGAAAATGAGGGAACAAAGGGCATGGTAGGCAGCGCTTCGGTGCTTGCAAAGGCAAGACCTTGCGACACCAGGCAGCATGCACAGCCTGTGCATCCGCTTGGCTGGGGCCTGCGTACATGCGGGCCTCAGCGACGCCGGTAGGTGGCGAAGGCGAAAGGGCATTCGCCCGGCGCCTGCGCGGTGTGAGCCTCGCGCTCCACCTCGGTGAAGGCGCTGCGGTCCCAGTCGGGGAAGAAGGTGTCGGCCTCGAAATCGGCATCGACCTCGGTCAGCACGAGCTCATCGGCGCAGGGCAGGGCCTCGGCATAGAGCTGACCGCCGCCCATCACGAAGGCCTTGGGCGCATCGGCCACCAACGCCAGGGCCTCGGCCAGCGAGTGCACGACCTCGGCGCCAGGCGCTTGCCAGGCGGTGTTGCGCGTGACGACGATGTTGCGCCGGCCAGGCAGGGGGCGAAAGCGCTCGGGCAGGGAGTCCCAGGTGCGCCGCCCCATGACGACGGGGCAGCCCAGGGTGGCGGCGCGGAAGTGCTTCTGGTCGCGGCTGTCGTGCCACAGCAGGTCGTTGTCGCGGCCGATGGCACCGCGGCGTGCCACAGCAGCGATCAGGCTCAGGCAGGCGGGCTTCTTCATCGGTGTCGGCATCAGACGGCCACCGGCGCCTTGATGGCCGGGTGGTGCTGGTAATCGCGCACTTCGAAGTCTTCGAAGGCGTAATCGAAGATCGAGTCTGGTTTGCGCTGGATGTGCAGCACCGGGTAAGGGTGGGGCGTGCGGCTGAGCTGCAGCTCGACCTGCTCGGTGTGGTTGCTGTAGATGTGGCAGTCGCCGCCGGTCCAGACGAAATCGCCCACGTCGAGGTCGCACTGCTGCGCCAGCATGTGCGTCAGCAGCGCGTAGGACGCGATGTTGAAGGGCACGCCCAGGAAGATGTCGGCGCTGCGCTGGTAGAGCTGGCAGCTGAGTTTGCCCTTGCCGCCTTCGCTCGTGGCCGGTGCCACGTAGAACTGGAAGAAGGCGTGGCAGGGCGGCAGCGCCATCTGGTCGATCAGGCCCGGGTTCCAGGCGCTGACAATGATGCGGCGCGAGTCCGGCGTCTGCTTGAGCTGCTTGACGACCTCGCTGATCTGATCCACGTGGCCGCCATCCGGCTTGGGCCAGTTGCGCCACTGCACGCCATAAACGGGGCCGAGAGAGCCATCTTCGCGCGCCCACTCGTCCCAGATCGTCACGCCGTGGTCGTGGAGGTACTTGACGTTGTCATCACCGCGCAGGAACCACAGCAATTCCACGATGATGGATTTCAGGTGCACCTTCTTGGTGGTGACCAACGGGAAGCCCTCGGACAAATCAAACCGCATCTGGTGGCCGAACACGCTCTTCGTGCCGGTGCCGGTGCGGTCGGTCTTGAGCACGCCCGTGCTGTGCACGTGGCGCATGAAATCTTCGTACTGGCTGCGCACGGGGCGCGGCGCGAGGGGGGCGGTCGTCATGGGCGCATTTTAGGCGCTCGGCCAGTTCCTCAGGGTGGGGTGGACGCCAGCCGCAGCAGGCGCTCGTAGAACTGGATCATCTGGACGTGGTTGGCCACGCTGATGCGCTCGTTGCTGCCGTGGAAGCGCGGCATGTCGGGCGAAGTGGCGTGGATGGGCGCGAAGCGCAGCACTTCGTCGGCCACGTCGGTGAAGTGGCGCGAGTCCGTGCCGCCGACCAGCAAGCCCGGCGCGACCACCACACCGGGCTGCAACTCCCGCAGCGCGCGCGACACCCACTTCAGCCCAAGCCCATCGCGCGGTGACACGGGCGAGGGCTCGGTGAACTCCTGGCCGACTTCCGCCGTGACGGGCAACTCGCCCAGCACGCGGCGCACATGGGCCAGCACATCGGCGCTGCGGTCGCCAGGCAGCAAACGGAAATTGACGCTGGCCTGGGCCACGCCGGGCAGGACGTTGTCGCGCTCACCGGCGCGGAACACAGTGGCCACGCCCGTGCTGCGCAGCATGGCGTTGCCGGCGGGCAGTTTTTCCAGTTGGCGCTCCACCAGGGGCGAGGTCAGCCACAGGTTGCTCAGCACCCAGCGCATGGCGCCGTCGGCTTCCGGTGCGACGGCTTCGAAGGTGGCACGCGGCAGGCCACCGAAGTGCGTGGGCATGGGGTGCGCCTCGACGCGGGCCACGGCCTCACCCAGGATGCCGATGGCGCTGCGCGGTGGCGGCATGCTGCTGTGGCCGCCTGCGCCCTTCGCTGTGAGTTTGACCGTCACGTAGCCCTTCTCCGCCAGACCCACCAGGGCCACCGGCTTGCTCACGCCGGGCACCATGCCGTGCGTGATCAAGAGGCCCTCGTCCAGCACCAGCCCCAGCCTGACGCCTTGGGCCTTGAACTGTGCGGCGATGCGGGCCGCGCCATCGGCACCGCCCACTTCCTCATCGGCACCGAACACCAGATAGACGGTCTGGCGGGGCTGGAAGCCCGCCTTCAACAGCGACTCCACCGCCTCCAGGATGGCCATCAGGCCGGCCTTGTCGTCCCAGGCGCCGCGCCCCCACACGAAGCCGTCCTTGATCTGTCCACCGAAGGGCGGGGCGGTCCATTGCGACTCGGTGCCCGGCGCCACTGGCACGACATCCTGGTGGGCCATCAGCGCGATGGGTTGGGCTTTCGGGTCGCTGCCGGGCCAGGTGAAGAGCAGGGCGTGCCGGCCCACCTCGGTGCGCTGCAATCGGGCATGGACGGTGGGGAAACTGCTGGCCAAGTGACGGTGCAGGTCGCGGAAAGCGTCTGCATGTGCATCGTCGGCATCGGCCAGGGTGGCTTGCTGCACGGCCAGGCTCAGGCGCTGTGCGGCGGCCTGGGCGTCCACAGTCACGCCTGCACGGGGCGTCACCGCTTCTTGCGCACGCCCGAGCCGCCAGGTGTGCCAGGCCATCGTGGCCACCAGCGCCAGCACCGCCATGGCCAGGGTGGCCAGCAGGCGCCCGAGGATGCGACCTCGGCGTGCGTTCGGTGCAGGTGCACGTTGTGTGGGCGTGCGCGGCGTGGGCGTGCGTGCGGGTACGGGGGGGTGGCTTGGCGCTGGCATGGTGGGTCCCTTGGGTGGTCGCGCTGCTTGTGGCGCAGCGTTTGATCCGTGTGCGGTGCGCCAGCGGCGGCGGGCAGTGGCCTCGCTCGATGGCCCGTGCCATTGTGCCGGCACCCTGCGCGACCCGACCGACCCCGAGGGGGTGTCTCACGCCGGCAGGCGGTACACCAGCACCTTGAGCGAGCGCTCGGGCGACACGTCGGCGAACACCGCCGGGTTGGCCACCCGTTCGACGAAGACCAGTTCGGGCGCCACGGCCTGCATCTGGTCCTGCAGGAAGGCCATGCCGAGCTCCGGCGCGTTCAGGCACAGCAGCGCATGGCCGCCGGGCGCGAGCAGCTCCGGCAAGCGGCGCATCAGGCGGGCGTAATCCTTGGTCGCCACGAAGCTGCCCTTCTGGTAGCTCGGCGGGTCCACGATGATCAGGTCGTAAGGCCCGGGTCTGCCCACCTTGCCCCAGGACTTGAAGATGTCGTGCACCAGGAAGCTGGCGCCGGCGGCCACCCCGTTGAGGTGGTGGTTTTGCTGCCCGATGCCCATGGCGCCATGGCTCATGTCCACATTGACGACCTGGCGCGCGCCGGCTTGCAGGGCCACCACGGAAAACGCGCAGGTGTAGGCGAACAGGTTGAGCACCTTCAGCCGCTCCCGCCGCGGGTGGGCCGCGACATGCTCGGCGACCCAGCGCCGCCCCTCGGCCATGTCCAGGAACAGGCCATGGTTCTGACCCCGCAGCACGTGCACCTTGAACCGTGCGCCCTCGGCACTCACCACATGGGGATCCGGCACCTCGCCGGCCATCAGGCGCGTCTCGGTGCGGCCTTCGTGCCGGCACTGGTACACCCAGCTCAAGGGCTGCTGCGGCGCCAGCTGCTGCCAGCGCTCGGACAGCGCGGCGTGGATGGCGGCCAATTCATCGTCAGACGTGGGCTGGAAGGAGGTCAGCACCCACACCGGCGGGTAGGCGTCCAGCGACCACTGCTCGCAGCCCGGGTGCATGCCGCCCCGGCCGTGGAAGATGCGTTGGGCCTCGGTGGGCAGGGCCGTCTGGGCGATGGCGTCGAGCAGGGCTTGCATGGTGGCGTGAGGCGGAAAAACGCGGGGCTGCGCACAGGATGAAGTGTGCCGCGCGCGGTGCGGCGGAGCGGCAGAGCGTGGAGTGTATGCATCTGAGCTATACCGCGCCGGTCTTTGGCCTCAGCAGTTACTTGCGCTGTGCCGCGCATTTCCTCAACAACCGCTTTGCATCTGGCACGGTGTCGATGCGGTTGGGGTTGCCCAGGCAATCGTCTTCTTGTTCGATGAGCACATGACCGTCCGCCTGGCGCTTCAGTCGCAGTGCGACGGTCATGCGATTCCAGCCCTGGCCGACTTCCGCGACGGTGCTGGCGTGCTTGCGGTCGATGGGAAAGTACTGGATGGTGGCCAGCACCAGGTTGTTGGCCGAATCGCCCACTCCCACGGCGGGCACCGCATTGCAGTAGAACTGGTAGGGCTCCTTGACCACGATGCGGTGGTAGCCGACCTCTTCAAACTTGTCGTTGAAGATCAGGATGTGGCAGTCCACGGTGTGGCGCTGCCCTTCATCGCAGCGGTAGGTGGGCTGGCCTTTGAAGTCAGACGGCGTGCAAACCTCATCGGGCCGGCTCTTTGTCATGAAGCCGACGGGCTCCAGATAGTGCTGAAGCCCATCCAATTGCATTTTGAAGCCCAGATACTGATTGAAACCGCGCTCGGTCGGCTTCGTGCGGCTCATGGCTGCAGAGCGCGCCGTGGCTGACAGAGCTGAAGCATCTCTAACCTTGTCGGGTTCAGTCTTTGTGCACACCGATCTGGGCCGCAGCCCCTGCTGCATCTCTGCCAACTCGGCATTGTTGCGTGCAGAACCGGTGCAGGTGCGGTCTTCGTTCCAGTCATTCGACAGTTTGACGTCTGCGTGGGCAAGCGACGGCATGCTGAGCCAAGCCGCAGCGGCCAGCGAGAGCCCCAAGCCTTCAAGCCTTCTTGGCTTCACGGGCCTTTTTGTATTGCTCATAAGCATTTTCCAGTTTGGTGTGGTAGTGATACGTTTCATATGCTGGGCCGTTGTAGTTGAAGGCCATGGCCCGCCAGTTCTTGGTCTTGACCGCATCCCACAAAGAAATTTCTTTGCCGAGTTTCTTGTTTTTGGGGTCTTTCCAGGCTCGCGGCTTGTTTCGAATGAAGCCCGCCAGCAGCTTGATCTGTGCCGCATTCGACGTGCACATTTTGTTGACAAACTTCTTGAGAGAAGGTTCGTCACACAGTTCGTGGTTCGCCCCCATGATCTGGAACTTGCCCCAAGAGCAAGATTTGAGCGCGGCATCGGGATCGAGCCGGTAGGCGTTGATCAGTCGCAGGTAAGACGTGGCGTAACTGGCGTAGATGTCATCGTCGTCCACCTTGCCGTCGTGCATCTTCTTGTCTTCTTTGCCCAGCCGCTTGCTCGTTCGGTAACCCACCGGCCATGAGATATCCGGGTGGTCTTTGTCATGCGCGCGCGCACTCAGGCGGCTGAAGTAATGGCGCTCGTACAGGATGGCCGGCACATGGCCGCCCTGGCCGTCCATCAGGCGCCAGAAGGCGCTGCGGCCCCCGCTTTCCACCTTGGCAATCGCCTTGAGGACCTCTACTTCGCATTTCAACTCTGCGGCGACATCGGTCCAATCCTCTTCTGTGATGTCGCCCCCCTCGAAGCAATCGAAGTGGTCTATCAACCCTTTTGGCAAATCCACCCCGATGACGATGGTTGGCAGGCCTTGCGGCCCTTTGACCTGCTTGGCTGTGACGGTTGGGTTGTTCTTCGAGGGGGCTCCGGTGGGTTTGACAGGTGGCTTGGCCTGGTTGCTGGCCGTGGCCGTTGTCTCGCGCGGCTTCAAGGGCGCTTTGGCGGCGTCGGCAGACACCTCTTGCAGCGTGGTGGGCACCACGATGGCACCACTGACCAAGGTGATCAGCTTGTGGCCATATCCCGAGGCGGTGCTGGCCAGCTTTTGCCATTGGCGCTGTGCGTCTTGCACCCACACATCCACTTGTGATCGCGCACTTTGGGTGATTTGCGTCGGGACCTGTCCATCGGCTGAGGTCTTGCCCATCACGCGGTGACCATCGACCTCCAATTTGTACGTCAGGTTGGCAATCGGGTGCCGCAAGGCATCGAGGAAGGCCACACTGACACCGAAAGCTGACAACTCCGACAAATAGAGCACCTGGCCGACTTGGATCTTGTTCGCGTCACGAAGGCCGTTCCAGCGCTGAAGATCAGCCATGCTCGCGCCCGAACGGCGGGCGATGGATGACAAGGTGTCGCCTGGTCGGGTTCGGTAGGGGTCCGCGAGCTTCGTCGCTGCCCTTTGAACGCCTTTTTCTTCATTGGTCATTGTCATCTTCGCCCCGATCCTCTTGATGCACGGATGAGTCCTCCAACGGCTGCAAGACGTCCTCGCTGACGTGCCATGCGGCCGATGAAAGCAACCACAGCTGAAGGTCTGCCGGGCGGTCAAGCAGCATGGTTTCGCTTGAGACCTGTCCTCTCGACATGGGTGCTTCGGCTACTGACTGGCTTTGCAGGTACCCCTTGACTTGCCGCGATATCGGGTTGGGTAACCATTCAGCGGGTACTTCTTCCACGCTGACAGCTTGGCCATAGACGCGCTCGAGTGGAGTCGAAACAGCTTCGATCTGATGCGTTCCAGAGGGCAATGCCAGCAAAGACGAGCTTGCGTTCGCGCCCCCACCCCACTCATGACTAGCCCCCTTGACCGTGAAACTCCCCGGGCAAGTGAAGGTGATGTCCCCGCCTTGCAGGGTGATTTGGCTTTGCCCGGCGGTGAGGGTGATGCTGTCTTGCGCGAAGACGCGCACTTCGTCGGTGGTGCTTTGCACCGTGATGTCCTGGTCGGCCCAGAGTTGCTGGGCGTCGGTGTGGGCGCGCAGGCTCAGGGTGGCGTTGGCGGCGATGGCGTGGATGCCGCCGGCGTGGGTGTAGAGGCTGGTGGTCTGGCCGCTGACGGCGCTCAGCGTGTGAGCGGCTGTGAGGTGTGCGTCGCCCTGGGTGCTCAAGGAAGTGTCCTGGCCGCTGAACATGCTCAGGTGCTCGGCGCTGACCAGGGCGGCGCTGCTCGGGGTGTCGAGGTGCAACTGTGCGCGTGCGAAGGCCTCGACGGGGTCTGCCAAGGTGCGGCTGCCAGCTTGGGCTTTGCGGGCGTCCTGGCCGTTGAGTGTGGCGGGCAGCTTGCCGCTGGCGGCGGGGGCCATGGCGGCGGTGTGCGCCATCCAGGCTGGGCCGTTGTCACCGTGGCCGTCACCGTGGCTGTCAAGGCCAAGCGCACCTTGCTGGCGGGCGCTGTCGCCGAGGGCCTGGCCCAGCTGTCGGCTGGCCCGCAGTTGGGCCACGGCCTCGCTGGCGTCCATCTGTGTGCTGGCCACGCTGCTGCCTTGCGCGGCGCGGGCAGAAGTGCTCAACAGCATGCCCTGGCCTGCGCGCACGACTGCCCAGCCCTCGGTGTGCCCATAGAAACCTTCGCCCAGCCAGTGGCCGCGCCGGGCTTGTGAGCCCTGGGCGTCGTGCCTTGCGCTGTGTTGCACCAGGTGGCCGAGGCTGAGCTCGCTGTGGCCGTGGCTGGCCGAATAGCTCAGCAGTCGCATGCGCAGCTGGCCCTGGCTGTCGTCGATCAGCCATTGGTTCGCACCCGACTGGCCACCGGCCTCGTCGAGCAGGGGGTGGTGCCAGCCTGAGAGGGTGCCGGGGTGGTTGGCCTGGCTGCCTGCGCCTGCGGGCCAGGGCAGGGTGTGCGGGCCGTTGTGCAGCTGGCCGATGACGATGGGGCGGTCGATGTCGCCGTCGATGAAATCCACCAGCACCTCGGTGCCCGGGCGGGGCGTGAACACGGCGCCCCAGTCGGGCCCGGCCTGGTCTTGCAGCACGCGCACCCAGGTGCCGCCGCGCGCGTCGCCCGGGGCGTGACCGGTGGTTTGGCCGTTGGGCGACGCTGGTGCCGCCAAGCCGCCTGCCAAGGGCGTGTCATCGGGCGCGCCGCGTTGCCACGGGAACTGGATGCGGATGCGGCCGTCGCGGTCGCTGTGGATGGCGGTGCGGCCAGCATCGCTGCCAACACCGCCGCCGGAGAGCTGCGCCATGACCACCGCCGTTTGCAGGCCCGGCGAGGGCGGTGCCGCCAGCGGGGCAGGCACCAGCCGCAGGTGACCTGGCGCGGCCTGGAAGCGGTTGCGGTAGCTGCCGGCTTCGACCTTGGTGGCCGATGCCAGCGGTGCGGTGCGCACACCCAGGTTGTTGGCGGCTTCGTGGGTGATGCCGATGACGCTGAATGCGTTGCTGCCGAAAGTACTGCCGTCGAGGGCGCCGCTGGTGAAGTGCTCGGCCAAGGTGAAGGTGGCGCCGACGCTCAGCGCACGCACGGCGCCTTGGCCTTCAACCGTTTGCTGTGCCAGCAGCAGGGCGTCCAGCCAGGCTTGGGCGCGTGCGTTGGCAAGATCGGGTGCGCCGTGTTGCGCGTCGGCGACCCGTCCGTCGGCAAACTGTCGCTCGCCAACGCCGACGTAACGTTCCAGCATGGGCACGCCGGGTGGGCGTTGTGCATCGGGCAGGGCGCTGCTGCCGCTCACGCCGCTCAGTTGGCGTTCGTCCCAGGCACCGAGGGTGATGGCGTTCGTGCCGACCTGGCGGGCCGGTGCCCAGGCGGTGAGCGTGTCTTGGGCGAAGCCGTCGGGCGTGGCGCCTCGCATGCCGGGGCGGCTGAAGCGCAAGGTGCCCAGTTCTGGGCGCGGTGCCTGGGCATCGAAGACCACGAGCGTGTGGCGCGAGGGCGTCAGCAGGCTGGTCGTGCCACTGGGGCTGTCTGTGTTGTGCGGGTCGTGGTCGATGCGCCAGCTCCAGCCTTCGCTGGCCATCAGGCGTTGGGCGAATGCCCAGTCGGTTTCGCGGTATTGGGTGGTGATGGCGCGCACCGGGCCCGGGTGGCTGACGTCCAGCCGCAGTTGGGCTTGTGGGTGTGCCATGAGCACGCTCTGGACGATGTCAGCGGCGGTCTGGTCCTGGAAGATGCGGGTGTCGCGCCGCAGGCTGGCCCAGTGGGTGAAGTCACGCAGCTGCAGGCGGTAGCGTGTCAGGCCGCCATCGCTGCCCAGGTGGGCGGCGCGCGCAACGTGCCCGTGCCAGGCGCGCCAGCCGCCGTCTTGCAAGCGCAGCTGCAGCGTGGCCCCGGTGCCCATGAGCGAGGTCAGGGGGATGCCGCTGTGGGTGCTGACGCAGTCGAGCTCTGCGAGGAAGGGCTGCTCGGCGTGGAGGGCCTCGTGCACGCTGCAGCGCTCAGGGATGAGCGTGCCGGACGGCAAGGCCGTGTCCAGTTGCAGCAGGCGCGTGTTTTGCGTGAGCGACAGCGCGGCTCGAAGCTGCGCCAGCAAGCCGCTGGCGCCCTCCGGGAGGACCGCTGACAGGTCCTGGGTACCCCACATGAATCCACCTGAATGTTTTGTTCTGGCGCGGATTCTGTCTCAGGAAGGTGCCGCACCGGTCCCCCACGAAGGGGGCTCGGCGGGGGAGATTTGCAATCAGATGTTTCGCAAGCTCCCCAGCGCGACGGTCAGCGCACGGTGCCGGCGGCGCTTTCGGGTTCGCGCAGGAAGATTTCCACGCGGCGGTTTTTGCCACGGCCTTCTGCGGTCTCGTTGCTGGCGATGGGCTCGCGCTCACCGCGGCCGGCCACGTCGATGCGGCTGCGCGACACGCCGCGGTCTTCCAGGAAGTCACGCACGGTGTCGGCGCGGTCCAGCGAGAGCTTGTTGTTCAGCGTGTCGGAGCCCACGTTGTCGGTGTGGCCGACCACGCGCACCAGGGTGCCGGGGTTCTCTTTCAGGCCTTGCGAGAACTGCTGCAGCACGGTGCGCAGCTCGGGCTTCAACGCGGCGCTGCCGGTGGCGAAGGAGATGTCGCTGGGAATGTTGAGCTTGAGCTGGTTGTCCGGCGTGCGCACGACGTCCACGCCGGTGCCTTCGGTCGCGCGTTCCATGGCGCGGCGCTGGTCTTCCATGTGCTTGGACCACAGGTTGCCGGCGATGGCACCCGCTGCCGCACCGATGACGGCGCTCTTGCCGATGTTGTTGCCGCCGGTCATGGCGCCGATGGCCGCACCGGCGACCGCACCGAGGCCCGCGCCTTGGGCTGTGCCGCGCTCACGTGCGCCCATGTTCTCGCAGCCGGCCAGCAGCATGGCCACGCCGGTGGCGGCGGCGACCAGGGTGACGCCACGGCGCGAGGGGCTGCGGGTGGCTGCGGTGGCGTTCAGGGAAGCGGGCATGGGAGCGGACATGGCAGGAACCTTTCGTTGTGAGAGACCGGGTATCAACGGGGCAAGGCAGGGCGCGGATGACGCCGGCAACAAGACTTCACACGGCGTCAAGCCGCGACCTGGTCGAACTGCATCGATGCCAGCCGAGCATACAGGCCGTTGCGGGCCATGAGCTCGGCATGGGTGCCCACGTCCACGATGCGCCCGCCGTCCAGCACCACGATGCGGTCGGCATTGACCACCGTGCTCAGGCGGTGGGCGATGACCAGGGTGGTGCGGTCCTTCATGGCTTCTTCCAGGGCGGCCTGCACGGCGCGCTCGCTCTCGGTGTCGAGGGCGCTGGTGGCTTCGTCGAGCAGCAACAACGGGGCGTTCTTCAGGATGGCCCGTGCGATGCTGATGCGCTGGCGCTGACCGCCCGACAGGCGCACGCCGCGCTCGCCCAGGAAGGTGGCGTAGCCCTCGGGCAGCTTCTGGATGAAGTCGTGGGCGTGGGCTGCACGTGCAGCGGCCATGACCTGGTCGTCGCTGGCGTCGGGGCGGCCGTAGCGGATGTTCTCGATGGCGCTGGTCGAGAAGATGGTGCTGTCTTGCGGGACGATGCCGATGCGCTGGCGCAGGTCCTGCAGCGACAGCGCCGTGATGGGCACGCCGTCCAGCGTGATCTGGCCGGATTGAGGGTCATAGAAGCGCAGCAGCAGCTGGAAGACGGTGGTTTTGCCGGCGCCGCTGGGGCCGACCAGGGCGATGGTTTCGCCCGGGGCGACGTCGAGCGTGACCTCGTCCAGCGCCAATTGGCCGGGGCGCGAGGGGTAGCTGAAGCGCAGTTGCTGCAGGCTCAGGCGCGAGCCCTCGGTGGTGGCTGGCAAGGCGCGCGGCGAAGCGGGCGACTGGATGGGCGATTGGGCCGCGAGCAGCTCCATCAGGCGCTCGGTGGCGCCCGCGGCGCGCAGGATGTCGCCATAGACCTCGGAGAGCGCCGCCACCGAGCTCAGCAGCAGGATCACATAGACCACGGTCTGGCCCAGGTGGCCGGCGCTGATGCGGCCGTCCATGACGGCCTGGGTGCCCTGGTACAGGCCCCACAGCAGGGCGCCAGTGGTGGCGGTGATGACGAAGGCCACGAGGATGGCGCGGGCACGGATGCGGCGCTCGCCGGTGCGGAAAGCGCCTTCGGTGGCGTCGTCAAAGCGCCGGGCTTCGCGGCCTTCGGCGTTGTGGCTTTGCACCACGGGCACGGCATTGAGCACCTCGGCGGCGATCGCGCTGGCATCGGCGATGCGGTCCTGGCTGGCGCGCGAGAGTTTGCGCACACGGCGGCCGTACGCAATCGCTGGCAGCACGACGAGCACCAGGCCGCCCAGCACCTGCGCCATCACGAAGGGGTTGGTGACGATGAGCATGGTCAAGGCGCCGACGGTCATGATGGCGTTGCGCAGGCCCATGGACACGCTGGTGCCCACCACGGTCTGGATGAGGGTGGTGTCGGCGGTCAGGCGCGAGAGCACTTCGCCGCTTTGCGTGGTCTCGAAGAATTCGGGGCTCTGGCGCAGCACGTGGGCATACACGGCCTGCTTGATGTCGGCCGTGATGCGCTCACCCAGCCAGGTGACGACGAAGTAGCGCGAGGCGGAGAACAGCCCCAGCGCCGCCCCCACGCCGAACAGCGCGAGGAAGTGCGTGCGCAGCGCCATGACGCGCTGGCCAGGGTCGGCCGAGACCATGCCCTGGTCGATGAGGGTGCGCAGCGCGATCGGCAGCACCAGCGTCGTGACGGCGGCCATCACCAGGAACACCAGGGCCATGACCATGCGGCCGCGGTATGGGCGCAAGAAGGGGCGCAGGCTGGCCAGGGCGCGGGGGGATTTGGCAGCGGGAGGGGTGTGGGAGCCGGACATGACAACAGCGTGTGATCGATCGGACATTATCATGCCTTGACAATATTTGCGTAGGCAACTAAATTTCTGCCCATGGTCAAACGCTCGAATTCCGACCCCGCCAGCGTCCCTGAGGCTGCTGATCCGCCGGGTACGCCCCACGATGCGCCTCAGAACGAGCCGATCTACGGACCGGGCACCTTCACCCGCGAAAACAGCGTGGGGTACCTCATGCGCCGCATCGTTCACCTGATGGTCAACGAGGTGGACCACCGCCTGGCCGATGGCGGGCTGACCCACGCGCAGTGGACGCCGCTGTTCCTCATCCACCGCGGGCAGGCCAACACGCTGGCCGCCCTGGCGCGCGACCTGCAATTGGATGCCGGTGCCCTGACGCGCACGCTGGACCGCTTGGAGGCCAAGGGCCTGTGCCGGCGTGAGCGGTCGGTCGATGACCGCCGGGTGATCCACCTGACCCTCACCCCCGAGGGGGAAAAAGCCGCCGCCCCCGTGCCAGGCGTGCTGTGCGACGTCTCCAACACCATGCTGCAAGGCTTTTCCCGCGAGGAGTGGGAGACGCTGATGGGCTTCCTGCGCCGCATGGTGGCCAATGTGGAGACGCTCAAGGCCCCCTTGCCCACGACGGTGCCCGAGCGGCACCGGGAAGACTGAGCTCAGCCGCAGATGATTTCTGGAGTGACCATGCAGCACGCCCGTTTGCTGACCCTCGCAGCCCTGGCGACGCTGGTGTCGCTGGCCGGCTGCTCCACCGGGCAGGACATCCAGCCCCGTTTGAAGGCGCTGGACACCCAGGCGCTGGGTGTCCAGGCCGCAGAGCCCGCCCCCGTGGTCCGGGACCTCACGCCCTGGTGGGAGGCCCATGGCGATGCCCGCCTGTCGGCGCTCGTCCAGCAAGCCTTGGCGGGCAACCCCAACATGCAGGCCGCAGCGGCCCGCCTCCAGCGCGCAGCCGCCCAGGAGCGCCTCACCCGAGGCAGCGACATGCCGCAGCTGGAGGCCTCCGCCGAGCTGAGCCGCCAGCGCTTCACCGAAAACGGCCTGGTGCCGCCGCCGGTGGCGGGCACGGTGCGCAACACCGGCACCCTGCAGCTGGCGGGCAGCTGGGAGCTGGACCTGTTCGGCAAGCAGCGCGCCGAGGTCCAGGCCAGCATCGGCCAGACCCGCGCCAGCGAGGCCGATGCGCAGGCCGCGCGGGTGCTGCTGTCCTCGCAAGTGGCGCGCAGCTACGTTGCGCTGGGCCGACTGCAAGCCCAGGCGGATGTTTTGCAGCGCACGCTGGCCCAGCGCGATGACGTGCTCAAGCTGATCCGCCAGCGCGTGCAGGCCGGCCTGGACACCAGCGTCGAGCTGCGCCAGGGGCAGGGCGCCTTGCCCGATGCGCGCCTGCAGATCGAGGCGCTCAACGAGCAGATCATGCTCACGCGCCATGCCCTGGCGGTGCTGACGGGCCAGGCTCCGAATGCGCTGGACACGCTGGACGTGAAGCTCGATGCCATGCAACAGCCCGCGCTGCCGCCGGCCGTGCCGATGGACCTGCTGGCCCGCCGCGCCGACGTGATGGCCGCGCGCTGGCGCGTCGAGGTGTCGCGCTACGACATCAAGGCAGCCCGCGCACTGTTCTATCCCAACATCGACCTGGTGGGCTATGCCGGTTACAACGCCATCGGCCTGGACCGCCTGCTCAAGCCGGGCAGCTGGCAATGGGGCTTGATGCCCGCGATCCACCTGCCGCTGTTCGACGGTGACCGCCGCCTGGCCAACCTGCAAGGCCGCGTCGCGGAAGAAGACGTGGCGGTGGCCAACTACAACCAGACCGTGCTGCAGGCCGTGCAAGAGACGGTCGATCAGTTGGGCAGCTTGCAGGCCATCGCGCGCCAGCAGGCCGAGCAGCGCAGCGCACAAGGCCACACCGAAGCCGCCTACGCCCTGGCCACAGAGCGCTACCGCGCCGGCTTGGGCAACTACCTCAATGTGCTGGCCGCAGAAACGGCCGTGCTGAACCAGCGCCGTCAGGCCGTGG
This sequence comes from Aquabacterium commune, assembly GCF_004362855.1. GTDB lineage: Bacteria > Pseudomonadota > Gammaproteobacteria > Burkholderiales > Burkholderiaceae_C > Aquabacterium > Aquabacterium commune. Next base: position 28,820 of record NZ_SNXW01000006.1, read on the forward strand.
ACCTGCAGGCCCGCACCTTCGACACCCAGTTCAGCCTGGTGCGCGCTCTGGGCGGCAGCTTGCAGCCCGCGGCCAAAGCACCGACGGCAGGGACGCCGCCGCCCGCGTCGATCGCAGCCACGCCCGCATCCACATCCCCCAGCGAGGCCCAGGCGCCGTCGCAGACCTTGCCCCAGAAGTCCGGAGATCCCGCATGAGCCAGCCCACCCCATCCGCTCCCGAGGCCACCCAAGCCGCGCCCGGCCGCAAGAAGGCCCTGACCCTGGTGGCCGCCGCCGTGGTGATCGGTGGCATCGGCTACGGCGCTTATTACGCGCTGGTGGCCAACCACTTCGAGCACACCGACAACGCCTACGTGCAGGCCAACGTCGTGCAGATCACGCCCCAGGTCGGTGGCACGGTGGTGGCGATTGCCGCCGACGACACCGACAAGGTCCAGGCCGGCCAGGTGCTGGTCAAGCTCGACCCCGCCGATGCCCGCGTGGCGCTCGACCAGGCCCAGGCCCAGCTGGCCCAGACCGTGCGCGAGGTGCGCACCCTGTTCGCCAACAACGGCAGCCTGGAGGCGCAGATCCGACTGCGCCAGGCTGACCTCACCCGCACGCAGACCGAGGTGGCCCGCGCGCAGGACGACGTCAACCGCCGTGCGCCCTTGCTGGCCAGCGGTGCCGTGGGCAAGGAGGAGTACAACCACGCCACGGCGCAGCTGGCCGCGGCCCGCAGTGCCCAGGCCGGAGCCGAGTCGGCGCTGTCTGCCGCCCGTGAGCAGCTGATGTCCAACCAGTCGCTGACCGATGGCACGACCGTGGACCAGCACCCCAACGTGGCCCGCGCCGCCGCCCGCGTGCGCGAAACCTACCTGGCCTTGCAACGCGCTGCTTTGCCCGCGCCGGTCGATGGCCACGTCGCCAAGCGCAGCGTGCAGGTCGGCCAGCGCGTGCAGGCCGGCAGTCCGGTGATGGCGCTCGTCACGCTGGACCAGCCCTGGGTGGACGCCAACTTCAAGGAAAGCCAGCTGCAGCGCATCCGCATCGGCCAGCCGGCCACGCTGACGGCCGACGTCTATGGCCAGAAAGTGACTTACCACGGCAAGGTGGTGGGGCTGGGTGCGGGCACGGGCGCGGCCTTCTCGCTGCTGCCGGCGCAGAACGCCACGGGCAACTGGATCAAGGTGGTGCAACGCGTGCCGGTGCGCCTGTCGCTGGACTTGGCCGAGGTCAAGGCGCACCCGCTGCGCGTGGGCCTGTCGATGGAGGTCGAGGTGGACGTGGCCCAGCAGGATGGCCCGGTGCTGGCGCAGCACCCGCGTGAACACGCGGTGGCACAGACCGCGGTGTTCGATGTCGTGCAAAAAGACGCCGATGCCCTGGTGCGCCGCATCATCGACGCCAACCTGGGCCGCGCGCGTGCCCCTGTGCCTGCGCAGGCCGTCGCCCCTGTGGCCGCCCGCCCCGGAGCCTGAGCGTGAGTGGGAACCACGGGCCCGCGGCCCTGCAGCCGCTGCAAGGCTCGTCGCTGCTGCTGGGCACCATCGCCCTGTCGCTGGCGACGTTCATGAACGTGCTCGATTCGTCCATCGCCAACGTCTCGCTGCCCGCCATCGCCGGTGACCTGGGTGTGAGCCCGACGCAGGGCACCTGGGTCATCACCAGCTTTGGCGTGTCCAACGCGATCTCGGTGCCTTTGACGGGCTGGCTGACGCAGCGCTTTGGCGCGGTGCGGCTGTTCACCATGAGCGTGCTGCTGTTCGTGCTGGCGTCCTGGTTGTGCGGCCTGGCCTCGTCGCTGGAGATGCTGATCGGCTTCCGCGTGCTGCAGGGCCTGGTGGCCGGGCCGATGATCCCGCTGTCGCAGACCTTGCTGCTGTCCAGCTACCCACCGTCGAAAGCGGGGATGGCGCTGGCGATGTGGGCCATGACCACGCTGGTGGCGCCCGTGACCGGGCCTTTGTTGGGGGGCTGGATCACGGACAACATCACCTGGCCCTGGATTTTTTACATCAACGTGCCGGTGGGCCTGGGGGCCGCGCTGGTGACCTGGCGCATCTACGCCAAACGCGAGACGCCCATCCGCAAACTGCCCATCGACACGGTGGGGTTGGCGCTGCTGGTGATTTGGGTGGGCGCGCTGCAGATCATGCTCGACAAGGGCAAGGAGCTCGACTGGTTCGAGAGCGGCCAGATCGTGGCGCTCACGGCCGTGGCGGCCATCGGCTTCGTCGTCTTCGTGATCTGGGAGTTGACGCAGGAGCACCCGGTGGTGGAGCTGCGTCTGTTCGCCAAGCGCAACTTCCTGTTCGGCGTGCTGGCGCTGTCGATTGGCTACGGCCTGTTCTTTGGCAACGTGGTGCTGCTGCCGCTGTGGCTGCAGCAGTACATGGGCTACACGGCCTCGGTGGCCGGCATGGCGGTGGCGCCGGTGGGCATCCTGGCCATCCTGCTGTCGCCGCTGGTGGGCAAGAACGTGACCCGGGTGGACCCGCGCATCCTGGCAACGGTGGCGTTTTCTGGCTTTGCGCTGGTGCTGTGGATGCGCTCGCACTTCACCGTGCAGGCCGACTTCAACACCATCATGGTGCCGACCATCCTGCAGGGCGCGGCCATCGCCTTCTTCTTCATCCCCTTGAGCGCGATCACGCTGTCGGGCCTGACGCCAGACCGCATCCCCTCGGCCTCGGGCCTGAGCAACTTCGTGCGCATCACGGCGGGCGCCATGGGCACCTCGCTGGTCACGACCATCTGGGACAACCGCGCCACCCTGCACCACGCGCACATGGTCGAGAAGATCACGCCCACCGATGGCGCGGCCGTGGAGGGCATCGGCACCTTGATGTCCACCGGCATGAGCTTCGAGCAGGCCGCGGCGCAGATCAACCGGCTCATCGACCAACAGGCCTTCACGCGAGCGGCCGACGACGTCTATCTGGCCTCGTCCATCTTGTTCCTGTGCCTGATCCCCATCGTGTGGCTGGCCAAGGTCAAGAAGGGCGGCGCGGCGGTGGATTCAGGGGCGCATTGACGGGGGCCTGACCGCTCAGGCTGGCACCTGGTAGTGCGCCTCGCCCATCAGGTCGATGCCGCAGGCCAGGTTCTCGGCCCACTGGATGAACTGCGGCACGGCCTCGCCCACCAGCGGCGCGCCGTGCTGGGGCGCGATCATGTCAATGGGCAGCTCGCGCACCATGCGGGCCCAGCAGCGCAAAATCTTGTTGGACACCATGTAGCGGCGGTGGAAGGCCTCCATGCCTGGCGGCAGCGTGGCCAGCGAGGTGATGGGTTTCGTGGCGTCGGGCCCGGTCTGCATGGACACGCCCAGGTCGCCCGAGAACAGGATGCGGCTGACCGGGTCGTAGAACTGGAAGTTGCCCTCGGCGTGCATGAAGTGCGCGGGCAGGGCGATGAGTTCGTGCCGGCCCACGGGGATGCGCATGCCAGCGTCGGGAATGCCGACGATGCGACCGGTGGTCTTGCCTGGCTTGCAGAAGTGCGGCACGAAGCGTTCCCACAGCGTCGAGACGTAGAGCTTGGCGTCGGGTGTGGCCGTCATCCAGCGGTCGAGCGAGGCGATGATGTCCGGGTCTGCGTGCGAGGCCAGGATGGCCGAGAGCTTGGAGGGCGGGAAGTGCCGCGTCATGCCCAGGTAGAGCTCGCTGTAGGCCAGGTTGCCGCCCGGGTCGATGATGGCGCCGACATCGCCATCGACGATGAGGAACTGGTTGGCCTGCACCGCCTCGCCGCCTTCGTTGCCCAGGTCGGAAAACATCAGGCAGGCGTGGTGGGCGCTGCGGAACAACTCTTGTGGCATGCGGCCTCCCGTCTTTGGATGCGCGAGCTTACGTCGCAGGCCTCGTGGGGAGGCTTAATCCAGATCAAGCCAAATCAAGCCAGCGCAAGCGAGGTGATGGCCCCGGCCTCGGGGTCAGCGCGGTGGATGTGGCGGCGCTGCCGTCGTGAAGATGGCACAGGCTTGCTCGGCCAGGGCGTTGGCAGACAGGCCGCTGTCGCAGGCCAACACGTGGCGCTGCGGCATGCTGCGCAGCCAGGTGCTTTGCCGCTTGGCGAGCTGGCGGGTGGCGGCGATGCCGCGCTCGGTGAGCTCGGCCAGGGTGCGCTGGTCGCGCAGGTCGAGGCCCGCGTCCAGGGCTTCCCAAACCTGGCGGTAGCCCACGCAACGCATCGAGGGCAGATCGGCATCGAGGTCGCCACGCGCACGCAGGCGCACGACTTCGTCGATGAAGCCGGCGGCCATCATCTGCTCAAAACGCAGGGCGATGCGGCGGTGCAACCAGGCGCGGTCTTGGGGCTCCAGCGACACCAGCGTGGCGGGTGTGCCCGATGTGCCCGATGTGGCGGCACCCGCGCCGTGCCGCTTTTGCTGGAAGGCCGACAGTGGCTGGCCGGTGGCCGCCCAGACCTCGATGGCGCGCTGGATGCGTTGGGTGTCGCCCGGGGCCAGGCGCGCGGCGGTGAGGGGGTCCACCCGCTGCAGTTCGGCGTGCAGGGCGAGGCTGCCTTGCGCCTTCATGCGTGCATCGACCTCGGCGCGCACCTCGGATGGGATGGCGGGCATCTCGTCCATGCCTTCGAGCAAGGCCTTCAGGTAGAGCATGGTGCCGCCGACCAGCAGCGGGGTGCGACCTCGCGCGCGGATGTCGGCCACGGCGGCCAGCGCATCGGCCACGAAGCGCGCGGCGCTGTAGCGCTCGGTGGCGTCCACGGTGTCGATCAGGTGGTGGGGCACCTGGGCCATCTCGGCGGGCGTGGGCTTGGCCGTGCCGATGTCCATGCCGCGGTAGATCAGGGCCGAATCCACGCTGACGATTTCCACAGCTTCGGTGGCGCCGCCCTGTTGGCTCAGGCGTTCGGCCAGGGCCAAGGCCACCGCGGTTTTGCCGCAGGCGGTCGGGCCGGTGAGCACCCAAAGCGGGGCGGCAGCGGTCATGTTGCCGGGGGTGTTCAGACTGGCCTCAGAAGCGCTCATCGGGTCGCAGGTAGCGCCACTGGCCGGCGGGCAGCTTGCCCAGCACCACGCTGCCCATGCGCACGCGTTTGAGGCCAACCACCTTGAGGCCGACCAGCTCGCACATGCGGCGGATCTGGCGCTTGCGGCCTTCGCGCAGCACCACGCGCAGCTGCTGCTCGTTTTGCCACGACACCTGGGCGTGCTTGAGCGGCTTGCCGTCGAGCTCCAGGCCGAAGCGCAGGGCTTCGATGGCCTCGGGCGGCGTCACGGCCATCACGTTCTCGGCCTCGGGCTGCTCGATGAGCTGCACGCGCACCAGGTATTCCTTCTCGACGCCCGAGTCCTCGCCGATGAGGGCCTTGGCCACACGGCCATCCTGCGTCAGCACGAGCAGGCCGGTGGAGTCGATGTCCAGGCGGCCGGCGGGCGCGAGGTGGCGGTGGTGGGCGCGGTTGAACTGGATGGGCAGCTTGTCGTCGGCCCAGCGGTTCTGCGGCTGGACGAGCACGACGGCGGGCTCGTAGCCATCTTCGGCCTGGCCGCTGACGTAGCCGATGGGCTTGTGCAGCAGGATGGTGACGCGCTGCGTTTGCTGTTCGCGGGCCTGCGGGTCGATGTCGATGTGCACGGTGGGCAGCACGCGCGTGCCCAGCTCGGCGACTTCGCCATCCACGCGCACCCAGCCGGCGTCGATCCACTCGTCGGCTTCGCGGCGCGAGGCCAGACCGCGCTCGCTCATCAGCTTGGACAGGCGCAGGCGGCCGTCGGACTCGGCGGCTTCCTGGCGCGGTGCAGCGTGGGCGTAGGCGGGCTGTCGCTGGTGTGGATCCTGGTGGGGCCCGCTGTCTCGGCGCGAGGACGTGGTGCCCAGGCGGCGTTGGTCCTGGCGGGCCGGGGGGTAGGCGTCACGTGGGTCGCGGTCGTAGCGCGGCTCGCCCCAGCGCTCGGGGGCATCCCGCGCATCGCGAGGCGCGCGAGGGTCACGGGGATCGCGCGGACCGCGGTTGTCGCGTGCATCGCGTGGATCCCGGCGGCGGTCGTCGCCACGCGGGCGGTCCGGGCCGGGGCCACGGTCTTGCCACTGGCCCGGGGCGCGGGCGGCGGCTTCGGCGCGTGCCTGCTCGGCTTCGGCCGCTGTCATGCGCTTGCGCGGTGCCGTGCCACTGCCACGCACCGGGGGCTTGCGCCCGCCGAATTCAGGCGTCTGGGAAGGGGCGTTGCTGTCGGCGCCGGCGGGGCGCGACAGGGTGATTTTTTTGCGTTCGGTCATGGCGTCAGCGGCCGCGCAGGAAAAGCGCGTCCAGCTCCTTGAGGGTGAGCTGGCGCCAGGTGGGCCGGCCGTGGTTGCATTGGTCGGCGCGCTCGGTGGCTTCCATGTCGCGCAGCAGGGCACTCATCTCCGCCAGGTTGAGCCGGCGGTTGGCGCGCACGGCGCCGTGGCAGGCCATGGTGGCCAGCAGTTCGTGTTGGGCGCGGCGCACCACGTCGCTGGCGTCCAGGTGGGCCAGCTCGGCCAGCACCGAGCGCGCCAACGCCACGCCATCGGCCTGTTGCAGCGCCGCAGGCACGGCGCGCACCGCCAGCTTGCCCGGGCCGATCAGGCCCACGTCCAGGCCGAGCAGCAGCAGCGCTGCGTGGTGGGATTCGGCCGTGGCGCATTCCTGCGGCGTGGCGGCAAAGGTCAGCGGGATCAGCAGCGGCTGGCTGTGCAGCGGGGCCGCATCGAGCTGGGCCTTCAGGCGTTCATAGACGACGCGCTCGTGCGCGGCGTGCATGTCCACGATGACCAGGCCCTGGGCGTTTTCGGCCAGCACGTAGATGCCACCCACCTGTGCGATGGCGCGGCCCAAGGGCCATTCGTGGCCGCTCGGGTCGGTGGGCGGTGCTTCAGCGGCTGGCAGGCGGGGCCAGGAGGATGCCGCCTGCGCCTCGGTGTCATCGGCGGCCTTGCGCACCTGCGGCAGGGCGAGGTCGGCGAAGGCATCGACCGGGCCGGTGCGAGCCGCCGTGGCCTCTGCAGGCAAGCCAGCGCTTGGCCAGCCGGCCCAGCGCTGCTCGCTGGCGGCATCGGCGGCGCGCCAGGGCAGGGCGGATTGCGAGGCGCCGCCCAGGGGGGCTGGGGCCTGAGCTTGCAGTGCGTGGCCAGGTGCGTGCAAGGGCGCTTGCACGGGCATGTAGGAACCATCGGCCCGCAGCGTGCTGCCGCCTTCGACCTGCCCGGCAGCGCCGGCCATGGCGCCCATCGATGCCCCCGCCGCCGCACCCGTCCCCGCCGCCCGCGACAGCGCCAGCGCCGACTCCACCGCCTTGCGCACCGCCTGGTGCACCTCGCGCGAATCGCGGAAGCGCACCTCGATCTTGGTCGGGTGCACGTTCACGTCAACACGCTCGGGCGCGATCTCGATGAACAGCACGTAGGTGGGTTGGCGGCTGCCGTGCAGCACGTCTTCGTAGGCCGAGCGGATGCCGTGCGAGATGAGCTTGTCGCGCACATGGCGGCCGTTGACGTAGCAGTACTGCCAGTCCGAACGCGAACGGGCTGCGTCGGGCAGGCCGGTGCGGCCGTGCACCCGCATCGGGCCGATTTGCAGGTCCACCTCGCGGCTGGTGTCGGTGAAGGCCTCGCCGAGCACGTCCTGCATGCGCTGCTGCAGGCTTCCCGGACGCAGCTGCTCGACCAGCTTGCCTTCGTGCCAGACGCTGAAGCCCACATCGGGCCGCGCCAGGGCATGGCGGCGCACCGATTCCAGGCAGTGCGCCAGCTCGGTGGCGTCGGTTTTGAGGAATTTGCGGCGTGCCGGGGTGCTGAAGAACAGCTCGCGCACCTCGACGCTGGTGCCGATGCTGCGCGCGGCCGGCGTCAGCTCGCCCGAGCGGGCGTCCAGGCGGTGGGCGTGGGCGTCTTCCGCCGTGCGGCTGGCGATGGCCGCCTCCGACACCGACGCGATGGCCGCCAGGGCCTCGCCGCGAAAGCCCATGGTGGCCACGCTTTCCAGGTCATCGAGCGAGCGGATCTTGCTGGTGGCGTGGCGCAGCAGGGCCAGGGGCAGCTCGCTGACGGGGATGCCGCAGCCGTCGTCTTCCACCAGGATTTGCCGCACCCCACCGCCCATGAGCTTGACCGTGATCTGGCTGGCGCCCGCGTCCAACGCGTTGTCCACCAGCTCGCGCACCACCGAGGCCGGGCGCTCGACCACCTCGCCCGCGGCGATCTGGCTGACCAGCTCGTCGGGCAGGGCCTGGATCTGGCGCCGTGCGCGCACCTCACCTGCGCGGGCCGGCCCCCCGGTTTCGGGTGAAGATGCCGCCTCATCGAGGGCAAGGGCGGTGCTGCGGCGGTCGGACGTCATGCTGTTATTGTAAAAGGGGCGCTCGTGAAAGGGCGCCTGCCTTTTCGCCAACCTTGCGCCCTGCGCACCTTTCTCGCCAGACCCACGCCGTCCCCATGGAAATCGCCACCTTCCTCATCGACTTCATCCTGCACATCGACAAGCACCTGGCCGAGTTCGTCCAGATGCACGGCACCTGGGTCTATGGCCTGCTGTTCCTGATCGTGTTCGTCGAAACCGGCCTGGTGGTGATGCCCTTCCTGCCGGGCGACTCCCTGCTCTTCATGGTCGGCGCGCTGGCCGCAGGCGGCGCCATGAGCCTGCCCGTGGCGATGGGCGTGCTGCTGGTGGCGGCCATCCTGGGCGACCAGCTCAACTACAGCATCGGGCGCCACCTCGGGCCGAAGGTCTTCCAGTGGGAGGATTCGCGCTGGTTCAGCCGCAAGGGCTTCGACGCCGCCCACCGCTTCTACGAGGAGCGCGGCGGCATCACCATCGTCCTGGCGCGCTTCATGCCGTTCATCCGCACCTTCGCGCCCTTCGTGGCCGGTGTGGCCGAGATGAACCGCGTGACCTTCACGCTCTACAACGTGGTGGGCGCGCTGATCTGGGTGGTGGGCTTGACGCTGGCCGGCTACTTCTTCGGCAACATTCCCTTCGTGCAGCAGCACCTGAGCAAGATCATCCTGGCCATGATCATCGTGCCGGGCCTGATCGCCATCTTCGGGGCCTGGAAAGCCGGCCGCCAGGAAGCGAAGGGCCAGCAGGCCTGAGCGCGGCGCCCGGGTTCACAGCGCCCGGTTGCGTGCCAGCGGCGGGTTGCGCGCGAAATAGCGCTGGATGCCCGCCAGCAAGGCGTCGGCGAGCTGCCCCTGGTAGGTGTCGTCCTTGAGCTTGGACTCTTCCTCCGGGTTGGAGATGAAGCCCGTCTCGACCAGGATGGACGGGATGTCCGGCGCCTTGAGCACCGCGAATCCGGCCTGCTCCACCCGAGGCTTGTGCAGCCGGCCGACCTTGCCCAGGTGACCCAGGATGGCTTGGCCGAGCTTGAGGCTGTCCTTGATCTGGGCGGTGGTGGACATGTCCAGCAGGGCGCGCATCACCGAGGCGTCGCGCGCCTTGATGTTGACGCCCCCCACCAGGTCGGACGCGTTTTCCTTCTTGGCCATCCAGCGTGCGGCGGCGCTCGTGGCACCGTTCTCGGACAGGGCGAAGATGGACGCGCCGCGCGCCTCGGGGTTCATGAAGGCGTCGGCATGCACCGAGACGAACAGGTCGGCCTGCACGCGGCGGGCTTTCAACACGCGCTCCTGCAGGGGCACGAAATAGTCGGACTCGCGCGTCAGCATGGCGCGCATGCCCGGTTGGGCGTTGATGCGGGCGCGCAGCTTGAGCGCGATCGACAGCACCACGTCTTTCTCATAGAGGCCGCTGGGGCCGACGGCGCCGGGGTCTTCGCCACCGTGGCCTGCGTCGATGGCGACGATGACCAGGCGCGAGGTGTCGTTGGCCGCTTTGCTGGCTTCGGCCGATGCGGCATTGGCGGCTGCGCTGCGCTCAGCGACCTTGCCCGCGTTGCCGCTCGCATTACCGCTCGCATTGCCGCCTGACCCGCCCACCGAACTGTTGCCTGCCGTGGCCGTGCCACCTTTCTTGAGCCCACCGATGAACTCGCCCAGGGCGTCGTTGACGGCATCGGCCGCCTGCGATGAGGGTGTGCCGGTGCCGGCCCCTGTGCTTGGCGTGGCAGGTGCCGTGGGGGAGGCGGGGGCAGCCGGCAAGGCGGGGGGGGCTGAAGCCGTGGCCGAGCCCTGAGCACTTGCGGCAGCACCCGTCTGCGGCGCACTCGCGGCCACCTGCAGGCCGGCGCGCGGGTCCGCCGCCTGGGTGGGGTAGAGGTCGAACACCAGGCGGTGCTGGTAGGCGGCCACCGGGTGCAGGCCGAAGACCTGCGGCTTGATGGCCTGCTTGAGGTCGATGACCAGGCGCACCACCTTGGGCCGGTTCTGGCCCACGCGCACGCCGGCGATGAAGGGATCGTCCGAGCGCACCTTGCGCACCAGGTCGCGCAGCTGGGGGCTGAGCTCCAGGTCGTCGATGTCGATGACCAGGCGGTGCGGGTTGTCCACCGCGAAGAAGGTGGCGTTGAGCGGGATGTCCGATTCCAGCGTCACGCGGGTGTAGTCGGCCGCCGGCCACAGGCGCACGGCCAGCAGCTGCGCGCCCCAGGCCAGCTCATGCGGGCCCAGCACCAGCACGGCCACGCCGCCCAGGGCTTGCTTGAGCAGGCCGCGGCGACGGGCGTTGTCGGGCAGCTCGTGGCGCGTGTCATCCATGGAGCGACTCCTTCACGGTCATGCCCAGGGGCGTGCCGGCCTGCAAGCGCACGCTGCGGGCTGGCGGCGTGTCGGCATCTTCGCCGCGCACAAGGCCTGCCTCGCCCAGCACACCGATGTGCATCTGCAGGTCGGCCACCGGCAGCAGGCCCGCGGCCTTCTCAGGCCACTCCACGACCTTGAGGCCGGGCGCACCGAACAGGTCCCGAAAGCCGGCGTCTTCCCACTCCTGCGGGTCGTTGAAGCGGTAGAAATCGAAGTGGTGGATGGCCATGCCCGGGGCCTCGTGCGGCTCGACCACGGCGTAGCTCGGGCTCTTGATGCGGCCCTGCACGCCCAGGGCGCGCAGCAGGTGGCGGGTGAAGGTCGTCTTGCCGGCGCCCAGCGTGCCGTGCAGTTCCAGCGTGACCGAGCCGCCCGCGCGCAGGCGAGGCTGCAGGGCCTGCGCCAGTTGCGCGGCCAGGGCGGCACACGCGGCCTCGTCGTGCCAGACGAGGTCGCGTGGTTCGGCGCCAGCGTGCAGCGCTTGTGGCACGTGCGACGCGTGTTGGCTTGCTAGGATGCTTGGATGCGTCATGAATCTGCAGACACGGCCTGGAACCCCGACGAGGTGCTGGCGTCCTTGCGCCAATGGGCCACTGAACTGGGATTTTCTCAGATTGGCGTGGCCGATGTCGATCTGTCAAGTGCCGAAGCGCCTTTGATGGCCTGGCTGGGCCGCGGTTTCCACGGCGAGATGCACTACATGGCGGCCCACGGCCTCAAGCGCGCACGGCCCGCCGAGCTGGTGCCGGGCACCGTGCGCGTCATCACCGCGCGCATGGATTACCTGCCGCAAGCCCTGCCCGATGGCTGGCAGGCGGTCAGCTGGGAGCGCATGGCCACGCCCTCGGCGGCGGTGGTGTCGCTCTACGCCCATGGGCGGGATTACCACAAGGTGCTGCGCAACCGCCTGCAAAAACTCGCCGAGCGCCTGGCCGAGGCCATCGGGCCGTTCGGGCACCGCGCCTTCACCGATTCGGCGCCGGTGCTGGAGGTCGAGCTGGCCAGCCGCAGCGGCCTGGGCTGGCGCGGCAAGCACTCGCTGTTGCTGTCGCGCCAGAGCGGCTCGACATTCTTCCTGGGCGAAATCTACGTCGATGTGCCGCTGCCGCTGACGCAGCCTGAGACGGCGCATTGCGGCCAGTGCACCGCCTGCATCGACGTCTGCCCCACGGGCGCCATCGTCGAAGAAGGGGTGGTCGATGCACGGCGTTGCATCTCCTACCTCACCATCGAGCTCGACGGCCCCATCCCCGAGGCCATGCGCCCGCACATCGGCAACCGCATCTATGGCTGCGACGACTGCCAGCTCATCTGCCCCTGGAACAAATTCGCCCAACGCGCCCGCCTGCCCGATTTCGACACCCGCATCGGCCTGGACCGCGCCACGCTGCTGCAGCTCTGGGCCTGGGACGAGGCCACCTTCCTGCGCAGCACCGAGGGCAGCGCGATCCGCCGCATCGGCTTTGCGCGCTGGCAGCGCAACATCGCGGTGGCGATGGGCAATGCGCTGGCTGCGAGGGCCGATGCCACTGGCCAGCCGACCGGTCACCTGCCCGATGAACCGACCGATGAGCCCTTGCGTCAAGCCATCCGCGCCGCCCTGCAAGCCTGGTTGGCCCAGCCGCCGGCCTTGGGCGAGCAGCAGGCCATGGTGGCGGAGCACGTGCGGTGGGCGCTGGCCCAGGTGCCAGCGGATCGGTGACGGTGATCGGCCATCCGGTGCGGCGCGCCAGCCGATGGGGGCGGTGCACAAGCCGGACAGCACGGCGCACCTGCGGCACAGTGCGGGCCGCCAAGCGATGTCAGTCGCGCGCAAGCCGCGCCGGGGCAGGCGCCGACCCTGTTGGCTTGTGCGCAACACCGACCGACTGCACGCGCGGGTCAAGTTGGGTGGCGTGCCGCCCGGTGAGCCTTGCGCGCCAGCCAAACCGGGTTGCACGCCGAGCGTTTCGGTTCGCGGGCGAGTGCCCGTGGCATCGCGCGCGGCCCAGAGCGGGCGGCGGGCGGGTCTTGGGGGCTTGCGCGCCAGGCTCATCGGTTGGCGGGCCGAGCACATCAGGCCACGCACGGAGCCATTCGGCGCGCGGCGTCCGTGGGTGATGCCGGACGCCGACGCTGCGCGCCCAGCTTCAGCCGTTCGTCAGCACCACCTTGCCCCGCACCTGACGCGAGCCCATCAGGTCGAAGGCCTGCTTGAGGGCGGACATGGGCAGCGTGTGCTCGATGACGGGCTTGATCTTGCCCTCCATGTACCAGGCGGCCAGCTGCATCAGGCAGGCGGCGTTGTTCTGCGGCTCGCGCTTGGCGAACTCGCCCCAGAACACGCCCATGACGGAGGCGCCCTTGAGCAGGGCCAGGTTCAGCGGCAGGTTGGGGATCGCGCCATTGGCGAAGCCGACGACGAGGTGGCGACCGCGCCAGGCGATGGAGCGGAAGGTCTGTTCGGTCAACTCGCCACCCACCGGGTCATAGACCACGTCGGGGCCCTTGCCCTCGGTGATGGCCTTGAGCGCCTCGCGCAGGTTCTGCGTCGTGTAGTTGATGGTGGCGTCGGCGCCCAGCGTGGTGCACAGCGCGCACTTCTCGTCGGTCGAGGCCGCGGCAATCACCTTGGCGCCTGCGGCTTTGGCGATCTGGATGGCGGCCGTGCCCACGCCCCCGGCAGCGCCCAGCACCAGCACGGTCTCACCGGCCTTCAGGGCGGCGCGGTCCATCAGCGCGTGGTAGGTGGTGCCATAGGTGCACAGGAAGGCGGCGGCGTCTTCGAAGCTGAAGGCGGGCGGCAGCGGCATCAACGCGAAGGCCGGCGCCAGGGTGTGGGTGCCGAAGCCGCCGGTGCCCGCGAAGCCCGCCACGTGCGTGCCCACGGCCAGGTGCTTGACGCCTTCGCCCACAGCTTCGACCACGCCGGCGAACTCGGCACCGGGCACGAAGGGCATGGGCGGCTTCATCTGGTACTTGCCCTGCACGATGAGCAGGTCGGGGAAGTTCAGGCTGGCCGCCTTGATCGCCACGCGGACTTCGCCTTTGCCCGGCTCGGGTGTCGGGGCGTCTTTCCAGCTCAGGGCGTCGGGGCCGTCGAGGGTGTCGCAGAACCAGGCTTGCATGTCGTGTCTCCTATCGTCGTTGTGTGGTCAGAGCTGGCGGGTGTTGAAGGTGTCGCACTGGGCCATGTCGCCCGTCTCGAAACCGCGCTTGAACCAGCGCATGCGCTGCGCGCTCGTGCCGTGGGTGAAGCTTTCGGGCACGACGCGCCCCTGCGTTTCGCGCTGCAGGGTGTCGTCACCGATTTGGGAGGCGGCGTTGAGCGCCTCTTCCAGGTCGCCCGATTCCATCAAGCCCTTGGCCTGCTGGGTGTCATGCGCCCAGATGCCGGCGTAGCAATCGGCCTGCAGCTCCAGGCGCACGCTGGCGGCGTTGTACTGGGCTTCGCTGACGCGGCCGCGCAGGCGGTCGAGCTTCTCGGACGTGCCTTGCAGGTTCTGCACATGGTGGCCGACCTCGTGCGCGATGACGTAGGCCTGGGCGAAATCGCCGGGGGCGCCCAGGCGGTCGCGCAGGGTGTCGTGAAAGCCCAGGTCGATGTAGATGCGGTGGTCGGCGGGGCAATAAAAGGGGCCCATGGCCGCCTCGCCCTTGCCGCAGGCCGTGGCCGTGCTGCCGCGGAACAGTGTCAGGCGGGGGTGCGCGTACTGACTTCCGTGCGCCTGGAACTGGGTTTGCCAGACGTCTTCGGTGGTGGCCAGCACCTGGCGCACGAAGCGGGCGCCGGGGTCATTGGCCTGGGCGGTGGCTGGGCTGGGGCGCTGCACCTCGGTGGGTGCACCCTGGCCGAGGCCGCCGTCCACCGGGCCGCCGCCGTTGAGCAGGCTGAGCACGGTCAGCGGGTTGATGCCCAGGAAGTAGCTGGCCACCAGGGCCACGGCCACGCCACCCAGGCCGAGCCGGCCACCGATCAGGCCCCCGAGGCCGCCACGGCCACCGCCGCCGCCAAACCCGCCGCCCTGGCCTGAAGCGTCGCGCACGTCATCGACGTTGTCGCTTTCACGTTGACCGTCCAACCGCATGTGTGTCTCCCTGTGCGCAATGCGGGTCAGATGGTAGCAGCGCGTGTCGGCCGTCCCGCCTGACTACAATCGCGGCAGCATTCCGCCCAACCGCGCCCCACCCAGGCGCTCCGCTCAGCCCCACCCCACGCCATGCCCCAAGCGCCGGATTCCCCGTTGCCCGTCGTCATCATCGGAGCTGGCCTGGCCGGCCTGACCGTGGCGTTGCACCTGGCCGAAACCCAGCCCGTCATCGTGCTGGCCAAGCGCCAGCTGGAAGAAGGCGCCACGGCCTGGGCGCAGGGCGGCATCGTCGGCGTGCTGGGCAGCGACGACAGCATCGAGTCCCATGTGCGCGACACCCAGGAGGCCGGCGCCGGTCTGGTGGACGAGCGCACCGCCGAGTTCATCGCCCGCCACAGCGCCGAAGCCGTCGCGTGGCTGGTGGCGCGCGGCGTGCCCTTCTCGCCCGACCCCGAAGGCCCGCTGGGCTTGCACCTGACGCGCGAAGGTGGCCACGCGGTGCGCCGCATCGCGCACGCGGCCGACGCCACGGGCAAGGCCATCCACGACGTGCTGCTCGACGAGGTCAAACGCCATCCCAACATCACGCTGCGCGAGAAGTGGATGGCCATCGACCTCATCACCAACCGCCACCTCAAGCGCAGCGCCCAGGAGGCTTACGAGCAGGCCCGCGACATGGGCCGCTGCCATGGCGTCTATGCGCTGGACATCGAGAACGGCCGCATCGAAACCCTGCACGCCGCGGCCGTGGTGCTGGCCTCGGGCGGTGCGGGCAAGGTCTATCGCTACACGACCAACCCCGAAACCTCCACGGGCGACGGCATCGCCATGGCCTGGCGCGCGGGCTGCCGCATCGGCAACATGGAGTTCATCCAGTTCCACCCGACCTGCCTGTACCACCCGCAGGAGCGCAGCTTCCTCATCACCGAGGCCCTGCGCGGCGAAGGCGGCATCCTGCGCCTGCCCGATGGCACGCGCTTCATGCCGGCGCACGACGAGCGCGGCGAACTGGCCCCGCGCGACATCGTCGCCCGCGCCATCGACTTCGAGATGAAGAAGCACGGCCTGGACCACGTCTGGCTGGACGCGACCCACCTGGGCGAAGCCTTCCTCAAAGAGCACTTCCCGACGATTTTCGCGCGATGCCTCTCGCTGGGCATCGACATCAGCAAGCAGCCCATCCCCGTGGTGCCGGCGGCGCATTACACCTGCGGCGGCGTGGTCACCGACCTGCACGGCCGCACCGACCTGCCGGGCCTGTACGCCGTGGGCGAGACCACCTACACCGGCCTGCACGGCGCCAACCGCCTGGCCAGCAACTCGCTGCTGGAGTGCGTGGTGCTGGGCCGCAGCTGCGCCGACGACATCCAGGCCAACCTGCCCGAGAAGGCGCCCAAGCTGCCCGGCTGGGACGAAAGCCAGGTGACGGACGCCGACGAGGAAGTGGTCATCGCCCACAACTGGGACGAGCTGCGCCTGCTGATGTGGAACTACGTGGGCATCGTGCGGACCACGCGCCGCCTGGAGCGCGCCCTGCACCGCATCAAGCTGCTGCGCCAGGAAATCGACGAGTACTACGCCGCCTTCCGCGTCAGCCGCGACCTGCTGGAGTTGCGCAACCTGGTGGATTGCGCCGAACTCATCGTGCGCTCGGCCCTGTCGCGCCAGGAAAGCCGTGGCCTGCACTACAGCCGCGATTACCCGCGCACCTTGCCAGTGAGCTTCCCCACCATCCTGTGCAAGAAGCCCAAGCGCAAAGACGCCTGGCTGCCGTGACGTCACTTGATTTTGGCGTGAACACCCCCCACCGATGCCATGAACAAGTCAACAGCTTCCACACCGTCCGCACCTTGGGGCCAGTTTGGGTCGCTGCCATTTTGGTTGCCTGTCATTTTGGGTTGTTTGGTTGTGTTGACGCGGCTGCCATGGGTGGGGCAGGGCTACGGTGCCGATGCAGACGCATGGCGTGCCGTGCAAGCGGGCGCCCATTTGTTTGAGACGGGCACCTACATCCCCTCTCGCCCCCCGGGCTACCCGCTGCCCGAGTACTTCCTGGCGTTTTGCCATGGGCTGGGTTGGGACACACCTCTGGCCATGACCTTGGTTTCCGCGGTGCTGTCTGGTTGTGTTGGCGCCTTGATGTTCACTGTCTCGGCTGGTGCTGGTCTTGGGCGCGCCTTGGCGGCAGCGTTGGCGCTGACCATGACGCCGGCCATTTTCGTGGCGTCGATCACGGTGATGGATTACCTGTGGGGCATGGTGTTCTTCCTGATCGCCACCTTGTTCATGAGGCAGCAGAAGCTGCTGGCAGCTGCGGTGTTCCTGGGCTTGGCAGCGGCGTCCAGGCCCACGTACGCCGCAGGTGTGGTGCCTTTGGCGCTGCTGTTCCTGCAAGGCGACTTTCAGCGGCTGCGCAGGCTGGCCACATGGCGCGCGCTGGGTGTTTTCGCCTTGCTCTCCGGCGCCATCACGCTGGCTTTGTTTGTGCCTGTGATCCAGTCCATCGGCTGGCGTGTCGTCCAAACGCCTGCACCAGGCGTTGGGCGGTGGTTGACTTTCGCGCTCAACATGAGCATCAACCTGTTCGGGCCCATCGGGGTCCCTGTGGTTGCAGTGGCAGTGGTGGACGCCTGGCGCATGCGCCGTCGTTCTCTGCCGCTCACGCCGGTGGACCGTGGCATGGTGGCCTGGTCCGTGAGCCTGATCGTGCTGTATGGCTTGCTGTTCGTGCGCTTGCCTGATGAAGCCATGTACTTGGCGCCCGCCTTGCTGGGAGGGTACTGGCTGGTTGCCCGCTCAGCCCACTGGATCACCTTGTGCCTGTTGAGCGGTGCTTTGGCACTGTCTGCGCTGTTTGGCGGACTGGGGCGTGCGCCAGATGGCGGCGTGAAGTTGCTGCGCCAAGGTCTGGTGCTGCGCGATGTTGCTGTTCAGGCGCGCCGGCACTGTGTGGGTGTCGCGGTCAAGGAGGTCCTTGAACAGCCGGATGGTCCGGATTTCTTGATCGTGGCCGAATACCGTCCGCAGATGATGGTGGAGCTGGGTGCGCCGCTGAGCGAGCGGATTTTGTACACGGCCAAGATTCGGCCCGATGGCCGTTGGATCGATGCCGAAAAGGGCGTGCTGCCTGCGGGCAAGCGAATGGCGATCATCGATCGCGCTGTTGCTCAACAGACAGAGGATGACGCGACCCTCTTGCCCGCCCTGCAGGTGGTGCACACACGCGCAAACTGCCCTGATTGATGCATGCGGTGCTGAGCCGGATCAGCGCCGCGCCCGCATCGCGTAGCGGGCCTGCACGAACTCGAAGGCATAGACCACGGTGTCGTGGATGAGCTGCTCGCTGTCCTGGCGCTCTTTCTCCGTCATGTGGAAAGCCAAGTCCACTTGGTGGCGGATGTAGCGTGGGGGCAGGCGGTTCAGCGCCACGCAGGCCACGTCCGGGTGGTGGTCTTCCGTCAGCAAGGGGTAGTTGGCCGACAGGTCACTCACCAGGTTCACGACCTGCTGTTCGTAGAAATTGTGGATCGTGCTGAAGTCGGCGGGCATGGGCGGTGACGGTGCTTTGGGAGCGACGCTCGCCAGTGTCTCCCAGCGGGGCTGCGCCGTGGCGTGAAAAAAGCGGCAAAAGCCGCCTCAGCCTGCGACCTTGCCCAGCACCCGCATCGAGAAGTCGATGGCCGTCACGTCTTTCGTGAGCTTGCCAATCGAGATGCGATCGACCCCCGTGGCCGCGATGCCGCGCAACTGCGCCAGCGTCACGCCGCCAGACGCCTCCAGCAGGGCATGGCCGCCGGTCATCTCCTGGTTGATGGCCACGGCCTGGCGCATCAAGGCTTCGTCGAAGTTGTCCAGCAGGATGCTGGTGGCGCCCGCCGTGAAGGCCTCGCGCAGTTGC
This sequence comes from Aquabacterium commune, assembly GCF_004362855.1. GTDB lineage: Bacteria > Pseudomonadota > Gammaproteobacteria > Burkholderiales > Burkholderiaceae_C > Aquabacterium > Aquabacterium commune. The sequence continues at coordinate 47,460 of NZ_SNXW01000006.1, forward strand.
TCCAGCGTTTCCACCTCGATCTGGATGCCGATGTCGCGGCCATGCTTGGCCGCCTCTTCGGCCACCAGGGTCTGGGCGCTGAGCAGCGCCGCCGTCACCGAGCCGGCCGCGGCGATGTGGTTTTCCTTGATGAGGATGCCGTCGTACAGCGCCAGGCGCTGGTTGACGCCGCCACCCACGCGCACCGCGTACTTCTGCGCCAGGCGCAGGCCCGGCAGGGTCTTGCGGGTGTCTAGCACGGCGCAGCCGCGCGGGTTGGGCGAGGCGCGCTCGATGGCCTTCATGTGGCGGAAGGTCTGGGTGGCCACGGCCGACAGCGTCTGCAGGAAGTTCATGCTCGGGCGCTCGGCCGTCAGCAGGGCGCGGGCATCGGCCTGGATCTGGCAGACGTCGGTGTTGGCGACCATGAGGTCACCTTCGGCGTAGGCCCACTCGACGGTGGTGGAAGGGTCCAGCTGGAAGAGGCAGGCCTCGAACCAGTCGCGCCCGCACAGCACGGCCTCTTCGCGCACCAGCAGGCGGGCGTGCACGCGCTCGCTGGGCACCAGCTGCGCCGTCCAGTCGCACACGCCCACGTCTTCGAACAAGGCGTCGTGGACGTTGCGGGCGCGGGCTTCTTCCAGGGTTTCGTTGTGGTCGAACATGGTCGGGCGGCAATCGAAAGGGGGCGAAGTTGGGGGGGCGAAAGCGGCTCAGGCGGCGCCGACGTTGGGCACGAAACCCTGGGCCGGTTGGGCGATGGCGGCGGGGTTCTGCGCCACGAAGGCCAGCATGCGGTCGATGCAGCCGTGGGCCTTGAGGCGGATGGCTTCGTCCACGGTGATCTCGCCCACGCCCTTTTCGAGGCAGTCGAGCACGCCTTGCAGGCCGTTCATGGCCATCCAGGGGCAGTGTGCGCAGCTCTTGCAGGTGGCGCTGTTGCCGGCCGTCGGGGCCTCGATCAGCACCTTGTTTGGCGCCAACTGGCGCATGCGGTGCAGGATGCCGTTGTCGGTGGCCACGATGAACTCGGGCGCGTTCGACTCGACCACGGCCTTGAGCAGTTGCGAGGTCGAGCCCACCACGTCGGCCTGGGCCACGACGCTTTCGGGCGACTCGGGGTGCACCAGCACCAATGCGTTGGGGTGGTCCTTCTTGAGCAGGTCCAGCTCCAGGCCCTTGAACTCGTCGTGGACGATGCAGGCGCCGTTCCACATCAGCATGTCGGCGCCGGTTTCCTTCTGGATGTAGCGGCCCAGGTGGCGGTCGGGCGCCCACAGGATCTTCTCGCCCTGGTCCTTGAGGTGCTTGACGATGGCCAGTGCGCAGGAGCTGGTGACCATCCAGTCGGCGCGGGCCTTCACGGCGGCGCTGGTGTTGGCATAGACCACGACCTTGCGGTCGGGGTGGGCGTCGCAGAACGTCGCGAAGTCATCGGCCGGGCAACCCAGGTCGAGCGAGCAGGTCGCGTCCAGGTCGGGCATCAGCACAGTTTTGCCGGGCGACAGGATCTTGGCCGACTCGCCCATGAACTTCACGCCAGCGACGATCAGCGTTTGCGCGGCGTGGTCGCGGCCGAAGCGGGCCATCTCCAGCGAGTCAGAAACGCAGCCGCCGGTGGCCAGGGCCAGGTCCTGCAGGTCGCCATCGACGTAGTAGTGGGCCACCAGCACGGCGTTGCGGGCCTTGAGCAACTCGGCGATGCGCGCCTTGGTGGCGGCCTTGGCGCTGGGGCTCAGGGGCGCGGGCACGCGGGCCCAGGCGTGGGCGGTGCAGGTGGCGCCGCTGGCGTCTTGCAGGTCATAGTCGTAGCTGACGGAGGTGGGGGTGCCGGTGGAGGTGTTCATGGCGCTCGCGGTCGGGTCCGAAGGCTCAGGGTGGGGGTGCAGGGTCAAGGCAGCGGGGGCGCATGGGGCCTGCGCTGGCGCGGTGCGGGAGGCTGGCCGCGCTGCAACCGTTGGCGGTCCAGCCAGACTACCAGTTCGCAGGACAACCACACCGCGTAGAAGGCAAAGACGATGTCGCTGAGGAAGTGCCCGCCTTGCATGATGCGCCCTGCACCGATGGCGCTGCCCGCCATCAGGCCGATGATGAGCCAGCGCCGGCGTGCCGCAGGACGGCAGGTCAGGCCCAGGGCCATCAGCGCGAAGCCCGTGGCCGCATGGCTGCTGACGAAGCTGCGGTGGCTCCCGGGGGTGTCGCCGGGGGAGAAAGGGCCGTGGTAAGGCTCTGGGCCGCCGAAAGGCACGGTCTGCACCGGTCGGGGGCGGCCCACGGTGTTTTTCAGCACGCCTTCGATGAGCAGGCCAGGTCCCAGCAGCGCCGCACACACAAAGACGGTGGACAGGTGGCGCCAGGGGCCGCGGCAGCGCTGGGCCGCCTCGGGCTTGCCGGCCGAGGCCAACGCGCGGGCCAGCCAGGGTGCGAGCAGGGCGTGCAGGAGCATGGCCAGGAAGAGCGCACGCCCGAGGATGGGCGTCCAGTTGTAGAGCGCCAGCACGAGGGGGTCTTTCGCGCGGAAGAAGCCGAGATCCAGATCGAAGTAGCGCGCCGAGACCAGCAGGTCCAGGCCCGGGAACTTCGAGAACACGGCCACGGCGAAGAACAGGCCGGCCCAGAGCAGGCGGCTGTCGATGCTGGCGGCGGGCTCTGCCACTTCCGGCGCGTTGGCCGGGGCGCTTGGGGCGGTCATGGGATGAGCCTCAGGGCGTCAGCAAGGGGGCGGAGCGACTGTCCGGCTGGGTGCCGCTTTGCTCCATGTAGGACTGCTGCGTGTAGCCCAGGAAGCCGCGCAGGAAGAAGAGATGCAATTCGATCTTGCGGTCCGAGGACACCGGCACCACGGTGGATTTCAGGTGCCGCACGATGGCAAAGCGCTGGGTGATGGCGTCTGGCTGGGGCGAGTTGCTGATCAGCAGCACGTCGGGGCCGACGCGGTCCGGCAGGCTCTGCGTCAGCTCGTAGTGGTTGTTGCGCGTGCCCTTGGGGTTCCAGAACAGCGTCTTCACGCCGTGGCTGCGCCAGTTGTAGGCCGCCTGGGTGACGAGCACGCGCTGGTCGGCCAGCACGGGCAGGCCTGCGACCACCGGGTCGTCCAGGGCCGGGGCCAAATCAGCGAAAGCCTCCTGCCAGCCGCGCATGCGCCACATGGCGTCGAACTGATGAGGCAGCGGCGCAGTGGACAAATCGCGCGCGTGCATCACCAGCCCGGTCAGCAGCAGGTTGCCGCCCAGCATGACGACCAGCCAGCGGTGCGGGCGCGGTGCCGCCAGCGGCACCAGGGGCGGGCTCAAGAGTGTGGCCAGCAGCAGCGTCAGGCCGATCATGCCCGGCGCGGCCCAGTTCAGGTTCGCATCTGCATAAAGCGCTTGGCCCAGCGCGAGCAGCAGCAGCGGCAGGCTCATGGCCCACAGGTAGCGGCGGCTGGACACCGACGCCAGGTAGTAAGCCGATGTCCGCGCCACGGGCCGGGCCTCCGTGCCTGCAGCCGAAGGGGCGCTGCCCAGGGTCGAGTGTGCCCATTGGCTCGGCGGCATCACCTGGCTGGAGTTCGCCCACTGGCTGCGCGGTGCGACCGGCGTCTGGCCGAGGGCACGGCGCTGGCGCCAGGCCAGCCACAGGCCGGCCACGACGACGACCGGGCCCAGCATCAGCAACTGCCCACCAGCGAACTCGAGCGCGGACAGCAAGCCGCCGTTGCGCCCCGACTTCGTGGTCAGCTCGGCCGTGTGCTGCAGGGTCGGGAAGCCGTGGTGCGCGTTCCACCACAGGTTGGGCGACAGGATCAGCAGCGCCAGCGCGATGGCCACCCACGGCCCCGGTCGCATCAGGCCGCGGCGCGGGCCATGCACGGCCCACAGCGTCCAGAGCGCCGTCAGCGCAAAAGCCGCCATCGTGTACTTGCTCATCAGGCCCAGGCCGCAGGCCAGGCCCACTCCCACCCAGTAAGCCATGCGGTTGGTGACCTGGGCGCGCCACAGCATCCAGCCAGCGACGGTCCAGCACAGCAGCAAAGGCGCATCGGTGCTGGCGAACAGCCCCAAGGCACCGACCATGGGCAGGGTCAGGAAAAGGGCGCCCGCCACGACGCCTGTGCGCACACCGCTGCTGGTCGGCCACAGGGCGCGTGCAAAGCCGACCATCACCAGCGCCGTGACCGGGTAGAGCAGCATGGTCATCAGCTTGACACCGACCACGCCCGAGCCAAACAGCTTCGTGCTCAGCCAGATCAGGCCCGCGATCATCGGCGGCTTGGAGTAGTAGCCCCAGGCCAGGTGACGCGACCAGTCCCAGTACTGGGCCTCATCGAAGAACAGCGAGATGCCGCTGTGCCCGATCAACCACACGCGGTAGATCAGCAACACCACGGCGAAGGCCAGCAGCATCCACAGGCGTGGCCCCCAGATCTGCGGCCAGCGTTGACCCGCGGGCTTGCGCACGGCTGGGGCCTTGGCAGAAGGCGAGGTGGCCGGTGGGGTTGCTGTGGAGCGCTCGTTCATGGTCGGGTGGGGTGCTGCAAAGGCGGCTCAGTGCGTCTGGTGCCAGGCCGATTCTGCGGCCAGTTGCGGGCCCTGGGTGGTGTGGTATGGCGCCACATCGCCCCGGTCGTAGTAGATGCGGATGAGCAGCTCGGCCAGCACGCCAGTGGTCAGGAACTGCAGCCCGCCCAACACACAGAAGAAGCCCAGCCACAGCAGGGGGCGCCCCCCGATCTGCTCACCGAACATCTTCAGCACCGCCAGGTAGCTCAGGATGGCGCCGCCCAGCAAGCCGATGCCCAGGCCCAAACCGCCAAAGAAGTGCCCAGGGCGGCCCGAGAAGCGCAGGAAGAAGTTGACGGCCAGCAGGTCCAGCACCACGCGCAGCGTGCGCGAGATGCCGTACTTCGATTCGCCGCGCGTGCGCGCATGGTGGCTCACCGGTTCCTCGGCCATGCGGGCCGGCGAGGTCACGGTGGCCATCCACGCCGGGATGAAGCGGTGCATTTCGCCGTACAGGCTCACGCGCTTGAGCACGGTGGCACGGTAGGCCTTCAGGCTGCAACCCAGGTCCTGGAACTCCAGTTGCGTGATCTTGCGGATCAGTCGGTTGGCGATGCGCGAAGGCACCTTGCGCAGCCACAGGCCGTCCTGGCGGTTCTGGCGCCAGCCAGCGACCAGGTCGAGGTCCTCGCGCAGCAGGCGGGCCACCAGCTTGGGGATGTCTTTCGGGTCGTTCTGCAGGTCACCGTCCAGCGTCACGATGACGTCACCGCGCGCCGCGTCGATGCCGGCCTGCATGGCCGCCGTCTGGCGGAAGTTGCGCCACAGGTGGATGGGGCGCACGTGCGGGCCGCGCAGGCGCGCTTGTTCGTCCAGGGCCTGTTGCGTGCCATCGCGGCTGCCATCGTTGACGATCAGCAGCTCCCAGGGGAAGGGGTAGTCGGCCAAGGCCTCGTGCACGGCGGTGACGAAGGGCTCGACGTTCTCCACCTCGTTGTACATGGGCACCACGATGGACAGGCGGTGGTCAGGCACCTGGCCTGTGGCTGGGGATAGGTTCGCGACGGTGTTCATGGACTTCTCTTTCGTGTCGGATGCGGCTCAAGTGCCGGGGCGCGGCGGGGCTTCGGGCGCTTTGGGCACTTTGGGCGCGCCGCGGCTGAGCCACAGCGCCACCAGGCCGGCCAGCACGGCGCACAGCAGGAAACACAGGTGCAGCGCCAGGGCTGCGCTGATGGCTTGGGCGAGCGGGGGAGGCATGTTGCCCACGCCGGTGGGCGGGTCGGACAGGTCAGACAGGCCGTTGGCCATGCCGACCCAGACGCCCGCTTCGTAGGTGCCGAAGCCCGCAGGGCCTTGCACGGGCACAATCGCCGCCAATTCTCCCCCCAAAGCACCGGCCCATGCCTGCATGAAGCCCGCGTCGGTGATGGCGGCCAGCAGGCCCGCACCCGCGGCCAGCTTCAGCGCCCAGTTGGCCAGGGTCAGCAGCCAGGCCGCAGGGCGGTGGTGTGCCGGCTCCATCAGGGCGTGGCGCAGGCGGGAGAGGTGACCGCGCCAGCCTTGGGCGGCTTCATCGACGTCTTGCGGGTGGTCCTCGAACCAGCGCTGGAGGCCCTGCGTGAGCGCCACCCATCCGAGCACCAGCACGGCCAGCCCGGCCGCACGCCAGGCCAGCGGCAAACCCGGCCACAACAGCAAGCCCAGCAGTGCCAGCACGCTGAGGTCCTGCAGGCGCATCCACATCAGGCAGACCACCGCGCGGGGCACGGGGTAGCCCAACTGACGGGCCGCCAGCCAGGGGAAACTCAACTCGCCGGCGCGCATGGGCAGCAGGTTGACGGCGGCGTTGTGCATCAGGATCACGCGCAGCGCATCGGTGCGCAGCCCGAACCAGCGGCCCGCGGCGCGGTGGTGGGCGTCGAGGTCGAGCACCACCTGCAAGCGCGCCGAACGCAGGCCATAGCTGCCCAGCAGCCCCAGCAGCGTCAACACCCAGGTCAGCAGGGTGGGGCGCGCCAGCGCGGCTTGTGCCTCGTGCAGCGGTGTTTTGTGCAACAGCCAGCCCAGCAGCACCAGGCCCAGCGTCCAGGCCACTGCCATTTTCACGCGCGAGCGCCGGCCTGCAACGGGTGCAGCATCTGCATCAGGCGATGGCGATGGGAGGGGGCGGGTGTCTGGCACGAAAGTGGACAGAGGTGGGCAAAAGCAGGCAAAAAAGCGGGCGAGCAGGCGGAGCGGTCTGACGCAAAGGCGGGATTGTCTCGCATTTGCGAGCTTGGGCCGAAAAGGCAAAAGCGGGCCGAAGCCCGCCTCTGTGTGACAGCCATCAGGCTGGCCGCCGTGGCTCACGTCACTGTGCGCCCTCGCGGAACAACACCACGCTCACGGTTTCGAACAGCACCAGCAGGTCCAGGAACAGCGAGTTGTTCTTCACGTAGTACAGGTCGTACTGGTGCTTGTGCAGCGCGTCCTCGACCGATGCACCGTAGGCGTAGCGCACCTGGGCCCAGCCCGTCACACCCGGCTTCACGCTGTGGCGCACGTCGTAGAAGGGCAGCTGCTCGCGCAGTTGGGCAACGAACGTGGGGCGCTCCGGGCGCGGGCCCACCATGCTCATTTCACCCTTGAGCACGCTGAACAACTGGGGCAGTTCGTCGATGCGGGTCTTGCGGATGATCTTGCCAACGCGTGTCACGCGGGCGTCGTTCTTCTTGGCCCACACGGCCACGCCATCTTTTTCGGCGTCATTGCACATGCTGCGGAACTTCAGGCACATGAAACCCTTGCCACCCAAACCGACGCGCTCCTGGCTGTAAATCAGCGGGCCGTGGCTCTCCAGCTTGATGGCGATGGCCGTGATCAGCATCACCGGCGAGGTCAGCAGCAACAGGGTGCCCGAGGTGACGACGTCGAACATGCGCTTGACGATGATGCGAGCGCGGTCCTGCGCGAAGCCGCGGCCATAGACCAGGAAGCTGGCTTTCAGGCTGTCCACGGGCACTTCCCCGGTGGTCTGCTCGTAAAAAGCGGCGAGGTCCATCACGGGGATGCCCTGGATGCGGGCCTGCAGCAGCTGGTCCATCGGCACATTGCCGCCGCGTTGCTCCTTGACGGCCACGATGATCTGGTTGACATCGTGACGGCTCACGATGTCGTCGATAGAGGCTGCGCGAGGGAAGATGTTGAAGCGCTTGTCTTCGGCGGGGAGCACCGACTCGCCGGCGGGGTAGAAGCCCACCACCGAGTGGCTGCGCAGGCGGCGCGACTTCAGGTCGGCAGCCACGGCATGGGCTTCGTTGCCTGTGCCGATGATCAGCACGCGTTGTTGCACGAGCGAGCCGTTCCAGGCGGTCAGCAGGAGACCGCGCACCAGCACGAGGCCGACCATGAGGTAAACGATGGCAAAGCCCATCAGGTGGTGTGCCTGAGCGCCGTCCACAGACGTCTTGATGGCCAGTTGGTAAGCGATCGGTGCTGCGATCAGGCAGCCCAGCACGGCACGACCCAACTTGGCCCTGGCGGTTTTGCGGATCGCACCTTCGCGGTACACACCGACCAAGCCGCAATGCAGGGGGATCAGGAAGGCAAAGCCCAGACCTGCGCGAAGCGCCGTTGCCATGCCAAACGAACCTGCGTCACCAGAGAAGTGCGCAAGCGTCAGGGTGCCCAGCAGGATCGCCAGAAAGCTGGTGAGGCTGTCTGCGATCAACTCAGCCAAGGTGACCAGCGAGATGTGGTGCTGAAATACCCGGAACATGTTTGGCCTCTCTGTGCCGGCCCTTGCAATGCGCAAGAGCTGCAACCGGTGATTCGGATTGGTAAGATTTTGTAATCCAGCCATTGTCAAGAAGATGGCCGTGTTCCAACATCCTTCGTTTGTGGGGTGCACCCTAAACTTTGGGGGATCCGCATGCCGCATCGCGAATTGCAGCCCATTGGCCATGGGAATAGCGGACAATGTCAGGTTGCATGGCGCACGCACAAGCCACAAATCCATTGTGGAGGGGGCACCTTGGCTGTGCCCGTCGCGCAGGGTGTGGCTGTTACAAAGTGCCGTGAACCATTGAGCAGTCCTGGCGTTTGTTTGTGCAGCGCAGCGTGCTTGCCACGCCACTTGCTGCTGTCCCTGGGGCCCCTGCTTCAGCTGGGCGTGACCATGGTGCGCGGCTGGCGCTGCTTCCACCAGGCGGCAAGGTGATCGGCCACGCGGCTGGCCGTCATGCCATCCCAGAACTTTGGCAGGCGGCCTTTTTTGCCACCGCCGCGGATGATTTCCGCCACAGCGCGGTGAATCAGGCTGCTGTTGCGCCCGACCGCGATGTTCGTGCCTTGCTCGACCGTGATGCGACGTTCCGTGTAGTTGTGCAGCGTCAGGCAAGGCACACCCAGGATGGTGGCCTCTTCCTGCACGGTGGACGAATCGGTGAGCACGCAGGCGGCGGTGCCGATCAGGCCCATCATTTTGAAGTAGGGCACGATGGGCAGCAGCGCGATCTGGCTGCCAGGCGCGTCGCTGAGCAAGTGGTTCGACTGGATGAGCGAACGTGTGGTTTCGCTGGCCACCCAGATCAGCGGCATGTCACGGCCGATTGATTTCAGGATGGCGGTGAGCTCCGCCAGGGCTTGCACCTGTTGCGATGGTCCCTGGCTCTGCAGATACACCACGCCGTAGCCTCGCCCTGCCTTGAGCAGTTCGGGCGACTGGTTGAACTGGCGCAGGGTGTACTTTGGCGGAGAGGCCTGCGGCAGCATGGCGCGCATGGTGTCCATCATGAGGTTGCCGGCAAACACGACGCGGTCGGCGGGGATGCCCTCGCGCGTGAGGTTGTCGTGCGCCACCCATTCGGAGGTCAACAGCAGGTCGGCCATGTGGTCGCACATCATGGCGTTGATCTCTTGCGGGCGGCTGCGGTCGAAGCTGCGCAAGCCTGCTTCCAGGTGCAGGATGGGGATGCCCTGGCGGTGGGCGGCCAGGCTGGCGGCCATGGCAGCGTCGTCGCCGTTCTGAACGATCACGGCGGCGGGCCTGAACTCACCCAGGACGTGGTCCAGCTGGCGCATGGCGTCGGCGGTTTGGGCCACGGGCGTGCCAGCGGGCACACGCATCTGCACATCCGGTGCGCGCAGGCCCATGTGCTCGCACCAGTCGCTGGTGAGCTCGAACCGTCCGGGCGCATCGATCATCAGCCACTTGAGCGCGGGCAGGTCCTGGCGGCTGGCAAAGGCCTTTTGCAAGGCGGCGGCGCGGACGCAGCAGGTGCGCGAACTGGCGATCAGCAGCAAAAATGCCTGGTCCGTGTGGGCGTGGACCGTGGGCGCGAACAACTCGTTGCGGAACTGCGGCTGAGTTGGCAAGGGCAGCACGCTGTCTGTCAGCGTGGGCATGGACAGGTGCGACGGCAGACCCTGTTGCAGACCTGCCTGCATGCTGGTGGCTGTGACGTCGCTGGCCAGGTGGGCGGGTGTTGACCCCATCACTGGCGGCGGACTGAGCGTGGCTTCGCCAATCTCGGCGCGGATTTCCAGCGCGATGCGCGCCACATCGGCCGCCGTGATCTCGTTGCCTTCGGCCAGGAAGGTGGCCAGCAGGATCCGGTTGCACAACAGGTTGATGCGGCGAGGGATGCCCGAGGTCCACTGGTAGATCTCGTCGAAGGCGTCGTCATCGAAATGCGGGCGATTGTCCCAGCCGACCTTGCGCAGGCGGTGCTCGATGTAGCTGCGCGTTTCCTCCCGGTCCATCGGCCCCAGGTGGTAGGACGCGATGACGCGCTGGCGCAACTGTTCCAGGCTGCGCGACAGCAGCATGTCGCGCAACTCGGGCTGACCGATCAGGAAGCTTTGCAGCAGCGCCTGGTTGCCGAACTGGAAGTTCGACAGCATGCGCAGCTCTTCGATGGCGTCGCGGCTCAGATTCTGCGCCTCGTCCACGATGAGCACGGCGCGCTTGTTCTGCGTGGCCAGCAGCGTGAGGTAGGCCTCCAGGGTGGCTATCAGCTCGGCCTTGCTCTGGCCCTTGAGTGGCACGCCAAAGGCCGTGATGGCCGAGCGCAGCAGATCGCCTGCTTCCAGCTGGGTGCTGACCAACTGGGCTGCTACCACTTTCTCGTTGTCGATGTCGCTCAACAAGGTGCGCACCAGCGTGGTCTTGCCCGCGCCGATGTCACCCGTGACCACGATGAAGCCTTCGGCCTGGTACAGACCGAATTTCAGGTAGGAGAGGGCGCTGCTGTGCCCCCGGCTGTCAAAGAAGAAGCTGGGGTCCGGGTTGAGCAGGAAGGGTGCGCCGGTGAGGCCGAAATACGACTCGTACATGGGGCCGGATCCTCAGAAGCGGTGTTCCAGGCCGGCGAACACGACGTTCTCCGTGATGGCTTCGCCAGAAGTGCTGATGACAGTGCGCTGGCGACGCAGGCCGCCGACAAGCTGTGTGCGTGGTGACAGCATCGAGCTCAGGCTCAAGCGCATGCCCGTCTCGCGCGAGGAGGTTGTTGTGCCCAAGAGGGTGTTCAGGATGCGGGCGCGGCTGATGCGCAGGCCCATGGTGAGTGTGGTCGAGGGCGTCATGCGGTGGTTGATTTGCGTGTCCGCATACCGCTCTCGGGTTTCATTGCCGGGGCCAAGCAGGCTGGAGAAGGCGTCCCCTGCCAAAGGGCGCGACATGGTTTGTCCTGCGGAGACCAGCAGCACGCTTCGCGTGCCCATGAGGGCCGCACGAGCAACGGTGGCCTGTCGCACCTGTGCATTGAGGTCGTAGAGGTCGCGCGTTGAGCCCAATTGCCGAGGCAGGTTGCGCTGCGTGATCATGTCGTTGACAGCTTTGCTGCGCTCTGCCTCGTTGGGGATGCGCGAAGTCAGCAAAGCGTCCAGCAGGGCCTGGGTTGAGCCCCCGGTGACCAGACCGTTGCCCACCGGGCTGGTGTAAGTGCTGATCTGGCGGTTGCTGCTCAACCCGAGAGACAGCATCGGCGTGCGGTGCGACGCTTCCGCTTCCCAACTCCGCCCGAAGAAGCGCTCTTCGACCAGTGCCTTGACCTGAGTGCGTTGGGACGGGCGCCATTCAAATTGTGCGCCTTTGACCGTGTCGCGGAATTGCTGCAGCAGTGCCTGGTTGGACTCCCGACCCAGCACCAGACCGACTTCCAGTTCGGGACTCAAGGCGTAGAGGGCCGTGCCCTTGACCAAGCGTTGCACGTAGATGGATTGCGCCTGGCCATCGGCCTGGGTGTCCTGATAACGTGCGCTCAGGACGTAGCCTGCGCGACTGGGGCGGCGCGAGATGTTCAGGCTGGCACCGTTGGTGTTGGTGTTGGGGCGGTTGCTCAGCCCATCGCTGTTGGCGGTGGAGTGCAGTTGGGTGCGTTCCAGCCTTGCGCGCAACAGCGTTTGTGGATCCAGCGCGCGTTCCAGGAAGGGACTGACCTGCACGCGGGTGTTGGTGTAGGTGTCTGCCGTGCTGATGGACGCGGACTGTGCCGAGGTGAATTGAGACTTGACCTGATCAGCGGCAACGCTGGCGTCCAGTCCCCAGCCCTGACGGGCCACCTCGGTGTGCAATGCCAGACGCCCATTGGGCAGCAGCCTGTCCGTCTGCGTGTTGCCAAGGTAGTTGACCGACGAGAGCTGCATCTGGCCCGTCACCGTGCTGTTGGCGCCGCGGTATGCCAGGGACACCCCCGGGGAGATCGACACGATGGTGTCGCTCTGGCGACGGGAAGATGTTGTTTGCGTCGCGTTGTCAGAATGGCTGATCTGCGCCCCCAGGGTGGGGGTGAAGATGGGGGCTGCTCCCTGGGGGGGCTGCGCGGCGGCTACCGCAGGTGTTTGTGCCTGGGTTTGTCCCTGTGCGTGCGCGCTGTAGGCCAGCACGATCACGCCGCAGGCCAGCCTGGCGGCTGTGCATCTGGCGTCACGGAGCGTAGTAGCCATATGCATTGCTCCCTTTGGGGCCCCGGTATTTGTTGAGCATGGACAGCACGACTGGGTGGCTTTCCACTGTGGCAAAGGCCTGCTTGATGGTGTTGATCGGAGTCTGGTTGGCTTCAACGACCATGACGACCTGCCCCATGTGTGATGCCAGCACCCGCGATTCGGTCGTGGACAGCAAGGGCGGCGTGTCAAAAATCACCACCCGGTCCGAGTACTTGCTGGCCAACTCTTGCAAGAGTTTGTCCATGTTGTCGCTGGCCAGCAGCTCTGTGGAGCGCGAACTCGCCGTGCCCGCGGGCAGCAAGGTGAGCTTGGGAATGTTGGTGCGCAGCAGGACGTCGGTGAGTTGAGTCTGGGATGAGTCCAGCAAGTCCAGAAGGCCTTTGGCTGCAGTCACACCCAGGCGCTCCAGCGCCGAGGGGCGCAGCACATCGGCTTCGACCAGCAGCACGGTGTGGTCCAGTTCCATGGCGATGCTGACAGCCAGGTTCAATGCTGTTTGGGTTTTGCCCTCGCTGGGCATCGCACTGGTCACCATGATGAGGTTGGCGCGGTCAGGGCGCATCCCAGCCTGTCCGCGCAAGTTTTCCAGCAAAGGCCGTTTGACGATGCGGAACTCTTCCTCGAGCTGCGACCGCGGTTGCCCGGGGACCAGCAAGCCAGCGCGGCGCATGCGCGCCAGATCGACCGTGATGTCCCTGCTGCGGCGGTCATCGGGCTGTCCCAGTGCGTGGGCTTGCGTCGGCAAGGGAAGGGGCGTCGCCCGCGACTCTGCTGCGTTCGTCGCCGGTGTGGCTTGCGTGCCAAGCGCACTGGACGCTGTCTGGATGTCCGACTGCACGTCGACGCCAGCGCGGCGCAATTGTTCGAGCCTTTTGGCGGCTTGTTCGATCGTGTTCATGCGCACCTCAGGACAGCCACTGTTGTTTGACGACGAGCAGCCAGGTCATGTTGACCAGGGCGAACAAGCCGCAAGCGATCAGGAAATTCCGGCGATCCCGGCCGACATCGACGGTCATCTCCGGGCTCAGCACCATGGACACGCTGCCCAGCACCGGCCGTCCGCCGATCTCGCGCAACTGGCGCGCATCCTGGACGGTCGGAAAAACTTGCGTCATGGCGAAAGCCACACCCAAGCCTGCGCCCAGTGCTGCCAGCACGCCCAGCACGGCAACCATCATGCGGCTGGGTTTGGCGGGTGTTGGCGACACCCGCGGAGGCTCCACCACGCGAAACTCGGCCACTTTGGTGGTCAGGTCGATTTTTTCGCCGAGTGACGCTGATTCGCGGCGTGCCACCAATTGCTCATAGTTCTTGCGAACGATGTCGTAGTCGCGGTTGAGTTGGGCCAATTCCGCTTCGACCTGCGGCATTTTGCCGGCCATGGCACGGGCCTGGTCCAGCTGACCTTGCTGCGCGCCAAGCTGTCCGCGCAGGGATGCCACCTTGGCCTCTGCTTCGGCCAGCGCCACGCGGATGCGCTGGAACACCGGGCTGGTCGGGGCTGGTGCTCTGCCACTGGCCTTGCGGGATTCCTGCTCGGTGCGACGCTGCTGCTCCAACTGCGCAATGGTGCGTCGGGCCGCCACCACGTCAGGGTGTTGGTCGGTGTAGCGGCGCAGCAGGTCGTCCAACAGGCGGCGCTGTGCATCCAGTCGCGACTCCGTCTCGGTCTGCTGTGCGCCTGCGCCTGCCATCATGGCCTCTGGCGGGATGGTGGGGTCTTCGGTGGAGAGTTCCCGGCGCAAGGCGTCGCGCGAGCGCTCTGCAGCCTGCAACTCCACGCGCAGGCGGTTGACCTCGTCGGTTCCACTGGAGATGCGGCCGAAGAAGTCGGTGTTTGACGTGCCGGTCAGGCCGAAATTGCGCAGCTTGAATTCCTTGACCCGGTTTTCCGATGCGCTCAGCTTTTCCTCGTAGGACCTGATCTGCTCGTCCAGGAAGCGGCGGGCCTGCTCCGAGTCGCGCTGCTTGTCGGTCACACCGGACGACACGAACAGCGACACCAGTTCGCCCACGATGATCTGCGCGCGCTGGGGGTTGATGTCCCGGTAAGTGATGGAAAACAGGTTGGCGTCGCCGCTGGGCGCCACCTTGATTTCCTTCGTCAGCCTGTCGATGGTGCGGTCTCGGTCCACTTCACTGAGGTTGTTCAGGCCGGCGCGGGGTGATTTGATGAGCTGCTCCACGTTGGGGCGGCTGATCAGCGTGCGCGCCAGCATGCGCACCTGTTGGTCCACATCGGGTTGGAAGGCGAGGCCACTCATCAGCGGCTTGAGCACCGTCTGGGTGTCCACGAACACCTTGGCCGAAGCCTCGTAGCGGTCGCGGATGACCAAGGTCACGGCTGCCATGGCCATCACGGCGACAACCCAGGCGGCGGCCATGCCGATCCAGCGTCGCTGCCACATGGCCACGAGCACGCCGGAGACTTGTCGGAGGAGATCGTCCATACAGCTTGATTCAGAGTGGGGGAGTCAGCCCTGGCGCACAGCAGGCACAGGGCCATCGGACATCAGAACCAGCTCTGCGGGATGATGAGGATGTCACCGGGCTTCATGTCCACGTTGGCCGAAATGTCGCCGCGACGCAGCAAGTCTTTGATCCGCACGCTGTACTGCTTGCTGTTCTCTGAACCGCGCACCAGCACGGCATTGTTGCCGTCGGCAAAATCAGTGAGCCCACCGACCTGGATCATCACGTCCAGCAGCGTCATGTTCTGGCGGAACGCCACAGCCTGGGGTTTGGCTGCCTCACCCACGATGCGGACCTGAGCAGAGGTCTCGCCGAGGGCGCGGTTGACCACCACGGTGACCACGGGCTCGCGGATGTATTTGCCCAATGCCGCTTCGATCTGGCGCGAGAGGTCGTCAGGGCGACGGCCCGCTGCTGGCAGATTTTCCACCAGTGGCAAGGAAATCTTGCCATCAGGGCGGACAGTGACGGTGGCCGACAGGTCGGGGTTGCGCCAGACCACCACGGAGAGTTCGTCGAGCGCACCGATCTGGTAGCCCTGGGTTTTGTCATCTGCTGCGACACGCTGCGGCGCGGGCGGCAGATTGAAGGTGCTGCCGCACCCGGTGGCCAGCAAGGTTGCGCACAGGGCCAGCAAAACGCCAGCACGGCCGATGATTTTGCGAGTGGTGAAAGTCATAGGGTCTTCTTTCGGCAGTTCTGCGGATTTCCGAAGTTCGGTGGCCTTGGCGCAATCGGCTGAGCCGGTGCAGCCATTTCGATGGGAAAACTGGTCTGACATCATGCGCCAGTTTCATGACGTGATCTGATTCGGGAGAAACAAGCGTGGCGCGTGAACGCCAGGGGGGCGCCTCCCGCCTCCAGCATACCGAACTCGCCCCACGCGGTGTTAGAGTCCGAGACAGCTTATCCGGTGCTGCGTGAGGCAGGCTTGTGCGGCCTGCTTCATGAGCGACGGATGTCATGTCTGCGCAACAATTTGGAATAGCGATGAACCTGGTGGTAGTGGGGGTGGGGGCTGCGGCTTTGGCGGCTGGAGCGGTGCTTTTGCGCGAAATTCGCCAGAAGCACATCCAGACGTGGCTGTGGTCCTATCTCAGGCGCGACTGGGCGCACGGCAAGGCGCCTGCTGGGCAAACGCGCCATCTCATGTTCTGTTTTGTCGATCATTTCGAGCCGCAATACCAGCAGCCCAGCTATGAAATCGAATGCGCCCGCGTGGCGCGTTGGCGCCAGGAATACCCGGCCTTGTGCGAGGGCCTGCGAGACGCTGACGGGCGGCAACCCATCCATTCTTTTTTCTACCCGGAAGAGGAATACCGCCCTGAGCACATCAATCCGCTGGTCGAGTTGTGCCGAATGGGCCTTGGTGAAATCGAGGTGCACCTGCACCACCATCACGACACGGACGCGGGTTTGCGTGAAAAGCTGCGCCGCTTCACCGGCATCCTGGCGGATCAGCATGACGCGCTGCCCAGGGACCCCGAGACCGGTCAGCTCCGTTGGGCGTTCATCCATGGCAACTGGGCACTGGACAATGCGCATCCCCGTGGCGACGGGTATTGCTGCGGGGTCAACAACGAATTGATCATCCTCAGGGAAGAGGGCTGCTACGCCGACTTCACTTTCCCCGCTGCGCCGGACCCTTGTCAGCCGCCCACGATCAATCAGATCTACTACGCCAAGGACGATCCCGATGCGCCCCGTTCGCACGATCGTGGGCGCCGTGTGAGCGTGGGCGGATCGCCATGGGGCGACCTCATGCTGATCCAGGGCCCTCTGGGCTTCAACATGGCGTCGCGCAAATTCGGTTTGATCCCTCGCATCGAGAACGCCGATGTCCGCACCAGCTGCCCGCCCTCACCAGACCGCGTGGATGCCTGGGTGAACATGGGCATCCAGGTCGAAGGACGCCCGGAATGGGTGTTTGTGAAGGTCCACACGCATGGCACCCAGGAGCGTGACACCGACACCCTGCTGGGGCAGCCGATGCGGGAGGCCTTTGAGTACATGCAGCGCCGCTACAACGATGGGCGCGAGTGGAAACTCCACTACGTGAGCGCGCGCGAGATGTACAACATCGTCAAAGCCGCCGAAGCCGGCGAGCAGGGTGATCCAGGAGACTACCGCGACCATGTGATCCCCCGTCCGCGCTACGGCGTCAGCCCCCAGGCTGCAGTTTGATCTGAGCGGCGTTCAGGTCTTTTCCCATTGAAGGTCGAGGCGGCCTGATGCGAATTGCAGACCTGCCTGCATGGCAGTCCAGTTGAGTTCGACGAAGACGGTGGCGAACGCAATCAACCTGCTTTTGCGCCAGGTCTGCGACCGCATGCCTATCAAGGCGGCGGTGTAGAAGGCCACCTGTGCTGCGGCCAGGCACTGCACCCAGCCGGTGCTCGACAGCAAGCTGCTGATCAGGGCGCAGACCATCGCGTAGGGCACGGCCAAGCGGAACACCTTGTGCGACAGGAACTGCAGCCAGATGGGGTTGCCGCGCGGCGAGAACAGCCAGGGGTGGCGGGCAAAGCTCTGAAAGTTGCCGCCCAGTGTGCGCAGTTTGCGTTTGCGCTCACCTGCCATGTCGTTCTGGAGCTCATCGAAGACCAGCGACCGTCCGTCGAGCAGCACCCGCTGGCCTTGTCGTGCGATCTGCATGGGGATCTCGAAGTCGTCCAGCAGCGTGCCGGGCGCCAAGGGCACGAAGTAGGGCGTCTTGATCGCGTAAAACGCCCCCGTGGCACCCACCACCGAGCGCCAGCGGCTCTCGGATTTGCGGATCCACTTTTCGTAGCGCCAGTACAGGCCGATGTTGGCCGCCACCTGGGTGCCTGGATCGACATGGGTCAACTCTCCACTGACCGCGCCCACGCCGGGCTGCACCAAGGTGGACACCAGCAGGCGCAGCGATTGCCGCTCAGCGGTCTGGCGCATGTCGCAAAACAACACCACTGGGGTCTTGGCCCGCGCCATGGCCGCGTTCAGCGCGTGTGCCTTGCCGCCCCGCTCGGCGTGTTCGATGACCTGCACGCCCGGGAACTGGCGCAGCAACTCTGCGGTGCGGTCACTGGAGCCATCGGAGACGAACAACAGGTGCAGTTTGTCCTGGGGGTAATCCAGGCAGCGCAGGTTGTCGATGCGGCGTTGAACCCTTGCCGCTTCGTTGTGCGCCGAAATCACGACCGTGACCTCCGGGCAGGCATCGTCGGGCAAAGGCGGGGCGCATTCGTCCGGTTGGGTGCGGCTCAGTGCCCAGATCCCTGCCGGGTAGGCCGCATAGGTATAAGCAATGAATGACGCCGCTGCGAGGAAAATCTGATCGGGTGTGCTCATATCGGGGCTTGTTTTACCGGACACATTCGAGCGCTATGGTATGCCCGCAACGGTTTGCCTGAGGAAGAATAATGCCTTGCTCTGCCAGTTTGCATTCCCTTGCATGGGGTGGTCGGCTTTCAGCCTGTGGCCTGTATGCTTGCGCGGTTTCCCGCGATGCCCATGAATGATGGTTCGCGATGATGCCGGCCCATGGGGCTGCCGGCTGTTGTTTTTCACCAGGGGAAAATGTGCTGAAGATTGCGGTGGTGGGGTGCGGGAAAATCGCTGACGGGCACGTGGAACAAGTGCGAGCCACAGGGCGGGGGGATGTCGTCGCCGTTTGTGACCTGGAGCCCTTGATGGTCGAGCAACTCGCCGTGCGCATGGGCGTCGCGGGTCGCTACACCGACATCCACAAGATGCTGGCCGAGGTGAAGCCAGATGTGGTGCACATCGCCACGCCGCCGGACTCGCATGTGTTCCTTGCCACCACGGCCCTGCGCGCGGGTTGCCACGTTTTCGTGGAGAAGCCGTTTGCCCTGACGGAAACCGAGGCCCGCAAGATCACCGATTGCGCGGCAGAAGTCGGGCGCAGGGTGTGCGTGAACTACCTTTACAACTACGAGCCTCCGGCGCTGGAACTTGAGCGCCTGATGGCCGTTCGCGCACTGGGCGAAGTCGTTCACCTGGACACCCAGTACGGCTACAACCTGGCCGGTGACTATGGCCTGGCGGTCATGTCGGACCCGGACCATTGGGTGCACCGTTTGCCCGGCAAGCTGTTCCACAATGTGCTGGACCATGTCCTCGCCAAAGTGATGATGCACATCGAAGACGATTGCGAGGTGCAGGTGATGTCGTTCCGGCGCCGTGCCGCCTCAGGAGATCCGGTGCTCGACGCCTTGCACGATGAGTTGCGCTTCATGCTGCGCAGCCAGAACGTGACTGTTTCGGGCACCGTCAGCGCGCACGGCAAACCCAGTGCCCACACCCTGAAGGTGGTGGGCTCGCGCGACTCGGTGGAGCTCGATTACACGGCCCGCACGCTGGTGCACAGCGCCAACTGGGCCCAGCCAGCGTCGGTGGGGCGCTTGTTCCCGGCCTTTGTGCAGGCCCGGCAGTTCTGGCGCAACGGCTGGCGCAACGTGGGCTTGTTTCGGCGCCACGAATACCACTATTTCCAGTGCATGCGTGTGCTGCTCAACCGCTTCTACGACGCTGTAGAGAACCAAGGCGCGGACCCGATTCCTGCCCAGCACATCCTGCGGGTGTGCCGTGTGATTGATCTACTGGTGGATGGCATGGAGGCTAGGGCATGACGGTGTTGGTGACGGGTGCAGGCGGCTTCCTCGGGCGCCGGATCGTGGACAGCCTGCTGAGGCAGGGCGTGACATCGGTGCGTGTGCATGCGCGCCGTGCCGTGCCGGAAGAGCTGCTGCAAGGATGGCGTCAGGCGTACCCGGGCGCCGAGGTGAGCGTGGTGCTGGCCAACCTCCTTTCCCGCGGCAAGCTGGCGCATGTGGTCGAAGGCGTCGATTGCATCGTTCACGCTGCCGCAGGCATGAAGGGTGCAGCTGCCGACATGTTCGCCAACACGGTGCTGACCACCCGCAACCTGCTGGAAGCGGCCACGGCGGCGCATGTCAGGCGCATCGTGCTGGTGAGTTCTTTCTCGGTGTTCGATGCGGCCCCCTTGCCCAAGGGCAGTGTGCTGGACGAGCGCACGCCGATCGAAAAAGTGGGTGTGGAGCGCGGGCCTTACGGTTATGCGAAAACCCGCCAGGAGCACTTGTTCAACGAGTTCCAGCGCGAGAGCGGCTTCGAGTCGGTCATCCTGCGCCCCGGTGTCATCTACGGCCCGGGCGGTGGGGCGATGTCTTCGCGCGTCGGCATCAAAGCCATGGGCTTGTTCGTGTCCCTGGGTGGCAGCGCGACCCTGCCCTTGACCTACGTTGACAACTGCGCGGATGCGGTTGCCACAGCGGCTTTGAAAGCGCCCGCGGGCAGCGTGTTCAGTCTGGTCGATGACGACCTGCCGACCTGCAGCGCTTACCTCCAGGCCTACCGCAAGCAGGTGGAGCCGCTGCGCTGCATCCCTTTGCCTTATCCGTTGTTCATGCTGGCCTCGCGCATGCTGGTGTGGTACCACAGGCGCTCCAAGGGTCAGTTGCCGGCCTTGTTCACGCCTTATGTGGTGGCCTCGATGTACAAGCCGCTGCGTTACAGCAACCAGGCGCTGCGTGGCATCGGTTGGGCGCCGCGCGTTCCCACCTCGGAGGGCTTGAAGCGCGCGTTCGCCCACTTCCGCGAAGAACTGCAGCGCAAGCGATGACAGTCGCGCGAGGGGCGCTGCAAGGCCTGGGGTCCTGCCGGTGAGGCGTCAGCGCTTGATCAGGGCGGCGTCGTAAACCCGGCCATAAGCTTGCGCCAAGGCTTCGGAGGAGGCGTGGGCGCGCACCCATTGTGCGGCCGCGGCGCCCAAGCGCGCGCGCAGGGCTGAGTCCGCCAGCAGGCGCGACAGCGCGCCTGCGAGGGCGTCGTTGTCATCGGGTGCAACCAGCAAGCCCGTCTGGTCGTCCACGATGATTTCCGGGTTGCCGCCCACCCGCGTGGCCACCACGGCCAAGCCTGTGGCGCAGGCTTCCAGCAGTGCGATCGACAGCCCTTCGGTTTGCGAGGGCAGCGCGAACACATCGAAGGCGCCCAGCAGTGCGCTCACATGGCTGCGTTGACCCGCCAGGACGACGTGTTCCTGAAGCCCCTTGGCCGCCACCTGCTGGCGCAGAGCCTCTGCCTGAACGCCATCGCCCACGATCACCAGGCGCAGGTGAGGGTGCTGTTGCAGCAGCGCCGGCATGACATCCACCATGCGGTGGTGGTTCTTGAGTGGGACGAGCCGGCCGACGCAGCCAATGACGAGGGCCGTGTCGTTCAGGCCCAGTTGCTGGCGTGCGGCTGGTCTGTTGGTGCCATCGCTTGCAAAGCGCGCAACCGGGATGCCATTGAGCACCGTGTGCGCCTTGTCGGCCGGGACCAGGCCCGTTGCAAGGTGGCGTTGGTGCACCTGCGCGCCGACCATGGCCACGCACCGCGTGCGGGTCAAAGAGAGCTGAAACAGTGTCTTCAGCCGGCGGTTCTGCAAGCGTGCGCCCATGTCATGCAGGGTGCAGACCTGTGCCACCCCCAGACCGATGGTGGCCAGCGCCGCATGGTAGTTGGGGACGAAGTTGTGGGCGTGCACCACATCGGCCCGGGCATCGCGCACGCAGGCGCGCAACAGCGACAGGGTGTGCCAGTCGAGGGAGCGCCGCTTGTGCCCCTCGGTGACGGGGATGCCCGCGTCCAGGAGTTCCTGTTTGAGGCCTTCGGTGGCCGCGATGCTGAAGACGCGCACGCTGTGTCCCAGTGCTGCTTGTGCCTGGGCCAGATCGACTGTCACGCGCTCCAGGCCTCCGACCTCCAGGGAGTCCACCACGTGAACGATGCGCAGGGGGCGAGGGGCGGCGTCGGGCGCAGGGGGCGTCATGGCCAAATGCTACACTGAGTTTCACAGGTGACTTGGCGTAGGCTTGACGTGAGGCGCCACCCTGCCAAGGGGCTGCGGCCCCCCGATCGTGTCCTCGTCTCATTGCGCAATGGCATCGCACACTCCGATCACAAGCCGCGTACAGCACATGCTGTACCACCACCGAACACAGGGCAAAGCCGTCGAGGGCGTGCACATCCGGGGCATCACCGACGCCATGCGTGCCGAGGGCGTGAAGGTGGACATCATCTCGCTGCCCGGCGCCGACCCCTACTCGACGCCCAAGGCCATGTCGCCTACCAGCCAGGCCACCTGGTTGATGAAGCTGGTGTCCCAGTTTCCCGAACCCTTGTTCGAGTTGGCGGAGTTGGGCTACAACCTGATGGCCGGCTGGCGCCTGATGCAGTTCTTCCGCCGCAACCCGGGCCTCACCTTCGTCTATGAGCGCTACTCCCTGTTCATGTTCGTGACGGTGCTGCTATGCCGCCTGCGCGGCCTGCCCATCATCCTGGAAGTCAACGACTCTGCGGCCGTGGAGCGCGTGAGGCCCTTGTTTTTCAAGCGCCTGGCCATGGCCATTGAGCGCTGGGTTTTCCGCAAGGCCGATGGTCTGGTGTTCGTGTCGTCCGTGTTTCGCGACCGTGCGGTGCAGGTGCACGGCCACATCGCGCCCACCATCATCACGCCGAACGCAGCCAACATCGCCCAGTTCACGTTCACGCAGGCCCAGCGCGACGAGGCCCGACAGCACTGGGGTCTGGAAGGCCATGTGGTGTGCGGCTACCTGGGTGCTTTCGTGCCGTGGCATGCCATTGACCAGTTCGTGTACCGCATTGCCGAGGCGCTCAAGGTCAATCCTCACCTCAAGCTCTTGCTGGTGGGCGACGGGGCCAAGTTCGACGAGGTCAAGCAGTTCGTGCAGGACAAAGGCCTGTCCAGCCAGATCGTGATGGTGGGGCGCGTGCCCCATGACCGCGTGCCCGGCTTGCTGGCTGCCATGGACATGGCCATCCTGCCCAGTGCGGGCGATTACACCTCTCCGGTGAAGCTGTTCGAGTTCATGGCTTGCGGCGTGCCGCCGATTGCCCCTGATTTCGCGCCGATCCGCGAAGTGCTCAAACCCGGTGTGACGGGCTGGATGTTCCCGGCCGGCCAGCTCGACGAAGCGGTGGCACAGGTCATTGCCAGAAGCCAGGACAAGGCTGCGCTGGCCAGTGTGGGTCAGGCGGCACGTGGCTACATCGCCGAGCATCGCCAGTGGCGTCACAACATCGTGCAGCTGACCGACTTCCTGGTCAGCCTCACCGACAAGGGGCGGGCTGCCACCACCCGCTGACGCGGGCTTCCTTCAGCGGCTCACCGGGCGCAGCGCTCCCGCGCACACCTGTTCGCACACCTGCAAGGTCTCGCGGGCCACATCCTGCCAGGTGCGGCTCATGCGGGCCGCGATGGCGGCATGGTCCCAGGACGCATCGAGCGCCCGGGCCAGCGCGGTTTGCAGGGCTTGCGGATCTTTGGGCGGGATGAGGATGCCGTTGGATGCGTCCAGGATTTCACGCGTGCCACCCACGTCCGTGGCCACGACCGGCCGGCCGCAGGCAGCGCCCTCGACCACCACATTCGGGTAGCCCTCCGACCAACTCGGCAAGGTCAGCACATCGCTGGCTGAGATCCACTCGGCCACTTGCTCCGGCGGCAGCCCGCCAGGCATGCGCACAGAGTCGCCCAGGCCCTCGCGTTGGAGCAACGCGGCGAGCTCGTCCTTCATCACGCCGTCGCCCACGAGGTTCAATCGGCAGCGAGGGCGTTCTGCGCGCAGCCGCGTGAAGGCGGTCACGAGTTCACGCATGCCCTTGGCCTCGACGAAGCGGCCCACGTAAATGACCGATTGCTCATCGGCCTGCATGCCGAGCTTCTGGCGCATCTGAAGGCGGTCCCGCGGGTGGAACACCGAGGTGTTGAAGCCGTTGACGATGGTGTGCACCTTCTCTGGCTTGGCGCCAAAGGTGCCGATGGCGGTCTGCCGCATCGCTTCACTGACGGTGAGCAGGGCATCGGCGCCAGCGATGGTCTGCCGCGTCATGAAGGCGTTGAAGCCGCTGCGGACGTGGATGTCCGAGCCCAGCGCGCCGACCACGCAAGGCACGCCCAGGCGGCGCGCGGTGCGCAGGGCGCCGTAGCCGTCCGGGTACACCCAGTAGGCCAGGACAATGTCGGGCTGGAAGCTGCGCACACGCGGCAAAAGCGCCGCACTGCTCACGTGGCCGTTGATGGCGCGTGACACCACGGGCAGCACGGGGTAGGTGAAGGTCTCCACGTCCAGGCCGTCGATGGTGTAGTCCTCGCCCACGGTGCCATCCAGGAAACTGCGCGGCGCCACAAAGGGCAGGCGCGGGTAGCTGGCCTGCTGAAAGAAAACCTTCACAGTGGCCAGCGAGGACAGTGCTCGGGCTGTTTCGTGGATGTAGCGGCCGCGCGTCATGTCGTGGGACACGGGCAGCATGGGGGTGACGAGGGCGATGCGGGTCATGTGGGCTTCATCGTGGATGGGGCCCCTTTGGCCTGGGGGCGTCGGCGCCTATTTTGCGCGGGTTAATGCGGCCATAATGCGTCGGCGTGATCGATTTGATGAGCGAGATACCGACATGAGCGTGAGTTTTTCGACCTGTGACCTGTGCGATGAGCACAAAGCCTCCACCGATGGCACCTTCCGAGTGCTGCCGCCCGTGTTCAAGGACTTCGGCGCACGCACCGTGTTCAGTGGTGTCGTTGTCACGGTGAAGTGTCACGAAGACAACACCTCCGTCAAAGCCATGGTCGATGCGCCAGGCCTGGGTCGCGTGCTGGTGGTCGATGGCGGTGGCTCACTGCGCAAGGCCTTGCTGGGCGGCAACCTCGGCGCGGCTGCTGCGCGCAATGGTTGGGCGGGCGTCGTGATCGACGGTTGCGTGCGCGATGTGGCCGAGCTGAGTGCCTGTGACGTGGGCATCCGCGCACTGGCTGCCATGCCCATGCCCACCGAGAAGCGACAGCAAGGGCAGACAGATGTGCCGGTGCAGGTCCAAGGTGTGCTCATCCGGCCGGGCGACATGTTGTATGCCGACGCGGATGGCATGGTTGTCATGCCGCAGCAGGCCTGAGCGCGGCATGTCTTTGGGTGTCACGCTCCTGGGGCCGGACATTGACCACCGGCGCAGCCTGGAAGTCATGCTCGGCGGCGAGTGTCGAGTGAACTGGGTTCCCGATTCGAATTCATTCCTTTCAGGACGGCAATCAGGATGGCTTGGCCGCCTCCATCACAAGGCGGAGAGGGTGTTTGGCACCCGCAGTGCCGATTACTTGGAATTGGTGAGCCAAGCCTTGCAGGCCAATCAAAGCAGTGTCGTGGTGGCCTATTGGGGCACCGAGCCACTTGCCGACCTGATGGCCTTGCGCCGGTTGCGTCCTGATCTGAAGCTGTTGCTGATGGTTCTGTGCTTCCCGGTGGCGCTGAACATCGCGGGCATCAGGAGGCAAAACTGGATGATGCGGCGCACGGCTGACCTGCTTGACGGTCTGCTGTTCCCCAACGAGGCGATGCGTGATCACTTCATCGACGAAGGGCTCATGCCCCGACAGCGCGCCAACATGGTCCTGCCGCCTTGCTGGGCTGGTGCGCTGCAGGCCCACGGCTCACAGCCTGCCGGCCTGTCTGAGCCCAACATGATTTTCATTGGGCGGACTGACCTCTCATCTTCCACCGTTCACAAGGCAGACGACCTGCGGCCGTTGATGCGCGAATGCCTTGACGCTGGTATTTTGTTGCACCATGGTCAATCCCGCGAGACAGAGGATGGCCATCCATTGCGTCGGCCGTTTGCGCCGGTCTGCCAGTCTCAGCTGATCGAGAACATGGCTTGCCATGACGTCAGCCTGATCGCGTACAACCTCGCGGCGTGCGATAACGATACTCGGTTCGATTTGACCGTCCCAGACCGTCTGTTGTCCAGTGTTGCTGCGGGCGTGCCCATTGCCGTGCCGCGCTCGGGTTATACCGGCCTCAAGCAATATTTGGCAGGCCACGAGGCCCTGATTGAGTTTGCTTCGCCCCCTGGATTGATGCGCGTCCTCAGAGATCGCGCGCATGTCGAGGCGTTGCGAAAGGCGGCATGGGACGCTCGACCCCGATTTGCCGCGGAGCGCCACGGAGCCGCCCTTCGTGATTTTCTAGGCTCACTCACATGACCGGGTCGGGCGTGCCGGCGGTGACCGTGATCATTCCCGCGTACAACGCGGCACCCTACATTGGCGAGACCATCGAGCACGTTCTCGGGCAGACACTGCCTGACATCGAGGTGATCGTCGTTGACGACGGTTCCTCAGACCAGACAGCTGACGTGGTTGCCCTTTACCCCAGCGTGCGATACATCCGGAAAGTCAACGGGGGGGTGTCAAGTGCCCGCAACGTTGGAGCCCGGCAGGCACGTGCACGGTGGATATCATTCGTTGACGCAGATGATCTGTGGCACCCTCAGATGTTGGCTTCCATGCTGGAGCTGATGCTTCAGCACCCGACCGCCGCCATGGGTTTGTCCGGCAGCACGTCATTGCAAGATCGGCGTGATTTGAGTTCCCCAATCCAGCGCATCGATGGTGCTTTGCCATTCCGATTCCTTTCCGATTTTCGCGAGGTTTTTCGGTTTCCTTACTTGGGTATGTCCAGCGTCATCGTCGAGCGCGACAGGTTTCTCGCGTTGGGTGGGTTCAATGAAAACTTGCGCAGGGCTGAAGATGTGGACTTGTTTTTGCGGTTGCTCTATAATAGCCCTGGGTATGTTCGGTTGATGTACCCTGCGGTTCACATCAGAACAGTTGATGGCAGTTTGAGCAGCGACAGCATCGCGGGATACGTCCAACTGCTCGATGTGTATCAGCGGTTTCTCGCTGAGCACGAGTCTTTCGCCCAAGAGAGTCCTCGCTTGGTGCGGCAAACCTTGAGCGACCTTCACCTCCGGCTTGGTCGAGCCCTGTTTCGTGCCGATCGCCGCAGCGAGGCCATGCAGCAGGCCCTTGCCTCCATGCGAAAAGACTTCACTGGCGCTGCCCTAGCCCTCCTCCTTCGCGTGCACGTCCCCCCGTCGTGGTTAGCGGTCGCACGTTGGTTGACTACATCGACTGAACGAGATGTCAAGTAAGTCAATCTCCATTGCGCCCGAGCGCGGCAGCTGCCTCATCGTGACAGGGCTCTCGCTGGACAACCTCGGCATGTCGCGCCACGGCATCTACCAGCGCTTTCGCATGCTGATGGAGGCTGCTGCTGACACTGGACTGTCGCTTGAGTTGGTGTGCGCGGAGGGCGAGCTTGTCAAGGCAGCGGCGCCTGGTGCCTGCGCGCAGTTGGAAGCCGGAATCCTCCAGCACTGGGGGCTGACATGCAAGGTGATGTCGATAGCGCGTCTCGTGGAGGACAGCCGTATCCCTTACTTGATTCAGCAACTGGCTGGCTGTGTTTCCCACACCTGGTCCCCGTTTCACAGGGCGGCCAGGGCGGGTGGTCAAATGGCGCAGCTCAATGAAGTGATCGCCCCTCGGCACCGCCTGCTGCTTGCCCATCGCCTTGGCAGCATGGCCATCTTGCTGGACTGCACCTCCACTCTGCCTTGTGTGTTTGACATGGACGATGTCGAGCATGTGGTGCACATGCGCCGCATGGACTTGGGAGGTAACGTCAGGGAGCGGTTGTTAGCTCGGATCGCTTTGCCGGCGTTGAAGCGGCTGGAGCGTGCTGCAGTCAGACGGGCGGCCCTGACCTTGGTGTGCGCTGGCGATGACGCGAAGCTGATGCAGGGTCTGGCAGGAGTCTCCGATGCCCGCATCGCTGTGGTGCCCAATGGCGTGACCGTGGTTGAGCCTGGAGCACCCGATTTGTCGGCCCCCCCAGTCCTGCTGATGGTGGGCATCTACAGTTATGAGCCCAACGCGGAAGGCGCACGATTTTTCATTGAGCAGGCATGGCCAATGATCAGGCGTGCCGTCCCGACGGCCGAGGTGTGGTTCGTGGGTGCATCGCCCCAGTCCATCGGCGATGCTGAACGCGTCCCTGAAGGCGTGAAGTTGTTGGGCTTCGTTGACGACATCGAGTCAGCCTATGCTGCTGCCAGTGTTGTCATCTGCCCCATCCTCACTGGAGGCGGGACCCGCATCAAGCTGGTCGAAGCAGCGGTGCGCGAAAAAGCGATTGTTTCCACCACAGTGGGTGCTGAAGGTTTGGCTTTCATCGACGGTTGTCACGCTTTGCTGCGCGATGACGCGGAGGGCTTCGCACACGCTTGCGTGCAATTGCTCATGATCCCGGACCTCAATCGGCAGTTGGGTCAAGCGGTACGGAGATTAGCGGCGGACCGCTACGATCGGAGCATGATCCGGCAGAGCTTGACGCAGCGGCTCAGGGCAGTGATGCGGGCTGACGGTTGATGCTCACGCGAGGGCTGGCAGGAGCACCTGGCCTCAAAGCCTTGTTTTGAATGAATTCGCGGCAGATGCCGCGGCGGGGGGGGTTGTGGGCTTTCGCGCGTACATGCTGTATGTCCTCGTCCTGTTCATCAGACCATTCGAGCAATTTGTGCCCGAACTGATGGAACTGCGGCCAGTGCTGATTCTGTGGGTCCTGACCTTTGTGCTCACATTGCGTGATGCTTCCAAAGTGCAGTGGGGTGCTGCGGAGTCACAGCACTATTGGCTGCTTGGAGGGCTGGCGCTGATTGTCCTGGCCTCGACGTTTTTCAATGGCGGATTTTCATCGTTGGGAGATGGTCTTGGGGAGTACTCGACCCCGGCCATGCTGTTTGCGCTGACGTGCATGAATGTGACCACCACGGAGCGCTATCGCAAGACGGCGATGCTGTTCTTGTTTTGCATCCTGGTGCTGTGCCTCGAGAGTCTTTACGGATATCACACCGGGTGGCAGGCTGACAAGCTGGTCATACCCCAGATGGCCCGCGAAAACGTCATCGTTCCAAAGGACTTACCTGCCGCTCCCGCAGACGACACGTCGGGGGCGTTGATCTGGCGCATTCGCAGTGTGGGTTTCCTGTCAGACCCCAACGACTTTGCGCAGAGCATCATCGTGGTGTCGCCCTGGCTGCTGATGCTGGGTTACTCAAACAGGCGTGCGGTACAACGAATCCTGATGGTTCTTCCCTTGCTGGTTTGCGCTGGCTACACGCTCATGTTGACGCACTCTCGCGGAGGCATCCTGGGCACGGCTGCTGCGGGCCTGTTTGTGGTCAAGATGTACGTCAGCCCTTCCAATTTTGTCCGTTTGCTTCTCGTTGGTGGGCTCGCTGCCGCTTTGTCAATGGGTGGCTTGGGCGGTGACCGTGCGATGTCTTCGAAGGAGCAGTCAGCCAGTGAACGCATTGACGCGTGGAACGACGGCTTGATGATGCTCAAGGGCAATCCGTTGCTGGGCGTGGGTTACGGTAATTTCACCGAGCACCATCACCGCACCGCGCACAACTCTTTCGTCTTGTGTTTCGCCGAGACAGGTCTGGCAGGTTATTCCCTTTGGCTGGGCATGATCATCATCGCTATCAAATCACTCAATCGCGTCATTGCGTGTTCGGAGCCCGGGTCGGTGTCATCGCACTACGCGGGTTTGTTGCGTGCTTCCATCGTGGGTTTCTTGGTGTGCGCTTGGTTCCTGTCGAGGACGTTTGTACCGACGCTCTACCTGTTGTTGGCCATGGCGGTTTGTCTTTTGTACACAACCCGCAAAGCCCATCCGTTGACCCCTCATCCCTCCCCAACCCTGGTCAGACTCCATGAGCCGGTGCTGTGGTGGTGGACGACGCTGCAGGCGGTAGCCGTGACTCTGGTGCTTGTATCGGTCTTCATCCGCACGGCAACCATGTAGCTTGATGTGAGGGGTAGCATGTTCCGTGGAAAACTCAGTCCCATGCCCTCAGTGCATCAGCGGTTTGCCGAATGGGCTTTGGCATGCCTTTTGGCTTTGTTCGTCCTGTGGTCAGGCGCCAAGCGACCAGACCACGACTGGGATGTGATCGGCTACGTTGCCGCGGCCCTTCATGCCGATGGTCTTCGCGGCGTTGACTTGCATCGGCACACCTACGACAGCGTGCGGCATGACGTGGGCGAGCGACAGTTCGCCAGGCTGGTGGACCCCTCTGATCCATACCGAGCGGCGGTGTACGCGTCCCCCGCGGCGCTGGAGCAGAATGTGCATTTTTATGCCATCCGGGTCCTGCACGTTTCGGCAATGCGTGTGATCAGCAAGCTTGCAGGGTGTTCGCCATCCAGGGCCCTGGCCTGGCTCAATGGCGTTGCCGGAGCCCTTGCTGTTTTCGCGTGCTTCGGCTTGCTGCGCGCGTTTTCCGTGCCAGTGTGGTTGTTGCCTGTTCTTTTATGGTGGGCAGGCGTGCGGGATGTGGCGAAGCTCTCGACGCCCGATGTTCTTGCGTGCTGGCTTGCGTTGTCCAGCATGCTCGCACTGGCGCACCAACGATGGCGCCTTGCACTGGTATGCGCATCGTTGCTGCCCTTGGCGCGCACAGATGCTGTGCTCTGGTCGCTCATGGTTGCCATGGCAGTTGTGTGGATGACATCCATGCGCTGGCAGCCACTGCTGGCTGCCGTCCTGTCCCTGATGGTGTGCGCAGCGATCAACCACCTGTGCCAGAACCCTGGGCACCTCGTGATCTTCAACTTCACCTTGATTCAGAAGCATCCGTGGCCAGCATCGCAACCTGTGGCCACCGACTGGCACGTTTATGCGGCCGCTTATGCGCGAGGCGTGATGCATGCCATCGGGCAGCCAGATTTCTTGCTATGGCCTCTGGCCGTGCTGTTGTTGTTTGCCGGTCGCTGCATGGGCCGGCTGCACCACGCTGTGGTGCTGGTGAGCTTGTGTTACGTGCTGCTCCACATGCTTCTCTTTCCCCTCTACCTTCAGCGTTTTTTCGTTGCGCCCATTTTTTTGGTGAGCACTTTGCTTTTTCGCGAAGCATGGTTTTGGTTGAAGCTGGGGACGTCGCGCGTCCCGACTCAGTGAGATGGGCCTTGGGCTCGGACACAAAGAGCATGTCTAAAATTTGAGGCAAAGCAGCGGCTTGGATGGTCGTTGCGGGGTTAACAGGCACTTATGAAGCAACAGACCATCGTCCAGTTGATGGATTTCGTTCCCAACAGTTGGCGCAGCATGGAGCAGTTGTTGGTGGGTTTGGGCACCCGCATGCAGGACGAGGGCTGGCGCACCGTGCATGTGTTCACCGGTGAGCCCGGAGAGCGCATGCGACAAGCGCTGCAGCACATGAACAGCCCGTACCTGGTGGTCAACTACCCCATCGGTCGTGACGATGCACTCCGGCTTGCAGAGCAGTTGCGCCCCTACGAGCCTGCGCTCATCCAGACGCATTTCCTGTCGATCTTCAACCCTGTCTTGCGCACATTGAAGCGGCGCAGCGGGGCCAGGCGCCTGGTTGTGACAGACCATTCAAGTGGCTTGGTGTCACGCAAGTCCCTGCCCATGGAGGTTCTTGCCAAGTTGCGTGGCAGATGGGCCTCAAGCTACGTGGATCAGGTGATTGGCGTTTCTGACTTTGTGTGCAGACGCGATGTTCTGGGGGTCCACATGCCTGCTGCGCAGGTGATGTGCATTCACAACGGCGTTGACGTGCACCATTTCGTGCCTCCTCTCTTGCCCCGTGCTGGCAATCCACCCACCATTGGATTCATCGGGCACTTGATCCCTCAAAAAGGCATTGGCGTGTTGCTGAAGTCCGCGGTCGCTCTGCGCGACCAGGGACACGACTTCCGGCTTCTCATTGCCGGCGAGGGACCTGATGCCGATGCGTATGTTCGAGAGGTTCAGAAGCGGCACCTGCAGGACCGTGTGAGTTTCCTTGGGCAAATCAGTGACACCGTGGGGTTCTACCAGCAGGTGGACATTCTTGTGGTGCCCTCCGAGTGGGAGGAAGCCTTTGGTTTTGTCGTGGCCGAGGGTGCTGCGTGCGGCGCTTGTGTGATCACCTCGGACGCTGGGGGCATGCCAGAGATCGTGGGGCGTGCCGGGGAGGGCGGCCTTGTGGTTCCGCGAGGTCGTGCGGATTTGCTGACAGCCTTGCTGGTCGAGTTGATGGGGGATCCGGAGCGCCGCATGCGCATGGGCCAGTCAGCGCGAAGCCGCATGCAAGCGCAATTCTCGATGTCCTTGACAGTGGACCGTTACGCGCAACAGATCCTGAAACTGCTCGCCTGAGCCACACACTTGAGTCGCCTGCTGATCAGAGCATCTCTCGTCGCTTGATCAGCCAAGGCAGGACCTTGGGAAACAGATTCGGTTTCCTTTGCATGAGCAAAATCAGCAAAGACAAGTCCTTGGGGCTCCAGGTGTTGAGCATGACCGTCAAGCACCAAAACACCAGCACATAAACAACGCCACCCAGCCAATGCATCCAGTTGGCATCTGAAACCTGCAACAACAGCCATGCAAGGCCGCCAGAAAAACACGCGGCCAACAGCAGTGACAGCATGGGTCGCCACGGCAGCCGGAATCCGATCATGCGGTAGCAGTACATGGAGTAGCCGCCGATGATGATGACCGCGTTCACGCCGCTGGCGGCCACGGCACCCACCAGACCGTAAGGCGGGATCAAGATCAAGGAGGCCGTGGTGCTCACCACCATGACGGCGACCGCGCGGCCGGTTCGGATCCGCTGGTTGTCGATCACCAAAAGCAGAGATGACACAGGGTTGTCCAGCAGCGCCAAGCTGCTCAGCAGCACCATCCATTGCAAAGCAGGCACCATGGCTTCATAGCGAACCCCGTAAATGCCAATCACGGCAGGCCGCGCCCACATGATGCCGGCGCCCGCCAGCGTCAGACCCAGGAACAGGAAGTACCGGTTTGCGTCGGAGAGTATGGGCTTCACGTGGTCAAAACCACCCTGTCCGCGTGCGTGCGCCATGGTTGGCATGAGGAGGGTAGAGAGGCTGGACGACAACATCTCAATCGCACCACGGGCGAGGTTGGAGGCCAGTGTGTAGTACCCGACCTCGGCTGCGCCAATGAGTCGGCTCAAGAGGTAGACGTCCACTGTTCGACCACCCAACGACACGATGAGCACCTGCAGCGATGTCCACCACATGTTCGTCATCAAAGGGCGGCGGGCCTCTTCTGTCAGTTTCTCCCGAGTGATCACGATGCCGGCTTTGCGCCGAAGCCACCACACAACACCCACATGCGAGGCACAGACGATGACATACCAGTACAGGTTGTGCTTCAAGCTGGCGTCAGCCCAGGTGAGGACCAAAACGCCTGCTGTGTACAAGATGCTGGTGGCCATGTTGCCCCAAGCCTCGACCCAAAATTTCCAGTGTCCTTTGGCCGCTGAAGTGTGAAATTGATAGACGGATTTCGGCAGGAAACATGCCAACGTGACGGCGAGGAATGTCCGGGTGTCCCCCTCCCATCCAGCAGCTTCAAAGAGCGGGAACAGGGCAAGGAACAAAGCGCACACCACGGCCAAGCTCAACCACTGAGCGCGTTGCAACCATCCATAGAGCGAGCTGGCATCAGATGTCCGGCCGGCCCCCAACGCTTCAGAGATGAAGCGAGAGGCGGTCAGGGGAATGCCGTGGTTCCCGAATGTCACGAGCAGGCCCACCATCCACAGCACATAGGCATAGCGCCCGTACTCGTCCGGACCCAACTGGCGAGCCAACAGCGCACTCACGATCAGGCCCAGTGCCACTGTCACGTAGGTTGACAGTGTCATGACGGCTGCGGCTTTGAGGGCGCCAAGACGCGTTATCGATACGCTCATCGGTGGGAAGCTTTGCAGAAGGGGCGGACCGCGCTGGGAAACAAAAAGCAGGCCCGAAGGCCTGCATTGTGGATGGAGAGAAGCCGAGACTGGATGTCAGGGTTGCTCGATGGCGCCGAGGTCAAAGGCCGAACCCTTCAGAATGCGATTCTTGACGCCCCTCGGGTATGTGTACTCCCCAATCAACGTCAGGTTGTCGGCCGCTGCACCGTTGGGGGTGAAGCTGGGACCAGTGATGCCTGCGTCGAGTGCGGGTGATCCGGTCAGGGGTGCCATGGTGGTGGCGTCGAGCTTGGGCGGATTCTTCCGTGTGTCGCCGATGAACAGGGTGGCCGCAGAAGTGTCCACCATGGGGATGTTCGTGGCTGTCCAACCGGTGCCGTTGCTGACCTGCGTGTTGGAGTATGAGTCGGGCAGATTCCGGTTTTCAGGCACGTAGTTCGCTCCCCGGAGAACCACGCGACCTACGCGAGAGCTGGCAAGGAAGGCCCAACCTGTGGTGCCATCGTCGGCCCAGAAGATGTTGCCACCGGCTTCAACTCTGGCGTTGATGTCCGGGTACTGGTCATCGTTGCCGCCCACTTGGAACACCGAGGACTGGTAGTAGCAATTGCCACCGGGCAGGCAAGAAGAGCGGTGAACATACGTGTTGCCGTAGAAGAACAACACGCCTTTGCGCGTCTTGGCGCTGTTCTTGTCGTGTCCGAAATGGATGGGGCGGCCAGAAAGGCGGTCGTTGGTGTTGCTCAGTGGCAGGTTGATGTCGTTGAGGATGATGTTGCCGTAAACCCAGGCGTAGTCGTAGAGTGGGTCGTCGCGCACAGAGGTCACGTACTCTTCTTCGGTCTCCACCAAGTCGAGGGCACGGGCGCTGGCCTGGATGTAGTTGTAGCGGACCACCGTGGCACTGCCTCGGTCCTTGTATGTGGATCCACCATAGGCCTGCCCCAGGAAGTTGCCTTCAACCAGGGAACGACGCCCTTGCAGGTAGAGGTTGTGCTCAGTGCTTTGTACGGGGTTGCCGTTGAGGTGGATTTTGCTGCGACGCACAATCACGTTCGACGTGTAGTCGTTGACGCTCGTGCCACGGCTGTTCGTGAAGATGCCGTTGTCGTTCGCTGTGATTTCGCAGTTCTCGACGGTCAGGTGCCGCACACGCACAGCGTAGATGGCCGAGGCGCCGCCCTGGTAGGCCTTCGCGACGTTGTTGCCATTCGTGAAAGTGGCATTGTGGTTGGCGTTCATCATCTTCAGGTTCTGGATGGTGATGAACTGCGGGAGGTAATCGTAGCGAGGCGTCTGTCCCGTGGGCATGACCTCATTGCCCTGCCAGTAGATCAGGAAAATGCCCAGTCCCTGGATGCCATCGGACCAGGTGCCGTCGGACAGTTGACCGTAGCTGCCAAAATGAGCGGCCTTGGCATCATCCGCCATGGTGGCTCCCGCTGCATCCAGAACAGGAAGGTTGCAGTTGGCATCCGTCACGCCGTTGATGTAGACGGGTTTGGCCGCGGTGCCCTGTGCACGCAGGCCGATCACCGTTCTGTAGGGCGTGCTGCGGTAGTGGATGTTGACCACGTCGCCAGCCTGCAAGGAAAGCCACGGAACTTGATTGAGTTCGGTGTAGGTTTTCCCGGGGCCGACATCGTAAGTTTTGTTCGAGCCAATCAACCTACCCGAGCAAGCGCTGGAACTCAAAGTCCGGAAGGCCGGGGGCCAAACGCTTCCGTCGTCCATCGGTGGTGCAGCGCTGTCGCTGGTGGTGCTCGTGCTGGTGGTGCTCGTGCTCGTTGGGGGTGTCGACGTGGTTGTCGTGGTCGTGGTCGTTGTGGTTGTCGTCGGGGGGGTTGACGTGCTGGTCGTCGTCTTGCGACGCAGACGCTCCGCTTCGGCCGCGGCATCTCCCGAGTCGCCGCTGCCGCCGCCGCCGCCGCAAGCGGTCAGAACGAGGGAGCTCAAGAGGGACAGGGCAGCGATTTGCGCGTGGCGGCGAGCATCGCGACGGCGCATGGCGCTGCCTGGAGCTCGGGCGGCGTCAGTCGGAACGGTGAATCGGGGATCGGTCATTGCGCTATCCTTTGAGCGGTGCTGTGACATGCCCCAAGCGGAACACGTCGTCTTGGCGTGGATTCTCCGCTGGGTTGATGGCAGTTTCGGGGAGCGGGCCTGCGGGGCAGTAACAAATCGTGTTGTTCCTGCTGTGCATGGGTTTTGGTGGCGCTCTGTCGCGGATCGGTTGATTCGTTCATCAGGTCACGAATCAGTCGATTTTGCGCCGGTCACCTGTGATGGGTTTCACGGAGTGGCGCACAAGGGGAAGCCGTTGCAACTGGGGTTGCGGTGGTGAGACTTTGGATTTTGTTACAGTTGAACCACGGTTCTTTGCGGAGGCAGGGGCGAGAAGTGCCGGGTTTCGCTGGCAGCTGGCCTCGGTGTTCTCGGCGTTTGTCCGATCCATTGGGTTATTGGCGTCCGATCTCGCGGCTTATCGCCCGATCCTCGTGCTTTGGGTCGTGATTGTTTCGGAGTGGGTGTGGGGTGCGAGGGCCCTGAGATGGGGGGCCAACCGTCGCCTGCATTTCGGCAGTCTCGCGAGCCTGTCGCAGGCGGTGCGCATGTCGGTCCGAGCAAGTTCCCGACTGGGGAATGTGGTGGTGGCTTTGGGTGTCATCGGCACCGCGTCCTGTTGTGGGCGCTCACGTGCGTGAATGTCGATGAATCTCTCATTGCCAATTGGCGTCGGAAAATATGACCCGATCCAGGTGGCGCCCAGCCATTTCGACGGAGGATATGTCTGGCATTTTGGTTTGGCGTTTGAGCGGTGTGGGTTTCTCAATGGCACAGCGATTTTGCCAAACCACCATCGTGGTGGTGCCATGGATATTCTTGCGGTTTTCTGCCTCAGCGCCTTGGTTCGTGCGACCGTCCCTGCCTCTCGAGCCGAAGGTCAGGGAGGGGCGGCATCCATCGCTCGAACGCGTGCTTGGCACGGCTCCGATTGGCCCGAGACCATGGATGCACTGACCGAACAGGTCGAGCGCATCAAGGCCAGCATCCGAGCCGAGGTGGAGCACCCGTTCCGTGTCATCAAGCGCCGGTTCAGTCATGTGAACGTGCGCTACCGCGGCCTGGCCAAGAACACGGCGCAGTTGCACACGCTGTTTGCGCTGGCCAATCTGTGCATGGTGCGCAAGCGTTTGACGGGGGGGGCTGGCATGAGTGCGCCCGGCGAATGGGAAATGGGCGCGAAATGCGCCCAAAACGCCTGACGCAAGAGCGTTCAGCCGCCATTCAGGTCATGTCAGCACACCCAGCCATGGTCAGCGCTCATTCGTGCAGACTTCCCTTGGCGAGAGCGCATGTGTGTCGCTGTCCGCGGGTGTGGTCGCGATCTTCATGCTGGGTTTGGTGGTCCGTGCTGAGTTGGGCCCCTTTGGTAAGAAGTGCTCGGCGAGCAGGCGCATCAAAACCTGGAGCGACGGGAGTCGATGCTCAAGGACCGCCCGTTGTTGTGGCGGGTTACTTTCTGTCCTGGTTTGGAGAATGCCATCCGCGAAGGCCGTGGTGTTCACCTTGATGCTCGTCTCCATGTTCATCCGGTTCTCGCGTTGAGCGGCTCTGCATGAACCGCCAGGACACGTGCTTGGCAAGAGGTTGATGGGGCCTGAGGGCCCGGCGTTGCGCGACCGGACAGGCGGCTGGGCTGGCGGCTCGCGCGGCGGATGCGTCAGGCCAAGACGTCAAGGAGTCGGTCCAATCCACCCTCGCTGATGGCCACCATGGCCTGCTCGCGCACCTTGGGTTTGGCATGGAACGCCACACTCAGGCCGGCCGCCCCCATCATGGGGAGGTCGTTGGCGCCATCGCCCACGGCGATGCTGTGGCGCGGGTCACAGCCCAGGCGCATGCACAGGGCCAGCAGGTGCTGCTTCTTGGCTTCGCCATCGACGATGTCGCCCAGGACCCGGCCAGTGAGCAAGCCACCCTCGATTTCCAGCGTGTTGGCGTGGGCCTCGTGCATGCCCAGGCGCTCGCGGACGCGATCGGCAAAGAAGGTGAAGCCGCCAGACACCAGCAGGGTGCGCAGGCCTGCCGATCGCGCTGCCGCCATCAGTTCGGTTGCGCCGGGGTTGAGCTGCAGGCGCGTGTCATAAACGTCCTGCAGGGCTTCGGCGGGCACGCCTTGCAGCAGGGCGACACGGCGTCGCAGGCTGTCCTTGAAATCCGTGATTTCACCGCGCATGGCCGCTTCGGTGATGGCCGCCACTTCGGCTTTCTTGCCCACCGCGTCGGCGATCTCGTCGATGCACTCGATGTTGATGAGGGTGGAGTCCATGTCGAAGGCGATGGCCCTGAACGAGGACAGTTGCAGGGGCGGCTCGAAACCTCGGATCAGGAGGCCTGGGGCAAATGCACGGGGGGATGCGTTGTCGGACATGGCGGGTTGGGGGGGCTTGTGACGCGACCCCATGAAAAAAGCTGGACGACCGGATTATCTCTGGTCGTCCAGCCTCATGCAGGGCTTTCGGGGTGTGGCAGCCAGATGGCTGCGCTCCGTTCAGGGTGCCATCAGCCCTGGCGGCGGCGGCGCAGTGCGAGGGTCATCAGTCCCAAGCCCAGTGCGCCCATGCCGATGGGGTTGAGTTCAGGCACGGCGGTGGCGGGGGACGCGTTGAATGCCACTTCGCCAATGCCGCAAGCGGTCAGGATGTTGCTGGCTGGTTGAGTTTGCGGGCAGCCGCTCATCTCCAGCTTCACGTAGCGCAGCGCGACGGACTGCCAGTTGTAGATGTCGGCCTTGTAATTGGCTTCGTAGGTGTTGTCTGTGGGGCTGAGGTTGCTCAGCAAGCTGAACCAGTTGGTGCCGTCGGTCGAGCCCAGCAAGTTGAGTTTGCCGGCGCCGGTGCCGTCCTCGTTCCAAAAGGCCATGCCCTGGACGTTTTGAACTTTGCCGAGGTCATAGGAGACGACCGAAGCGGTGGTGCCTTGGTTTGAGAACCACTCTTGCCCGTCGTACTCGAAGCTGTGCAGCGCGCTGAGGGCGTAGCTGTCAAAGTCGGTCACACCGCTGACGTAGTCGTTGAACAGGCCGAACAGGTTGTAGGTGTCGGCGATGTCGCCAATGCCGGGGCCGCCGGACACGACAGTGGCGTCCACGGCGCTGACGATGGTGCCGGCTTGTGCAACGGACAGCACGGCCATCGACAGGGCT
This sequence comes from Aquabacterium commune, assembly GCF_004362855.1. Lineage (GTDB taxonomy): Bacteria > Pseudomonadota > Gammaproteobacteria > Burkholderiales > Burkholderiaceae_C > Aquabacterium > Aquabacterium commune. The sequence continues at coordinate 86,199 of NZ_SNXW01000006.1, forward strand.
GCAGCAATGGAATTTTTCGTGAACATGTTCTTCCCTTGGATGGCAGAGGAATCAACGGCCGGGCTTCAGCGAGGAAGCCCATGGAATGCGTGTGAGGTTAAATGGCGTGACAAACGCACGCAATCCCTTGTTTCCAGTGTATCGCGGCTTGTCGGTGGCACTGTGGTGGCGCTGTCGGCAGAAGGCCCGTGATCGGCGGTCATGGGGCGAGGGTTCGCCTTTGTGTCTGGGCATCGGGCCGTGCGGTTGGGGGTGCCTCATCTTTGTGGCCTAATACTGGGTTTGATCATTCCATCCACTGGAGCCAGCCATGGGCAACAAAATCATCACCGAAGCCGACCGTCAAGCCACCCCCCGTCCCGTTGCGCCCGCTGGCGTGACCCTGGTGCGCGGCAATGGCCAAAAGCGCAGCCTGGAGCGTGGTTCGCACACCCGCAGCAAGAAGAACCCCGGCAAGCGTTGCCACAAGGGTGGCTGATGGCTGGCTGAGCTGGCCAGGCCCTCCTTGGGCCGGCTGGCCTTGCGATGCGGCTGAGCCCTGAGCTGGTTGCGTCGCAGAATCACAGCGTCGATATGTTGAGAATCACCGAGTTGCGGTTGCCCTTGGACCATGCCGAGGGCGCTGTGCGCGCGGCGATCGTGTCCCGTCTGGGGCTGCAAGACACCGACCTGCATGCGTTCACCGTTTTCAAGCGCAGCCATGACGCGCGCAAGAAAACGGCCATCGTCCTGATCTACACCGTTGACTGCGAACTGGCCGCCGAGGCCCTGCAAGTCGATGTGCTGCAACGTTTCGCAGCCGACCCCCATGTGCGCCCAACGCCCGACACGGGTTACCACTTCGTGGGGCATGCGCCTGTCGATTTCCATGCAGAAGGGCGCTTGCGTCCTCTGGTGGTGGGCTTCGGTCCTTGCGGCATTTTCGCGGCGCTGATTCTGGCCCAGATGGGCCTGCGTCCCATCGTGCTGGAGCGGGGCAAGGAAGTGCGCCAGCGAACGAAAGACACCTGGGGCCTGTGGCGCCAGGGCGTGCTCAACCCCGAGTCGAATGTCCAGTTCGGTGAAGGCGGTGCGGGCACGTTCTCGGACGGCAAGCTCTGGAGCCAGATCTCCGACCCGCGCCACCTGACGCGCAAGGTGCTGACCGAGTTCGTCAAGGCCGGTGCGCCGGAGGAAATCCTCTATGTGGCCAAGCCCCACATCGGCACCTTCCGCCTGGTCGGCATGGTCGAGAAGATGCGCGCGGACATCGAGGCGCTGGGCGGTGAGATCCGCTTCGAGCAACACGTCAGCGATGTGCGCATCGAGGGCCCGGAGGGCGCACGCCACATCCGCGGTGTGACCCTGGCGTCGGGCGAGCAGATCCGCGCCGACCATGTGGTGCTGGCGCTGGGCCACAGCGCCCGCGACACCTTCACCATGCTGCACGAGCGCGGTGTGTTCATGGAGGCCAAGCCGTTCTCGATCGGCTACCGCATCGAGCACCCGCAGGGCGTGATCGACCGTGCGCGTTTCGGCCCGCATGCCGGCAACCCCATCCTGGGTGCCGCCGACTACAAGCTGGTGCACCACGCCAGCAACGGCCGCGCTGTGTACAGCTTTTGCATGTGCCCGGGCGGCACGGTGGTGGCCGCGACCTCGGAGCCCAACCGGGTCGTCACCAACGGAATGAGCCAGTATTCGCGCAACGAGCGCAACGCCAACGCGGGCATCGTCGTGGGCATCACGCCGCAAGACTATCGCCAGGATGGCAAGGCGGATGGCCCTGTGAGTCCGCTGGACGGCATGGCATTCCAGCGTTTGTGGGAGTCCCGCGCTTACGAGTTGGGCGAGGGCGGCTACATGGCGCCAGGCGCGCTGGTGGGCGATTTCATCAAGCGTCAGCGCAGCAGTGCGCTGGGCAGTGTCGAGCCGTCTTACAAGCCGGGCGTGCACCTCACCGACCTGGCCCAGAAGGGCCGAGGCAGCCTGCCTGATTACTGCCTGGACGCCATCCGCGAGGCCTTGCCCGCGTTCGAGCGCCAGATCAAGGGCTTCTCCATGCCGGATGCGGTGTTGACGGGGGTGGAGACGCGCACGTCGTCACCGTTGCGCATCACCCGCGGCCGAGACTTTCAGAGCCTCAACGTCCAGGGCCTGTACCCGGCCGGTGAGGGGGCGGGCTACGCCGGTGGGATCATGTCGGCAGGGGTGGATGGCATCGAGGTGGCCGAGGCGCTGGGCGCGGCCGTTCTGGGTGTACCGCCTGTGGATGCGCGCAAGGCGTCGAAAGCCTCTCAGCTCTGACGACGGCGTGGCACTTGGACATGGCCACGAACCCGTCATCAGCCCGGCGCGCGTTTGCTGACCATGTGGTCGATCTCCTGCGCGGGATGGGGGCGGTGCGCGCCAAGCCCATGTTCGGCGGGCACGGCCTGTACCTGGATGGCGTGATGTTCGCGCTGCTGGCCGATGGCCGTTGCTTCATCAAGGTGGATGCAGAGACGCTGCCTGTGTTCGAGGCCGAGCGGTGTCTGCCTTTTGTGTTCGAGGCGAAGGGGCGGCGGGTGGCTTTGATGTACCACGAGGCGCCCCTCGAAGCCTTGGACCAGCCGGATGTGGCGGTGCGTTGGGCCCGTTTGGGTGTGGGTGCAGCGCACCCAGGCGCAGTGCCCGTCGGCCTCGCTGAACCTGTTGTGGGCGCTGGAGGGGGCGCTCAGTGGCCGGTCTTGGCGGCAGGTGGCCGAGCAGGACAGGCTCAGTTTGCTGATGGCGCTCGAAGACGCGCAAAGCCATCGGCGCTGAGCCCTCTGGTGCTGCGCGACGTCACGCGTTCAGCGGCTGCCCCAGGGCCTTGAGCAGGTCGCGCACGTACTGGGCGCGGTCTTTCGGGTCGGACAGGGCTTTTTCGATGCGCAGCTTGTCGTTGCCCGCCAGCTTGATGTGCTTGTTCTTTTGCACCAGCTCGATGATGCGCATGGGGTCGATCGGCGGGTTGGGGCGGAAGGTGACGTTGATGATGCCGGGCGCCGCGTCGATCTTCATGACGCCATAAGGCTTGGCCAGCACGCGCAGCTTGTGGGTGTCGAACAGGGCCTGAGCTTGGGGCGGCAGCTTGCCGAAGCGGTCCACCAGTTCTTCGAGCATCGTTTCGATCTTGTCGAGCGAGTCGGTGGTGGCCAGGCGCTTGTACAGGCTCAGGCGCACGTGCACATCGCCACAGTAGGCGTCGGGCAGCAGGGCGGGGGCGTGCAGGTTGATGTCGGTGTTGGCGCCGAACATGCCCAGCGGCGAGAGCAGGTCGGGCTCCTTGCCTGCCTTGAGTGAACGCACGGCTTCGGCCAGCATCTCGTTGTAGAGCTGGAAGCCCACTTCCATCATGTTGCCGCTCTGGTTGTCGCCCAGCACCTCGCCAGCTCCGCGGATTTCCAGGTCGTGCATGGCCAGGTAGAAGCCCGAGCCCAGCTCTTCCATGTTCTGGATGGCGTCCAGGCGTTGGGCGGCTTGCTTGGTCAGTCCCTCCACATCCGGCACGAGCAGGTAGGCGTAGGCCTGGTGGTGCGAGCGGCCCACGCGGCCGCGCAGCTGGTGCAGCTGCGCCAGGCCGAACTTGTCGGCGCGGCTGATGACGATGGTGTTGGCACTCGGCACGTCGATGCCGGTTTCGATGATGGTCGAGCACAGCAGCACGTTGTGGCGCTGGGCCACGAAGTCGCGCATGACGCGCTCCAGCTCGCGCTCGGGCATCTGTCCGTGGGCCACGGCGATGCGGGCCTCGGGCAGCAGCTCCTGGAGCTTGTCGCGCCGGTTCTCGATGGTCTCGACCTCGTTGTGCAGGAAGTAGATCTGGCCGCCGCGCTTGAGCTCGCGCAGCACGGCCTCGCGGATGATGCTGCTGTTTTCGGAGCGCACGAAGGTCTTGATGGCCAGGCGGCGCTGCGGCGCGGTGGCGATGACCGACAGGTCGCGCAGGCCTTCCATGGCCATGCCCAGGGTGCGGGGGATGGGCGTGGCGGTGAGGGTGAGCACGTCGATGTCGGCGCGCATGGCCTTGATGGCCTCTTTGTGGCGCACGCCAAAGCGGTGCTCTTCGTCGATGATGAGCAGGCCTAAGCGCTTGAACTTGACCGACTCGCTGAGCAGCTTGTGCGTGCCCACGACGATGTCGATGGTGCCGTCTTCCAGGCCCTGCATGGCGCCCTTGATTTCCTTGGCGGAGCGGAAGCGCGACATCTCGGCCACTTTGACGGGCCATTGCGCAAAGCGGTCGGAGATGTTGTTGTAGTGCTGTTCGGCCAGCAAGGTGGTGGGCGCCAGCAGGGCGACCTGCTTGCCGCTGGTCACGGCCACGAACATGGCGCGCAGGGCCACTTCGGTCTTGCCGAAGCCCACGTCGCCGCAGACCAGGCGGTCCATCGGGCGCGGGCTGATCATGTCCTGGATGACAGCGTGGATGGCGGCGCGCTGGTCGGGCGTTTCTTCGAAGCCGAAGCTGGTGGCGAAGGCCTCGTAGTCTTGCGCGCTGAAGCGGAAGGCGTGACCTTCGCGCGCAGCACGGCGGGCGTAGAGGTTGAGCAGCTCGGCGGCGGTGTCGCGCACCTGCTCGGCGGCCTTGCGCTTGGCTTTGTCCCACTGTGGCGAGCCCAGGCGGTGCAGCGGGGCTTCGTCGGCGCTCACCCCCGTGTAGCGGCTGATGAGGTGCAACTGCGACACGGGCACGTACAGCGTGGCCTTGTCGGCGTACTCCAGGTGCAGGAACTCGGAAGGCCCATCGCCCAAATCGAGGTTGATGAGGCCCTGGTAGCGGCCGATGCCGTGGTTGCTGTGCACCACCGGGTCGCCGACGTTCAGCTCGGACAAGTCCTTGATGAGCGAGTCCACGTCGGTGGTCTGCTCGTTTTTCTTGCGGCGGCGCCGTGTGGTTGGGCTGGCGTCGAACAGCTCGGTCTCGGTGACGATGTGCAGGCTGTGCGAGGCACCCGCGGCGTCCGTGGACTGCCAGACGAAGCCTGCCGCCAGGGGTGCGGCCGTGATCGCGTGGCGGTGGCCGCTGTCCACGAAGGCCTGCAGCGAGTCCACGCTGGGCAGGTCGATTTTGTGGTCGCGCAGCAGCTCCATCAGGCTCTCGCGGCGGCCGGCGCTTTCGGCGACCACCAGCACGCGGGCCTCGGTGCTGGCCATGTGCTGTTCCAGCTTGCGCAGCGGGTCCTGGCCACCGCGCTCCACGCTCAGGTTGGGCAGGGGGCGGGCCCATGCCGTGGGCTCTGTGGGCTCGGTGCTGCGCACCACCAGCACCGCATGGGCATTGGCCAGGGCGAAGAAGTCTTCCGGCTTGAGGAAGAGGTCTTCGGGCGGGAGCAGCGGCCGTTCGGGGTCGTGCTGCAGGAAGCGGTGGCGCTCGCGGGTTTCGGTCCAGAAGCGGCGCAGGGCCTCGTCGATGTCGCCGTGCAGCACGACGGCGGCGCCCCCTTGGGCAGGGTCACCGAGGTGCTGGAAGAAGGTCGAGGTCTCGTCGAAGAACAGCGGCAGGTAGTACTCGATGCCCGCCGTGGCCACGCCCGTGCCGATGTCTTTGTAGATGCGGGATTTGGTCGGGTCACCTTCAATGCGTTCGCGCCAGCGGTTGCGGAACGCGCCGCGCGCGGCCTCGTCCATCGGGAACTCGCGGCCGGGCAGCAGACGCACTTCGGGCACGGGGTAGAGGCTGCGCTGGCTGTCGGGGTCGAAGGTGCGGATGGAGTCCACCTCGTCACCGAACAGATCGACCCGGTAGGGCACCAGCGAGCCCATGGGGTAGAGGTCGATGAGGCCGCCGCGCACGGCGTATTCGCCCGGCGACACCACCTGGCTGACGTGGTTGTAGCCCGCCAGCGTGAGCTGCGACTTCAGTGCCGCTTCGTTGAGCTTTTGCTTTTGCTTGAAGTGGAAGGTGTAGGCCGCCAGGAAAGACGGCGGCGCCAGCCGGGTCAGCGCCGTGGTGGCGGGCAGCAGCACCAGGTCCACGCCCTTGTCGGCCTCGCCCGCCACGCCGTTTTGCATGCGCCACAGCGTGGCCAGTCGCTCGGAAATCAGGTCCTGGTGCGGCGAGAAGGTGTCGTAGGGCAGCGTCTCCCAGTCCGGGAAGATGGCGCAGCGCAGCTCGGGCGCGAAGAAGGCGATCTCATCGAGCAGGCGCTGGGCATCGGCCGGGTCGGCGGTGAGCAGCGCGGTCAGTTGTCCCTGGGCCTTGCGCGCCTGTGCGAAGCGGGCCAGCAGCAAGGCATCGCCCGAGCCGGTGGGGCGGGGCACGGCGTGGCGTTTGCCGGCGGCGATCGAGGGCAGGGGCAGGGCAGGCAGCATGGCGCGTGTCGGATCGGTGGGGCGGAGGAGCGGGCTGGCGGTCGTGGCTTGGCGGTCGGCAATGGCAAAGCGCCCGGTCACGACGGTGGCCGGGCGTCTCAGGTCTGCGGCCCAGGTGGTGGCGCGCAGGTGTCATCGCTGAGCCAGGCATTTTAGGTGGGGGACAATCCCGCCATGTCCGATGCCATGCCATTCACCTTGACGTCACCCGATTTCTTGCCCCGTTGCTACGCCCTCGTGCCGTGTGCCGGCGTGGGCGAGCGCGCCGGCGTGGGCGGTCCCAAGCAGTACCACCCGGTGGCGGGGCAGGCCGTCGTGGCCCACACCCTGGCCGCCTTGCAAGCCGTGCCCCGGCTGGTGGCCACGCTGGTGGTGCTCTCGCCAGCAGATGATCAATTCGAGCGCCACGCGCCCGCCTTCACGGGCGAGCGCGCCTGGGTCGCCCGCGTGGGCGGTGCCACCCGCGCCGAGAGCGTGGTCAACGGCCTCGCCGAGTTGCTGGCCCGCGGCGCCCAGCCGCACGACTGGGTGCTGGTGCACGATGCCGCACGTTGCCTGCTGCGGCCCGAGTGGGTGGCGAGGTTGATCGCCGACTGCGAGGCCGACGAGGTCGGTGGCCTGCTGGCCTTGCCCCTGGCCGACACGCTCAAGGCCGCCGTGCGAGGTGCGGACGGCGAGGCCCGCGCGCAGGCCACGGTGGACCGCACGGCCAAGTGGGCCGCTCAGACCCCACAGATGTTCCGCCTCGGGCTGCTGCGTCCCGCCCTGGCATCGGCTTTGTCTGATCCGGTGAGCGCTGCGGCCATCACCGACGAGGCCAGTGCCATCGAGGCCTTGGGCCACATGCCGCGCCTCGTGCCAGGCGACTGGGAGAACATCAAGGTGACTTGGCCGGGCGACTTTGCTTTGGCCGAACGCCTGCTGCGGACACGGGCTTGAGGGCTGCTGGCTTGTCGCGGGCAGCCCCGTCCGCTTTCAAGCTCGCCTTCATTGCCCCCTTCAATGCCCCTTTCAGTGCCGCCATCACCACCGGTTTGACCCATGCCGGCGTCTGCGCCATGGCCGTGGCATCTGCCGGGGCGAGCACCTGTCCGGCCTGCCAATGCAGCACCAGGCGCGGTTGGGGGGGCATGCCCAGGTGCGGATCGGCCTCGTCGGTGTTGTCGTACACGCGCAGCTCTGTCAGGTGCGGCAGCAACTGGATGAGTTGCAAGCGGCTCTGATCGAAGCGCCGGCGGATGTCGGCTTCAGGGATGTCGTGCCCGCCCTTGCGCACCCGCGCCTTGACGCGGGCCAGGTGGTGCTCCGGGCTGGCCAGGCCCACGTACCAGATGCGCAACTCGTAGCCCGCTTCTGCGGCCTGCTTCAGCAGCCGGGCAAAGCTCTGGCCGCCCAGGGTGGTCTCGAAGTTGTGGTTCAGGCGCTGGGCGATGGCGTGTTGCAGCAGGCGCTTGCCCTCGTGCCAGGCGGCGCTGTTGGCCTGCGTGACGCTGAGGTGCGGCTGCGCCTGACGGATGCGTGCGGCAGCCTCGTCCGGATTGAAGTATTGGGCACCGCAGGCGCGGATCATCGCGCCACCGATGCTGCTTTTGCCAGCACCGTTGGTGCCTGCGAGCACGAACAGGCGGGGGGCGTGGGCAGTCTGGTCCACGGGCAGTCTCTCTGTTGTGTTTGGGGTGTGGCGCACGCAGGTGCGCGTGAACTCAGCGCGGCGCTTGTGCCGCTGCCAGCGCGGCCTGGCCCAAGGCCTCGGGGCTGGCGTTGAACGCGGCCATCATGCCCTGGCGGGAGGCAGGAGTCTGCATCTGCTGAAGCAGGGCGTCGAACTCGTGGCTCAGGCTGCCCAGGGCCTGGTCGCGGGCGTCGAGCAGGGCCTGGTAAGCGTCCAGCGACAGCACCACGGCGGTGGTTCGGTCGCGTTTGGTGATGGCCACCATGCCCTGGCTGGACGCGGCGTCCAGCACGCGCCCGAAGCTGTTTTTGGCCTCCGTGGCCGAGAACTCGGGAACGTCCACGTTGTCACCCAGGGGGTTGCGCAGGTGGAGGGCTGTCATGGTGTCGGCCTGGGAGTGGGTGTTGTTGGCCATTTTAGACATTTTGGCCATTTTGTCCACGGTGTCTGGGCCTGCCCCATGAAAAAAGCCCGGTCGGTGCCGGGCTTGGGAGAGTCACCAGGAAACTTCTTGCTCCGGCGATGCCTTGATGCGGTGGATGGACAGGTCTGCGCCCTCGAACTCTTCCTCGTGGCTCAGGCGCAGCCCCATGAACTTGTTCAACACACCATAGACCAGGCCGCCACTCAGCAGGGCGAAGCCCACCACGATCAGCGTGCCCAGCACCTGGGTGCCCAGACTCACGCCGCCCACCCCGCCCAAGGAGGTCTGGCCAAAAATGCCCGCCGCGATGCCGCCCCAGGCGCCACACAGGCCGTGCAGCGGCCACACGCCCAGCACATCGTCGATCTTCAGCTTGTTCTGCACCAGGGTGAACATGACCACGAACAAGGCACCAGCGACCGCGCCCACCACCAGGGCGCCTGCGGGGTGCATGATGTCCGAACCCGCGCACACGGCCACCAGGCCGGCCAGCGGGCCGTTGTAAGCGAAGCCAGGGTCGTTCTTGCCCATCAGCACGGCCACCAGGGTGCCGCCCACCAGGGCCATCAGCGAGTTCACCGCCACCAGGCCTGACATCTTGTCGAGGGTCTGGGCGCTCATCACGTTGAAGCCAAACCAGCCGACGACCAGGATCCACGAGCCCAGGGCCAGGAAAGGGATGCTCGAGGGCGGGTGGGCCGACACGGCGCCGTCCTTGCGGTAGCGGTTGCGCCGCGCACCCAGGATGAGCACCGCCGGCAGCGCGACCCAGCCACCGAAGGCATGCACCACCACCGAGCCGGCAAAGTCATGCAGTTGGGCGCCCGTCACGGCCTGCAGCCAGTCTTGGAAGCCACCCCTGTTGTTCCAGACTGCACCTTCGCACAGCGGGTAGAACACCCCGACGATGATGGCCGTGGCCACCAGTTGCGGACCGAACTTGGCGCGCTCGGCGATGCCGCCCGAGATGATGGCCGGGATGGCCGCCGCGAACGTCAGCAGGAAGAAGAACTTGACCAGCGCGTAGCCATTGTTCTGGGCCAGGGTGCCGGCGCCAGCGAAGAAGTCCACGCCATAGGCGATCGTGTAGCCCACGAAAAAATATGCGATGGTCGAAACACAGAAATCCACCAGGATTTTGACCAAGGCATTGACCTGGTTCTTGCCGCGCACCGTCCCCAGTTCCAGGAACGCGAAACCAGCGTGCATGGCCAGCACCATCATGGCGCCCAGCAGGATGAACAGCGCGTCGGCGCCTTGTTTGAGTTGTTCCATGTGCGATCGTCCAGAAAATCCAAGAACGCGGATGCACCGACATGAGGCGAGTGGCATCCTGAAGCGGGTTTTGCACCAACTTATGCAATTCTCATGCCTGTGTTTGGGGCGTTCTGGGGCTGCCGTGTCCGGGCATGGGTTGCTCGCACCACGGGCATGCGCCGCATGGACGTTGAAAGATCTGTGTTGGTGCGTTTTACGCAACATGCGCCAATTTGCACCATGATTGTGCATGATGGGGCGCTCTGGTCGCCAGCGCATGCCCGCATCGCCAGGTGCCTGGCAGCCGTCTGACGCCGCCCTGGCTTGCGCGACAATGCACGCCATGAACGCACCCACCATGAACGCACCCACCATGCGCATCGGGGAAGGCTGGGACACCCACGCCCTGGTGCAAGGCCGTCCGCTGATCCTGGGCGGCGTCACCATCCCCCACAGCCATGGCTTGCTCGGTCACTCCGACGCCGACGCTTTGCTCCATGCCATCACCGATGCCTTGCTGGGCGCAGCCGCCCTGGGCGACATCGGCAAGCTCTTCCCCGACACCGATCCGGCCTTTCGGGGCGCCGATTCCGTGCTGCTGTTGCAAGAGGCTGCGCGGCGTGTGGCCGCTGAAGGCTGGGCCATCGGCAACATCGACACCACCATCGTGGCCCAGGCGCCCAAGATGGCGCCGCACATCCCGGCCATGCGCGAACGCATCGCCCAGGCCCTGGGGCTGTCGGTCGATGCGGTCAATGTGAAGGCCAAGACGGCCGAGAAGATGGGGCCGGTGGGCGAGGGCAGGGCCATCGAGGCCCGTGCCGTCTGCCTGCTCTTCAAGGCGGGTTGATCAGGGCGCCCGCTTGAGCTTGATGTGCGCCACCAGCCCGCCACCGGGCGCGTTGGCCAGTTCGAAGTCACCGCTCATGCGCTGCAGGGCCTTGTCCACGATGGCCAGGCCCAGGCCTGCGCCCGTGGCTGCCGTGCGCGCCGCGTCGCCGCGGAAAAAGGGCGTGGTCAGCTGTGGCAGCTTCTCTGGCGCCACGCCCGGGCCATGGTCGCGCACGCTCAGGATCACCCACGAGCCTGCCCGCGTGTAGCTCACGTCCACGTTGGTGATGCCCGTGTAGGTGTTGCGGCCATAGCGGCGCGCGTTCTCGAACAGGTTGGTCAGCACGCGGCCCAGTTCGGTCTCGTCGGCCATGACCCGCGTGTCGATGGGCAGCTTGGCCGTGATGCGGATGCGCTTGGTGTCGCGGAACTGGCTGATGGCTTTGTCCACCACGCTCGACACATGCACAGGCACCAGCTCCACCTCACCGGGCCGGGCGTAGTCCATGAACTTGTCGATGATGGCGTCGAGCTGGTCGATGTCGGCCGCGATGTTGCGCTTGGCCTCCTCGTCCACCACGCTCATTTCGGCCTCCAGGCGCAGCCGTGCCAGCGGGGTGCGCAGGTCGTGGCTGATGCCGGCCAGCATCACGGCGCGGTCCTCATCGACCTTGGCCAGCTCGCGGGCCATCCGGTTGAAGCCCTGGTTCACTTCGCGGATCTCTCGGGTGATCATGGACTCGTCCAGCACCGAGTCGAACTCGCCCTCGCGGATGCGGCTGGCCGCGAACGACAGCTCCTTGAGCGGCTGGTTGATGAGCCGCGCGATGACGGCCGAGCCCAGCAGCGTGGCGATCAGCGCGATGCCCACCCACACGAACCAGGTGCGCCCCGTGAGCGGCCCCACCCGGTTGGGATCGGCCTGCAGCCAGTAGTTGTCACGCTCGATCTGGAAGCCCACCCACAGCCCGGGCGTGCCATTGACGGCACTGGCCACGATGGTGGCGGGCCCCAGGCGCGAGCGCAGCTCCTGGCTGATCGTGCGCGTCAGGCCGCTGACCTCGAAAGGCTCGAAGCGGTCCGACGGTTCACGCGGTTTGAGGCGGATGGATTCCTGGTCCGACAGCGTCTTGATCAGCGTGACGCGGTTGATGGCATCGGCGTAGCGCAGCCCCGCCCGCGACAGGTTCACCAGGCTGGCGATCTGCTGGGCGGATTGCACCGCGCGCGGCTCGAACTCCAGCGCGCGGAAGGTCTGCAGCCAGGCAAAGATGCCTGCCGCCAGCAGCAGCGCCAGGAGGATGAAGGTTCGCCAGAAGAGACTGAGTGCGAAACGCTTGCGGGGCATCGATCAGGCCCCACCGTCCGGCACGAACACATAGCCCACGCCCCAGACGGTCTGGATGTAGCGCGGCTGGGCCGGGTCGGGCTCGATCATCTTGCGCAGGCGCGAGATCTGCACGTCCAGGCTGCGGTCGAAGGGCTCGAACTCGCGGCCACGCGCCAGTTGGGCCAGCTTGTCACGGCTGAGCGGCTGGCGTGGGTGGCGCACCAGGGCCTTGAGCATGGAGAACTCGCCGGTGGTCAGCGCGATCGGCTCGCCTTCTTTGCTCAAGCGGCGCAGGGCGAGGTCGAACTCGAAGGGGCCGAAAGTGACGGTCTGAGCTTCCTTGGCCGGTGCACCAGGCGCTTCCTGGGCCGGACGGCGACGCAGCACGGCGTGGATGCGGGCCAGCAACTCGCGCGGGTTGAAGGGTTTGGGCAGGTAGTCGTCCGCACCCACTTCCAGGCCGACGATGCGGTCCACGTCCTCGACCTTGGCCGTCAGCATGATGATGGGCGTGCTGTCGTTGGCGGCGCGCAGGCGGCGGCAGATGGACAGGCCGTCCTCGCCGGGCAGCATCAGGTCCAGCACGATCAGGTCCACGGTTTCGCGCGTCAGCAGGCGGTTCAGCGCCTTGGCATCTTCGGCCAGCAGCACCTCGAAACCCTCCTGGCTGAGGTAGCGGCGCAGCAGGTCGCGGATGCGGGCGTCGTCATCGACCACCAGGACTCGGTCCGGGCGCTGGTTGGCGTTGGTGGGGGTCATGCAGGGGTCCTCGGCATTTGTAACAAGCGCGGATTGTGCGCAGGTTGCGAGTGGCAAAACGAGGGTTCTGACCGCTTGTTACAAATCTTGCCGCCATCGCGTGTCCGCGTCAAGCACTTGCAAAGAAGGTTCAAGCCGTCGGCGAAAAGGGCGCTGCGTGCGTTAAAACGGGGTCTTCACTCCCGAAAGAGCCTGCCCATGCCCCGTTTTGTCACGTCTGCTGCCCGCCGCGTTCTGCCTGCCCTGGCCTTGAGTTTGCCGCTGGTGGCCGCCCATGCAGGTGAGCCAGATCGTCGCAACGTCGTGCAGTTTTCGGCCACGGCGACGGAAGAATTGACGCAAGACCAGCTCACCGTCACGCTGGAGGCCGTCAAGGAGGGCAGCCAGGCCGCCGACGTGCAGGCCGAACTCAAGCGCCTGCTGGACGCCGCTTTGACCGAGGCCCGCAAGCAGGCCCAGGCCACCACGCCCGAAGCGCTCAGCGTGCGCACTGGCAGCTTCAACCTCTACCCGCGCTACAACAACACCGGCAAAGCCAATGGCTGGCAGGGCTCGGCCCAACTGGTGCTGTCTGGCAACGATGCGGGCAAGGTGTCGCAGGCAGCCGGCAAGCTCAACCAGCTCAATGTGGTCAATGTCAGCTATGGCCTGTCGCGCAGCGTGCGCGAGCAGCACGAGAGCCAACTCACCACCGAGGCGATCGGCCGCTTCAAGCTGCGTGCGGCCCAGATCGCGCGCGACTTCGGCATGAAGGGCTACACCCTCGGCGCGATGTCGGTATCGTCCACCGAGCCAGGCTTCGAGCCCCGTCCGGTCATGATGGCCATGCGCGCCAAGGCCGAAGCCATGTCGGCCGACGCACCGCTGCCGGTGGCGCCGGGCAAGGGCGTGCTGTCGGTGACGGTGTCGGGTGAGGTCGTGCTGACGCCCTGAGCGCTCAGCCCTCTCGCCACTGCCCACCGATGTAGCACTGGTGCGGCGAGAACTTGGTCTTGTAGGCCATCTTCGGGCTCTCGCCGATCCAGTAGCCCAGGTAAAGATAGGGCAGGCCCAGCTCCCGGGCCTGTCGCACCTGCCACTGCACGTTGTAGGTGCCGTAGCTGGTGTGGGGCTCGGGTTCGTAGAAGGTATAGACCGCAGACAGCCCGTCGTTGAGCACGTCCAGCACCGACACCATCTTCAAGACGCCCTGGGCTTCGCCCTCCTTGGCGGGCTCACGGAACTCTACCAGGCGCGAATTCACGCGGCTGTGCAGCAGGAACTGCGTGTACTGGTCCACCGAGTCGTGGTCCATGCCGCCGCCCCGGTGGCGGCCAGCCTGGTAGCGCAGGTAGAGCTGGTAGTGCTCCTGGCTGAAGCACAGGCGCAGCACCTGGGCTTCGAGGTGCTCGTGGGCCTTCCAGGCGCGTGCCTGGCTGCGCGTCGGCTCGAATCGGTCCACCGGCAGGCGCAGGGGCACGCAGGCGCGGCAGCCATCGCAATGCGGTCGGTAGGTGAACATGCCGCTGCGGCGAAAGCCATTGGCCACCAGGCCGGAATACACATCGGCATTGATGACGTGGCTGGGTGTCGCGACCTGCGAGCGTGCTGTGCGGCCATCCAGGTAGCTGCACGGGTAGGGGGCTGTAGCATAAAACTGCAACGACGCCAGGGGCAGGTCTTTGGGATGGGTCACGGTCCGGGGTGTTGGTGTTCCGTTCCGGTCAGTTCAGACCAGATCGATTCATCATAGGCCCAATTGTCGGGGGGCGGCAGCGCTGTCACCCGATTGAGGTGGTCTTCGAAGCGCGCGCGTGGCCAGGGCCTGGCGCCCAGGGAGGCCAGGTGCGCCGTTTCCTGTTGGCAGTCGATGACCTCGATGCCGTGGCGACGGCAAAACGCCACCAGTCCGGCGAGCGCGATCTTGGAGGCGTCCGTGCGGTGCGAGAACATGGACTCGCCGTAGAACATCCGCCCGATGCTGACACCGTACAGCCCACCCACCAGGGTGCCATCGATCCAGGTCTCGAAAGAGTGCACGCGTCCCATGCGGTGCCATTGCGCATAGACCGCGCGCATCTCGGGCAGGATCCAGGTGCCTGCCTGGCCATCTCGGGGCGTGGAGGCGCAGGCCTGCGAGACAGCCTCGAAGGCGCTGTCGATGCGCAGTTCACAGCCAGGGGTGATCAGGAAGCGCTGCAGGGTCTTGCGCAGCGAGCGCGACAGCTTGAACTCGGCGACAGGCAGGACCATGCGCGGGTCGGTGCTCCACCACAGCACAGGTTGGCCTTCGCTGAACCACGGGAAGATGCCGCGCTGGTAGGCGGCCTGCAGGCGCTCCGTGCTGAGATCGTCCCCGGCAGCCAGCAAGCCGGGTGCATCGGAGTCCGGCCCCAGTGCCTGTGCGGTGTCGGGGAAGGGGGTGTCCGGGTGCAGCCAGGGGATCATGGGCGGAAGCAGACAAAGAAAAAAGCCCGATGGCAAGCCATCGGGCTGAAAGGTACCTTAGAAAAGGTTCATGGGGTACCGAGGAGACAACCTTTCAGGGAGTACCGCTTGTCCAGAGCGGCATCCTCAGAGATCGGGCTGGCGGTTGAAAGTTCAAGCCGATCAGGCCAGGTGCTGCGCAAAGTTGTGTCAAGCGCGCCCCGATCTCTCAAACAGGTCTCAGGCAGCCTTGCGCTTGGCAGCGGCGGTGGCGGTCTGGGTGGCCTTCACGGCGGTGTTGGTCATGGCCTGGAAGTTGGCTTCGGCGACGTCGGCGGCTTGCTTGGCAGCCTTGTGCACGGAGTCGAAAGCGTTGTTGGCGGCAGCGACAGCCGACTTCACCAGGACCACGGCGTTTTCGGTGCCAGCGGGTGCGTTCTTCACGGCGTTGTCCACGACAGCGGCGAACTTCTTCTGGGCGTCGGAGACTTGCGACTCGGCCAGCTTGCTCACTTCAGCGCCGGTGCTGGAAGCGATGTCGTACAGGTGACGACCGTAGGCAGCAGCCTTCTCGGCGGAGGGTTGCAGCAGGGCGGTCTGCAGGGCCAGCAGTTCTTGGGCGTCCTTGACGGCCAGCACAGCCTTGGCGTGCTCGGAAGCTTCTTCCAGGGTGGTCTTGGCCACTTGCAGGTTCAGCTCCAGCACTTTTTCGACGCCTTCGAAGGCCTTTTGGCCCAGGTCGAACAGGGAAGCGATTTGGGCCTTCTGGGTGGCCAGGATTTGTTCAGCAGTCAGCATGTCAATCTCCGTTTGGATGGTGGGATGATTGCAACTGCAGCGACTTCGTTGTCTTTGCTGCGATGCAACATGATGCTCAGTATAGGCAGGCGCGCGGCAAATGCAAGTGCTTTTTGTGCGCTGCAGCAACCACGCTGTAAAAAATGTCGCAAATTTGACAGGGGCGCGTGAACATGGGGTAGGGCGCCGGTCTGGTGAGGGCGGGTGCCGGCATCGCCTACACTGGTGGCTGTCTCGCATTCCAACCCTTGACGAGCCTTCACCATGAGCCTGCTCAATGTCCCCGCTGGCGCCAAAGCGCCTGATGCCTTCAACGTCATCATCGAAATCCCGGCCAACGCCGATCCGATCAAGTACGAAATCGACCACGAAACCGGTGCCGTCTTCGTCGATCGCTTCATGGGCACGGCGATGCACTACCCCTGCAACTACGGTTACGTGCCGCAGACCGTCGCTGCCGACGGCGACCCGGTCGATGTGCTGGTCGTCACGCCCTTCCCCCTGCTGCCTGGCGTGGTCATCCCTTGCCGTCCGCTGGGCATCCTGAAGATGGAAGACGAGGCCGGCGGTGACTCCAAGCTGGTGGCCGTGCCGACCGAGAAGATCTGCGCCATGTACAAGGACATCCAGAAACTGGAAGACCTGCCGGCGCTGCTGATCTCGCAGATCAAGCACTTCTTCGAGCACTACAAGGACCTGGAGCCTGGCAAGTGGGTGAAGGTCACCGGCTGGGAAGGCATCGATGCCGCCAAGGCCGAAGTGGTCGAAGGCCTGGAAGCTTTCAAGAAGCAACACTGATGGCCGGGCGGTTGGGCACCGCCTGACGGTGGTGCCGGCCCTCATCCCTCGACATCGACATTGACGATGAGCCGCTGCCTCCGCAAGGAGGGGCGGCTTTTCACATGCGGCAAGCTCAAGTCAAGGTGAGGATCGCTGCGCGCAAGGTGGCTGCGATCTGGTCGATGTGCGAAGCCCCGACGATGAGTGGCGGCGAGATGGCGATGTTGTCGCCCGTGGCGCGCACCAGCAGGCCCGCGTCCCAGCAGGACTGGAACACCTCGAAGGCGCGTCGGCCCGGTGCGCCAGGGCGCGGTTCGAACTCGATGGCGCCCACCAGCCCAGTGTTGCGGATGTCGATGACGTGCGGCAAGCCGCGCAAGCTGTGCAGGGCGTCTTCCAGGACGGATTGCAGCTGCGCACCGCGGGTCAGCAGGCCTTCGTCGTCGAAGGTGTCCAGCGTGGCCAGGGCGGCGGCACAGGCCAGCGGGTGGCCGGAGTAGGTGTAGCCGTGCGGCAGTTCGATGGCCGTGGGTGGCCCTTGCATGAAGGCGTCGTGGATGCCTTGCTGGACGAACACCGCGCCCATCGGCACGCAGCCGTTGGTCAGGCCCTTGGCGGTGGTGAGGATGTCCGGCGTGACGCCGTAGTGCTGCGCCGCAAACGGTGCGCCCAGCCGGCCAAAGCCGGTGATGACCTCGTCAAAGATCAAGAGGATGCCGTGCCGGGTGCAGATCTCGCGCAGCCGCTCCAGGTAGCCTTTCGGTGGCATGAGCGCGCCCGTGGAGCCCGCCATCGGTTCGACGATGACGGCCGCGATGGTCGTGGCATCGTGCAGGGCGACCAGACGTTCCAGATCGTCGGCCAGTTCTGCGCCATGTGCGGGCTGACCGCGGGTGAAGGCGTTGCGCGTCAGGTCGTGCGTGTGGCGCAGGTGGTCGATGCCGCTGAGGCTGCTGCCGAAGGCTTTGCGGTTGCCGCCGATGCCCCCGACCGCGGTGCCGCCAAAGTTGACGCCGTGGTAGCCACGCTCGCGCCCGACCAGCCGGGTGCGGTGCGACTCGCCGCGCACGCGGTGGTAAGACAGTGCGATCTTCAAGGCGGTCTCGACCGACTCGGAGCCCGAGTTGGTGAAGAACACGCGGTTGAGTCCGGCGGGCGCGTACCGCTGCAGGCGGTGGGCCAGCTCGAACGCGAGGGGGTGACCCATCTGGAAGGGCGGGGCGAAGTCCATCTCTGCGGCCTGGCGCGCGATGGCCGCCACGATGCGCGGGCGGGCGTGGCCGGCGTTCACGCACCACAGGCCGGCGGTGCCGTCGAGGATCTGGCGCCCGTCGGGGGTCCAGTAGTGCATGCCTTCGGCCCTGGACACCAGCCGGGGGGCTTGCTTGAAGTCGCGGTTGGCCGTGAACGGCATCCAGAGGGCGTCGAGGTTCAGATCCATGCGGACTCCTGCGCAGCAGCGGCATCTGTCCCAGGTGAGGCCGCGAAGTCACATCATGACATTTCGCACGACCGTGCGAAAAAGTGCGTTTGGCTGTTGTTGCGCCCCCTCAAACGAGTGGTCTTATATAAGACATAAGTGTTTACCGGTGCTGGGAATTGCTGCTAAAGTGCGGGTTTTCTAGCACCGCCTCTCAACCCCGGAGATCTTCATGACGCAACTCACCCGCGAACAGCAAATCGCTGCCCTGGAAAAGGATTGGGCCGAAAACCCCCGTTGGAAGCTCGTCAAGCGCGGCTACTCCGCTGCTGACGTCGTGCGTCTGCGCGGCAGCCTGCAGCCTGAGTACACGCTGGCCAAGAACGGCGCTGAAAAGCTGTGGGCCAAGGTCAACGGCGGTGCCAAGAAGGGCTACGTGAACGCTTTCGGCGCCATCACCGCCGGTCAAGCCATGCAGCAAGCCAAGGCTGGCCTGGAAGCCGTGTACCTGTCGGGCTGGCAAGTTGCCGCCGACGGCAACACCTCGGAAACCATGTACCCCGACCAGTCGCTGTATGCGTACGACTCGGTGCCCACGATGGTTCGCCGCATCAACAACACCTTCAAGCGCGCTGACGAAATTCAGTGGGGCCGTGGCATCAACCCCGGTGACGAAGGCTTCGTGGACTACTTCCTGCCCATCGTTGCTGACGCTGAAGCCGGTTTCGGCGGCGTCCTGAACGCGTTCGAGCTGATGAAGAACATGATCGCTTCGGGCGCCGCTGGCGTTCACTTCGAAGACCAGCTCGCCGCTGTCAAGAAGTGCGGTCACATGGGTGGCAAGGTGCTGGTTCCGACGCAAGAAGCCATCGAGAAGCTGATCGCTGCCCGTTTCGCTGCCGACGTGATGGGCGTGTCCACCATCGTTCTGGCACGTACCGACGCCGAAGCTGCCAACCTGATCACCTCCGATCACGATGCCAACGACAAGCCTTTCCTGACCGGTGAGCGCACCCAAGAAGGCTTCTACCGCGTCAAGAACGGCCTGGAGCAATCCATCAGCCGTGGCGTGGCCTACGCTCCTTACGCCGACCTGGTGTGGTGCGAAACCGGCGTGCCTGACATTGGCTTCGCCCGCGAATTCGCCCAAGCTGTGCACGCCAAGTGCCCCGGCAAGCTGCTGTCGTACAACTGCTCGCCTTCCTTCAACTGGAAGAAGAACCTCAACGACTCGCAGATCGCCAAGTTCCAGGAAGACCTGTCGGACCTGGGCTACAAGTACCAGTTCATCACGCTGGCCGGCATCCACATCAACTGGTTCAACACCTTCCAGTTCGCCCACGCTTACGCCCGCGGCGAAGGCATGAAGCACTACACCGAAATGGTGCAAGAGCCCGAATTCGCAGCCCGCGAAAAGGGTTACACCTTCGTGTCGCACCAACAGGAAGTCGGCGCTGGCTACTTCGACGACGTGACCACCGTGATCCAGGGCGGTTCGTCCTCCGTGAAGGCCCTGACCGGCTCGACCGAAGAAGAACAGTTCCACTGATCTGGGCGGGCCGAAAGGCCCGTTGCCTGATCGGTTTGAATGCGAAAGCGGCACCCTCGGGTGCCGTTTTTTTTGACATCCAGAAGGCCGTTTTCGAAACAGGCCCGTGTGGCTTTCGTCAGTTCTGGCCGCTCAGGCTGAACAGCAGGAGCCAGGTCACGCAGCGGTGTGTTTTGCTGAATTCCCCCCATGGCTGCATGCCCACTTTGCCGGGTGCGAGGTTCATGATGGGGCTGGTCAACTCGTTGAACTTCACCCACTTGGGCAACCCGCTTTGGTTCGGGTCGCCGTGTTTCGCGAAGGCAGACCAGTAGGCCACCATCTGGTCCGCCAGCCGCTTCTGTTCTGCGCTGGGTGCGCCGTTGATCTGGGTGGCGAACACCGGCTGGCCGAACAGGTATTGCAACTCTGCCGTGTGGTACGCCCCCAGCTTGAAGAACGGGTCGGTCGGTGCTGGCGCTTGCGTGTCCGCGAACTCGTACGTATAGACCGGCGTGTGGCGCGACAGGCGGCGCGCATCTGACAAAGCAGGGCAGGCAAAGCCCGAGTCGGTCATCAGCGCGGACATCGCCAGGTCGATGTTGGGGTAGCCGGATGCGGGGTACAGCAAGCGAGCCGTGCTGCCCGCGAAGGCGCTGCCCGTCAGTACGTCAGAGGCCGATTTGTGGTCGATCGGGGTCATGGCCCTGCCCAGCTTCTGGTGGAAGGTGTACGACACAAAGAAGCGACCTTCGTCGGCTGTCGTGCCCAGCAGCACCGGCACCTTGTGGAAGGCCCCGTCGCGGATCATGTCGGTGAGGTTGCGCGGGATGGTCGCGCCATCGATCACGGCGCTCCAGGGGTTGGCGGTCTGCAGGATGTCGAGTCCGTCGCCTGCGGCAGTGATCAACTCCTGTGTGCTGCGACTGCGCAGGCAGCTCATTTGAGTCGCGCCACTGGGGCAGTTCAGTTTTTCCGCGAAGGCGTTGCCCTGGTGGTAAGCCTGGTCAAGCGTGCGGGTTCGCAGCAGCACGCAGGGGCCGCTTTGCAGGATCGCCCGGTGGAACAGGCCGCCCGATGCTGGGGACGCCAGGTGCCCGCAGATGCTGGCCGACCCGGACGAGTTGCCCGCCAGAGTGACGTTGCGGGCGTCGCCCCCGAAGGCCGCGATGTTGTCTTTAACCCAGCGCAAGGCCTGCTGTTGATCTTGCAGGCCCTGGTTGGGGGTGCTGCCCTCCTGCCGCATCTCGGGCGTGCTCAGGAAGCCCAGTGCGCCCAGGCGGTAGTTGATCGTCACCACCACCACGTTGGCCTGGCGCGCGAGGGCCTTGCCGTCGTAGTCGCCTCCGGAGCCCATGGTCAGTGAACCCGGGTGGACCCAGATCAGGACGGGGCGAGGTGTACTTTGCGGCGCTTCGGGCGCGTAAACATTGAGTGTCAGGCAGTCCTCGTCGGTGGTCCTTTGAGAGTAAGCCCCCGGCAACTGTGGGCAGGCGTGCCCCAAGGTGGTTGCGCCTCGCACGCCCTGCCAGGCGATCGGAGGTTGGGGCGGTCGCCAGCGCAACTCGCCCACTGGCGGTGCGGCAAATGGCAGGCCCAGGAACTGGTTGACGCCGTTTTCCGTGTTGCCTTGAACGGTGCCGTCCCGGGTGGTGACGATGGGGCTGGCTTGCGTCACGGAGCTCGCCAGGGCGAGCAAAACGGCCAGCGTGGCGTGCATCAGCTGGTGGTGCATCGGGGTGGTGGACATGTGGATCTCCTCTGTGCTGTGTTCACCGAGGATCTCCGATCGGGCTGTCGAATCACCAGTCCAAAAGCCGTTCAACCGTCTGCCGCGCCAGGCCCCCTGGTTTCTTGGTGCCACAAGGCTTGAGACAGGCGATCGGTGGCCATGCGGAGTTGGTAGCGGTAGGTCCCGAAGGGCAGTCCTAGCCGCTCGGCAGCGAGTTCTTGCGAGCCTGCGGGGCGCCAGTAGGTCAGCTCGATGGTTTTGAGGAACTTGGCGTGGCGCGGGTGATTCGCCAGATGGTCGCCTGCGGCAGTGATCAGTCTGCGCAAGGTGGTGACGACCTCCTCGGCTGGCAGCCTGGCCGCTTGAACCAGACCGCTCTGTAGCAACGGGTTGCGACCCAGCTCGACTGGGTCTCGCCACCGCTTCAGCGCTTCTTGGACGGCCTCTTTGAAGCGCTGCTCGCTCAGCACCTGCACCGTCAGGCCGGTCTCGGTGGTGGGCCTGGATTGACCCACCGGCATCTGGCTGGCACCCAGCATGTTGAGCCACAAGTTCATGGGCACCGCCCGCCAGTCGTGTGCGAAGGTGCCGTGGTGTTGACCGTCCATGTCGATGCCCTTGGGCTCGATCAGGTGGAAGTCGATGTGACTCATCATCGGCGCCCAGTGGTCAGGGTCCTTGTTGCACAGGGCGAACAAAGCCAGCGCGGGCTCGGTCATCCACATCAGGAAGGTGCGGGTCTGCAGTGCGTTGATGTAGATCCCGTCGTTGGCCACGCCGTTGCGGGTCACGGCCATTCGGGAGCACAGCACCCGTTCGCCCGTGCGAAGCGCGGGTTGCCGTGTGACCCAGTCGAGCAATTGGGTCAGCATCGGGTCGCCGCAAACGTCTTGCGCAGACATGGCGTTGAGCTCCAGCAGCAGCATCGCGGTCATGGTGCGTCCGCTGGGGTCGCGCACAACCCACCAGCTTGCAGCGGGGTGATCGTGCCAGCGTCGCATCAGCGCTTCGTGCTCGCTTCCCAACTCCTGCAGGACCAGCTCGGCAATCACCGGCATGTCTTGGGGGTGCGCCCGATCGCAATGCACCGAGCCCAGCGCAGGGAAGTCGATGAAGGCTTGCATGACGGGGTGGCCGCGGTTCAGGTAAACGATGTCCAGCGCCGCCCTTTGACGCAGAGCCGGGCCGCCGCTGTGCACATGTTGCACATGGTGCTTGAGCAATCGCTCACTGATTTGCAACAGCTTCTGTGGGTTGCGCCAGCGCATCTCTGCAGTGATTGCATCGCGCACGAGGTCGTGCGGAAAGAGCCCGTCGGGCGCTGTCTCCATGAAACTGAGTGAGGTGAGCCACTCGAACAAGTCGGCCGCAAGAACGGGGTCCACCACGTCGGCCAGCAGGCCCTCGGTGGTGACGCGGGCCAGTGCAGACAGCTCCAGGGCCTCACGGTGCAGCGCGGAGGGGGTCTGGGAGGCGAAGCAGTCTGTCAGCTTGCGGATGAGGTCGGTGTCCAGCGCATCAGGCACCTCGCCCTTGACCTTGACCAGATCGGCCAGGAGCATCATGGCCAGGGGGTGCCCATGGCTGAGTTTGATGATGGCTTGCCTTTGAGCCGGGGGCAGTTCTCTGGCGATGAGGGCCTGCTCGCACGCGGGCACAGGCAGGTTGCGAAGGCCGATCACGTGGCTGCCGTGTCGCCAGATGGGGTCGGTGAGCCAGAGGTCGTTGGGGGCATCGCGTCCGGCCAGGATGGCCAAGCTTTGCTGCGGCAACTCTGCGAGCACCCGATCCCGCAGCCACAGACTCAGGTGGTGGAGGTGCTCGAAGGTGTCGATGACGAGCAGACGCCTGGGTTGGCGTCGCCAGCCTTGCAAGATGAGCTCAAGCTGCGCCTGCTCGGCGCCCAGCCCCAGGTGCGAAGCCAGCCCTTGCAACACGCCATAGATCGAGGGCTCGATGCTGCGACCATCGAGCCGCAACACCGACAACCCCGCTTGATGCGCCATCTCTTGCATCTGCTCCACCAGGGCGGTTTTGCCGATGCCCCCCGGCCCATGCACCAGGAAAACGCTCGCCTGGGGCACCTCATCTGCCAGGCTTCGCTGAAAACGCTGCAGTTCGCCTTCGCGGCCGAAAAAGCAGGCCTGGCTGCGTTGGCGAAGGCGATCAACGATGCGAACCATGTCGGGGCGGTGAAAAATGAGGATCGAAGTTACCAGGCTCGCGGTCGTTGTCTCGACCCCGCAACCCGGTGTCGCTGAGCACCGACCGCAGGCTGTGGGCTGCGGGATAGAATAGTAGAGAAGTGCAAATTGGCTCAAAGTGATTCCACTCAGGCAAGGTAAGAACTGAGAAAGGCACGCACGGTTATGACACCGCGAACTCCGACCACCACCCGCACCTCGACCGAGGTGTAGCCGGCCGCACGCTGCTTCGCATTCCTGACCTTGACTCACCAGAAAGCGCGGCGCCCCCCGCGCTTTTTTGTTGTCTGCACAGCTGGCGTCCCCTTGCAGATGGCTTTCACAGACCCGAACACACAGGCAGAAAACATGATCTCCATCCAGTTGCCCGACGGCTCCAAACGTGAATTCCCTGGCCCCGTGACGGTGGCCGAAGTCGCCGCCTCCATCGGCACGGGCCTGGCCAAGGCCGCACTCGCTGGCCGTGTGGGGCAGGGCGATGCCGCTCGCCTGGTCGATACCGCTTACCGCATCGAGGCCGATGCGCAACTCGCCATCGTCACGGAGAAGGACGCCGACGGCCTGGATGTCATCCGCCACTCCACCGCCCACTTGCTGGCCTACGCGGTCAAGGAGCTCTTCCCCGAGGCGCAGGTCACCATCGGCCCGACCATCGAAGACGGCTTCTATTACGACTTCGCCTACAAACGCCCCTTCACCCCCGAAGACCTGGCTGCCATCGAAAAGAAGATGACCGAGCTGGCCAAGAAGGACGAGAAGGTCGAGCGCCGCGTGCTGCCGCGCGACGAGGCCGTGGCCTACTTCAAGGGCCTGGGCGAGCACTACAAGGCCGAGATCATCGAAAGCATCCCGGCCGATCAGGACGTGTCGCTCTACAGCGAAGGCGCTTTCACCGACCTGTGCCGCGGCCCGCACGTGCCCAGCACCGGCAAGCTCAAGCACTTCAAGCTGATGAAAGTGGCCGGTGCCTACTGGCGTGGCGACCACCGCAACGAGCAGCTGCAGCGCGTCTATGGCACCGCCTGGACCACCAAAGACGACCTGGCCGCCTACCTGACCCGCCTGGAAGAAGCCGAGAAGCGCGACCACCGCAAGCTGGGTCGCGAGCTCGATTTGTTCCACATCGACGACCACGCACCGGGCGTCGTCTTCTGGCACCCCAAGGGCTGGGCCGTGTGGCAGGCCGTGGAGCAGTACATGCGCCAGGTTTATCGAGACAACGGCTACCAGGAAGTCAAGGGCCCGCAGATCATCGACAAGACGCTGTGGGAAAAAACCGGCCACTGGGACAAGTACCGCGAGAACATGTTCACCACCGAGTCGGAGAAGCGCGACTACGCGCTCAAGCCGATGAACTGCCCCGGCCACATCCTGATCTTCAACCAGGGCCTCAAGAGCTACCGCGACCTGCCGCTGCGCTTCGGTGAGTTCGGCCAGTGCCACCGCAACGAGCCCTCAGGTGGCCTGCACGGCATCATGCGCGTGCGCGGTTTCACGCAGGACGACGGCCACGTCTTCTGCACCGAAGACCAGATCCTGCAGGAGTGCGTGGACTTCACCGCGCTGTTGCAAAAGGTCTATGCCGACTTCGGCTTCACCGACATCATCTACAAGGTGGCCACGCGCCCCGAAAAGCGCATCGGTGCCGACGAGGTCTGGGACAAGGCCGAGCAGGCCCTGATGGAGAGCCTGCGCGCCACGGGCAGCGAGTTCACCATCGCGGTGGGAGACGGCGCCTTCTACGGCCCCAAGATCGAGTACACGCTGAAAGACGCCCTGGGTCGCCATTGGCAGTGCGGCACGATCCAGGTGGACTTCTCCATGCCCGAGCGCCTGGGCGCCGAGTACGTGACCGAGACCAGCGGCCGCAAACACCCTGTGATGCTGCACCGCGCCATCCTGGGCAGCCTGGAGCGTTTCATCGGCATCCTGATCGAGCAGCACGCGGGCGCCTTGCCCGTCTGGTTGGCGCCAACGCAGGTCGTGGTGATGAACATCACCGACGGACAGGCCGATTGCGCCTCTGAAATTGCGAAATCTCTGCAGAAGCAAGGCTTGAAGGTGCAGTTGGATTTGCGCAACGAAAAGATCACGTATAAAATCCGCGAGCATTCGTTGCAGAAGGTGCCCTACTTCCTCGTTGTCGGAGACAAGGAGAAGTTGGATGGCACCGTCGCCGTGCGCGCCCGGGGCAACCAGAACCTCGGCGTGATGTCGCTCGATGACTTCTCCCAGAAGATCTCTCAAGACATCGCCAGCAAGGCCTGAGGCGGGAGCGTGTCTGTCCTGGTGGTTCGGGGCAGGTGCGTTTCAGTCCCTGGCAAAGCCGGGTGCGTGACCATCGATCATTGGCTGAAGGGGCATGGCTCCGGGCCTGAAGGAATTCGACATCGCTAACTTCTTTGACCGCCGCACGCGCAACGATGAGCGCAAGCATCGGCTGAACCGTGAAATCACTGCCCTGGAAGTCCGCCTGAACGGCCCGGAGAACGAGCCCATCGGCATCGTCAGCATCCAAGAGGCCTTGCGCCTCGCGGGTGAGGCGGACGTGGACCTGGTGGAAATCTCTGCCACGGCCGAGCCGCCTGTCTGCCGCCTGATGGACTACGGCAAGTTCAAGTACCAGGAGCAGAAGAAGGCCCACGACGCCAAGCTCAAGCAGAAGGTCATCGAGGTCAAGGAAGTCAAATTCCGACCCGGCACCGACGAGGCCGACTACCAGATCAAGCTGCGCAACCTGCGCCGCTTCCTGGAAGACGGCGACAAGGGCAAGGTCACGCTGCGCTTCCGCGGCCGCGAGATCACCCACCAGGAACTCGGCATGCGCCTGCTGGAGCGTGTGCGCGACGACCTGACCGATTGCTCGCTGGTCGAGAACATGCCGAAACTCGAAGGGCGCCAGATGATCATGGTGCTGGGCCCCAAGAAGAAGAAATAATCGGCTACAATCTTGGGCTTTGGTGGATTCGACTGGCATTTCGCTGCTCGGATGCATCAACGACAAGGTTGCAAGGTCGAAAGATCTGGGCCGAACAACCCGGGCCAAACAACCTGAGCCCAACAACCTGAGCCTGGTCTGGTCACCGGGTTTGGGTCACCAAGTGCCTGCAGGCCATCAAGACACGGACATGGACGCCGTGGCGCCTGACAGGAACAAGTCAAAAGGAGCAGTCATGCCCAAAATGAAGACCAAAAGCAGCGCGAAGAAGCGTTTTCGCGTCCGTCCCGGTGGCACCGTCAAGCGCGGCCAAGCCTTCAAGCGCCACATCCTGACCAAGAAGACCACGAAGAACAAGCGCCAGCTCCGCGGCGCCGTCAACGTGCACGAGACCAACATGGGCCACATCGCCCAGATGCTGCCTTTCGCCGGTCTGTAAGACCCGCAAACGCAGCTGTCGTCTCGATCGTCCTCTAGTCAACGCAGAAGGAGCCATCCATGCCCCGCGTCAAACGTGGCGTTACCGCCCGTGCCCGTCACAAGAAAATCCTCGCCCTGGCCAAGGGCTTCCGCGGTCGCCGCAAGAACGTCTTCCGCATCGCCAAACAGGCGGTGATGAAGGCAGGCCAATACGCCTACCGTGACCGCCGCAACAAGAAGCGCGTGTTCCGCCGCCTCTGGATTGCCCGCATCAACGCCGGCAGCCGCGCCCTGGGCCTGACCTACAGCAAGTTCATTGCTGGCATCAAGAAGGCCTCGATCGACATCGACCGCAAGGTTCTGGCCGACATGGCTGTGAACGACCCGGCCGCTTTCGCCAGCATCGTGGAAAAGGCCAAGGCTCATCTGGCGGCCTGACCGACAGCTTGATTCCAAAGCACAATCTCCTCAGCCTGATGGCAAGCCGGTTTTCTTGTGAAAGCTGGTGCCACATCTGAACCAAAGGCCAACCCCGTGTTGGCCTTTTTTTTCGAATGCATCCGATGAACGACTCGTCCAGCGACCTCCAGGCCCTGGTGCAATCCGCCCAGGCGGCCTTCGATGTGGCCACCACCCCGGCCGACCTTGAAAACGCCAAGGCCCGATTCCTGGGCAAGTCGGGTAGCGTGACCGAGCTGCTCAAGGGCATGGGCGCCCTCAGCCCCGAAGACAAGAAGACCCGCGGTGCGGCCATCAACCAGGCCAAGCAGCAGGTCGAGGCGCTGCTGAATGCGCGGCGCCAGGCGCTGGCCGATGCCGAGTTGGCGCAGCAGCTGCGTGCCGAGTCGCTGGACGTGAGCCTGCCAGGCCGTCGCCGAGGCGAGGGCGGTCTGCACCCGGTGTCGCTGAGCATCGAGCGCATCGAGGGCATTTTCGGCTCCATGGGCTTTGACGTCGCCGATGGCCCCGAGATCGAGGCCGATTGGTTCAATTTCACCGCCTTGAACACGCCGGAAGATCACCCCGCGCGTTCCATGCACGACACCTTCTACGTCGAAGGCGGTCACTTGTTGCGCACGCACACCAGCCCGATGCAGGTGCGCTATGCCGTGCAGCACGTCAAGGCGCATGCCGAGGCCATCGCGCGCGGTGAGCGCATGCCCGAGATCCGCGTCATCGCGCCGGGCCGCACCTACCGCGTGGACAGCGACGCCACCCACTCGCCCATGTTCCACCAGTGCGAAGGCCTGTGGATCGGCGAGAGCGTCAGCTTCACCGACCTGAAGGCCGTGCTGGGCGATTTCTTCAGCACCTTCTTCGAGACGAACGAGCTGGACATCCGCTTCCGCCCGTCCTTCTTCCCCTTCACCGAGCCCTCGGCCGAGGTGGACATCGCGTTTTCGTCCGGGCCGCTCAAGGGCCGCTGGCTGGAGGTCGGTGGTGCCGGTCAGGTGCACCCGAACGTCGTGCGCAACTTCGGGCTCGACCCGGAGCAGTACATTGGTTTCGCCTTTGGCCTGGGTCCGGACCGCCTGACCATGCTGCGCTATGGTGTCAACGACCTGCGCCTGTTCTACGAGGGCGACTTGCGCTTTTTGCAGCAGTTCCAGTGAGGGCAGGGGGCTCGGGCCTGGGGCCTTCGCCCCCTTTTTGCCTCAGGTTTTCCGCACGATGTTTTTGGCGTTGCTTGACGCCCAACCCGTTTGATGAAGGATGTCCGAATGAGCTCGCTGTCTTCTGCCTCGACTTCCCCCTCGACGTCGGTTCGTGCCTGGGCCGCCCAGGAAGCGGCCAAGCCGCTGGCGCGCTTTGACTACGATCCGGGCCCGCTTGGCTCGGAAGAGGTGGAGATCCGCGTCGAGCACTGCGGGCTGTGCCACTCTGACCTGTCCCTCATCGACAACGAGTGGGGCTTCTCGGCCTATCCCATCGTCGGTGGCCACGAGGTCATTGGCACGGTGGTGGCGTTGGGCGAGGGCACCAAGGGCCTGAAGCTGGGGCAGCGCGTGGGCCTGGGCTGGATGTCGGCCAGCTGCATGAGCTGCAAGAGCTGCCTGGGCGGCGAGCCCCAGCTGTGCCGCGCCGGTGTGCCGACCATCGTGGGCCACCACGGCGGTTTTGCCGACCGCGTGCGCGCTCACTGGCTGTGGACCTGCCCGCTGCCCGAGGGCCTGAACCCGGCCAAGGCCGGCCCGCTGCTGTGCGGCGGCATCACGGTGTTCTCGCCTTTCCTGAACTTCGACATCAAGCCGGTGCACCGCGTGGGCGTGGTCGGCATCGGGGGGTTGGGGCACCTGGCGCTGAAATTCGCACGGGCCTGGGGCTGCGAGGTCACGGCCTTCACATCGAGCGAATCCAAGCGCGACGAGGCCCTGGCCCTGGGCGCGCACCGCGTGGTCTCCAGCACCGACCCGAAGTCGATGAAGTCGATCGCGGGGCAGCTCGACATGGTGCTCGTCACCGTCAACGTCATGCTGAACTGGAAAGCCCTGATGGGCACGCTGGCGCCCAATGGCCGCCTGCACCTGGTGGGCATCCTGCCGCAGCCCATGGAGGTCGAGGCTTTCCCGCTGATCGGCGGCCAGCGCAGCGTCTCGGGCTCGCCCACAGGTTCGCGCCAGGACATCGACACCATGCTGGCCTTCGCCGCACGCCACGGCATCGAGCCGCAGACCGAACACTACCCCATGAGCCGCATCAACGAGGCCCTGGACCACCTGCGCGCCGGCAAGGCCCGCTACCGCGTGGTGCTGGACGCCGACAGCGCCGATGGCGTTGGCCCAGCGGCTTGATGAACTGAAAATCCGAGGATCCCTTCCATGCAATTCCCCGAGTCCTGGCTGCGCAGCTTTTGCAACCCTGACCTGAACACGCAGCAACTCGCCGACCTGTTGACCATGGCCGGTCTGGAAGTCGAAGAGCTGCAGCCCGTGGCACCGCCGTTCACGGGTGTGGTGGTGGCTCAGGTGCTGGAAGTCGCCAAGCACCCCGATGCCGACCGCCTGAACGTGTGCAAGGTCGATGTCGGCACGGGCGAGGTGCTGCAGATCGTGTGTGGCGCGCCGAATGTGCGTCCGGGCATCAAGGTGCCTTGCGCCACCGTGGGGGCCGAACTGCCACCGGGGACCGATGGCAAGCCCTTTCTCATCAAGAAAGGCAAGCTGCGCGGCGTGGAAAGCCACGGCATGCTGTGCTCCGCCAAAGAGCTTGGTGTGGCAGAAGAATCCAACGGCCTGCACATCCTGGCCGACGACGCCTCGGTGGGGCAGGACATCCGCGAGCACCTGAAGCTCGACGACACCCTGTTCACGCTCAAGCTCACGCCCAACCTGGCGCATTGCCTGAGCGTGGCGGGCATCGCGCGGGAGGTGTCTGCCTTGACGGGTGCGCCGTTGACGCTGCCAGCCACTGCGCCGGTCCAGCCGGCCAGCGACGCGCGCCTGAAGGTGAATGTGCAGGCGTCCGAGTTGTGTGGCCGTTTCGGTGGTCGTGTCATCCAGGGCGTGAACCCGCAAGCCAAGACGCCCGCATGGATGGTCGAGCGCCTGGCTCGTTGCGGCCAGCGTTCCGTCTCGGCGCTGGTGGACATCTCCAACTACGTGATGTTCGAACTGGGCCAACCCTCGCACGTCTTCGACCTGGACAAGATCCACGGCGAACTGACGGTGCGCTGGGGACAGGCGGGCGAGACGCTCAAGCTGCTCAACGGCAACACCGTCACGCTGGACGCGCAGGTGGGTGTGATCGCCGACGCGAACCAGGTCGAGTCCCTCGCGGGCATCATGGGCGGCGACGCGACCTCGGTGGGCGACGACACGAAAAACGTGTACCTGGAAGCCGCGTTCTGGTGGCCCAAGGCGATTGCCGGCCGCGCCCGCCGCTACAACTTCTCCACCGACGCCTCCCACCGCTACGAGCGCGGCGTGGACCCGGCGCCCACGGCCCAGTGCATCGAGTACATCACCCAGCTCATCTTGGACATCTGTGGTGGCCAGGCCGGACCGTTGGATGACCAGACCGTCAACCTGCCCAGCCGCCAGCCCGTGACGCTGCGCCTGTCGCGCGCCCAGCGTGTCATTGGCATGCCGGTCAGCCTGGCCGAGGTGCAGACGGTGTTCCAGCGCCTGGACCTGCCCTTCAGCACCCAGGCCCAGGGTGAGGACACCCACCTGATCGTCACCCCGCCGAGCTGGCGCTTTGACCTGCAGATCGAGGAAGACCTCATCGAAGAGGTGGTGCGCGTGATCGGCTTCGACAAGCTGCCGCGCCGCGCACCCAAGGCCCCCGTGCAGGCGCAGGTGCGCCCGGAAGCCCGCCGCGGTCTGTACGCCGTGCGCCGCGCCGTGGCCGCGCGTGGCTACCAGGAAGCCATCACCTTCAGCTTCGTCGAGGCCCGTTGGGAGGCTGACTTCGCCGGCAACACCCAGCCCATCCAGCTGCTCAACCCGATCACCAGCCAGTTGTCGGTGATGCGCTCGACGCTGGTCGGCAGCCTGGTCGAGGTGCTCAAGACCAACCTGGCGCGCAAGGCCGAACGCGTGCGCCTGTTCGAGGTGGGCCGCGTGTTCCGGCGCGATGCGTCGGTGGCCGATGGCCCGCAGAGCGTGGCAGGCTTTGATCAGCCCGTGCGCGTGGCGGGCCTCGCCTATGGCCCGGCCGATGTGCTGCAGTGGGGCCAGGCCTCGCGCAACGTCGATTTCTTCGATGTGAAAGGCGACGTCGAGTCCTTGCTGGCACCGCGCCAGGCCGCTTTCGTGGCCGCCGAGCACCCCGCCTTCCACCCAGGCCGCTGTGCCCAGGTGCAGGTGGAGGGCCGCATCGTGGGTTTCGTGGGCGAGCTGCACCCGAAGTGGCGTCAGGCCTACGATCTGCCCCAGGCCCCCGTGCTGTTCGAGCTGGACGCCACCGCGCTGACCGAGCGCGAGGTGCCCCGTCTCACGAGCGTGCCGCGCATGCAGTCTGTGTTCCGCGACCTGGCCCTGGTGGTCAACGACCGCACGCCGCATGACGCCTTGATCGGCGCCATCCTGGCGGCGCCAAGCGACGGCCTGGTGCGGGGTGCCCGACTGTTCGACATCTACAAGCCCAAGTCGCCCGTGACCGGCATCAACGAAGACGAACGCAGTTTGGCTGTGCGCATCGAATTGCGCGATGATGAGCAGACCTTGACCGACGAGCGCATCGACGCAGCGGTGCAAGCGGTGTTGCAGACGCTGAACGACAAGGTCGGTGCGCGCGTGCGCGCCTGAGGCCGAGACGGGGAGACAAGCCGAATGAACGACAAGATCAGCGACCTGGTGGTGCTGTTGCCGACCATCGAGACGCCGACGCTGACCAAGGCCGACCTGTCCGAGCTGCTGTTCGAGCGCCTGGGCTTGAACAAGCGCGAGTCCAAGGACATGGTCGAAGCCTTTTTCGAGCTGGTCCACGGCAGCCTGGTGGATGGCACGGACGTGAAGCTCTCCGGCTTCGGCAACTTCCAGATCCGCCGCAAGGCACCGCGGCCGGGCCGCAACCCGCGCACGGGCGAGGCCATCCCCATCA
The DNA here is from genome assembly GCF_004362855.1 of Aquabacterium commune. Taxonomy (GTDB): domain Bacteria; phylum Pseudomonadota; class Gammaproteobacteria; order Burkholderiales; family Burkholderiaceae_C; genus Aquabacterium; species Aquabacterium commune. The sequence goes on from NZ_SNXW01000006.1 coordinate 118,560, forward strand.
AGGCGCGCAATGTGGTGACCTTCCACGCCAGCGCCAAACTCAAAGGCATGGTGCAAGGCGACATCCCTGCGGGTGAAGACTTGGAGTAAAGTCTGAAGCTTCGGCCAAAGGCAATTGATTTACCTCGGTTTTTCGGTCAGAGGTTTTGTTGACATTGCGCCAACATGCCGCCGAAGCAACCTGCCGAAAGCGCCCCCGCACGCCTCCGCAAACAGCACCGAGCACACAGCATCCCAGGGACCATGGACCGCCTCAGCCCCGACTTGCCTCCGATTCCGGACAAGCGCTACTTCACCATCGGTGAGGTCAGCGAGCTGTGCCTGGTCAAGCCCTACGTGCTGCGCTACTGGGAGCAGGAATTCGTCCAGTTGCGCCCCATGAAGCGCCGTGGCAATCGCCGCTACTACCAGCACCACGAGGTGCTGCTGGTGCGCCGCATCCGCGAACTGCTGTACGAAAAAGGCTTCACCATCAGCGGGGCACGCAATCGCCTGACCGAGATGGGGCCGCTGCCGCGGGGTGACGCAGCGCTGTCAGGCGAGCCCTTGCCGGACGACATCGATGTGTCGGTGCCGCCAGCCTTGCTGGTGGCTGCTGCACCTGCAGGTGGCGCCATGGCCTCGCGCGCCCTGCAGGCCTCGTCACCCGCGATGGCCGAAGCCGCCTGGCTGGTGCCAGAGCTGGACGCTGGCGCTTTCCAGCAGCTGCCACCCGAGGCCATTGGCCCTCTGCGCGAAGCACTGTTGTCGATCCGCGACCTCTTGGCTTGATGAAGGTGACATGGTCCTTTCGGAGCGCTGGAAAAGTGTGTTATAGTCTAAGTCTTGTCGGGGCGTAGCGCAGCCTGGTAGCGCACTTGCATGGGGTGCAAGGGGTCGCGAGTTCGAATCCCGCCGCCCCGACCAAGAACGACACAAGCCCAGCAGAGCAATCTGCTGGGCTTTCTGTCTTTTGGCTTGGCAATGGCTCCTGCAATCTCCTTCCATCGCCCTGCGTCTTGTGTGATTTGTCACACAACCAGCCCGTGCCCCAGCTAGAGTCAGCGCATCGAAAGTCAACTGACACGGAGCGATCACGATGTTGAAACAATTACAGGGTTATTCGACCCACTGGGCCGCAGGCGTTGCGCTTTCGGCATTGATCGGTCTGACGGCTGCGCCCGCGAGCGCCCAGACCTTGTCCCTGGCCGGCGTGCGCGACAGCAGCCTGCCTCAAAACCTGTACGACACCGGCACCATCTTCACGCCCGGATACTACGATCAGGTCCAGTTCCTGAACGGCACGGGCGTGGCTGCGGCCAGCACCATCAACGGTTCGGCCCGCGCGCAGTCCGATTACGGCGTCAACCGTGTGGAGGCGGCTTCCTTTGCGCCCGTGGACGACGAGCTCCTGCGCCAGACCTCCATCGGCGGCCCGTTCGCCGATGCCTTCTCCGTCTGGGCCGACCGTTTCGTGGTGCAAGGCGGCACGGGCGTGGGCACGTTGTCGGTGAGCGCCATTGTCTCGGGCCAGTTCGGTGCGCAGCCTGGCGGTTTCGGCTTTTACGACCTGATGGTGGTGGACTCAGGCGATGCGGCAGCCGACGCCCGTGCCGTGGCGGCCATCCTGCGCGACGAGTCTGGTCCAGACACCTTGCTGGCCACGTCCGTGCTCTCCCTGGCCCAAGAGGTTCCTGCGCCTGGCTTCACCACCGATGTGGAAGCCTTGACGCCGGGAGCAGCCTTCGGTCGCGTGCTGGCAGGTCAGGTCACGTTCACGTACGGCCGACCGTTCTACCTGGTCAGCGTGTTGGGCGCCTCGGCCAATGACTTTGGCTCGCTCAGCGCCTTCAACTCGGCCCATTTCGGCATCACGGCGCCCACGGGTGCGGCCATCGTGTCCGATGCCGGCGTGAACTACGCCGCGGCTGTGCCTGAGCCGTCCACTGCTCTCATGGCGCTGGTGGCTTGCCTGGGCCTGGCTGGGTGGCGGTCGCGCAGGTCCGCATGAGCGGTGCCGCCGCCTGAAGGCCGGCCTTGCCTGAACTGAAAGCGCCTCAGCGAACTCAGCGAGGCGCTTTTTTCATGGCCTTCTGAACCGAGCGGTCGAACTCCTGCTGTAGGATGACCGGGAACGCCGCGCTCACCGAGCCAATGGCCAGCGGGCGCAGGCGCTCGAACAGGGACTTCATCGTTTCCGCCAGGCGCACATCGGGGGCTTTGCCCGACGGACGCTGGTCTTGCGCCGACGACGCCAGGTTTTTGAGCAGCGCGAGGAACAGCTGCTCCACATAGACCTTGGCGATCGCCCGGCTGTGGTCGATGAGCTTGTCTTGCAGGTCCAGCACCGTGTCCAGCGGCACATCGAGTTCGGCCAGCTGGATGCCGATGCGCTCCAGCGCCGGGCTGAGCATTTCGACTTCGTCGGGGCCGATGGGGCGGTACAAGCCGTTCTGGCTGAGGCGTGCTTTTTGTTCGGGCGTGGCGGGCGTGGCCCAGTGCGACGCCATCTCGGAGATGGCCTTGCGCTGCGGTTTTTCCACCGTGAAGAAGGTGGTGGAGAACAGCCCGCTGATCAGCGCGTACTCCGACCAGGCGCCGTCGGGCGTGTCGAGCAGCATGGCGCGGATGGCCTCCAGGCGGAACCCTTGCTGGCGCAGGTCGCGGATGAGTTCGAGCTTGCCTTGGTGTTCGGCGTCGTAGAAGGCCACGCGGCCTTGCAGGCGCGGCGGCGGCATCAGGCCGGCCGTCTGGTAGGCGCGGATGTTGCGCACGCTCACGCCGGTGCGCGCGGCGAGTGCGTCCACCGTCATGTCGGGCGCACCCACAGCGCTGGCCACGTGCGACTCGGCGGGTGCGGGCTTAGCAGTTGCGGTGCGGGCCTTCGAGCGCCGGTGCGGCGGGGTGATGGAGCCGGGCATGGATCAGCCTCGGGTGCCGTGGCTCAGAGGGGCTCCGTGCGCATCAGCACTTGATGCCCATGTGCAGGGCGACGACGCCGCCCGTCATGTTGTGGACATCGACGTGGCCAAAGCCCGCGGTTTTCATCATGGCCTTGAGCGTGGCCTGGTCGGGGTGCATGCGGATGGATTCGGCCAGGTACTGGTAACTGTCGGCATCGCCTGCGACCATCTGGCCCAGTTTGGGCAGCACCTTGAAGGAGTACCAGTCATAGACTTTTTCCAGGGGCTTGGCCACCTTGGAGAACTCCAGCACCAGCAAGCGGCCACCCGGCTTGAGCACGCGGCACATCTCGGCCAGGGCGGCTTCTTTGTGCGTCATGTTGCGCAGGCCAAAGGCCACGGTGACGATGTCGAAGGTCTCGGCCGGGAAGGGCAGCTTTTCGGCGTCGCACAAGGTGGTCGGCAGGGCCAGGCCCTTGTTGAGCAGGCGGTCGCGGCCTGTGCCCAGCATGGCTTCGTTGATGTCGGTGTGCACCACCATGCCCGAAGGGCCCACGCGCGCTGCGAAGGCCTCGGAAAGGTCTCCCGTGCCGCCGGCAATGTCGAGCACCTTGTGGCCTTCGCGCACGCCACTGGCCGCGATGGTGTAGGCCTTCCACAGCCGGTGCAGGCCCATCGACATCAGGTCGTTCATGACGTCGTACTTGTTGGCGACGGAGTCGAACACACCGCGAACGCGCTGTGCTTTTTGGGACTCGTCAACCTGCTGGAAACCGAAGTGCGTGCTGCTCATGGTGTGATCTTAAACGGTGGCGGGCTGGGCTGCAGCCGGAGCGCTCTGGAGCGCGCGGGCACAGGCCATGGCGCTGGCCCAGGCCCACTGGAAGTTGTAGCCGCCGAGCCAGCCGGTGATGTCCACCACCTCGCCGATGAAATGCAGGCCCGGCACGAGCTTGCTCTCCATGCTTTGCTGGTGGAGTTCGCGGGTGTCCACGCCACCGGCCGTGACTTCGGCCTTGGCGTAGCCCTCGGTGCCGCTGGGCACGAGCTGCCAGGCGTTGGCTGCCTGGCCCAGGGCGTCGAGGTCTCTGTCTTTGAGTTCGGCCAGTGCGGCCTGCGGCTGCAGGGCAGGGTGCTGTCGGGCCACCTCGGCAAGCCAGGCCTGCGCAAGGCGCTGGGGCGCGGCCTCGCCCAGGGCCAGACCCCAGGCGGTGGACAGCTGCTTGCGCGACCCGCTCTTGGCTTCCTTCAGGGCTGCCGCCAAATCCTGCTGCGGGTTCAGGTTGATGGTGAGCGCCTGGCCGGGCTGCCAATGGCTGGAGATCTGCAAAACCGCCGGGCCGCTGAGGCCGCGGTGGGTGAAAAGCAGGTCTTCGGTGAAGTGCGCCATCTGCGGGCCCTTGCCCTTGCCCTTGCCGCCCTTGCCGGCCACAGGCACGCACGAGGGGGTCTCGATGACGACCTCCAGCGAGACCCCGGCCAGCGGCACGAAGGGCGCCCAGTGGGCCGCGTCGAAGGTCAGCGGGACGAGGGCAGGGCGCAGGGGCACGATGCGGTGGCCGAAGCTGGCCGCCCAGCGCTGGCCGGCATCGGTGGCACCGATTTTCGGGATGGACGGCCCGCCCGTGGCGATCACGACCTGGTGGGCCTGCACCACGCCCTGGTCGGTGTCGAGCTCAAAGCGCACGGTGGCGTCCTCGCGGCGGCGGATGGCCTTCACGCCACAGGGCTGCCAGCGTTGCACGCCGCCGGCTTCGCACTCGCGCAGCAGCATCTGGACGATGTCGTCGGCGCGGTGGTCACAGAACAGCTGGCCGCGGTGCTTTTCGTGCCAGGCGATGTGGTGGCGCTCGACCAGCGCGATGAAATCCTGCGGGCTGTAGCCGGACAGGGCCGAGCGGCAGAAGGCCGGGTTCTCGCCCAGGAAGTTGCCCACGCCGACATCGCGGTTGGTGAAGTTGCAGCGCCCACCGCCCGAGATGCGGATTTTCTCTGCCACCTTCGCGGCGTGGTCGAGCACCAGCACGCTGAGGCCGCGCTGGCCGGCCACCCCTGCGCAAAACAGGCCGGCGGCACCGGCGCCAACGACGACGACATCGAAACAGGACGTGGGAGACATGGGGAACGGGCGCTCAGGCGTGGGCAATCTGCCATTGTCGCTGCTCTGCGGCAGCGGGGGCACCGTGGCAGGGCCTCTTCAGCGCGGCCCCAGGCCGAGTGGCTGGCTGGCCGAGAACAACGCCTCACCGGCTTGACCGTCGGCGTGCACCAGCTGGTTGTGGCCCTGGCGACGCGCTTCCTGCAAGGCCTCGTCGGCGCGGTGGATGGCCGTGTCCAGCGATTCACCGCTTTGCAGCTGTACCACGCCGAGGCTCAGGCTGAGCGGGGGGCGCCCGTGTTGTTGGCAGACCTGATCGACGCGGCGCACCATGCGCTCGGCCACGTGCAGCGCGTCGGTGACGCTGGTGTCTGGCAAGAGGGCCACGAAGGCTTCGCCGCCGAGGCGGCCCACCAGGTCACGGCTGCGCAGCAGGGAGCGGGCGGTGGAGGCCAGCAGGCGCAGGGCTTCGTCCCCGGCGGCGTGGCCGTGGTCGATGGTCAGCAGGCGGAAGCGGTCGATGTCGAAGCGCATCAACGTGGCGCTGCCGGGTGCGCCCAAGGCCAGGGCTTGCGTGGCCAGTTCCTGAAAGTGGCGGCGGTGCGGCACGTGTGTGAGCAGGTCGAAGTTGGCCATCTGGCGCAACTGCCGGTGGGATTCGCGCAGGTCCAGCTCGGTGCGCTCGTAGGTCATCAGCAGGCACATGTACACCGAGAACATCACCCCGGCGACCAGGGCAACGAGCACCACGGGCTGCTGGATCTGGCTGGGATCCACCACCGGTGCGCCCCAACTGCCCATGGCCGAGAACAGCCGTGGCACCTGCACGCTGGCGGCCGCCACCAGGAAAATCAGGATGGCCTTGAGGTAGGGGCTGTGGCGGCCGTCCTTGTCGTGGCGCACAGCTTGCACCTGCCAGGCGGCATAGAGGTAAAACAGCACGTTGACGAAGCTGAACGAGGCCACGCGCGCACCCAGGTCTTGCGGGCTGGCGTGCCACACGGCCACGTAGGCGCTGCCACCGGCGAGCGCGAGCGCCCAGTCCACCCACGCCGGTGAGCGGAAGCTGCTGCGGATGTAGAACTGCCGCATGCCGGTCAGCATGGTCAGGGGCCATTGCAAGGTCAGCAGGGCGGAGATGGGCAGCAGCCAGGCGTGGTGGTGTTGCAGCACCAAGCACAGCGCTCCGGCCGTGTTGGCCCACTGGGCGGCCGTCCACCAGCCGAAGCCCAGGTAGGTGCGCTGCGTGGCGCCCACCAGGCTCATGGTGGCTGCGGCCGTGAACAGCACCACGCACACGACCAGCGTGAGGGTGGGCAGGTGCAGGGTCGGCAGGAAGGGCATGGGCGGTGTCGGGCGGTCGGCTGTGTTTCGGACACAATCTGTGGGCACAGTATCGCTGAGCGCGGGCGGCAAAAGCACGCTTGGCCAGGACGGCACCCTCACAACAGGAGATCAAAGATGAGCATGGACGTGGTGGACTACGACATCCGCGGGGCGGAGATGCAGTTTGTCGAGGTGGAACTCGACCCGGGCGAGGCGGCCATCGGCGAGGCTGGCAGCATGATGTTCATGGACACGGGCATCGAGATGGACACCGTTTTCGGCGATGGCGCCAAGCAGCAAGGCGGTCTGTTCGGCAAGCTGCTGGGCGCAGGCAAGCGCCTGATCACCGGCGAAAGCCTCTTCACCACCATCTACACGAACCAGGGCACGGGCAAGCGCCGCGTGGCCTTCGCCGCGCCTTACCCGGGCAAGATCCTGCCGATGAACCTGGCGGAGCTGGGCGGCACGCTGATGTGCCAGAAGGACGCTTTCCTGTGCGCAGCGCGGGGGGTGTCGCTCGGCATCGCGTTCCAGAAGCGCCTGGGCGCAGGCTTTTTCGGCGGCGAAGGCTTCATCATGCAGAAGCTCGAAGGCGATGGCCTGGCCTTCGTGCACGCGGGCGGCACGGTGGTGCGCCGTGAGCTGAAAGCGGGCGAGTCGCTGTTGATCGACACCGGTTGCGTGGTGGCCTTCACCTCTGGCGTCGATTTCGACATCCAGTACGTGGGCAAGGTCAAGACGGCGCTGTTCGGCGGCGAAGGCATCTTCCTGGCCAAGGTCACGGGCCCGGGCCAGGTCTGGCTGCAGAGCCTGCCGTTCTCGCGCCTGGCCTCGCGCATCTTTGCGGCAGCCCCGCAAAGCGGTGGCGGTGGCCGCGAGGAGAGCTCCCTGCTGGGCGGCTTGGCGGGTGGCAGCTTGCTGGGTTCGGTGCTGGGCGGCAACGACGACTGATGGCGTTCGTGCGGGGCCTTACACTGGAAGGCTTGACCGCCTGAACGGACCCCCGGATGAGTTTGGACCTGATTTCCCCCCTGGCCGCGCGTGCCGCCAGTGCTGTTGCGGCCATTGCGGCCGTTGTTGCCGCGGTGACTCTGAGCGGCCTGGCGGCATCGCCCGCCCGCGCTCAGCCTGCCAAGCCCGCTGCGGCTGTGGCGCCTGTCGTCGGCAAGGCCCCGATCTTCGTGCTGAACTCGTTGGACGCCAACGTGAGCGTCATCGACCCGGTCACCTACCAGGAAATCCGGCGCGTGCCCACGGGCAAGGAGCCGCATCACCTCTACCTGTCGCCGGACGAGAAGTCGCTGCTGGTCGCCAACGCCCTGGCCGATTCGCTGACCATGCTCGATCCGCGCACGGGCGAGGTCCAGCGGGTGGTCACCGGCATCCCTGATCCCTACCAGCTGAAGTTTTCGCCCGACATGAAGTGGTTCCTGACGGCGGCCAACCGCCTCAACCACGTGGACATCTACCGCACCACGCCGCGCGTCGGTGGCGGTGTCGATCTGGCGCTGGCCAAGCGCGTGCCCACGGGCAAGACGCCCAGCCACATCGCCACCGACAGCAAAAGCACCGTGGCCTATGTGACCATGCAGGACAGCGACGAACTGGTTGCCATCGACCTGGCCACGCAGGCCATCCGCTGGCGCTCGCCCACGGGCAAGATGCCGGCCGACGTGTTCGTCACGCCCGACGACCGCCACCTGCTGATCGGCCTGACCGGTGACCGCGCCGCCGAGGTGTACGACGTCACGGGGGCCAAGCCGGTGCTGGTCAAGCGCATCCCCTCGGGCGATGGTGCCCATGCCTTCCGCGCCTGGGGCGACAAGCGCCACGTGCTGCTGAGCAACCGCGCGGGCAACACCATCAGCCGCATCGACCTGCAGACCTTCACCGTCGTGGCAACCTACCCGGCCCCGGGCGGCCCCGACTGCATGGACGTGCTGGCCGATGGCAAGACCATCCTGGTGACCTCGCGCTGGGCGCGCAAGCTCACGGTGATCGACACCGTGCAAGGCAAGGTGGTGCGCCAGATCCCGGTGGGCCGCTCGCCGCACGGGGTCTGGACGCTGGACCATGCGGCACGCCAGTGACACCCTCCTGAGCACGGCGCGGTCGCTCGCGGCCGCCGTGCTGCTCGCGCTGTCGCTGCCCACAGGTGCGGCGCCAGCAACCGCCGCACCGCCCGCCGATGCCGCCTGCGCCCGCCCCGTTTACCTGACCATCGACACCGGCCACATGGGCGTGGCGCCGCTGGTCGCTGACGTGCTGGCGCGCCAGGGTGTGAAGGCCACGTTCTTCCTGGCCAACGAACGCACCCAGGCCGTGGGCCCCCGCCCCGAAGGCAGCACGCTGGACGATGCCTGGTCGCCTTGGTGGCGGCAGCTGGCCGCCCAAGGCCATGATTTCGGCTCCCACACCTGGGAGCACGTGGTCTGGCGTGCCGACGAGGCCGGTGGCTTCCGCGTGCAGCCCACCGCGGGCCCGCGCAACGGCCAACGCCTGCACATGGCGCCTGCCGACTACTGCGAGCAACTCGCCCAGCCCGCGCGCCGCTTCGCGCAGATGACCGGCCAGCCCATGCGCGCCATCTTCCGCGCGCCCGGCGGCAAGACTTCGCCCGCCTTGCTGGCCGCCGCCCAATCCTGCGGCTGGACCCACGTGCCCTGGACGCCCAACGGCTTCCTGGGCGACGAGCTCGCCAGTGACCGTTTCCCGAACGCGCGTTTGCTGGCGCGCGCCCTGAAGAACGTGCGCGAAGGCGATATCCTGCTCATGCACCTGGGCATCTGGAGCCGCCAGGACCCGTGGGCGCCGGCCGTGCTGGAGCCGCTCATCGTGGGCCTGAAGGCCAAGGGCCTGTGTTTTGCCACCTTGCGCACGCACCCTCAATTTGCCCGGATCGGCGCGGCGCCTCGCTGAGTCCTGCCGATGTTCGCTGACGTGACCCCATGATCGACGACACCTTCATCGCCCCCCTGAGTGACGCTTTCGGACAGGTCCAGCAATGGCTGTTCGAGGCCGTGGTCCAGCCCCTGGTGTTCGAGGCTGGCCTGGGCAACCTGCTGGAAGACGCCTACACGGCCACCGGTTGGTTGCTGGTCGGCCTGATCCAGGTGCTGGTGCTGCTGGCCGTGATCGGGCCGCTGCAGCGCTGGCGCCCGGTCGATCGGGTGCGTGATTCGGCGGGCGTCTGGGTGGACGTGCTCTACACCGTCATCCACCGCCTGGGCCTGTTCCGCGTGGCCATGTTCTTCTCGGTGGAGCCGCTGCTCGACGAGGTCTTCGGCCAGGCCAGTGTCTGGGGCGTCAATGGCTTCCAGCTCGATGGCTTGCTGGCGCCGCTGTGGCCCGGCGTGAGCGACACGGCCTGGGCCAGCTTCCTGGTCTATTTGCTGGTGTTCGACCTGCTCGACTACTGGATCCACCGCGGCCAGCACCACGCCAACCGCTGGTGGGCGCTGCACGCCGTGCACCACAGCCAGCGCCACATGACCATGTGGAGCGACAACCGCAACCACCTGCTCGACGACCTCCTGCGCGACGTGCTGATCGCCTTCACCGCCCGCGCCATCGGCGTGCCCCCGGGGCAGTTCGTGGCCCTGGTGGCCGTCACCCAGCTGGTGGAGAGCTTCTCGCACGCCAACCTGCGCCTGAGCTTCGGCTGGCTGGGCGAGCGCCTGCTGGTCAGCCCGCGTTTCCACCGCCAGCACCACGCCATCGGCATCGGCCACGAAAGCGAAGGCCCGGGCACGCTGGGTGGCTGCAATTTCGCCGTGCTTTTCCCGGTGTGGGACGTCATCTTTGGCACCGCCCGCTTCGACGGCGGCTTCGAGCCCACCGGCATCCGCGACCAGCTGCCCGATCAGGGCGGGCGCGACTACGGCCGCGGTTTCTGGGCCCAACAGTGGCTGGGTTTGCGTCGCCTGGTGGGGCGCGATGCCGTCTGATGCCTCCCGCGCTGAGCCGCTGCACCCAGCACCCTTCCTGCCGGGTGTGCCCGGTGCGCTGGACGCGGCCTGGCGGGCGGCCCTGTATTGCTTTTTGCCGCGCGTCATCTTCCTGTCCTGGCTGCCGCTGGTGCTGGCGGGCGTGACGCTGGGCGGCCTGGGCTGGTGGGGCTGGGACGATGCCAATGTGGCCGTGCGCCAGGCGCTGGACGGCTGGTCGGTCAGCCACACGATGCTGTCCTGGCTGGACGCCATGGGCTGGGGCGGCTTGCGTTCCATGCTCGTGCCCTTGCTGCTGGTCCTGCTGGCCGTGCCCATCGTCGTCGTCGTGTGCCTGCTGCTGGTGGCCGGCCTGATGACGCCCGCGGTGGTGGGCCTGGTGCGCGCGCGCCGGCTGCCGCAGCTGCAGTCGCGCCACACGGCGCCATGGTGGCAGTCGCTGTGGTGGTCGGGTGGCGCCACGCTGCTCGCCCTGGCCGCGCTGGTGCTGACGCTGCCGCTGTGGTTCGTGCCCTTTTTTGCCTTGCTGGGCCCGCCGCTCATCTGGGGCTGGCTCACCTACCGCGTCATGGCCTTTGACACCCTGGCCGACCTGGCCACGCCCGAAGAGCGCCAGACCCTGCTGCGCCTGCACCGCACGCCCTTGCTGCTGATGGGCGTGGTGTGCGGCTACCTGGGCGCCGCGCCGGCCGCCTTGTGGGCCCTGAGCGCCTTGACGCTGGTGCTGGCGCCGCTGGTGCTCGTGGCCTCGGTGTGGCTCTACACCCTGGTGTTCGTCTTCTCCAGCCTGTGGTTTGCGCATTACCTGCTGGGTGCGCTCGCAGCCTTGAGAGCCGCCCCCACCACATCTTCCAACCTGACGCAGCCTGCCACACCATGATCGGACTCATCATCATCGGCGACGAGATCCTCAGCGGTCGCCGCCAGGACAAACACCTCGCCAAGGCCATTGAACTGCTCGGCGAGCGCGGCATGGCCGTCTCCTGGGCGCGTTACGTGGGCGACGAACCCGAGCGCATCACCGCCGACATCCGCCACGCCCTCGACAGCGGCGACGTGGTGTTCTCGTTCGGTGGCATCGGCGCCACGCCCGACGACCACACCCGCGCCTGCGCCGCGCGTGCCCTGGGCACCGAGTTGGCCCTGCACCCTGTGGCCCGCGAGCTCATCCTGGAACGCTGCCGCGAGATGGCGGCCCAGGAAGGCGTGCCCTTCGAGCCCGATTCGCCCGACACCCTGCGCCGCCTGGAGATGGGTTGGTTCCCCGTGGGCGCCAGCATCATCCCCAACCCCTACAACCGCATCCCGGGCTTCAGCCTGCGGGGCCGCGTGCACTTCGTGCCGGGCTTTCCCGTCATGGCCTGGCCGATGATGGCCTGGGCGCTCGACCACCTCCACGCCGACCTGCATGGCAGCCACCGCATGGACGAGCATGCCGTGGTCGTGTACGGCGCCATCGAGTCGCGCCTGACGCCGTTGATGATCGACATCGAGGCGCGCTTTGCCCCCGTCAAAGTGTTCAGCCTGCCCAGCGTGGACCACCCGGTGCATGGGCGCCACATCGAGCTCGGTGTCAAAGGCCGTGGCGAGGCGGTGACACTGGCTTTCGAAGCCCTGCTGCAAGGCCTGAGCGATGTTGGTGCGTCGCTGGGCCCCAAAACGGTGCGCGCATCTGCCGCATGACTGTTGGCGCACCAAAATGGCGCATTGAACCGGTGCGCCAGGCGCCGACGGCCTTTCACCATGCGGGCTTTGGTTCGAATCGGTGCGACCGAAGCTGCGCAAGACACCCATCTGCGGTGCCCTGCGCCCCCTGCGCGAAGCTGACACACGGTTGAGGCACGCTTTCTGCTATTACACTGCGCGCTGTTTCCGAGATTGAGACAGTCTCCCTTTTCTTCTTGCTTTCACAAGCCTGTTGCTAGGAGCACCTGATGGCCAACAAGACCGTCGCCGACGTGATGAAACTGGTGAAGGACAACGACGTCAAGTTCGTTGATTTCCGCTTCACCGATACCCGTGGCAAAGAGCACCACACCACGGTGCCCGTGTCCCACTTCGACGAAGACAAATTCACTTCGGGCCACGCCTTTGACGGTTCGTCCATCGCCGGTTGGAAGGGCATCGAAGCCTCCGACATGCTGCTGATGCCGGACCCGAACACAGCCAACGTCGATCGGTTCTTCGAAGAGCCCACCCTGCTGCTGACCTGCGACGTCATCGACCCGCACGACGGCAAGCCCTACGAGCGCGACCCCCGTTCGCTGGCCAAGCGCGCCGAAGCCTACCTGAAGGCCTCGGGCCTGGGCGACACCGCCTACTTCGGCCCGGAACCCGAATTCTTCGTGTTCGACGGCATCCGCTGGGGCAACGAGATGTCCGGCAGCTTCTTCGAAATCCAAGCCGAAGAAGGCGCCTGGAACACCGGCACCAAGTACGACCACGGCAACACCGGCTACCGTCCCACCGTCAAGGGTGGCTACTTCCCCGTGCCCCCCGTGGACTCCGGTCACGACATGCGCTCGGAGATGTGCCTGATCCTCGAATCGATGGGCATCCCCGTGGAAGTGCACCACCACGAAGTGGCCAACGCCGGCCAGATGGAAATCGGCACGCGCTTCAGCACGCTGACCCAGCGCGCTGACTGGCTGCAGTTGCAGAAGTACATCATCGTGAACGTGGCCCATGCCTATGGCAAGACCGCCACCTTCATGCCCAAGCCCATCGTTGGCGACAACGGTTCCGGCATGCACGTTCACCAGTCCATCTGGAAAGACGGCAAGAACCTGTTCGCAGGCGAAGGCTATGCTGGCCTGAGCGAATTCGCGCTGTACTACATCGGCGGCATCATCAAGCACGCCCGTGCCCTGAACGCCATCACCAACCCCGGCACGAACTCGTACAAGCGCCTGGTGCCTGGTTTCGAAGCCCCGGTGAAGCTGGCCTACTCGGCCAAGAACCGCTCGGCCTCGATCCGCATCCCCTACGTGTCGAACCCGAAGGGCCGCCGCATCGAAGCGCGCTTCCCCGATCCTTCGGCCAACCCGTACCTGGCCTTCGCCGCGCTGATGATGGCCGGTCTGGATGGCGTGGAAAACAAGATCCATCCGGGCGAAGCCGCCACGAAGGACCTCTACCACCTGCCGCCGGAAGAAGACAAGCTGATCCCGACCGTGTGCCACAGCCTGGACCAGGCCCTGGAGCACCTGGACGCCGATCGTGCCTTCCTGACCAAGGGCGGTGTGTTCACCAACGAATACATCGATGCCTACATCGACCTGAAGATGCAGGAAGTCACCCGCTTCCGCCAGGCCGTGCACCCTGTCGAATTCGACATGTACTACTCGCTGTGATCCGCCTCGCGCGGTCCAAGCAGGAAGGGCGACGCAAGTCGCCCTTTTTTTCGCCCTCATTTTTCGTTTGCGCGGTGTCTGTGTGTTGTTTCCTGCGAGCGACGTCCGTTGGCGTCGGGGCATACTGGCAGGCATACTGAAGTGAGGATGGGCAAGATGAAGGATGGGCGCCAGATGCCGATGCGCGTGCTGCTGAACGCTGTGACATGTGCCGTGGCCGGTGGGCTCTGGATGGGCGGCCCCGTGGCCCATGCCGAGGACAAGCCCGTTTACCGCTGCCCTGGCAACCTCTACACCGATGCCATGACCGCCCGCGAAGCGCGTGACAAGGGCTGCAAAACGCTGGACGGCGCGCCCATCACCGTCATCCAGTCGCCTGTGCCAAGGGCCAATGCCGGCCCCCGTCCTGCACCTCCTGCCGGCCAGGGCGAGCGCGTCGGCACCGAAGACCAGAAGGCCCGTGACAGCGATGCCCGCCGCATTCTGGAGGCCGAGTTGCGCAAGGAAGAAGACGCCCTGGCATCGCTGCGCAAGGACTTCAACGACGGCCAGCCCGAGCGCCGTGGCGACGAGCGCAACTACCAGAAGTACCTGGACCGCGTCACCGAGATGAAGGCCGCCATCACGCGCAAGGAGTCCGATGTGGCCGCCCTCAAGCGCGAGCTGGGCAAGTTCGGCGCAAGCCGTTGAAGGCCTTTTTTGACGAAACCCGCACGACGTTCATGACGGAAGACACCCACCTGGCCGCGGGCCTGGACGCCTTTGACTTCCTGGCGACCATGGTGCTGGTGGTGGAGCCCGATGGCCGCTGCCTGTTCGCCAATGCCGCTTTCGAGGAGTTGCTCGGTCTGTCGCGGCGCAGCGTGCTGGGCGAGTCTGTGATGGGCTGGTTCGTCGATCCTGGCCTGTTCAAGGAGGTGTTGACCGCGGTGGCGCGCAACGACTTTGCCACGAGCCGGCTGCAAGGCCACCTTCGGCGCCATCTGCATGGCACGCATGGCGCCGGCGAGCCCTTGCCTGTGCAGGTCATCGTCACGCGCCTGGGGCCCGGCATCGGGCAGGCGCAGCGCCTGCTGGTCGAGCTGGTCGAGGTGGAGCAGCAGACCCGCCAGGAGCGCGAAGACCGCGCCCAGGACCAGGTCCAGGCCAACAAAGAGCTGATCCGCAACCTGGCCCACGAGATCAAGAACCCGCTGGGCGGCATCCGCGGCTCGGCGCAGCTCCTGGAGATGGAGCTGGAGAACAAGTCGCTGACCGAGTACACCCAGGTCATCATCCACGAAGCCGACCGGCTGCAAGCCCTGGTGGACCGCCTGCTGGCGCCGCACCGCCGCCCGCACGTGGTGGGCGACGTCAACATCCACGAGGTCTGCGAGCGCGTGCGTTCGCTGATCCTGGCCGAGTTCCCCAAAGGCCTGCGCGTGCAGCGCGACTACGACACCTCGCTGCCCGATTTCCGCGGCGACCGCGAGCAGCTCATCCAGGCCGTGCTGAACATCGCGCACAACGCGGCGCAAGCGCTGTGCGATCGCATCGCTGCCGGTGACGCCGTGCTGACCCTGCGCACGCGCGTGGCCCGCCGCGTCACCATCAACCGACAGTTACACCGCCTGGCACTGGTCTTGCATATTGAGGACAACGGCCCTGGCATCCCCCCAGCCATCCGAGACCGCGTTTTCTACCCCCTGGTGTCTGGGCGTGAAGGCGGATCGGGACTGGGGCTGACCTTGGCACACACCTTCGTTCAACAGCATCAAGGCACCATCGAATGCGACAGCGAGCCCGGCCGCACGGTGTTCAGAATCCTGATCCCCATGCCGTGATCCGTGGCGGCGTTGTCGGCGATGGGCCCGTGCGCAACCTTCTGTCAGCATGAAACCCATCTGGATCGTTGACGACGACCAATCCATCCGCTTCGTGCTTGAGAAGGCACTGGCCCGCGAGGAGCTGCCGGTCCGCAGTTTCACCAACCCGCGGGACGTGCTGGCGGCGCTCGACGACGACGAGCCGCAGGTGCTGGTGTCTGACATCCGCATGCCGGGTGGCTCGGGCATCGACTTGCTCAGCAAGGTCAAGGAGCGCTTGCCGGGGCTGCCCGTCATCATCATGACGGCGTACTCTGACCTCGACAGCGCCGTGTCGGCCTTCCAGGGCGGCGCCTTCGAGTACCTGCCCAAGCCCTTCGATCTGCCCAAGGCGGTGGAGCTCATCCGCCGCGCGGTGGACGAGAGCCTGCGCGAAGAAGTCATCGACGAGCGCGTCACGCAGATGCCCGAGATGATGGGCCAGGCGCCGGCGATGCAGGATGTGTTTCGCGCCATCGGTCGGCTCAGCCAGAGCAACGTCACGGTGTTGATCACCGGCGAGTCGGGCTCGGGCAAGGAGCTGGTGGCGCGCGCGCTGCACAAGCACAGCCCGCGTGGCAACGGACCCTTCGTGGCCATCAACACGGCGGCCATCCCGAAAGACCTGTTGGAGTCCGAGCTGTTCGGCCACGAGCGTGGCGCCTTCACGGGCGCCCAGACCATGCGCCGCGGCCGCTTCGAACAGGCCGATGGCGGCACGCTCTTCCTCGATGAAATCGGCGACATGCCGTTCGATTTGCAGACGCGCTTGCTGCGGGTGCTCAGCGACGGCCAGTTCTACCGCGTGGGCGGCCACCAGCCGCTCAAGAGCAATGTGCGCGTGATCGCGGCCACCCACCAGAACCTGGAAGAGCGGGTGCGCCTGGGCGGTTTCCGCGAGGACTTGTTCCACCGCCTCAACGTGATCCGCCTGCGCCTGCCGGCACTGCGCGAACGCCGCGAGGACATCCCGACGTTGACGCGGTTTTTCTTGCAAAAAAGTGCAAAGGATCTGGGCGTCGAAGCCAAGCGGATCTCCGATGCGGCACTGACCCAGCTCACCCTGTTCGACTTCCCTGGCAACGTGCGCCAGCTGGAAAACGTCTGCCATTGGTTGACGGTGATGGCGCCTGCGCAGGTCGTTGACATCAAGGATTTGCCGCCCGAGTTGCTGGAGTCTCGCTCGCCTGGTTCGTCGGGGCAGGGTGCTTCGGCGCATGGCGTCGTGGCAGCCGCTCACGGGTTGCCCGCAGGCGCGGTGACCGCTCCCTTGGGGGATGTCGCAGCGGTACCGGCAGGGCTGGCGAATGCCGCACCAGCCGTGGCGCCGGGTGCCACCATGGCATCGGGCGAGGTGTCCGATGCGCCACTGCCGACGGCCGCAGAGCCCGTGTCCATCGGGGTTGCGAGCGCATCGGCGGTGTTGGGCGGCGCGGCGCCGGCCTGGTTGCAAGCGTTGGAACGCGATGCCCGTGCGCGCCTGGAGGCGGGACAGCCTGAGGCCTGGGACGCGCTGACGCGCCAGTTCGAGGCCTGCCTCATCCGCACCGCGCTGGACCTCACGCGGGGCCGCCGCATCGAGGCCGCACAGAAGCTCGGCATTGGCCGCAACACCATCACGCGCAAGATCCAGGAACTCGGCATGGACGACTGAGGCATGGGGCAGGCGAGGGCGCAGCCTGGCGCCTGACCTGCCCATGCGGTGGCCATTTTCGAGGCAAGGCCTCGGACCCTGTCAACCGAGCGGGCCTGCCCTGCGCTACAGTCAGAGCCGCTTGCACGCGCCGTGCGTGTCCTGACCGTTCCAGGTGCCCCATGACCGTTGATTCCTTTGATCCGTCGTCCCATCCTTCCCAGGCCGCTCGCCGTGGCCTGCGCCTGGCCGCATCGGCCGCCTGTGTGGCGGTCGCTACCCTGCTGGGCGCGTGTTCCACCACCAGCCCCGACGTCATCAAGCCGGGAGACGCCCAGCGCCTGTCCCAGGTGGCCGATGCCGTCGTGCTGAGCGTGCGCACCGTCACCGTCGAGGGCTCGCAAAGCGGCCTGGGCGGTGCCACTGGTGCCGTCGTCGGTGGCATCAGCGGCAGCGCTGCCAGCAGCAACAGCAAGAGCGCGGCGGTCGCGGCCGTGGTGGGTGCGGTGGTGGGGGGCGTGGTGGGCAACACCGTGGAGCGCTTTGGCACCCGCGAAGACGCCCTGGAGATCCTGCTGCAAATGCCGAACGGCGAGCGCCGCGCCATCGTCCAGGCCAAGGGCTCGGAGACCTTCAACCCGGGTGACCCCGTCATCCTGGTGACGACCGGTGGCAAGACCCGCGTGATGCTGGCACCGCGCGTGGCTGCACCCGTGGCCCCCAGCGCGACCACTGCACCCCGCTGAACGCGGCGCTGCCGTCTCATCAGTTCCACCCATCCCGCATCCCTTGGGGCCCGAGTGGCTGGCGCAAGGGCCGGCCGCTTCGCGCGCCTGAGGGCTTTCAGACCCCAGGAGAGCCTGCCGTGCTGCACCCCGAACACCGTCCTTCCCCGTCTGCGTTGAGCGCCTGGCGCGTTGTGAGCCTGGCCAGTGCGCTGGCCTGTGGGTTGACGCTGTCGCCCTCGGCCTTCGCTGCCCATGCGGCTCGGCCAGCGAAGGCGCCTACCGTGGCTGCCGAGGCCTCGGCAAGGGCCCCGCGCGGCTCCTTGCAGCCGGTCGGCATGGTCGAGGGCATCCGCGAGTACCGCCTGCCCAACGGCCTGCAGGTGCTGCTCAACCCCGACGACTCCAAGCCCACGACCACGGTCAACATGACCTACCGCGTCGGCTCACGCCACGAGAGCTACGGCGAAACCGGCATGGCGCACCTGCTGGAGCACCTGTTGTTCAAGGGCTCGCCGCGGCACCCGCAGGTGTGGGCCGAGTTCAACAAGCGCGGCTTCAGTGCCAACGGCAGCACCTGGTACGACCGCACCAATTACTTCGCCAGTTTCGCGGCCAACGAGGACAACCTCCAGTGGTATCTGCGGTGGCAGGCCGATGCCATGGTCAACAGCTTCATCGCCCGCAAGGACCTCGACAGCGAGATGACCGTGGTGCGCAACGAGATGGAGATGGGCGAGAACGACCCGGGCCGCGTCCTGATGGAGAAGACGCTGTCGGCCATGTACCAGTGGCACAACTATGGCAAGTCCACCATCGGCGCCCGCACCGACGTGGAAGGCGTGGACATCTCCCGGCTGCAGGCCTTCTACAAACGCCATTACCAGCCCGACAACGCCACGCTGATCATCTCCGGCAAGTTCGATGCGGCCAAGGTCCTGGCCTGGGTGCAGCAGGCTTTCGCGGCCGTGCCCAAGCCCCAGCGCGCGCTGCCGCCGCTCTACACCCTGGACCCGGTGCAAGACGGCGAGCGCAGCGTGACCCTGCGCCGCGTGGGCGGCACGCCCCTCTTGTTCGCAGGCTACCACGTCATGCCCGGCGCCCACCCTGATTACGCGGCGGTGTCCCTGCTGACCACCATCCTGGGCGACAGCCCCTCGGGGCGCCTGCACAAGCAGTTGGTGGACAAGCAACTGGCCGCCTCGGTGTTCAGCTTCTCGGAAGGCCTGGCCGACCCGGGCTTCATCCTGCTGGGGGCGCAACTGGGCGCTCAACAAGACGCCGATGCTGCTGCCAAGGCCTTGCTGGCCGCGGGCGAGTCGTTCGCGCAGCAACCGGTGACGGCCGAAGAGCTGGCCCGCGCCCGCGCCAAATGGCTCAAGGACTGGGATGCCGGTTTCGCCGACCCGCAGCACGTCGGTGTGGCCTTGTCCGAATCGGTGGCGCAGGGTGACTGGCGCCTGTATTTCCTGATGCGCGACCGCGTCAAGGCCATCCAGCTGGCCGATGTGCAGCGGGTGGCGCAGCGCTACTTCGTCACTGCCAACCGCACCTTGGCGCAGTACGTGCCGACGCCGCAACCCGTGCGTGCCCCGGCGCCACAGCGCGTGGACGTGACCGCCGAGCTCAAGGGCTTTGAGGGCCAGGCCGCGCAGGCGCAGGCCGAGGTGTTCGAGGCCACGCCGGCCAACATCGACGCCCGCACCCAGCGCTTCGCCTTGCCCTCGGGGATGAAGGTGGCCTTGCTGCCCAAGACCACGCGCGGGCAGGCCGTCAAGGCCACGCTGACGCTGCGTTTTGGTACAGCCGAGAGCCTGGCGGGTTGGGGTGAGGTGCCCAGTGCGCTGGCCGCTTTGCTGGACAAGGGCACGGCCCAGCTGAGTCGCCAGCAGGTGCAGGACCGCCTGGACGCCTTGCAGTCCGACGTGGCCTTCTCGGCCGGCCCGGGTCAGTTGAATGTGGCCTTGTCGAGCCGGCGTGAGCACCTGCCAGCGCTGATGGCGCTGGTGTCCGACTTGCTGCAGCAGCCCAGCCTGCCAGCCGATGTGCTGGAGGAGGTCCGCAGCCAGGCGCTGGCCGGCATCGAGGCGCAGCGCAAAGAGCCCGAAGCCGTGCTGGCCGAGGCCATGTCCCGCCATGGCGACCCTTACCCGCTGGGCGATGTGCGCCATGCCCGCAGCTTTGACGAAACCGTGGCCGACTGGCAGGCCGTGAAGGCCGAGCGGGTGAAAGATTTCCACCAGCGCTTCGTGTCGGCGGTGAACGCGCAGTTCTCGGCCGTGGGCGACTTCGATGCCGCAGCGGTGCGCGCGGCCCTCACGCAGGGCTTGGGCGCCTGGCGCAAGCCTGAGGCGTCCGCCGAGCCTTTCGCGCGCATCCCGGACCCGCTGGTGCCCGTGCCGGCTGTGCGCCTGGTGCTGAGCACGCCAGACAAGCAGAACGCGACGATGTCGGTCCAGCAGGCCTTGCCCTTGAGCGACCGCGATGCCGACTACCCGGCCCTGATGCTGGCCAATCACCTCCTGGGCGGCGGCGGCGACTCTCGCTTGTGGAACCGCATCCGCGAACGCGATGGGCTGTCTTACAGCGTGTACAGCAGCATCCAGTGGCACCCACAGGAGGCCCACTCTGCCTGGGCGACCACGGCGATTTTCGCGCCGCAAAATCGAGACAAAGTCGAGACAGCTTTCCGCGAGGAAATAGAACGTGCGCTCAAGCAGGGTTTCACGCAGGCGGAGTTCGAATCCGGCAAACGTGGCTTGTTGAGTTTTCGCAGATTGGGGCGTGCGCAGGATGCGCGTCTGGCGGCGGGCTGGGTCAGCAACCTGTATCTGGATCGGGATTTCGCCGTGTCAGCGCGCGTGGATGCGCAGCTCGAAGCCTTGACCTTGGCGCAGGTGAACGCGGCCTTGCGTCGTCACCTTCAGCCTGCGCAGTTTGTGTTTGGCTTTGCCGGTGATTTCAAGTGAGTGAATGAACCGCCGGGTGCGGTGAGCGGGCGCCAAACAAAACAGCCGGGTTTGTCGCCCGGCTGTTTGCGTGGTGCTGGCTGAAGGGGGCTGCAGGCCAGGTGCAGACCCCATTCAACTCACGGCATTTCAAATGGCAAAATCTTCGAGTTTCTTGCCGGTTGCAACGGCAGCTTGAACCCACTTGGGTTGCAGGCCGCGGCCCGTCCAGGTTTCGCCGGTGGCCTGGTTGCGGTATTTGGGCGCAACCTTGCGGCCAGCGGTCGGGGCAGCGCCCGTGCCAGCTTGCTTGCCGGGCTTGAGGCCCAGGTCGGCCACGGTCAGGCCGTGCTCGGCCAGCAGGTTTTTGATTTGGGCGATCACGCCGGAACGCTCGGCACGGCGTGCGTCTTGCAGCTGCTTCTCAAGTTCGATGGCTTGTTTTTCCAGTGCAGCTTTTTGTGCGAGAAGTTCTTGGTAGTTGCTCATGTTCTGTCCTTGATGCCCTCTGGGGGCTGGGCTACTTATTTATTGTCAGGGCGGATGGTTCGCCCGCTCACCGGATCATCGGCAAATGCGGCGAGCCTCCACCGTTCGGCCGAACAGCTCGGCTCATCTGGCTAGGGTCAATTCTATACACAAAATATTTGTGCGCGCAATTGTCCATGCAGCGTGCATCTTGTCAGATTGTGTGAATTTGAGTGAATACCCTGTGATGCTTCGTCAATTGCTCGACAGTTTGCGACCATTCTGGCGCTGCACTTCTTTTGACACCGTCTCACCCAGTTGCGCCACCGCGAGGGCGTAATAACTGGATTGGTTGTAGCGCGTGATGGCGTAAAAGTTCACGGTGCCGGCCACGTAACTGGGGGCCTGCCCGCCGTTGTGGAGCTGCACCAGTGCCAGCAATCCGGGGTGCTTTTGGCCTGCTGCAGACAGGCTGGCGCCGTGGCTGGCCATTTCTGCGGGCGTGAAAATCGGAAGGATGTCGGGGGTCAGCAGGGTGTCGAGGTCACCGGAGGGCGGCGGCGGGGTCACGGCGAAATACGTCGCCTGGCCTTTTTGCCAGCCATGCTCGGCCAGGTAGCGGGCCACGCTGCCGATGGCGTCCACGGGGCTGTTGACGAGGTCGATGCGGCCATCGCCATCGAAGTCCACCGCGAGTTTGCGTTGCGAGCTGGGCATGAATTGCGGCCAGCCCATGGCGCCGGCGAAGGAGCCGCTCATGCGGGTCGGGTCGAGCCCTTGTTCTTTGCACAAGAGCAGGAATGCGCCGAGCTCGGTTTTGAAATACGCGCTTCGGTCGCTGCGCCCGCGGGGGAAATCCAGCGTGAGCGTGGTCAGCGCGTCCAGCACGCGGTAGCGGCCCATGTTGCGGCCGTACAAGGTTTCAACGCCGAGCACGCCGATGACGATGTGGGCCGGCACGCCATAGGTCTCTTCGGCGCGGCTCAAATCGGCAGCGTGTGTTTGCCAGAAATCCACGCCGGCTTGCACCCGCCTGGTTTCGATGAAGCGCGCGCGGTAAGCACCCCAGTTTTTGGCCGTGGGGGTGGGCGCCGGCATCATGAGTTTGGGCACGCTGGCCTGAAACCTCGCTTGCGACAGCACAGACCACACCCAGACTGGGTCCAGCGACAGGTTCTGTGCCAGTTCGGTGGCGAGAGCCTCGGCGTCTGCGCGCGTGGCGTAGCTGTCAGCGTCTTCTCGGCTGGGCAGGCGTTGCTCTTGCAGGTTAGCCGATGCGATGGCCCTGGTCTGGGTGGCTTCTGCGTCTGTGGCTGGCATCGTCGCCAGGGTGGTCGGCTGCGGCATGGCGCTCGATGCGGCGCTCGGTGGGGTGTCGGGTGTGCTGCGCGATGCCATCGGCACGGTCACTGGCGGGGCATCAAGGCGGACTGTGCTGCCACACGAGGCGAGGCACAGCGTGGTGCACAGCAGCCAGCTGGTTCGGACCATCGGGGGGGGCGTCATGGGGGCAGGGAGCTTGGAGGGCATGTCGGGGCGATGGGGCTGAGTTTGTGCGGACCGCGTGGGCGAGATTTGTCCAGGATTCTGGCTTGTGCGATGGCTTGCGCGATGGCCTGATCGATCGCCTTGCGCATGGCCTGCCTGGCGCCGAAGCCTGGGGCGTGTGCCATGGGTGCGGCGCCGTAGCGCAGGGCATCGAGCGTTGTCAGGGCTTGCAGCAGGGCGGCATGGGCGGCCGGCCCCTCTGGCGCCAGCGTGCCGATGGCGGTGGTGCTCAGTTGGCGTGACCAGGCCAGTGCGGCTGCTGGCGCGGGGCTGTTGTCCGGGGCGTCAAAGCCCGCAGCCAGGAGCGCTTGGTGCAGCCGCACCATCGGGCGGTGCCAGGCCGAGCGCGGCGTGCGCGGGCGTCGCCACCAGAGCCAGGCCAGCCCGCCCAGCGACAGCAGCACGAGCAGCCCGGCGCACACGCGCATCAGGTCGGTCCAGTCGGGCGAACTCACGCCCCAGCGCGACAGCATCGACATCTGCTGGTTGCGCGAGTACTGCAGCACCCAGATGTTCCAGCGGTGGTTGGCCGCGTCCGTGTAGGCGCGCACACCGCTCCAGAACGCCGGGTCCAGCTTGGACAGGGTGGCCGGCAGGCCCTGGGCGTTGCGCAGAGGCGGGCGCGGCCGGTCGATGCGCTCGGGCGCCACCGCGGCCGTCGGGTCCACGCGCACCCAGCCCAGCTCTGGCTGCCAGTACTCGGCCCAGGCGTGGGCATCGCTGTTGCGCACGACGTAGAGGCCATCGACGGGGTTGAGCTCGGCACCCTGGAAGCCCGTGACGACGCGTGCTGGCACGTCCATCGCCCGCATGACGACGACGAAGGCTGCGGCGAAGTGTTCGCAGAAACCGCTGCGCCGGTCGAGCCAGAAGCGGTCCACCTGGTGGAGCACCGGTTGCCCCTGGTCATCGGGTGCGTCATCGCCCGGGCTCAGGGTGTAGCGAAAGCCAGCTTGGCGGATGTGGCGCATCAGCGCGATGGCCAGGGCGCTGCCATCGGCGTCCCGGAGCGCTGGGCTGCTGCGCATGTCGGCGGCCCAGGCCAGGGTGCGTGGGTTGTAGCCCCGCGGCAGCTGGACCCATTGGCGCAGGGCCAGGGCGTCGGGGTGTGTCGGGGCCTCCCGGGCCATCAGCC
The DNA here is from genome assembly GCF_004362855.1 of Aquabacterium commune. Lineage (GTDB taxonomy): Bacteria > Pseudomonadota > Gammaproteobacteria > Burkholderiales > Burkholderiaceae_C > Aquabacterium > Aquabacterium commune. The sequence continues at coordinate 142,466 of NZ_SNXW01000006.1, forward strand.
GTGCGAGGCCATCGATCTGGCTGCGCTCGGTGACGGGTCGCTCGGCCACCCAGCTCAGGCCAGCGCGCTGCAGCACGGGTTCGGTCAGGGGCGGGGAGGGGGAGGCTTCCAGGGTGCCATCCAGCAGGGGCACCGAGCGGAGCTGGTTGGGCTCCAGCGTCATCTGGTAGCGCACGGCGCGCCCCTCGGCGGACACGGTCGTGGCGGCGTCGCTGCCCGCGTGTGGGGCTTGCCTGGGCTGCAGCGACACATCACCGTTCGGGCTTTTGCGCGGGTGTTTGCGCAGGCCGGGCAGGGAGGAGGTCCAGCTCTGGCCGTCGAAGAGGTCCAGCACGGGGCCGCGGAAGTAGAGGTCGCTGGGGGTGGGTGGTGTGTCGAGGAAGCGCACGCGCAGGGCCACGCTGTCGTCCTGGGCGAGTTCGGCCACACCGCCCATGCGCATCTGCTCGGACAGCCCGGTGCGTGTGCCGGAATCGGCCGGCACGCTCCACAGCGGCCCGAAGCGCGGGAAGAAGATGTAGAGCGCCACCATCACCGGCACGCCCATCACCAGGCAGCGTCCGGCTGCGGCCATGGCGGCCCCCAGGCTGGGGCGTCCCACCGTGCGCTGCGCCAGCACCAGGGCGCTCAGCAGGCCGAGCAGCGCCAGCAGCATCAACAGGGCCATGCCGATGGCCTGGGAGAACAGGAACTGCGTGAGGATGAGGAAAAAGCCCAGCGAGGTGACGACGAAAGCGTCGCGCCGGGCGCGCAGTTCCAGCGTTTTCAAGGCCGCCAGGATGGTGACCAGGGTGACACCCGCCTGCCGCCCGAACAGGGACTGGTAGCTCATGAGCGTCAGGCCCACGCAGGCGATCAGGCTGACCATCAGCACCCAGCGGGGCGGCAGCGGGGCGTCGCGCCAGGCCAGGCGGCCGCGCCAGGCGATGGCGGCGGCTGTGCCCAGCGAGCACCACAGAGGCAGGCGTTCCAGGTGCGGGGCGATGCACAGGGCGAGCACCGCCAGCAGCCACAGGGTGTCGCGGCCATCGCGGCTCAGGTGAGGGGCCCTCAGGATGGCGCTCATGCTGGCTTCCGTTCAGCGCCTGATGCCGTGCCGGCGGGTGTCCAGGTGGCCAGCGTGTCCAGGCACTGGCGCAGGTGATGCGGGCCTTTGGCGCAGGGCAACGACACGCCGGGCAGGCGCAGGCCATAGGCCGGGCCGTTGCCTGTGGCATCTTGCTCGGCCTGCAACAGCCAGCTGGCCAGCCGGGACAGGCGCGCCTCTGCCGCCAGGCTCTGCAGGCCGGGGCTTTGCGCGTAGTCCAGCCAGAGGTCGGGCGTGCGGCCACCGGCAGGTTCTCGGCTGACCAGGTTGCCGCCGGTTGCCAGAGCGCGGGTGGATTTCTTCCAGGCCACCCAGCGCAGCGGGTCACCGCGGCGGTGGTCGCGCAGGCCTTCGGGCATGTCGGCATCGCGTGCCTGGGCGGTGGGCTGGGGCTCGCGGCTGTCTCTGCCTGGCAGATCTGGCAGGGGTGGGGCGTGGGCCTCCAGCGCAGGCCAGACCAGCACCCGCGACTGCGGCCGCCAGAAGGCCCAGGCCCGGAACAGGCCCAGCGGGTAGCGGGTTTCGATGGTCAGTCGGGGCAGCTCCAGCCAACCGCGGTGCAGGGTGGGCACATCCACCTCGACGCTGCCCTCGCTGCCCGGTGGCAGATCGAGGTGCTGCGGCGTGCTGCTGGCAGCCAGCTCGCGTGGCAGGCTGCGCGTGTCCACGCTGATCAGCAGGCCGTAGCGGCCCAGCCGGCGGTGCTGGTTGTTCAGGGTCAGCGGCAGGCGCAGCACCTGGCCTGCGTGCACGCTGTGCAGGCTTTGCAGGCGCAGGCTCACACCCTGCAGGTTGCCGTGGGTCTGGTAGAGCGCTGCCATGCCGGCACCGCCCAGCAGGAAGGCCAGCGCATAGCCCAGGTTCACCTGCTCGTTGATGGAGGCCAGCAACAGCACCATCACCACCACCGCGAAGCTCAGGCCCGCGCGCGACGGCAGGATGTAGAGGTTGCGCTGCGTCAGGCGGATCTGGTCCTGTCGGGGCAGCCGGGCCTCCCACCAGTCCGTCCAGCGCTGGCGCAGGGCGTTCACCATGTTCGGTGGGCGCGCCTTCATGGCACCGGGGTGGCCTCCAGCAGCGCGCGCGCCTGGGCGGCGGCGCTGCGGCCGGACTGGCTCAGCACCTGCAGGCGGTGGGCCACACCGGGCACCCACAGCACCTGGAGATCTTCGGGCGACACGTGCCCGCGTCCCATCACCAGGGCGCGTGCCCGGGCCAGACGCAGCAGCGACAATCCCGCGCGCGGGCTCAGGCCTTGGGCGAACCAGCGGCCATCGCGTGTGGCTTGCAGCAGGGCCTGCAGGTAGTCCAGCAGGGCCTCCGAGACGTGCACTTGCGCGAGGCAGGCCTGCCATTGCTGCCACTCGCTGGCGCCCATCACGGGACGGATGTCGTGCAGGGACTGTCGGCGGTCGGCACCCGTCAGCAGGGCGCGCTCGGCGGCGGCATCGGGGTAGCCCAGCGACAGGCGCATGGCGAAGCGGTCCAATTGCGATTCGGGCAGCGGGTGCGTGCCCAGTTGCTCCACCGGGTTCTGTGTGGCGATGACGAAAAATGGCGAGGGCAGGGGGCGGGTTTCGCCCTCGGCCGTGACCTGGCGCTCTTCCATGGCCTCCAACAAGGCGCTCTGCGTGCGCGGGCCGGCCCGGTTGATTTCATCGGCCAGCAGCACCTGGGCAAACACCGGCCCCGGGTGGAAGACGAAAGCTTCCTTCTGGCGCTCATAGACGCTCACCCCGATCAGGTCGGAGGGCAGCAAATCGGCGGTGAACTGCACCCGCGAAAAGCTCAGGCCCAGCGAGCGGGCCAGCGCCTGCGACAGCGTGGTCTTGCCGACACCCGGGATGTCTTCGATCAACAAGTGGCCGGACGCCAGCAGGCAGATGACGCTGAGCGTGACCTGCTCGCGTTTGCCCACGATGATCGTGCTAACCTGATCAATGAGCGAGGTGAGCTGTCGGACGTTCGGTGAGGCGGGTCCGGCCGATGCGCCTGGCGGGTTCATGTCATTGCGGAGCATGGCAGCACCTTAACCCAATCCCGCACGGTGTGCGGCGCACTTCTGACCCATGACCACCGGCTATTTTTCACACCCGGACTGCCTGTCGCACGACATGGGCGCAGGCCACCCGGAGTGCCCCGCGCGCATCCACGCCATCGAAGACCACCTGCGGGCCGTCGGGCTGGACATGCTGATGCTGCCGCAGGACGTGCCCATGGCGTCCAACCAGGACCTGGCGTACGCCCATGACCTCAACTACGTGCTGACGCTGGACGACTTCCTGCAGCAGCTCGAAGCCACCGGCGAGACCCGCGCCCTCGACCCCGACACCTGGGCCTGTCCGGGCACGCGCTCGGCGGCCTGGCGGGCGGCGGGTGCAGCGGTGGCGGCCACAGACGCGGTCATCGACGGTAAGTTGAGCAACGCCTTTTGCGCGGTGCGCCCGCCTGGCCACCACGCCACGCACGACCAGACCATGGGCTTTTGCTTCTTCAACAACGTCGCCGTGGCCGCGCGCCATGCGTTGGACGTGCGCGGCTTGAAGCGCGTGGCCGTGGTCGATTTCGACGTGCACCACGGCAATGGCACCGAGGACATCCTGGCCAACGACGACCGCGTGCTGATGGTCGGCCTGTTCCAGCACCCCTTCTACCCCTACAGCGGTGCCGAGAGCCGCGCTGGCAACATGGTCAACGTGCCGGTGCCTGCGCGCAGCGACGGCCGGTTGGTGCGCGACGTGGTGGACAGCTACTGGATGTACCGCCTGGAAGAATTCAAGCCCGAAATGATCTTCATCTCCGCTGGCTTCGACGGCCACCGCGAAGACGACCTGGGTGGCCTGGGGCTGGTCGAGGCCGACTACGCCTGGATCACCGCGAAAATCATGCAGGTCGCCGACACCCATGCCCAGGGCCGCATCGTCTCCTGCCTGGAAGGCGGCTACAACCTCAGCGCGCTGGCCCGCAGCGTGGCCGCGCACGTGCGCACCCTGATCGAAAACTGAGCGTTCTCCGCACAGCCAAACACCCGAGCCTCTGTGTCCTTGTTCGCCTCCCTGTTGTCGATGCCCATGAGTGTGAGCACCCCGCACGCCTCCCACCCGATCAGCGCCGAAGAGCTCGGCCAGCTCCTGACCCAGTTGCAGCAACCCTCCGTCTTGGCCGAGGTGGCCGCGCTGGCCGGCTGCCTGGGCCTGGCATGGTTGCTGGTGCGTTTGTGGCGGGGGCAGCAGTCCGAGCCCACGGCCATCTGGTTCGGCCGCAAGGTGGTGGACGGCATCCTGTTCCCGATCGTCGCCCTGATGCTGGCCCTGGCCGCGCGCCGCGCCCTGATGGAAGTGATGCCGTTGCCGGTGTTCCGGCTGGCCATTCCCGTGCTGTCCTCGCTGGCGGTCATCCGCCTGACGGTCAAGGTGTTGGGGGCGGCCTTCCCCAGCTCGCACGCGGTGCGGGTGGTGGAGCGCACCGTGTCCTGGCTGGCCTGGCTGGCCACGGTGCTGTGGATCACAGGCGTGATGCCCTTGTTGCTCGATGAGCTCGATCAAATCACCTGGAAGATCGGTTCTGGCGAAGTCAGCCTGCGCAAGGTCATCGAGGGCACGCTGAGCGCCATCCTGGTGATGATCCTGTCGCTGTCGCTGTCGTCGGCCATCGAATCCAAGCTGCTCAAAGGCGCCACCGACAACCTCTCCATGCGCAAGATGGCGGCCAACATCCTGCGGGCCCTGTTGCTGGTCACCGGCTTGATGCTGGCGCTGTCCGCCGTGGGCATCGACCTGACCGCACTGTCGGTGTTCGGCGGGGCGCTCGGCGTGGGCGTCGGCATGGGCCTGCAAAAGCTCGCGGCGAATTACGTCAGCGGCTTCGTCATCCTGGCCGAGCGCTCCTTGCGCATCGGCGACCTGGTGCGCGTGGACAACTTCGAGGGCGTCATCACCGACATCAACACGCGTTTCACGGTGCTGCGCTCCTCCTCGGGGCGGGAGTCCATCGTGCCCAACGAGGTGCTCATCACCCAGCGTGTGGAGAATGCGTCGTTGGCCGACCGGCGCGTGCTGCTGACCACCGTGGTGCAGGTGGCCTACGGCACAGATCTGAACGTGGTGATGCCCGCTTTGCAGACCGCGGTGCAGGCCGTTGCGCGGGTGCTGCAGGACCCGGCGCCCTCGGTGCTGCTGTCGAATTTCGCCGCCGATGGCCTGGAGCTGACCGTTGCGTTCTGGATCGCCGACCCAGAAGCGGGCCAACTCGGTGCGCGTTCGGCCGTCAACCTGGCGCTGCTCGACACCCTCAACCGCCTGGGCGTGGACATCCCCTTCCCGCAGCGGGTGGTGCACCAACTTGCGCCCATGGTGCCGCCGCAGGTGTCGCCGTCCGTGCCCGTTGAGGTATCCTCAACGACATCATGATGTCATCTTTGTACCTGTTTGCGCGCGGCCACCGCCTCCTGACGGCCGCCGTCGTGCTGTTCACGCTGGCCCTGGCCTGGCTGTTGGGCGATGGCTGGGGCCTGTTGTTCGCCGGTCTGATGGCCGCGTTCGCCGCCCTGCTGTGGCGCGATGCCCCCCGTGCCGTGCCCACCCAGAGCGGCGCGGTGCTGTCGCCCGCCGATGGCCGCGTGGTGCGCATCGAGAAAGCACGTGACCCCTATGCCAACCGCGACGCGCTGCGCATCAGCGTGTTCATGAACTTCTTCGACACCCACGCCAACCGTGCCAGCGTCGATGGCGTCATCCGCCAAGTGCAGTATTTCCCGGGTGCGGCCATCAGCGCCGACCTCGACACGGCCTCGACCCGCCACGAACGCAACGCCGTGGTCATCGAGTCCAACGGCGAACTCGTCACGCTGGTGCAGGTGGCCGGCCTGATCGCACGGCGCATCCTGTGCACCGTCAAGCCCGGCGACACGCTGACCCGCGGCCAGCGCTACGGCCTGATCCGTTTCGGTTCGCGCGTGGACATCTACCTGCCGCCCCACGCCGTGCCCAAGGTGGCACCCGGCGAGCGCGTGTCGGCCACCACGACCATCCTGGCCACCCTCGCGGCTGCATGAAGAATGCATGAACCACGCATGAGCTCAACCGACGCCCAAGCCCCCCTGCCCGAGGACGCGCCCGAGCTGCACCGCCCGCGCCGCAAGGGCATCTACATCCTGCCCAACCTGTTCACGCTGGCCGCGCTGTTTGGCGGCTTCTACGCCATCGTCATGGCCATGAACGGCCAGTTCGAGCAGGCCGCGGTCGGCATCTTCTGCGCCATGGTGCTCGACAGCCTGGATGGCCGCGTCGCGCGCATGACGAACACCCAGAGCGCCTTCGGCGAGCAGATGGACAGCCTCTCCGACATGGTCTCGTTCGGTGCTGCACCCGCGCTGATTGTCTATGAGTGGGCGCTCAAGGGCATGGGCAAGCTCGGCTGGATCGCTGCCTTCGTGTACTGCTCGGGCGCCGCACTGCGCTTGGCCCGCTTCAACACCAACATCGCCGTGGTGGACCGCCGCTTCTTTCAGGGCCTGCCCAGCCCGGCCGCTGCCGCCCTGGTGGTGGGCTTCATCTGGGTGGTAACCGACGCCGGCTACAGCCCGCAGACCACGCCCTGGTTGATCTGGCTGGCCTGTGCGCTGACGCTGTACGCGGGCCTGACCATGGTCACGAACATCCCGTTCTACAGCTTCAAGGACGTCAGCTTCAAGCGCACGGTGCCCTTCATCGTGATCGTGGCCATCGCCCTGGGCATCGCCGTCATCACCATCCACCCGCCCATCGTCCTGTTCGCCATCTTCATGTTCTATGGCCTGTCGGGCTACGGCGTGTTCATCGTCAAATGGCGCCGCGGCCGTCCTGTGAGCGTGATCTCCACCTCCACCGACGAGCCCGACGAAGAAGGCCTGCACCGCTGAGACCCCCATGACCGACAAGCTCATCATTTTCGACACCACCCTGCGCGACGGCGAGCAATCGCCTGGCGCCTCCATGACCCGCGAAGAAAAGCTGCGCATCGCACGCCAGCTCGAGCGCCTCAAGGTGGACGTGATCGAAGCCGGTTTTGCCGCCTCGTCGAATGGCGATTTCGAAGCCATCAAGGGCATCGCCGACGCCATCAAGGATTCCATCGTCTGCTCGCTGGCCCGCGCCAACGACCGCGACATCGCCCGCGCCGCCGAGGCCCTGAAGGGCGCGAACGCCTGGCGCATCCACACCTTCATCGCCACGAGTGCCCTGCACATGGAGAAGAAGCTGCGCATGAGCCCTGAGCAGGTGCTGGAGCAGGCCAAGCAGTCGGTGCGATTTGCGCGCAACCTGACGGCCGATGTCGAGTTCTCGGCCGAAGACGGCTACCGCTCGGACCTCGACTTCCTGGCGCGCGTCTGCGAAGCCGTGATCGCCGAGGGCGCGACCACGATCAACATCCCCGACACGGTCGGCTACGCCATCCCCGAGCTGTATGGCAACTTCATCCGCGAACTGCGCCAGAAGGTGCCGAACTCGGACAAGGCGATCTGGTCGGTGCACTGTCACAACGACCTGGGCATGGCCGTGGCGAACTCCCTGGCCGGCGTGAAGATCGGCGGGGCGCGCCAGGTGGAATGCACCATCAATGGCCTGGGCGAGCGCGCCGGCAATTGCGCGCTGGAAGAGGTGGTGATGGCCGTGAAGACGCGCCGTGACCACTTCGGCCTGGACGTGGGCATCGACACCCAGCAGATCATGTCCGCCTCGCGCCTGGTCTCGCAGACCACCGGCTTCGTGGTGCAGCCCAACAAGGCCGTGGTCGGTGCCAACGCCTTCGCCCACGCTTCCGGCATCCACCAGGATGGCGTGCTCAAGGCGCGTGACACCTACGAAATCATGCGCGCCGAAGACGTTGGTCTGTCGGCCAACAAGATCGTGCTGGGCAAGCTGTCGGGCCGCAACGCCTTCAAGCAGCGCCTGCAGGAGCTGGGCATCGACCTGGACTCCGAAGCCGAGGTCAACGCCGCGTTCGCCAAGTTCAAGGAGCTGGCCGACCGCAAGAGCGAGATCTTCGACGAGGACATCATCGCGCTGGTCGGCGACGAAAGCGTCACCAGCGAGCAGGAGCACTACCGCCTGGTGGCCCTGTCGCAGCGCTCCGAAATGGGCGAGCGTCCGCACGCCAGTGTGGTGTTCGGCGCCGGTGGCGTGGAGCACCGCAGCGAGTCCGACGGCAATGGCCCGGTCGATGCGTCTGTCAAGGCGATCGAGGCTGTCGTGAAAAGTGGCGCGGAAATGGTGCTGTACTCGGTCAATGCCATCACCTCGGGGAGCACAGAATCCCAGGGAGAGGTGACGGTTCGGCTGCAGCACGGTGGCCGGGTCGTCAACGGGGTCGGGTCTGATCCGGACATCGTTGTGGCGTCGGCCAAGGCGTATCTGTCTGCGTTGAACAAGCTTCACAGCAAGGCAGAGCGGGTGGCCGCCCAGGGTTGACCAGCCCCTCGGTGACCGGTTTTTGCCGGGTCACTTCATGAATGACGCGTAAGTCTTTGATCTTGCGCGTTTTTTCATTACACTTCGGTGAGGACGAAAGGGCTGTATCGTGGTTGGCAACAAGCGCAAGATGAATTTCCGCAAGGATCTCTGCCTTCTGGCAGGGGTGATGGCACTGTTGCTGGCACTCGGTTGGTCTGCGCCGGTGCAGGCCAAGGCCACGCGCCAGGCCAAAGTGACCACGTCCAAGACGGTCCAGGCTGCCAAGGCGCCTGCGGGCCGCATCACCAAATCCTCCGCCAAATCCTCCGCCAAAACATCGGTCAGAGCCGCAGCCAAACCTTCTGGCAAGGCCGTGGCCTCCTCGGCCCGGGCTTTGTCAAGCGCAGCCGTTCATCGCAAAGGCCGTGTGCGTCAGTTGGGTGCGGTCGCCAGACCGTTGGCCCTGGCAAGGGCGGAAGCACCTGCGCAGGCACAGGCGCCCCTGATGCCAATTTCGGTGAAGACCCCGGCCGGCGTGCCGCTGAAGCCGTCGGCCACCGTGGCTGCGGCATCAGGTGCCACCGGCGCTTCGTTTGGCCAGATCTATGGACTGCACCACACGTCCGACCCGCTGGACCTGAAATCCAGCGTGGCCCTCGTCATGGACCAGGAGACCAACGAGGTCGTGCTGGCCAAGAATTCCGAGGCGGTGCTGCCGATTGCTTCCTTGACCAAACTGATGACCGCTGCCGTCATCGTCGATGCGCGCCTGCCCATGGACGAGGACATCACCGTCACCAGCGACGACGTGGACACCGAGAAAAACAGCAGCTCGCGCCTGGCCGTGGGCGCCACGCTGACCCGCGGCGAATTGCTGCACCTGGCGCTGATGTCGTCGGAGAACCGCGCCGCCCATGCGCTGGGCCGCACTTATCCCGGTGGCTTGCAGGCTTTCGTGTCGGTGATGAACGCCAAGGCCAAGGCCCTGGGCATGCAGGACACCCGCTACGTGGACCCCACCGGTCTGAACAGCAACAACCAGTCCAGCGCGCGTGACCTGGCCGTGCTGGTGAAGGCGGCGTACCAACAGCCGCTCATCCGCGAGTTGTCCACCTCGCCCGAGCACGCTGTGCGCCTGGGCAACCGCCAGGTCCAGTTCCGCAACACCAACAGCCTGGTGCGCAGCCCGGCCTGGGACATCGGTTTGCAAAAGACCGGCTACATCGTGGAAGCCGGCCGCTGCCTGGTCATGCAGGCCAGCATGGTGGGTCGCAAGTACATCATGATCTTCCTGGATTCCACCGGGAAGTACTCGCGTCAGGCCGATGCCGAGCGCGTGCGTCGCTGGCTGGAGCGTGCGCCGCAAAAGACGTCTTCGATCACCACAACGGTGGTGCCAGACGCCGTCGAGATCACCTCCTGAACGACGCCTGGGTTTCTGGCTTCAGACCGGACTTCAGGCCGATGCCGCGTGTTGCCAGCCCAGCAGGGCAGACACGCGCTGTGCGCTGGCCTTGAGGGCGTCCTGCCACTCGGGCGGCACGCTGCTCAGGTGGGACACGTTCAGCGCCAGGCTGGCCACCACGCCGCCCAGGTCGTCGTGCACCGGGGTGACGATCACCTGCAGTTGCGGGTCGGCGCTTTCGCTGTCCATGGCGAGGCCGCTCTGGCGCACCAGGCCCAGCTCGGTCTGCACCAGCTCGTAGCGCGTGCCCTGGGCCGCACACAGGGCGCGCAACACCACGGCAGATTCATTGAGCAGCAGCACCTTGCCCGCGGCACAGCCGGTCAGCGGCAGGCGCAGGCCCATCACGCGGGTCACTTGGACGCCAGAGCGCTCGGTCACGGTGCGCTCCACGCACAGGGCCTCGTCCTCGTGCCGCACGAACAGCGACACCGGGTGCCCGGTCATGCGGTGCAGTTCCTGCATGGGGCGCACGGCCAGTTCGCGCACGTCCAGGCGCGATTTCACGAGGTTGCCCAGCGTCAGCAGGCGGATGCCCAGGCGGTAGGCGCCCGGGCCCGATCGCTCCACCAGGCCACCGACGGCGAGGTCGTTGAGGATGCGGTGCGCGGTCGAGGGGTGCAGGCCCGTCTGCTCGCTGATGGACTTCAGCGAGATGGCATCGCCTTCGTGGGCGAGTGTCTCCAGCAGAGAGAACATGCGGCCGATCACCTGGATGGAGGTGCTGTCTGGTTTGGGGTCGCTCATGGGTTTTTCTCCGCGGAATCACGTTTTGGAAAGTGGGATTCCTGAGCAATCGGCGAAATAATCGGCCGCTTGAGCGTTGATCCCCCCTTCGGCCGTGTCTTTTTTGGCATCTGATACCGCAATGCACATTTTTGAATCTTTGCCGGGCGGCCGTGACCTGGGTCGAGCGCTCATGGCCGTGGTTTGGCTGGTGTTGGCGACCGCCAGCCCCTGGTCTGTTTCTCAGGCGGCCGAGGTGGATCGGGGCGGTCAGCAGCCTCAGGCGACGACGGGTGCCTCAGGGGCAGCAGGCCCGAGGGCCTCAGCGGCCGCACCTGCCACGCCCGCAACACCTCAGGCGGGGCCTGCGCCACGCCGTTGGGTGGCGGTGCCGCGGGTGATCGGGCGCATCACATCCCAAGACTTGGGGCTGATCATCAACACGGACGACCCGTATTCTGTCCAGGTGGGCGAGTACTACGCGCGTGCCCGCCGCATTCCCGAGCAGCACATCCTGCGCGTCAGCCTGCCCATCAAGTCGGCGCTGACCCCTTCGGAGTTCGAGGACTTCAACAAGCGCATCCAGGCTTTCTATGGCGACCGGGTGCAAGGCCTGGCCTTGGCCTGGCGCATGCCGTACGGGGTGGATTGCCAGAGCATCACCGGTGCGCTGGCCATGGGTTACGACTCCAAGTTGTGCGCGGCCAATTGCGGCCCCGCGCGGCCTTCGACCTACTTTGGCAGCGCCTCGTCGCGCCCGCTCAAGGACCACGGCATGCGCCTGGGCATGTTGCTGGCCGCACGGGATTTCGAAGCCGCCAAGGCCCTGATCGACCGCGGTGTGAAGTCCGACGGCAGCCTGGGTTTGCGCGGCGCCTTGCCCGTCACGGCCCACTTCGTCATCACCTCAGACAGCGTGCGCAGCGTGCGGCAACTCTTCTACCCGCCGCCCACACAGGTCGCCCGCCTGGGCGTGGACGTGCAGATCGACCGCACCGACGCGCTCAAGAATGTCGACCGGGTGCTGCTCTACATGACCGGCAAGGCCAACATCGACTGGCTGGACACGGTGAATTTCGTGCCAGGCGCCCTGGCCGATCACCTGACCTCGTTCGGCGGCATCTTCGACAAGCCGCATGGGCAGATGACCGCCCTGGCCTGGATCCACGCGGGTGCGACGGCCAGTTACGGCACCGTGAGCGAGCCCTGCGCGCATTGGCAGAAGTTCCCCCACCCGCAGGCGCTGCTGTTGTTCTACGCCCAGGGCGCCACCGCGTTGGAGGCCTACTGGAAGAGCGTGCTGTGGCCGGCCCAGGGCGTGTTCGTGGGGGAGCCGTTGGCGGCGCCTTTCGCCCGTGATCCACGTGAGACGCGTGAGCCTGTGCGAGAGCCGCCTGCCGACGCGCCCCGCGAGGTGCCGAAAGAGCCGGCCAAAGATGCGCCAAAAGACCCGCTCAAAGAGCCCCCCAAAGATGTGCCCGCCGAGTTGGCGCGCAGCGAGATCCTGCGCGGCATGTCGATGAAGTGAGTTTCAGCGCAGCCAGCCCCAGCGCAGCTGCTGCGCCATCCATCCCTTGCGCAGCGGCGTCAGCAGGATGCGCTGGTGCAGCACCGTCTCCCCCGATGCGTGCACGGCATCGGCCAGCGCCAGCGACGCGTGCGCCAGGTACACCAGAGGCCGAAGGGCGCGGCGATCGGCCGAGGGCAGGGCGTGGACCTCTGCCAGCGCCTGGGTCAGGGTGGCGCGCGCACGCTGGTGCAGCGCGGCCAGCAGCGCGGCCCAACCCGCCGGCATCGGCTTCTCGGGGCGGCTGAGCTGGTGGGCGCGCACGTCGTGTGCCTGCAACCAGTCGATGCCCACCATCACCCAGCCCGCACGGGCGTCCTGACCCAGCCGGGCCAGCATGTGGGCCTGCCGCAGGCCCTGGCCCAGGGTGCGCGCCGCTATGATCGCCGCATCGCTGTGCGCGCCGAGCAGGTGGGCCGCCACGGAGCAGGCGTTGCCGGTGGTCTGCAGCGCGTGGCGTTGCAGGCTGGCCTCGTCCATCCAGCGCGTTTGCTGCGTCAACTGCGTCAGGCCGTCCAGCTGTTGCTGCCACCAGGCCCAGGGCAGGGTGGCCGTGTCGTCGGTGGGCAGGGCCAGCCACTCGCGCATCAGCGGGTGGCGAGCGCGGCCTTGGGCCACTTCGGCCAGTTCCTGTCGCCACCAGCCGAGCTTGGTTTCGGCCACGCCGGGGTCTTGCACGCTCAAGGGGATGCGGCTGACTTCGTGCCACCAGCGCAGCCACAGCGCGAGGGCAGGGCGGCGCGGCGCAGGCACCAAGGCCAGGGCCAGGGCCAGGCTGCTGCCGGCCACTGGGACGTGGCCCCGGGCTTTCGCAGGGTGTTCCGGGTGATCGGGCTGGCCTGCAGTTGCTGGTGGGACGCCAGACGGGGCGCCGGTTGACGTTGGCGCGGACGGGGGCGAGGTGGGCATGGCGGGCGTTGGGTTCACAGGCGAGCAAGAGACGGCGAGCAGGGCGCCAAGGCGACATTGTCTCAACAGACGAATTGACAGATCGGCGACAGCCTGCCTACATTACTGACCCGCGGGTCAGTGAACAAGGCCCTCACCCATCCGCCGACAACAATGAACACACTGCGCTGGCCCCCGGTTGCCCTGATTTTCTCCTTGGTCGCTGCCTCGATGCTGGTGGCTTGCAGCAAGCCTGCCGAGGCTCCGCCTGTGGTGCGCTCGGTGCGCACGCTGGTGCTGGCCGAATCCGCTGGCGCCCTCAGCCGCGAATTCGCCGCCGAGGTGCGTGCCCGCACGGAGTCCCGCCTCGGTTTCCGCGTCGGCGGCAAGGTGACGCGCCGTCTGGTGGAGCTGGGCCAGCACGTGCAGGCCGGCCAGGCCCTGGTGCAGCTCGACCCGCAAGACCTCAAGCTCGGCGAAGACGTCGCCCGCGCCGGTCTCGCCACAGCCGAAGCGCAGGCCGCCCAGGCGGCGGCCGACTTGCGCCGTTTCAAGGAATTGCGCGCCCAGGGCTTCATCAGCGAGGCCGAACTGGAGCGTCACAGCACCAACGAGCGCGCCGCCCAGGCCGCCCTGCGCCAGGCCCGCGCGCAAACCGGCGTGCAGGCCAACCAGGCCAGCTATGCCGTGCTGACGGCCACCGCCGCTGGCGTCATCACCTCGGTCGATGTCGAACCTGGCCAGGTCGTGGCCGCGGGCCTGCCCGTGCTCACCCTGGCCCACGATGGCGCCCGCGACGTTGTGTTTGCCGTGCCCGAAGACCTCGGCGCCGTGGTGCGACCGCTGGCCGGCAAGCCGGGGGCTGTGCAGGTGCGCCGCTGGGGCGCTGCCGATTGGCTGAACGCCGCCGTGCGCGAAGTCGCCGCGGCCACCGACCCGGTCACCCGCACTTACCTGGCCAAGGCCGATGTGTCCGGCACGGCCTTCGCCACTTTCGAGCTCGGCCAGACGGCGTCCGTGCAGATGCGCGTGCCCACCCGCGTGGCCGTGGGCCTGCAGCTGCCGCTGCCCGCGGTGGTGGAGCGCGATGGCAAGTCCGTGGTCTGGGTGCTCGACCCCGCCAGCATGACCGTTCAGCCGCAACCGGTTGTCACGACCGATGTGCTGGGCAACGTCGTGCAGATCGCCCGCGGGCTGAAGGCCGGCCAGGAAGTGGTCACGGCCGGGGCCCACGTGCTGCAGCCAGGACAGAAAGTCCGCCGCTTCCAGGAAGCCGCCGCTGCGGCGTCCGCCCCCCGTTCCTGATCCCGTTCGCGGATCCCCACCCGATCACGTCAGGAGCAGGCGGTGCACAACCCCGACCCCCATTCGCCATCCGATGAGGCCGCATCGCCTCGCGCGAAGCACTTCAACATCTCCCGCTGGGCCCTTGAGCACCCCGCGCTGACGCGCTACCTGATGGTGGTGCTGATGCTGCTGGGCGTGGCCTCTTATTTCCAGCTGGGGCAGGACGAGGACCCTCCCTTCGCCTTCCGCGTGATGGTGGTGCGTGCCTACTGGCCCGGCACCACGGCGCAGGAGATGGCCGAGCAGGTCACCGACAAGATCGAGCGCACCTTGCAGGAGGTGCCCAATGCCGACCGCATCCAGTCCTACACCAAGCCGGGCGAGTCCTTCTCTCTGATGGTGGTGAAAGACTACTCCACGCCCAAGGAGATCCCCAACCTCTGGTACCAGGTGCGCAAGAAGATCGGTGACATGCGCGCCACCTTGCCCCAGGGCGTGATCGGGCCTTTCTTCAACGACGAGTTCGGCGATGTCTATGGCTCCATCTACGCCTTGTCGGCCGATGGCTTCAGCGAAGAAGAACTGCGCCAGTTCGCCGAGAGGACCCGCTCCGACATGCTGCGCGTGCCCGGTGTGGCCAAGGTCGAGCTCTTCGGCGTCCAGCCAGAGAAGGTGTACGTGGAGATCCCCCAGCGTCGCCTGGCCCAGCTCGGCATCGACATGCCGCAGGTGGTGGCGCAGCTGAACGCGCAGAACGCCGTGGAGGGCGCCGGCGTGTTCAGCAACGAACGCAGCACCGTCCAGATGCGCGTCAACGGGGCCTTCAATGCGGTCGAGCAACTGCGCGCGCTGCCCATCCGCACGGTCAACCCGGCCAATGGCCAGGCCCGCAGCCTCAAGCTGGGCGACATCGCCACCATCCGCCGCGCCTACCAGGACCCGCCCACCACCAAGGTGCGCCACCAGGGCAAGCAGGTGATCGCGATGGGCATTTCCATGGCCAAGGGCGGCGACATCATCCAGCTGGGCAAGAACCTCACCCAGGCTTCGGACGCCATCCGTGCCGAGCTGCCCGCGGGCATCGAACTGGATCAGATCCAGAACCAGCCCGAGGCGGTGTCTCGCTCGGTGGGTGAGTTCGTGAAAGTGCTGCTCGAAGCCGTGGTCGTGGTGCTCGCCGTGAGCTTCGTCAGCCTGGGCCTGCACACCAAGCCGCTGCGCCTGGACGTGTGGCCCGGCCTGGTCGTGGCCATCACCATCCCGCTGGTGCTGGCAGTGACCTTCCTGGTCATGTACTACGCCGATGTGGGCCTGCACAAAATCTCGCTCGGCGCGCTGATCATCGCGCTCGGCCTGCTGGTGGACGACGCCATCATCGCCGTCGAAATGATGGTCCACAAGCTGGAAGAGGGCTACGACAAGGTCAGCGCGGCCACCGCCGCCTACGACCTCACGGCCATGCCCATGCTCACGGGTACGCTCATCACCGCGGCGGGCTTCCTGCCCATCGGCATGGCGCGTTCGGCCACCGGCGAGTACACCTACGCCATCTTCGCCGTCACGGCCGCGGCCTTGCTGATCTCCTGGCTGGTGTCCGTCTATTTCGTGCCTTACCTTGGCTTGCTGCTGTTGCGCACGCGCCCCAAGGTGAGCAAAGACGCGCCTCATGGCGGTGCAGCGCATGCGACGGACATCTACGACACGCCCTTCTACAACCGCTTCAAGGCCCTGGTGGGCTGGTGCGTGGCCCACCGCTGGGCCACCATCGGCCTGACCCTGCTGGCCTTGGTGCTCGGCGTGGTCGGCATGGGCAAGGTGCAGCAGCAGTTCTTCCCGGACTCCAGCCGCCCTGAAATCATCGTGGACCTCTGGCAGCCCGAGGGCACCAGCTTCTACGCCACGGAAGACGTGGCCAAGCGCTTCGAGGCCCGCATGATGAAGGAGCCCGGCGTCAAGACCGTGAGCACCTGGGTGGGCACCGGCCTGCCGCGTTTCTACCTGCCGATGGACCAGATCTTCCCGCAGAGCAACGTCAGCCAGGTCGTGCTGCTGCCCGACAGCACCGAGGCCCGCGAGCGCCTGCGCAAGGCCTTGCCCGCGCTGATGGCCGCCGAGTTCCCGGAAGTGCGGGCCCGCGTCAAGCTGCTGCCCAACGGGCCGCCCGTGCCCTACCCGGTGCAGTTCCGCATCGTGGGCGATGACGTCGAAACGCTGCGCAAGATCGCGTCCGAGGCCAAGGCGCTGATGCGCACCAACCCCGACATGCTGGGCGTCAACGACAACTGGAACGAGTACATCCGCGCCATCCGCCTGTCGGTGGACCAGGACAAGGCCCGCGCCCTGGGCGTGAGCTCGCAGTCCATCGCGCAGGCCAGCCGCATCCTGACCTCCGGGGCGACCGTGGCGCAGTACCGCGAGGCCGACCGCCTCATCGACATCGACTTCCGCACGCCCCAGTCCGAGCGCCAGACCCTGGAGGCCCTGGACAACGCCTATGTGCCCACGGCCTCGGGCAAGATGATCCCGGTGCTGCAGGTGGCCAAGCCCAAGCTGGTCTGGGAGCCGGGCGTGCTGTGGCGCGAGGGGCGCCACTTTGCGGTCACTGTGCAAGGCGATGTGCGCGAAGGCGTGCAAGGTCCCACCGTCAGCCAGGCGCTGTGGCCGCAGATGCAGGCGCTGCAGGCCAAGCTGCCGTCGGGCTACCGCATCCAGCTGGCGGGCACCGCCGAGGAAAGCACCAAAGGCCAGGGCTCCATTTTCGCCAACGTGCCGGTGATGCTCTTCATCATCTTCACCTTGCTGATGTTGCAGCTGCAGAGCTTCTCGCGCGCCATGCTGGTCTTCCTGACCGGTCCCATGGGCATCGCGGGCGTGGCGATGGCGCTGCTGGCCCTGGACCGCCCCTTCGGCTTCGTGGCCCTGCTCGGCGTGATCGCCCTGATGGGCATGATCATGCGCAATTCGGTCATCCTGATCGACCAGATCGAGCAGGACCGCACCCGCGGCGTGCCCGCGTGGGATGCCGTCATCGGCGCGGCCGTGCGGCGGTTCCGTCCCATCGTGCTGACAGCCGCCGCTGCCGTGCTGGCCATGATCCCGCTGAGCCGCAGCGTGTTCTGGGGCCCGATGGCCGTGGCCATCATGGGCGGTCTGGTCGTCGCCACGGCGCTGACCCTGCTGGCGCTGCCGGCGATGTACGCGGCCTGGTTCCGCGTCCGCCGGCCCTGAGTTGGCGCTGCCGCGGCGGTTTGGCGACTTTGCCGCGGTAGAATCTCGGGTTACGACCGAATCAGCCAGTTCGGCGGCCATGGACGGGCAAACACCGCCCATCAGGTCGCCGGGCTTTTTTCAGTCTGCTGCGCGGGTGGCGAAATTGGTAGACGCACCAGGTTTAGGTCCTGACGCCAGCGATGGTGTGGGGGTTCGAGTCCCCCCCCGCGCACCACAGACGCGTTTTTGTTATCACCATTTCTGAGAGTTCACATCATGGCGATCACCGTGGAGACCCTCGACAAGCTGGAGCGCCGCATCACGCTGTCGCTGGCAGCTGACGTCCTCAAGAACGAAGTCGATGCCCGCCTCAAGAAGCTGGCCCGCACCACCAAGGCCGACGGCTTCCGCCCCGGCAAGGTGCCCTTGAACGTCGTCGCCCAGCGTTACGGCTATTCCGTCCAGTACGAAGTCATCAACGACAAGGTCGGCCAGGCATTTGCCGAAGCCGCCCAGCAAGCGCAACTGCGCGTTGCCGGTCAGCCCCGCATTTCCGAAAAGGAAGGCGAGCCCACCGACGGCCAACTGCAGTTCGACGCCGTGTTCGAGGTCTATCCCGAAGTCAGCATCGCTGACCTGTCGGGCGCCGAAATCGAGCGCGTCACCGCCGAAGTCAACGACGCGGCCATCGACCGCACCATCGACATCCTGCGCAAGCAGCGCCGCACCTTCGCCCAGCGTCCTGCTGCCGAAGGCGCTGTCGACGGCGACCGCGTCACCATCGACTTCGAAGGCAAGATCGACGGCGTGCCCTTCGAGGGCGGCAAGGCCGAAGGCTTCCAGTTCCTGGTCGGCGAAGGCCAGATGCTCGAAGCCTTCGAGAAGGCCGTGCGCGGCATGAAGACCGGCGACTCCAAGACCTTCCCGCTGGCCTTCCCCGAGGACTACCACGGCAAGGACGTGGCCGGCAAGGAAGCCGACTTCCTGGTCACCGTCAAGAAGGTCGAGCAGCAGAACCTGCCCGAGCTGACCGAGGACTTCGTCAAGTCCCTGGGTCTGGCCGACGGCGCCGTCGAATCCCTGCGTGCCGACGTCAAGCGCAACCTGGAGCGCGAGGTCAAGTTCCGCGTGGCCGCCCGCAACAAGGCTGCCGCCATGGAAGCCCTGCTGAAGCTGGTCGATTTCGACCTGCCCCAGTCGCTCGTGGCCGCCGAAGGCGACCGCCTGCTGGAAGGCGCCCGTGCCGACCTGAAGGCCCGTGGCATCCCCGACGCCGACAAGGCCCCGATCCCCGCCGAGATGTTCAAGCCCCAGGCCGAGCGCCGCGTGCGCCTGGGCCTGACCGTGGCCGAGCTGGTCAAGGCCAACAACCTGCAGGCCAAGCCCGAGCAGCTGCAAGCCCACATCCAGGAACTGGCCCAGAGCTACGAACAGCCCGCCCAAGTGGTGGCCTGGTACATGAGCGACCGCCAGCGCATGGCCGAAGTCGAAGCCGTGGTCATCGAAGGCAACGTCGCCGATTTCGTGCTGTCCAAGGCCAAGGTCACCGACAAGGTGATGGGTTTTGAAGAGCTGATGGGCCAACAAGCCGCTGCTTGATCTGAGCTTGTCTCGATTTCTTGCCTCCACTTTGACGCCGATTTGATCGGCGCCTGGCGGCAAAATCGACGGCAGCCCCGAGGCACCTGCATTCCCGAGTGGATGCCGGTGCCTTTTGTTTTGTGCAACCGTCCCCAGATGCTGAGAGCGTGCGCCATGGTGGGTTCTACCGCTGTGCGCGCAAACAACGGAAAGACGACGTCCGTGGACTGCCGCTTTTTCCAGCCTTCGACGTGGCCGGATCGCACGTCATAATGAATTCATCCTGATCCATTCGATTTCGCCACAAGGACGCACATGAGCGCACTGGACATCCAAAACCTGGGCATGGTGCCCATGGTCATCGAACAATCGGGTCGCGGTGAGCGCGCCTACGACATCTACAGCCGCCTGCTGCGCGAGCGCGTGATCTTCCTGGTCGGCCCGGTGAACGACGCCACGGCCAACCTCGTGGTTGCCCAGATGCTCTTCCTGGAGAGCGAGAACCCCGACAAGGACATCTCGTTCTACATCAACTCGCCGGGCGGCAGCGTCAGCGCGGGCATGTCGATCTTCGACACGATGAACTTCATCAAGCCCGACGTCTCCACGCTGTGCATGGGCATGGCCGCCTCCATGGGCGCCTTCCTGCTGTCGGCCGGTGCCAAGGGCAAGCGTTTCGCGCTGCCCAACAGCAAGATCATGATCCACCAGCCGCTGGGCGGCACACAGGGCCAGGCCACGGACATCGAAATCCATGCCCGCGAGATCCTGAAAACCCGCGAACAGCTCAACAAAATCCTGGCCGAACGCTCTGGCCAGCCGCTGGACAAGATCCAGAACGACACCGAGCGCGACTACTACATGACGGCCGAAGAGGCCGCCACCTACGGACTCATCGACAAGGTGCTGGAAAAGCGCGCCTGACGGCGAGCGTGGCGCCGCCGGCGCTATGATCTTTCCACACCTTGCCGACACCCTGACAGGCCGCACCATGCCCGAGAAAAAAGGCTCTTCCAGCGAAAAAATCCTCTACTGCTCTTTCTGTGGAAAGAGCCAGCATGAGGTCAAGAAACTCATCGCCGGCCCGTCCGTTTTCATTTGCGACGAGTGCATCGAGCTGTGCAACGACATCATCCGTGACGAGGTCGCGGCCGAGTCGGAGCAGGCCAAGCCCTCGCGCGGCGACCTGCCCACCCCGGCTGAGATCAAGTCCAGCCTGGACCAGTACGTCATCGGCCAGGACACGGCCAAGCGCACGCTGTCGGTGGCGGTCTACAACCACTACAAGCGCCTCAAGCACATGGGCGCTGGCGAAGGCAAGAAGGGCGAAGTCGAGCTCTCCAAGTCCAACATCCTGCTGATCGGCCCCACGGGCTCCGGCAAGACGCTGCTCGCGCAGACCCTGGCCCGCCTGCTGAACGTGCCTTTCGTGATCGCCGATGCCACCACGCTGACCGAAGCCGGCTACGTGGGCGAAGACGTCGAAAACATCATCCAGAAGCTGCTGCAGAACTGCAATTACGAGGTCGAGAAGGCCCAGCGAGGCATCGTCTACATCGACGAAATCGACAAGATCTCGCGCAAGTCCGACAACCCGTCCATCACGCGCGACGTGTCGGGCGAGGGCGTGCAGCAGGCCCTGCTCAAGCTCATCGAAGGCACGATGGCCTCGGTGCCCCCGCAAGGCGGCCGCAAGCACCCGAACCAGGACTTCCTGCAGATCGACACGACCAACATCCTGTTCATTTGCGGCGGTGCTTTCGATGGCCTGGAAAAGGTCATCCAGAACCGCTCGGTCAAATCCGGCATCGGCTTCGGTGCCGAGGTGCAGAGCAAGGAAGATCGCAAGGTCGGCGAGGTCTTCCGCGAGGTCGAGCCCGAGGACATCATCAAGTTCGGCCTCATCCCCGAACTGGTGGGCCGCCTGCCGGTCGTGGCCACGCTGGGCGAGCTGACGGAAGACGCCCTCGTGCGCATCCTGACCGAGCCCAAGAACGCGCTGATCAAGCAATACGGTCAGCTGCTGAACATGGACGGCGTCGAGCTGGAAATCCGGCCGGCCGCCCTGGGTGCCATCGCCCGCAAGGCGCTGGCGCGCAAGACCGGTGCCCGTGGCCTGCGCTCCATCCTGGAGCAATCGCTGCTGGACACCATGTTTGAACTTCCCACTCAGGAGGGCGTGCAGAAAGTCGTGCTGGACGAATCCACCATCGAAGAA
The DNA here is from genome assembly GCF_004362855.1 of Aquabacterium commune. Classification (GTDB taxonomy): domain Bacteria; phylum Pseudomonadota; class Gammaproteobacteria; order Burkholderiales; family Burkholderiaceae_C; genus Aquabacterium; species Aquabacterium commune. The sequence continues at coordinate 163,925 of NZ_SNXW01000006.1, forward strand.
AACGCCAAGCCATTGCTGGTGTACCGGGAACAGGCCAAGGCCAGTGCCTGAGCGCTGTTGACGCGCTCTGTGGGGCACCGCTGAGAGGTATCACGGTGCCCTTGTGTTTCTCCCCTGAGGCCCCACGTGGTCTTCAGAGAAAGTGAGCCCAAAATGTCTGGACACCCCATTCTTCCTTCCCATCCCATCACCCTGCCGCTGCTGCCGCTGCGTGATGTCGTGGTCTTCCCGCACATGGTGATCCCGCTGTTCGTGGGGCGCCCCAAGTCCATCAAGGCCCTGGAATCCGCCATGGAGTCCGGTCGCCAGATCATGCTCGTGGCCCAGAAGGCCGCCGGCAAGGACGAGCCCAAGGCGGAGGACATGTTCGACATCGGCTGCGTCTCCAGCATCCTGCAGATGCTGAAGCTGCCCGACGGCACCGTGAAAGTGCTGGTCGAAGGCGTGCAGCGCGCCAACACGCAATCCATCGACGACAGCGGTGAGTTCTTCACCTCGGTGTCCGTGCCCGTCCAGCCTGAAGGCGACGTCACGCCCGAGGTCGAGGCCCTGCGCCGCGCCGTGACGCAGCAGTTCGACCAGTACGTCAAGCTCAACAAGAAGATCCCGCCCGAGATCCTCACCTCGATCTCCGGCATCGACGATGCGGGCCGCCTGGCCGACACCATCGCCGCCCACCTGCCGCTCAAGCTCGAAGCCAAGCAGGCTGTGCTGGACCTGTTCTCGGTCTCGGCCCGCCTGGAAAAGCTGCTCGAACTGCTGGAGCACGAAGTTGACATCCTGCAGGTCGAGAAGCGCATCCGTGGCCGCGTCAAGCGCCAGATGGAGAAGTCCCAGCGCGAGTACTACCTCAACGAGCAGGTCAAGGCCATCCAGAAGGAGCTCGGCGAAGGCGAGGAGGGCGCTGACCTCGAAGAAATCGCCAAGAAGATCGAGTCGGCCCGCATGCCCAAAGAGGCGCGCAAGAAGGTCGATGCCGAGTTCAAGAAGCTCAAGCTGATGTCACCGATGTCGGCCGAAGCCACGGTGGTGCGCAACTACATCGAGACCCTGGTCAACCTGCCCTGGAGCAAGAAGTCCAAGGTCAAGCACGACCTGGCCCTGGCCGAGGAAGTGCTCAACGAAGAGCACTACGGCCTCGACAAGGTCAAGGAACGCATCCTTGAGTACCTTGCTGTCCAGCAACGCGTGGACAAGGTCAAGGCGCCCATCCTGTGCCTGGTCGGCCCCCCTGGCGTCGGCAAGACCTCGCTGGGCCAGTCCATCGCCCGTGCCACCGGACGCAAGTTCGTGCGCATGGCCTTGGGCGGTGTGCGCGACGAAGCCGAGATCCGCGGTCACCGCCGCACCTACATCGGCTCCATGCCGGGCAAGGTGCTGCAGAGCCTGTCCAAGGTCGGCGTGCGCAACCCGCTGTTCCTGCTGGACGAGATCGACAAACTCGGCATGGACTTCCGCGGCGACCCGTCTTCGGCGCTGCTGGAGGTGCTTGACCCCGAGCAGAACCACACCTTCGGTGACCACTACATCGAGGTCGATTTCGACCTGTCCGATGTGATGTTCGTGGCCACGTCGAACTCGCTGAACATCCCGCCGGCGCTGCTGGACCGGATGGAAGTGATCCGCCTGGCCGGCTACACCGAAGACGAGAAGGTGCACATCGTTCAAACCTACCTGCTGCCCAAGCAGATCAAGAACAACGGCGTGAAGGACGGTGAGCTGGAAATCGCTGAAAGCGCCATCCGCGGCATCATCCGTTACTACACCCGCGAGGCCGGCGTGCGCTCGCTGGAACGCGAAGTCTCCAAGATCTGCCGCAAGACGATCAAGGGCATCGCGCTCAAGCAGTTCACCGACAAGGTCGTGGTGACCGACGAGAACCTCAATGACTTCCTGGGCGTGCGCAAGTACAGCTACGGCGAAGCCACCAAGGAAAACCAGGTCGGTCAGGTCGTGGGTCTGGCGTGGACGGAAGTGGGCGGCGATTTGCTGACCATCGAAGCCGCGGTCATGCCGGGCAAGGGCAACATCATCCGCACCGGCCAGCTGGGCGACGTGATGAAGGAGTCGGTCGAGGCCGCCCGTTCGGTGGTGCGTTCACGCGCACGCCGCCTGGGCATCACCGATGACATGTTCGAGAAGCGCGACATCCACATCCACGTGCCCGACGGTGCCACGCCCAAGGACGGCCCGAGCGCGGGCGCGGCCATGACGACGGCCTTCGTGTCGGCGCTCACGGGCATCCCGGTGCGTGCGGACGTGGCCATGACGGGCGAGATCACGCTGCGCGGCGAGGTCACGGCCATCGGGGGGTTGAAGGAGAAGCTGTTGGCGGCTCACCGTGGCGGCATCAAGACGGTGCTGATCCCGGAGGAGAACGTCAAGGACCTCGCCGAGATCCCCGAGAACGTGAAGGGCCAGATCGAGATCGTGCCGGTCAAGTGGATCGACAAGGTGCTCGAAGTGGCGCTGGAGCGTCAGCCACAGGCTCTGCCCGATGAGGAGCCCAAAGTCGAGGCCAAGCCAGAAGCCGCAGCGGCCACACCTGCGGCTGCCACGGGCCCTGCGGAGTTGCTCAAGCACTGAGGCAAGGCAGCTTCGGCTGTTGGGGGATGTGGTTCGGACGTTGCCAGCATGATGCGTTCGGACCACACCGCCAAAAAAATTGGCGGTCACTTGACCTGAAGCTCAAAAACGATGTACAGTTCAAGTCTTCGCTGAGCACTGAACCAAGCGGTGCGAAACAACGGTGAAGACAATGCGGGATTAGCTCAGTTGGTAGAGCGATACCTTGCCAAGGTATAGGTCGAGAGTTCGAGTCTCTTATCCCGCTCCAAATTGCAAAGGGAAGCCTGAAAAGGCTTCCCTTTTTGCATGGTGGGTCCGCATGGTGACTCGCATTCTCACTCGCATGGTCAGGCGGTCGTGTCGCGCCCCTGGTGATCTCGTTGTCGGCTCTGCGCCGGTTGAGCTGGTGCCCCGAGCCGGACTTGAACCGGCACGCCATGTTGGTGGCGGCGGATTTTAAGTCCGCTGTGTCTACCGATTTCACCATCGGGGCCTGGCGGGAGTGTAAGCGCGCCAAGGTCTGGTGTTCTGGAGCGTGCTCGGCTGCCATGGCCTGACGAGCGACCTGCCGTGGCGGGTGTTGTCACGGCGCAGCAGGTGACGAAAATGCGCAACACCTTGCGAAGTGCGCAAAATCGGTGTACATTATTGGTCTTCGCTGTTCACGACACCAGACGGGAGCAAGACGCAAGTCAGGCGAATCGTTGCAGTTGTTTTCGAGTGTTCTTTGAATGCGGCAACACATGCGTTAGCAAACGCGGGATTAGCTCAGTTGGTAGAGCGATACCTTGCCAAGGTATAGGTCGAGAGTTCGAGTCTCTTATCCCGCTCCAGATGCAGAAGGGAAGCCCGGTTGACCAGGCTTCCCTTTTTTCAAGCAGGCCATGGCCTGTTTCGAGCAGGCGAATGCCTGCGGCAACCGATTGGCGCGGTAGCAAAGCGGTTATGCCCCGGATTGCAAATCCGGTTAGTCCGGTTCGACTCCGGACCGCGCCTCCAAGAAAAAGCCCTTCGCGTCACCGCGAGGGGCTTTTTTCTTGACCGATCATGGCAGGCCCAACGTGGCCACCATCGATGGACCCCAACCGCTTCTGCTCAGGGCAGGGCGGATGCCACCGCTTCCAGGCCCAGCCAGGCCAGGGCCACGCGCTGCAGGTGCTGCGGGTCGGCGCTGCTCCACAAGCGGGTCTCGCCCGATGCCGATGCCGATGCCGATGCCGATGCCGATGCGAGCGCAGTGTGGGGCGTGCCCGGGTGCCTTGCTGACACCCGCTGCGTGTGCTGCGCCACGGCCTGCGCTGTGTCCACGATGTGCACGTGGGGCCCCAGTTCTGCCTGGATCAGCGGCGTCACGAAGGGGTAGTGGGTGCATCCCAGCACCACCGTGTCCACCTGCGCTTCGCGCAAGGGGGCGCAAAAGCGTCCGACCATGTCCCGCAGCGCGGGTGTGTCCAGCACGCCGGCCTCGATCTCGCGTGCCAGGCCCGGGCAGGCTTGCAGCACCAGGTGAGCGCCCTGGCCATGCTGCTCCACCAAGCGTCGGAATTTGAGGCTGCTCAGCGTGCCCGGCGTGGCCAGCACGCCGACCCGCTTGGATGCCGACAGGGCGACGGCCGGTTTGACGCCAGGCTCCACACCGATCACGGGCAGGTCGCCGCAACGCAGGCGCAGCCTGTGGATGGCCGCGGCCGTGGCCGTGTTGCAGGCCACGACGATGGCGTCTGCGCTCTGGTGGACGAGGAAGTCGCTGATGTGCTCGGACCGCGCCTGGATGAAGGCGTCGTCGCGCTCGCCGTAAGGCGCATGGCCGGAGTCGGCCACGTAAAGCAGGGCGGCGGAAGGCATCTGTGCGCGCAAGGCACGCAACACGGACAGCCCGCCGAGACCGGAGTCGAACACACCGATGCGCAGGCCTTCTCCCGTGGTGCCGGTCGTGGCTGTGGCGCCCCCCGGGAGGGATGCCAGGGCGCTGGTGGGATCGGTTTCGAAGGCGGCGGGCATGCGCAAGATAAGAATCGGTCGGATGTGTGATGAAAGACTGGCCGACGGCTGGCGGAATGTGTGCCCCGCCGACGCACAATTGTCCCGCGTTCGCGCACGCCGCAGGTTCCAAAATCACAGAAGTTCGCGTTAGAATCGAACGATCGTGCTTTTTAAGGCGCGGCCCTTTCTATCACCTTCCTCATGACGCAGGAGAACAACGCATGAAGGCTCTCGTTCCGGTCAAGCGGGTTGTGGACTACAACGTGAAAGTTCGCGTGAAGTCCGACGGCTCTGGTGTCGACATCGCCAACGTCAAGATGTCCATGAACCCCTTCGACGAAATCGCCGTCGAGGAGGCCACCCGTCTGAAGGAAAAGGGCGTTGTCACCGAGATCATCGCCGTCTCCATTGGCCCGGCCCAATGCCAGGAAACCCTGCGCACGGCCATGGCCATCGGTGCCGACCGCGGCATCCTGGTCGAGACCGATGCCGACATCCAGCCCCTGGCCGTGGCCAAGGTGCTGAAGGCGCTGATCGACAAGGAACAACCCCAGTTGATCATCCTGGGCAAGCAAGCCATCGACGACGACAGCAACCAGACCGGCCAGATGCTGGCGGCCCTGGCCGACCTGCCCCAGGGCACCTTCGCCTCCAAAGTCGAAGTCGCTGACGGCAAGGTCCACGTGACCCGTGAAGTGGACGGCGGCCTGGAAACCGTCTCGCTGAGCCTGCCGGCCGTGATCACGACCGACCTGCGCCTCAACGAGCCGCGCTATGTCACGCTGCCCAACATCATGAAGGCCAAGAAGAAGCCCCTGGACACGGTCAAGCCGGCCGACCTGGGTGTGGATGTGGCCCCGCGCATCAAGACGCTGAGCGTCGCCGAGCCTGCCAAGCGCTCGGCTGGCATCAAGGTGGCCGACGTGGCCACCCTGGTGGACAAGCTCAAGAACGTCGCCAAAGTGATCTGAGGAGATAACCCATGACCGTTCTCGTCATTGCTGAACACGACAACCACAGCATCAAGGGCGCGACCCTGAACGTCGTCACGGCCGCCAAGGCCATCGGTGGCGATGTGCACGTGCTGGTCGCTGGCGCCAATGCTGGCGCTGCCGCCGCTGCTGCCGCGCAAATCGCCGGCGTGACCAAAGTGCTGCACGCTGATTCGGCCGCTTTCGCCGACAGCCTGGCCGAAAACGTGGCCGCTCAGGTTCTCGCCGTGGCCTCTGGCTACAGCCACCTGCTGTTCCCTGCCACAGCCTCCGGCAAAAACGTGGCCCCCCGCGTCGCTGCCAAGCTGGACGTCGCCCAAGTGTCGGAAATCACCAAGGTGATCTCGCCTGACACGTTCGAGCGCCCGATCTACGCTGGCAACGCCATCGCCACCGTGCAATCGGCCGACGCCACCAAGGTGTTGACGGTTCGCGGCACCGCTTTCGACGGCGCTGCTGCCACCGGTGGCTCGGCTTCGGTCGAAACCCTGGCCGCTGTGACCGATTCCGGCAAGTCGGCGTTCGTGGGTCGCGAAGTGACCAAGTCTGAGCGTCCGGAACTGGCTGGCGCCAAGATCGTCGTGTCCGGTGGCCGTGCCCTGGGCTCCGCTGACAAGTTCAACGAAGTCATGTCGCCGCTGGCTGACAAGCTCGGCGCCGCCATGGGCGCGTCGCGCGCAGCGGTGGACGCTGGTTACGCCCCCAACGACTGGCAAGTGGGCCAGACGGGCAAGATCGTCGCGCCCCAGCTGTACGTGGCCGTCGGTATCTCGGGCGCCATCCAGCACTTGGCCGGCATGAAGGACTCCAAGGTCATCGTCGCCATCAACAAGGATCCGGAAGCCCCGATCTTCCAGGTGGCAGACTTCGGTCTGGAAGGCGACCTGTTCACGGCTGTGCCGGAGCTGGTCAAGGCCCTTTGATCACATCGATCCGGTGGCGCAGGCAGATCAACGTGTCTGACTGAACACCTCGAACGGGGCGTCTTGCGAGGCGCCCCTTTTTTCCGTTTGAAGTCTCCGGCGTTTAAAACGGAGACACCTGGAGAGACACCATGGCATTCAAAGCACCCGTCAAGGACCAGCTGTTCTGCATGAAGGAGCTGGCAGGTATCGACAAGATCGCCCAGATCCCCGGTTTCGAGGACGCCGGTTATGAAACCGCGCAGGCCGTGCTGGAAGAGTCGGCCAAGTTCAACGAGGGCGTGGTCGCGCCTTTGAACTGGTCCGGTGACCAGGACCACGGTTCGTGGGACAACGGCGTGGTGCGTGCCTCCAAGGGTTTCAAGGAAGCCTATGCCGCGCTGGCCGAAGGCGGTTGGCAAGGCCTGGGTCAGCCCGCCGAGTACGGTGGTCAGGGCCTGCCCAAGATCATCGGTGCGGCCTGCGTCGAACAGACCATGGCCGCGAACTTGAGCTTTTCGCTGTGCTCCATCCTGACCGGTGGCGCCATCGAGGCCCTGCTGACCGCAGGCAGCGACGAGCTCAAGACCCGCTACATCCCGAACATGGTGTCGGGCAAGTGGACCGGCACCATGAACCTGACCGAGCCGCAAGCCGGCTCCGACCTGGCCCTGGTGCGCTCCAAGGCGGTTCCGCAAGACGATGGCACCTACCGCGTGTCGGGCCAGAAGATCTACATCACCTACGGTGAGCACGACATGACGGAGAACATCGTTCACCTCGTGCTGGCGCGCACCCCGGACGCCCCCGAAGGCGTCAAGGGCATCTCGCTGTTCGTGGTGCCGAAGTTCCTGGTCAATGCCGACGGTTCGCTTGGCCAGCGCAACGACGTGTACTGCGCCTCCATCGAGGAAAAGCTGGGCATCAAGGCCTCGCCGACGGCCGTGCTGGTTTACGGTGACGACAAGGGCGAAGTGGGCCCGGGCGCCATCGGCTACCTGGTCGGCGAAGAGAACCGCGGCCTCGAGTACATGTTCATCATGATGAACGCCGCGCGCTACGACGTGGGCCTGCAAGGCCTGGGCGTCTCCGAGCGCGCCTATCAGCACGCCGTTGGCTATGCCCGCGACCGCGTGCAGTCGCGCCCGGTGGACGGCTCGGCCAAGGAGTCGGTGGCGATCATCCACCACCCGGACGTCAAGCGCATGCTGCTGACGATGCGTGCCCTGATCGAAGGTGAACGCGCCATGGCCCTGGTCGGCGCTGCCGCTTACGACACCGCCCACAACCACCCCGACGCGGCCGTGGCCAAGCAGGCCCAGGCTTTTTATGAATTCCTGGTGCCGCTGATCAAGGGTTTCAGCACCGAGAACTCGGTGGAGGTGACCTCGCTGGGCGTGCAGGTGCACGGTGGCATGGGCTTCATCGAAGAAACCGGTGCGGCGCAGTACTACCGCGATTCGCGCATCCTGCCGATCTACGAAGGCACGACGGCCATCCAGGCCAACGACCTGGTCGGCCGCAAGACCTCGCGCGACGGCGGTGCCCTGGCCAAGGCCATCGCGGCTCAGATCGCCGACACGGAAGGCCAACTGGCCGCTCGCCCGAGCGCCGCTGGCAAGAAGCTGGCGCTGCAACTGAAGGCTGCACGCGAGTCCTTCCTGCAGGTTGTCGATTTCGTCGTCAACAACGTCAAGTCGAACCCGAACGCCGTGTTCGCCGGCTCGGTGCCTTACCTGATGCTGGCTGGCAACCTGGTCTCCGGCTGGCAGATGGCCCGTGCCCTGATGGTGGCCGAGGACAAGCTGGCCGCCGGCGAAGACGCCCAGTTCATGGCCGCCAAGATCGCCACCGCGCGCTTCTACGGCGACCACATCCTGGCCCGCATCGCTTCGCTGCGCGACACCATCCTGGACGGCGGCGACAGCGTCTCGGCCATGCCGCTGGACGCTTTCTGAGCGCGGGCATTTGACCGCGAAGCCGGACCTGATCGCCACGCCCTGACCTGTCAGGATGGCATCTGACCGCAAGGACACCCCATGCTGGCGCGCGCCAGCGGGGGTGTCCTTTTTCTTTTGAGTTCCGAGAACCCCCACCGAGGAGACCCCATGGCCCTGCCCGAAGTGCTCAAGCGCGTCCCGTTCCCCGTCATCGCTTCGCCGATGTTCATCATCAGCACGCCCAAGCTGGTGATCGCCCAGTGCAAGGCCGGCGTGGTGGGCTCCATGCCCGCGCTGAACGCCCGCCCCGCGGCCCAGCTCGACGAGTGGCTGGCCGAGATCACCGAGTCGCTGGACGCCCACAACCGCGCCAACCCGGACAACCCGGCAGCACCCTTCGCCATCAACCAGATCGTGCACAAGAGCAACGACCGCCTCGACCACGATCTGGAGATGTGCGTCAAGTACAAGGTGCCGTTGATCATCACCTCGCTGGGTGCGCGTGAGGATGTGAACCAGACCGTGCATAGCTACGGTGGCGTGGTCATGCACGACATCATCAACAACAAGTTCGCGCGCAAGGCCATCGAGAAGGGCGCCGACGGCCTGATCGCGGTGGCGGCGGGCGCCGGTGGCCATGCGGGCACGACCAGCGCGTTTGCCCTGGTGCAGGAAATCCGCGAATGGTTCGACGGCCCGGTGGCGCTGTCGGGCTCGATCGCCAATGGCCGATCCATCCTGGCGGCGCGTGCCATGGGGGCGGATTTTGCCTACATCGGCTCGGCCTTCATCGCGACCGAAGAGGCCCGCGCGGTGGACGCCTACAAGCAGATGATCGTGGACAGCAGCAGCGCCGACATCCTGTACTCCAGCAAGTTCACCGGTGTGCACGGCAACTACCTGCGCCCGTCCATCGTGAAGGCTGGCCTGGACCCGGACACCCTGGGCAATGGCGACCCCAGCCAGATGAGCTTTGGCAGCAAGGACGGCAGCGATGCCAAGGTCTGGAAGGACATCTGGGGCTGCGGTCAGGGCATCGGTGCCATCAAGCAGGTCGTGCCCACGGCCGAGCTGGTGGCCCGCCTGAAGGCGGAGTACGCCGCGGCACGCGAGCAGCTCTGCCGCGCTTGAGGCCGGCGCTGAGCGGGCTCAGCGCAGACCGAGCTTGAAGGCGATCATCGCCCGCAGCTTGGTCGGCACCACCGGTTTGAGCAGCACGTGGAACTGGTGCTGTCGCGCCTCTTCCTCGTGCTGCGTCATGGTGCTGCCGGTCACGAGGATGGCGGGCAGCGCCGGGCCGAAAATGTCGCGCAGGACCTTGATGGCCTCGATGCCAGTGCGCTGGTTGGGCAAGCGGTAGTCCACCATCAGCAAGTCGGGGCGCGGTGTGGTGTCGGGGTCGAAGCCTTCGGCCCAGGCGCTCACGGCGGCCACGGAGTCAAAGGCGCTGACCGTGGCGCCCCAGCCCTTGAGCAGCACCTGCAGACCCTCCAGCACGGCCAGCTCGTCCTCGACCACGACGATGTGGCGGCGGTCGAGCGTGACGCCCAGCGAGGGCTTGGGTGCGTTGCTGACGGGTTGCATGCGCGGTGCCCGCCCGATGGGCAGCATCAAGGTGAACACGGTGCCGCGTCCCACGCGCGAGCGCAGGGTGAGCGGCGCGGACATCAGGTCGGCCAGGCGCTTGACGATGGCCAGGCCCAGGCCCAGGCCTTTGCGGTGATGGGGCTGCAGCGGGCGGTTGCTCTGCGTCTGGTAAAACTCCTCGAAGATGCGACCCTGCTCCTTGTCGGCGATGCCGATGCCGGTGTCCCAGACCTGCAGGCAGAGTTGATCACCGCGCTTGCGGCAGGACACGAGCACGCCGCCGTCTTCGGTGTAGCGGATGGCGTTGGAGACCAGGTTGCGCAGGATGCGCTCGACCACCAGCGGGTCGGCGTAGCAGTGGTGCTGCTCGCCATGGAAGCTCAGCATCAGGCCCTTTTCGAAGGCGATGGGCTCGAAGTGCAGCTGGATGCGGGTGAACAGATCGCGCATGGCGAAGTGCTCGGGTTCGATGTCCACGCCGCCGGTGTCGATCTTGGTGATGTCCAGCAACTCGCTGAACAGGCCCTCCAGGGCATCGACCGAGCTGTTGATGCTGTTGACCAGGTGGGCGACCTCGACGTCCTTGCTGCGGTTGCGCAAGGCCTCGGCGAAGAGGCCCAGGGCGTGCAGCGGCTGGCGCAGGTCGTGGCTGGCCGCGGCAAAGAACTGGGTCTTGGCGCGGTTCGCGGCTTCGGCATCGCGCTGGGCAGCCTCGGCGGCTTTCATCTCGCCGCGCAGCTTGTGGGCGAGCTCCTGGGTGTGCATGCGCAGGCCCACCATCTCACCGAACATGTTGCGGAAGGCGTGTCCCAGCGTCAACACGCACAGGCACATCAGGCCCCAGACACCGGCAATCTGCAGGCCCTGGGCGTCGTAGATGGCGGTGATGGTGATCATGGGCACGAAGTACATGGCCATGCAGCCGATGAACAGCCGGGTGTGGGCCGCCATGTAGGGCACCGAGCCGATGGCGTAGGAATAGACCGCCAGCATCACCACCAGGCGCTCGAAGTGGCCGCCGTGGCGGTACAGCAGCACCGGCACCACACCCCACAGCGCCGCGCTGAGGATGGCGCCGATCTTCCAGCGTCGGTACCAAGGGCCTGGGTCCACCCGGTTCTGCAGGACGGCCCGCTCGTAGCTCAGCAGGTTGACGAAGCGCAGGGCCCACAGCAAGGTGAAGCTGCCCGTCCAGCCCAGCAGGATCGGGTGCGGTGCGTGCTGCCAGAAGGCCATGGTGACGGCCAGCACACCCAGGAACTGGCCGATCAGGGCCGCGCTGTGCTGGCGGTAAACGAGGCGGGTGCTGTCTTCCAGCAGGATGGCGTCGGAGGGTGTTGGCAGGGCGCGTTCGGCAGCGGTGGCGAGGGACATGTGCGGCTCCGGCTCAGCGTGGGCCGGCCGTCAGGGCGCCTGCCTGACGCTGCAGCATCTGGCTGACAGCGATGACCGCCTGGGTGCGCGAGCTCACGCCCAGCAGGCGCAGCACGGAGGCCACGTGGTCCTTGATGGTTTCGACGGACAGGCCGAGTTCCCGGGCGATCATTTTGTTGGGCTGGCCTTTGAGCAGCAGGTGCAGCACCTGGGCCTGGCGGTGGGTCAGGCCCAGGTCGCGCAGGCTGGGCACGCTCTGGAAGTCAGAGACCTGGGCCTGCTGCTGGACCTGGCGCAGGGCGGGCGAGTGGGCCAGGGTGTGCTGGAAGTCGGCACCCATGCTCATGGGGGGCACGTACACACCGCCAGAGATGACCTGCTGCAGGGCGTCGAGCAGGGTGTCGTTGCTGGCGCGCTTGGGCACGAAGCCCATGGCGCCCATGTCGATGGCACGGATGACGTCGCTGGTGCGGTCGGAGGCGGACACCACGACCACGGGCAAGGCGGGGTAGCGGCTGCGCAGGTCGGCGAGGAGGTCAAAGCCGTCCACATCGCCCAGTTGCAAGTCCAGCAGCACCAGGTCGTAACTGAGGTCCTGGCGCAGGGTTTCCCGGGCTGTGCGGCCGCTGTCGGCGGTGGACACGCTGACGTGGTCCCCCATGCTCAGGATCACCGACTGCAAGGCAGACAGGATCAAGGGGTGATCGTCGATCAGCAAAACCTTCATGGCGGTACTCCTGCGTTGGCAGGATCACCACAGCGCGCAGCTCAACTGCAGCGATCCTCTTTGTTTGGGCAGGATGATAGTGGGCTTCCCCATGGCGCAAGGTGAATACCCCACAGAGGGGGTGTCAGGTTCGCCACACCCGTGGCGGGCAGGGTGCCATCCCCCAGGCGGTGTGGCGCCAGCGCGCCCAGACGGCGCTCAGCAAGGCCATGGCAGGCTCGACGCGCTCGGCCAGCACCCGCAGGACCACGACCTGGGCGTTCGGGCTGGTGCTGCCGCTGTGCGATGCCAGGGGGCTGTCGGCCTGCAGTTCGCGGGCGTCCTGGAGCAATGCCTCGCGCTGTGCCAGCGAGGCGGGGGCGCCGCTGGCCCACCACAGGGTGGCCATGACGCGGCGCCCGTCCCAGCCCAGCGGGCTGTCGAGCAGGGTGGCGTCGTGGGCGGCCACGGTGCCGCGTTCCAGCCAGGTGCCTGGCAGGTGGATCTCCTGGGTGAAGCGGCCGTGCGCGAAGGCGGGGTCGTCGAAGTGCTCGCCCGCGGCGGGCAGGCCCAAGGCGAGCACGTCCCAGCCCATCATTTCGGCGCCGGGGGCGAGGTCAAAGCGCATGCGGTTCACCGCGCGGCAGCCGCGGTAGGCCAGCGTTTCGAGGGGCAGCCACTCCAGGCGCGCACCGGGTGACAGGCGCGCATGCAGGCTTTGCACGGCCTCGTCCCCCTGGCTTTTATAGAAGCGGGTGGCGCCGGGGGTGGTGATCAGGGCGTGGCAACCTTGCGCCATCTGCACGTGCATGTCGAGCACGTCACCGCCGGCGATGCCGCCAGGGGGGTGCACCAGCACATGGTGGCAGACGCCAGGGCCCTCCGGGTAGAGGCGTTGCAGCACGCGCAAGGGGCCGTGGTGGCGGTCCAGCGCGATGGTGCGTTCGCCGTCGCAGGTGTAATTCAGGTGCAGTTGGCCGTGCCAGGTCATGGGCCCTTGGGGTGCTGCAATGAGCGCAGGAATGGGGTGGGGGCCAGCGGGTGGCCCATGCACCAACTTGATGCAAGGGCCATGCCATGTCGCCCCGATCAGCGGTGTTCAGCCGGGCAGGCAGCGCACGGCATCGCCCACACGCAGCACGCCCCCGCGCAGCACGCGGGCCGTCATGCCGCCGTGGCCGCGCATGGCGTGGTAGCCGCCGGGGCCCAGCACGGCCTCCATGCGCGAACACGGGTCGCAGGGGCCGGTGAGTTCCAGTTGCACCTCGGTGCCAATGCACAGCAGCAAGGGCGTGTCTTTGAACAAGGCTTTGCAGGCCACGAGGTTGAGGCCAGAGACCAGCAGGTTGCGGCGCAAGGCGGCGGCGTCCACGCTGTCACGGTGCGTGAGCGCGGCGATCACACCGAGGTGCTCGGCCTGCATCAGCGTGACCTGCCTTTTGCTGCCGCCCGGCCGGCTGGGCGCGCGTGCGGCCGTGCGGTCGCCTTGCAGGCCTTGGTCCACCAGCGCGATGGCCGAGTCCACCGACTGAACGGCTTGCAGCCTGGCGGGACGCAGGTGGATGGCGTCAAGCCGGCCGATGTGGGGCGCGTGGCGCGACAACTCGCGCATCGTGGGGTGGGCTGGCAGGGCGGAGGCCGAGGGGAAAAGCGGGTGTGTTTCCGGCATGGGCGTGGGTGTCTCGGGCATGGACAGGTGTGGCAGCGGGTGTGTTCCCAGCGACAATGCGGGCATGAATCTCGACCCAGACGCCATCATCGCCGATACCCGCCGCTGGATGGAGCGCGCCGTGATCGGCCTCAACCTCTGTCCGTTCGCCAAGGCCGTGCACGTCAAGGAGCAGATCCGCTGGACGGTGTCCGAGGCGACCACGCCGGAGGCCCTGCTGGACGACCTCGTGGCGGAGCTGCAGTTCCTCGCCGAGGCCGACCCCGAGGCGGTGGACACCACCTTGCTGATCCACCCCGAAGCCCTGCAGGACTTCCTGGATTTCAACGACTTCCTGGACCTGGCCGACGCGGCGCTGGAGGCCCTGGAGCTCGATGGCGTCTTGCAGGTGGCCAGCTTCCACCCCGATTACCAGTTCGCGGATGCCACGGCCGACGACATCGGCAACTTCACCAACCGCTCGCCTTACCCCACGCTGCACATCATCCGCGAGGACAGCCTGGACAAGGCGGTGGCGGCCTTCCCCGAGGCCGAATCCATCTACGAGACCAACATCGAGACGCTGAACAAGCTGGGCCACGAGGGCTGGCGCAAGCTCTGGGTGGGTTGAGCCTGGCGTTCAGCCCAGCATCAGCCCAGCACCTCGCTGTCGTGCCAGCCGGCCAGCACCCGGCGTGACAGGGCCGAGAGCAGGGCGAACTGCGCCACCCCTGTCAGCGTGACCAGGGTGAGCGCGGCGAACATGCGTGGGATGTCGAGCTGGTAGCCCGATTGCAGGATCTGGTAGGCCAGGCCGGTGGCCGTGCCGCCTGTGCCGGCGACGAACTCCGCCACCACCGCGCCAATGAGCGCCAGCCCGCCGGAAATGCGCCAGCCCGTGAGCACATAGGGCAGGGCCGAGGGCAGCCGCAGCCGCCACAGCATCTGCCAGCGGCTGGCGCCTTGCAACGCGAAATACGCCGCCAGGCCGGGCGAGACACTGCGCAGCCCTTGCGTGGTGTTGGCGATGATGGGGAACAGGGCCACCAGCGTGGCGCACAGCACCAGCGACCAGGTCGGGTCTTTCACCCAGATGATGATGAGCGGGGCGATGGCCACGATGGGCGTGACCTGCAGCAAAACGGCGTAGGGGAAGAAGGCCGCCTCGATCCAGCGGCTTTGCACGAAGGCGAAGGCCACGGCCATGCCCAGCAGCGCCGCACAGACAAAGGCCCACAGCGTGATCTTCACGGTCACCCACCAGGCGGCGCTCAGCAGGCCCCAGTCGCTGGTCAGGGTCTGGGCGATGCGCCAGGGCGAGGGCAGCAGGTAGGGCGGGATGTCGGCCACCGTGACCCAGGTTTGCCAGCCGCCCAGCAGCAGCGCGGCCACGCACAGGGGCAGCAGCCAGGGCAGGCGGATCAGCCTGGCGCCCAGGGTGCTGGCATGGGCTGAGCGGGATGCATGGGCGGTGATGGCGTCGTGGGGCATGGGGCGGGCTCAGTGCTGCTCAAGACGGCTGTGGCGATGCCAGGGGCGCGGTGCCATCGCCGGTGCCGGCCAAGGCGTCTTCCAGGCGCCGCACCACGTCGTTGAAGCCAGGGCTGGTGCGGTGGTGGGCTTCGCGCGGCCAGGGCGTGCTCAGGGCGATGTCATCGACGATGCGACCGGGGCGCGGCGCCATGACGACCACGCGCGACGACAGGTAGGCCGCCTCGCTCAGGCTGTGCGTGACGAAGACCACGGTGAGGCCTTGTGCTCGCCAAAGCGCCAGCAGGTCGGCATCGAGGCGGTGACGGGTGATTTCGTCGAGCGCGCCGAAGGGCTCGTCCATCAACAGCAGGCGAGGGCGGGTGACCAAGCCCCGCGCGATCGACACCCGCATCTGCATGCCGCCGGACAGCTCGCGCGGACGTTGCGCACCGAAGCCGTCCAGCCCGACTTGCGCGAGGGCCTGTGCCACGCGGGCCTCGGCCTCGGGGCGCGGCACGCCGGCGAGGTCCAGCGGCAGGCGCACGTTGGCGGCCACCGTGGCCCAGGGCATCAGGGTGGGCTCCTGGAACACGAAGGACAGGTGCTGGCGGGCCGCGGCAGACGCCGGTGGCTGGCCTTGCACGCGCACCTCGCCCGAGCTGGGTTGGAGCAGCCCGGCCAGCATGCGCAGCAAGGTGCTTTTGCCGCAGCCGGAGGGCCCCAGCAGCGAGACGAACTCGCCCTCGCGGATGCGCAGGTCGATGGGCAGGAGGGCGCGCAGGCCGTTGGGATAGACCTGCCCGGCGGCGTCGAGTTCGATCAGGGCATCACCTTCAGGTCTTGCACGAAGCGGGTGGTGTAGGTCTTCTTCAGGTTGACCTTGGCAGGATCGAGCAGCTTGTGCTGGACCATCACGTCGTAGGTTTTCTGCATGCGCGCATCGGTGATGGTGCCGATGCCCAGCCTGGCCGCATCGCCGCCCATCACCACGCCTTCGGATTTGAGCTTGGCAATGGCCTGGGCAATGACGTCATCCCGCATGTTGGGGTTGTCCTTCTTGATCAAGGCATTGGCGGGGGATGGGTCGCCCTGCAGGTAGCTTTTCCAACCCTGCATGGAGGCTTGGATGAAAGCGCTGACTTGCTGGGGCTTGCGCTGCAGCGTGTCGGCCATGCAGACCACGGCGTTGGCGTACGGTGGCCAGCCCAGGTCGGCCAGCAGGAAGACCGTGGGCTTGAAGCCAGCCGATTTCTCGATGCTGTAGGGCTCAGAGGCCAGGTAGCCCTGCTGTGCCAGCGACTTGTCGGCCAGGAAGGGCTGGAGGTTGAAGGTGTAGGGGCGCAGTTGCGCATCGGTGAAGCCGTAGCGCGATTTCAGCCAGGGCCAGTAGGTGACCTGGCCGACCTGGCCCACGAGGATGGTGTGGCTCTTGAGGTCTTCGATGCGCTTCACCTGCGGGTGGGCGATGAGGACGGCGGGGTCCTTCTGGAAAGCCGCGGCCACGCTGACCGCCTGGATGCCTTGCTCCCAGGCCTTGAGTGTCTGGTTGTCGAAGCCCATGATGCAATCGGCCTGGCCGGCCACCAGCAACTGCATCAGGTTGACCTGCGGGCCGCCCATTTTGAGGGTGACGTCCAGCCCAGCCTTGGCGTACAGGCCGGTGGCCTGCGCCTGGTAGTAGCCGCCGTGCTCGGCCTGGGCGTACCAGTCGGTCAGGAAGGTGAACTTCTCGGCGGCATGGGCGGTGGCGGCGGGCCACAGTGTGTGCACCAGCATGGACGCGAGCAGCACCCAGGGCCGCATTGTCACGGATGGGGTCGGTGAACGTGGGGCGAGGCGCATGCAGGGCTCCGGGGTGGGTGCGGCGTTGGGGTGTGTGAAGGTCGGGTGTGTGACGGTGGGGTGGATGTGCGTCTGCCATCCCGCATCTGAGCGCCATTCTCACCCGATGCCGGCCCAGGGGCGCACCCTACAATCGCGGGTCGTGTGGTGGTGGCGCGGCGTGTTGCCGATGTGCATCGTGCACGAAGCCGTGGCGTGGTGCCATGGCATTGCTGGAAGGCCCTGTGTCAGATCGCATTACTCCTGATGTCGCCGCGGTCGTGCCGCTGTCCGAGCGCCTGTTCGTGGGCTTGCAACACGTCTTGCCCAAGCGGGCTTTGACCGAGCTGGCCGGGTGGGGTGCGTCCGCCCGAGGCGGTGCATTGACCACCGCGTTCATCCGCTGGTTCATCGGACGCTACGGCGTCAACATGGCCGAGGCGGCGCAAGCCGACCCCGCTGCCTATGCCAGCTTCAACGAATTTTTCACGCGGCCTCTGAAGGCCGGTGCGCGTCCGCTGGCGCAGGCCGATTGGGTGTCGCCCGTCGATGGGGCCATCAGCCAGTTTGGCCGCATCGAGCGCGATCAGGTCTTTCAGGCCAAGGGGCACAGCTATTCCACCACCGCGCTGGTCGGTGGTGACCGCGACCTGGCCGCGCAGTTCGAGAACGGCCACTTCGCCACGCTCTACCTCAGCCCGAAGGACTACCACCGCATCCACATGCCTTGCGATGGGCGTTTGCTGCGCATGGTGCATGTGCCGGGCGAGTTGTTCTCGGTGAACCCGGCCACGGCCCGCGGCGTGCCCGGCCTGTTCGCGCGCAACGAACGTGTGGTCTGCCTGTTCGAAACACCGCATGGCCCGATGATCCTGACCCTGGTGGGTGCCACCATCGTGGGCAGCATGGCCACCGTGTGGCACGGCCAGGTCAACCCGCCGCGCCCCGGCGAGGTGCGCGAGTGGCGCTACGACGGCCAGGACATCACCTTGCGCCAAGGCGAGGAAATGGGCCGGTTTTTGCTTGGTTCTACGGTCGTCATGCTGTGGCCTGCCGGGCCCATGATCTGGCCTGCAGCGTGGTGTGCTGGTCGAGGCATCCGCATGGGCGAGGTCATGGCCGTTCGCAATGCCGACGGCGTCTGACCCAGACGCAACCGATTCCAACTGCAAGGCCTTCGGGCCGATCCATCATGGCTGATCAAGAGAAAAATGGGGGACGCGCCGTCCTCATGGGAGCGCTTGTCGCGCTGTTGGTGGGCGCGCTCGGCACGGCCGCGTGGCTGACCGGCGATGCGCTGCTGCTGTCGCGCTCGGTGAACGAAGGCCGCATCGTGGCCGACATGGCCGAAACGGTGGGGCGTTGGGCCTCGCAGTACGGCGGCGTGCACGCCCGCACGCAGGGCGCATCGGCGGGCTTGCCGGGCAGCTTCCTGACGCGCTCGGTGTATGCCGGCACGGACGAGGATGCCGGGTTCTTGCAGGGTTCGCGCAGCGAGCGCCGCCATGACGAGCGCGGTGCCATGGAGCGCGTCGAGGCCTACCACTGGAAGAACCCCGCCTTGATCCAGCGCGAGGTGGCCGACACGCTGCTGGCCTCTGGCAGCCGTGCGCAGTACCGCCTGACGGCGCGCACGGTGCTCAACCGCAACAACGCGCCCAATGCGTTCGAGATCGAAGCGCTGGACGCCCTGCAATCGGCTTTCCAGCGCACGGGTGGCGCCAGTGTGCAGCCCACGCCTTCCGCTGCGGCCTTGCCCCTGGCCCAGCCCAAGGCCGGCCAGGAGTACTGGAAAGTTGAGGGCGGCCACTTGCTGTACGCCCGCGCCGTCGTGGCGCAGTCGTCTTGCCTGCGTTGCCACGACACGCCCGAGAAGGCGCCTGAGTTCCTGCGGGTGAACCAACAGTTCAATGGTGGCGGCGGTTTTGGCTACAAGGCGGGGCAGCCCGTGGGCCTGATCAGCGTGAAGCTGCCCGTGGCCACGAGCGCCAACCTCTTGCGCGACAGCGTGCCGGTGGCCGCCTGGGGCGCACTGGCCGTCGCCCTGGTGGCGGGCCTGGGTGTTATCTATCTGGGTGTGGGCGGCAGGTCCCGGGCGCAGGGTTGAGGGCAAGTTGGGGGCCCCTCGGGCAGCTGCAGTCTGCGCAGGCTCTCGAAGGCGCGGGCCTCGCCGGTGATGGGGTCCGTGAAGCGCAGTGATTTGGCCAGCAGCTGCAGCGGTCGGCTGAAGTCGGGCGCTTGCCCGGGCGGCAAGGCCGGCTGCAGTTCCGGGTAGATCTGATCGCCCAGGATGGGCAGGCCGAGCGCGTTCATGTGCGCCCGCAGCTGGTGCTTCTGGCCGGTGCGGGGTGTGAGGCGGTAGTGGGCCAGACGCGGCCCAGCGCGCATGTCAGACACCGCCATCACCTCGATCAAGGTGTCCGCATTGGGCGCACCGCCCACCTCGTGCATGGCCATGAAGTGCAGGCTTTCCGCCAGCCGGCTGATGCGGCGTTGTGGCCATGCCAGCCCTTCTCGCCACGGCGCAATGGCCTCGTAGGTTTTGTGCACCCGCAGATCGCGCAGCAGGCCCTGGTAGGCGTTGCGCGTGTGCGGCTGCACCGTGAAGACGACCAGCCCCGCGGTTTCGCGGTCGATGCGGTGCATGGGCACCAGAGTGTCGATGCCCGTGCGCTTCTTCAGCCGCACCAGCAGCGTCTCGTGCAGGTAGCGGCCTTTGGGCGTCACTGGCAGGAAGTGGGGCTTGTCGGCCACCACGAGGAACGCGTCTTGGAAGACGATGGTTTCCTCGAAGGGGATGCGGTGCTCGAACGGCAGGCTGCGCCAGTAATGCAACCGCGTCTGCGCGCGGTGAGGCGCCCCCGGTGGCACGGCCTGGCCTTGCGCGTCCAGCACCTCGCCGCGCGCCATGCGCTGCGCCCAGTCCTCGCGCGCCACGGCCGGGATGCGCTCGCACAGGAAGTCCAGCACCGTGGCCCAAGGCCCTGGGGGCGTGGCCACCGTGCTGGCACTGACGCCATCGCGGGTGGGCAGCAGGATGCGGGTGGGGCGGGACATCGTGGCGGCTGGGCAGAAAAAAGGACACCCGAGGGTGTCCTTTGTGGCTGTCTTCGTGCGGGACGGATCCGCAGGTCAACCGTGCGCGATCAGACGCGCTTCTTGTACTCGTGCGTGCGGGTGTCGATTTCGATCTTGTCGCCGCTTTCCACGAAGGAAGGCACGGGGATCTCGAAACCGGTGCCGACCACGCGGGCAGGCTTCATGACCTTGCCGGAGGTGTCGCCCTTGACGGCGGGTTCGGTCTCGATTTCGCGCACGATGGTGGTGGGCAGTTCGACCGAGATGGCCTTGCCGTCGTAGAACACGACTTCGGCTTCCATGCCGTCTTGCAGGTAGTTGATCGCGTCGCCCATGTTCTCGGCTTCGATCTCGAACTGGTTGTACTCGGCGTCCATGAAGGCGTACATCGGGTCGGCGAAGTAGGAGTAGGTGCACTCCTTCTTGTCGAGGATGATCTGGTCCATCTTGTCGTCGGCCTTGAAGACGGTTTCTTGACCGAAGCCACTCAGCAGGCTCTTCATCTTGATGCGGACCGTGGCGGCGCCGCGGCCACCGCGGCTGTATTCGGTCTTCAGGACGACCATCGGGTCCTTGCCCTGCATGATCACGTTGCCAGCGCGGATTTCTTGTGCGGTTTTCATGGTGGATTCCCGATGGAGTGTGTCTGAATCGGTCAGATGCAAAAAAGGGGGCGTCTCGGGCAGCCGTGGTCAACAACGAACAAGCTGCGCGAAGCAAAGCCTTGGATTTTACCCTGAGCCGGCGACGAAATGCGTCAATTGCGTGACCAGATCGGTTTGCGCCAGCAGCGCCGCCCGCGCATCCTGGCTGGCCTGGGCCCAGGCGCCATCGGCGACGCGCCAATCCGGCAAGTGCAGTCCGGCGCCCGTGGCATGGCGGGCAGGCTGGATCTGGTTGAAGTGCCGCCAGCTGCGCTGCACCTCGTCGCGCAGTGCGGGCGGCCAGCCGTGCATCCAGCGCGCCATGAAGGCGTCCAGCTTGTCGGCGTGCACACCGTCGTCCTGCGGGTAGATGTGCCAGACGTGCGGGTGGCCCGCCCACAGGGCGCGCACGGCGGAATCCTCGCCCCGCACGATGTTGAGGTGGCAGGCCCACAGCAGGAGGTCGAACTCGGTTTGTGCCAGCGCCGGCAAGGGGTGCAGGGCCAGGGCTTGTGGCGCCGTGTGGCGGCCTTGCGCGGCCCAGGCTTGCGCCAGCGAGGTCGCATGGCCGGGCGTCAGCAGCACACGGGTGATGCCTGCGGGGGAGGGGGGGAATGCGGCCGGGCCTGTGTCTGCTGGGGCATCGCAGGCGGCTTGAAGGGCCTGGGCCTGCAGCGCGTCCAGCCAGTCGCCCAGCGGCGCGCCGGCGTAGCAAAACACCGACACCAGCCGGTCGGCCTCCGAGGCGGGCACGCCCAGGTCCTGCAGCCAGGGCAGGCGCTGGTGCGCCATGAAATCGGCCTGGCGGGCCATCAGGCCGGGCTCGCGCAGCAGGCCGCCCGTGGCGGAGGTGAAGCCGGGGTAGAAAAACCGCTTGCGCAGCCCGGCCGCAGGGCCGCTGAACACGGGTGAGGCCAGGCCGTGGCTGCGCGCCACGTAATCTTCGGCGCTGAGGTATTCGAGGTTGACCCAGGCCGGCGGGTGAGGGCGCTGCATGCGGGCCAGGAAGGCGTCGGGCGGGTTGCAGCCAAAGGCTTCGATGACGACGTCGCCTGGTGTCAGTGCCTCGGCGTTTGCCGGGCATTCGGCCTCGGCCCAGGGCCGCACTTCGACGCCCTGTACGCCGGGCGCGCCCTGCGGCGCCATCCAGGCCAGCGCCGAGGCGTCGTCCACCCAGAGCCGGGCGGTGTGTCCGCGCGCGCCCAAGTCTGCACACAGGCGCCAGCACACGCCGATGTCGCCAAAGTTGTCGATGACCCGACAGAACACATCCCACAGCATGCGCCGGATTATGGCAAGCCCCGCCGCGGCACTTCGCGCGCCTGTCGGACAATCGCGCCATGAGCGATCTTCCGAACGACAGCGACGCCGCGGGCGCCACGTCCGCCTCCGCGCGCGAGCAGACCTGGCAACGCCTGCTGGCCGAGGTCAGCCGCCTGCCGGCCTTGCCCGGCGTGTACCGCTACTTCGATGCCCAGAACGGCGTGCTGTACGTGGGCAAGGCGCGCGACCTCAAAAAGCGTGTCTCCAGCTATTTCCAGAAGAACCACGGTGGCACCCGCATCGGGCACATGGTCTCGCGCATCGACCGCATGGAGACCACGGTGGTGCGCAGCGAGGCAGAAGCGCTGCTGCTGGAAAACAACCTCATCAAGACGCTCAACCCGCGATTCAACATCCTGTTCCGCGACGACAAGAGCTACCCCTACCTGAAGATCTCCTCGCAGGACTTCCCGCGCATGTCCTACTACCGCGGCGCGGTGGACCGCAAGCACCGCTACTACGGGCCGTACCCCAACGCCTGGGCGGTGAAGGGCACCATCCAGCTCATGCAGAAGGTCTTCCAGCTGCGCACCTGCGAAGACGCCATCTACAACAACCGTTCGCGGCCCTGCCTGCTCTACCAGATCAAGCGCTGCAGCGGGCCCTGCGTCGGCATGGTCAGCCAGGAGGATTACCGCAGCGCGGTGGGCCAGGCCGAGCGCTTCCTGCTGGGCGAGCCCGAAGCCGTGCTGGCCGACCTGCAGACGCGCATGATGGCCTTCGCCGAAGAGATGGCCTACGAGAAGGCCGCCGAGGTGCGCAACCAGATCAGCGCCTTGTCGCGCGTGTTGCACCAGCAGTCGGTGGACACGGTCATGGACAAGGACGTCGATGTGCTGGCCGTGAAGGTCCAGGGTGGGCGCGCCTGCGTCAACCTGGCCATGGTGCGGGGCGGGCGTCACCTCGGCGACCGGGCGCATTTCCCCGTGCACGTGCAAGACCACATCGCCCTGGCGGCTGCCAACGACGCGGACGCCTTGCCCGCGGGGCATGAGGCACAAACTGGTGCGCACGTGGCGACCGATGAGCGCACCGCCGAGGCCTGGTCACAATCCACCGAAGTCGCCGTGCTGGAAGCCTTCCTGGCGCAGCACTACATCGGCGGGGTGGTGCCCAGCCTGCTCATCCTCAGCCACCCGGTGGACCCGGAGCTGGTGGAGGCCTTGGGCGCGCAGTCAGGCCGCAAGGTCACGGTGGTGCTGCAGCCGCGCGAGCAACGGCGCGGTTGGCTCGACATGGCCATCAAGGGCGCTGAGCTCTCGCTGGCGCGGCTGCTCAGCGAGGAAGGCTCGCAGCAAGCGCGCACGCGGGCGCTGGTCGAGGCGCTCAACCTGGACCTGGACCTCGATGCGCGCGAAGCAGGCCTGGAAGATGCCGCCGAGGCAGGCGAGGGCACCGCAGCCGATGCGGGCATGGCAGGCGCCGCCCCCTCGGGTGTCGCGGATGCGCCCACCCCGGCCGAGGCCCCGCTCCAGCGCCACGACCCGCTCGCCGGCCTGCGCATCGAGTGTTTCGACATCAGCCACACCGCGGGCGAGGCCACCCAGGCATCGTGCGTGGTCTATGAAGGCCACAAGATGCAGGCCGCGCAGTACCGCCGCTACAACATCACCGGCATCACCCCGGGCGACGACTACGCGGCCATGAAACAGGCCCTGGAGCGCCGCTACCGCGATGCCAGCATGGCGGGTGATGCCGATGATGCTGGCGAAGGCACGCCCGAAGTCGCGGCCAAGGACGGCAAAAAGCGCAAGGTCGCCCGCGTGCCCGACATCGTCCTCATCGACGGCGGCAAGGGCCAGGTGAGCATGGCGCGCGAAGTCTTCATGCAACTGAGGCTGCCGCTGTCCATCATCGTGGGCGTGGAGAAGGGCGAAGGCCGTAAAGTCGGGCTGGAAGAGCTGGTGTTCGCCGACGGCCGGCCCAAATTGCAGCTCTCGCCCAGCTCGGCCGCGCTGATGCTGGTGGCGCAGATCCGCGACGAAGCTCACCGTTTCGCCATCACCGGCATGCGGGCCAAGCGCGCCAGCGTGCGCACCGGCAGCAGCAGCCTGGAAGACATCCCCGGCGTGGGCCCCAAGCGCCGCGCCCGCCTGCTGCAGCGCTTCGGTGGCGTGCGCGGCGTGGCCGCTGCCAGCGTGGACGACCTGGCCGGCGTCGATGGCATCTCGCGTGAACTGGCCGAGGAGATCTACCGTGCCCTGCGTTGAAAACACCCCCTCCAACGCCTCCAACCGGCCAGCTCAGGCTGGCGCGACGCTGCTGGCCACCCTGCTGGGCGCTGCCCTGGTGCTGTCGGCCTGCCAGACGCCCCCACCCGGCGGCCGTACCGGGCCGCTGCCCGCTGGCACCCCCACCAGTCCCGATGCCCGTGCCGACACCCCCCAGACCCCGCCTGCGCCAGGCAGCCGCCGCACCGAGGTGCGCCTGCCAGCGCCGCAATCGCCACGCAGCTGGGGCGAAGCCCGCCAACAGGCCGCCCGCCGCATGGTGGCCGCCAACCCCGACGGCACCTACATGGACAAGCCGCCCGCCATGCTGCTGGCCATCCCCGTGATGACGGTGGACCTCAACGGCGACGGCAGCGTGCGCAACGTCAGCGTCATGCGCTACCCCAGCCAGGCCCGCGACACCGTCAAGCTGGCCATCGCCGCCATCCACCGCGCGGCCCCGTATGGCGACGTCTCCCGCCTGCCCAAGCCCTGGCGTTTCAACGAAACCTTCCTCTTCAACGGCGACCGCAAGTTCAAGCCCATGACGCTGGACCAGCCCTGACCCGAATGCGGGGCACAATGGCGACATGTTTTTGAACCTGCCCACCATGCTCACCTGGGCGCGGATCGTCTCGATCCCGGTCATCGTGGGCATGTTTTACCTGCCCTGGCCCATGGCGCAGGTGAACCTCGCCGCGAGCTGCCTGTTCATCGCCATGGCCATCACCGACTGGGCCGATGGCTGGCTGGCGCGTCGCCTGAACCAGACCTCGGCCTTCGGCGCCTTCCTCGACCCGGTGGCCGACAAGATCCTGGTGTGTGCCTCGCTGCTCATCCTGCTGCAGTTGCACCGCGTCAGCGCCCTGGTGGCCCTGGTCATCATTGGCCGCGAAATCGCGATTTCCGCCTTGCGTGAATGGATGGCCCAAATCGGTGCCTCGCGCAGCGTGGCCGTGCACATGCTGGGCAAGCTCAAAACAGCCGCGCAAATGGGCGCCATCGTGCTGTTGCTCTACGACGGCGAGCTGTTCGGGCTCATCCACACGCGGACGGCGGGCACCGTGCTGATCTACATCGCCGCGGCGCTGACGGTCTGGTCCATGGTGTACTACCTCCAGAAAGCGCTGCCGGCCATCCGCGCGAAGGTCAGCTGAGCACGTCAGGCACATCCGAGGGGATCTTCCGTGAACAAGACCGAGATGATCGAGCACATCGCCCAGCAGGCCGACCTGTCCAAAGCGTCTGCCGGGCGCGCGCTGGAGGCATTCATCCAGGGGGTGCAAAGCGCCCTGCGCAAGGGCGATGCCGTGACCCTCGTGGGCTTCGGCACCTTCGCCGTGAGCACGCGTCTCGCACGCACGGGGCGCAACCCGCGCACGGGCGAGGAAATCAAGATCAAAAAAGCCAAAGTGGCCAAGTTCCGCGCCGGCAAGGCCCTCAAGGACGGCCTCCTGTAATGCATTAAGATAACCCCCGATCATCGGGTGCTTAGCTCAGTTGGTAGAGCGCTTGCCTTACACGCAGGATGTCGGGGGTTCGAGTCCCTCAGCACCCACCAAGCCCGATGGTGATCTGACGGTGAGGCCCGCACCCTGAACCAAGGCGAACTCCGGTTCGCCTTTGTCCTGTCTGGGCCTTCGCAGTCGGTGACCGCTTTACCCGTCCAGATGTTCCTGACTGGCTTCATTGACCACCCTCCGACATGTTTGATTTCGTCCGCAAGCACACGCGCCTCCTGCAGCTCCTGCTGCTGATCCTGATCCTGCCTTCCTTCGTGGTCTTCGGCCTCCAGGGGTATTCGAGCTTTTCCGGTGACGAAGGCGTGGTGGCCAAGGTCGGCAAGCAAAGCATCACCCAGGCGGAGTGGGACAACGCCCACCGCAACTTCATCGAACGTGTGCGCTCGCAGCAACCCAACGTCGATGTCAGCCAGTTCGACACGCCCGAAGCCCGCCGCCAGTCGCTCGACGCCCTGGTTCGCCAGTACGTGCTGGCCGAAGCCGCTGCCGACCAGAGCCTGAGCGTCAGCGACAACCGCCTGCTGCGCCAGTTCACCACCGACCCGCGCTTTGCCGGCCTGTTCAACCCGGACGGCTCTTTCAACAAGGGCCTGCTCGAAGCCCGCGGCATGACGCCCAACCAGTTCGTGGCCATGGTGCGCCAGGAACTGGTGCTGGGCCAGGTGCTGGGCGGCGTGCAGGCCACGGGCCAGACCTCGCTGCTGTCCAACCGCCAGGCGGTGGACGCCCTCTTCCAGGTGCGCGAAGTGCAATGGACCAAGTTCGAGCCCAAGCTGTACGCAGCCCAGCTCAACCCGACGCCCGAGCAGTTGCAGGCCTTCTACAAAGACCCCGCCAACGCCGCCTGGCTGACAGCCGCCGAGCGCGCCGACGTGCAGTACGTGGTGCTGGACATCGACACCCTCAAGCAGCGCGTGACCGTCAGCGAAGACGACCTGCGCCGCTCGTACAAGGAAAACGAAGCCCGCTACAGCACGCCCGAAGAGCGCCGCGCCAGCCACATCCTGATCAAGGTGGACGCCAGTGCCACCGCCGACCAGAAGAAGGCCGCCCGCGCCAAGGCCGAAGGTCTGCTGGCCCAGATCAAGCAAAACCCTGCCCAGTTCGCCGAGCTGGCACGCAAGAACTCGGACGATCCGGGCTCGGCCGCCAACGGTGGTGACCTGGAGTTCTTCGGCCGCGGCGCCATGGTCAAGGCTTTCGACGAGGCTGCCTTCAAGCTCAAGAAAGGCGAGGTCAGCGGCCTGGTGGAAACCGAGTATGGCTTGCACATCATCCAGCTCAACGATGTGCGCGGTGGCACGGCCCAGCCCTTCGAAGCCGTGCGCGCACAGATCGAAGACGAGGCCCGCAAGCAACTGGCCCAACGCCAGTTTGCCGAGGCTGCTGAACGCTTCACCAACTCGGTGTACGAGCAGTCCGACAGCCTCAAGCCCGTGGCCGACGAGCTCAAGCTGCCTTTGCTGACCATGAACGGCGTGCTGCATGTGCCGGGCGCCAAGGACCAGGGGCCGCTGAGCAACCGCCGCGTGCTGGACGCCCTGTTCGATGCCAACAACCGCGCCAAGGGCCGCAACACCGAGGCGGTTGAGGTGAGCACCAACAAGCTGGTGTCGGCGCGCATCGTCAAGCACAGTCCGGCTGCGCTGCGTGCCTTCGACGAGGTCAAGGACGAACTGCGCACCCGCTGGGTGGCCGATGCCGCGGCCAAGGCCGCGCGTGCCGACGCCGACAAGAAGCTGGCCGCCTGGAAGGCCGCACCCGACAAGGCCGAGTTGCCCGCCGCGGTGAAGATGTCGCGCAAGACCATGTTCTCCCAGCCGCCATTGGTGCTGGACGCCGCACTGCGCGTGCCCGAGAAGCAACTGCCTGCATTCACGCTGGTGGACCTGGGTGCCGATGGTGTGGCCGTGCTCAAGGTCAACAAGGTGCTGCCGCTGGAGATCTCGCCCCAGGAGCTCAAGGAAACCCAGAACCAGTTCGGTTCGTACTGGGGCCGTGCCGAAGCCGATGCCTACTACCAGGCCCTCAAGCACAAGCACAAGGTCGAGTACCTGAACGAAGGCAAGAAGGTGATGAACGCGCAAAAATCTGCGTCAGCATCGTGACAGGCTTGAAAAGCACGCTATAATTTCTGTCTTTGCTGCGGTGGCTGTAGCTCAGTTGGTAGAGTCCCAGATTGTGATTCTGGTTGTCGTGGGTTCGAGTCCCATCAGCCACCCCACCGTATAAGAAGTCCCCTGACAGGTTCGCCTCTCAGGGGATTTTTCTTTGGCGTGTCCACATCGCTGCCACAGCGGTGAAAGTGGCGCCCGGTCCGAGCGCTGCGCCATGAAAAATCCCCTGCAGGGCTGGGCCTTGCAGGGGATGTTCACCGCGGACTTGTCATGCCATGGCGGCCAATGCGGCCCGCCATGGCTGGACTCACCAGCGACCGTGCACGGCGCGCTTGCTCATGCGCTCGGGGCCGTCGTCGCAATGGCAGTCGTCACGGCCGAACCAGGGCTGGTTGACGGCGGGGGCCTTGTGGGCTGGGGCGGCCGAGCTGCGCAGGCCAGCATCGACGACGGGGCGAGCCGGGGGCAGGGGGGCAGAAACTCGGGGCAGGGGGGCAATCTGACGCATGGTGCGGTCCTTCCAAGGCCCGGCTGGATGAGCCCGGGCTGAGGGTTCAACGCGGCGCCTCGCGTCCGGGATGACACGGTGGTGTGACAATTCGTGAAAAAACTTCACAACAACGTCCCGAGGAGATGCCGTGTCCCACCGCTTGCTGCGCGCCGCTACGGCCGCTTTGCTCGGCCTGAGCGCCTTGGCCGCCCAGGCCTTGCCGCCCCAGCTCTTCCATCCCGAGTGGGTGCTGCCCGGGTCGGACGTGAAGGGCCCTGCCACGGGCCGCGCCGCGCTGCCCAGCCAGCCGGTGGACCTCGGCACGGTGCGTTACGAGCGCGATGGCCAACGCTGGGCCATCGGCGATTTCCAGTCGCGCGCCTCGGTCAAGGCCTTGCTGGTGCTGCGTGACGGTCAGGTGGTCTATGAGCGCCACCGCTGGCCCAACGGGCCGCAGACCCTGCACCAGTCCTGGTCGATGATGAAGCAGCTGCTGTCCAACCTGGTGGGCATCGCCGTGCAACAGGGGCAGATTGCGTCGCTCGACGAGCCGATGGACCGCCACGCGCCCGCACTGGCCATCAACGGCTTTCGGGGCGTCACGTACCGCCAGGCGCTGTTGATGAGCACGGGCGTGCGCTACGACGAGGAGGTTGACCGGGTCACGATGTTCAAGCAGGTGATCGCTCACCGCGTGAGCTTCGGCGTCCTCGGCGCGACCCTGCGCGACAAGACCCTGGCGCCCGAGCTCGACCGCGCCTGGGCGCCGGGCAGCCGCTACGCCTACGCCAGCATCGCCTCGCAGGCGCTGACGATGGCGCTGGAAGGCGCGACCAAGCAGCCGCTGCACGCGCTGATTTCGCGCCAGATCTGGCAACCGCTGGGCATGCCCGACGACGCCCGTGTGCTGGCCGATGACCAGGGGCAGGACTTCGGCCTGTGCTGCCTGTTCGCCACGGCGCGCAGCTACGCCATTTTCGGACAGTGGATGGCGCAGGGCGGGCGCTGGCAGGGCCGGCCTTTGCTCAACGAGGCCTGGGTGCAGCGCGCCACCAGTTTCGACGACCCAGGCGCCTGGCGCTCGACCGCCGTGCCGCGCAAGGCCAAGACGCAGGAGCTGTTCGGCTTCGCCTACCACTGGTGGCCACTGGAAGGCGGGCGCGGTGACTTCACGGCCCTGGGCATCCATGGGCAGATGGTCTATGTGTCGCCGCGGCAGAACGTGGTCGTGGTGCGCCTGAGCGATGACTTCTCCGAGGGGTCGCACAACGAGGAGGCCATCGCACTGTTCCGCGCCATCGCGGACCGGCTCAAGCCGTTGAAGTGAGCGGCGCCGCCGCCTGATGCCTCAGACGGGCAGGGCGGTGCGGTCCACCACCCGGCGCAGCACGAAGCTGGTGTGCACGCCGGTCACGCCTTTGATCTGCGTGATCTGGTTGAGCAGCAGGTGCTGGTAGGCGTCCATGTCGCGCACCACCACCTTGAGCTGGTAGTCGGCCGACTGCCCGGTGATGAGCAGGCACTCCAGCACCTCGGGGATGTCGCGGATGACGGCCTCTAGCGCGGCGAAGCGGTCGGGCGTGTGCTTGTCCATGGAGATGCCGATCAGCGCCATCAGCGACAGGCCCAGCTTGCGCGCGTCCAGCAGGGCGCGGTAGCCGGCGATGACGCCGGCCTCCTCCAGCGTGCGCACGCGCCTCAGGCAGGGCGAGGGCGACAGGCCGATGCGGTCGGCCAGGTCCTGGTTGCTGATGCGGCCGTCTGCCTGCAGCACGGCGAGGATCTGCCTGTCGTGGCGGTCGATTTCGTGTGTCATGGCTTGATTTTGCACCTGGGCGCAATGTTCTGCCAAAATGGGGCCCAATCAGGCATGAGTTTGGCAGCATCTGCCGGGCTTGCGAGGGCACACTCTCTCCATCGGCTCACGAAGCCCCCGTTCACCGCAGAGGCCACCCCATGCTCGCCAACCCCGCTCAGAAATACACCGCCTTCCCGCCCGTTGGCTTGAAAGACCGCACCTGGCCCGACCAGGTCATCAGCCAGCCCCCCGTGTGGATGAGCACCGACCTGCGCGACGGCAACCAGTCGCTCTTCGAGCCCATGAACGGCGAGAAGAAGCTGCGCATGTTCCAGACGCTGTGCGCCATCGGCTTCAAGGAAATCGAGGTGGCCTTCCCCTCGGCCTCGGACACCGACTTCAACTTCGTGCGCAAGCTCATCGAGGAAAACCTCATCCCTGAGGACGTGACCATCGAGGTGCTGACCCAGGCGCGCGAGCACCTGATCCGCCGCACGATGGCGTCGGTGCGCGGCGCGAAGACGGCCATCGTCCACGTGTACAACGCGACCTCCAAGCCCTTCCGCGACATCGTGTTCAACATGAGCCGCGAAGAGGTGCGCGAGATGGCCGTGGCCGGGGTGAAGCTGGTGCGCGAGATCGCGGCCACGATGCCGGAAACCGAGGTCACCTTGGAGTACAGCCCCGAGACCTTCACCGGCACCGAGCTCGACTTCGCCTTGGAGGTGTGCGACGCCGTGACCGCCGCCTGGGGTGCCACGCCTGAGCGCAAGGTCATCTTGAACCTGCCGACCACGGTGGAGCTGACCACGCCCAACGTCTATGCCGACCAGATCGAGTGGATGCACCGCCACCTGGCCCGCCGCGACAGCGTGATCCTGAGCCTGCACCCGCACAACGACCGTGGCACGGCAGTCGCCGCCGCCGAGCAGGGCCTGATGGCCGGCGCCGACCGCGTGGAAGGCTGCCTCTTCGGCAATGGCGAGCGCACGGGCAACGTGGACATCGTGACCCTGGCCATGAACATGTACACCCAGGGCGTGCACCCGGGCCTGGACTTCTCAGACATCAACGCCGTGGTGCGCACGGCCGAGCATTGCACGCAACTGCCCGTTCACCCCCGTCACCCTTACGCGGGCGATTTGGTTTTCACCGCCTTCTCGGGCTCCCACCAGGACGCCATCAAGAAGGGCTTCGCCGCACGGAACTCACGATGCTCCGAGGCGAGCGAGCAGCTGTGGAACGTGCCGTACTTGCCCATCGACCCGGCCGACCTCGGCCGCAGCTACGACTCCGTGATCCGGGTCAACAGCCAGTCGGGCAAGGGCGGGGTGGCCTACCTGCTGGAGACGGACTTCGGCGTGGTGATGCCGCGGCGCATGCAGATCGAGTTTTCCGCGGTGGTGCAGCAGGTCACCGACACGCAGGGCGGTGAGCTCAGTTCGGCCGACATCTGGCGCATCTTCAGCGCCACCTACGTGAACCCGGCCGAGGCCGGCGGCCCCGACATCGCCTACCGCGGCCACCACCTGGCCGAGCAGGACGGCGGGCAGACGCTCGCGCTGACGGTGGCCATCGATGGGCAGGAGCGCGTGCTGACCGGCCACGGCAACGGCCCCATCCACGCGGCGGTGCAGGCCTTCGCCTCCGCGGGCATCGCGGTGGAGGTGCACCACTACGAGGAGCGCTCGATGGCGTCCCCGCAGGGTCAGGACGACAGCAGCGGCAGCGCCCGGGCCTGCGCCATCGTCGAGGTGGGTTGCGGCGGCCGCGCCACGTTCGGGGCCGGCGTGGACGCCAACATCGTCACGGCCTCGCTGCGCGCGCTGTGCAGCGGCGTCGGGCGGGCGCGCCGCGCGGCCTGATCGGCGCCACCCCGGACGCCCCGACACGTCCTGCGCCCTCAGCCTGCCGGCCGCTTTTTGCGGCGGCGTCCGCGCTTGTCACGACAAGGCCGCCCCTTTTTGGGGCGAGCGCCGCACTTGGGGCGACGCGGTCGGCGGTCCGCGACCGAAGCGCCGATGTCGTCACTGCGACGCGGGTTTTGTCCATGACTTGGCTCAAGTTGTGGCGTGGACCGTCGAAAGCCCCTGGGTTGGACCTTCGCTTCCGCCGGAGGAGTGACGCGCGGCGTGCCCGTGTGCACGGCGGGCGCCCCTTTGCATCGCCAGAGAGTGAGACCGCCATGCCCGCTGCCACCGCGCCCTTGAAGATCTCCACCCGCCTCGCGCTCGGCTTTGGCGCCGTGGTGGCCCTGGCGGCGGGCATCGTGGCCTTCGCAGCGGTGGCGCTGCACGACCTTGACCGCAACGTTGACGAATTGGCGCACGACCGCATGGTGAAAGTGGCGGAGTTCTGCGAGGTGCGCGACAACATGCAGACCATTGGGCGCCTGTCCCGCAACGTCATGCTCAACCCGGAGCCGAGCTTCGTGGCGTCTGAGAAGGACCGCATCGCCAAGCTGCGGGCGCGCAACAGCGCGTTGCTGGCCACCTTGGACAAGCAGATCGTGTTGCCCCAGGGGCGCGCCTATTTCAAGGTCATCACCGACACCCACGCTGCTTACAACGCCGCGCTGGACCGCGCCGTCGAGATGGCCCTGGCCGGTGACACGGCAGGAGCGGGCAAGTTCCTCTTCAGCGACGTGCGCCAGTTGCAGGACGGCGTTTTCGAGGCGGTGGACGCCTCGCGCAACATGCAGCAGACCATCGCCGACGACCTCGTGCGCGTCAGCAAGGAAGAGACGGTCTTCGCCATCGGGCTGATGAGCGGCCTGGCGGTGCTGATGGCCATGGTCGGAGCGGCGGTGGCCTGGCTGACAACCCGCAACCTGTCGAAGTCGCTGGGGGCGGAGCCGGCCGGGTTGTGCGACGCCGTGGCCCATGTGGCCGACGGTGACCTCGCCCACCCCCTGCCTGTGGCGGCGGGCGACACCAGCAGCGTGCTGGCCAATGTGGCGCGCATGCAGTCCAGCCTGATCCGGGTGGTGTCCCATGTGCGCGAGAACGCCGAGAGCGTGGCCACGGCCAGCTCGCAGATCTCCCAGGGCAACACCGACCTGAGCCAGCGCACCGAGGAGCAGGCCAGCGCGCTCGAAGAAACCGCGGCCACCATGGAGCAGCTCGGCGCGACCGTGCGCACCAACGCCGACAGCGCCCGCCAGGCCAACCAGATGGCCCAAGGGGCTTCGTCTGTGGCGGCGCAAGGCGGTGAGGTGTTCGGGCGGGTGGTCACGACCATGCAGGGCATCAGCGACAGCAGCCGCAAGATCGGCGACATCATCGGCGTGATCGACGGCATTGCCTTCCAGACCAACATCCTGGCGCTGAACGCCGCCGTGGAAGCGGCCCGTGCCGGTGAACAGGGCCGCGGCTTCGCGGTGGTGGCCGGTGAGGTGCGCACCCTGGCTCAGCGCAGTGCCGACGCCGCGCGGGAGATCAAGGCGCT
Source organism: Aquabacterium commune (assembly GCF_004362855.1). Taxonomy (GTDB): domain Bacteria; phylum Pseudomonadota; class Gammaproteobacteria; order Burkholderiales; family Burkholderiaceae_C; genus Aquabacterium; species Aquabacterium commune. The sequence continues at coordinate 197,549 of NZ_SNXW01000006.1, forward strand.
GATCGGCCGCAGCGTCGATCAGGTCGAGCAAGGCGGCGCCCTGGTGGACGAGGCGGGCAAGACCATGGCCGAGATCGTCGCGTCCATCCAGCGGGTCAGCGACATCGTGGGCGAGATCTCCGCGGCCAGCGTGGAGCAAAGCTCGGGCGTGCAGCAGGTCGGCGAGGCCGTCAATCAGATGGACCGCGCCACGCAGCAAAACGCAGCCCTGGTCGAGGAAAGCGCCGCCGCGGCCGAGAGCCTGAAGACCCAGGCGCAGCAACTGGTGGCGGCGGTGGCGGTGTTCCAGCTGTCGCAGCATGGTGCGGCGGTGGCGGGGCATGCACTTGCCCGCAGCCCACAGGCACACTCAGCCCCTGCGCCTGCCTTGGCCCCCGTGTCCGCCCGGATGCAGCGTCAAGCGCCAGCGCTCAGCCAGCCTGCGCAGGACAAGGCCGCGCCGAAACCCGTGCAACCGCACCAGCAACCACACCAGCAATCGTCACACGCGGCCGCCAAGGCCAAGCCTGCCCTGCAGACCGCTGTCGCCGACGACGACCACTGGGAAACCTTCTGAGCCTGAGCCTGAGCCTGGAACTGAGCCAGGGCCTCAGCGTCTGCCCTGCAGCAGTTGGGCCACAGCCGCGATGGCGATGACCGCGGGCGCCTTGCCCACGATGCCGGGCAGGCCGATGGGGCAGACCAGGCGCTCCAGCGTGGCCTGAACGGCGGCGTCGTGGGTGCCCAGTCCTCTGAGCTGCCCACCGATTTGTTCGATGAAACGCGCGCGCTTGGTCTGGGAGCCCAGCATGCCCAGGAAGGCGAAATCACCGCGCGCCAGGATGGCCTGCACGATGGGCAAGTCCACCGCGTGGCGGTGGGTCAGCACCAGGTGACAGGCACCTGGCGGCGCCTTGGCCACTTCGGCCACCGCGTCGTCGGTGAGCAGGTGCTGTATGCGCACGGGCAGGCCTGGGGGGGCAGACTCCGGTGCGTTGAACGAGAGCTCGGTGTTGTCGCAGCGCGCATCGATCCAGCGCACGGTGCAATCGACATCGACCAGCAGCCTCACGATGGCCCGGCCGACCGGTCCGGCGCCATGCAGTTCCAGGTGGAAGCGCGGGGCGGGCCGGTCTTCGTCGGTGTCGTGCGGGATGAGGGCTGTCAAGGGGTGGTGAAAAGGCGTCAAGGGCGTCAAGGCGGCAAGGGGCGGGCGGCGAAGTGGGCATCGGCACGGCCTCATCATACGGAGGCGCTCACCCCGCCCGGTGCCTGTCAACCCCAGAGCGGCCCACCCGACCGCGTCACCCCCATGCCCCTTGCCACAACCGCCCATCCAGCCAGCCAGGCCCCCAACGCCAGCCAAAGCCCCAGCCAAAGCCAGAGCGGCCACGCCGCCCCCGAGCGCCTGGTGCTGCGCGCCGATGTGCTGGACTTCACCGCCGACCCGGGTTTTGCCCCGCCTGCCGAAGCCCCCGGCGTGCGCTGGCGGCCCGACCACCGCGTGTGCGTCGAGGCCGGGCGCATCGTCGCCGTGCTGCCCGCCGCACAGGCCCTGCCCGAGGGGTGGGCCAGCGTGCCCGAGCAGGACCACCGCGGCCGCCTGCTGCTGCCGGGTTTCATCGACACCCATGTGCACTGCCCGCAGCTCGACGTCATCGCCAGCCACGGTGCCGAGTTGCTGGACTGGCTCAACACCTGCACCTTCCCGGCCGAGCGCCGTTACGCCGACCCTGCCGTTTCGTGCGACGGTGCCGAGCGCTTCCTGAAGGCCTTGTGGGCGCACGGCACGACCAGCGCGGTGGTGTTCCCCACGGTGCACAAGGTCAGCGCCGAGGCCCTGTTCGAGGCGGCCGACGCCCAGCACATGCGCCTGGTCACGGGCAAGGTGCTGATGGACCGCTTCGCGCCCGAGGGCCTGCTGGACGATGCGGCCGATGTGACCGTGGCCGAACGCGATTGCGCCGACCTCATCGCCCGCTGGCATGGCCGGGGGCGGCTGGCGTACGCCGTGACGGTGCGCTTCGCGGCCACCAGCACGCCGGCGCAACTGGCCATGGCCGGGCGGCTGTGCCATAGGCATGCGGGGCAGCCAGGAGCGCCGGGTGTCTTCATGCAGACCCACGTGGCCGAGAACCGCGCCGAGGTCGATTGGGTGATGTCGCTGTTCCCCGAGGCGCGCAGCTACCTCGGTGTGTACGAGCGCGCTGGCCTGCTGGGGCCTCGCGCCGTGCTGGCCCATGGCATCTGGCTGGACGCCGAAGACCGCGCGGTGCTGCGCGCGCACGGTGCCCAGATCGCCCACTGCCCCAGCTCCAACCTCTTCCTGGGCAGCGGCCTGTTCGACTGGGCGCAGGCGCAGCGCGAGGGCCTGCGCGTCAGCCTCGCCAGCGACGTGGGCGGCGGCACCAGCCTGTGCCTGCTGCGCAACATGGGCGACGCCTACAAAATCCAGGCGCTGCAGGGCACCCGCCTGAGCGCCTGGAAGGCCTTGCACGCGGCCACCTTGGGCGCGGCCGAGGCGCTGGGCCTGGGCAGCGAAATCGGCCGCATCGAGCCCGGCTGCATGGCCGACATCGCTGTGTGGGACTGGGCCGTGGGCGAAGTGGCCCGGCACCGCGATGCCATCGCCTGCGAGGCTGGGGATGGCTCTGTGGCCACCCTGCACCCGCGCGCCTTCGCCTGGATGACCCTGGGCGACGAGCGCAACCTGGTGGGGGCCTGGGTGGCCGGGCGCCAGGTGTTCGCGCGCGAAACGTGAACAAGGCGTGAACAAGGCGTGAACAAGGCCATGAACAAGGGCATGTTCACCCCGTGAAACCTCGCAAGCAGGTTTGATCTGGGCGGCCTACACTGGGTCCGTCACAGGGTTCCGGCTGCACGATGGCCCGTCCTGTTTTGCGGGATGCCGTCGTGCGACCGACTCAGGAGGTCGTCATGAACGCGCCACTCCCCGCCGAGGTGCTCCGCGCCTTGTCTTCGCTGTCACTGGAAGACAAATACACGCTGGAGCGCGGCCAGGCCTTCATGAGCGGGATCCAGGCGCTGGTGCGTCTGCCCATCCTGCAGCACACCCGCGATGCGCTGGACGGCTTGAACACCGCCGGCTTCATCAGCGGCTACCGTGGCTCGCCCCTGGGCGGCTACGACCAGGCCTTGTGGAAGGCCCGCGAGCACCTGGGCAAGCACCACATTGTTTTCCAGCCGGGCGTCAACGAAGAGCTCGGCGCCACTGCCGTGTGGGGCACGCAGCAACTGGCGCTGACACCGGGGCCGCAGCGCTTCGACGGTGTTTTCGGCCTGTGGTACGGCAAGGGGCCGGGCGTGGACCGCTGCGGCGATGTCTTCAAGCACGCCAACATGGCGGGCACCTCTCGGCATGGGGGCGTGGTGGCCGTGGCCGGCGACGACCACACGGCCAAGAGCTCGTCCATCGCCCACCAGAGCGACCACATCTTCAAGGCCTGTGGCTTTCCGGTGTTCTTCCCCAGCAACGTGCAGGAAATCCTCGACCTCGGCCTGCACGCCTTCGCCATGAGCCGCTTTGCCGGCGTGTGGACGGCGCTCAAGACCATCCAGGAGGTGGTGGAGTCGGCCACGACGGTGTCGGTGGATCCGGACCGCGTGCGCATCGTCCTGCCCGGTGATTTCGACATGCCCGAAGGCGGCGTGCACATCCGCTGGCCGGACGCGCCGCTGGCCCAGGAAGCCCGCCTGATGGACCACAAGTGGTACGCGGCCCTGGCCTATGTGCGCGCCAACCGCCTCAACCACACGGTGCTGGACAGCGAAGGCGCGCGGCTGGGCGTGATGGCCAGCGGCAAGGCCTGGAATGACCTGCGCCAGGCCCTGCACGACCTGGGGCTGGATGACGACGCTTGCCGTGCGCTCAAGCTGCGCCTGCACAAGGTGGCGGTGGTCTGGCCGCTGGAGGCCAGCCTGACGCGCGAGTTCGCCCAAGGCCTGCAAGAGATCCTGGTGGTGGAAGAAAAGCGCCAGATGATCGAGTACCAGCTCAAGGAGGAGCTCTACAACTGGCGCGAGGATGTGCGTCCCAATGTGCTGGGCAAGTTCAGCGAAGGCGAGGGCGACCTGACGGGTGGCGAGTGGTCGCACCCGCACCCGGCCAGCCGCTGGCTCCTGCGCGCCCAGGCCGACCTGAACCCGGCGCTGATCGCCAAGGCCCTGGCCCAGCGCCTGGAGCGCCTGGGCCTGCTGCGCGACGCGCCCTCGCACCTGCGCGAACGCATCGCCGAACGCCTGCGCGTGATCGACGCCAAGGAGGCTGCGCTGGCCCAGGGCAACGCAGCCGGCGCCAGCCCTGAGCGCGCGCCCTGGTTCTGCAGCGGCTGCCCGCACAACACCTCCACCCGCGTGCCGGAAGGCTCGCGGGCCATGGCCGGCATCGGCTGCCACTACATGGCGCAGTGGATGGACCGCAACACCGGCATGGTCACGCAGATGGGCGGCGAGGGCGTGGCTTGGGTCGGCCAGGCGCCCTTCACCGACGAGCCGCACGTTTTCGTCAACCTGGGCGATGGCACCTACTTCCACTCCGGCCTCCTGGCCATCCGCCAGGCCATCGCGGCCAAGGTCAACATCACCTACAAGGTCCTTTACAACGACGCGGTGGCCATGACGGGCGGCCAGCCCATCGACGGCAACCTCAGCGTGGCGGCGATGACGCGCGAGTTGGACGCGGAAGGCGTGCGCCGCATCGTGGTGGTGACCGACGACCGCGGCCGCTATGCCCAGGTGCATGACCTGGCCGCCGGCGTCGAGCTGCGCCACCGCGACGACCTCGACGACGTGCAACGCGAACTGCGCCAGACGCCTGGCTGCACCGTGCTGATCTACGACCAGACCTGCGCCACCGAGAAGCGCCGCCGCCGCAAGCGCGGCACGCTGGCCGCGGCCCCGGCGCGCGTCGTCATCAACGAGCTGGTGTGCGAGGGCTGCGGCGACTGCACCGTGCAGTCCAATTGCCTGAGCGTCGAGCCGGTGAATACCCCTCTGGGCCGCAAGCGCCGCATCAACCAGAGCAGCTGCAACCAGGACCTGTCCTGCGTCAAGGGCATGTGCCCCAGCCTGGTGAGCATCGAAGGCGGGCGCCTGCGCCAGCCCAAAGCCGCCACCGGCTTGCCCGAACTGGCCCACCTGCCGCCGTTGCCCGAGCCCCGCTTGCCCGATGCCAGCCGCGCCTGGGGCATCGTGGTGGCTGGCATTGGCGGCACGGGCGTCATCACCATCGGGCAGCTGCTGGGCATGGCGGCCCACCTGGAAGGCCGGGGCGTGGTCACGCAGGAAGCGGCTGGCCTCGCTCAAAAGGGCGGCGCCACCTGGAGCCATGTGCAGATCGCCGACCGGCCCGAGGCCATCTTCACCACCAAGGTGGGCACGGCCGAGGCCGACCTGGTGATGGGCTGCGACCCCATCGTCACGGCCTTGCCGGCGACGCTGGCGGTGATGCGGGCCGGGCGCACGCACATCGCCCTCAACACCCACCACACGCCCACCGCCGCGGCCATGACCCAGCCCGACTGGCACTACCCCGGCGCGCAGTGCGACCACGTGCTCGCCGATGCCGTGGGGCACGGCGCCGACGCCATCGCCCGCCTGGACACCGTGGCCCTGGCGGAGAAACTGCTGGGCGATGCGATTTACGCCAACCCGATGATGCTGGGCTTTGCCTGGCAAAAGGGCTGGGTGCCGCTGAGCCTGCAAGCGCTGACGCGCGCCATCGAGCTCAACGCCGTGCAGGTGGAGCGCAACCTGCAGGCCTTCGCCTGGGGGCGCCATGCCGCCCACGACCCGGCCCGCATGGCCAGGCTCTTGCTGCCGGCGCAGCCGGTGCAGTGGTTCCCGCGGGCGGGCGGCCAGGGTGTGCCGGACGGCGGCGCACCAGACAGCCTCGACGCCATCGTGCAACGCCGCATGGCCCACCTCACCGACTACCAAAGCGCGGCCTACGCGGCGCGCTACGAGGCCTGGGTGACGCGGGTGGGCGAGGCCGAGGCCATGCTGGGCGGCCAGCGCCTGACCCGCGCGGTGGCACTGCAGCTGTTCCGCCTCATGGCCATCAAGGACGAGTACGAGGTGGCGCGCCTGCTGAGCTCTGACGCCTTCCGCCAACAGGTGGCGACGCAGTTCGAGGGGGATTGGCGCATGGTCTGGCACCTGGCGCCTCCTGCGCTGGGCGAAGGCGCAGGGAAGGGTCAACCCGGCGCCCGGCCGGCCAAGCGCGCCTTCGGCCCCGCGTGGGCGCCGCTGCTGCACGGCCTGGCCTGGGCCCGGCGCCTGCGCAACACTTGGCTGGACCCGCTGCGCTTGAGCCACACCCGCCGCGAGGAGTTGGCCACGCTGGCGGCCTACGAGGCCTTGCTGACACGCCTGCTGGCCGGCTTGCGCGCCGACACGCTGAACGAAGCCTGCGAACTGGCCGAATCGGCCGAGGCCATCAAGGGATTCGGCGTGGTGCGACAGGCGCATGCCGCGCCGGTGCTGGCGCGCTGGCAGGCTTTCAGCGGCTTCGGTGACCTTGCCGGGTTCAGCGCGCCTGGCAGTCCAGACCGTAGGAGCGCTTGATCTGTTCGACCTCGGCGGGCGGCGCCTTGGACAGCTGCACGCAGGTCGTGCGGTTGCCGTGCATGGTGCGCTTGGACGCATCGACGTACATCCAGTCCACCACGTCTCTGCGCTGGAAGCGCCATTCCTGGCCTTCCTTGACGCCCTTGAGCAGCGTCGGGGCGTTGTCAACGCGGCCCTTGAAGGCCCCCTTGCCAGCGGCCTCGAAGGGCGTGATCCAGATGAACTCCTTGCGCTTGCCTTCGCGGATGGCCACCCGCATCGACACGGTGGTGAGTTTCGGGTCGCCACTGGCGGCGATTTTGAGGAAGTCGTCCAGGGTGTCTTGCGCCTGCTTGAAAGCCGCGCGCATGGCCGGGTCGCGCTCGTCGATCTCGACCACCGCTTCCTGGCGCTTGGCCGCCTCTTCGCGGGCCTTCTTCTGGCGCTCGGCGAGGATCTGCATGGCGGCGTTGGTGGCGGCCGCGTTGGGACCGGAGGCCTGCGGCGCGGCGGCCTTGGCGGCAGGGGCCTGCGCAGGGGTGCCGACCGCGTCGGCGGCATGGGCGAGGGGTGCCCACACCGTGACGGACGGGGCGACGAACAGGGCCAGGGTGGCAGCGAGCGTGTGAGAGAGGCGCATGGGCAGCTGGGCGGTGATGTGGCTGGAGGCGAGGATGGCGGCGTGACCGTTGGCCACAACCACATCAGAGTGTGCGGCAATTTGCGGCTGAGGTTGAGGCGCCTCTTCGGGTAAGGTCTGTGCCATGTCGACGTCTGCCGCCTCTTCTTCCCCCGAACAACGCCGCTGGCAAGGCCTGATGTGCGCCCTCGCTGGCGCCGTGGCCTTTTCGGGCAAGGCCATCGTGGCCAAGCTGCTGTACCGCCAGGGTGCCGACGCCTTCGCCGTGGTGGGCCTGCGCATGGCCATGGCCTTCCCTTTGTTCCTGCTGATGGCCTGGTGGTCGAGCCGCGAGCGGCCCACCGAGGCGGGCGCGCGCGCCCCCATGAGCGGCAAGCTGGCGTGGCAGGTCCTCGGTCTGGGTTTTTGTGGCTACTACCTGGCCAGCACGCTGGACTTCCTGGGCCTGCAGTACATCAGCGCCAGCCTGGAGCGGGCCATCCTCTACCTCAACCCCAGCATCGTGCTGCTGCTGTCGGTGCTGCTGCTGGGCCAGCGCCTGCGGCTGGCGCAGTTGGGGGCGATGGCGCTGTCGTATGGCGGCGTGCTGGTCGTGTTCCTGCACGACTGGGATGTGGCCACGGTGGTGTCGGGCGCGGCGCAAGGACAGGACCCGGTGGCCGCGGTGGTGACCGGCAGCGTGTTGGTGTTCCTGAGCGCGCTGTCGTATGCGATTTACCTGATGGGCAGCGGTCAGCTGGTGCAGTCCTTGGGCTCGCTGCGGCTGGTGGGCTGGGCCTCTTGCGCGGCTTGCGTGATGTGCGTGCTGCAGTGGGTGCTGGTGCACGCCTTCACCGAGGGGCGCCTGGGCGGCGTGGCGCAGCTGCCCTGGCAGGCCTGGGCCTTGTCGGCGCTGAACGCCACGGCCTGCACGGTGCTGCCGGTGTGGCTGGTCATGCGCGGCGTGCAGTTGCTGGGCGCTTCGCTGGCCTCGCAGGTGGGCATGGTCGGGCCGCTGTCCACGATCTGGATGGCCGCCTGGTGGCTGGACGAGCCCGTGACCTGGCGCCTGATGCTGGGCACGGCGGCGGTGCTGGCGGGCATCGTGGTGCTGTCGCGGGCTTCGAAGGCACAGCCTGCTTCACAGGCCGCACAGGCGTCGCAGCCGGCGGGCCCGACCGTGGGCGGTCGCTGAACGAAGGTCAGGGCCGGGAGGCGTCGGGCTCAGCCTGGGGCGCGTGCGCGCCCAGTGCACTCGGTGTGTTCAGTGCGGCCAGCGCCGATCCGAGGCAATCCGCCTGGGCCGCGATGGCCGCGGGCAAGGGCGCTTGGCCCTCGACCACCGACTGGATCCACGCTGCGGTGACGTCGGCCTCGCGGCCCTCGGGCAGTTCGGGCAAGCTCACCAGCACGCCTTCCACGGGCGCGCGGCACAGGGCTTCTTCCCGCTGGCCTTGCAGGAAGACGTCAAAGCGCGGCTGGCGGCGGGCGTCGGCCACGGGCTCGCCTTCGGTGCCGCGCATCAGCAAGGCGTTGGCCTGGACCAGGGCCAGGTAGTTCGACAGCGACGCCGCGTACTCCGGGTGCGTGTGGTTGACGACCTGCATGCCCAGGCCCAGCGGGTTGAGCAGCTTGGCCACGGTGTGGCCGGGGTTGCGCAGGCCGATGACCCAGCGCACGGCCAGCAGCCGCGCCAGGGCAGGGCAGAGCACCTCGGTGGGCATGAAAACGGGCTGGCGGGCGGCCCAGGCGCTGGCCACGTCGGCAGCTCCCTCGGCCACGGGCCAGCCGCCGGCCGCAAAGACCTGGGCGCTGGTGATGCGGGTCGGGTCCTGGCGCGGGCCATGCACCAGCACGGCCACGCCGCGCTGTGCGAGGGCCCAGGCCAGCAGGGGTGTGAGGTTGGGCAGCTTGCGCGAGCCGTTGTAAGAGGGCAGCAGCACCGGGCCCAGCAGCGGTGCGGTCGCCGCAGCCTGCGCTTGCGCCAGGGCCGGGCGCAGGTCCAGGCAACGTTCGTGGGTGGCCTGCACGAAGCCAGCCAGCTCTTCGGCGGTTTCGCCCTTGATGCGCATGGCCAGGCAGAAGGCGCCAAGCTCCAGGTCGCTGACCTGGCCGTCCAGCACCTGCGACATCAGGTCGTGGGCCTGCTCGGTGCTCAGGGCGCGTGCGCCGTCCTTGCCCCGGCCGATCTCCTTGATGTATGCCGCGATCGCCATGTGCTGCTTCCTTGCTGCGCTGTGTGTCGGGGAGATTATCGGCGTCGCGCGGGTCGCCATGGTCCTGCGCGATCAAGCACAATCACGTCCTTGTCACAGGAGCACGCATGAGCATCAAGTCCGACCGCTGGATCCGCCGCATGGCCGAAGAGCACGGCATGATCGAACCCTTCGAGCCCGGCCAGGTCCGCCACGCCGCAGACGGCCAGAAAATCGTCAGCTACGGCACCAGCAGCTACGGCTACGACATCCGCTGCGCCCCCGAGTTCAAGGTCTTCACCAACATCTACTCGACGGTGGTGGACCCGAAGAACTTCGACGAGAAAAGCTTCGTGGACATCGAAAGCGATGTCTGCATCATCCCGCCCAACAGCTTCGCACTGGCCCGCACCGTCGAGTACTTCCGCATCCCTCGCAATGTGCTGACCATCTGCCTGGGCAAGAGCACCTACGCGCGCTGCGGCATCATCGTCAACGTCACGCCCTTCGAGCCCGAGTGGGAAGGCTACGTCACGCTGGAGTTCTCCAACACCACGCCGCTGCCGGCCAAGATCTACGCGGGCGAAGGCTGCGCGCAGGTGCTGTTCTTCGAGAGCGATGCCGACGACGTCTGCGAGACCAGCTACGCCGACCGTGGGGGCAAATACCAGGGCCAGACCGGCGTGACCTTGCCCAAGACCTGAGCTGGGCGGGGCATCCTGCACGGATACCGCCCCGGGGTATCTGCGCAGGCCGTCACGGACCGTTACAATACCGGCTGACATCGGGCAAAAGCCGGTGCTGCACACCATTCAAACGGGAAGAGACCACACGGCCACCGTTGGCGTGCGTGCAGCCCAGGCCGCCCAGGCAGAGCCATCACACAGAAGCGCAGGTTTCAGGGAGGGGGTGTGGTGGCGATGGTGTCGTTGTTGTACCTCCACCTTTGGGCCACCCCATGCGCCGTCCGCTTCAATCTCCCGCGTTGGTCAACGCGTTCTACGACAGCCTGCGTCCCGAGCAGCGCGAAACCGCCCAGGCCATGCACCGTGCCATCCTGGCCGCGGTGCCCCACCTCCGTCCGGAGGTCAAATGGGGCAATCTGTGCTTCATGAACGAGAACGACAACCTGATGGCCATCGTGCTCTTCAAGGCCAACGCCCACTTGCAGGTCTTCAACGGCATCATGCTGGTTGGCGAGTTCCCGGAGCTCGAAGGCTCGGGCAAGGGCATGCGCCACATCAAGTCGCGTTACCGCCAGCCCGTCAACGAACAACTCGTGCGCGAACTGGCCCTGGCCAGCCTGCAGGCCCACGCCGTGCAGCAAGCCCGCCATGCTGCCCGCTGGGGTTAAGCCAGGTCGTTGTCCCGCATGGCACGGGACTTGTTAGCATCTGCCCATGCCCATGCCCATGTCCAACGTCGCACCCAACGCAGACCTCCACTGCCACTCCAACATCTCTGACGGCACCCTGTCGCCCGAGGATGTGGCCGCGCGTGCGCACCGCAATGGCGTGACGCTCTGGTCGCTGACCGACCACGACGAAATCGGCGGACAGCACCGCGCCCGTGCGGCCGCTGCGGCCCTGGGCATGGACTACCTCACCGGCACCGAGATCTCGGTGACCTTCCTGCACAAAACTGTGCACATCGTCGGCCTGGGCTTCGATGCCGACGACGCCCAGTTGCAGCAAGGCCTGGCCGACACCCGCGGTGGCCGCGAGCGCCGTGCGCGCGACATGGCCGACGAACTGGCCAAGGCGGGCATCCCGAATGCCTTCGAAGGCGCTTTGAAGTACGTCGGCAACCCCGACCTGATCTCGCGCACGCACTTCGCGCGCTACATCGTCGAAACCGGCCGCTGCGCCGACCCGCACGAGGTGTTCCGCCGCTACCTGGCCGAAGGCAAGCCGGGCTTCGTGCCGCACCGCTGGGCCAGCCTGAAAGACGCTGTGCACTGGATCACCGAAGCCGGCGGCATCGCCGTCATCGCCCACCCGGGCCGCTACGACTTCACGCCGAACGAGGAGTACGCGCTGTTCTCCGAGTTCAAGAACCACGGTGGGCGGGGTGTCGAGGTGGTCACGGGCAGCCACACCGTGCCCGAGTACCAGGAATACGCCGACATGGCCCGCGAGTTCGACTTGCTGGCCTCGCGCGGCTCCGATTTCCACGATCCCACCGAGAGCCACACCGACCTGGGCACCTTGCCCGAGCTGCCCGCGCGCCTGACGCCCGTGTGGGAGGCCCTGACCGAGCGGGTGCTGAGGGCTTGAGTCCGCCCTCAAGCCTTCCTGCTTCCCACCCATGGCCCAGTATTTCGAAGTGCACCCCGAGCAGCCCCAGGTGAGGCTGCTCAAACAAGCCGCCGACCTCCTCCACAAGGGCGGTGTGGTGGCCGTGCCGACCGATTCCAGCTACGCCCTGGTCTGCCACCTGGACGACAAGGCCGCGGTCGATGCCCTGCGCCGCATCCGCGGTGTCGATGAGCGCCACCACCTCACGCTGCTGTGCCGCGACCTCTCCGAGCTGGCCAGCTACGCCCGGGTTGACAACCAGCAGTACCGCCTGCTCAAGCTGGGCACGCCGGGGCCGTACACCTTCATCCTGGAAGCGACCAAGGAAGTGCCGCGCCGCGTCTCGCACCCCTCGCGCCGCACCATCGGCCTGCGTGTGCCGGACCACCGCGTCACCCAGGCGCTGCTGGAGGTGATGGGGCAGCCGCTGCTGGCCACCACACTGATCTTGCCGGACCACGACGAGGCGCTGAACGACGCCCACACCATCCGCGAGGTGCTGCAAAAGCGCGTCCAGGCGGTGGTCGATGCAGGCCCCTGCTCGCTGGAGCCCACCACCGTGATCGACCTCAGCGGTGGCGGTGCACAAGTGCTGCGTCAGGGACGCGGCGAGGTGTCTGCGCTGGGCCTGTGAGCAGGTCGTTGAGCCGGTCCTTGAGTAGCAGGCTGCTGGGCATCGAGCTTGGCCATGGCCGACGCCACCCAGGCCGGGCTGAAGCCCAGGTTCCACAGCACGCCAGCGCCTGACTCTGCCGACCCCACCCGCACCAGCGGCACGCCCGGCGCACCCTGGGCCTGGTAGGCCTCCTGGCAAGCGGCATCGTGCTCGACATGGCATTCGCGCCAGCGCACGTCCTGTGCGTTCAGCCAGGTGCGGGCACGGGCGCAGTAAGGGCAGGTGTCCGTGCTGAAGACGACGAGTTCGTGTTGCTGGCTGCCCAGGCGCACGGCCTCGGCGAAGCGGCGGTCCTGCCACCATGACAAGGCCTGACTGCCGCCCCACACCAGCAGCACAACGATGGCCAGACTGCGCAGGGAGGCCCAGTTCGTCATGGGGGCCTCAGGCCTTCTGCCCGAGCTTGCTTTCCTGGCCGGCCAGGAGCTTGCGGATGTTGGCCGCGTGGCGCCAGATGAGCAGGGCGCTCATCACCCCACAACCCACCGTGGCAGGGCCCCAGCCCCACCCGAGGCACTGGATCAGCGGTGCCGACAGCGCAGCCGACAGCGCGGCCAGCGAGGAATAGCGGAACACCACCGCCATGCCCAGCCACACCAGCAGCACCAGGCCACCCAGGGCTGGCGCAAAACCGAACAGCACGCCAGCGGCCGTGGCCACCCCCTTGCCGCCTTCGAACTTGAAGAACACCGGCCAGAGGTGACCGATGAACGCTCCCAGGCCGATGGCCGTCACCGTGAGGGCGTCCAGCCCCCAGCTTTGCGCGATGGCCACGGGCACATAGCCCTTGAGCGCATCGAACAGCAGCGTCAGCACGGCCGCACCCTTGTTGCCGGAGCGCAGCACATTGGTGGCGCCGGGGTTGCCCGAACCATAGCTGCGCGGATCGGCCAGGCCGAACAAGCGGCTGACGATCACGGCAAACGACAAGGAGCCGATGAGGTAGGCGGCCAGCGTGCCCAGGGCGAGCACGGCGCGGGGGTCGAATTCAGACAGGTTCATGCGGTCACAGACATGGCTGGGAAGTGCGCGCAGTGTAGTGGCTCGCGGTGGCAGCGTGGCGCAGGCTGTTCCTCGGGTGGGGGATGTGGGCGGGGGAAGCGGGGTTTGCCCCACGGTGGCCGGGCTGGCTCGCGATGACAATCGCCGCATCCTGATGAATGTTCAACATGATTTCGCCCGCATGATCACCACCGATCGTTCCTCATCCTCCGGGCGCCGCGCCTGGTGGGCGGCTGGCCTGGGCCTGATCGCCTTGCTGCTGGCCGGGCTGTGGTGGTCGCCTCGCCCTGATGCCGATGCGCGCGAGCAGGGCGCAGCCTCCGGGCAGGGCTTGCGGGTGGGGGCGGGTGAGGGCGCTGCCTCGGGCGTGCAGTTCGGGCCCGGTGCTTCGGTGGCCGCCCTGGTCGCACCGACGGTCTTGCCCGATGGCCGCCCGTCTGATTTCTCGCCGCAAGACTGGGCGGCGCTCAAAAGCGCCATGGCCCAGACGGCCAAGCCCGAGGCCGAGCTCAAGCGCGTGGTGGCCTACCTGCGCTTCCAGAAGGGCTTTGAGCAGTGGCAGAGCCTGCGCGAGTCCAGCGACATGGCGCGCCGCCAGCAACTGGCCGCCTCCCTGGTGGACCAACTGCCGGAGCGCTTGCGCCAGGGCGAGGTGACCATGGGCGAGGCCTTGATGCTGGCCTCGGCCCTGTGGACCGACCTGGAGCCCAACGAGGACAAGCGCAAGGTGCGCCTGGAGGAAGTCCAGGCCGTGCTGGCCAGTGCCGCCCCGCAGCCCGATGCCGCGCAGCAATCCCGCGAGGCCGCCCAGCAGGCCGAGTACAAGCGCCGCGAGGCCGCCATCGTGCTGGAGTACCAGTCGCGGCCCGAGTCCCAGCGGGACCAGGTCTGGCTGGAGGGGCAGCTGGACACGGCGCGCCGGGCGGTGTACGGCGCCAACTGACGCATCCTGTCCGGACCCTGGCTGGGCCGACGTGCCGACGGCGGGCGGCCCAAGGCCCGTAAAATGCGGCTGACATGACAGCGACACCCCCCCGCGCTCCGCGTTCCCTCCTGCCCTGGCTCCTGGCCGCCCTGGCCACCGCTGCGGTCTGGTGGCATGCGGCTGTGCTCTTGCCCTTCGTGATCAGCCTGGTACTGGCCTACGTGCTGGAGCCGGCCGTGGCGCGCCTGGTGCGTGCCCGCGTGCCGCTCCCACTGGCCGTCGGCCTGTGCCTGACCGTGTTGCTCCTGCTGGTGTCGGTGTTGCTGGTGCTGCTCGTGCCCATCGTCTCGCAGCTGGTGCCCATGGTGCGTGCGCAGTTGCCCGACCTGCTGGTGTCGCTGTGGAAGGGCGTGGTGCCCACCTTGCAGCAGTACGGCCTGGAGCCGCCGACCAGCGTCGATGAAATCAAGGCCGAACTGGCCGACCTTTTGCAAAGCCATGCCGCAGACTGGGGTGGTGCGCTGTGGAAATCCGTCCTGGCGGGGGGCAGCGGCCTGATGGCGTTGGCCGGCCTGGCCCTGCTGGTGCCCATGCTGGCGTTTTACTGGCTGCTGGATTGGGCGCGGCTGATGGGCCAGGCCGATGCGCTGCTGCCGCCGCGCTGGCGCGTCCATGTGCATGCCCTGCGCGACGAGATGGACGCCTTGATGGGTCAGTACCTGCGCGGGCAGTTGCTGGTGATGCTGATCCTGGCGGTCTATTACAGCGTGGGTTTGAGCCTGGCGGGCTTCCGCCTGGCCTTGCCGATCGGCGTGTTCACCGGGCTGGCCGTGTGCATCCCTTACCTCGGTTTTGGCATCGGCCTGTTGTTGGCCTTGCTCGCCGGGCTGCTGCAGTTCGGCGCGGCGGGTGTGTCCTACCCCTTGGTGTCCGTGGCCCTGGTCTATGGCATCGGACAGGTCATCGAGAGCTTTGTGCTCACGCCGCGCCTGGTGGGCGAGCGCATCGGCCTGCATCCGCTGGGCGTCATCCTGGCCCTGATGCTGTTCGGGCAGTGGCTGGGCTTCTGGGGCATCCTGATCGCGTTGCCTTGCGCCGCCTGCGTGACCGTGCTGGGTCGCCATCTGCTGAAGCACTACCGCGACAGCACGTTTTTCACCTCGGTGTGAGGGTGTGCCCATGACGTCGCGCACCCCGGCCATGCGCCAGCTCCTGCTGGACCTCGGCCACGAAGCTGTGCCCGACCTCGATGCCTTCCTGCCCGGCGCGAACGCCGAGGCGCTGTCCTGGCTGCGGGCGTGGCCGGCCCACGACGGGCCCTTGTCGCCGCTCTACCTGTGGGGGCCGTCCGGCGTGGGCAAAACCCATTTGCTCAGGGCCATGATCGAGCGCGCGCTGGCCCTGGGCTTTGGCGTGGTCTGGCTCAATGCCCAAACCTGCCAGATGTGGGATGGCGCCCAGCCCGAGTCGCCCACCCTCGCGCTCATCGACGACTGCGAGCGCCTTGACGCCGAGGCCCAGCACCTGGCCTTCAAGCTCTTCATCGAGTCGGCCGCTGCGGCCTCTGCCGAGGCGCCGCCGCTGTTCATTTTCGCCGCCGCTCAGGTGCCCTCGGTGGACCTGCCCGTGCGCGACGACCTGCGCACCCGGCTGGGCTGGGGCCTGAGTTTCGCGCTGCAGCCGCTGGACGAAGCCGGCTTGCGCCACGCCCTGCAACAGGAGGCCGAGCGCCGCGGCATGGCCTTGAGCGAAGATGTGCTGGCGCACCTGCTGACCCGCCACCAGCGCGATTTGGGCTCCCTGATGGGCATGCTCGACCGCCTGGACCGCTACGCCCTGTCGGCCCACCGGGTCGTCACCGTGCCCTTGATCAAGGAAATGCTGGCTGCAGAGCCGGCTTGAAACCTCCCGCCATGACCGCACCCCAGAACCTCGCGCTCTTCGACCTCGATCACACCCTGCTGCCGCTGGACTCCGACCATGAGTTCGGCGAGTTCATCATCCGCCAGGGCCTGGTCGATGGTGAGGACTACCGCCGCCGCAACGACAACTTTTACCAGCAGTACCGCGAAGGCACGCTGGTGCTGGACGACTACATCGCCTTCTCCACCAGCGTGTGGCGACAAATGGACGAGCAGGCCCAGAAGGCGCTGCAACAGGCCTTCATGGAGGCGGTGATCCTGCCGGCCATGCAGCCCCAGGCCATCGAGCTGGTCGAGCAGCACCGCGCCCAGGGCGACCTGCTCGCCATCGTCACGGCCACCAACGAATTCGTGACCCGCCCCATCGCGCAGGCCTTCAACGTGGACGACCTCATCGCCGTGCGCCTGGTGCGCGACGCGCAAGGCCGCGTGACGGGCCGCATCGACGGGGTGCCATCTTTCCGCGACGGCAAGATCACACGTGTGGAACAATGGCTGGCTGACCAGGGTCGCCACCTGGGCCAGTTCGAGCGCGTGAGCTTTTACAGCGACTCCCCCAACGACCTGCCTTTGCTGGAGAAAGCCACCCACCCGGTGGCCACCAACCCCAGCGCCGAGCTGGAAGCCGTGGCCCAGGAACGGGGCTGGCGCATCCTTCGACTGTTTGCATGATCAAAAGCCTGATTCACAAGATCCTCGGCAAGCCGGCCGCTGCCAAGCGCACGGCCCACGCCCCCCACGCCCCCCACGCCGCGCATGCGCCCGGCCACGCGCCCGCCGCGCCCAAATCTGGCAAGCCGCCGCGCATCCCCGTGGGCAAGCGCGTGGACGTGCCGGCCTCCGAGCACGGCATCGACCCCAAGCTGGTCGATGAGCGCGCCCGCAAGGTCGTCGAGACGCTGCAGGACGCCGGCTACGAGGCCTACATCGTCGGCGGCGCTGTGCGCGACCTCATCCTCGGGCACCGCCCCAAGGATTTCGACGTGGCCACCAACGCCACCCCTGAGCAGGTCAAGGGCCTGTTCCGCCGCGCCTTCATCATCGGTCGGCGCTTCCGCATCGTCCACGTGGTGTATGGCCGTGGCCGCGAGCACGAGGTGATCGAGGTCTCGACCTTCCGCGCCTACCTCGACGCCGATGCGGCCGAGCAGGTCGCGGGCAACGAGAAAACCTCGCGCAAGGAGCTGGCCGACAAGTCCCACGTGGTGGACGCCAGCGGCCGCGTGCTGCGCGACAACGTCTGGGGCCCGCAGGACCAGGACGCCGCGCGCCGCGACTTCACCATCAACGCGATGTACTACGACCCCCGCACGGAGGTCGTCGTGGACTACCACGGCGGCATTGGCGATGCGAAAAAGCGCTTGCTGCGCATGATCGGCCACCCCGAAACGCGCTACCGCGAGGACCCGGTGCGCATCGTGCGTGTCGTGCGTTTCGCGGCCAAGCTGGGTTTCGAGATCGAGCCGAAAACGCGCGAGCCCGTGCAGGAGATGTCCGAGCTGCTGAGCAATGTGCCGCAGTCGCGCCTGTTCGACGAAATGATCAAGCTGCTGCAGACGGGCCACGCGCGTGCGTCCATCGAGCAGTTGCGCAAGCAGGGCCTGGACCGCGGCGTCTTCCCCATCCTGGACGCCGTGTTCGACGAGGCGCGCCGCCACCCGGGCCGCGAGCAGTTCGTGCAACTGGCCCTGGCCGACACCGACCGCCGCGTCTCCGAAGGCAAGCCCGTGGCGCCCAGCTTCCTGCTGGCCTGCCTGCTGTGGCACGACGTGCTGGCCCACTGGGAGCGCAACGTGGCTCAGGGCGAGCCGAACTTCCCGGCACTGCAATCGGCCACCGACGCGGTGTTCGACGCGCGCATCGGCGACATCTCCGGGCGCGGCAAGCTGGCCACCGACATGCGCGAAATCTGGACCATGCAGCCCCGCTTCGAGCGGCGCACCGGCAACGGCCCGGCCACGCTGGTCGAGCAACCGCGTTTCCGTGCCGGCTTCGACTTCCTGCGCCTGCGCGGCCAGGTGGGCGAGGTGGAGCCTTCCCTGGCGATCTGGTGGGAGAGCTTCTCCCTGGCCGATGCCACCGAGCGCCGCCAGATGCTCGACGAAGTCCGCCAGCAAGGCGCGGCGGGCGGCGGCCGCAGGGGCGGTGGGCGTTCGGCGTCCGCAGGCAGCCGCGGCAACGCCGCGAACCCGACCGCATCGAGCGACGACGGCGATGCCGACTTCGCGGCAGACGACGCGGGTGGCGCCGCCGGAGAAGCTGGCATCGGCGGTGACGCCCCCGCCCGCAAACGCCGCCGTCGCCGCCGCAAACCGGCAGGCGAGGGCGCTGCCCGCGAAGGCTCGGGGGCTGCCGCTGGCGGTGGCTCCGGCGGGACGGCCGATTGACCCAAGCCGCCCAAGCCCTGGCGCCATGGGCCACCGAGGCCCATGCGCTGCGGTCGCTGCCCCGCTGGCATGCCTGCATCGGACTGGGTGGCAACCTGGGCGACGTGCTGGCCAGCATGGTCGCTGCGCTGAGCGCGGTGCACACGCTGCCCGGCACCCGGGTGGTGAGCGTGTCCTCGGTGTACAACACGGCACCGGTCGATGCCAGCGGCCCGAACTACCTCAACGCGGTCGCCGTGGTCGCCACATCGCTGGGGCCGCACGAATTGCTGCGCGCCCTGCAATCGCTGGAACTGGCGCAAGGCCGCGAGCGCCCCTACCGCAATGCCCCCCGCACCCTGGACCTCGACCTGCTGTGCCACGGTGACGCGCTGCTGACCACCCCGACGCTGACCCTGCCGCACCCGCGCATGGCCGAACGTGCCTTCGTGCTGCTGCCCCTGCGCGAGGCCTTGGCCAACTTGCCGACATCCCCGGCTGCCGCTGGGGTCTGCCTGCCGACCTTGCCGGCGGAGGCCGAACAAGCGAAAATGGCCCGTGCACAAGGCATCGCACGGCAATGTGGCTTCCCGGTGAATTTCGGGATATAATCGCGGGCTTAATTGGTGGGCTCGCTGCATGTTTGCAAAGAAGTCCTCTTGAGATGCGCGTTGGATTCACTATCGAGTTGGTGCCTGTAGAAGGGCTCGAATTCGTCCGGTGGGCCCACCGGATGGTCGAATTCAGCTTGAGTTCGGTAAATCACAGCGCGCCGAGAGGCCATGCCGCCAGCCCGATGAATGCATTCACATTGAAAGCGAATCTCTGATGACGACCATCCGTGTCAAGGAAAACGAACCCTTCGACGTCGCTCTGCGCCGTTTCAAGCGCACCATCGAAAAGCTGGGCTTGCTGACCGACCTGCGCGCCCGCGAGTTCTACGAAAAGCCCACCGCTGAGCGCAAGCGCAAAAAGGCTGCCGCCGTCAAGCGCCACTACAAGCGTGTGCGCAGCATGCAGCTGCCCAAGAAGCTGTACTGATCTTTTGATCTGAACGCTTCTTGACGGTGTCGATGCAGCCTTTGCTGCACGACCTGCTCACTCAGACCCGCGCGGGGACGCCCATGCGGGTTTTTGTCATTCTGGCGAGCCTTTTTCACCTTCACCGCACAAGGACCCCACCATGAGCCTGCAACAACGCATCTCCGACGACATGAAGACCGCCATGCGCGCCAAGGACGCCGAGCGCCTGGGCACCATCCGCATGCTGATGGCCGCGATGAAGCAAAAGGAAGTCGATGAGCGCGTCACGCTGGACGACGCCATGATCGTGGGCATCGTGGACAAGCTGATCAAGCAGCGCAAGGATGCCGCCCAGCAGTACGAAGCTGGTCAGCGCCAGGACCTGGCCGACAAGGAAAAATCCGAAATCGTCGTGCTGGAGGCCTACCTGCCGCAGCGCCTGAGCGCCGATGAGGTGAACGCGGCCGTGAAGGCCATCGTGGTCGAGCTGGGCGCTTCGGGCCCCGGCGACATGGGCAAGGTCATGGGTGTGGTCAAACAGCGACTGGCAGGCCAGGCCGACATGGGCCTGGTGTCTGCGGCAGTGAAAACCGCACTGGCACCTTGAGTTCGCCGTCGTACGATGGCGTTTTTGAACCGAAGCACCGCACCATGAGCCAATCCGTGCAGATCCAGGCCATTGCCGAAGACGTGTACGTCGCCCCCCAGTTGACCCCGGAGGCCATGGCCGCGGCGGCCGAAGCAGGCTTCAAGGCCGTGCTGAACAACCGCCCCGACATGGAAGGCGGCCCCGACCAGCCCACCAGTGCTGCGGTGGAAGCCGCCGCCAAGGCTGCGGGCTTGCAGTACGCCCACCTGCCGGTGCAGGGCGGGGGGCAGACGCCCGAGGAGATCTCGCGCTGCGCCGAGTTGCTCCAGACCCTGCCTCGTCCGCTGCTGATGTTCTGCCGCAGCGGTGCGCGCTCGGCCAACCTGTACCGCCAGGCGATCGCGCTGGGCGACGCCGACTGAGGCGCTGCAGCTCATGCAGACCTTCATCCGCTGGGTGGACACCCTCTCGCGCTGGTTCGGCGTGCTGGCTGCTTGCGCCTTGTTCGCCGCCTGCATGATCAGCGCTGGCAATGCCCTGCTGCGCTACACCCTCGGCATCGGCTCCAACGCCTGGCTGGAAGTGCAGTGGTACCTGTTCGGCATCGCGGTGTTCGCCGGTGCGCCCATGCTGCTCAAACTCAATGAGCACGTGCGGGTGGACGTGATTTATGGCGGTCGCTCGCCGCGCACCAAGGCCTGGATCGACGTGATCGGCCTCCTGGTGGTGCTGCTGCCGCTGTGCGGCATCGTCGCCTGGCTGTCCTGGCCCTTCGTGGTCGAGTCTTTCCTGCAGCAAGAGCACTCGCCAAGCGCGGGTGGCCTCATCCGTTGGCCGATCAAGGCGGCCATGCCGATCGGGTTCGCCCTGCTGGGCCTGCAAGGCCTGGCCGAGCTCTTGCGTCGCATCGACTTCCTGCGCGGCCGCACCGAGCTGGACATCCATTACGAAAGGCCGCTGCAGTGACCGAGATCTCCAACCTCGCGCCGATCATGTTCGGCTCGCTGGTGCTGGCCATGTTGCTGGGCTTCCCGGTGGCCTTCACGCTGGGTGGGCTGGGCCTGGGCTTTGGCTACTACGCCATGTCGCAGGGGCTGTTCAACGAAGCCTTCATGGGCAATTTGCCCCTGCGCCTGTTCGGCATCGTCTCCAACGAGCTGTTGCTGTCCATCCCCTTCTTCACCTTCATGGGCGCCATCCTGGAGCGCTGTGGCCTGGCCGAAGACCTGCTGGAAGGCACGGGCCAGCTGTTCGGTGGCAAGCCGGGCGGCCTGGGTTTCGCCGTCATCATTGTGGGGGCCATCCTGGGCGCCATCACGGGCACGGTGGCGGCCAGCGTCATCGCCATGGGCGTGATCTCGCTGCCCATCATGGTGCGCTATGGCTACGACATGCGCTACGCCACCGGCGTGATCGCTGCCTCGGGCACGATCACCCAGCTCATCCCGCCTTCGCTGGTGCTGGTGGTGCTGGCCGACCAGCTCGGGCGCTCGGTGGGCGACATGTACCTGGGCGCCATCGGCCCTTCTCTGTTGCAGACCGCCATCTTCCTGCTGTTCACGCTGGGTGTGGCGCTGTTGCGCCCGCAATGGGTGCCGCCGCTGCCGGAGGAGGCCCGCACGGTGCGCGGCTGGCCGCTGCTCAAGCGCGTGCTGTGGGGCATGCTGCCCTCCATCGTGCTGATTTTCCTGGTGCTGGGCACGCTGTTCATGGGGCTGGCCACGCCGACCGAAGCGGGCGCGCTGGGCGCCATCGGCGGCATGGTGCTGGCCGCCTTGCACAAGCGCCTGAGCTGGTCGCTGGTGTGGCAGGCCATGGATTCGACCATGCGCGTCACGGCCATGGTGATCTTCATCCTGCTGGGCTCCAGTGTGTTTTCGCTGGTCTTCCAGGGTGTCGATGGCAACCTCTGGATCGAGCACCTGCTCACCAATTTGCCGGGCGGCGCCTTGGGCTTCCTCATCGTCGTCAACCTGTTCGTCTTTTTCCTGGCCTTCTTCCTCGATTTCTTCGAGATCGCTTTCATCGTGGTGCCGCTGCTGGCACCGGTGGCGCAGAAGCTGGGCATCGACCTGGTGTGGTTCGGCGTGCTGCTGTGCGTGAACATGCAGACCAGCTTCATGCACCCGCCCTTTGGCTTCGCGCTGTTCTACCTGCGTGGCGTGGCCGATCAGATCCACAAGAGCGGGGCCATCGCCAAGCCCATCCAGTCCAAGGACATCTACCTGGGGGCCATTCCCTGGGTGCTGATGCAGCTGAGCCTGGTGGCGATGGTGATCTTCTGGCCGGAGTCGGTGACCTACTGGCTCGACAAGGAGGCGGTGGTGAACACCGACGAGGTGCACATCGAGATGAAGATCGATGACACCGGTGCGCCGGAGGATGTGCCTGCCGAGGTGCCTGTCGAGGTGCCGTCAGCACCCGAGGCACAGGGCGACAGCGACCCGGCCCAGGCCGTCAAGGACGCGCTGAAGGCACGCTGAACCTCAGCCCTGGCAAGCCTGGCGCTTGGCATGGGCCCACAGGCCCAGCAAACACAGACCGACCGCGGGCAAAGGCCAGTGCCAGAAAGCGCAGAGCGCCCCGCCTGACCAGGCCATCAGGCTGAGGGTGCGCCAGGTGCGCGTCAGGGCGGGCTGGCTCCAGTCCTGGTGCTGGCTCAGGGTGCGCGAAGTGGCATGAGGTTGGGGCATGTGAGCGGCCGGTTGCGGCTCGGGGGCATCCCGCGCCATGACCTTGCTTCGGCCGACCACGCTGCGACTTGAGAGCGGGCATTCCCTGAGGCCCGTGCGGGTGGCACTTCCAACACGGAATGCGCACCCGCCCGGGGCGGATCAGGCGGCTCGGCCGTCGCTCAGAGCTTGGCCGACTGCATGTAGCGGTCGAACGTGGCCTCGGTGAAGCGGAACCACAGGTTCTGGTCGGCACGGAACTTGGCGTAGTCTGCGTACACCTTGCGCCACGCCGGGTTCTTCTCGTTGAGCTCGCTGTAGATGTCCATGGCGTGCTTGAAGGCGGCGTCCAGCACGGGCTTGGGGAACTGCACCAGCTCGGTCTTGGCAGCCACCAGCTGCTTGAGCGCCAACGGGTTGCGCGCGTCGTAGCGTGCCTGCATCTCGGCGTGGGCGTGCGACGCGGCAGCTTCCACCATGGACTTGTACTCGGCCGGCAGGCTGTCGTAAGCCTTCTGGTTGATGAAGAAGTCCAGCTGCGGGCCACCTTCCCACCAGCCGGGGAAATGGTAGTGGGGCGCGACCTTGTAAAAGCCCAGCTTCTGGTCGTCGTAGGGGCCGACCCACTCGGCCGCGTCGATGATGCCTTTCTCCAGCGCCTGGTAAATCTCGCCACCGGGCAGGTTTTGCGGCACCACGCCCATGCGCTCCATGACGCGGCCGGCAAAGCCCGCCACGCGCATCTTCAGGCCCTTCATGTCGGCCAGGGACTTGATGGGCTTGCGGTACCAGCCGCCCATCTGTGCGCCCGTGTTGCCGCCGGGGAAGTTGATGATGTTGTACCTGGCGTAGAACTCGCGCATCAGCTTGAGGCCATTGCCTTCGTACATCCAGGCCGTCATCTGGCGGGAGTTCAGGCCGAAGGGGATGGTGCAACCGATGGCGAAGGTTTCGTCCTTGCCGACGAAGTAGTAGGGCGCCGTGTGGGCCATCTCGACGGTGCCGCTCTGCACGCCGTCCACCACGCCGAAGGGCGGCATCAGTTCGCCGCCGGCATGCACCGAGATCTGGAACTTGCCGCCCGACATCTCGCCGATCTTCTTGGCAAAGACATCGGCCGCGCCGAAGATGGTGTCCAGCGACTTGGGAAAACTGGAGGCCAGGCGCCAGCGCAGTTGCGTCTGCGCATGGACGATGGCGGGGGCGGCTCCTGCGGCCAGCACGCCGGCAAGACCGGCATGGTTGATGAAGGCACGACGTTGCATGGCGGTGGGTCTCCTCGGGTTGTGACTCCCGAAAATTCTAGGAGCGCCGTGCGTCCGTCAGAGCCCCATCTGAGCAGGGCTTACCCGCAGGTGTGGTGCGGGTGAGGCACCGATGCCGTGCGGGCTTGGCAGATCAGCTGCCCTGGCCGGCGATCTTCATCTTCTCGATGAGCACCGAGCCGATGGTCTTGCTGCCGTAGGTGTAGGCGTCGGCGCCGACAGCCACGATCTGCTGGAACATCTCGCCGAGGTGACCAGCGATGGTGATTTCCTGCACCGGGTACTGGATGACGCCGTTCTCGACCCAGTAACCCGCCGCGCCGCGGGAGTAGTCGCCCGTGACGTAGTTGACGCCCTGGCCCATGAGTTCGGTCACGAACAAGCCCGTGCCCAGCTTCTTGAGCATGGCCTTGAGGTTGTCTTTCTTGTCGGTTTTCTTGTGCGTCAGCACCAGGTTTTGCGAGCCGCCCGCGTGACCGGTCGTCTTCAGGCCCAGCTTGCGTGCCGAGTAGCTCGACAGGAAATAGGTCTGCACCACGCCGTTCTTGACGATCTTGCGCTTGCGCGTCAGCACGCCTTCGTCGTCGAAGGGGGCGCTGCCCTTGCCCTTGAGGATGTGCGGGTCTTCGGCGATGTCGATGTGCTTGGGGAAGATGGGCTGGCCCAGGCTGTCGAGCAGGAAGGTGGCACGCCTGTACAGCGCACCGCCACTGGTGGCTTGCACGTAGGCGCCCAGCAGGCCGGCGGCCAGGGTGTTTTCGAACAGCACCGGCGCTTCGCAGGTGGGGATGCGGCGTGCCTTCAGGCGGGCCAGCGCCCGCTCGGCCGCGTAGCGACCCACGACTTCTGCCTTGGCCATGTCGCGGGCATCGCGCTCGGAGGTGTACCAGAAGTCGCGCTGCATGTCGCGACCGCGGCCGGCGATCGGCGAGACCGACAGCGAGTGGCGCGAACTGGCATAGCCGCCCTGGAAGCCGCGGCTGTTGGCCGCCCAGAAGTGCGATTGCTGCGCCGACACGCCCGCGCCTTCGGAGTTGGTGATGCGCGCATCGACGCCCATGGCCGCGTCTTCGCAGCGGCGGGCGATCTCGGCCGCACCTGCGGCATCGATGGCCCAGGGGTGGAAGAGGTCGAGGTCGCGGCGGGCGGCCTTGCCCAGGGCGAGGTCGTCTGCATCGGGCAGGCCGGCGGCAGGGTCCTCGGCCGTGTGGCGGGCGATGTCGTAGGCGGCCTGCACGGTGCGCTGCAGCGCCTCGCGGGAGAAGTCCGAGGTGGTCGCGTTGCCGCGGCGCTGGCCCAGGTACACGGTGATGCCCACCGTTTTGTCGCGGTTGCGCTCGACGTTTTCGAGCTTGCCCTTGCGCACCGACACCGACAAGCCCGCGCCCTCGGACACTTCGGCCGAGGCATCGGACGCGCCCAGCTTTCGGGCCATGCCCAGCGTGTCCTCGATGATCTGCTGGAACTGTTCGCGGCTGTAGGCAAAGCCGGTCGAGGGCGCTGCAGGGGTGGCGTTCGCGGCTTGGGCTGCTTTGTTGGCTGCTTTGGTCTTGGGCATGTGTGCGTCTGGAAGAGCTTCTGGAAGAGCGTCAGGATGGCGGACATCGACCCGCAAGCGCGGGCCACCCGTATCATAGCGATGACATGAATCCGAACCAATTTGACACCGACGACGCCGACGAAGACTTCGGCGGCTCCGCAGGCGGCTACAGCCGCCCCAGCAAAAGTGCGCTCAAGCGCGAGAGCCACGAGCTGCAAGCCCTGGGCAAACAGCTGCTGGAGATGCCCGACAACCGCCTCGACGACATCGGCATGCCCGAGCGCCTGCGCGACGCCCTGGACGCCTACAAGAAGACCAAGTCTTTCGAAGGCAAGCGCCGCCAGCTGCAATTCATCGGCAAGGTGATGCGCGAGGTGGACGCCGAGCCCCTGCGCGAGGCCGCGGCACAGTTCCAGATGGGCCATGCCCGCAATGCGCTGGCGCTGCACCAGGCCGAGCGCTGGCGCGTGGAGTTGCTCTCTGACGACAAGGATGTGCTGACCCGCTGGGCCGAGGCGTTCCCGGGCGCCGACCTGCAGCAGCTGCGTGCCTTGGTGCGCAGCGCCCGCAAGGACGCGGCCGAGGTGCCTGAAAAGCGCAGCGGCCGGGCCTACCGCGAGCTGTTCCAGTACATCAAGCAGGCCATGGAAGCCCACGAGGTTCAGCCTGGCGATGACGATGTCCCGGGCTCCGACGACGGGCAGCGTGAGGACGGCGCGTGAGCACACCCATGGGCGCAAACCCCGGGTTGGAGCCCGTCCGCATCGGCGTGGTGTCCATCAGCGACCGCGCCAGCACGGGCGTCTATGAGGACAAGGGCCTGCCGGCGCTGCAGGACTGGCTGGGCCGCGCGGTGCGCAACCCCATCACCTGGGTGCCGCGCCTGATCGCCGACGAACGCGCCCTGATCGCCCAGACCCTGCGCGAGCTGGTCGATGCCGAGGCCTGTGATCTGGTGCTGACCACCGGCGGCACCGGCCCTTCGCCGCGCGACGTCACGCCCGAAGCCACGCTGGACGTCGCCGACAAGGAAATGCCGGGTTTTGGCGAGCAGATGCGCCAGATCAGCCTGCGCTTCGTGCCCACGGCCATTTTGTCGCGGCAGACGGCCGTGATCCGGGGCAAGGCGCTCATCCTCAACCTGCCGGGCCAGCCCAAGTCCATCGCCGAGACGCTGGAAGGCCTGCGCGACGCCGAAGGCAAATCGGTGGTGCCGGGCATTTTTGCCGCGGTGCCCTACTGCATCGACCTCATCGGCGGGCCCTACATCGAGGCGGTGCCCGAGGTGTGCGCGGCCTTCCGGCCGAAGTCGGCGCAACGCCCGCCCCAGGGTTGACGACGCCCGACGCGCCCGGCGGCTGTCGTCAGGTCATCCGCGCAACGAATGGGTGCGGATTCAAACAATTCATTTGATTCATCACTGCCAGCTTCCTACACTGCTCCGATTCACACATTGACCGTGTCGTGTCGGCGCACCCGCGTGCCCGGTGGCGGCGGTCGCCGAGGAGACGCAGCGAATGAGCGACAGCAGCAACAATGCCCTGGTGGACCAGGCTGGCCAGGTCCGAGCCGGTGAAGAGGTGGACGTGGCCCAGGTCACGGCCTACCTGCAATCGAAGGGCTTGAACGTGGAAGGCACGCCCGAGCTGCAACAGTTCCCCGGCGGTGCGTCCAACCTGACCTACCTGCTGCGTTACGCCAACGTGGACCTGATCCTGCGCCGCCCACCGTTCGGCCACATCGCCAAATCGGCCCATGACGTGGTGCGCGAGGCGGTCATCATGCAAAAGCTCAAGCCGGTGTACCCGCAGGTGCCGGTCATCCACGCCATCTGCGAAGACGCCGACGTCATCGGCGCGCCTTTCTACGTGATGGAGCGTCTGGTGGGCAACATCCCGCGCCAGAACCTCTCGCCGGAACTGGGCCTGGACGCGGCCAAGACGCGCCAGCTGTGCCTGAACGTGCTCGACGCCCTCATCGAGTTGCACAAGCTCGACCCGGCGAAGGCGGGGCTGGACACCCTGGGCAAGGGCGAAGGCTATGTGGCCCGACAGGTGGAGGGCTGGACCAAACGCTACCGCGCCGCCCGCACCGAGGATGTGGGGGATTTCGAGGCCGTCATGGCCTGGCTGGCCGAAAAGCAGCCGCAGCAGGAAGTGGCCATCCGCCTCATCCACAACGACTTCCGCTTCGACAATGTCGTGCTGGACGTGAACGACCCGCTGAAGATCATCGGCGTGCTGGATTGGGAAATGGCCACGCTGGGCGACCCCTTGATGGACCTGGGCAGCGCCCTGGCTTATTGGGTCCAGGCCGACGACGACCCGTTCATGAAGGGCTCGCGCCGGCAGCCCACCAACGCGCCGGGCATGCTGACCCGCGACGAGGTGGTGCGCTACTACGCCGAGAAGACCGGCTTCAGCGTGGCCAATTTCGACTTCTACACGGTGTATGGCCTGTTCCGCCTGGCCGGCATCGCGCAGCAGATCTACAAGCGCTTCAAGGAAGGCAACGCACGCAACCCGGCCTTCGCGCAGTTCGGCCCGTTTGCCTGCTACCTGGAGCAGCGCTGCCTGGGCATCATCGCGCAATCCAGCTTGTGACCTGGACGCTCACCTTGAACCCTCTGCACCTTTGATCGCCATGACGAACCCCAACCCGCTCGCCGCCACCTTCGACCTGACCGGCAAGGTCGCCCTGGTCACCGGCTCCAGCCGTGGCATCGGCGAGGCCATTGCCCGCCTGCTGGCCGCCCATGGCGCCCACGTCATCGTCTCCAGCCGCAAGGCCGAGCCCTGCGAGGCCGTGGCCGCCTCCATCCGCGCAGCCGGTGGCAAGGCCTCGGTGCTGGCTTGCCACATCGGCGAGATCGATCAGATCGACGCGACGTTTGCCGCCATCGCGCAGCAGTTCGGCCGCCTCGACATCCTGGTCAACAACGCCGCCACCAACCCCTACTTCGGCCACATCACCGACACCGACCTGAGCGCCTTCCAGAAGACGGTGGACGTCAACATCCGCGGCTACTTTTTCATGTGCGCCCGCGGCGCCAAGATGATGGCCAAGCAAGGCGGCGGCTCGATCGTCAACATCGCTTCGGTCAATGGCGTGATCCCGGGCATGGCCCAGGGCATCTACTCCATCACCAAGGCGGCCGTGATCTCGATGACGCACGCCTTCGCCAAGGAGTGCGCCACGCAGAAGGTGCGCGTCAATGCCATCTTGCCGGGTGCCACCGACACGAAATTCGCCTCGGCGCTGACCAGCAACGAGATGATCCTGAAGTCGGTGCTGGCCCACGTGCCCATGAACCGCGTGGCCGATCCGTCGGAGATGGCGGGCGCGGCGCTGTACCTGGCGTCGGACGCGGCCAGCTACACCACGGGCACCTGCCTGAACGTGGACGGCGGCTACCTGCTGGCCTGAGGACCCAAGGGCTTGGTCAGCGGCTCACTTCACCAGCCGGTTGAGCTCGTCGGCGTTGAAGGCTTCGGTGATCTGGGCGTCGGTGGGCATGCAGTCGCGGCCCAGCTCGCTTTGCGCGCAGGCCGCGAGCTTTTCAACCGCTTGCCACAGCAGCGCGATCTGGTGTTCGTGGCCCGAGGCGTGGTCGATCAGGCCTTTGAGCGCTTGCGACAGCGGGTCGTCGCCCTCGGTCACACCGTATGCGGAGAAGCCCATGCGCGCAGCCAGGGCCTCGCGCTCGGC
Organism: Aquabacterium commune; assembly: GCF_004362855.1. Classification (GTDB taxonomy): domain Bacteria; phylum Pseudomonadota; class Gammaproteobacteria; order Burkholderiales; family Burkholderiaceae_C; genus Aquabacterium; species Aquabacterium commune. Next base: position 226,894 of record NZ_SNXW01000006.1, read on the forward strand.
CTGCTTGGGGTCCAGCACCTGGGCCTTGGCCACGATGATGCGTGCCGGGTTGCCCACGGCCGTGGCATTGGCCGGCACGGGTTTGGTGACGACGGCGTTGGAGCCCACGCGCGCGCCATCGCCCACGGTGAAGCCGCCCAGCACCTGCGCGTTGGCGCCCACGATCACGCCCCTGCCGAGCGTGGGGTGGCGCTTGGCGCCTTTGGACAGCGAGGTGCCGCCCAGGGTCACGCCCTGGTAGATGGTGCAGTCGTCGCCGATCTCGGCGGTTTCGCCCACCACCACGCCCATGCCGTGGTCGATGAAGACGCGGTGGCCCACTTGGGCGCCGGGGTGGATTTCGATGCCCGTGAAAAAGCGCGCCCAGTGCGACACCCAGCGGCCCAGCCACTTCAGGCCGTGCGTCCAGCACCAGTGCGCGCAGCGGTGCATGGCCAGGGCGTGGAGACCGGGGTAGCAGGTCAGGACCTCCCAGGCCGTGCGGGCGGCGGGGTCACGCTCCAGGATGCAGGCGATGTCTTCGCGCAGGCGGGCAAACAGCATGAATGAGCTTGTGCGTTTTTCGAATGAGGCTAGGAAGTGTAGCCCTGGGGCAAAGACCCGGGATGGCGCCAGGCTTGGCGTGCGCGCCCGGGTGGCAGCCCGACGGTCAGCGCGGGGTGCGCTCCAGGATGGCTTTCGCGATGCCGCGCAGGATGTGGATGTCTTCCTGGCGCAACTCGGCCCGGTTGAAGAGCTGGTTGAGGCGCGGCATGAGCTTCTTGGGCGCGGCCGGGTCAAGGAAGCCCAGTTGCACCAGGGCCTGCTCCAGGTGCGTCAGCATGCCTTGCACGGCCTCGCCACTGGCCAGGTCGGCATCGGGCGTGCGCGCTGTGACGGGGAAGCCACCGAGGGCCATGCGCCACTCGTAGGCCAGCACCTGCACGGCCTGCGAGAGGTTCAGCGAGCCGTAGTTCGGGTCGGTGGGGATGCTGATGACGGCGTGGCAGCGGTACACGTCTTCGTTGGCCATGCCGTGGCGTTCGCTGCCGAACACGAAACCAACCTTGTGTCCGGCCGCGGCATGGGTGCGCGCCAGCGCGGTCAAGCCTTCGCGCGGCGTGATCGTGGGCGGGCCGAAGTCGCGCGGGGTCATGGCCGTGCCGATGGCGTAGGTGACGCCCTCTAGCGCTTCGGCCACGGTGTCCACGGTGCGCGCACGCACCAGGATGTCGGCGGCGCCGCTGGCCATGGCCACGGTGTCTTCCTGCACCAGCACGTCGGCAAAACGGGGGCGCACCAGCACCAGCTCCGAAAAGCCCATGACCTTCATGGCGCGGGCGGTGGCGCCCACATTGCCGGGGTGGCTGGTGCCGATCAGGACGAAGCGGGTGGGGTCAGGCTGTGCAGCAGTGGACATGGGCAGGGGCTGTGGGGCAGGGCGCCAAAGGAAAGCGCCAAAGAGGGGGGTGCAAAAAACGGCGCAGTTCGATAGAATGCTCGATTCTCCCCCCGTTCTTTGGTCACCGCTGCGCCCCCGCCTCCTCGTTCGCCGTCGCATTCCGACCGGCCCACGAGCTCCATCGACGTTGTTCGATTTTTTTGCTGGTCATACCATGTCCCAAGCCTTGCATCCCATGCTCAACATCGCCATCAAAGCTGCACGCGCAGCCGGGGCGATCATCAACCGGGCATCGCTCGACATCGAGCGGCTGCAAGTGACCGCCAAGTCGCACAACGACTTCGTCACCGAGGTGGACCAGGCAGCAGAGCAGGCGATCATCGACACCATCCTCGAGGCTTACCCCGGCCACGGCATCCTGGCCGAAGAGTCGGGCCGCTCGCAGGGTGCCAAGCACTCCGAGTACGTCTGGATCATCGATCCGCTGGACGGCACCACCAACTTCATCCACGGCTTCCCCGTGTACGCCGTGTCCATCGCGCTGGCCTACCGCGGTCAGGTGCAGCAGGCCGTGGTCTATGACCCGACCCGCAACGACCTGTTCTACGCCTCGAAGGGCAAGGGCGCCTACCTCAACGACCGCCGCATCCGCGTCTCCAAGCGCACGCGCATGCTGGAGTCGCTCATCGGCACGGGCTTCCCCTTCCGCAAGGGCGACAACTTCCAGCGCTACATGAAGATGTTCGAAGAGGTCATGGTGCAGTGCGCCGGCCTGCGTCGCCCGGGTGCAGCCTCGCTGGACCTCTGCTACGTGGCCGCGGGCTACCTCGATGGTTTCTTCGAGACCGGCCTGAGCCCCTGGGACGTGGCCGCAGGCTCGCTGATGATCACCGAAGCCGGTGGCCTGGTGGGCAACTTCACGGGTGAGCCTGACTTCCTTTACCAGCGTGAAATCTTGGCGGGTTCGCCGCGCATCTACGGCCAGCTGGTCAAAACCCTGGCGCCCTACACCCGCGTGATCGCCGAGACGGCGGCTGCGCCGGAGGGCGATTCGGGCGAAGCCCCCCGGGGCGGTCGCAGCGCCCGTGGCACCCAGACCGATGCCATTGCGGCCGATGTCGATGCCCACGACGCCGCCCTGGAAGCGCTGAAAGCCGCCACCGCCGCACCTCAGCCCGAGGCCGAGCCGGTGGCGCCCAAGCGCACCCGCATCACCGCTTCGGCCAAGGCGGCCGAGTTGGCCAGTGGCCTGGGCGATGGCAGCAGCACGCCGAGCCAGGCGCCCCGTGGCAGGGACGACGCGCCCTTCTGAGGCAAGCCGATCGGGCGTGGGCTTCAGGCGGCGGTGCCGGCAGCGGCGCGCCGTTTGCCGCGGCGCCACGGTGCATAGAAGCCTTCGGGCGTTTCTGCCAGCCGGGAGGCTTGCAGGCGCTGGCCCACGGTGTGGAACTGCCGAAAGCTCATGATCAAGGGATGCCAGCGGTCGGGGTCGATGCGCTGGTTGTCGCTGGGGTGCAGCAGCTCGGGCGCCACGTGCACGCGGCTCAGGCGCAACTCCACCATGCATGCCGCCACGGGCATCCGCGGGTCCTGGGCGGCGAAGGGGCGCATGTCCACCACGCTGGCCTCCAGCTGCACCTGGCATTCGCGCACGCGCGGGGCGTCCACATCGACGGCAGCCTGGGCAGTCAGTCCGGCCGCCGAGAATTTGTCGGCCTCGTGGCGATAACCCAGCATCTGCTTGTGGATGGGCACTGCGGCCGAGCCGGTCAGCAGGGCGAGCCGGTCCACCGCGGCCACCATGCCGGCGTCGGCGAGGTTCAGCACGCACTGGCCTGTGCGTTGCAGGTTCTCGGTGGTCTGTGAGCTGGCGTCCAGGCCCAGCATGCAGCTCCAACCCAGCCACCAGGCCGACGACATCGGCGCGAGGTTGGCCGAGCCGTCGGGGTTGCGGGTGCCAACGAGCACCACGGGCGTGCCCCAGTAGTGGATGGCGGGTTCGATGTCGAGGTGCGTGGGTGCGTGCATGGGAGGCTTCCTGTCGGCGGCTTGTCAGCGTGTGGCCGCGGGGTGGGGGTGTCCCACTGTGGCGCGGCGCCGCGACGGACGCATCCCGTTGCTTGCGCTGTGGCGTGCCTCAATCCAGGAAGCAGTTCACCGGCTGGGGCTTGGGCGGCAGGTTGCGCTCGCCCAGCATCTCCAGCAGCGCAGCCTCGATGGTGATGGCCATGGCGTTGAGCGCCAGGTCGTTGGGCATGGTGCCGAAGGGCTCTTCGATTTCGTCGCTCAGGGCCTCGATGGCGAAGAAGGTGTAGGCCACGAAGGTCACCATCAGGGGCGTCATCACGCCGATGGCGTCGAGCAGGCCGAAGGGCAGCATCAGGCAGTAGATATAGACCGTGCGGTGCAAAATCACCGAGTAGGTGAAGGGCAGGGGGGTGTAGGCGATGCGCTCGCAACCGCCCAGGGCATCGTTGAGGCCGCCGAGCGAGCGGTCCAGTTCTGCCGCGAGGATGGGGTCGATGCGGCCGGCTTCGCGGGTGTCGCGCAGCCGTTCGGCCAGCCACATCAGGATCTGCAGTGCTGGCGTGCGCCGCTCGGCCAGCCGAGGCAGCAGCTCGGGCGGCAGCAGGCGTTGCAGGTCGGGCCAAGGGTCGGTGTTGCGCAACTGGTGGCGGGTGGCGTGCACGAAAGCGGCCAGGCCTTGCACGAAGGCGCGCGGGTCCTCGCGCGTGAACGACACCCACTGCCGCGCCGCGTTGCGCCCGTCGGTCAGCAGCTTGCCCCAGAGCTTGCGGGCTTCCCAGTAGCGGTCATAGCTGGCGCTGTTGCGAAAGCCCAGGAAGATGGCCAGGGCCACGCCCACCAGCGAAAACGGCACGGCCGTCAACGTGATCTTGCGGTTGAGCAGCTCGCCATGGAAGATCACCACCCCGATCGAGATGGCGAAAATCACCAGCAGCTGGGGCAGGATCTGCAAAAGCAGGGAGCCGCGCCGCACGAAGAGCATGCGCAGCCAGTTGGGGCGGGGACGGACGATCACGGGGTGGGTGCCGCAGGCGGCTCAGCCAGGAACAAGCCCGCATTGTGACATTTCGCGACACAGGGCCAGCCCCCGTTGTCAGCCGATGTCACGCCAGGGATGATGGCCACTCCGTGTGCCTTGACGTTCGTCCCATGAGTGCTGTCCGCCCGCCCTACGTCCCGATCGTCCGCCTGTACCAGGACTGGTTGCACCAGACCCGCGGTCTGCGGTTTGCCGATTACCGCGCGCTGTGGCGCTGGTCGGTGGACGAGCCCGACGCCTTCTGGCAGAGCCTGTGGGACTACGACGGCATGCGCTCGCCCACGCCCCACACGGCGGTGCGCAGCGCCGACCCCATGCCCGGCACGCGGTGGTTCGAAGGTGCGCAGGTGAACTACGCCCAACGCGTGTTGCGGCACGTGGACGCGGCCCATGCGGCGGGCGTGCCTGCCATCGTCAGCGAGAACGAACTGGGCGAGGTGCGCGAGGTGTCGTGGCCCGAGCTGCGTCGCCAGGTGGCCTCGCTGGCCCTGACCCTGCGCGAGATGGGCGTGCAAGGCGGTGACCGCGTGGCCGCTTACCTGCCCAACGTGCCCGAAGCCATCGTGGCCTTCCTGGCCTGCGCCAGCGTGGGCGCCATCTGGAGCGTCTGTGCGCCCGACATGGGCGTGCAGGCTGTGACCGACCGCTTCACGCAGATCGCGCCCAAGCTCTTGATCGCGGCGGATGGCGTGCACTACGCGGGCAAGCGCCTGGACCGCAGCGAGGTGGTGGCCGGCCTGCGCGACAGCCTGCCCAGCGCGGACAAGCTCATCGTGCTGCGCACCCCGTTTGCCAGCCGCCAGGTGCCGGCCGATGCGGATTTTGCCCAGGCCACCGCCCGCGACGACGCGGCCGTGGCAGCCTTCGAGCCCGATTGGCTGCCCTTCGATCACCCGCTGTGGGTGGTTTATTCCAGCGGCACCACCGGCCTGCCCAAGCCCCTGGTCCACGGGCACGGTGGCATCTTGATGATGGGTGCGGCGGGCCGCAAGCTCGGCGATGTGGGCGCGAGTTACCTGCCCAACAGCTTCGGCGAGCGCTTCCACTGGTACAGCTCGACCGGCTGGGTGATGTGGAATTCGCAGGTCTCGGGGCTGTGCGATGGCGCCACCGTGGTGATCTTCGATGGCAGCCCGGGCGGCAGCAAGGTACAGCCCGACTGGACGGTGCTGTGGCGCTTCGCGGCGCGCCACCGCGTCACCTATTTCGGTGCGGGCGCGGCTTTCTATGCCAACTGCATGAAGGCGGGCGTGGACCTGTCGCAATGCGGTGACCTCGGCTGGGTCAGGGCGCTGGGCTCCACCGGCTCACCGTTGGCCGAGGACGTGCAGCGCTGGGGCACGGCGCAGTTCGAGGCCCTGGGCACACCCGACATCTGGTGGAATAACATTTCGGGGGGCACCGATTTCTGCGGTGCGTTCGTGGGCGGCCACCGCGAGCTGCCGTTGCAGCCCGGGCGCATGCAGTGCCGCCTGCTGGGCTGTGCGGTGGCGGCCTGGAATGCCGAGGGCCAGGCGGTTGACAACGAGGTGGGCGAACTCGTTTGTACCCAGCCGCTGCCGTCCATGCCCTTGTATTTCTGGGGCGACGAGGGCCATGCGCGCTACCTGTCGAGCTACTTCGACACCTACCCCGGCGTCTGGCGCCACGGTGACTGGCTGAAGGTGCACGACGACGAGAGCTGCATCATCTACGGCCGCAGCGACGCCACCATCAACCGCCATGGCCTGCGCATGGGCACCAGCGAGATCTACAACGCCGTGGAGGCCTTGCCCGAGGTGCTCGACAGCCTGGTCATCGACCTGGAGTACCTGGGGCGCGACAGCCGCATGGTGATGTTCGTGGTGCTGCGCCCCGGCCTGGCGCTGGACCAGGCGCTGCAGGCGCGCATCCACGGCGCCATCCAGCAGACGCTGTCGCCGCGCTTCGTGCCGGACGTGACGCTGCAGGCGGAGGAGATCCCGCGCACGCTGTCGGGCAAGAAGCAGGAGGTGCCGATCAAAAAGCTCTTTCTGGGCCAGCCGCTGGAGCGCGTGGTCAACCGGGATGCGATGGCCAACCCGCAGTGCTTGCCCTGGTACGAGGCCCAGGCCCGTGCACAGGGCGCTGCACATGCCAGTGCACATGCCAGTGCCCCTGGCTTGGCCGGGTGATGCGCCTCAAGCGGCCACGGACAGCGAGGCCCAGAGGTGGGCCGCGGCCAGGGCGCGCCAGGGCGACAGGGGCGCCAGCCAGGCTTCGGCCACCTGCGGAGTGACCGTCGGGGATGGCACAGGCTGCAGAGGCTGAAAACGCGGTGAAGGCGGTTTGGCCGAGGCAGCGTTCGGCTTGAGCAAAGCCCCCAGCGCCCGCCGCACGGCCACGTCGCCATGCAGGGAGCCGTCCAGCCAGCCGAAGCCGCGCATCAGGGCGTAGCTCACCGTCCAGGGGCCGATGCCTTGGATGGCCAGCAGTTGGGCGGCGATGTCGCTGGGCCCAGCGCGCAGGGTCTTGTCTTGTTCCTTGTTCTGATCGCCACCCAGCCAGCCGCCGAGCCCTTCGCCCAGCCGCAGCGTGCCGCTGTGCACCGCTTCCGACACCGACAACAAGGTGCGTGCCTTGCTGGCGGTGAAGCCCGCTGTGCGCAGACCCGCCTCGCCCAGGGCCAGCAGTTGCGCGGCCTGCGGGTGACACAGGATGCCGCTGCTGTGGCGGACACCGCAGGCCTCGATCATGCGGCGGCGGATGGCCACGGCGGCCTGCACACTGATCTGCTGCCCGGTGATGGCCCAGCTCAGGGCTTCGAAAGGCGAGGCCGTGACCGGTACGCGCAGGCCGCTTTGGCGCGCCAGCACGGGGCCGAATTCAGGGTGATGCCGGTGCGCACGTTCGAAGCCTTCGACGTCCTGGTCCAGGCCCAGCATGCGACGCACCATGGCCTCGAAGCGCGGCTGATCGACATCCGCACCCAAGCAGGCACCCAAGCCGGCATCCAAATCTGAATCCACGGCGAGTTCGGCGTGCACGGCGTCGTCCTGGAAGCTCAGACTGAGCAGCGCGGGCGCGCCTTGCCAGACCAGGCCCTTGTCCAGCCGCGACGCCGTGACCCGTTCGGCCAGGGCGTGCGGGTCGCGCCCGTGGAAGGCCAGCACGTCGTCACGGCGGAAGTTCGCAGGCAGGCTGATGGGGTGGCGCAAGTGCTGACGCAGGGTGGTTTGTGCGCCGCATGGCGGCTTGCCTGGCGTGGCCCTTGTCATGGGCGCGGGGTGTCTGCTGGGGGCGTGAGCGATGCGAGGGATGCCATCGGTGCCGCCGGGTCGGCCTCCCGCACCAGCAGCGCCTGCTTGCGCGCCACGCCCCACCGGTAGCCCGACAGGTCGCCATTGAGCCGCACCACGCGGTGGCAGGGGATGGCCACGGCCAGGGTGTTCGAGGCACAGGCTCGCGCCACAGCCCGCACCGATGTGGGCGAGCCGATGCGTTCGGCCAGCTCGGTGTAGCTCACGGTCTGCCCGGGCGGGATGTCGCGCAGCGCCTGCCACACGCGCTGCTGAAAGGCCGTGCCGCGCACGTCCAGTGGCAGGCTGTGCGACTGCGTGGGCATCTCCACCAGCCCGATCACCTGGGCCACCAGGCGTTCGAAGTCGGTGTCGGCACCGATGAGCTCGGCCTGCGGGAAGCGGTCCTGCAACTCGCGGGTGAGGACGCCGGCATCGTCACCCAGCGAGATGGCGCACACGCCCAAGGCGCTGGCTGCGACCAGCACCGCGCCCAACGAGCACTGCGCCACGGCGAAGTGGACGACCGTGTCTTTGCCGCCGCCACGGAAGGCCGAGGGCGTCATGCCCAGGCGCTGGCGGGCGCCTTCGTAGAAGCGGCTGGGCGCCTGGAAGCCCGCTTCGTGCAAGGCATCGGTGATGCGCTGACCGGCGCCCAGGGCTTCGCGCACCTTGTGGGCGCGGTGGGCATCGGCATAGGCCTTGGGCGTGATGCCGGTGACCGCCTTGAAGATGCGGTGCAGGTGGTGCGGGCTCATCTGCGCCTGCGCGGCCAGCGCGTTCAGCGAGGGTGGCTGCTCAGCGGCCTCGATGTGCCGACACAGCGCCGCCACGAGCGAGGTGTGGCGGTGCGCCGGAGTTTGCGCCGAGGGGTGCGCGGTTGTGGCCACGGTGGGCTGCGGGGCGGAGGGCAATCGGGCGGGCATGGCACCCACTCTAGCCCGATCGTGTGGCCTCGTCCTCCCGACTCTTGCGATCCTGGCGGTGGCCGGGGAGGCGTCAGCGCCCGATCGTCTTGACCATCTGCCCCACCTTGGGTTCGGCGATGTGACCTGCGCCATCGGTGCCGTCCTGGCCATAGGCGCTGTTCATCAGGCGCAGCTGTCCCTCAGCCTGTGCTGCCGGCATGAAGGCCGCCAGGACCGAGCTGCGCGCGAGTTCCGCAAAGCCGCCCTTGGGGAAGGGCACGGCCTTGATCACCCAGGGCCTGGCGGCCTCGCGGTCGGCCGGCGTGATGGCGCGGAACGAGGCCTCGGCTTCGCGCAGCGGCGCGTCGGCCCTTTGCAAGGCGGCAGCGTCACGGCCCAGATGCCGCATCAGGTACCTGCGCGACAGCGGCCCATCGACCAGCGTGAGATGGACAGCCGTCGCCGCACCCTGCGCGTTGCGCACCACGCCATCGAAATGCGTGGCCGGCAGACCGTGCAGGCTGCGCTTGTCCAGGTTGCCTTCCACGCGGTTCTGGTTGGCCTTGAGCAGCTGGCGCAGCAGGTCTTCGTGCGAGCCCTGGGCGCTGGGCGGCAGCACGGTCACGACCAGGCCGGCGTCGCCCGCGGCATTGACGAGGGTGATGGCATCGCTGCCATTGCGCACCCGCCAGCCCGAAGGCGCGGTCAGGGCCATGCCCAGGCCTTCGTGCACGAATTGCGGGCCGCGCACCACGCCTTCCTCGCGGCTGTCGCCAAACACCATGCCCTCGACCGTCTGCAGATAGCGCGCGCGGCCATCGTCGTCGTAGCGCGTTGGCGGTGTCTGGTATTGCAGCGCGATGGTGCGGATGTCCGCCAGGCGTTGCGCGTTGCTGGGGTGGGACGCCAGCCAGTTGTTGCCCGATGGCGCCTGGCGGCCCTCGGCGCGGGCGGTGTCGGCTGCGAACTGCTCCTGACTTTTGAGCACCTGGATGACGTCCACCATGTTGCGCGGGTCATAGCGGTTGCGCGCCAGGTACTCCGCGCCAAGCTCATCGGCTTGCGTCTCCTGCTCGCGGCTGTACGACGCGACGTAGCCCGCCGCGGCGGTCTGCGAGACCTGCCCCGCGAGGTCGGTGGCGCCGCGCACGCCGGCACCCTCCAGCACCACGCCCAGCACCGTGGCTGCCAGCACGCCCAGCCCGGCGTTTTGCTGGCGTGTCGCGCGCTGCGCGCCATGGCGCGCGGTGACGTGGCCGATCTCGTGGCCCATCACGCCGGCCAGTTCGGCTTCGCTGTCGAGGTAGGCCATGATGCCGCGGGTCACGTACACGTAGCCGCCGGGCAGGGCGAAGGCATTGACCTCGGGGCTGTCCAGCACGGTGAAGGTCCACGCCAGGTTGGCGCGGTGCGACTGCGCCGCGAGTTTCTGGCCCAGCGTGTTGACGTAGGCCTGTACCTTCGGGTTGGCGTAGGCGCGCTGCTCCTTGAGCACCTGCTGGTGGGCTTTCTGGCCTTGGGTGATCTCGGCGGGTTCGTCCATCACCGAGCGCTCGGCCTCACCGGTCACCGGGTTGACGACGGTGCTGCCGCAGGCGCTGAGCAGCGCCGAGCTCAGGGTCGCGGCGGTCAGTGTCGCTGCGGCACGTTGCCAGGGGCGTGCGGTGGGCGAAGTCCGGGGTATGCAGGGCGTGTGCATGGTCGTGTGTGAGACGCGGTTGTGTGTGGGGGGGTGTGAAGCTCTGCCTGCGACTTTAGCGCCGCACCTTTGCACTTGTCGCCACCGGTCACACTGTGCGTTTCAGGCGCCATTTCGCGCTGCGGCAAAAATAAGTGTGCACATTTCACAAGATGCTGTTAGAGTGCGGAGCAGCGCTGCAGGCTGCTTGCCTGCTCAGCGCCATCTGCCTGAGCTTGAAACGCCAGCGCCAATCCTGACACACAGTTCCGGGTTGAGTCCGCTGAACGTGCCACCCAAGGCACCTGACCTCCGCCGCGAACCGGCACCGGGTTGTTTCCCAGGCAAGCTTCTCCGTTCGATGCACTCCGTGCCGTGCGGATTCTCCCCCAGGCCTTGCGGCCCTCAGTGAATCTTTTGAATCCTTTCCCTGCCTCCTCGTTTTCGGTCGACAAGTTCTGCCTGTCACCGTTCGCCAAACTCAATGAATCGGGCCAGTACGCTGCCTCGATTTCCATCCGCAGTGGACGCGGCCGCGGGACCCATGACCGGGTCTTCCGCTTCATCCCTTGCTTTCCCAACCACGACGAGGCCATCCGCTATGCCGCGGACCAGGGTCGCCGCTTCGTGCGTCAGTCCAACTGTTCGGCCTGATCGCCGCGCAGCCATCTTCCTCACCTTAGGAGACCTGTGTCCAAGGAAGACCTCATCGAAATGCGTGGCCAGGTGGACGAAGTTCTGCCCGATGCCCGCTTCCGCGTGACCCTCGAAAACGGTCACACCCTTGTCGCCTATTCGGGCGGCAAGATGCGCAAAAACCGCATCCGCATCCTGGCGGGCGACAAGGTGTCGCTGGAGCTCTCGCCGTATGACTTGAGCAAAGGCCGCATCACCTTCCGCCACCTCGAACCGCGCGCTGGTGGTGCACCTGCACCCATGCGTCGCAAATTCCGCTGAGCACCCGCTCAATATCCCTTTTCATTTTTGAAAGACACACCATGAACAACAAACTGTACGTTGGCAACCTGGCCTACTCCGTGCGCGACGAAAGCCTGCAGCACGCCTTCTCCGAATTCGGTTCGGTCCAATCCGCCAAGGTCATGATGGACCGTGACAGCGGCCGCTCCAAGGGCTTCGGCTTCGTGGAAATGGGCACCGCCGAAGAAGCGCAAGCTGCCATCCGTGCCCTGCACGGTCAACAACTGGAAGGCCGTGACCTGACCGTCAACCTGGCCCGTCCCAAGGAAGACCGTCCGAGCGGTGGTTTCGGTGGCGGCGGCTCGCGTGGCGGCTACGGCAGCGGCGGCGGCTACGGCGGTGGCCGTGGCGGTTACTGATCGCCAGCGTCTGACGCATCCTGAGCCTTCGGTGATCTGAGGGTTCGGAACGCAGCGCGGCCTGTTTCAGGCCCAAAACAAGCCGACTCGCAGGGGTCGGCTTTTTTCATGGGCGCCTCGAAAGTCCGGGGGCAGGGCGCTTGGGCAAAGCGCATACACTCACGGCCCTGAGATGCCGCCTCTGCTCTGTGGGGCGACTTGCATCTCCATGCGCGCCTGCAAGACTCAGGCGCCCGACAGCCATGCCCCCTCCCATGGACACGCCCAGCACCCCCACACCCTCCAGCGCCACGGCCGATTACTCAGGCCACACGCCCATGATGCAGCAGTACCTGCGCATCAAAAGCGAGTTCCCGGACACCCTCGTGTTCTACCGCATGGGCGATTTCTACGAGGTTTTCTACGACGACGCGCGCAAGGCCAACCGCCTCATCGACATCACCTTGACGGTGCGCGGGCAGTCGGGTGGCGAGCCGGTGGTGATGGCCGGTGTGCCGGTGAACGCCGTCGAGACCTACCTGGCCAAGCTGATCCGCCTGGGCGAGTCGGTGGCGATTTGCGAGCAGGTCGGCGAGGTGGGTGCCAGCAAGGGCCCGGTGGCGCGCAAGGTGGTGCGGGTGGTGACGCCCGGCACGCTGATCGACACCGAGTTGCTGTCCGAGCGCGCCGATGCGCTGCTGCTGGCCGTCGTCATGGGCAAGGAACGTGGCAAGGACAAGCCCTCCGACACCACGCCCTGCGCCCTGGCCTGGGTGGGCCTGTCCAGCGGCAAGCTGGGGCTGACCGAATGCACCGCGCGCGAGCTGGTGGGCTGGCTGGCCCGCTTGCAGCCCGCTGAAATCCTTTACGACCGCGAGCGCGTGCCGCCCGCCTTGCTGCCTTTGCTCAATGCCGGCTCGGCATCCGGAGGCGGCCCGCGCGGCGTGGCCCTGACCAGCCGCCCGACCTGGCAGTTCGATGCCGGTCTGGGCCTGCGCAAGCTGTGCGAGCAGTTGCAAGTGCAGCACCTGCAAAGCTGGGGCGCCCAGGAGATGCCCCTGGCGCATGCCGCCGCCGCCGCGTTGCTGAGCTACGCCGAGCACACGCAGGGCAGGGCGCTGGCGCACGTGGCCTCGATGGAGGTGCCGCGGGTGTCGGAGCTGCTCGATGTGCCGCCATCCACCCTGCGCAACCTGGAGTTGGTGCAGACCCTGCGTGGCGAGGACGCGCCCACGCTGCTCTCCCTGCTGGACACCTGCCGCACCGGCATGGGCAGCCGCGCCTTGCGCCAATGGCTGACGCAGCCTCTGCGCGATCGCAGCGTGGCCCGCGCCCGCCACGACGCGGTGGCCACCCTGCTGGCGCCACCCACCCACGCCCAGGGCTTCGACGCCATCCGCGAGGCCTTGCGCCAGATGAGCGATGTCGAGCGCATCAACGCCCGCGTGGCCTTGCGCCAGGTGCGCCCGCGCGAGTTGGCCGGCCTGCGCGACACGCTGCTGGGCCTGCCCGATTTGCTGGCCCGCGTGCCCGATCTGGCGCAGGAAGACGGCGCATCGCCCGGTTTGTTGCAGCAGGTCCGCTCGGCCCTGTCGCCCGATCCGGCCGTGGCCGCGCGCCTGCAGGCCGTGCTCATGGAGGCGCCCGCCGTGCTGTTGCGCGACGGCGGTGTCATCGCCACCGGTTTCGATGCCGACCTCGACGAGCTGCGCGCCATCTCGCAGAACTGCGACGCCTTCCTGCTCGACCTCGAAGCCCGCGAGCGCGCCCGCACCAACATCCCCAACCTGCGCGTGCAGTTCAACAAGGTGCATGGCTTCTACATTGAGGTCACGCAGTCGCACGCCGACAAGGTGCCGTTGGACTACCAGCGCCGCCAGACCCTGAAGAACGCCGAGCGCTACATCACGCCCGAGCTCAAGGCCTTCGAAGACAAGGCCCTGTCGGCGCAAGACCGCTCGCTGGCGCGCGAGAAGTTCCTGTTCGAGCAACTCATCGACTTCCTGCAGGCCCACATCGGCACCCTGGGCGCGCTGGCGCGGGCGCTGTCCACGCTGGACGCCCTGGCCGCCCTGGCCGAGCGCGCCGCCACGCTGCGCTGGACGCGGCCGGAGTTCGTCTCGCACCCCTGCATCGACATCGAAAAGGGCCGACACCCCGTGGTCGAGGCCCGCCTGATGGAGACCACCGGCGCGGCCTTCATCCCCAACGACTGCCGCCTGGACGCCAAGCGCCGCATGCTCATCGTCACGGGCCCCAACATGGGCGGCAAATCGACCTTCATGCGCCAGGTGGCCCTGATCGCGCTGATGGCCGCCGTGGGCTCCTACGTGCCGGCGGCCTCGTGCCGTCTGGGGCCGATGGACGCCATCCACACCCGCATCGGCGCGGCCGACGACCTGGCCAACGCCCAGTCCACCTTCATGCTGGAGATGACCGAGGCCGCCGCCATCGTGCACACCGCCACCGAGCACTCGCTGGTGCTGATGGACGAGATCGGCCGCGGCACCTCGACCTTCGACGGCCTGGCCCTGGCCGGCGCCATTGCCGGGCACCTGCACGACCGCAACCAGTCCTTCACGCTGTTCGCCACGCACTATTTCGAGCTGACCCGCTTGCCAGAGAAGCACCCGCGCGCGCTCAACGTGCACGTGGGGGTGGCCGAATCGGGCGACGACATCGTTTTCCTGCACGAGCTGCAGCACGGCCCGGCCAGCCGCAGCTACGGCGTGCAAGTGGCGCGCCTGGCGGGCATGCCGCACACCCTGATCCGTCAGGCGCGTGCCACACTCGAGTCTCTGGAGTCGCAACAGCGCGCGTCCGACCAGCAGATCGACCTCTTTGCCGAGTTGGGCGGCGATGGCAGCGCGGCCGGCGCGGTGCTGGACCTCGATGGTTTGGCCGATGCCGCCCGGGCCTCACTCCCGGCAGGCGCTCAGACTGCCGCCGACGCCCTGACGCCCGCCGAGGCCCAGGCACTGAACCTGCTTGTGGCCATCGACCCCGACACCCTCACGCCGCGCGAAGCGCTGGACGCCCTGTACAAACTCAAATCGGTGATCTCATCATGACCTACTGCGTCGCCATGCGCCTCAACGCCGGCCTGGTCTTCCTGTCGGACTCGCGCACCAACGCGGGCATGGACCAGATCAGCACCTTCCGCAAGATGACGGTGTTCGAGCAGCCCGGTGACCGCACCCTGGTCGTGCTGTCGGCCGGCAACCTGGCCATCACCCAGGCGGTCAAGCAACTGCTGGGCAGCGAAACCATCGAAGGCTCGGACGGTGAGCCCTGCACGATCTGGACGGCCAAAAGCCTGTTCGATGTGGCCCGCATCGTGGGCAGCGCCGTGCGCAAGGTCCACGCCCGCGACGCCGAGGCGCTCAAGCAGCACGGCATCGACTTCAACTGCAGCCTCATCGTCGGCGGCCAGATCAAGGGCGAGACGATGCGCCTGTTCAATGTCTATGCCGCGGGCAATTTCGTCGAGGCGGGCATCGACGGCGTCTGCTACTTCCAGATTGGCGAGTCCAAGTACGGCAAGCCCGTCATCGACCGCGTCATCACGCCGACCACGCCGCTGGAAGAGGCCGCCAAGTGCGCGCTGATCTCGATGGACTCCACGCTGAAGTCCAACCTCTCGGTGGGCCTGCCACTGGATTTGCTGGTGTACGAGGCCAACGCCTTGAAGGTCGAGCGCCTCATCCACATCGACGAGTCGGACACCTACTTCCGCATGATCCGCAACACCTGGGGACAGCGCCTGCGCCAGGTGTTTGACTCCATCCCGGACCCGGTGTGGCAAGCTGAGCAGGCCGATGCGGGCAACCTGCCGGCGGCGTCCCAGGCCCAGGCCATGAACCCGCTGAGCAAGATCCACGCGCCCAACGGCTGAGGTGTCGGTGCCGCAGCGGCACCACGCCAGTCAAGTCAGCGCGGCTGCCTCGAGGTCGAGTTCGTCGATGCAAGCGGCCATCTGCGCGTGGCAAGTGGCCATCAGCGCGGGCAGGTCGTCCAGCGTCAGCCCGGTGGTGGCGATGGGCGGCAAGGCCCGCAGGATGACGGTGCCGCCATGCCAGCGGTTCAGGTCCATCGTGCGGGTGTAGTTGTTGGCGCACACCGGCAGGATGGGCACCTGGGCGTTGATGGCCATCTGGAAGGCGCCCTTCTTGAAGGGCCCCAGGCCTTTGCCATGGCTGCGTGTGCCCTCCACGAACACCCACAGCGACATGTCTTTGTGCTGCAGGGTGTCGGTGGTGGTGAGCATGGCCTTCTTGGCCTGGATGGCGTTGCCGCGGTCCACCAGCACATTGCCGGCCAGCCAGTACAGTTGCCCGAACAGCGGGATCCATTTCAGGCTCTTCTTGCCCAGGCTGACCGTGCGCCTGGGCACCACGCGGCCAAAGACGAACAGGTCGTGGTTGGAGAGGTGGTTGGCCGCGAGCACGGCGGGGCGGGCGTGCTCGATCAAATCACCGATTTCCAGCTTCACGCGGACGCCCATGATCCGCAAGGCCGGCAGCGAATACACCCGGGCGCACAGGCGGCTGTTGTCGGGGTTGAAGGGGCGGCACAGGCCGATGAGCAGGCCGATCACGCTGGCGATCACGAAGTGGGCGGCCAGCAGCAGGACGCGGAGGACAAACAGCAAAACAGCTCCTGCGAGGGTGGTGCGAAGCGGCCGATGATACGCCGCGCACAGTGGCCCTGGCGGTGCTGCAGGCAACGATGTCCGCGGGCCGCGCGGCACTCCGCCTATAATGCCGCTTTACCACCGCAGCGATCCTGTTTGTCGATCGCCCCTGCGCAATGACCAAGTTTGTCTTCGTCACCGGCGGTGTGGTGTCCTCCCTCGGTAAGGGCATCGCCGCTGCGTCTTTGGCCGCCATCCTTGAATCTCGCGGCCTCAAGGTCACACTGATCAAGCTGGATCCCTACATCAACGTGGATCCCGGCACGATGTCGCCGTTCCAGCACGGCGAGGTCTTCGTGACCGACGACGGCGCTGAGACCGACCTCGATCTGGGCCACTACGAGCGCTTCATCACGACGCGCATGAAAAAGGCCAACAATTTCACGACCGGCCAGATCTACAAGAGCGTGCTCGAAAAGGAGCGCCGTGGTGATTACCTGGGCAAAACCGTCCAGGTGATCCCGCACATCACCAACGAAATCCAGGACTTCGTGCGCCGCGGCGCTGGCGTCGGCACGCCCGAGGCCGTGGACGTGGCCATCGTGGAAATCGGCGGCACCGTGGGCGACATCGAATCGCTGCCCTTCATGGAAGCGGCGCGTCAGATGAGCCTGCGCGGCGGCGCGAACAACACGGCCTTCGTGCACCTGACCTACGTGCCCTTCATCGCGGCCGCGGGCGAGCTGAAAACCAAGCCCACCCAGCACACCGTGCAGAAGATGCGCGAAATCGGCATCCAGCCCGATGCCTTGCTGTGCCGGGCTGACCGCGCCATCCCTGCCGATGAGCGCGAAAAGATCTCGCTGTTTACCAACGTGCAGGAATCGGGCGTGATCTCGGTCTGGGATGCCGACACCATTTACAAGGTGCCGCGCATGCTGCACGAGCAGCACCTCGACGACCTCATCTGCAACAAGCTGCAGCTGCAGACCGGGCCGGCCGACCTGTCCCGCTGGGACAACCTGGTCTTCGAGGTCGAGAACCCCAAGCGCGACGTCACCATCGCCATGTGCGGCAAGTACACCGACCTGTCGGATTCGTACAAGTCGCTCAACGAGGCCCTGCGCCACGCCGGCATCCACAACCATGCGCGCGTGCGCATCGAGTACGTGGACTCCGAAACGCTCACGCCCGAGACCGTCTCCCAGCTGGCGCAGTTCGATGCCATCCTGGTGCCTGGCGGCTTCGGCAAGCGCGGCGTGGAAGGCAAGATCTGCGCGGCCCAGTTCGCCCGCGAAAACGGCATCCCCTACCTGGGCATCTGCCTTGGCATGCAGGTGGCCACCATCGAGTACGCACGCCACAAGGCCGGCCTCGAAGGCGCCAACTCCACGGAGTTCGATCCCCAAGGCCCACACCCCGTGATCGCCCTGATCGACGAGTGGCTGGACGCCGATGGCACCGTGCAAAAGCGCGATGCGACCTCCGACCTGGGCGGCACCATGCGCCTGGGCGCGCAAAGCTCCGATGTGAAGCCCGGCACCATCGCGCACGAGATCTACGGCGATGTGGTCACCGAGCGTCACCGCCACCGCTACGAGGCCAACGAGCGCTACCTCGACAAGCTGCAAGCCGCAGGCCTGGTCATCTCGGCCATCACCCAGCGCGAAAAGCTGACCGAGATGGTCGAGCTGCCCAAGTCGGTGCACCCCTGGTACGTGGGCGTGCAGTTCCACCCGGAATTCAAGTCCACCCCCTGGGGCGGACACCCGCTGTTCACCGCCTACATCCAGGCTGCGCTGGCCCACCAGGCCACGCAACCGAAGGTTTGAAGAAGGACCGATGCCATGAAGTTGTGCGGATTTGACGTTGGCCTGGACCACCCTTTCTTCCTGATCGCCGGCCCCTGCGTGGTCGAGTCCGAGCAGCTGCAGATGGACACGGCAGGGCACCTGAAGGAAATCACTTCGGCGCTCGGCATCCCCTTCATCTTCAAGTCGAGCTACGACAAGGCCAACCGCTCCAGCGGCACGTCCTTCCGTGGCCCGGGCATGGAGAAGGGCCTGGAGATCCTGGCCAAGGTCAAGCGCGAACTGAACGTGCCCATCCTGACGGACGTGCACTCCGAGGCCGAGATCCCCGCCGTGGCGGCCGTGGTCGATGTGCTGCAGACGCCTGCCTTCCTGTGCCGCCAGACCGATTTCATCCATGCGGTCGCCCAGTGCGGCAAGCCGGTGAACATCAAGAAGGGCCAGTTCTTGGCGCCTGGCGACATGAAGAACGTCATCGACAAAGCCCGTGCCGCCGCGCGCGAAAAAGGCTTGAACGAAGACAACTTCATGGCCTGCGAACGCGGTGCCAGCTTCGGCTACAACAACCTGGTCTCGGACATGCGCTCGCTGGCGATCATGCGCGAGACCAACGCCCCCGTTGTGTTCGACGTGACCCACTCGGTGCAGCTGCCGGGCGGGCAGGGCACGTCGTCAGGCGGTCAGCGCGAGTTCGTGCCCGTGCTGGCGCGTGCCGGCGTGGCCGTCGGCGTGGCCGGCCTCTTCATGGAAACGCACCCCGATCCGGCCTGTGCATTGTCGGATGGCCCCAACGCCGTCCCCCTCAAGCACATGAAAGCCTTGCTCGAAACCCTGGTGGCCCTTGACCGTGTCACCAAGAAGAACGGTTTCCTGGAGTCGAATTTCAACTGAGTCAAGTTGCGGCCCGTTGCTGCCGACTGGCAGATTCGCCCTGGGCTATTTTTTTCCACATCCACAAATTTTCAATCTTCCTGAGGAACCTGAGATGAGCGCCATCGTTGACATCATCGGCCGTGAAGTGATCGACAGCCGCGGCAACCCCACCGTGGAATGCGACGTGCTGCTGGAAAGCGGCGTCATGGGCCGTGCTGCCGTGCCGTCTGGCGCTTCGACGGGTTCGCGCGAAGCCATCGAGCTGCGCGATGGCGACAAGTCCCGCTACCTGGGCAAGGGCGTTCTCAAGGCCGTTGAGCACATCAACACCGAAATCGCCGAAGCCGTGCTGGGCCTGGACGCTTCCGAGCAAGCCTTCCTGGACAAGACCCTGATCGACCTCGACGGCACCGACAACAAGGGCCGCCTGGGCGCCAACGCGATGCTGGCCGTGTCGATGGCCGTGGCCCGCGCCGCTGCCGAAGAAGCCGGCCTGCCCCTGTACCGCTACTTCGGCGGCATGGGTGCGGTGCAGCTGCCCGTGCCGATGATGAACGTCATCAACGGCGGTGCGCACGCCAACAACAACCTGGACATCCAGGAGTTCATGATCCTGCCCGTGGGCGCCCCGACCTTCCGCGAAGCCCTGCGCTATGGCGCCGAGGTCTTCCATGCGCTGAAGAAGATCCTGCACGACAAGCACATCAGCACGGCAGTGGGCGACGAAGGTGGTTTCGCGCCTTCCGTGGCCAGCCACGAAGAAGCCATCCAGCTGATCCTGCAAGCCATCGAAGCCGCGGGCTACGTGGCCGGTGAGCAGATCGCCCTGGGCCTGGACTGCGCGGCCTCCGAGTTCTACAAGGACGGCAAGTACCACCTCGAAGGCGAAGGCCTGGAGCTGACGGCCGAGCAGTGGACCGACATGCTGGCCACCTGGGTGGACAAGTACCCGATCATCAGCATCGAAGACGGCATGCACGAAGGCGACTGGGCCGGCTGGGCCCACCTGACCGAGCGCCTGGGCAAGAAGGTGCAGCTGGTGGGTGACGACCTGTTCGTGACCAACACCAAGATCCTGAAGGAAGGCATCGACAAGGGCATCGCCAACTCGATCCTCATCAAGATCAACCAGATCGGCACCCTGACCGAGACCTTCGCCGCCATCGAGATGGCCAAGCGCGCTGGTTACACCGCCGTCATCAGCCACCGCTCGGGCGAAACCGAAGACAACACCATCGCCGACATCGCCGTGGGCCTGAACGCCGGCCAGATCAAGACCGGCTCCATGAGCCGCTCGGACCGCATGAGCAAGTACAACCAGCTGCTGCGCATCGAAGAGGACCTGGGCAACGTGGCCGTGTACCCCGGCCGCAGCGCGTTCTACAACCTGCGCTGATCGCAGCTGTGACGCCAGCAAAGGGGCCTTCGGGCCCCTTTTCCATGGGCGCGCGTCGTGGATAATGCCGCCATGCGTGTGGCCTTTTTCATCATCGTGGCGCTGTTGGCGGCGGTCCAGGTCGAGCTGTGGCTCGGCAAGGGCGGGTTGCCGCGCGTGATGTCGCTGCGCGCCCAGGTGGAAGCCCAGCAGAAGGTCAATGCCCAGGCCCAGGCCCGCAACGAGCGCCTGGCCGCCGAGGTCCGTGACCTGCAAGAAGGCCTGGAGATGGTCGAGGAAAAGGCCCGCACCGAGCTTGGCATGGTCAAGCCTGACGAAATCTACGTGCAGTTGACATCTCAGCCGGCAGCGCCGCGGACCTTGCCACCGACCTCGCCCAGCGCCGCGCCATGGCCGCCTGCTGCGCAGGCTTCGTCTCCCGCACCCACCCCTTGAGCTCAAGCATGGAGGCACTGGCCGCTCACCTGGCCTGGGTCGACCCCTGGCTGCTGCCGGTATGGACGGCCTGGGGCGTGCCTTTCAGCTGGCTGGAGCTGGCGGCCTGCACGCTGTCGCTGGCCATGGTGGGCTTCAACCTGCGCGTGCATCCGGCCGGCTGGCCGCTGGCCATGGTCAGTTCCGTGTTGTATGGCCTGTTGTTCGCGCGCAGCCGCTTGTATGGCGAGGCGGCGCTTCAACTGGTGTTCGTGGCCATGTCGGCCTGGGGTTGGTGGCAGTGGTTGCGGGGCACGAGCGACGGCAGCGGCCATGACGCCCTGCGGGACGCGGTCGCAGAGTCGGCGCCGGATGGCCAGCCCTTGCGGGTGCGCTCCTTGGGCCCGCGTGGTGTGTGGCTGGCCTGTTTGAGCCTGGCCGTGCTGTGGCCGCTCGTGGGCACGCTGCTGGCCCATGCCACCGATTCTGACGTGCCTTACTGGGACGCCCTGCCCACCACCGGCAGCCTCATCGGGCAATGGCTGTTGGGCCGCAAATACGTGGACAACTGGCCCTGCTGGCTGGCGGTCAACCTGGTCAGCATGGCCCTGTTCGCACACAAGGCGCTGTGGCTGACGGTGTGGCTGTACGCGTTGTTCGCGCTGCTATCGGTGGTGGGGTGGCGCGCCTGGTTGGCCGAGGCGCGTGCGCACTTGCCGCGCCCGCGCCGCCGAGAGGCCCTCACATGAAGACGACCTTGCCGCGTCAGGGGCGCATCGTTGCGCTCGTGGGCGCCGAGAGCACCGGCAAGACCACGCTGGCACACGACCTGTTCCGCGCCTTGTTGGCACGTGGTCACGATGCCGTGGTCGTGTCCGAGACCTTGCGCGCCTTTTGCGACACCCAGGGCCGCACGCCCCGGGCCGACGAGCAAGCCGCTTTGGCCGCCGAGCACAGCCGGCGCATCCGCGAGGCTGCCCAGCGCCACACCCTGGTCCTGGCCGACACCACCGCCCTGATGACCGCGGTGTACAGCGACCTGCTGTTCGACGACCGCAGCCTGTATGCCGAGGCCATGGCCGAGCACGCGCGCTGCGAGCTCACACTCTTGACCTCGCTGGACCTGGCCTGGGTGGCTGATGGCCTGCAGCGCGATGGCCCGCAGGTGCGCGAGCCGGTGGACCGGCTGGTGCGCCAGGCCCTGATGGAGGCCGGACAGCCTTTTGGCATCGTGGCGGGGCAGGGCAACCAGCGCCTGCGCCACGCCCTGGCCATGGTCGATCACATGCTGGATGCACCTGCGCGCGTGCGCCGCAGCACCGAAGGCGCTGGAGCAGGCCCGGCAGCCGCGACCCCGCGCTGGCGTGCGGTCTGCACCCATTGCGATGACGACGCGAGCTGCGAGCAACATTGGCTGACGCGCGGTTTGCGCAACGGCGGCTGAAGCCCGTGGTGGCGCACCGTGATGTGGGCGCCCAGCCCGCGCTGACCGTGCTCTGGCGCGAAGGCGACTGGCTGGCCATCCACAAGCCGGCCGGCTGGCTGGTCCACCGCACCGGCCTGGATGCGGGCGAAACCCGCTTTGTGGTGCAGACCCTGCGTGATCAGCTCGGCCAGCACGTCTTCCCGGTGCACCGCCTCGACAAAGGCACCTCCGGTGTCCTGCTGATGGGCCTGAGCCCGGAGGCTGCGCGGGCGATGGCGCAGCAGTTCGCGCAACGGCAGGTGCACAAGCGCTACCTGGCCATGGTGCGCGGCTGGCCTGGCACGTCGCTCAGCGTGGACCATCCCTTGCGCCCTGACGACACCCCGCCCGACACCCCGCCGCAAGATGCGCTCACGCACCTGCGCCGCCTGGCCACCTGGCAGCTCGACGTCCCGGTGGACCGCTACCCACACACCCGCGTCGCCCTGGTCGAGGCCCAGCCTGAGACAGGCCGGCGGCACCAGATCCGCCGCCACCTCAAGCACATCGCCCACCCCATCATCGGCGACGCCACCCATGGCAAAGGCGCACACAACCGCTGGTGGGCGCAGCACCTGGGGCTGCAGCGCCTGTGGCTGCATGCCACCGAGCTGCGCTTGCAGCATCCTGCCGATGGGCGCGAACTGGTGCTGCGTTCAGACCCGCACGACGCAGCGCTCAACTCCGACTGGTGCGCCTTGCTGGCGCAGCCCTGGACGCTTCACTGCAGCCGCTGCGAGCCCGGCGGCACGTCGGCGCCATCGCGGAACAACTCGGCCGCATCGATGGGGTCGAAGTGGTAGCGCTCGCCGCAGAAGTCACAGCCGATCTCGACCTGACCTTGCTCGGCCACGATGCTGTCGATCTCGGCCTTGCCCAGGCTGCGCAGCATGCTCGCCACGCGCTCACGCGAGCAGGAGCACGCAAACTGCGGCCCGGATGCGCCGGTGGCCGGCTCGAAGTAGCGCAGCGTCTCTTCCCAGAACAGCCGGTGCAGGATGGTGGGCGCGTCCAGCGTCAGCAATTCCTCGGCCGTCAGCGTGGCGGCCAGGTGGGCGATGCGGTTGTACTGCTCGGCCACGTCCATCTCGGCCGCGGCCGCGCGGTCGGTGCCGGCCAGGTTCGCTTCGCCCTCGACGGGCATGCGCTGGATGAGCAGGCCCGCCGCGATCTCGTCATTCGCCGCCAGGATGAGCTTGGCGTCCAATTGCTCGGACTGGCGCATGTACTGCTCCAGCACCGCGCTCAGGTCCTGCAGCACTTCGCCGTCTGCGGCATTGAGCGGCACCACGCCCTGGTAGGGCTGCTGGCCGGGTTGGCGGTCTTTCGGGTCCAGGGTGATGGCGCAGCGGCCGTGGCCGTTGACGTTCACCATCACGTCCAGCGGCAGCCGGCCGGTGTCGCTGGCCGGCAGTTCACCGACCACCTTGGCCGTGCTGCGAAAGCTCAGGTCCGGCTGCACCTCGGTGACGGCCAGCTTGATGGGGCCTTCGCCGAACACCTGCAAAATCACCGCGCCATTGAACTTGATGTTGGACTGCAGCAGCACGCCCGCAGCGCTCATCTCGCCGAGCAGGCGGCGCACCGGAGCGTCATAGCCCTCGGCAGCAGCGCGCCGGCGCAGCAGTTCCTGCCAGGAGTCGGTCAGGCGCACGAGCACGCCGCGCACCGGCATGCCTTCGAACAGGAATTTGTGCAGTTCGCTCATGGGGACTCTTTCGGGGTGTCGATGCGCACCATCTCGGTCTTGTATTGCGCAGATTTGGCCACGTACAGGGCCGTGCCCATGTGCATACGGGCCAGGTCGGTGTCGCTCAATGGGCGCACGGCTTTCGCGGGCGATCCCATGATCAGCATGCCGTCTTCGAACACCTTGCCTTCGGTGACCAGCGCACCGGCCGCCACCAGGCAGTTCTTGCCGATCACGGCGCCATTGAGCACCACGGCCTGGATGCCGATCAGCGCACCCGCGCCCACGGTGCAGCCGTGCAGCATGGCCTGGTGGCCCACGGTCACGTCCTCGGCAATGGTCAGCGGAAAGCCGATGTCGGTGTGCAGCACCGCAGACTCCTGCACGTTCGAACGGGCGCCGATCACGATGGGCTCGTTGTCGCCGCGCAAGGTCACGTGCGACCACACGCTGCTGCTCTCGGCCAACGTCACATTGCCGATGACGTCGGCCGACTCAGCCACATAGGCCGTGGGGTGGACGGTCGGAGACTGGTCCTGGATGCGGTAGAGCGCCATGGTCGTGGACCGCGAATGCGGTGCTTGTGCGGTGGAGGGATGAATTCTAGGGGGCAGACATCTATGATGAAGGGGTGTCGATGAAACCCCGGCCCGGAGGCGCAGATGAAAACCGTTGGTGACAAGCTGGAACCGTTCCAAGTTGTGGGCGTGAAGCCAGGTTTCAAGCACCCAGAGGAACACGGCCAGTCGGCGTTCGAGGACATCACCGAGACCAGCTTCCCTGGCAAGTGGAAGGTGATCTATTTCTACCCCAAGGATTTCACCTCGGTCTGCGGCAGCGAGGTCGAGGCCTTCGCCGCCCTGGCCAAGGCCTTCTCAGACCACAACGCCGTGCTGTTGGGGGGCTCCACCGACAACGAGCATTCGAAGCTTGGCTGGCGCCGCGAGACGCCCGCGCTGGACCAGCCTGGCCACCATGCCTTCGCCGACGAGGCTGGCGCCTTGGTCGATCAACTCGGCGTGCGCGACCGCGCCACCGGCATCGCCCTGCGCGCCACCTTCATCGTCGATCCTGACAACGTCATCCGCCACGTGTCCGCCAACAGCCTGCTGGTCGGGCGCAACCCGGACGAAGTCCTGCGCGTGCTCGACGCCTTGCAAACCGATGCGCCGTGCGCCTGCCAGCGTGAGGTCGGCGGCCCGACGCTTTGAACCACCGCACCACCGCATCCTGATTGACCGTTCCCGAGAGCGCCCATGCTGATCCTGCTGTCTCCGGCCAAGAGCCTGGACTACGACACCCCCGCCACAACCACCCGCCACACCCTGCCGCAGTTCACCGACGAATCGGCCGCGCTCATCGAGGTGCTCAAGCCCTACACGCCGTCGCAACTGGCCTTGCTCATGGACCTCAGCGACGCGCTGTCCACCCTCAACGTGGCCCGCTACGCCGCGTGGCAACCGAAGTTCACGGCAACCAACAGCAAGCAGGCGGTGCTGGCCTTCAACGGCGATGTCTATGAGGGCCTGGACGCGGCCAGCCTGAAGCCGGCTGACCTCGATTGGGCGCAAGAACACGTCGGCATCCTCAGCGGCCTGTACGGCATCCTGCGGCCCCTGGACTGGATGCAGCCCTACCGCCTGGAGATGGGCACCAAGCTGGCCAACCCGCGCGGCAAGGACCTCTACGCCTGGTGGGGCGACCGCCTGGCCGAGCACCTCAACCAGCGCCTGGCCGAGCAAGGCAGCGACCTCGTCGTCAACCTGGCCTCGCAGGAGTACTTCAAGTCCGTCAAGCGCAAGGCCCTGAAGGCCCGTGTGGTCGAGTGCGTCTTCGAAGACTGGAAGAACGGCCAGTGGAAGATCATCAGCTTCCACGCCAAGCGCGCCCGCGGCCTGATGGCCCGCCACGCCATCCAGCACCGCGCCAAGACGCTCAAGGCCTTGTTGAGCTTCGACGCCGAAGGCTACGCCCATGACGCAGCGGCGTCCGAACCCGATCGCCTGGTGTTTCGCCGCCGATCGAGCCCGGCAGCCTGACGGCCATGCGCACCCAGGACATCACCCCCGAATTGCGCGCCTGGATCATCGCCCAGGCGGAAGCGGGCCACAGCCCCCAGTCCGTGTTGACGGCCATGCGCGCCAGCGGCTGGGAAGAGGATGTGGCACTCGCCGCGATGGAAGGGGTGTTGCAGGGCCGCGCCGACGCGGTGAAGCTGGCGGTCAAGCCCATGCCCGACATCGCCGCAGGACAGCCCAACGTGGTCCGCGCCCACGACCGCGATGTCACCGTGCTGCTGCAGATCCAGCACCCGCGCATCGTGGTGTTCCGCGATTTCCTCTCCCCCGAGGAGTGCACCGAGCTGATGGCGCAGGCCCAGCCCCGCCTGACGCGATCGGAAACCGTGGTCAACGCCACCGGCGGCAGCGAGGTCAACGCGGCACGCACGAGCCAGGGCATGTTTTTTGCCCGCGGCGAGAGCGCGTTGTGCGTGCGCATCGAAGCGCGCATTGCCGCCCTGCTGCGATGGCCTGTGGAAAACGGCGAAGGCATCCAGATACTGCGCTATCCGCCAGGCGCCGAATACCGCCCGCACTACGATTATTTCGACCCGATTCAAGTCGGCACACCGACGATATTGCAGCGTGGCGGGCAGCGCGTGGGCACCTTGCTGATGTACCTCAACACGCCCATGGCCGGCGGTGCCACCACATTCCCCGATGCGGGCGTCACCGTGCATGCTGTGGCGGGATCGGCGGTGTTTTTTGCTTACCCCTTGCCCACGCCCCAGACCAAAACCCTGCATGGCGGCGCGCCCGTCACGCAAGGCGAGAAATGGGTGGCCACCAAATGGCTGAGGGAAGGGCTTTTCATGTGACCTCGGTGAATTGACAGCCCGGCGGTGTTGTCAACTGGAACCTGTGCTTTGGCGTTGCTGGCACACGGGCTTGCGAATCCAGGCCCGGCGTGCAATCCTTTCAACGGCAACCCCCCGTCCCATTTGGAGAGAACCCCATGAAAAAACTGATCGTCGCCCTGATGACCTCGATGTTCGCCGTTGGCGCTTTCGCTGCCGATGCGCCTGCCGCAGCCTCGGTCCCCGTGGCTGCTTCGGCGCCGGCCAAGAAGGCTGTCAAGAAGCACCACCACAAGAAGGCCAAGAAGGCCGCTGCCGCTGCCAGTGCCGCATCCAAGTGATCTTGGGTCAGGCGAGCGGGCTCGCACAGCCTGCGCCGCCTGTAGCAAAAAACCCGGCCTAGGCCGGGTTTTTCATGTGCTTGCCGAGGGACTCAGCCGCTGCGTGCGCGACGGGGGGCGTTGGAGAAAGGCTGGGCCTGGCGGGTGCGCTCGTCCTGTCGCTGCCCCTGACCTTGTCCTTGACGGCTGCCACCGCCACCCGAACCACCTGAGCGACCGCCACTTCCCTGACCGCCGCCGCGCGAAGACGAGGGGCGCTGTCCGCCTGTGCCTGCACCGCCATGCAGCACGCGTCGGCCCAGTTGGATGGGCTCGGGGCGTGCGTCCGGATCCGGCTCGAAACCAGGCACCACCTCGCGGGGAATGGGGCGCTTGATGAGCTTCTCAATGGCAGACAGGAAGCCTTCCTCGTCGATGCAGACCAGCGACAGCGCCTCGCCCTCCGCGCCGGCCCGACCGGTGCGGCCGATGCGGTGCACGTAGTCCTCGGGCACGTTGGGCAGTTCGAAGTTCACCACATGCGGCAACTGATCGATGTCGATGCCCCGCGCCGCGATGTCTGTGGCGACCAGCACCCGCAGGTCGCCGGATTTGAAGTCGGCCAGTGCCCGGGTGCGGGCGCTCTGGCTCTTGTTGCCGTGGATGGCCATGGCCGTGATGCCTTGCTTCTCCAGGAACTCGACCAGGCGGTTGGCGCCATGCTTCATGCGGGTGAACACCAGCACCTGGTGCCAGTTCTGCGTCTGGATCAGGTGGGCCAGCAGGTCCTTTTTGCGTTCGCGGTCCACCGGGTGAACCCGCTGTGCGACCGTGTCTGCGGTGGCGTTGCGGCGCGCAACCTCGATGACCTTCGGCGAATTCAGCAGACGCTCAGCCAGCGCCTTGATCTCGTCTGAAAACGTGGCAGAAAACAACAGGCTTTGTTTTTTGGCCGGCAGTATGCCCAGAACACGCTTGATATCGTGGATGAAACCCATGTCCAACATGCGGTCGGCTTCGTCCAGCACGAAAAACTCGACGTGGCTGAGGTCCAGCGTGCCTTGCTGGTGGTGATCGAGCAGGCGGCCCGGCGTGGCCACCAGGATATCGATCCCTCGGCGCAATGCGTCAATTTGCGGATTCATGCCCACGCCACCGAACATCACCATGGATTTCAGTGGCAGGTATTTGCCATACACCCGAACAGATTCTTCCACCTGCGCAGCCAATTCGCGGGTGGGCGTCAAAATCAGGGCTCGCACCACGCGCCGCCCTGGGGGCAAAGGCTTGGTGGCCAATTGGTGCAGCAAGGGCAGGGTGAACCCAGCGGTTTTGCCAGTGCCTGTCTGGGCGCCAGCGAGCAAATCCCCGCCAGTCAAAACCGCAGGGATGGCCTGCGTCTGAATCGGGGTGGGGGTGTGGTAGCCCGCCTCGTGCACCGCACGCAGCAAAGGCTCGACCAAACCCAAATTTTCAAACGACATACAACTGGCCCACGTTAAATGAAGCGGCGACTGCACTCGGGGTTCCGGGCCTGGAACGGCGCGAGTCAACCGGCTGTCAAGGTATGCGGCCTGATTGCCCGACGCGCAGCAAGGAATTGCATCGCGTGGTATTGGACAAGCCGCGTTAATGAAATTGTATGCCCCAGCACCACGCTGTGATAGTACTTATGGGTAAATGGGGGGTGACTTTCCGAGCCCTGATGTTACGGATTGTATCAAACGGAGCGCAAGATTGTACGATTGCCCTCCCTCACGGCACTGCCTCCCGTCGTGGATGCAGGCCACCAGCCCCTAGAATCGCGCCATGACGACAACCGTTCTCGCGCGGAAATACCGGCCGACCAGCTTCGAGTCCATGGTGGGCCAAGGGCATGTGGTGCAGGCCTTGTCCAACGCGCTCACCCAGCAGCGACTCCACCACGCTTACCTGTTCACGGGCACCCGTGGCGTGGGCAAGACCACGGTGTCGCGCATCCTGGCGAAGTCGTTGAACTGCACCGGGCCTGATGGGCAGGGCGGCATCACCGCCACGCCATGCGGCCAGTGCCAGCCTTGTCGAGACATCGATGCAGGCCGCTTCGTGGACTACGTCGAGCTGGACGCCGCGTCCAACCGCGGGGTCGATGAGATCTCGCAGTTGCTGGAGCAAGCGGTTTACAAGCCGGTGGTGGGGCGCTTCAAGGTTTACATGATCGACGAAGTGCACATGCTCTCGAACACGGCCTTCAACGCCATGCTCAAGACGCTGGAAGAGCCGCCCGACTACCTCAAGTTCGTGCTGGCCACGACGGACCCGCAGAAGGTGCCGGTGACGGTGCTGTCGCGCTGTCTGCAGTTCAACCTGCGGCCGATGGCGGCGCAGACCGTTCAGCTGCACCTCGCCCAGGTGCTGGACCACGAGGGCATCGCCCACGATCCGGGCGCTTTGCGCCTGCTCGCCCGTGCGGCGCGCGGGTCCATGCGGGATGCCATGTCCCTGGCCGACCAGGCCATCGCTTTCGGTGGCGGTGCCTTGCAGGAAGATGCCGTGCGGCGCATGTTGGGGTCGGTGGACCGTCAGCACGTGCAGCGCATCATCGAGGCCGTGGCGGCGGGCGACGGTGCGGGCTTGGTCGCGGCGGTGGACGCCCTGCGCGAGTTGGGCCTGTCCGCCTCCGGCACGCTGGAGGATCTGGCGGCGGGCCTGCAGCGCATGGCCGTGGTGCAGGCCGTGCCCGCCATGGCGCAGGCGGTCGATGAGACGGACCCGGACGCGCAGACCTGGACGCAGCTGGCACCGTTGCTGGCCCAGGACGAGACCCAGCTGTTCTACAGCCTGTGCCTGCAAGGCCGCGCCGAGCTGGCGCTGGCACCCGACGAATACAGCGGCCTGCTGATGCTGTTGTTGCGATTGTTGGCGTTCAAGCCGGGAGGGGGCGCAGGCGCCAGCCCAAAATCTGAGGGCTCGGCGGCACGCCCCACAGCCGCCGAGCCTCGCAGTGTGGTGACAGGGGGGCCCCAAGCGGGGCAACTGGCCAGGGCAGCGGCTTCTCAGCCGCGACCGCCTGAGCCCCCAAGCACACCGGCGGCGATTGTTGCGGCGTCATCGCCTGCGACACGGGCCGCCTTGCCACCGACTGCAGCCCCTGTTGTGCAGCCCTCCGTGCCGCCTGTCGCGTCTGCCGTGCCATCCGCCGTGGCTCGGGACGTGCGCCCGGCATCGGCGCCGTGGGACGACGCGCCGCCCGAGCACCTGGATGCGCCGCCCGACATGGGCAACGAGGCCTCGGTGTCGTCTGGCACGAAGCATGTCGAGGCCTGGGAAAACGGGCCGCCACCTGGCTTTGACGATGGCTGGGGCGATGGTGCCGATGCAGCGCCTGAGGCATTCACGTCATCGGAGAACGCATCGACTGCTGCTGCCGTTGCGGGGGCTGGCACTGCCTCTGCCTCTGCCTCTGCCAGCGCGCCGCCCATGCCGCTGTCTCGCCAACTGGCCGAACTGCCGCCTGACCCGCTGTCCGACCGCTGGGCCGAACTCGTGGCGCAAATGCAGGCCCAGGGCTTGATCACGGCCTTGGTGCGTGAGCTGGCCGTGCAGTCGCAGTGCGTGGCACAGCGGCAAGAAGGTGCGCTGAGCATCTGGCATTTGCAGGTGCCGCGCGCCAGCCTGTGCGGCGACATGCACAAAGATCGCCTGACCCAGGCCCTGGCCCAGGTGCTGGGCTGCGAGGTGCAGCTCCATGTGGCGCAGGGCGCCGCGGTCAACACACCCGCGCAGCGCGACCTGGCCGCGCGCGAGGCCCGGCAGCACGCGGCCGAGGCCCTGATCGAGGGCGATGCCTTGGTGCGTGGTCTGTTGGCCCAGTACCCGGGTGCGCGGATCGTGCCTGGCTCGGTGGTCCCGATCTGAACACCGCTTGCCGCGCCTCGGTTGGCCGCATGTTGCGAGCGTTCCCGGCGACAATCCACCCCAGGGGCGCGCCCGAGTGCGTGCCCAGCTTCCAAAGTCAGACAAGAAAGGACGAGCCATGCTCAAAGGACAACTTGCCGGCCTGATGAAACAGGCCCAGCAGATGCAGGACAACCTCAAGAAGGCCCAGGACGAGCTGGCCCACATCGAGGTCGAAGGTCAGTCGGGCTCGGGCCTGGTCAAGGTCGTGATGACCTGCAAGCACGAGGTGCGCCGCGTGACCATCGACCCCAGCCTGCTGGCCGACGACAAGGACATGCTGGAAGACCTGGTGGCCGCAGCCTTCAACGACGCCGCCCGCCGCGCCGAAACCACCAGCCAGGAAAAGCTGGGCCGCCTGACCGCCGGCATGCCCATGCCCCCGGGCATGAAGCTGCCGTTCTGATCCCGTCTTGCACGCCTGAACCACCCCGACACGACCATGGCCGACGCTGCACTGGACGCCCTCATCGACAGCCTGCGCTGCCTGCCTGGCGTGGGGCAGAAGTCGGCGCAGCGCATGGCCTACCACCTGCTCCAGCACGACCGGCCTTCGGCCCTGCGCCTGGCGCAGGCCCTGGAGACGGCCGTGTCAGAGGTGAAGCACTGCGCGCGCTGCTACACCTTCAGCCACGAGCCGGTTTGCGAGGTGTGCCTGGACGAGGCGCGGGAGCGTCAGCTGCTGTGCGTGGTCGAGAGTCCAGCCGATCAGGCTGCGCTGGAGCGCACAGGCAGTTACCGAGGCTTGTACTTCGTCCTGATGGGGCGCATCAGCCCGCTGGACGGCATCGGCCCGCGTGACATCGGGATGTCGGCGCTGCTGGAGCGCGCCAGCGATGGCGTGGTGCAGGAGGTCATCCTGGCCACGAATTTCCACGCCGAGGGCGAAGCCACTGCCCATGTGCTGAGCGAGCAGCTCCGCGCCCGTGGGTTGAAGGTCACGCGCCTGGCCCGCGGTGTGCCGGTGGGCAGCGAGCTGGAGTACGTGGACCTGGGCACCATCGCCCATGCGTTCATGGACCGCCGCTGAAGGCTGGGTTGTTCGCAGCCCCAGTCAGCCCAAGCTCAACAGTCCGGACTCAACCCCCCTCGAAGCTCAGCGCGCACTGGCCACGCGGATGCGCGTGTTGCGTGACGGTGCCGTGCGCAGTTTGGCGTTGCCATTGCTGCTGCGAGCCACCGATGCCGAGCGCGCTGCCGGTGCGGCGCTGGCCACACGAACGGCACCGCGGCGTGAGGCCGCCACAGAGGTCGTCTTGCGGCTTGCTGGCTCTGCGCGATGCGCCTGGGTGCCCTGGGTGCCCGTGTGGGTCGCAACCTTGGTGGTCACGGCATTGCGCGTGGGCACGAACACCACGACGCTCTGGCCCTTGCCAAAGCTGGCCGATGCCGAAGTTCGGTTCCACTGCGCCACCTGTTGGGCAGAGACACGGTAGCGCTTGGCCACGCTGACCACAGAGTCGCGCTTGCCGGCCTTGAAGCTCACGCGGCGCAGTGGGGGCAGGTCGGGTGCCAGGGCCATCATGGCGTTGTCCGCGAGCGCTTCGGAGACATCCTGTTCGCGATGCTCGGAGCGAGGCACCAGCAGCGTCGAACCGGCCTTGACCAGCATCTTGGGTGGGATGTGGTTGAGCTCGCGCAGGCCGGTCTCGCTCATGCCGACCCGCTTGGCGGCGTCGCCGGGGCGCATGGTGCTGGGCACCTGCCAGGCGGTCCAGGAGGCCAGCGGGCCCTTGTGCTTGCCCAGGTTGTGCACGAAGAGGTTGGCGTTGTCGTAAGGCAGCAGCACCTGCGGTGTGCCGGCGGCCAGGATGACGGGCTTGTTCTGCGAGGGGTTCAGCGCCTTGAACTCGTCTTGCGGCAGGCCAGCCAGGCGCGCGGCCAGGGACAGGTCCATGTCGCGCTGGATGGGCACGCTGACGAAGTAGGGGTGGTTTTCCACCGGCGGTAAGCTCAACCCGAAGCGCTCGGGTTGCATCACGATGTTGCGCACGGCGTGCAGTTTGGGCACGTAGTTGCGCGTCTCGGGCGGCATGTTGAGGCTGAGGTAGTCGGTGGGCAGGCCCTGGCGCTGGTTGCGCGCGATCGCTTTCTGCACATTGCCTTCGCCCCAGTTGTAGGCGGCCAGGGCGAGGTGCCAGTCCCCGAACATGCGGTTGAGGCGTTGCAGGTAGTCGAGCGCTGCGCGGGTGGAGGCCAGCACGTCGCGGCGGTCGTCGCGGAAGAGGTTCTGCTTGAGCTCGAAATCCTTGCCGGTGGCGGGCATGAACTGCCACATGCCCGAAGCGCGCGCCGAAGACATGGCCTGCGGGTTGAACGCGCTTTCGATGAAGGGCAGCAAGGCCAGCTCGGTGGGCATGTTGCGGCGGTTGATTTCCTCGACCACGTGGAAGAGGTAGCGACTGCCACGGTCGGTCATGCGCTGCACGTAGTCAGGGCGGCTGGCGTACCAGCGCTCGTGCTCGGCGACCAGGTCGGATTGCAGTTCCGGCAAGGCATAGCCCTTGCGGATGCGGCCCCAGAGGTCTTGCGTGGCGCTGGCGTCGGACAGATTCAGCGTGGCGTCGGGGCGCAGCGGGTCCGTCGGGGTGCCGATGGCGTCCAGCGCCTCCGCGGACGCGGCGCTGTCCTGGCGACCGGCCGCTGCCATCGGGGTGTTGATGTCCACGCGCAGTCCGGAGGTCGGGTCCTGACGGGTCAGGTTGCGGTCCGGACCCCGTGCGGCCGTGGGCGATTGGCGGATCAGGGCGTCGGGGTCGAAGTTGCGCAGCGGGCGCACCTCGCGTGCTTCCTGGACGTCGCGGGTGTCACGGGCAGAGCGTCCTGCATCGGCTGCGCGGTTCTCCATCATGCTGCCGCAGGCGGACAGCACGAGGGTGGATGCGGTGGTCAGGCTCAGCAGCAGGGCACGTTGAATCGGGTGAATCGGGCGAAAGGCGTTCATCGTCAGAAACGGTTTTTCCATTGACGCAGTGCGGCAAAGATGGCCTGTGGGCGGGCATCCTCGGCGCCGTGCTGCAGGGCACTGGCCACCACGTCGGATTGGGTGCAGCGCAGAAACGGGTTGATGCCCTTTTCGACGCGCAAGGTGCTGGGCAGTGTGGGCAAGGACTGTGCGCGCAAAGCTTCACAGTGGGCCGTGTGGCTGACCAGCGCTGGGTTGTGGGGTTCGACCGCCTGCGCAAACCGCAGGTTGCCGAGCGTGTATTCGTGCGTGCAGCAGATGCGGGTGGCATCCGGCAGGCGCGATAACTTCGATAGGCTATCGTACAGCTGTTCGATGGTGCCATCGAAGACGCGACCGCATCCAGCTGAAAAAAGTGTGTCGCCAGCGAAGAGCAGCGGGTCCGGGTCCAGCGACCCCAGCCCATCGGGCAGGAAGTAGGCGATGTGGCCTCGCGTGTGGCCGGGCACGTCCAGCACTTGCATGTCCAGGCCGCGCCATGTCAGTGTGTCGCCCTCGCCCAGGGGGTGGGTGATCCCGGCGATGTCTTCGTGACGAGGTCCGTACACTGGCAGGCCTTCGCGCTGCAGTGCGGCCAGACCACCCACATGGTCCATGTGATGATGGGTCACTAGAATGGCGGACAAGGTCAGTCCTGCATCGCTGAGCGCCTGCTGCACGGGTGCGGCGTCGCCGGGGTCGATCACCAGTGCCTCGCGGCCGTTGTGAAGCATCCAGATGTAGTTGTCGGTGAAGGCGGGCAGGGCAAGCAGATCCATGAGCAAAGTCGATCCCATCGTTGAATTGCACCCCTGGCTGGCCTTGACGCCGGGTCAGGCCCTGCTGGAGTGGGAGCAGCAGCAGATGGACAGGCTGGTGGCCGACATCTTCGGCTTCCATGCGCTGCAACTGGGCCTGCCCGAGCTGGACGCCTTGCGGGCCAACCGCATGCAGCACCGTTGGCTGGCGCTGGACACAGCCTACCAGCATTGGAGCCCCCCGGCCGAGCTGGCGCCCCTGGTGCATGGGCCTGTGGAGATCGACAGCAGCCTGTTGTGCGGTGCGCCGTTCAGCTTGCGCTGTGACTTCGAGTCGCTGCCCTTCCCATCGAACAGCCTGGACCTGGTTGTCTTGCCGCACGCGCTGGAGCTGGCGCGCGACCCGCACCACACGCTGCGCGAGGTCGAGCGGGTGCTGGTGCCCGAGGGGCGGGTGGTGATCGCCGGCTTCAACCCGGCCAGCCTGTGGGGCTTGTGGCAGCGCATGGGGCGGTGGGGTGTCAAGCCCGCCTTGGTCTTGCCGCAGGGGGAGTTCATCGCCTATTGGCGCCTGCGCGACTGGTTGCGCTTGCTCGACCTGGAGGTGGAGGGCGGCTGCTTCGGTTGTTACCGTCCCATGGTGCGTCAGGCATCGTCCTGGGATCGGCTGCGCTGGATGGAGCACGCGGGTGACCGCTGGTGGCCCGTGCTCGGCGCGGTGTATTTCGTGGTGGCCGTCAAGCGGGTGCGCGGCATGCACCTGGTGGGCAAGGTCAAGAAAGCCCGCATGCATGCGGCCGCGGCACCCGCCGTGGTCGCGCAGCGCGGCACAACAAGGAACGTGAGCAAGCATGAGTGAGGCAAGCAAGCCCTCGGTGGTCGTCTATACCGATGGCGCCTGCAAGGGCAACCCGGGCCGTGGCGGCTGGGGGGTGTGGATGGTCAGTGGGCCCCACGAGAAAGAGATGTGGGGCGGCGAGATGCTGACCACGAACAACCGCATGGAGCTCACTGCCGTCATCGAGGCGCTGCAGGTGCTCAAGCGGCATTGCCACGTGGCGATCTACACCGACAGCGAGTACGTGCGCAAGGGCATCACCGAGTGGATCACGGGCTGGAAACGCCGCGGCTGGAAAACGGCCGACGGCAAGCCGGTCAAGAACGTGGAGCTCTGGACGCGGCTGGAAGCCTTGACGCTCCAGCACAAAGTCGATTGGCACTGGGTGAAGGGCCACGCGGGCGACCCGGGCAACGAACGGGCCGATGGCCTGGCCAACCGGGGCGCGGCCGAGGCGCGCTGAACCGGCTTCTGGGGCGCTCAGATGGCGCTCAGGGCGCTCAGAGGATGAGCACCATGGTGAGCTTGTCGAAGTAGCGCGCCTGGCCGTTTTTGTCGGTGAGCTTGAGGGCATGCGGCAGGACGCCGCAGCCCTGGAAACCTGCGCGTTCATACAGGCGGATGGCCGACTGGCTGGAGGTGCTCACGCGCAGCACGATTTGCTCCAGGCCCAGCGCTTGGCGCGCTTCGGCGATGGCCGCTTCGATCAGCATCAGGCCCACGCCGCTGCCGGTGTGGGCGGGGTGGACCATCATGCTGTTGAGCTCGGCGCTGTGGCGCAGCTTGGCCTGGGTTTGCCGCTCCAGGCCGATCATGCCGATGAGGTCCTGGCCGAGCCAGGCGCCTAGCAGGAAAGAGCCGCCGCGCGTTTCGCCCAGGCCGAGCCGGCCCAGGTAGCTTTCGGGCGGGCGGGCCTGTTCGCTTTCGATGTCGGCATCGAAGGCGTCGGGATGCAGGCGCAGGGCCTCGTCGCGCAGGCTTTTGTAGGCGCTCAGCTGGGCTGGCGCCACGCGCGAAATGCGCACGGCGGGTGTGTGCCCAGTGGGCTCAGTCCCGGCCATGCAGTGTCTCCAGGGTGTTCATGTTTTGAAAATCGGTCTCCGGGTCGAAGCATACGCCGACCCATGGCTGGGCTTGTGTCCAGCGGCCGATTTTGCGTTCACCGTTCACGAATGACCGCAGCATCCCATCGAACACCCGCCGTCGCATGAGGGCGCAGACCCACTGGTGGCGCGTGCCGTCGCTGCCGTCTGCCGGGGCTGGGTCCTGCGTGACGGGCACGGCGATGTCGGCCTTGTGCTGGAGGGCGGCTGCCAGCAGCCTGGGCCAGAGGTCGCGCGGCAGCCGTGGGGTGTCGCATGGCAGCACCAGCACCCACTCAGTGTGGCTGTGGCGCAGGGCGGTGAGGATGCCGGCCATCGGGCCACTGCGTTCGGGCAGGTCGGCATCGTCGGGCAGCACGCCGCCGGGCACCGCCAGGGGCACGCCTTGCCGCAGCACGGGGCCGCATCGGGCCAGCAGGTCGCGGTAGCGCTCCGGGTGGCGGTTGGCGGTGATGCCGATGGCGCTCAGGCGGGCCGGCGCGCGTGTCTGCGCGTTCGCCGAGGCTTCTGCCGATGCGGCGTCGGATGCGGTATCTGATGCGGTGAGGCTGTCCAGCACCCACGCGGCCAGTGGGCGGCCTTGCCAGCTCACCAACCCTTTGTCCTGGCCTTGCATGCGCCGGCCTTCGCCGCCGGCCAGCAGCCAGGCGCTGACGGTGTGGGTGGGTGGCACGTCGGGGGTGCCAATGTTGGCCATGCGCTCAGCCGCCGATGTAGCTCATCTCGACGCGCGGGGCGTCGGGCAGCTCGCCGGGGTGGTCCAGGCCGCGCAGTTCGGAGTAGCGGTCGGTGCGCCCCTGCCAGAGGGCGGCGATGCTGCGCGTCAAAGTGGCGTCGTCGGTGTGACCGTCGCGCAGCAGGCTGCGCAGGTCATGGCCTTGCGAGGCGAACAGGCAGGTGTAGAGGCGGCCGTCGGTGGACAGGCGCAGGCGCGTGCAGTTGCCGCAGAAGGCCTGGGTCACGCTGGAGATGAAGCCGACGTGCCCTGCGCCGTCGGCGTAGGCCCAGCGCTCGGCGGTGTCGCTGTGGCGAGGGGCATCGACGGCTTGCAGCGGGTGCTGTGCGTGGATGAGCGCGCGGACGTCGCTGGAGGGTAGCATGTGGGCCATGTCCCAGCGGTTGGTCTGGCCCACGTCCATGAACTCGATGAAGCGCAGCTCGATGCCCGTGCCGCGGAAGTGGCGGGCCATGGGCAGGATCTCGCCATCGTTCACGCCTTTTTGCACCACCATGTTGACCTTCAGCGGCGCCAGGCCCACGCGCTGGGCGGCCTCGATGCCGGCCAGCACCTCGCCCACCTCGCTCTGGCTGTCGCTCATGCGCTGGAACATGTCGGGGGAGAGGGCGTCCAGGCTCACGGTCAGGCGCTGCAGGCCGGCGTCTTTCAAGGCCTGGGCCTTGCGGGTCAGCAGCACGCCATTGGTGGTCAGGGTGAGCTCGGGCGGTGTGCCGTCCAACGTGCGCAGGGCCGCCAGTTGGGCGATCAGCCGCTCCAGGTCGCGGCGCATCAGCGGTTCACCGCCGGTCAGGCGCAGTTTGCGCACGCCCAGGCGCAAGGCGGCGGCTGCGGCGCGCGTGATTTCCTCGAAGCTCAGCAGGGCCTCGTGCGGCAGGAACACGTGGTCGCGGCCAAAAGCAGCGCGCGGCATGCAATAGCCGCAGCGGAAGTTGCAGCGGTCGGTCACGGAGATGCGCAGGTCGCGCAAGGCGCGGCCGCGCTGGTCCCGTGGCGATGTCGTCGTGGGCGGAGCCTGGGGTGCCAGTGCGGCGGGCATGGGCAAAGCCTCACCGCCGGCCACACGAACAGGCGCCTCAGGCTTCAGGCTGGTATCTGGCTGGATGGGGATGACCCCGTGAGGGCGCGGTACTGCGGGCAGGCTCATGGACGCTGATTGTGCCGCGCAAGCCTTGGGCCTGATCGCAACTCAGTTGTTCCGCGAGGTCGGGGCGTTTTGCGCCGACACGGCCGGTGCGCGCCGTGCACCGTCAAAGCGCTGCTGCCAGTAGGCCTGGCGCATGTCTTCGACGCGCACTTGGCCACCCGCGCGGGGCGAGTGGATGAACTTGTTGTCGCCGATGTAGATGCCGACGTGCGAGAAGGTGTGGCGCAAGGTGTTGAAGAACACCAGATCGCCTGGCTTGAGTTCGGCCTGCTGGACCGGCATCAACGCGGGGGAGTTGGCCTGCTCGATGGCGCGGCGCGGCAGGATCAGACCGATGCTGTTTTCGAAGACGTGGCGCGTGAATCCGCTGCAATCGAAGCCGGTTTCCCTGGAGTCACCGCCGCGGCGGTAGGGCACGCCCAGGAAGTTCATGGCCGACAGCACGAGTTCGGACGCGATGTCGGTGGCTGTGTTGCGCACCTGCTGGGCCAATTCGGCCACAGGGCGCTTGGATGGCATCAGGCCCTTGTCGGCGAGGAAACGCGCGACGGGGTCGTCAGATTCCGCGGTGTTGCTTGGCGCCGCCGTGACGGACACGGTCGCAGACTGAGGCACGGCTTGTGCGTGGACAGGCTGCGAGAGGAGGCCGGAAATCAGCGCGACACAGAGAAGCAGGGTAGCCAGAGAAGCGATGCGCTGCGATCCAGGCCCGGCAGTGTGACCGGTGGCAATCGCCGCCT
The DNA here is from genome assembly GCF_004362855.1 of Aquabacterium commune. Lineage (GTDB taxonomy): Bacteria > Pseudomonadota > Gammaproteobacteria > Burkholderiales > Burkholderiaceae_C > Aquabacterium > Aquabacterium commune. Next base: position 266,162 of record NZ_SNXW01000006.1, read on the forward strand.
GGCCGGAGTGTCGGGTCGTGAAAGGCATGGGTCGCAAGGTTAGGCGGTGGGATGCCGCCCGTCAATCTCGGATGCTCAGGGATAACGTGAGATTAACACCCTTTTTCTGGCATTCCGCCCACTGGCAGCAGGTGCAACTGGATGTGTTTGTGGCATGCAATCCGCCACCTGCTGCCGTTGGGCCGCGTTGGCGTCAGACCAGTTCGAGCACGACGTCGATGTTGCCGCGGGTGGCGTTGGAGTAGGGGCAGACCTGGTGGGCGGCGTCGATCAGGGCTTGTGCCTCGGCGCGGTCCATGCCGGGCAAGGTGATGCTCAGCTTGACGGTGATGCCGAAGCCGGCAGGGATCGGGCCGATGCCGACGGCGCCAGCGATCTGGGTGCCGCTGGGCAGAAGTTTCTTGTTCTGGCCGGCGACGAAGCCCATGGCACCCAGGAAGCAGGCGCTGTAGCCGGCGGCGAACAGCTGCTCGGGGTTGGTGCCATCGCCCTTGCCACCCATTTCCACCGGGCGGGCCAGTGCCACGTCCAGGGCGTTGTCGGAGCTGGTGGCGCGTCCATCGCGTCCGCCGGTGGCGGTGGCGTGGGCGGTGTAGATGACTTGGGTCGGGGAGGCCATGGTGTGTCCTTTCAGGTCTGAGGTGTTTGTCATTCAATTGTGTGCAACTGAATTGGTCCCAGTCTAAAGCGGATGATGTGAGCTGGGCAGCCGCAAGGGCACCAATCCCTCACGGCGTGTGGGGCTGTCGTTCAGGCCTGGAGTTGCTGCCGAAGGGCGTGCAGTTGTCGCCGAAGCGAAGACATCTCGTCGATCGCCATCCCGGCCTGGCAGAAGATGGCCTCGGGCACGCCTTCGGCCCGTTCGCGCAGCGCGGCACCCTGGGGTGTCAGCGAGATGCGCACGCGGCGCTCATCGGTGGCATCGCGTTGGCGGGACACCCAGCCGGCCGCTTCCATGCGCTTGAGCAGTGGCGTGAGGGTGCCGGAGTCAAGCTGGAGCAGCTCGCCGAGCTCGAGCACGGTGTGGTCGTCGCGCTCCCAGAGCACCAGCATCACGAGGTACTGCGGGTAGGTCAGGCCCAAGGGCGCCAGCAGCGGCTTGTAGAGCTTGGTCATGGCCAGCGAGGTGGCGTAGAGCGCAAAGCACAGCTGGCTGTCCAGGCGCAGCATGTCAGCGTGGGTGCTTGCCGAGGGACTGGTGTTGCTGTGGGCTCTGGGGCTGCTGGTGGTGCGAGGGGAGCGGGGCATGCGGCATGGTAGCGCCGAGTGGCTGGTCGCTGTGGTGGCTGTTCAGTTGCCGACCCGCTCGATGGCCTCGCCCAGTTCGAGCCAGCGCGCTTCGAGTTGCTCGATCTCTTCTTCCAGCGACTTGAGGCGTTTGCCGCCGTCGGCACGCTCCGAGGGGCCGATGCTGATGGAGCCCAGCGCCTGCATGAGCTTGTCGCGCTCCTCCGCGGCCTTGGCCATGCGCTCGTCCACCTTTTTCAGCTCGGCCTTCAGCGGGCGCAACTGGTCGTTCAGTCGGGCGCGGGCCTGGGCTTGCGCCTTGCGGTCCTCCTTGCCCTTGCTGTTGAACACGGTGGGCTCGGCGCTGGCGGTGGGCTCGGTGTGGCTGGATGCCGCCTGGTCCGTCGCTTGTGCAGTTTGCGCCGCCAGGGCCTTGGAGCCATCGCGCGCAGCCCGTGCGGCCAGGGCCGTTTCGCGGGCCACGTCGGCCAGGTACTTCTGGTAGTCGTCGAGGTCGCCGTCGAAGGTGCTGACCTCGCCTTTGGCCACCAGCCAGAACTCGTCGCAGACTTCGCGCAGCAAGGCGCGGTCGTGGCTGACCAGCATCACCGTGCCTTCGAACTCATTGAGCGCCATGCTCAGCGCCTCGCGGGTGGTGAGGTCCAAGTGGTTGGTGGGTTCGTCGAGCAGCAGCAGGTTGGGGCGCTGCCACACGACCAGCGCCAGCACCAGGCGGGCCTTTTCGCCGCCGCTGAACTGGTGCACGGGCTGGTTGACCATGTCGCCGGTGAACTGGAAGCGACCCAGGAAGTCGCGCAGTTCCTGCTCGCGGGCGTTGGGGCCGACCTCACGCGCCAGGCGCAGCATGTGCTGCATCGGGCCTTCGTCCATGCGCAGTACGTCGAGTTCTTGCTGGGCGAAGTAACCGATGCTCAGGCCCTTGCCCTCGGTGATCTCGCCGCTGACCAGCTTGTTCATGCGCGACAGCGTTTTGACCACCGTCGATTTGCCCTGGCCGTTGGCACCCAGGATGCCGATGCGCTGGCCCGGCAGCACCGAGCGGTTGATGCCCGACACGATGGTGAGCGGCTCGGCGCCGTCACGGTGGTAGCCGCAGGCCAGCTCTTTCAGCGAGAGCATGGGGTTGGGCAGGCTCAGCGGCTCAGGGAAGTTGAACTGGAAGTCGCTGGCGGTGAGCACCGGGGCCAGCTTTTCCATGCGCTCCAGCGCCTTGACGCGGCTTTGCGCCTGGCGTGCTTTGCTGGCTTGCGCCTTGAAGCGCGCGATGAACTTGCTCAGGTGGGCGATCTTGTCTTGCTGCTTGCTGAACGCGGCCTGTTGCTGGCTCATGCGTTCGGCGCGCATCGACTCGAACGCCGTGTAGCCGCCGGTGTAGCGGGTCAGCTTGCCGTCGTCGAGGTGCAGGGTGACCTTGGTGATGGCGTCGAGGAACTCGCGGTCGTGGCTGATGATGAGCAGCGTGCCTTCGTAGCGCTGCAACCAGGCTTCCAGCCAGACCAGGGCGTCGAGGTCCAGGTGGTTGGTGGGCTCGTCGAGCAGCAGCAGCTTGGCCGGGCACATCAGCGCGCGGGCCAGTTGCAGGCGCATCCGCCAGCCGCCCGAGAAGCTGTTGACTGGCGCCATGGCCTGTTCCAGCGTGAAACCCAGGCCCAGCAGCAGCGCTTGCGCACGCGCGGGTGCGTCGAACACGCCGGCTTCGGCCAGGTTGGCGTGGGCCTCGCCGATGGCGTTGCCGTCGTCGGCTTCCTCGGCGGCAACCAGATCGGCCTTGGCCTTCATCAGGCGGGCGTCGCCTTGCAGCACGAAGTCGGTGGCGGGCTCGTCGGTTTCGGGCATGTTCTGCGCGACCTCGGCCATGCCGCCCGGTTGCAGCCAGGCGGGCGGGATCTCGACGTCACCGGCGTCCGGGTGCAGGCGTCCGGCCAGCAGCGAGAACAGCGAGGACTTGCCCGCGCCGTTGCGCCCGATCAGGCCGACCTTCTCGCCGGGGTGGAGGGTGGCGCTGGCCTGGTCCAGGACGGGTTTCACGCCTCGCAGCAGGGAGACGTTTTTCAGAACGATCATGAAGGACTCAATGGGGAAGGATCAGGGCGTCGCGGGTGACGAGCAGGAGCTGGTCGTCGCCGGACGTCGTGGGCAGCCAGGTGACGGCGGGGGCGAGTTCGGGGAAGGCGCGTTCGAAGTTCGGGCGCTCGTTGCCGATCTCCAGCACCAGCACGGCGTCCTCGCTCAGGAATCGGTCGGGCGCTGCGCGCAGGGCCGCGAACAGGGCGCGGGTGAAGTCCATGCCGTCTTCGCCCGAGGCCAGCGCGAGTTCGGGCTCGGCGCGGTACTCGGCGGGCAGGGCTTGCATGGACGCCGCGTTGACGTAGGGCGGGTTGCACAGGACCAGGTCATACGGCCCGCGCACGCCAGACACGCCATCGCTTTTCAGCAAGGTGATGCGGTCTTGCAGGCCGTGCGCATCGACGTTGATGCGGGCCACGGCCAAGGCGTCGTCGCTGATGTCGGCGGCGTCCACCGTGACCTCGGGGAAGGCCATGGCGGCCAGCACGGCCAGGCTGCCGTTGCCGGTGCACAGGTCCAGCACGCGGCGGGTGTGCTCCCCCAGCCAGGCGTCGATGCTGCCATCGGCCAGCACCTCGGCGATGAAGGAGCGCGGCACGATGGCGCGCTCATCGACATAGAAGGGCACACCCTGGAGCCAGGCTTGCTTCGTCAGGTAGGCGGCGGGCTTGCGCGTGGCGATGCGCTCGCCGATGAGCTCGTGGACCGCGTCGGTCTGGTCGGTGCCGACCGGCAGGTCCGCGACCTCGTCGAGGCCATCGATGGGCAGGTTCAGGCGCCACAGCACCAGCCAGGCGGCCTCGTCGAAGGCGTTGGTGGTGCCGTGCCCGAAGGCCACGCCGGCGTCGCTCAGGCGCTGGGCGCTGGCTTCGATCAGTTCGATGACGTTCACGCGAGCAGCCTTTCCAGGGTGCCGCGGTAGATGTCCTTGAGCGGCTCGATGTCGGCGACGCGCACGTGCTCGTCGATCTTGTGGATGCTGGCGTTCACGGGGCCGAACTCCACGACCTGCGGACAGATCTGCGCGATGAAGCGGCCATCCGAGGTGCCGCCCGTGGTGGACAGCTCGGTGGTGACGCCGGTGACCTGCGCGATGGCCGCGGCCATGGCTTCCACCAGCGGGCCCTTGCGGGTCAGGAAGGGGCGGCCGCCCAAGGTCCAGTCGATGTGGAAGTCCAGTCCGTGCTGGCGCAGCACGTCTTTGAGGCGCTGCTGCAGCGATTCGGGCGTGGACTCGGTCGAGAAGCGGAAGTTGAAGTCGATGACAACCTCGCCGGGGATGACGTTGTTGGCGCCGGTGCCCGCGTGCACGTTCGACATCTGCCAGCTGGTCGGCGGGAAGTGCTCGTTGCCTTGGTCCCAGACGATGCCGACCAGCTCGGCCAGGGCCGGAGCCACCACGTGGATGGGGTTCCTCGCCAGGTGCGGGTAGGCGATGTGGCCTTGCACGCCCTGGACGCGCAGCTTGCCCGAGAGCGAACCGCGGCGGCCGTTCTTGATCATGTCGCCGACCTGCTGCACCGAGGTCGGCTCACCGACGATGCAGGCGTCCAGGCGCTGGCCTTGCTGCTGCAGCCACTCGCACACCTTCACGGTGCCATCGACCGAGGGGCCTTCTTCGTCGCTGGTGATGAGGAAGGCGATGCTGCCCTTGTGCTGCGGGTGGGCGGCGATGAATTCTTCCGAGGCCACGACCATGGCGGCCAGCGAGGTTTTCATGTCGGCGGCGCCGCGGCCGTAGAGCAGGCCGTCGCGGTGGCTGGGCACGAAGGGCGGGCTGCCCCACTGGTCGAGCGGACCGGTGGGCACGACGTCGGTGTGGCCAGCGAAGGCCAGCACGGGCGCGGACTCGTCGCTGCCGCGCTTGATGGCCCACAGGTTGGTCACGGGGGCGTCGGCTGGGCCGAAGCTCAGCGCGCGGCATTCGAAACCCAAGGCCTTCAGGCGCTCGGTCATGAGGGCCTGGCAACCCTGGTCTTCGGGCGTGACGGAGGGGCGGGCGATCAGCGCCTCGGTGAGGCGCAGGGTGGCGGTCATGGCGGTTCCGGGAAAAACGGGAGAAAGCGGGGGTCAGAAGCGCGTGGCACCGAAGCCTGTGGCGGGCTCGTCCGGGGTCACGTCCAGCGTGATCTCGGTGAAGGAAGGGCCGTGGTCCTGCTCTTCCGGCTTCTGGATCAGCTTCGTCTGCTGGCTGTTGTCGTTCTGCAGGCGCCACATCAGGTTGGTCGGCGAGTCGGCATGCAGCAAGCCTTCGTCGCGGCTGACGATGCCCTCGTTGATGAGGCGGGCGATGTCCTGCTCGTAGCTCTGCGAGCCCTCGGCCATGGATTTCTCCAGCGCTTCCTTGACGGCCGAGATGTCGCCACGCTCGATCATTTCCGACACCAGCTGCGTGTTCAGCAGCACCTCCACGGCGGGGATGCGGCCGCCGGCATTGGGGCCTGCCTGGGCCTTGAGCAGGCGCTGCGACACGATGGCCTTGAGGCCCGAGGCCAGGTCGTTGAGCAGTGCGGGGCGGGCTTCCGGCGTGTAGAAGGACAGGATGCGGCCCAGCGCGTGGTAGCTGTTGTTGGCGTGCAGGGTGGACAGCACCAGGTGGCCCGACAGCGCATACGACAGCGCCGCCGTCATGGTTTCGCGGTCGCGGATTTCACCGATGAGGATGCAGTCCGGCGCCTGACGCAGCGCGTTCTTCAGGCCGACCTGAAGCGACTGCGTGTCGCGGCCCACTTCGCGCTGGTTGACGATGGACTTCTTGTTGACGAACAGGAACTCCAGCGGGTCCTCGATGGTGAGGATGTGCCCCGTCATGTGCTGGTTGCGGTACTCCAGCATCGACGCCAGGGTGGTGCTCTTGCCCGTGCCCGTGGCGCCGGCCAGCAAGATCAGCCCGCGCTTTTGCAGGATGAGCTCTTTGAGCACCGGCGGCACATTGAGCGTGTCGAGCGCCGGGATGTCAGAAGGGATGTGGCGGAACACCGCCGCCACCGAGCCGCGCTGCTTGAACGCGCTCAGGCGGAAGATGGCCACGCCGGGAATCGTCAGGCCGAGGTTGAGCTCACCGGTTTCGTCCAGCTCTTCCATCTGGCTGGGCGACACCATCTCGGCCAGCAGCTGCCGGGGCTGAGACGGCGTCAGCACCTGGTCGGTCAACTGCATGATCTGCCCGTTGATCTTGATGAGGATGGGCGTGCGTGCCGACAGGAAAACGTCCGAGGCCTTTTTCTCGGCCATCAGGCGCAGCACGCGTTCGAGGTTGCCACCGCTCATCAAGGTCTCCTGGGATGTGGTTCAGACGGGCAGATCGCCTGCAAGGGCCGATCAGGCGCCGCGCAGCAGGTCGTTGATGCTGGTCTTGGAGCGCGTTTGCGCGTCCACGCGCTTGACGATCACGGCGCAGTACAGCGAGTACTTGCCATCGGCCGAAGGCAGGTTGCCCGAGACCACCACCGAACCGGCGGGGATGCGGCCATAGCTGACTTCGCCCGTGGCGCGGTCGTAGATCTTGGTGGACTGGCCGATGTACACGCCCATCGAGATCACCGAGTTTTCTTCGACGATCACGCCTTCGACCACCTCCGAGCGGGCGCCGATGAAGCAGTTGTCTTCGATGATGGTGGGGTTGGCCTGCAGGGGTTCCAGCACGCCGCCGATGCCCACGCCGCCCGACAGGTGGACGTTCTTGCCGATCTGGGCGCAGGAGCCGACGGTGGCCCAGGTGTCCACCATGGTGCCTTCATCGACGTAGGCGCCGATGTTCACATAGGACGGCATCAGGATCACGTTCTTGGCCTGGAAGGAGCCGCGACGGGCAACGGCCGGGGGCACCACGCGCACGCCGGTGGCCTTGAGCTGCTCGGCGCTCATGCCGGCGTACTTGGTGGGCACCTTGTCGTAGAACTGCAGGGCGCCGTCGCCCATGGGCACGTTGTCGTTGAGGCGGAAGCTCAGCAGCACGGCCTTCTTGACCCACTGGTGCACTTCCCATTGCAGACCATTGGGGCCGTTGACCTTCTCGGCCACGCGGATCTTGCCGGTGTCGAGCTGGTCGATGATGTGGTTGACGGCGTCACGGACTTCGGCGGGGGCGCTGGCGGCGGACAGCTCGGCGCGTTGTTCCCAGGCTTGGTCGATGGTGGTTTGCAGTGCGTTGCTCATGGTGTGTTCTTCGGAGGCAAAAAAGGAGGGGCTGAAGCCGTGGACATCAGCGCGGGAGGTCAGCGCGGGAGGTCAGCGCGGGAAGGACTGGATGAAAGCGCGGATGCGTTCGGCGGCCTCCACGCACTCGTCCACCCCGGCGACCAGGGCCATGCGGATGCGGCCGCGGCCCGGGTTGACGCCATGCGCCTCGCGGGCCAGGTAGCTGCCGGGCAGCACCGCGACATTGTATTGAGCCAGCAGCTCTCGGGTGAACCATTCGTCGGGCGAGAACCCGCCCGTCACCGGCAGGTGCGCTGGCACCTCGGCCCACAGGTAGAAGCCGGCGTCGGGCAGGGCCACGTTCATGACCTCGGCCAGCATCGGCGTGACGCGCTCGAACTTCTGGCGGTAGAGCCTGCGGTTTTCCACCACGTGGGCCTCGTCGTTCCAGGCCGCCACGCTGGCGCGCTGCACGGCTGGGCTCATGGCGCTGCCGTGGTAGGTGCGGTAGAGCAGGAAGGCCTTCATCAGGGCCGCGTCGCCCATCACGAAGCCCGAGCGCAGGCCAGGCACGTTGGAGCGCTTGGACAGGCTGGTCAGGGCGATCAGGTTCTTGAAGTCGGTGCGGCCGAGCTTGGCGGCGGCTTCCAGGCCCCCCAGGGGGGCTGCGCTTTGGCCGTTCGCATCGCCTTCGCGGAAATAGATTTCCGAATAGCACTCGTCCGAGGCGATCACGAAGCCGTGCTGGTCGCTCAAGGCGAACAGGCGCTGCCACTCGTCCAGCGGCATCACGGCGCCGGTGGGGTTGCCTGGCGAGCACACGTACAGCAGCTGCGTCGTGGCCCAGACCTCCTCGGAGATGCTGCCCCAGTCGGCCGCGAAATTGCGCGCCGGGTCGGAATTGGCGAACACCACGCGGGCCCCGGCCAGCAAGGCCGCGCCTTCGTAGATTTGGTAGAAGGGGTTGGGGCAGACCACGGTGGGGCCGCCCGCGTCGCGGTGCTGGTTCGGGTCGATGACGGTTTGCGCCAGGGCGAACAGGCCCTCGCGCGAGCCGTTCACCGGCAGGATCTGCGTGGCGGCGTCCAACGTCAGGCCGTAGCGGCGCTTCACCCAGGCGGCGCAGGCCTCGCGCAGGGCGGGCTCACCGGCGGTGGCCGGGTAGGCGGCCAGGCCGTCGAGGGCGTCGGTGAGGGCTTGCTTGATGAAAGCCGGCGTGGGGTGCTTGGGCTCGCCAATGCCCAGGCTGATGGCCCGGTGGGCCGCATTCGGCGTGATGCCGGCGGTCAGGCCGCGCAGGCGTTCGAAGGGGTAGGGCTGGAGTCGCTGCAGCAGAGGGTTCATGGGGCCGCATTATCCCAGCGAAGGGGAGCCCCCTGCCGTGGGGAGATCACTTTGTCATGGCTTGGGCAGAGCTGCCCGCAGCGCTTCGATGCGCGCCCGCGCCACCGGCGTGAAATCCGCCGAGAACTTGCCCGCGTCCACCTGCTTTTCCAGCACCTTCACCAAGATGGCGGGCATCGCTGCGGCCATTTTCACGGCGGCTTCCAGCATGGGCCGCAGGGTCTCGTCCGGGATGTCTTGCGGCTTGACGTCCTTGAGCGGCTTCAGCCCGGCCAGGGTGACTTGGTACATGGCTTCGAAAGAATCCAGGTATTCCCCGTCGTATTTGCCGGGCAAGCGCTCGAACGCCCCGGCGTACCTGTTGGAGATGGGCTTGTAGGCCTCCAGCGCGGCTTTGATCTGGTCGGCGCCGTTGGGCTCCGCCAGGGCTTCGTCCACCACGCTGGGAATGCGCCCGGGGTTCAGCACCGCGCGGGCCAGCGCGCCTTGCGGGTCGGTGTACTGGATGGTTTTGTCGGGGTTGGCGGCCTGGGCCGCCGTGAAGGCCGCGATGTCTTGCTTGAACTGGTCGATGGCCGGACCGGCGTGGGCGGCAAAGCCCCACAGGCTGAGGGTGAGGCTCAGGGGGAGGGCCAGGGCGGTGCGGTGGCGGGTGTGTGTCATGGTGGTTGGTGTTGGGGCGGGTTGATCACAGTGTGGGCAGCAGGCTTTGCGCCATCTTGTCGAGCCGTTGGCGCCGCGCGGCACGCCACGTGGCCTCGTCCACGAACAGCGTGCTGGCCTGGGGCGGGTTCAGGACGAAGGTGCGGCCCACATCGCCCTTGGGCGTCTGCACCTCGGTGAGGTGCGAGGGGTTCATGCGCGCGGCGCACAGCCAAGACTGGGGTGGGCGCTCGCCCAGGGTGTCTTCCAGCACCACGGCTTCCAGCAAGGCGGTGGTCTGCTGGCGCGGCGTGAGCGTCTGGATGGCGCTGTCCATGCCACGCATCAGGGCCTGTGTTTCGTAGGCCGCGGTGGTGTCCATGGCCACGCTCGGGTCGGTGCAGCGGTCGGTGTCGATCTGCATCGCCAAACGCCCATGCGCCAGGAAGATGGCGGCTTCCATCAGGTGGTCGCCGAAGCGGCCCAAGCGGGCCAGGTTGAAGGCGTAGGCGTAGCTGTAGCGCCCGTCGGCCTGGCCGCCCAGCACCTGGCCGCGCAGCCAGGCGGTTTTGCCCTCCAGCTCGGGCAGGGACTGTGCCGTGGTGGCCAAGGGCAGCGGGTTGACGCCTGCAGGGCGGTTCACGCCGGCGTCCAGCGCCCGCCACAGGTCGGCCAGGGCCGTGCTGGGCGGTGACTGGCGCAACTGCGCCATCTGCCGGGCGGCATCGATCCAGCGCTGGCGCCCGGGGCCTTCGCGGTAGGTTTGCACCTGGGCGGCGGTGAGGCCGGCTGCAGGTGTGTCGGCGGGCGCGGCGTGGGCTGGTGCCTGTGTGGCCAGGGCCAGGGCCAAGCTGATCCAGCCGGTGTTGTGGCGATGGGTGGAGCTCATGGGCTGAGGTTGCGTGCGCGGGCCTTGCCGGAGGTGGCCAGTTTCAACGGCGGATGTCGGCGATGACTTCGTCGCTGATGGCCAGCACCTGCTTGCGCGTGGTGGCCGAGAGGATGCCCTCGGCGGGGCTGGTGGTGGTGCCATACAGGCGGCTGCCCAGCAGCTTCCGGGCGGGCAGCTCGTAGAACTCGACCTCGGTGTTCACATAGGCGTTGCCGGCCAGGATGCCCAGGCCAATGCGTGTTTCGGGCGTCATGTACTGGTAGTTGCGCACCTTCACGACGACGAGCACGGCTGGGTCGGCGCTGCGCGCGTCTTCGGTGTCAGACCACGTCACCTGCATGCCCGAGCGACCGGCCGCGATGGCCATGCCGTCGCGCCAGTCGGTTTTGAAGGTCTCCCAGTTTCCCCCGGGCGGCATGCCAGGCGCGGCCTCCACCCGCACGAACACGGCGCGCGTGGCGGCCGGACTGACCGACAAGGGCGCGGGTGCCGGGCCACTGCGGGTGACGGTGGCGGCACAGCCGGCCATGGCCAGCGTGCAGGTGAGGGCGAGGGTGCGGAGGAGGTGGGAGGTCATGGGTGGTTTGGGGTGGTGGTTGTGATGGCATGCGGCTACGGCTTCTGGACTTGCTGGACGAACTGCTCGTAGGTGCGCCATGCCTTGTCTTGTGCGACATGGATGTCGATGGGGAACTTGGGATGGCGTTGGAGCGCTTGGTTGACCTTGCCGAGGAACACCTGCTCGGACTTGGCGTAGTAAGTCCACTCGCGCAGCCCTTCGCCCGTGCTCACCAGCGCCAGCGTGGCCACGCCTGTGGCTTCGACGGCCGGCGCCAGCAGGTCTTCCAATGCGTCCATCCGTTGGCGCTCCGCCGGTGTCGGCATGCCGTTCTCCGATGTGTACTGCCAGGTCACGATGACCCTGATGGGTTGCTGGGCCTTGCTAAACCCAGAGGCAAAGGTCTGGACGTATCGGAAAACGATGACACGCCCATTGCTTGGGTTCCTGGATTGGGCTGTGGCCCAGGTTTGAGCGAATGCGCCGGTGCCGAGCGTCAGCGACACGAATAACAGGAGCGATGTGACGATGGGTTTCACGGCGGGGCGGCTATTTGCGCAAGAGGATCCACATGACGACGATCAGCACGGCCAACAAATGAAGCGCCAAGCCCGTTTGGTAAGTTCGGTTGAGGCGCGGTGTTGCATGCACATTTTTCATGTACGTGGTGTGGTCTTTGCCGACCTCGGCTGCTGCAAGAGACATGGCTTTGTGACGCAGGTATGTGCCCCACCCCAGGAGTGAGATTGCGAATGAGGCGATGAGCAGGGTTAGCAACATGGGTCGGACATCAGAGGCGTGTTGTCGATGTGGTGGTTCTATTGGGTGATGCGTACGGGGTATTCAGGTGTGGGATTAACTACCAAGGTGAGCGGCGCCGGAGCACCGCAGGTGCGTAGGGCACCAACACAGGCCATGAGAATGCCGAAGGCATGGCCCTTGGTTGCGGGCACTTGCGCGTCCGCGTTGAACCGACAGTTAGACTTCATTTGTAAATCGGTCAAATGCTTTCGATGCGAGCTGCAAGTTTGTATATGATTTCGTCCGTAATTTTATTCTGAATATCCTCTTGCGGTACTCCATCGGGTGAGAATTTGATTCCCACGATGTCTTTGGATATGCCAGGAAATGATGAATTATCCAAATAAATAGGGATCACAGCGGCTTCGGGGACTCGGGGTACAAAACACTCACGCTCAAAGGTTGGCCATATTTTTTCCAAATGGAATTTGTCCAGCAGGCAGACGACAAATCGAGACTTGTCGCTAAATATATCCATAAAAGTCTTGTGCCACGCTTGCCCAAGATAGTTCGCCTCAAACAATTCGTCGAAGAATACCGAGAAGTCCAATGTCTCAAGTTGGGCTTTAATGGCACGTGCTAGTGGCCTATTCTCGCCGGCGAAGGAAATTGCAAAGTCAAAGTCAAATTCGCGATCTCCGGCTCTAAATCCGCACTTCTTTCGCAAATCATCCCAGTTGAGGTGCTTCATGAAATAAAATAATGCTGGGTCTTCAATGGCAAAATGCTTTGTTGCGGGGTTGTAGTAGAAATATCTCTCGCAAATTGGCTTTGAATCAATAAGGATTGCAAGCCTTTTTTCTTTGACGTTGTTGATGCTGCCGCGTACATCTGGGTGAGCGTTTGCAAGCTCAGTTAGGTCGACAATTGAGCTTTCCTGCTCGCTCACGCATTTCAAGAGCTTAAGATATGGATCGTTTGTTGATCTAAATCTGTTTCCTCGGCAGAATTCAATTACTGGCTCGCTATATGCATGATCGAGTCTATCGGTAACCTTCGCACGCAGGGCTGGAATGTCAAGTGCTAGCTCAGCCTTGGTTGGGGCGGTTTGTGTTATATTTTTCGATAGGCATATGGCCTGGCATACCAGCTGGGTTAGCCAATAGTCGCCGCCTGTCTCCTTAAATATGCCTTCGTGATCGGAAATTTTGATGTTTAATTTTTCCTCGCCTTTCGATATTAATTCAATTGTTGTGTCGAGTGGGGCTGGCTTGATTCTGTGTATGCCACAACGCTTGGCGATGTCATGAACAAGGTGAATTAATTCGCTGCCAACCTTATTTATGCCAATGATCACGATTTTCAGCTTTTGACCTTCTTCGTAGTCTTCAGCTGCGATTTTTATTAGGTTGGCAATTTTTTCTTGAGTCTGATCTTCTAGGGATGGTCTGCACAACCACCGCTGACGCGGCGACCGCCTGCTGTTATTTCAGATGACGACAAATTTTTGCATTCAAAGGGCAGATTCGGAGCGT
>NZ_SNXW01000007.1:0-227571 GCF_004362855.1 Aquabacterium commune
CTCCGAATCTGCCCTTTGAATGCAAAAATTTGTCGTCATCTGAAATAACAGCAGGCGGTCGCCGCGTCAGCGGTGGTTGTGCAGACCATCCCTAGTTGAGCCAGGGTGTTCAGGTAATGGCGGATCTGGTGTGTAGTCGCGGAGATTGGCGAACCGTCCTGTTCACGAAAGCTATACTTTTCGAAGATTGACTGGCTCCGATGAGAGTCACCGGACAAACGATTATTGATGTCGTTCGTACATGGTCGCATGAACATACATCGGTAGACAGCTCTGGATTTGTGCAGCTCGTTTCGACGCACCAAAAACAGCAACTGGGAGAACTGCAACCTATGCTCCGAATCTGCAATCGGAAAGCCCGCAGGCAGCATGTTCAGAACAGCTCGCTGGACCGCATCGAAGCGAACTAGACGGGATGCTCCCTGCCTCTTTGTGTGGACCCCATTTGCTTTGCACCACAGATCAATCACGCTTCGGGCTACGGGGTCGATGAAAAGCACCGCCCCCAACTCAGCCATCGTCAGCCATTCCTGCGCTCTTAGGTGCTCTAGATCGTCAGGCAAGAAGATCTTTTCTGGATTTTCTTCGTACCACGCGGCAAGCTCTCTGGCAGGTGCGCTGATCTTATTCGTCTTGACGAATGCTTGCCGAACAACGTCTGCCATAGACTTTACCGTCCACTTGACCTGCGGTTTCGCTCCCTTTGAGGGAAACCACCGGAGGCCGTAAATCGGGTCACCAGTAGTGGGCTCTTGATGGGTCACTTGTGAGTCAGCCGCCAGCCTCAAGACTTCGTTAACTCGCTCTGGAGCGGCACACAAAATCGCCATCACAGACGTCACGATGACGTCCGATGGATCAGTCGCCACATTGAATATCGAGGCGAGCGCAGAAAGCGCAGCCGGGCTAGGCATGCGCGCCAGCCGACGCGCATCAAACTCGGGCCCAACCTTTTCCAAGCAACCAAAGCGCTTAACAGGCGATCGCCAGCTCATCGGCGAAGCCAGTAGACATGAATCGACCATCAGTTGATTGATGACCTCAAGCTGTCCGGCATATTGGTAAGCACTCGTCGCAGCCACACGCTCCTTGATCAGCTCCACCGCTCGATTGAAGTGAACGGGCAACAATCGAGTCGGATCTGCCGCGCCGCCATCCTCCGTGAGCGCACGATGAAGTGCCCTCAGGCCGATCAGTCGCGTCTGCAAGCTTTTGGACTGTCTTAGCCCTTGTAGGTATCGAATGGCTGACTTGGCAAAGGACTTGAATGGCTCTTGCATTGACACTGACTGGCGACGCCCAAGAGGCGACAGCTCGGTGAACAAGAGTGTCACTGGCCCTCGTTGCCCCTTCAATTCAACATACCCAGAGACATCCCAACGGTCCTCATCAAAATTTAGTCCCTCACCGAAGACAGAAAGCTCCGAGCGACATACTTTGACAAAATGGCTCAGGTTCTGCTGAGCAGACCAACCGTGAGCTGGTGAAAAGTAGATGACGTCAGCCATTGCTGCGCGCCCCCCGCGCCGCTGCGCAAATCTGTATGACCTCGGCCACTGCCAGTATCGTGCGGTCATTGATAGAAGCCATGCGCGCCCCATTACGGCTCAACTGCTGATCTCTGCGCGCGATCAAATCGTCAAGCACCGCTTGATGTGGGCCGTCTAGCCATGGCTTGAAGCTCCGGCACGTGTAGCAACTCAGCGGGGCCAGAAAGCTACACGAGCCTGTACCTGAGCATCGCCCCATCGGCTTGGCGCTCTGATCAACTCGCAGATCGACGATGACGCTGGATGGATCGGTCTTCTCTGGATCAAAGCGCTCAGGCTTCTCTCCCTGAAACGCACGAGCCAAGGGAGCAAGGCTGTGCGCCATTGCTGCATCGATCCGGCTAACGATGGTCGGCACCGCTTCAACGTAATACCTCGCGCTGGCCACATTCGTGTGATCGAGAATCTCCCCCACGACAAGTTCGCCATGCCCCTCTTCAGCGGCGCGTGTGCCGATTGTTCTTCTCAATCTTGCGGGTGTCACGTGCAAAGAGCGCCCAGTTCGTTCTGATTTGGCTTTGATCTTTCGATTCGCAGACTTGATGAGATCACTCATTTGATTCGCGGTCATGTGCCCGGAGAACGGCCCATCCTCCGAGTCAACCCAGCGAGCTGGGAACATGGGGGCTTGATACGCATCGCCAAGCCGTCCGTCAAACCTTGCACGTACCCGCTGCAAATAGTCATGCAGTGGGGCTCCCAGCTGTTGAATCAGCGGTCGAACCTTCAAGCTGCTTCGGGGGTGGATCGCATCTCGCTGCTTTGCTCGAGGAACCTTGAGGAGGTATTCATGGCTTCCGTCAGGCCGAGCTTCAACGACAAGATCGCAGACCTTCAGTGCGGCGGTCTGGCACGGCCGCTGACCGATGGCCCGCGTGAGCCAGATCGCAAAGAATGCCGCCTCACTCAGGTCACCACGCGCGAACGCCGCGTTCAGCCCATCTTGGTACGCCTGGTCCTCGAGGTGTGTGAGAGGCCCTTGCTTTGGACACATCGTCAACACAGGCACGCCCACGTCAGGCTTCTTCATGCGCAGGCTCTTCAAGAATCCAATGGCGTCGTCGCTGACCCCAAGCAGACCCAACCCATGCCACTTCTTCAACAACACGGCCAGCATCAAAAGGCGGTTGCCTTGTTGCCTGGTCAGCATCGATCGGTAGCTGATCAAATCAAACTGAGTGATTTCATTGATCGGGCGATCACCGGATCGGCCTGTCATGACAAGGAAGTGCTTGAAGCTCGAGTATGCGTTGCGCGCAGTCGCAACAGCCCTGTTTTGAAGCAACCAAGCCAACGTTGCTTTGAGCCCCTGCATCGTCTCAGGTGTCACCGCATCTCTCAGCACCAGGAAGTCAAAGTGCCCCGGCGTGACAGCATCCTGGAAGGACCAGATCTCGTCTTCCATGCAGAACTGAACGCCGCTCTTGGTGAAGGCGACAGGTAGCAACGTGCGGAGTGAATTTGCGCTCATGGCTTGCCTCCGCTAACGCCCAACTGGCCTTGCATGCTCTTCATTGCTTGGCTTGCACGCTCTCGAACGTACCGCCTCGTGTAGGTTGCGGCGGTCTCGGACGTGGGCGACCATCCCATCAACACCGAGCGCATTTTTTGCTCGGCCTCTGGCGACATACCTGCTCGCTCCATTTGCTTGCTAAACCGATCGTTCCAGGTGTGCCTCAGGATGTGCGCGGTCACGTCCTCCGGAAGATTGAGACCAGCCTCCCTCATCGAGGCAAACAGTTTGTTCGCCCCCGCAATAGACAGCGGCTTACCTGTCCCGCCTGCGACAAAAAGGAAGTCATGGCGACGAGATAGTCCCTGATTCGCGCGACTCCACATGACGTAGTCATGCGTCATCTCGGCAAGCTCCTCGCTGATATCAAGCACACGCTCATAGGTCTTGGCATTCGGTTGCTGTGCGCGAGGGTCATCCTTGGCGTCGGCTCTGCGGGCGATGAGGACCTCAAGTTTTTGAAAGTCGATGTCGCAGAGACGGACTCCTAGCAGTTCGCCTCGCCGGATTCCAAGCTCCATTAGCCAACGCAGCATCAGTTGGTTACGTGCCTGCGCATGCTCGTTCTGCCAAACCTGTTGAGCACCATCCACCACCGACTCCAAGATGGCCAAGGATTGATCGCTCAGGCCTTGCCTCTGATCCCTGGGGCTGCGAATCGTGAGGCATGGCGAACGCGCCTTCAACGCACTGCAGGCCTTCTCAACCCGATCGCGCAAGGCCAAGTAGGCCTTTTCGTTCGAGTCCAACTGCATCAAGAAGCCAAAGGCCTGCCAACGGAGGTATTGGTGGATGTAGTGAAGCCGATTTGCGGCAGATGCTCGACTGAGCTGCCTTGCCGAATCCTGCCCGAACGCACGAATCGGCTGATTCGCACAGCGTGCGATCAGATCAACCTCATGGATCTGCAGGTGCTTGCCACCACGCATCCGAGCGTTCAGATCGATCTGCTGTTGATCCAATGTCATCTGCAGGACCATGATCGCTTCGAGCGCGTGGCGAATCGTTGCGCTTGATCGCCCTTGCGCGCGAAGCTCTGTGAGGACGTAGAGCGCCGGCTCCATCATGGGCTGCCCATCGGATGTGCAGAGCACAGGCAACCGTTCACCGCTGCTCATCACGAGCAGACGAACTTGATACTTCATTGTCTTTCCTACCGCGCTAGATCGCGCGCAAACAGATGGACGAGCTGCCCCATCGCGGTTGCCAGATAGTTGACACCGCGAGGCCAAGTCGGAGACTTGCTGAATGGGGAGTGGCTGTGCCCCGGTTGACGGGGCGCTCGATCAGAAAGACAATGCTGGTGCGAATAGTCTCTGTCTTTGACCGAGCGGATGCGGCGGGCCCCGAACGGCCCGCCGTTTTCTTTTATGTCATGTCCGAGCCTCCCGATTCAGAGGGTTGGGGGTCAGGCTCTTAACCATGCGCGCGCTCTGCCCTACCTGGCGGCAGTAGTCGATGAGTCCAATTTGCTGATCGCCCTGCAGGCCATACAAGGCTGACAAGATCGCTGAGATGGCAGACAGCTCGGTTTCGCTGAGCCCTTGGCGACGCAAAGCTCCAATGGCTCGGTCATGACGGGCCGCCCAGTTCAGCTCTTCCGCTTCAAGGGGCGAGAGATCGAGGAAGGCTGCCAGCTTGCTCAGTGCCTTAGGGTCAAGCGGCCCTCTTGCGCCTCGCTCCGCAGAACACAGCAGGGTGGGGTCAACGTTCAGTTTTTCAGCGACGGTCTTTTGCATCAGGCCGCGCCTGCTTCTCGCCTGCCTCAAGGCAGTGGGAAATTGCAACAGATCGGCCATGACCTTGACGACTCACACTTGGGTTTCTGGGGTCAACTTTTGTTGATTGCCCATCCTAGTAACCGGCCGAGCAAACGTCCACATCAAGCAAAGCGGATATCTGGCCACACTGATCACACCCGATGTAGATAGCCTGGAATCAACACCCATATGCGCCTAGCATCCGCCGATGAATCAACCGCCACGCAGGACTTTCGCGTGACGCAGGTGGCTTACTTTCGCCAACTGCGGATGTGTGTCCTTTTGGATGAATTGCTGTTCCTGTCGGGAGAGCGGACGCTTAAGGGATTGCTCATCGATTTGAGTGAGCACGCGCGTATCGACAGCCAAATAGGGGTGTGGCGCGCTCGCCTGCGAGGCGAGTACCTGCCCCGACCAGCGCAAATCAACCAGCTGAAACGGAGATATCCGGGGCTGCGCTTCGATCTACGTCATCCCGCCTGGGACTTGCTCGCGCACCCTCAAATGAGTTCTCGGAACCGACGAAAGATGATGGACAAGTTGCCGGACCCATGGCATCAGAGCCGCGCTCTGCTGCACGAGCTACCGACAACGACGCTCAGCATTCATCCGTCTTTGCCAGACATGCTGCAGCTTTACAGGCTGGACTTTTTGGAGGCGCTGCTTTTGTTCTGGTGCGAACGGGAGCGCGCAAACGCAGACGGGCTCAAGGACCGCAGCACCGCATTGGATCAGATCCTGTGGCTGCTACCTGTCCTGTACCCTCTCGACCCACTTTGGGCTCGGGCAGAGCATTACCAAGACCGGCACAGGCTGATGCTCGCCGCGATCGATTGCGCGCTCAACCTCACCGACGAGGGGAGCCCCGACAACCACTGGGATTGGTGCAGGAGAGAGGCCATGATCTTTGATCAACAGTGGCGTCTTCAGGAACACATGAAACGGTATCCGCAGGGCCTACGAACAGCCAAGGATCGGATGCAGTACCTGGCCAGAGTTTGGTACTGGCGCCCCCACAAGCAGCCGGTCAACCAACCGCCCAACTAGTCACTGCACCCACTCATCCCCAATCGTCTCGGCCTGCTCCAGAACCAGTTCAACGGCCGCATCGGCCATGTCAGGCGGGTACTTGTACTTGCGCAGAATCCGTTTGACCATCAACCGCAATTTGGCGCGCACGCTTTCGCGCTGCGCCCAGTCCACGCTGATGTTCTGGCGCAGGCTTTCTGTCAGCTCATGCGCGATCTTCTTCAGCGTCTCATCGCTCAGCTCACGCACCGCTGATTCGTTGATGATCAGGGCGTCGTAAAACTTCACCTCGTCATCGCTAAGGCCCAGGCTCTCGCCGCGTGAGGCCGCCTCCCTGAACTTCTTGGCCATCTCCACCAGCTCTTCCATCACCTGGGCGGTTTCGATGGATCGGTTCTGGTAGCGCTTGATGACGTTGCCCAGCAGCTCAGAGAACTTGCGCTCTTGCACGACGTTGGCGGCAAAGCGGCTCTTGATCTCGCCTTCCAGCAGGCGCTCCAGCAGTTCCACCGCCAGGTTGCGCTCGGGCAGGTTCTTCACCTGCGCCAGGAACTCGTCATCCAGTAGGCCGATGTTGGGTTTGTCCAAGCCCACGGCATCGAAGATGTCGACCACGCTGTCAGACACCACGGCCGCGCTGATGATCTGGCGAATGGCCAGTTCGCGCTGCTCGTCGGTCTTCTTCTGCTGGGTGATGTCCTTCTTGGTCAGGATCACCTTCACGGCCTGCATGAAGGCCACCTCTTCCCGCACAGCCTTGGCTTCGTCCAGCGTGCAGCACAGCGTGAAGGCCTTGCTCATGGCCAGGGCCGTGTCGGCAAAGCGCTTCTTGCCGTCGCGCTGGCCTTCGCTCTTCAAGCCCAGCACGTGGTTGGCTGCACCGGCCAGCACCTTGTGCCCGCCGGTGAGGAAGCCACTGTAGTCAAAGCCATGCAGCATGGCGCGCAGCACGTCGAGCTTTTCTTCAAGCACAGCGTAGGCCTCATGGGCGTCCACCGTGGGCTTGCCACGGCCCTTGCTGGCGGTGTACTCCCTCATCGCAGCCTTCAGCTCGTTACCGATACCGATGTAATCGACCACCAGGCCGCCCTGCTTGTCCTTGAACACGCGGTTCACGCGGGCAATGGCCTGCATGAGGTTGTGGCCCTTCATGGGTTTGTCCACGTACAGGGTGTGCACGCAGGGCGCATCAAAGCCGGTCAGCCACATGTCACGCACGATCACGAGGCGCAACGGGTCGGTCGGGTCTTTGAAGCGCTTCTCCAGTCGCTTCTTGACCTGGCCGCTGTAGATGTGCGGGCGCAGCAGCGCCTTGTCGCTGGCCGAACCCGTCATGACGATCTTGATGGCCCCCTTCTCGGGATCTGCATCATGCCAATCGGGGCGCAGCTTGATGATCTCGTCGTACAGGTGCACGCAGATGTCGCGGCTCATGGCCACGACCATGGCCTTGCCGTTCTGGGCCTTGTTGCGCTCTTCGAAGTGCTTAACCAGATCAGCCGCTACGGCTGCAACGCGAGGCTCGGCGCCCACCACCTTTTCCAGGGCGGCCCAGCGGCTCTTGAGCTTGGCCTGGGTGCTTTCCTCTTCGTCTTCGGCCAGCTCGTCCACCTCTTCGTCGAGGTGGGGCAGCTCGTCTTCTTTCAGGCTGAGCTTGGCCAGGCGGCTCTCGTAGTAGATGGCCACGGTGGCGCCATCTTCCTTGGCCTGCTGCATGTCGTAGACATGGATGTAGTCGCCGAACACGGCGCGCGTGTCGCGGTCTTCGCTGGAGACGGGTGTGCCGGTGAAAGCCACGAAGGTGGCGTTGGGCAAGGCGTCACGCAGGTGCTGGGCGTAGCCGGCCTGGTACTTGTGTGCCACCTCATACGGGGGCGGCACAAAGTTGGCGGGCAGCGCCGAGCTGGCTGCATCACCCGTCGTCACTGCAGACGCTGCCGCATCAGGCTGGCCGGCCTTGCGCTTGACCATCTTGAGTTTTGCCTCGAAGCCATACTGCGTGCGATGCGCTTCGTCGGCAATCACCACGATGTTGCTGCGGTCAGAGAGCACCGGGAAGGTGTCTTCGTCCTCGCCTGGCATGAACTTCTGGATGGTGGCGAACACGATGCCGCCGGAAGGCCGGTTGGCCAGCTTGGCACGCAGGTCTTGCCTTGTTTCCACCTGCACGGGCTGCTCTCGCAACAGGTCTTGCGCCAGGCTGAACACACCGAAGAGCTGGCCGTCCAGGTCATTGCGGTCGGTGATGACCACGATGGTGGGATTCTGCATGGCCGGCTCTTGCATCACCCGCGCCGCAAAGCAGGTCATGGTGATGCTCTTGCCGCTGCCCTGGGTGTGCCAGACCACGCCGCCCTTGTGCGTGCCACCTGGGCGGGATGCGCCCACCACATGCTCGATGGCCGCGCGCACCGCGTGGAACTGGTGATAGCCAGCGATCTTCTTGATCAGGCCGCCGTCGTCCTCGAACAGCACGAAGTAGAGCAGGTAGTCCAGCAGGTAGGCCGGTGCCAGCGCGCCACGCACCAGGGTTTCCAGCTCGTTGAACTGGCCCAGGGGGTCGAGCGTCACACCGTCTATGGTGCGCCAAGCCATGAAGCGCTCGGCGTTGCTTGACAGCGAGCCCATCAGGGCCTCGGAGCCGTCTGACACCACCAGCACCTCGTTGTACTGGAACACGTCGGGGATCTGGGCCTTGTAGGTCTGGATCTGGTCGTAGGCCTTCCAGATGTTGGCGTTCTCATCAGCCGGGTTCTTCAGCTCCAGCACCACCACGGGCAGGCCGTTGAGGAACAGGATGATGTCGGGGCGGCGGGTGTGGTGCGGCCCCTTGAGCGAGAACTGGTTGATGGCCAGCCATTCGTTCGCTGCGGCATTGCCCCAGTCCACCAGGCGCACGAAGTCACCACGGGTTTCGCCGTCCTTCTGGTACTGCACCGGCACGCCACCCACCAGCAGGCGGTGGAAGTGCCGGTTGGCTGACAGCAGCACCGGGGTGCCGAGGTCTTGGATCTGCTTGAAGGCGTCTTCGCGGGCAGCCAGCGGAATGTGCGGGTTCAGGCGGGCGATGGCGTCGCGCAGGCGTTGGGGCAGCAGCACCTGGCGAAAGTTGTCTCGCTCAGGGGCGGGGCCATCAGGGGCAATTTCGTAGCCACTCAGGTGGGTGTAGCCGACCTCGATGAGCCAACTCAGTGCTTCCTGTTCGAGTTGATCCTCTGTCATGGACATCCCGCCTACTCCCATTTTTTGATGCTCGACTTTCGGTATTTGACCAAAGTTTTAACTCGCTGCATTTTCCGTGACAGCATCTGGTTCGAGGGCGAGAATGTCGGCGTCAGTTCAGCGAGGATCCGGCATCACGATCTTCGCCCCAGGCCAGAGGACGGCGCACATGAAACGAAAAAAGCATCAGAGAGGGCGTAAGCGGACAGAAGGAGATCGACGCGGTCCGTTTTTGACCCCGCACCCACTGAGTGGGTTGCCCCTTTCTGACCGGAAAGCCTATGCCATTGAGCTTGGAAAGAAATCCCGAGAGCGGAAGGGCACCATCCTTGAAGAGGTGCGCGAGCTTTGCGCTCGCATAGAACCGTTCATCACGTTGGCTGTCCTGCAAACATACGCCTTGATGAACGGGGTTCAGTCTTCAAAGGCACCTCGTGAAGCAAAGCTCCAGCAAGGCCACATCGAATTTGTACAGGCATTGCTGCTTGCCGCCCCTCCGCGCAATGGCATAGCGCCACCACAACCCGACGACATACAGAGCCTCTTCGACTTGCTTCCTGAGCTATTTGAGGCGCACCAAACAGCCAGACTGCCAACGGCATCCGAGGCCCCATCGAAAGAGGATGAAAAGCAGTCAGCAGTGACCGCTCTGCAAGAGTACCTCCGCGCTCATACCGCCGTGGTTCGAAACTGGGGCTACTACGGAACGGTCAAGCGCGTTAGCCACGACCAGTTCCGCGCAATCGACAGCGACTTCCACGCGAAATTCGGGCTGGCTCTCACAGATGTCGTGCGCCTGTTTGATCACTTGATCAGACGCATGGAGGATCAAGTCAATCAGCACTGGTCACAACTCCGATCCGTATTTGCGGCCAAGACCGTGGATGAACTGGTCGATTCCTTCCTCGAAGCCTTTCCTTTCAAGGGTGAACTGCAGGCGTGGTCCGAGTCTTTCAAACTGGACGCACCGCATCTGGAGGGAGCCAAGAATGCTCTGCTCCCTCTTGCAGATCGCTTCTTGACGATGCGCTTCTTTGTCAACTCTGCCGTCGTGGCTGAAGCCCTTCAAATCGACCCAGAAGCGACGGACTCCTTGATGACCAAGCTCAGCCAATCACTGGGCGTTACACAGGATTGCGACGTCGAAAGCTTCTTCTGGAACAACCCGGTTTGGACGAAGCCTCTGATCAAGCTCAGCGGTCACGACTACTTCTGTGCGCTTCCGCAAACTGGCATGAGCTTCATCTACCAAATTGCCGATGCGTTGCTACAAGAGGCGCCAAAGCTGATAGAAAAGCTCAGCAAGGCCAGATCTGACTACCTCGAACGTGAAGTTCACCGACTGCTTGCAGCCGCCTTCCCGAATGCACAGTTCGCCACGGCCTACCAGTGGCGGCACGAGGGCCAGCAGTTTGAGACGGACCTGATCCTTCGCTACGACACCACCCTGCTGCTGGTCGAAGCAAAGTCAGGGAAAGTCACATGGCCAGCACTGCGCGGGGCTACCGACCGGGTCGTGGAACACGTCAAGCGCCTCATCGTGGACCCATCCGAGCAATCAGGGAGGTTATCGAAGGTCATCCAGCAAGAGATCGAAATTCGGAAGAGCGAGGCCAAGCAAAACCTGGACTTCCCGATCAGCCTGGATGGCATTACCAGCGTCTTGCGGTTGTCTGTGACCCTGCACGACTTCGCCACGGTGCAGAGTGTTCCCACGCTCTTGCAAGATGCGGGGCTGCTGAGCAATCAGTACCCGCTCTCTCCGTGCATCTCGCTCGCTGACCTCGAAGTCATGCTTGATCTGCTGGAGCATCCCCATGAGCGGTTGCACTACATACGGCAAAGAACCCAGTCGCTCTTGACTCACCATCTCGTAGGAGACGAGCTTGACATCATGGGGTTCTACCTGGATACAGGCCTGAACCTCAATGGCTTCGAGCCGGGCAAACACAGACTGATCACGGCCGGATACTCTGCCGCAATCGACAAGTACTACTCGATGAGGGATGAAGGACAGCAAACACCCAAGCCTTCCAGAGCCCTCAGTCCTTGGTTCAAATCGCTGCTCTCCCAAGTCGCAAACAGACCTACACAAGGATGGTCGGAGTTGACCTCGGCACTTCTGTCGGTCACGC
Source organism: Aquabacterium commune (assembly GCF_004362855.1). GTDB lineage: Bacteria > Pseudomonadota > Gammaproteobacteria > Burkholderiales > Burkholderiaceae_C > Aquabacterium > Aquabacterium commune. The sequence goes on from NZ_SNXW01000007.1 coordinate 11,210, forward strand.
GAGATGATCAAGATGAACTGGAGCGAAGAGTTCGCGCGATCACCGCTTGCATCAAAGACGGGCGCACGCCACCGAACGGACAGGACGCCATCATCCTTTCTGGCCCAATTTGGACAAACAGCGCCTTGGTGATCCACGTTAAGCCACGACTAGCGGGCCACCGAGCGAACGACAAGGCAGAGAACCTAGCGTCTGCGACATTTGAGCAGGGACACATCGAAAGATGCTACCTAATCGTCGTCGATGCCCTGGATCCAGGGCTAGCCTACATGGGCGGATCGGTTTGGTACCGGACGGACCGTCCCGTACCCGCAACCATCTTCATGTGAATTGATTGACCTTACCTACGAGCATTCAAGGAGCGCTCCGACGCCAAAAGAAGGCCTATTTGACCGCTGGCCATGTAAAAGGGAAAGCTATAGCCGGTGTTGTCGTGCGCTTTGAAACCGCCTGCTAGACAGCATTGGGTTCGGCCTTGAAGGGAGAGTAGCCATGTTTCTTATCGAACTCGAGGCCTTTTGAAACTTCACAACTTCCGTCGAGATAGTGATTTTGATCCTCACCGAGCACCAACCTGCATCCCAAGCGCTCAACCAGTGGGCTGATCCCGCCATGCTCTTCAAGCCACTCGTGATAGCCTGCGATAGATGGGCCTCCGACATTGACGACGAACTCAATTCCATAGAAGAGAAAGCCAAAGAGCGTTTCCTGTCGCTTGTTCATAAAGAGCCCGCAACCAAACCCAGCTTGCACCCATTCATTTGTGCTTGGATGACGCATTAACGTGTCGTGTGGAAAAACACGCCGATGCGAAAAAGGCCACTCCTGAAAATTACTGCCATACCGAGCGTACTCACGCACGTTGTCGAAGAATGGCTCGCTGCCTAAATGATATGGGCCTTGCGGGCTTGAGCAAAACAACTCGGCGACGGCTTCATATGCCATCTTGCAGAGAAATCTGGACATCTCTCGATGTGGTAGGTCGTCTTCAATGGTGAAGATCAATGGCTGCTCGAAGCCATTGGCGATGACGGCGTCAAGGACCGACTTATCGTTGCCTTTCTCTGGACTGAGTTGCAGCTTTCCGTTTGGCGTGCGCCGCATGTTTACTGCGACATCGGTTCCAGCGATATGCCCAACCAATGACGGATATGTTCCCTTCTTGTTGGGGACTTGCTGCCACGCGCGAACGTTTCTCATCCATGAGTGTGTAAGGATCGGTTGTTCGACCTTGCGAGCGAAGTAGTTGTTGCACTTATCGCAGACAACACCAGCCGGAAGCACTCGTTTCTTGCTTCCAATTGATTCCGGCATGATGTGCTCAACACTACGTGATTGAGTGGAATCACCTTTACAGAAGATGCATCGCATGGACCGTGATCAATTGATGTGTTTATGAATCGACCGGATCCTGTGGATGAATCCAGCAACCAGGACTTTCCGCATCGAAGAACAACACCTCTTCCACTCCTGCGGCTTTCAGGGCATCTTCCATCTTTTGAGCGCTCGCTTGATCGCCACGATAGACCGATGCAGCTACTCTCCGCAGTCGAGTACCCGACCTGCGTAACTGAGCCAAGACGTGCTCGTCTTGTTCGGACGCGGCCCAACCGTAGATGACCAATGATTCGCCGGAGCTTGGCAAGACTTCCCGAAAAACACGACTCAGGTAGCTAGAGCTGGCGATAGACTTCCTTTTGTACTCTGTTGTGCCCTCGCTGACAAAAAGCGGCACAGCCGCGCCGGACTCCCAGAGCGCAAGAATGCGCTCCAAAAGGTTATCGCCACCGCCACCTTGCAGCGTGAGTTTTTTCTCCGAGTAGTCCCGTTTACGGGCCGTGATGAGGCTTCCATGCGGATAGAAGACCAACGTTGAACCATCTGCACGATAAGGTTTGCGCAGATCTTCCCAGTCCTCGCAAAACAGCCCGCCGCCCAGAAAGCAGTCCTTGAACCAATTCCCCAAGTGAGGCTGGCTGGCCATCATCGCCCAGTAAACAAGCAGGTCATAGTTGAGGCTCAAGACCGTGTCGAACGTCTTCATGAACTGGAACATGGGCTCGAAATGCTGGCTTGCATCCTCGTAGCTGATGTGCACCTGTCGCACCGTCGATATCAAGGCCTGCCTTACCTGCTGGTAAGCCTCCTCAACCCTGCCTGGCTCTACACCAAGAGCCTTGTTGACCAGGGTGGCCTCCCAAAGACGCCTGAGCACCAACTCGAAGTCGCTCGTGTCAAACGACCTAAAGATCGATGCGACCTCAGGGGTTAGATGACCATGCTCCTCTGCCGCGACTCGAAGTGACGCGTAGCCGAACTCTTTGTGAACCGCCATGCTAGCGCCGTTTCCAAGGAGAAGCGCGCCGCCGATGAACGGCTCTTTGATGTCGGCCCACTTCTGGATCTCAGGCAACTTTGGCCTCCATCAATTTAGGCAGGCGGAGTTGGCCGGAGATAAGACGGGGGAGAAGGCTGTCGCGGAGAGCCGCAAGGGTCTGGGCTTGTGCCTGGTTGCGCTGAATCTTGGCCCACAAGCCCGATGCGACGTCGTGAAATGCGGCTCTCAACGGCTGAGACGGCACCAACACCGGATAAGAGGGAAATTCCTTTAGCGCAATGCGGTTCACGGTCGCCCCCTGAATGGTGTGCTTGGCCAGAAGCGCTTGGAATGGCGGCGCCACAAACTGATGAAACCAGAAGTGCCCTGCCCCATCTTTGCCCTTCGGGCGGATGAGCGCCAGGCGCCGACCCAGGCAGCAACGCAAATCTGGTGGGATCAGCGCGAAGAATCCCAATGTTGCTTCGTAGCTGAACACGATGTCACCAGCGCGAGGCTCCACACGCTTGGTCCACTTGGCCCACTCGGCGTCGCCGATGAACCTGATTTCGGAGAGATCCAGCGCGGTGCCCGTCAGGTTTTTGATGCCTAGGAAAACGCCGCCCGAGTTCGCCTCGGGAGGCGTGGCGTGTGGGCCGTCATACACGCCTTCCACAACTTCCGAGATGGGCTGATAGGCCCACCCCTTTGGCACCACCCCCAACTCCGTCTCTTCCAATGCATCAGGGAACAGCTCGGCCGTGGCCTCATCCATGCCTTCGGGGGCGCGGCCTGCCATCTTGGCGCGCACGGGGTCGAAATCGACGAACCACGACTTGAACAGCGCCTGGGCGATGGCTTCGAGGGTGGCGTTGGTTTCGCGCAGGAGTCGCAAACGTTCGTCTAAAGCCTCACCAATAGAAGCAATCGCGTCTTGCTCCAATGGGGCGGGCACCCATACCGGGAATGCCAACAGTGCGTCGGTGTTGAGCCGCCCCGTTCCATGGCCAGCGGCATCAACGCGCTCATGCAATCGGTCATGGTTTCCGACCAACAGGTAAGGCAGGAATCGAGCGGAGAGCCCTTCGCGAGGCAACACGGCCTTTACGTCCTGGTTAAACGTGGCAGCCTGAGCTGTTCGGCAAATCGGTACCCGCTTGTGAAGAGTCATGCCTCGCGTCAGCATTAGCACGGTCCCCGGGGACACAAGCCTTGATGCGGCAGCTACTCCAGCCGGAGTCAGGTGGTCCTCTGAATCTTCAATCCAGAAGTTCGCCATGTCTTTTGCAGAAATCCAAGGCGTATCTCCATTCCAGTAGGACTCATCTGCCTTCGATGGGGTATTACCAGAGATGAGTCTAACGAAGTCGCCAAGAGGGCGCATTCTGGGATCAGACTTCATACCCCAGCACCCCCAGCTTCTGCCGAATCAGCGCATCCAGCTCCGCGCCCTTGGCCATCTGCTCGCCCAGTTTCTCGGTGAGCTTTTGCATCTTCTCGGCAAAGGCCTCGTCGTCGTCTTCCACCTCTTCGGCGCCCACATAGCGCCCCGGGGTCAGCACATGGCCGTGCTGCGCAATCTCAGCCAGGGGCACGCTGCGGCAAAAGCCCGGTACATCTTCATAGGTGGTGATGCTGGCGCCACCCTCCGCCCCATGCAACACCTCGCCACGCCAGGCGGCCACGGTCTCAGCAATGCGGGCAATCGCTGCATCGTCCAGCTCGGCCTGCACGCGAGAAATCATCTTTCCCAGCTTGCGTGCATCGATGAACAACACCTCGCCCTTGCGCTGCTTTTGCTTGGCCAGGAACCACAGGCAGGCCGGGATCTGGGTGTTGAAGAACAACTGCCCCGGCAGGGCCACCATCACCTCCACCACGTCGGCATCCACCATCGCGGCGCGGATCACGCCTTCGTTGTTCTGGCTGGAGCTCATCGAGCCATTGGCCAGCACGATGCCGGCGCGGCCCGTGGGTTTGAGGTGGTGCAGCATGTGCTGCAACCAGGCGTAGTTGGCATTGCCTTGCGGTGGATCGCCGTAGTGCCAGCGGGGGTCGCCTTCCAGGCTGCCGTGCCACCAGTCGCTGATGTTGAAGGGCGGGTTGGCCAAGATGTAATCGGCCCGCAGGTCGGCGTGCTGGTTGCGGGTGAAGGTGTCGGCGGGTTCGCGGCCTAGGTTGAAGTCGATGCCACGGATGGCCAGGTTCATGGCCGCCAGGCGCCAGGTGGTGGGGTTGGCCTCTTGCCCGTAGATGGACACGTCGCCAATCTTGCCGCCATGGGCTTCGATGAACTTCTCGCTCTGCACGAACATGCCGCCCGAGCCACAGCATGGGTCGTACACCTTGCCGTGGTGCGGAGCCAGCACGGCCACCAGGGTTTTGACGATGCTGGCGGGCGTGTAGAACTGCCCACCCCGCTTGCCTTCGGCGCTGGCGAACATACCCAGGAAGTATTCGTACACCTGGCCCAGCACGTCGCGGGCGGTGCTGGCGTTTTCACCGAAGCCGATGGTCGAGATCAGATCGACCAGTTCGCCCAGCTTGCCGTCGGGCAACTGGGCACGGGCATAGCGCTTGTCGAGGATGCCTTTGAGCTTGGGGTTTTCGGCTTCGATCAGGCCCAGGGCGTCGTCAATGAACTTGCCGATGGTTGACTGCTTGGCGGTGGCACGGATGGCCTCCCAGCGGGCGGCTTCGGGCACCCAGAACACGTTGGCCGAGGTGTAGTAATCGCGATCTTCCAGCTCGGCGGCAATGTCTTCGTCTGTGGCGTCGCCGTAGAAGTATTCGTCGTCAGGGTCACGCAGGCGCGCGGCCAGCTCGGCCGTGCGGGCGGTGAAGGTGTCCGAGATGTACTTGATGAAGATGAGGCCGAGCACCAGGTGCTTGTACTCGGCGGCGTCCATGTTGGCGCGCAGCTTGTCGGCGGTGGCCCAGAGGGTCTTCTTGATGTCGTCGAGCATGTGTCCCGTGCGCTGGATTTGTTGTTGACTGCAAGGTGGCAAGGGTATTTGCCAAACCTCTTGATCTTAATTTGCAGCACGGGGCGGAAGCAGTTTCGGAAGGGAATTTCCTACGGTCAGCCAAAGGGGGCTCAGCAGCTGGAAACGGGTGGGTGCTGGCCTTCCGCCGCCAGGTCTGCAATGGCTGATCGCACCAGATTTCGGACACCCTGCAGCGCGAGGTATGGCGTTGGGGCCAACCACGACAGTGAGGGAAACGCGGCGCATGTGGCCACGAACTCCTGGTCCTCGGCCGACCAGTGGACGGCGTAGGCGTAGAGGTCTTCGGCCTCCGGCTGGCGCAAACACTTCTTGGCTTCATGCCCTGCCTCGCCAGCAAGCCGCTCGGGCTGCAAGACGCCCACCAGAAGCGAAGGCACATAGAGATCGGCGTCCAGCGCTGGGAAATGGAGGCCTGTACCTGTTGGTGAAACCTCAATCTGCAAGAGGTCGACTGGTTGTGCATGTTCCAAGCCCGCAGCGAGATGGGGGTCGAAGGACAGCTCCATGCCAGTGTTCAGCAGGACCACGACATGACCACTGGCGGAGTCGTACCTTGCTGACGTTGCCCGTACTTTTTGGAGGGTCGCCAGAAGCTTGTCATTCATCGCAGAGGCTTTATTCATCGACATGCTTGGGTTTCACAACTGCTGATTGATCCAGGGGAACGCACAGTACCGTTCGAAACAAGAACTCCGAGCCTGTTTCGCAGGCGAAAGTCCAGGGCTCATGGGTGCTGCGGCTCGTCATTGAGCACCGCCAAGCGAGCCTGAACCACCAGATCGTCATCTTTGTGGATCCCGACCAACTCGTAGGCGCCTGACTCTGTTTGGTAGCCCACACCGAGGTTCAGGCATACGTCACGGGCAACCAAATAGGCGGCTGTCGCGGCGACCTCGCATCCGTACTCATGCCCACGGAACACCTTGGCCAGCATGCCCAAGGCACGAATGTCTTCATGGGTCTGCTCGCGCAAAAACTGAATGAACCGTTGCTGTTGGTCGGCCACATCTGCTGGCAGTCCACCTGCGCGGGCATCTGGAGTTTCTATGCCGAACACGTAGGCAGTGTCGCTCGACTCCACGAACAGCACGTTCGCGAACACCGTGCTGAACAGCCCTTGGCGCACCGCCATGACCTGTGCTGACCAGAGGTGCCCCCGCCCTTGCGGCAGAGTTGCAACACGTAGAGGCGCCTTCACCCCAAACGCAATGGGCACGAGCCCGAGTGGGCTTGCGAGTCGATCCAGCATGGCACTCCCTTCGGGGCTGGTGCTACTGGGCCCTCCCGGCAGCGCGTCAGCGAACGCCCCAAGGGCATGATTCTAGGCCAAGTGCTACTTATAGTCTGTAGACCTATAGTCATCCAAATTGGATTCTCGCGGGCAATGTCAATAGCCCGCAAGTCCACCGAAACAGCGCGCATGCGCTTCGCCAGGCTGCTCAAAACCGAGCGGCTGGCCAGAGGCATCAGCCAGGAAGCACTGGCTGAGTTGGCTGGACTGCATCGCACCTACGTGGGGTCTGTGGAGCGCGGGGAGCGCAACATTGCCGTGGACAACATGGAGGCGTTGGCGAATGCGATGGGGTTGGATGTGAGCGACCTGCTCAAAGCGCAATAGCGCCCTGCACAAAACGGCGTGGCCAGCGGGGCTTGAGATCGTGGTCACTTGCGTGACCTGGTCTGGCCGAGAAGCTAGGCTGAGAAGAGGTTGACCACAGCTCCGCTACTGGTTGGCCCAGCCTCACCAAGCAACTCGTCAAGCAGACGAGGCTGGACGCACATCTGCCGAGCGACTGCGACGCGAGGGATCCCAATAGAGTCATTGAGAACCTTTAGACCATCGGAAACAACTTCCGGCACCTCAAGCGCGAGTTCGCTATCTTCTGCCTCCATCAACGCCTCGCCATGGCGTTTGAGCGAGATAAAGCCCGCCCGAACTTGGTCGTCCGTGAACACGCCAAGTTGCCAACCGCGGTAAAGCAACGCTGCCTTCGAAACGCCCCACCGACGTTTCAGGTCAGCCATGTGTTCCCAATTTATGCGTGTCCTCCGTAGCGCTCGCGAGCTCTCAGCCAAGAACGAAGCCCTGGGCAACAGGAATGCACTGGCGAATCGATTAGCTTGACCTTCTGTAAGCCGATCGCCTGTCAGCACACCAATATGCAGAGCAAAATGCCCGAGCTCATGCGCTATACCAAAGCGTAGACGGCAAGCGGAACGACCTTCAGCATTTAGCGCAATCACGGGGCGACGGGATGCGAACGAAACGGCATCCACCTCTTGTGCAAGCCCGCTGACTCGCATCACCACGGCTCCCGCGTTTTCTGCGACACGAGTGATGTTGCTGATAGGCCCCCAGCCCAGCCCCCACGATGCCCTGCACCTCTCAGCCCCCAGCTCAATAGCTTCATCGCTGACAGGGTCGGCCTCCTCGATCTGGTAGGTCGGAAAGTCAAGATAGTCCTCGAGCACACAGACAAGCCGCTTCAGCATTTCCCCGCGAGCCCTCGCGTACTGACGCAACGCTACCTTGGTGGTGAGCTGCTTTCTGAAATGGCATTGCTCCTCGGTCAAGGGCATAGGATCCACCTTCCGAAGGAACTCCGGAAGAATGCCAAAGGCCTCGACGAGGTCTCGCTCCAAAGACGAAGAGACCGGCTCGGCGCCGGTCTCAACTCGACTCAGGTACTGCTTTGACTTTCCTAGTCGTTCACCAAGGTCTGCCAACGACAGTCCGTTAAAGAGACGAGCCAGTCTGATATTCGAGCAGAGGATTTGATCGCTCATGGTCCAGCCGACGCGATGTCATCGCCAGCATCTGTACGCCGCTGCTTGATAGCGACCTGAGGCTTGGGAAGCTCGATTGGCTGAGGGAGAGATGGGGTCGCAACACCCATAGCCCGAACCCCCGTTGACGAGAACCAGCGACACACCACCTCGTCAGAGTTGGAGAACCCCAAAAGAACCACTCGCGGATCGGCTGATTCGTTGGGCCCACGATCGATCACAAACACGAACCGCGCTGGCTCGCCGGCCGATGCTGCTTCGAGAAGCTGCATCTGATAAACATGCGTCTCCAGAACAGCACGCTTCTTTGGTGCATCTGGATCATCATTGCTGAAACGGCAAGGGATGTCGTGAATAGAGAAAACGATGTCCTGGCCACCGTTCATGACCTTGAGCCACGGATGATGCCCCGACAGGTACTCGTTCAGGATGCGCTGACGCTGCCGGCCAAACCGAGTTGAGCCACGCGTGTACGCGTTGTCGGTCTCCCTGTACAGATCATCTTCCGTAGAGAGCGCCTCTTCCAGCAGCCACGACGCAATAAGCCTGAGGTATTCCTCCTTCATCGCGGAAGGAAGCTGGCCGTCAGATGAATTCAGCACGAGCATTTTTGTGCAAGAAGAAGTGATCGTCAACGCATTATGTGCGAAAACGTTCGTTCGTCAACCCCTGGGCCTTCACTTCTCCTCCCCGTCTTCAATCCAGTGCGTATGTGGCTTCATCGGACCATCGCCGGCAACCTTGCAAGACAGTGGTGCGAGACACTGCAGTTGTTGACAAGGGCATAGCAAGGCCTAGACTAAACGCTTGATCTGAAAAGAAATTTGGCTTGTTGACACATCAAAGGTCAACACAAGCGCGCTGACCAAAGCCTCTGAGAAGATGTGACGGGGCGGCTGGGCACGATTTGATCGGTGCCCAGGCCTCAAGTCTCTGGCTTCAGCGCGCCGCCTCAGGCACCCACGCCCAGCGGGCGCCGGTCTCCAGCTGCCAACGCCAGCGTGCACGCAGCGCCTCCAGCTCGGCGGTGGCCGCGGTTTGCTGCTGGTCCAGCCACTGGCGCTGCAGCAGCAACACCTCGCTGAGCGATCCCTCGCCCAGTTCGTAGCCCTTGCGCACGGCCAGTGCGGCCCGGCGGGTCTGCGCTTGCGCCTGTTCGGCCGCCTGCCAGACCTGCTGGCCCGAACGCCACTCGGCGCGCCACTGGGCCAGGCTGCGCTGCAGTTCTCGCCGCACCTCGCCTTCCTGCGCACGCGCTGCCTGCGCATCTGCCCACTGGGCTTGCGATTGCAGCGAGCGGGCCGCGCTGCCCAAGGGCCAGGACACGTTCACCCCGAGGATGCGCTCTGCGCCACTGCGCTCGCGCCCGAGTTGCACGCCCACGGTCGGGTCGGGCTGGCGCTCGGCTTCGGCCAGGCGGGCCTGGGCCTCGGCGGCATCGGCCTCCAGGCGCGCCAGGCGCCACTGCGGGTGGGCGTCCAGCCAGGTGGCTTCAAGGGCTTCAGACACAGTGACTGGCACGTCTTGCGGCGAAGGCACCGTGTCAGATGGCGTGCTGGCTTGTGGCAGAGACAGGGGCAGTGGCAGGCCCGGGTAGCGGCTGCGCCACACACCTTGGGCGGCCTGCCAGCGCTGCTGCGCCTGCAACCACTGCGACTGGGCCTGTGCCCGGCCGGCGTCCAGCAGCACCAGTTCCTGGCGCGCGGCATCCCCCAGGGCATGGCGACGCGTCGCGGCCTGGTGCTGCTGCTCCCACAGCCTGAGCTGGGCGGACAGCAGTTGCTCCTGGCGCGATGCCTGCAGCACACCGACGGCATCTTCGAGCCAGGTGCGTGCCAGCTCGTGCCAGGCCATGGCCAGTTGCGCGTCGGCACGCGCCTGCTGGCCTTGGCCTGCGGCCGACGCCGCTTCGGCTTTCGCCGGCAAGCGCAAGCCGCGCGACAGCCCCAGCGACCACTCGCGCGTGCGCACATCGCCGCTCGCGGGGCTGGCCGCGCCCACATCGGCACGGGCTTGGCGTTGCGCCCAGCTGGCCGAGGGCGTCCAGTCGTTGGGGTTGGCGACCACCGCCGCGCCGCGGGACCGTTCGGCCTGGTGGCGCTGCAGGGCCACGCGCCAGGCCGGTGAGCGTTGCAGGGCCTCGGTCACGGCGGCATCGGGCGGCAGCGCGTGGGTGTCCTCGGCATGGGCCTGGGCGGGCATGAACAGCAGCAGCAGGAGCACCGCCGCTGCGGCTGCGATCAGGGCCAGCACCGCCAGAACGCGGGTCAAGCGCAGCAGCGGGTCCATCGCTTGACCGAAGGCTCGGTCCAGACCTTGTTTCATGCAGCCTCCTGTTGGCGCACACCGAATCGTTCGTAGGCCATGGGCAGCAGCAGCAGCGTCAAGGCCGTGGAACTGAGCAAGCCGCCCGTCACCACGATGGCCAAAGGCTTCTGGATTTCCGAGCCCGGCCCGGTGGCGAACAGCAGCGGGATCAAACCGCCCGCCGTGATGGCCGCCGTCATCAGCACCGGCCGCAGGCGGCGCTGGGCGCCCTCCCACACCGCTTCGCGGGGCGAGAGGCCCTCTTCGATCAACTGGTTGAAGTAACTCACCATCACCACGCCATTGAGCACCGCGATGCCCAGCAACGCGATGAAGCCCACCGAGGCCGGCACCGAGAGGTACTCGCCCGTGACGGCCAGCGCCGCGATGCCACCGATCAGCGCCAGCGGCACGTTGGACAGCACCAGCGCCGCCTGGCGCACCGAACCGAAGGTCGAAAACAGCAGGAAGAAGATCAGCAGCAAGGCCACCGGCACCACCAGGCCCAGGCGCTGGGCAGCGCGCTGCTGGTTCTCGAACTGGCCGCCCCAGGTGATGCGGTAGCCCTCGGCCAGGGGCACGGCCTGCGTCACCTTGGCACGGGCTTCTTCGACGAAACCGACCAGGTCGCGGCCACGCACATTGGTCTGCACCACCACGTAACGCTGGGCCTGTTCCCGGTCGATTTTGACGGGGCCGTCGGTGCGCGTGAGGCGCGCCACCGTGGACAGCGGCAACGATTGCCCGTCGGGCGTGACGATGCGCAGGGCCTCGAAATCCGCGGGCGACTGGCGCAGTTTCTCGCTGCCGCGGATCACCAGCGGCGTGCGCCGGCCTGGCTCTTGGATCAGGCCGATGGGCTGACCCTCGACCCAGCGGCGCAAGTCGGCCTGGATGTCCTGGGCGTGCAGGCCCAAGCGGCCCGCGGCCTGGCGGTCGATCTGAACCTGCAGGTAGGCCACGCCGTCGTTGCGCAGCGTGAGCGTGTCGGTCGCACCGGGGATCTGCGCGATCAGGGCCTCGACTTTCAGCGCCATGGCGTTGAGCTCACTCAGGCTCGTGCCGTAGATCTTGACGGCGACGTCTCCGCGCACACCGGTCAGCATCTCCGAGACGCGCATGTCGATGGGTTGGGTGAAAGTGGAATCCACCCCGGGGAAGCTCTCCATGACCTCGCGCAGTTGGCCGATCAGCCATTCCTTGTCGGGGTTGCGCCAGGTGTCGTGCGGTTTGAGCACGAGGAAGGTGTCGGTCTGGTTCAAGCCCATCGGGTCCAGGCCGAGCTCGTCGGCACCGCTGCGCGCGACGATGCCTTGCACCTCGGGCACGCGCTTCAAGATCTCTTGTTGCACGCGCAGGTCCACGGCGGCGGTGGCGTCCAGGCCGATGGACGGCAGCTTCTCCAGCTGCAGGATGAGGTCGCCTTCGTCCAGCGTGGGCATGAAGGTCTTGCCGACCTGCGTGAACAGCAGCACCGCGCCGAGCAAGGCCGCGCCGGCACCGCCCATCAGGGCTTTGGGGTGGGCCAGCGCCCAGCGCAGCATGGGCAGGTAGCCCGCATGCAGCTTGCGCATCAGCCAGGGCTCTTGCGTGTGGCCCGCTTTGAGCAGCCACGAGGCCAGTACCGGCACCAGGCTCAGCGACAGCAGCAGCGACACACCGAGCGCGAACACGATGGTCAGTGCCACAGGCCCGAACAGCTTGCCCTCCAGCCCTTCCAGGCTGAGCAGCGGCAGGAACACGATGATGATGATGGCGATGCCCGAGGTGACCGGCATGACCACCTCGCGGGCCGCGCGCGCCACCACCTGCAGCATGGGGTGCTTGGCGGCATCGCCCCGGGCCAGGTGGGCCTCGACGTTCTCGACCACCACCACGGCGCCATCGACCAGCATGCCAATCGCAATGGCCAGACCGCCCAGGCTCATGAGGTTGGCCGACAGGCCGAACCAGCGCATCAGCACGAAGGTGCCCAAGGCCGCCAGCGGCAGCATCAGCGCCACCACCAGGGCCGGACGCACCTGCCCCAGGAAGGCCAGCAGCAGCAGCACCACCAGCACCACGGCCTCCAGCAAGGCCTTGCCCACGGTGAAGACGGCGCGGTCCACCAGCTTGCTGCGGTCGTAGAACACGTCGATGACCGTGCCCTTGGGCAGCGTGGGCTGCAGCGTCTCCAGGCGCGCCTTGACGCCGGCCACCACCTCGCGGGCGTTGGCGCCACGCAAGCCCAGCACCAGCCCTTGAACCGCCTCGGCCTTGCCGTCTTTCGTGACGGCACCGTAGCGCGTCAGCTCGCCGAAGCGCACCTCGGCCACATCGGCCACCCGCGTGACGCGGCCGGCTTCGCTGCGCACCACCGTGTTGCGCACATCGTCGAGCGTTTGCAGCGCACCCTCGGCCCGCACGATCAAGGCTTCTTCACCCTGCGTCAGGCGGCCGGCACCGTCGTTGCGGTGGGTGGTCACGATGGCTTCTTGCAGCTGGTTGAGGCTCACGCCCTGCGCCTGCAGCGCGGCCGGGTCGGGCACGACCTCGAAGGTGCGCACGCGGCCGCCCAGGCTGTTGACGTCGGCCACGCCGGGGATCGTGCGCAGCGCGGGCCGGATCACCCAGTCGAGCAGGCGGCGGCGCTCTTCCAGCGTCTGCGGGCCCTCGATGGTGAACATGAACATCTCGCCCAAGGGCGTGGTGATGGGTGCCATGCCGCCCGAGGCCGTGTCGGGCAGGTCTTTCATGACGCCGCTCAGGCGCTCGTTGACCTGCTGGCGGGCCCAGTAGATGTCGGTGCCGTCCTCGAAGTCCAGGGTGATGTCGGCCAGCGCGTACTTCGAGGTCGAGCGCAGCATCTTTTGCTTGGGGATGCCCAGCAGCTCCTGCTCGATGGGCACGGTGATGCGGGTCTCGACCTCTTCGGGCGTGAGGCCCGGCGCCTTGACGATGACCTTGACCTGCGTGCCCGACACATCGGGGAAGGCGTCGATGGGCAGCTTGGTCCAGGCGAACACGCCCGCGCCGGCCAGCATGATGACCAGGATCAGCGTCAGCAGGCGCTGGCGCAGGGAAAACTCGATGAGTGCGTTCACAAAGGGCTCCCGCGGCTCAAGGCTTGACCAGCGCCTTGAGCGCAGCGGTGCCCCGGGTCACGATGCGCAAAGGTGCCGCACCGGCAGAGGTGTCGGGCAAGCCCTGCACGACCATGTCGCTGCCCTGGCGCCCCAGCGTCTTCACCTTCTGCAAGCGGTAGCGCCCCGGCGCTTCTTCGATGAACACGGCCTGCTCGCCCGACGCCGTCAGCGTCACGATGGCCGACTCGGGCAAGCGAGGCGCCATGGCGGCCGATTGCAAGCGGGCCTGGACCCATTGACCGGGACGCAGGCTGCCCGACGCCGTCTGGCGCAGGCGGGCGCGCACGGTCACGCTCTGGGTGCGCTCGTCGAGCAAGGGCGCGATGGACACCACCGTGGCCACCAACTCGCCCGAGCCCGGCGCAGCGCTGCCGCCAGCCAGCAGCACCTGCACGGTCTGGCCCGCCTGCAGCCCCTGAGCCTGCTGCACCGGCACCTGCAATTCGACCGACAGCTCCTGCAGGTTGGCCAGCTTGAGCAGCGGCGCCGCTTCCTCGACGCGCTGGCCGACGCTGACCATCAGCTCGGCCACCTGGCCGCTCATGGGCGCCACCAGTGTGATCTCGCCGTTGGGCGACACCTGGGCCGAGCCCAAAGCCTGGCCGACGGCCTGCTGTTGCTGCTGCGCCGTCAAGCGCGCCACGCGGGCCTGGGTGCGGCTCTGGTCCAGGCGCGATTGCGCGATCAGGCCTTCGGACATCAACTGTTCGTCGCGCTTCAAGCTGCGCTCGGCCAGCTCGTGCTGGCTGCCGGCCTGCAAGGCGTCGCGGCGCAAAGCCTGGGCCTGGGTGCTGCGCAAGCGCACCAGCCACTGGCCCTGGCGAACCTGGGCACCGGTGTCGGCCTGGATGGCCGTGACCAGGCCCGACACGGGTGCGGCGAGCACCTGCTGCTGCTGGGCTGGCAAACGCAGCTGCGCAGGCACCGTCAAGCCACCTTGGGCCGACTGGGACAAGGGCACAGAGGTCACCCCGAGCGCGGCCACCTGCTGGGCCGTGAGATTCAGCCCCTCGGCCGGCGCTGCGGCACCCGCACTGACGGCGACACAGGCCAGCACCGAGGCCAGGCCCTGACCGAAACGCTGCCGCACACCCTGGCTCAACTTGGAAAACATCGGCTCACCTTTTCATGGATCGCTCACAGTGTCGCGCTGCAACATGAAGCCAAGCTGAACACGGCGGGCAGGCCCCCATGCTAACGTTTGGACATGAAATTGCTCCTGCTGGAAGACGACCCGATCCTGGGCGAAGGCCTGCGCGATTTCCTGCGTGCCGAGGGCCACACGGTGGACTGGGCCCAACGCCTGCTCGATGCCCGCTGCCTGGTGGGCGAACACCACGACGCCCTGCTGGTGGACTGGCATCTGCCCGACGGCTCCGGCCTGGACTGGGTGCGCAGCCTGAGGCGCCAGAACGACACGCGCCCCATCCTGATGCTGACCGCGCGCGACCTGCTCAAGGACCGCATCACCGGCCTGGAATCGGGCGCAGACGACTACCTCGTCAAACCCTTCGAGCCCGAGGAGCTGCTCGCGCGCCTGCACGCCGTGCACCGCCGCGCCGCCGGCGCCCCCAGCGGCCGCAAACGCGTGGGCGACATCGAGATCGACCTGCAAGCCCGCAGCGTGTGGCTGCGCCAGCACGAACGGCTGGACCGCGTCGAGCTCACCGCGCGCGAATGGCAGCTGCTGGAAGCGCTGGTCAACCGCAGCGGCCGCATCGTCGAGAAGGCCGCGCTGGAAGGGCTGGTCGGCGGCGATGGCAACGCGCAGAGCAACGTCATCGAGGTGCACATCGCCAACCTGCGTCGCAAGCTCGGACGCAGCCTGATCGAAACCGTGCGCGGCCTGGGCTACCGCATCCCCTCCGAAGCATGAGCGCGATGAGCGCCCGCGCCCTGCCCTCCATCCGCCAGCGCCTGAGCCGCGTGCTGGGCGGCATCGCCATCGTCTGGGGACTGGGCATGACCGCGGGCGTCGGCCTGCTGACGCACGAGGTGCTCGACGACCTGCTGGACGGCGCCTTGCGCGAATCGGCCGAAATCCTCTACGGCCTGGTCGCCGTGGCCGACCGCGACAGCAACCCGCCCGCCGAGGGGATGCTGCCCGCCCCACCGCACCAGGAAAACCTGGTCTGGCAGCTGGTGGACACGCAAGGCCGCGTGGTGCTGAGATCGCACAAGGCGCCCGAATCCCGCCTGACCGAGCGCCAGACCGAAGGCTTCACCGACGAAGCCCTGGGCCTGTGGCACGTCTTCACCTTGCCCATGCGCAACGGCCACAGCGTGCTGCACGTGGCGCAGCGCGAAGACACCCGCCGGGCCACGATGTGGCTGGCCATGGGCAGCTCGGTCGGCCTGACCCTGCTGCTCGGCCTGTGCGCCGCCTGGTGGCTCAACCGCGGCCTGCGCCGCGAACTGCAGCCCCTGCTCGACCTTTCCAGCGAAGTCGCCCAGCTGGAGCCCCTGCACCCACATACCCAGGGCTTGGCCACCACCCGCACCGAACTGCAACCCCTGGTGGACGCCATCGAGGGCCTGACCCAGCGCCTGGCCCAGCGCGTGGCGCACGAACGCGCCCTGGCCGCCCACGCGGCCCACGCCCTGCGCACCCCGCTGGCCGGCATGGACGCCCAACTGGCCGTGGCGCTCAAGGAAGCGCCGCCCCAGCTGCAACCGCGCCTGACCCAGACGCGCGAAGCCGCCGCCCGCCTGCGCCGGGTCGTCACCGCCCTCATCACCCTGTTCCGCACCGGCGGCGAGCTGCAATGGCAAGACACCTCCGTGTCGGCCCTGCTGCAGCGCCTGCCCCTGCAAGATGCGGTCGTGGAGGCCAGCGGCACCGACATCCTGCCCTGCGACCCCGACCTGCTGAGCGCCGCCCTCTCCAACCTGCTGGACAACTCGGTGCGGCACGGCGCGCGGCGCATCCACGTCCACGCCAGCCTGGACGACGCTCAGGTGCGGCTCACGCTGCGCGACAACGGCAGCGGCATCTCCGCAGAACAGCGCGAACGGCTGCAACAAGCGCTCGACGCGCAAGGTCCGCAAGAAGGCTTGGGCCTGGGCCTCACCCTGGCCGACATGGTCGCCCGCACCCACGGCGGGCGCCTGCAGCTCCTGGCGCCTGAGCTGTCAGACCCGGCCGTGCCCGGTGCGGCCATCGCGCTGCACTGGCCTGTGCACACGCCTGACGAGGCCTGAGCGCGCCCGAGGGGCAGCCTCAGCTCACAAATCAGCTCACAAATCAACTCACAAAGGCAGCCGGCCCGTGATCGTCTGCCAAAACATCACCCAATCGCCCATCAGGCTGTAGAGCGGGTAGGTGAACGTGGCCGGTCGGTTGCGCTCGAAGCGGAAGTGCCCCACCCAGGCAAAGCCATAACCCACCACCGGCAAGGCCCACAGCGCCTGCCATTGCTGCGTGCCCACGGCATAGGCCAGCAAGGCCAGCACCGTCAGCGAGCCCACCACGTGCAGGCGCCGGCAGGTGCGGTCCTGGTGCTGGGACAGGTAGAAGGGGTAGAAGTCGCGGAAGGTGGTGTAGCGGTCCATGGCTCAGGAATGTGCCTGCGGCGCGGCCACGGCACCATCCGGCGCGACCCTCGGCAAGGCCTTCAAAAGCGCCATCGCGATGGCCAGCGAGTAAGGGCTGGCCACGCTGCGCACAAAGCGCTCGAAATCCACGTGCGCCGAGGCATCGGCCCGGTCAGAAACCGTGCGGACGACGGCATACGGCAGCCCGAAGGCCACGCAGACCTGCGCCACCGCAGCGCCTTCCATCTCCACCGCCAATACATCGGGCAGGTGGTGGCGCAAGGTGTCGGCATCCTCGGCACTGTTGACGAACTGGTCGCCGCTGACGATCAGGCCCGTGTGCACGCGCGGGGCGTGCAAGCCCAGGGTGTCCAGGTGGATGTGGGATAGCGGGCCGCCCGGCGCCAGGGCCTGCGGCGACAAGGCCTCGGCCACCGCGTCGGCCACCTGCGTGACCAAGGCCGCGGGCGGGTGCAAACGGCTGACACCCAGGCCCGGCACCTCGTGGCGCGGGAACAGCGGGGACGCGTCCAGGTCGTGCTGCAGCAAGGCGCTGGCCACCACGACATCGCCCACGCGCACGTCGGCGCCCAAACCACCGGCCACGCCGGTGAACCACAGCTGCGACACCCCGAAGGCATCGGCCAGCAAGGTGGCGGTGGTGGCCGCAGCCACCTTGCCGATGCCCGAGAGCACCGCCACCACCTCGCGCCCACCCAGGTGACCGCGCCAGAACTCGCGCCCGCCGCGCTGGACGCGGGACTCGTCCGGCATCAGGTCGAGCAGGGCCTGGAGCTCCTGCGGCATCGCGGCCATGATGCCAATGGGGCCTGAAGGGTTTGCGGGGTCGGTGCGGGCGTCAGCGGGGTGCGGCATGCCAGCCATCATCCCCCATCCGCACAAAAAAAAACCACCCTGAGGGCGGTTTTGAAAGCCAAAGGCACCAACGGTCAGGCTGCTGGAGCCTGTCGTTGTGTGTCGCTGCGTTGTGCAAGCACAGACAACGGCACGGTTCTGAATGTTCCCTGAGCAGCGCCTTGTTCTGTTGTGATCGAACATGTTGTTTGTTCAGCGCATCGAAGGCCATTGTAGTGAGCAAGAATGCCTGATACGATCATTTTTGACGCACTGTTACGTATTGAGATGTCACCAAGGGTTCGGCCATGCGCGAGCGCCCTGGGAATTCGGTCACACTTTCTCGCATGGACGCTTCCACCTATCCCGACAAGCAGCCTCAGGCAGACGAGCTCTCTGCGGGGTGGATGGCCGGCTGCGTGTCCGATTTGCTGGGCCGCCACGGGGTGAGCCCGCGGCACCAGGCCACGGAAATCGCGCAAATATGCGCGATATCAATCAGCCAGGCGCGGCGCAAGCTCCGCGGCGCGGTGTGGCTCTTTGGTGAGATTTTGGCGCTGTGCCGTCACTATGGCGAATCGCTCGACGCCGTCTTCGCTCAGCACGCGGTGCTCGGCGCACTGCCCTTTGGCGCGGGTGTGGGCGTGGGCGCGGCAAGCGGTGGGGGCGACTTCCGCGCGGGCCAGCCCGCCCTTTTGCTGGCCGACGCGCTGGAATTGCCCTGCACCATCCACCTCGGCGCCCAGTGCACGCCCAGCGCCACCGACACCCAGGAACTGCTGGCCACCCACCTCGGCCAGTCCTGGGTGGTGGGCAGCGCAGCCCGGGTCCTGGCGCTGAACCCCGCGGGCGCCTGCTACCGCATCGAGCAGCTCCAGCTGGAGTCGCCCGACGACCAACCCCGCCTGCGCATCGCCGTGCTCGACGACGACCCCTGTGCCGCGCAGACCCTCGTGGACTGGTTCCACGAGATGGGCTTCGATGCCGAGCCCTTCACCAGCGCCGACGCCCTGTTGCAACCACTGCAGGCAGGCAGCCACTTCGACGCCTACGTGGTGGACCTCATCCTCTCGGGCGGCCAGACCTCGCAAAGCGTGGTCGAAGAGATCCGCCGACGGCAGGCCCAGGTCCCCATCATCTTGCTCACCGGGCAGTTGCGCGACGGCACGGCCTCCGAGGCCACGCTGGCGACCATGCTGCGCACCCAGGGCGTGACCTTCTTCGAAAAACCGGTGCGCCCGGCCGTGCTGACGGCCGCCATCCAGAGCAGCCTGGACAGGCTGCAAGCCCCCCCATCCCCGCAGCCATGAGCCGCTACGTGGTGCCACCGCCCCGGCGCGTGCAGCGGGAGCCGGGCTCCCCCGGCGCGCGCGTGGCCCTGACACGCTGGCTCACGGCCCTGTCGGCCATCGGCACCTTCCTGGTCTGGTGGGCCGACGAGCGCGCCGGCATGAACAGCACCTGGGCCAGCATCACCGTGCCCATGGTGTCGGCGGTGCTGGGCGGCAGCGCCCTGGCGGTGTGGTGGCGCCCGCACTGGCACCCCTGGGCCTCGGCGGCCAGCACGGTGGCATCGGCCATTTACTTCATTGGCTCGCTGGTCTCGGCCACCATTTCGGCCCAGCCCAACAAGCTGTACGAGGTGGCCTCGAACGCGCAGTTCATGCCCATCCTCTACATGGCCGCCTTCGTGGTCATGGTGCGGGGGGCGGCGCTGCTGAGCTGGCTGACCTACGCGGGCGTGGTCATCGCCTACCTCTGCCTGTTCGGTCTGCCGCCGCCGCGCAATGGCGACCCGCTGGGTCATTTCTGGTTCACCCTGCTGATCACGCACCCCATGTGCATCCTGGCGCTGTCCTACATCAGCGTGCTGCACAGCCGCTTGAGCCGGGCCGAGCTGAGAGCGCAGGCCGACCGCGAACGCTTCCTGGCCATGCTGTCGCACGAAATCCGCACGCCGCTGCAGTCCATGCTGGGCTCCATCGACCTGCTGGACCTCAAGGTGCGCGGTCAGGTCGAGCGTCGTGCCATCGACCGCCTGCGCCAGGTGGCGGCGCAGCTCGAAGCCCACCTGAGGGACGTCACCGAGTACACCCGGCTCGACAACCCGTCCTGGCAGATGCACCTGCAGCCGGTGGACCTGCCCAAGCTCGTGCAGGACAGCTGCGAGGCGCTGCAGTCGCGCGCGCGCTCCCGTGGCCTGAACCTGCAGTGCGACATCGCCAGCGACGTCCGCCTGCGCGACGCCGAATCCGACCCGACCCGCGTGCGCCAGATCCTCGACAACCTGCTGCACAACGCCCTGAAGTACACCGCCGAAGGCCAGATCACGGTGCGGCTGGCCGTGCGGCAGGCCCGCACCCGCGTCCACGGCGCGGTTCACGACGAAGGCGACGACACCGCCCTGTCCACCGATGCGGTCGCGCTGTCGGTGCACGACACTGGCTTGGGCATCGCGCCCGAGGCCATGGCCAAGATTTTCGAGCCCTATGTGCGCCTCGAAGACCGCCGCCTGCCGCGCGCCGAGGGCACAGGCCTGGGTCTGGCGGTGGTGCGCCGCCTGGTGGACCGCCTGGACGGCCGCCTGGAAGTGGACAGCACACCGCAGCAAGGCACACGTTTCACGGTCCTGCTGCCCCTGCACGGCCACGCACACCCCCAGGCTGGCGCCACAATGTCGTGATCGGCGCAACCACCCTCCAAGGAACGACCCACCATGAGCCCAAGCCCCCAGACCGTCACCACCCTCACCCTGGGCACGCCCCTGTCGCCGTCGGCGGTGCGCGTCATGCTGCTGGGCTCCGGTGAGCTGGGCAAGGAAGTGCTGATCGCGCTGCAGCGCCTGGGGGTTGAGACGATTGCCGTGGACCGCTACGCCAACGCGCCCGGCCAGCAGGTCGCCCACCACGCCCGCACGATCACCATGAGCGACCCGGCCCAGCTGCGCGCGCTCATCGAGGCCGAAAAGCCGCACCTGGTCGTGCCGGAAATCGAAGCCATCGCCACGCCACTGCTCGAAGAGATGGAAGCCGCCGGCCAGGTGCGCGTCATCCCGACCGCCCGCGCCGCCCGCCTGACCATGGACCGCGAAGGCATCCGCCGCCTGGCCGCCGAGACCCTGGGCCTGCCCACCAGCCCCTACCAATTCTGCGACTCGCTGGCCGAGCTGCAAGCCGCCATCGACGGCGTGGATGGCCAGCCCGGCATCGGCTACCCCTGCGTGGTCAAACCGGTGATGAGCTCCTCCGGCAAGGGCCAGAGCAAGATCGATGGCCCCGCCGACGTGCAGACAGCCTGGGAGTACGCCATGGCCGGTGGCCGCGTCAGCCACGGCCGCGTCATCGTCGAGGGCTTCATCGACTTCGACTACGAGATCACCCAGCTCACCGTGCGCGCGGCCGGCCGTGGCGCCCAGCTGGGTGAAGTGGTCACTCACTTTTGCGAACCGATCGGGCACAAGCAGGTCAGCGGGGATTACGTCGAGAGCTGGCAGCCCTACCCCATGCACCCGGAGGCCCTGCGCAAGTCGCGCGAGATCTCCAAAGCCGTGACCGACAACCTCGGCGGCCAGGGCCTGTTCGGCGTGGAGCTGTTCGTCAAGGGCGAGCAGGT
Source organism: Aquabacterium commune (assembly GCF_004362855.1). Lineage (GTDB taxonomy): Bacteria > Pseudomonadota > Gammaproteobacteria > Burkholderiales > Burkholderiaceae_C > Aquabacterium > Aquabacterium commune. The sequence goes on from NZ_SNXW01000007.1 coordinate 32,755, forward strand.
CTGGTTCAGCGAGGTCAGCCCGCGCCCGCACGACACCGGCCTGGTCACGCTGAGCACCCAGGTGCAAAGCGAGTTCGAGCTGCACGCCCGCGCCATCCTGGGCCTGCCGGTGGACACCTCCTTGCGCAGCGTCGGCGCCTCGGCCGTGATCTACGGTGGCGTGGACGCGCAAGACGTCACCTTCGACGGCGTCGCCGAAGCCCTGTCAGAGCCGGGCACCGACATCCGCCTGTTCGGCAAGCCCGAGAGCTTCGTCAAACGCCGCATGGGCGTGGCCCTGGCCACCGCCGACGACGTCGATGCCGCCCGGGCCAAGGCGCGCAGCGCCGCCGCCAAGGTGGTGGTGAAGACGCCGATGCCTCAGCGCAAAGGCTGAAGCGAGCCTGCGGGCGCCACGCCCGTGAACATCTGCAGCAGGTTGGGGTCGATGGCCCCTGCCCGCGCCAGCAGCGCATCGAGGTCGAGGATCTCGATTTCGGCGTAGTGCAGGGCGATCACCCGCTCGCGCGCCATGTCGCGCAAGGCCTTGTTCACGGTCTGGCGCGACACACCCATCATCTGCGCCAGATACTCCTGCGGCAGGCGCAGGCGGCGCCGCAGCCCCGAGGGCGCCACCACCTGGCCGAAGTTCACCGCCGAAAACAGCAGGCGGCGCGCCAGGCGTTGGTGCAGCGACAGCGAGGCGCTGTCTTCCAGCGCCACCGTCATCAAACGCAGCTTGCTGCCGGCCAGCCGGGCCACATCGCGCCAATGCTGCGGGTGCTCGTCCAACCAGGCTTCCAGCTGCACGCGGGACGTCACCAGCACCGTGCTGGGCGTGTCGGCCACGGCCAGCATGGCGCGCGGCAGGCGGTCGATCAGGCTGATCTCGCCAAACCAGTGGTAGGGCTCGACATACAGCGTCAGCCGGTGGGTGCCGTCGTGCGGGCTCATGGAGCCGAGTTTGAGCGCCCCCGCCACCACGCAACTCAGGCCATCGCGGAATTCATCGGACTTGAACAGCGTTTCGCCCGCCGACAGGTGCAACAGGCTGGAGCGCTCGACCAGCGCCACCTGGAACTCTTCCGGGCAACTGGCGAACCAGACGTGGGTGCGCAAAGCCGGCAGCAAATTCAGGGGCGTGGCTTCGGTTCGACGGTGCATCTTTTCATTCAACGCAAAATGCGCCCCGTATGGGCATAATTACCCCCCCGAAATGGTTAGATGTTCTGCGTGCAATTGTATGGGTATTGACAATGTTCTCCGGACAAAGCTCATACGATCCATCCGTCCGACAATGACACCACCCAAAAGTCCTATGAACTACTCTGAAGCACTCCACCCCGGCGCCATCCTCCGCAGCAAGTTCATGGAGCAGCATGGACTGTCCGCCAGCGGCTTGGCCATCCGCCTGCACGTGCCGGCGCCCCGCGTCAACGACATCGTGCGTGAGCGTCGCGGCATCAGCCCCGACTCTGCCCTGCGCCTGGCCCGCTTTTTTGGCACCACGCCCCAGTACTGGATGGACCTGCAAACCGCCTACGACCTGAAGGTGGCCGAAGAGCAGGCTGGTGACCAGATCCGCCGCGAAATCCCGACCTCGTCGCAAGCGGCTGCCCGCAACTCGGCGCCCGCAGCCGCTGCCGTCGAACGCGAAGTCGCCCTGGCCGCCTGAGCGGCATCGGACGGTGTCAACCCGGGTGCGGCCCACGCCGCCCTGGGGCACACCGCACCGAAACTCCCCAAAGGGGTGATCACCCGGACGGGTAAGACGTTGCCTGGTGCACGGCATGCAAGGCATGTTGCCCAGTGAACGCCTCACGCGTCAAGCACGGCAGCATCACTGGAAAGCCACTTCGGCGAAGCTGCGCAGTTTTCGGCTGTGCAACTGACCGGCCCGGTTGCCTCTCAGGCGCTCGATGGCCCTCAGGCCGATGCGCAGGTGCTGGTCCACGCGCTCGCGGTAGAAGGTGTTGGCCATGCCCGGCAGCTTGAGTTCGCCGTGCAAGGGCTTGTCGCTCACGCACAGCAAGGTGCCGTAGGGCACACGGAAACGGAAACCGTTGGCCGCGATGGTCGCGCTTTCCATGTCCAGGGCCACCGCGCGGCTCTGGCTGAACCGCCGCTCGGGCTCGCGCTGCGGCAGCAATTCCCAATTCCGGTTGTCGGTGGACGCCACGGTGCCCGTGCGCATGATGCGCTTGAGCTCGTAGCCATGGAGTTTGGTCACGTCGGCCACCGCGCCTTCGAGCGCCAGCTGGATTTCCGCCAGCGGCGGGATCGGCACCCACAGCGGCAGGTCTTCGTCCAGCACGTGGTCCTCACGCACATAGCCGTGGGCCAGCACGTAGTCGCCCAATTGCTGTGAGTTGCGCAAGCCGGCGCAGTGCCCCAGCATGATCCAGGCGTGAGGCCGCAGCACCGCGATGTGGTCGGTGATGGTTTTCGCGTTCGACGGCCCCACCCCGATGTTGACCATGGTGATGCCATCGCGCGTGCGGCGCACCAGGTGGTAGGCCGGCATCTGCGGCAGGCGCGGCGGCACCACGCCCAGCCCGTCGAGCGCCTCGGGCGGCACGCCCACGCGGCGCGTGACGACGTTGCCCGGCTCGACGAAAGCGATGCAATCGTCGTCGTCCTGCGGGTTGGCCGGGTCGGGCACACGCTGCATCAGCGCGTGGCCCATGCGCACGAACTCGTCGATGTAGAACTGGTAGTTCGTGAAGAGCACGAAGTTCTGGAAATGCTCGGGCGAGGTGCCGGTGTAGTGGCGCAGGCGGTGCAGGGAGTAATCCACCCGCGGCGCCGTGAACAGGGCCAGCGGACGGGGTGCACCACCGCGCGTCTCCCAGGTGCCGTTGGCGATGCCATCGTCCATCGAGGCCAGGTCCGGCAGGTCGAACACATCGGGCAACAAGGCGCGGCGCTCGGGCGTGAGCTGGCCTTCGAGGTGCTGGTGCTCGGCCAGGCTGAAGTGCACGGGGATGGCGTCGGCGCCCACGCCCACCTCGATGGCCACGCCGTGGTTGGCCAGCAGCAACTCGAACTGCTCGCGGTAGTAATCGGCGAACAGGTCGGGGCGCGTCAGCGTGGTCTCGTAGGTGCCCGGCCCGGCCACAAAGCCGTACGACAGGCGCGAGTCGGCACGCGCCACGGTGTCGGTGTGGATGCGCACGAAGGGGTAGCGGGCGCGCACCTGCTTGAGCGGCTCGCCGTCCACGAAGCGCTGCAGCGATTGCCGCAGGTAGGCGATGTGGGCGTCGTAGAGCTGGGTGACGTAGGCCAGGGCCGGCGCGGCCTGGTCAAAGCGTTGCGTGGGGAACTTCGGGGCGGGCATCGGGTGATCAGGGCTTGGCGGACGGCGTCATGTCAGGGTCGCCACCAACGCCACCATCGCCCGCAGCACCAGGCAGTGCCGCCTCGGTGACAAAGGCGATGCGGTTGAGGCCCGATTTCTGCAGCAGCCCGATGAGCTGGGCCACGCGCTCGTAGGGCACGACGCGGTCCACGCGCAGCTGCACCTCGGTGTCGGGCTTGGCGCGCGACTGGGCTTCGACCTGCTTGGCCAGGGCCTCGGGGGTGATGAGCTGCTCGTCGAGGTGGGTCTGGCCATCGGCCGTCAGCGCGATCGCCAGCACCGCCGGCGGCGTGGGCGGGTTGGCACGCGCATCGGCCTTGGGCAGATCGAGCTTGAGGCGCGAGGTCATGAGCGGCGCGGTCAGCATGAAGATGACCAGCAGCACCAGCATGACGTCGATGAGCGGCGTCATGTTGATGTCGCTCATCGGTTGGCTGCCTTGGGGGCGCTCCAGTCGTCCGAAAGCCATGGTCGGGTCCCTCGGGGATCAGTCGCGGGTGCCCGCCTGGGCGCCCAGCAGGGTCTCGCGCAGGTCGTGCGCAAAGCCTTCGAGGTCGGCTTCGCAGGCAGAGACGAACTTGCCGAAGATGTTGTAGGCCAGCACGGCGGGGATCGCCACGGCCAGGCCGGCCGCGGTCATGATGAGTGCCTCGCCCACAGGGCCAGCCACCTTGTCGATGCTGACCGAGCCTTCCGTGGCGATGCCCATCATGGCGTGGTAGATGCCCCAGACGGTGCCGAACAGGCCCACGAAGGGCGAGACCGAACCCACCGAGGCCAGCAGCACCTGGCCGGCCTGCAAGCGCATCAGCACGTCGTGCAGGCTGTCGCGCAGGCGGCGGGTGAGCTGGGCTTCGGGCAGCGCGCGGGCCTCCATCGTGCCCGAGGCCACGGGCTCGCTGGCCGCATCGATCAGGGGCAGCAACACCGCCTCGCGGTCGATCTCGGCGACCGCCTGGCGACCGGCAGCGAGGTCGCTCGCCCGCCAGAACGCGGCCGAAGCCAGCACCAGGTCACGGCGTGCGCGGCGCAGCAACCAGCCTTTCCAGAAGATCACCACCCAGGCGCCCACCGACATCACCAGCAGCCCGATGGCCACCGCGCGGCCGATGGCGTCGCCCTGCTCCCAATACTGGATCAAACTGTCCACAACGTGTCCTTGTTGAGATGCCGAATCACTTCAGGCCGAGCACGTCGTCCATGCCGAACAAGCCATGCGGCTGGCGCGACAGGAAACGCGCGGCGCGCAAGCTGCCCTGGGCGTAGTGCACGCGGCTCGACGACTTGTGCGTGATCTCGATGCGTTCGCCCAGACCGGCGAAGAGCACGGTGTGGTCGCCCACGATGTCGCCACCGCGGACGGTGGCAAAGCCGATGGTGGACGGGTCACGCTCGCCGGTCACGCCTTCACGGCCATAAACGGCGCAGTCCTTCAGGTCGCGGCCCAGGGCGTCGGCCACGACCTCGCCCATCTTCAGCGCGGTGCCGCTGGGGGCATCGACCTTGTGGCGGTGGTGGGCTTCGATGATCTCGATGTCATAGCCTTCGTTGAGGGCTTTGGCCGCCTGGGCCAACAGCTTGAAGACCACGTTCACGCCCACGGCCATGTTGGGGGCCATGACGATGGCGATGTCGCGGGCGGCATCGGCGATCTCGGCCTTCTGCGTCTCGGAAAAACCCGTCGTTCCGATGATGAGCTTGACGCCCAGCTCGCGGCAGACCTTCAGGTGCGCCAGCGTGCCTTCAGGACGGGTGAAGTCGATGAGGTACTTCGCGTTCTTCAGGCCTTCACGCAGGTCGTTGGTGATCTTCACACCGCTGGCGATGCCGGTGAAGGCGGTGGCGTCCAGGCCGATGGCGGGGCTGCCGGCCACGTCCAGGGCGCCGGCCAGGTGGGCGTCAGGCGATTGCTGCACAGCCTCGACCAGCATGCGGCCCATGCGGCCAGAGACGCCGGCGATGGCGATGGCAAGGGAGTCGGCGTTGGCCGTGGGGTTGGCGGTGCTCATGCAAAAAATCCAGGTGCGAGGTGCGGGTGGGTATCGACAGGAAATCGACAGGATGTCGGCGGGTTCAGCGCTGACCGCGCTCCAGCGGCGGGTAGTCGCGTGCAGCGCCCACAGGCAGCTTGCGGGTGCTGTCCGTTTTCGCCGGCACCGGCAGCTTGGCGATCTGCTCGGGCGCCATCTCCAGCGGGGGCTCGGGCCGGATCAGGGGCTTGTCGATGGCGGCCACGAACTCGCGCTCGGCCGGCAGGGCCTCGGTGTCGAAGCGCTCGACCACATCGCCCTTGAAGAAGACGCTGACGCGGCGCTTTTGCGGCGGCACGCCCTGGCGGTCGATGGTGAAGACGTAGTCCCAGCGGTCGGTGTGGAAGGGATCGACCAGCAGCGGCGTGCCCAGGATCTCGCGCACCTGCAGGCGGCCCAGGCCCGGCTGGATCTGCGCCATGACCTCTTGCGTGACCACGTTGCCCTGCACCACGTCCACGCGGTAGGGCGTGAAGAGACCGAACAGCGTCTCGGGCTTGGCCTCGGACAGGCCCAGGCTGCTGCAGGCGCTCAGCGACAGCACGCTGGCCCCGCAAGCGAGTGTGGCCAGCATCTGGGTTGCGCGGCGGGTCGGGGTGGATTTCATCGGGGAGGTCTCGGCAGAGTCACAGCCAAATCATTATCATGGCGGATTCTAGCGGGGGCCGGTCACGGTTGCCCGCGCAGCGGAGCCCCCCATGAACAACGCCGACGAACTCAAGAGCAGCGGGCTCAAGGCCACCTTGCCTCGCATCAAGATCCTCGAACTCTTCCAGCAGTCGGCACAGCGCCACATGACGGCAGAAGACGTGTACAAGGTGCTGTTGAACGAGGGTTCGGACATCGGCCTGGCCACCGTCTATCGTGTGCTGATGCAGTTCGAGCAGGCTGGCCTGCTCTCGCGCAACCACTTCGAGGCCGGCAAGGCCGTGTTCGAACTCAACGAAGGCCAGCACCACGACCACCTGGTGTGCGTGAACTGCGGCCGCGTGGAGGAGTTTTTCGACCCGGAGATCGAGCGCCGTCAGCAGCAAATCGCCACCGAACGCGGCTACAAGCTGCAGGATCACGCCTTGTCGCTGTACGTGCTGTGCAACCGGGAAGGTTGCGCCGACAAGCCAGCCAGCCGCTGAGCTTGTGGAGGGCTGGCTCAGCCGCCGCGCTCCATGGCGCGCTGGTGCCGCTCGATGAACTCTTTGTAGGTGTCGATGCCGCGCAACTGCAGCACGGTGTTGCGCACGGCGGCCTCGACCAGCACGGCCAGGTTGCGGCCGGCGTCCACCGCGATGACGGCTTTGCGGATGGGCACGTCCATCACGTCCTCGTACAGCGGCTCGTAAGGCAGGCGCTCGAACTCGCGCTCCATGGTTTCCTTGCGGACCAGGTGCACGATGAGCTTGAGGCGCATCTTGCGGCGCACCGCGGTTTCACCAAAAATGGATTTGATGTCCAGCAAGCCGATGCCGCGGACTTCCAGCAAGTTCAGCAACAGCTCGGGACAACGGCCCTCGATGGCGGTGCGCGAGACGCGGTAGAGGTCCACCGCGTCGTCGGCCACCAGGCCATGGCCACGCGAAATCAGCTCCAGGCCGAGTTCGCTCTTGCCCAGGCCGGACTCGCCGGTCAGCAGCACGCCCAGGCCGAGGATGTCCATGAAGACACCGTGGCGGGTGATGCGCTCGGCGAAGTGCTGGGTCAGGTAGCTGCGCAGCACGTCGATGACGTGGCCGGCGGGCTCCTGGGTGACGAACAGCGGGATGCCGGCGCGGCCGCACATGGCCATGAGCTTTTCAGACGGCGGCTGGGCATCGGCCACGACCACCACGGGCGGCTCCAGGGTCACGATGCGCTGGATGCGGCGCTCCTGGTCTTCCGGGGTCGAGCTGGAGAAGTACGCCGACTCACGCCGACCGACGATCTGCACCCGGTAGGGGTGGATGTAGTTCAGGTAGCCGACCAGATCGGCCGCCGACTGCGCCGATTGCACGGCTTCCTCGTCGAAATGGCGCTCCGGGTTGGCGTGCCCGGCGACCCACTCCCAACGCAGCGCGGTGCGGTTGGCTTCGAACAGCGCCTCGGCGCTGATGATGGCGAGGTCTTTGAGGCTCACGGACTTCGGTTCACAGGTGGCGGTTCACAGGTGGTGGTTCACGGACGTCACGCCACGGACTTCAGCGGCTGCCAGCGCTCGATCAGGTCGTGCACCTCAACGGCCGTGCCTTCGGTCTTGAGGCGTTCGCGCAGTTCGCGGTCGGACAGCAGCTCGGCGATTTCCGAGAGGATTTCCAGGTGCCGCTGCGTGGCCGCCTCGGGCACCAGCAGGAAGATCAGCAGGCCGACGGCTTCTTCGTCAGGGGCGTCAAAGGGGATGGGCTGACTGAGGCGGATGACCGCCGCCAGCGGGTTCTTCAGCCCCTTGATGCGGCCGTGCGGGATCGCCACGCCGTGCCCCAGCCCGGTCGAGCCCAGGCGTTCTCGGGCGAACAGGTTGTCGGTGACCGTGGCGCGGGCAATCGCGTGCTGGTTCTCGAACAGCAACCCTGCGTGCTCGAAGACGCGCTTTTTGCTGCTGGCGTCCACATCCACCAGCACTTGGCTGGCGGGAAGGATGGCTGAGAGTCGGTTCATGGTTCAGACGCAAATCAGACGTGAGCGACGGCCGAAGACGAAAAAAAAGCCAGCCCGCCCGGACTGACAGAGGGCGGATTATAGGGATGCGTCCGGATTCATGGAACCCTCGTGCAACCCTGTTTCCGGGGATTCTGCACTGTGTGCTGCACCGCAGCAAGGGGGCACACCTTGAAAACGCGCGATGGGCCGTTCGGGCTGACAGCATGGGTCAAATTTCAACGAAAACAGGTTCGGATGGCCCATGAAAAACGGCCCCGAAGGGCCGTCAACTCGGCGTCTACCTGCGCTGGCGACCCGCAATCAGGGTCCGCCGAGGATGTCCGGCACTCGGGAATGCCGGCGCGCGACACGCTGCAGCGTCATTGCGCGGCATCCCAGGCGGAGTCCTGGCGCTTCAGCGAGTCATGGTGGTGGTCCTGCACGCGATCCTTGTGGCGACAAACCTGGCGGTCCAGCTTGTCCATCAGTTGATCAATGGCGGCGTAGAGATCCTCATGCGCGGTCTCCACGAAAATGTCCTTGCCCTTCACATGCACGTTGACTTCAGCCTTCTGACGACGTTCCTTTTCCTTTTGCTTTTCCACCGAGAGCAGCACCGTGATGTCCACGACCTGGTCGAAATGGCGGGTCACACGGTCCAACTTGGTGAGCACGTACTCACGCAGCGAAGGGGTAACTTCGAGATGGTGGCCACTGATCGTCACATTCATACTGCCTCCTTTCGAGAGCAGAAACGTTGCACACACTTCGTACAAACCGGAAAGTGCGGTGACCCAAACCCGTCTGCGAGGCTGTGAAAGCACGGGCAGAAAAGAGGCCACTGATGCATCAACCGGGAATTCAGTGTGCCCCTCTCCGGGCTCTGTGACAAGCCCATGACAGCAGTATTTGTATCCGGATTCAAGCGGATGCGCGCCGAGCGTGCGCTTTCCTCGCTGGGCGACTGAAACAGCGGTCACAAGGCCCTCGGGAAGACCCCGACGCAGGCCTGACAATGTCACCCCATGAACCCGATCCGTTCCGAATCCCTGAGCACCGGCTGGGGCCTGGCCATCCTGGCGTTGCTGGGGCCGACCCTGATTGCCGCGCACGACCCGCCTTCGGTGACCTTCTACAACCAGGCCCTCGCGGCGCTGGGCTGGGGCCTGTGGCTGGCCTGGCTGGGCGTGCACAGCGCGGACGCCACCCCCTTTCGCGCGCCGCGCGGACCGGGGCGCTCGGGGCTGATCGCCATGAGCGTGGTGCTGCTGGTGCAGGCCGCACAAGCCTTGTGGGCGGGCGTGGCCTCGCCGGTGCCGCTGGGCTTGGGCCTGATGGGCGGCGGCCTGGCGCTGGGCGCCTTGCTGGCGCTGCACGGCGGCTGGCGTGCTGGCAGCAGCGCGGCGTCGGGCATGGACACCCTGCCCATGCTGTTTTTCGGCGGGCTGGCGCTGGCCGGCGCTGTGGGTTTGGGACTGTCGCTGGTGCAGGTCTTTCACCCGGCCTGGGCCGACGGCGTGTTCATCGCGGTGCCGACGATCGCCGGGCGCGCCGTGGCCAACCTGCGCCAGCCCAACCACCTCAGCACCGTGCTGGTGTTCGCCTGCGCCGCTGCGGCCTGGCTGGGCGCACAAGGCCGCTTGCACGAGCGGCTGGCAGCGCTCGGTGTGGCGGGCTTCATCGTGGGCATCGTGTTGACCGCATCGCGCACCGGCATGGTCGGCATGGCCTTCCTGACGCTGTGGGGCTGCCTGGACCGCCAGCTGCCGCGCAGCCTGCGCTGGACGCTGATCGGTGCACCCGCCATCTACGGTCTGGCCTGGGGTGGGATGTGGCTGTGGTCGCACGCGGACAGCTCGGTGGCCTTCGCGGCGGAAGCGCGCCTGCACGATGGCAGCGACATCTCCAGCTCGCGCTTCAAGATCTGGGCCAATGTGCTGGAGCTGATCCGCCAACAACCCTGGCTGGGCGTGGGCTACGGCCGCTTCAATTTCGCCTGGTCGATGACGCCCTTCCCCACCCGGCCCGTGGCTTTCTTCGACCACACGCACAACGTCCTGCTGCAATGGGCGGTGGAGTTCGGCGTGCCGCTGGCCGCGCTCATGACGGGCTTGTGTGCCTGGGCCTTCTGGCTGCTGGTGCGGCCGTGGCGCGCAGGGGCTGAGCAGGGCTCGCCCTGGCGCCATCACACGGTGGGCGCGTGCGCGGTGATGGTGGCCATGGCCGGCTTCCACAGCCTGCTGGAGTACCCGCTGTGGTACGGCTACTTCCTGTGGCCCACGGCCTTTGCGTTTGGCCTGGGTTTGTCGGCGCGCACTCCAGCATCGGCCGATGCTGGAGTGGGCAGCTGTGCGTTGAGCTCGGCCACGGCAGCGCCCTGGCGGGGTCGCGCAGCGCCTGGCCTGCTCATGGCGGCACTGGCCGTGTGGTGCGCGCTGGACTACCGTGCCGCGTCCAACATCTACGCACCACGCGCCGGTGCCGGGCCGCTGGACCAGCGCATCGCCTTCGGCATGAAGATGCCGTGGTGGGGCTACCAGGCCGACTACGCGCTGGTGAACCGCCCCGACGAGGACGAGCCCAGCCTGCCGCCCGAGGCCTTCCGCCGCACGGTGCACAACCTGCTGGACGCCCGGCTGATGATGGCCTATGCGCGCTCATTGGCCGAGCATGGCCAGACCGACAAGGCGCGTTACGTGGCACAGCGCCTGTACGAGTTCAGGAACAGCATGGCCAAGGACTGGAAGGCTTTGTGCGAGACCCCGCTGGAGCCTGGCGAGCCCGTGCCTTTCCAGTGCGAGAAGCCGCAGCAGGCCTACACCTGGCGCGACATGGCGCCTTGAGCTCAGCCCCCGCGCACCCAGTGCCCGCTGCGCCCGCCTTGCTTTTCCAGCAAGGCCACGTCGGTGATGACCATGCCGCGGTCGGCGGCCTTGAGCATGTCATAGACGGTGAGCAAACCGACCTGCACCGCGGTCAGGGCCTCCATTTCGACGCCAGTGGGGCCGGTGGTTTGCACGGTCACGCGGCAGACCACGGCGACATCCACCTCGTCGAGCTCGAAGGCCACGGCCACTTTGGACAAGGCCAGCGGGTGGCACAACGGGATGAGGTCGGCGGTGCGCTTGGCCCCCTGGATGGCCGCGATGCGTGCCACGCCCAGCACATCGCCCTTGCCGGCGCGGCCTTCGCGCACCAGTGCCAGCGTGTCCGCCAGCATGCGGATGCGGCCTTGGGCCACGGCCACGCGCACGGTGTCGGGCTTGGCAGAGACGTCCACCATGTGGGCCTGGCCCTGGTCATCGAAGTGGGTGAGTTCGCTCATGGTGTCAAGAATTCGGAAGTGGCAAAGCCTGCAGGCCCGCGGGCCACGGTGGCTTCGGGCAGGACGCATACTGTCAGGCAGTTCGCTCCGAATTGTGACCGATGCGCCCTGTCCACGCCCTGTCCGCTTTGATCGCCACGCCTCATTCCGCCCATCCCGGCACCCGCACCACCTGGCAGCGCAAGGCATGGCGCGCTGGCCTGGCACTGGCTTTGTGGGGCGGCAGCGCCTGGGTGCAAGCACAGGCACCCACACCGTCGCCCGGCGACAGCCTGACACCCATCCATGGCCCAGGCAACGGGGCCATCGCCTTGCCGGCACTGGGCGAGACCAGCGGTCAGGACCTCTCCGCGGCGGCCGAGCGCAAGCTGGGCGATCGCATCATGCGCAGCATCCTCAGCGACCCGGACGTCCTCGACGACCCGATGCTGGTGGAGTACCTCGATGTGCTGTGGCAGAGCCTGCTGACATCGGCCCGCCAGCGCGGCGACATCACGTCCGAGCTCGATCAGAGCCACGCCTGGGAGCCCTTCCTGGTGCGCGACCGCTCGGTCAACGCCTTCGCCCTGCCCGGTGGCTACATCGGCGTGCACCTGGGCCTCATCGCCATGACCAGCACGCCCGATGAGCTGGCCTCGGTGCTGGCGCACGAGCTGTCGCACGTCACGCAACGGCACATCGCGCGGATGATCGGGCAGCAGTCGCGCACCTCGTGGGTGGGCATCGCCTCGCTCTTGCTGGGCATGCTGGCGGCCAGCCGCAACCCCGCGGCCGCGCAGGCCATGATTTACGGCGGGCAGGCCGTGGCCATCCAGGGGCAACTGAACTTTTCGCGCGACATGGAGCGCGAGGCCGACCGCGTGGGCTTTGGCGTGCTCAACGATGCCGGCTACGACCCCGGCGGCATGGCGCTGATGTTCGAGCACCTGCAACAGGCCTCGCGCCTGAACGACGATGGCAGCTACCCCTACCTGCGCACCCACCCGCTGACCACCGAACGCATCGGTGATGCGCGCGCACGCTTGGGCGTGGGTGGCTGGGACGCCGCACGGATGGCGCTGAGCATCGGCCCGGGCAGCTCGCGCCTGGCGGCCTGGCATGCCCTGATGGCGGCGCGCTCACGCGTGTTGATGGACACCCGCAGCATCGCCCAGGAAAACCTGGTGGGTTTGACACCCAAGGCGGGCAGCCCGGCGCTGGTGGCCACCGCGACCCACTACACGCGGGCCGTGGCCCTGCAACGCAGCGGCGCGCTGGCCAAGGCGCAGCAGGCCCTGGACGATGCGCGCAACGCGGGCAAGACCCTGCCTGCAGATCAGCAGGCCGTGTTGCAACGCGTGCTGTGGCTGACCCAGGCCGAGGCACAGCTGCAAGGCCAGCAGGCGGAAGCCGCCGCGCAGACGCTGGCGCGTGGGGCCGTGGCTGGCTCGGCCGATGGCGATCAGACGTCCCGACCGACCGTGCGCTTCGTGGTGCGCTCCGTGGTGCGCCTGGAAGCCCGCCCCGAGCTGCTGCTGGCCGCCCGCGCGGCCTTGGCCCTGCCCGAGCCACCGAACCGCCAGGCGGTGCTCAACGATGCAGCCGCGCGCCTGCAGACCCACCTCAGCGTGCATGCGCACGATGCCGCTGCGTGGTCGCTGCTCAGCAGCGTGTGGCAGCGCCTGAACCAGCCCATCCGCGCCGTGCGCGCCGATGCCGAAGCCAGTGCAGCCCTGGGCGATCTGACGGGTGCCATCGACCGTGTCATCGGCGCGCAGCGGCGCTTCCGCCAGCCCGACGCCGCCAGCATCATCGAACTCAGCGTGATGGACTCCCGCCTGCGCGCCTGGCAACGCCAGTGGCGCGAGGACGTGCGCGACGACGGCGGCCGCTGACTTTGCTACACTGAACTGGTCCGAAAGGGGAGTAGCTCACCGCGCCAGCGGTTGGTGGCATCCCGTCAATACGGTGCGCGGCTGCAACGGCCGCTCGCCCGGGTTTCACGGCAGGCGCTTGCCTGCATCGCAAGACCTTTCGGCGCCGAGTTTGTGCGGCTGTTGCGGCTGCGCCATGTTCGTTTCCCTGTCGGAGAACCCTCATGCACACCCTGGCGCCGCTCTGGCTCTGGTTCGTTTTCGCTGCCGTCGTGCTGGCAGCGCTCTTCATTGATTTCGTCGTCCTGAAAAAACAGGGCGCCCACGCCGTGTCCGTGCCCGAAGCGGCGCGCTGGTCCGCCCTGTGGGTGGCCCTGAGCCTGGCCTTCAACGGCCTGCTCTGGTGGGCCTTCCACCAATCGCAGGGCGCGGAAGTGGGGCAGGCCAAGGCAGTCGAATTCCTCACCGGCTACCTCATCGAGAAGTCGCTGGCGGTGGACAACATATTCGTCTTCCTGATGATCTTCACCTACTTCTCGGTGCCGCCCGCTTACCAAAAGCGCGTGCTGATGATCGGCATCATCGGCGCCATGGTCTTGCGCACGGTGATGATCCTGCTGGGCGGCTGGCTCATCAGCGAGTTCCACTGGGTGCTCTACCTGTTCGGCGCCTTCCTGCTGCTCACCGGCATCAAGATGTGGTGGGCCGCTGGCGAAGAACCCAGCCTGGACGACAACCCCGCGCACAAGCTGCTCAAACGCGTGCTGCCCGTGAGCCCACGCTTTGACGGCGAAAGCTTCTGGACCATGCACAACGGCGTGCGCATGGCCACGCCCCTGCTGATGGTGGTGGCGCTGGTGGGCATCACCGACGTGATCTTCGCGGTGGACTCCATCCCCGCCATCTACGCCATCACCGACGACCCCTTCATCGTGCTGACCTCCAACATCCTGGCCATCCTGGGCCTGCGCGCGATGTACTTCCTGCTGGCCGCCATGGCCGCCAAGTTCCACCTGCTGAGCTACGGCCTGGCGGTGATCCTGGTGTTCATCGGCAGCAAGATGCTGCTGGTGGACTTCGTCAAGATCCCGGTGTGGGCCTCGCTGGTGGCCGTCATCGGCATCCTGGCCGTGACCATGGTCTGGAGCGTGAAGACCGCACCGAGCATCGGGCCCAGCCGCACGGCGGGCATCGACAAGGCCTGAGCGAAGCGGCCTGACGCCCGTCAGGCCTCCCCCACGGCCGGCACGTGACGCCGGCCGCACCCCCACATTCCCCACCCTGAACACCCTGCTGCGCGCCAGCCTGCGCGGCAGGGTGCCCCCGCGTTCAGGTGGCAAGGGCACCACAAATCCGCAGTCTGGCGAAGGTTGATGTTTACAAATGCGAATTATTCGCATTATCATAAGCACACGTTTGCCGCACCGCCCCGTCCACCGAACCTGTGCAAGGGGGACAAGGTCGCCAACCTGACTGTGGGGGTCAGGCGCACCGTGGCCGGGGCCGCGGCAAACGCTTTTTTCTGCCAGCGCACCCATCCGCGCACCCATCTGCGGCGCACCCGCGCATGGGCCCTTGCACTTGGCAGCACCGTTTGTCCACCGCCCTGCGCCCTTGCGCGGGCCGCCATCGCCGGAAATTCCACCATGTCGCCACACGCGTCCAACGCCCCCGTCTCGCCTGCATCACACACCGCACAAGCCCCTTCGCTCGCCCTCACCTCGCTGGGCGCCATGGCCGCCGGCATGGGCCTGAGCCTGCTGAGTGCGGGCGCCATGGCCCAGAGCAGCCAGAGCGCCCCAAGCGCCCAGCGTGTCGAAAGCACCGCGACAACCCCTGCCACCCGGCAGGAAGAAGCCCTGCCCACGGTCACCATCACCGACAAGGCCAACCGCCCCGACGCCAAGACCACCTACCAGGCCACCACCACCACCATCGGCAAGGGCAAGCAGGCCCTGCGCGACATCCCGCAATCCATCACCGTGGTGACCGAAAAGCTCATCACCGACCGCAACCTCGACACCATGAAGGACGTGCTGCGCCAGACCGCCGGCATCACCTTCCAGGCGGCCGAGGGCGGCGAGGAAGACATCCGCCTGCGCGGCTTTTCGCTGCAAACCACGGGCGACATCTTCCTGGACGGCGTGCGCGACCCGGCCATCTACGACCGCGACACCTTCAACCTCGACCGCCTGGAGCTGCTGCGCGGCTCGGCCTCGATGCTGTTCGGGCGCGGCTCCACCGGCGGCGCTGTCAACCAGGTCAGCAAGGCGCCTTACCTGGGCTCGTCCAGCGAGCTGAACGTGACCGCCGGCAACCACGAGTACAAGCGCGTCACCGGTGACTTCAACATCCAGACCGCCGAGGATGCCGCCCTGCGCATCACCGGCATGCGCACCGAAGCCAACAACAACGGCGCGGGCAGCAGCATCGACAAATACGGCGTGGCCGCCAGCTACCGCTGGGGCATCGGCAAAAAGGTCGAGCACCAGGTCAGCGTCTTCCACATCACCAACGACAACGGCATCAACAACGGCCTGCCCTGGATCAAGCCGCGCAGCACCGACAGCCAGGGCGCCCAGCGCATCAACAGCAACCTCGACCCCGCCAACTACTACGGCATGGCCAGCGACTACAACCGCACCGAAGGCACCGCGTTCACTTACATGAACACGGTCAAGCTGGGTGGCGGCTCTGAGCTCAAGACCGTGGTGCGCAAAGGCGATTTCAAGCGTGACCTGCGCGCCAGCACCATCCGCCTGGCCTCGGCCACGACCGGCCTGAACAACTTCAGCGATGCCACCGCCTTCAGCCGCGGCACACAGGTCAAGAACCAGAACATGGACCTGATCCAGGCCCAGACCGACTACAGCGGCAAGCACCAGCTGCTGGGCCTGAAGCACGAGATCACCACTGGCATCGACTTCTCGCGCGAGAACCGCACGGTGATGACCGCGCCCAACGCCGCAAACGGCGGCAGCACCATCAACAAGCCCAACACCACCGCAGGCAACCCCAACGACGGTGCCTGGGTGGACGAGGCCAGCCGCATCCTGCGCCGAGGCAACCAGTTCAGCGCCAAGGGCGTGGGCACCTACGTGCAGGACCTGGTCCACATCGCCCCGATGTGGAAGGTGCTGGGCGGCCTGCGCTACGACTACTTCAATGGCGACTACACGACCTTCAACGCCAATGCGGCCAACCAGCCGAGCGCCAACTACAAGCAAAGCATCAACAAGATCAGCAAGCGCGCCGGCGTGCTGTTCCAGCCCAATGCGCTGGACTCCTTCCACTTCTCGTACGGCACCTCGTTCAACACCTCGGGCGACACCTACTCGTACAACGCCAACAGCGCCAACACCGCGCCGGAATCGAGCGAGAACATCGAGCTGGGCGCCAAGCTGGACTCGGAAGACGGCCGCGTGACCACGCGACTGGCCCTCTTCCGCGCCACCAAACTCAACGAGCGCAACACCGACCCCAACAACGCCGCCACGCGCCTGTTGCTGTCCGGCAAGCGCCACGCAGCGGGCTTCGACATGGACGTGATCGGCCAGATCACCGACAAATGGGACATCTACGCCTCCTACACCTGGATCCCGCAGGCGCGTGTCGATGAAGCCGCATCGACCGTCACCAGCGGTGGCTCGCGCAAGGGCGACCGCCCCGGCCTGACGCCGCGCCACAGCGGCACCGTGTGGAACACCTACAAGTTCATGCCGCAGTGGCGTGCCGGCGTGGGCGTGAACTTCCGCAGCAAGCAAGCCCCGGCGGACATCAACAACCCGGCCAACGGCATCTACAACGCGCCTGGCTTTGCCACGCTGGACCTGATGGCCGAGTACGCCTTCAACAAGGTTTACACCGTCAAGGCCAACGTCACCAACGTGGCCAACAAGGTCTATGCCGACCAGGTCTATCGCGGCTTTTACGTGCCGGGCGCTGGCCGCCTGGTCCAGGTGACGCTGTCGGCCAAGTTCTGAGCCTGGCCCTCGCTCCCCTGCCCTCGCCATGCTGCTCCACATCCCCCAGGTCCTGACACCCGACGAACTGCAACGCGCCCGCGCCATCCTGGACGCTGCGCCCTGGGTGCTGGGCCAGGTCACGGCCGGCCGCCAGGCCGCCTTGGTCAAGGACAACGAGCAGCTGGCGCAGCAGGGCGAGCATGCCAAGGCCTTGCGGGCGCTGATCCTGCCCGCGCTGGACCGCAACACCCTGTTCTTCTCGGCCGCGCTGCCACGGCGCATCGTGCCGCCGCTGTTCAACCGCTACGGTGGCGAGCACGCCAGCTACGGCAAGCACGTGGACAACGCCATCCGCGTCAACAACGAGCTGGGCCAGCGCGTGCGCACCGACATCTCGGCCACGCTCTTCCTCGCCAACCCCGATGACTACGAGGGCGGCGACCTCGTCATCGACGACACCTTCGGCGAGAAGCGCGTCAAGCTGGCCGCCGGCAACATGGTCATCTACCCGGGCACCAGCGTGCACCGCGTCGAGCCCGTCACACGCGGCCACCGCCTGGCCAGTTTTTTCTGGATCGAAAGCATGGTGCGCAGCGACGAGCAACGCCGCCTGCTCTTCGACCTCGACACCCACCTCACCCGCCTGCGCCAGCAACACGACCACGACGAATCCCTTGTGGGCCTGACGGGCACGTACCACAACCTCTTGCGCATGTGGGCCGACGTTTGAGTCGGACGGCCACGCACCTCGCACCCTGACCCCACCCAAGGAGCCACTCCATGAAGACCTTTGCACGCCGCGCACTGCCCGCCCTGGCGCCCACCCTGGTGCTCGCCACCGCCACCCTGCTCGCCACCAGCGCCATGGCCCACGGCGGCTTCAAGTGCGATGAGCCCAAGAAGGAATGGAAGCTGCGCGATGACCTGCAAGACAAGCTCAAGGCCGAAGGCTGGGACGTGCGCAAGGTGAAGATCGACAACGGCTGCTACGAGGTCTATGGCTTCGATGGCAAGGGCCAGCGCCGCGAGGCCTACTTCAACCCCAAGACCTTCGAACTCGTGGGCGACGTGTCGCAGAAGTGATGCCGTCTGCCCATGAATTGGCCGACAACGCCGCCATCCCCGTGTGGGATGCGGCCGTGCGCGTGCTGCACTGGACACTGGCAAGCGCCATCACCGTGGCCTGGGCCAGCACCCTGGACATCGGCGTGCCGCCAGACTGGCACGAGTGCGCCGGCTACACGGCCCTGGCCTGCGTGGGCTTGCGCCTGCTGTGGGGTGTCATCGGCAGCCGCCATGCGCGCTTTGCCGCCTTCGTGCGCGGCCCACGCACCACCTGGCGCTACGCCTTGCAGGTGCGCCAAGGCACGGCCCCGCGCCACATCGGCCACAACCCGCTGGGCGGCTGGATGGTCGTGGCGCTCCTGCTCACCGTGGGCGCCATCACCGTGACGGGCTGGCTGCAAACCACCGACCGCCATTGGGGCTCCGAGCCGCTGGAGCAGGTCCACACCACCCTGGCCTGGGGCCTGCTGGGCCTCATCGCCTTGCACGTGGCAGGTGTGGTGCTCACCAGCCGACACCAGCGCGAAAACCTCGTGAAGGCGATGGTGGATGGGCGCAAAATGCCGCCCTCATGAGCACCCCCACCGACGCCGTCCCGCACGGCCTCCAAGCCATCCCGACAGACACCGTCAACTTGGCCGACTACGCGCGCCACGCGCAAGCGCGCATGGACACGGGCGCCTGGGCCTACCTGCAAGGCGGCGCGGGCGACGAACTCACGCTCGACGCCAATGTGCGCGCCTGGCAGGACCTGCAGCTCCTGCCGCGGGTGCTGCGCCGCACAGCAGGCGGCCACACCCGCTCGCAGCTGTTCGGCCGCACGCTGGCGCACCCGCTGATCCTCGCGCCCGTGGCCTACCAGCAGCTCGCGCACCCTGAGGGCGAGATGGACACCGCCCTGGCCGCCGCCGCGCAGGAAGCCGGCTTCGTGCTCAGCACCCAGGCCAGCACGCGCCTGGAAGACATCGGCGATGCCGTGGCCGCCGACGACCTGCGAGGCCCGCTGTGGATGCAGCTCTACCTCCAGCCCGACCGCGCCTTCACCAAGGCCCTGGTGCACCGCGCCGAAGCCGCCGGCTTCGATGCCATCGTGCTGACGGTGGACGCCCCGACCAGCGGCGTGCGCGACCGCGAGCGCCGCGCCGGCTTCCGCCTGCCCCCGGGCATCTCGGCCGTGAACCTGAGCGGCATGGCGCCGCCCCCTGCGCGCGAAGTGCCTCCTGAAAACGGCCATGGCAGCGCCCTGTTCGACGAGCTGCTGCACCACGCCCCCACCTGGGACGACGTGGCCTGGCTGCGCGCGCAAACCCGCCGCCCCATCCTGCTCAAGGGCGTGCTGCACCCCGATGACGCCCGCCAGGCGCTGAGCCTCGGGGTCGATGGCCTGATCGTCTCCAACCACGGCGGGCGCACGCTGGACACGGTGCTGCCCACCGCGCGCGCCCTGCCCCGCATCGCCGATGCGGTGGGCAGCGACATGCCCTTGCTGGTCGATGGGGGCATCCGCCGGGGCACCGACGTGCTCAAGGCCCTTGCGCTGGGCGCACGCGCCGTGCTCATCGGGCGGCCCTGTGTGCACGCGCTGGCCACCGCGGGTGCCTTGGGGGTGGCGCACTGCATCCGCTTGCTGCGCGACGAACTGGAAGTGGCCATGGCCCTCACGGGCTGCGCCACGCTGGCCGACATCCACCGCGACATCATCGACACGCCCTGATCGACACACCCTGACCGAGCGGCCAGGGCCAAGGGTCACGTCGCGCGCAGCTTCGTCGGCTTCTTCTTGCGGCCCAGGCCTGCCTGCGCCGCGATGTACTTGACGAACACCCACAGCGGCGACTCGTTGGGCTTGGGCGCTTCGCCGCGGCCGATGCGCTTGAGCTGGCCCGTGTACCAGGTGATCTCCATCAGGCCCATCTTGTCGATGAAGCCGATGCCCGTGTTCTTGGGCGTGACCTGCTCGCGTGGCTGCTGACCCGCCAGCAAGCGCTGGGGCACATCCGGCTCGATGGCCAGCGCACGCGCCAGGCCGACGAAGTCCACCGCGCCCGAGGTGATGGCCTCGGCCATGCCTTGCGAGGAGCGGAAGCCGCCCGTCACCACCAGCGGCGTCTTCACGGCGGCACGGGCCTTCTCGGCAAAGGCCAGGAAGTAGGCCTCGCGCTGCTTCGTGCTTTCCTTGACGGGCTCGCCCACAGCGCCTTTCGGCTGGCCCTTGGCGCCGGTCATCACCGGGGCCTCGTACGTGCCACCAGAGATCTCGATGAGGTCGATGCCGGCTTCGGCCAGCGCACGGATGGTGTCCAGCGACTCTTCCTCGGTGAAGCCACCGCGCTGGAAGTCCGCCGAGTTCAGCTTGATCCCGATGGGAAAGCCCGGGCCCACCCGTGCACGCATCGCGGCCAGCACGGCCAGCACGAAGCGGCGGCGCTTCTCGGGCGTGCCGCCCCACTCGTCGTTGCGGCGGTTGTGGTGCGGCGACAGGAACTGGCTGACCAGGTAGCCGTGCGCGCCATGGATCTGCACACCGCTGAAGCCGGCTTGCTGCACGAGGGCTGCGGCCTGGGCAAAACGCGCGATGACCTCGCGCACCTCGGCGTCCGTCATCTCGCGCGGGGTCGGGAAGAAGGCCTGCATCTCGGCGCGGAAAGGCACGGCCGAAGGCGAGATGTTTTCCTTGTTCAGGCCCTTGGGCGCTTGCTTGCCGGGGTGGTTGAGCTGCACCCAGCACTGCGTGCCATTGCGCGTGGCCGCCTGCGCCCAGGCTTTGAGTTCAGGCAGGAAGCGCTCGTCTTCGATGACGACGTTGCCCGGTTCACCCAAAGCGCGCCGGTCGATCATCACATTGCCCGTCACGCACAGGCCGATGCCGCCATCGGCCCAGGCGCCATACAGGCGCACCAATTCAGGCGTGGCCGCACCGGGGCGCGAGCCCAGGGCCTCGCTCATGGCGGATTTGAACAGGCGGTTCTTGACCACCGTGCCATTGGGCAAAGTGAACGGCTGGGACAGCACGGCTTGAGGGGTCATCGACGGGGCTCCACGGTGGACACAACACATCGGCCATGCGAGCGGCGCCCAACCAGCGCCCCACCGCATGCCAGCCGGCATTGGACACCAAAGTGGAAATCGGTGCCTTCAGTTGGAAGATGGCGCGCCGCAGCATGCGCCATTGAGGCCGCACGGCCACATTCAGCAGCAATTCGAGGGCTTGCAACGTGGTTTTGCCCAGGAGAAAGCATTACCATGCGTCCTGCCGGCCTTCAGAGGAACGCTCGCGCACGCAGCTTGCGCCCGAAGACCGCATCAGATCTGACCTGACACTGGAGTGAATTCACATGGCAACTGCGACGAAGAAAGCCCCGGCCAAAAAGGCCGAGGACACCAAGGCACCTGCAGCCAAGAAGGCCGCCGTCAAGCGCGCGCCCAACGCGGCATTTTCCAAGCCTCTGACCCCCAGCGCCGCCCTGGCCGCCGTGATCGGCGCGACCCCGGCCCCGCGCACCGAGGTCACCAAGAAGATTTGGGAATACATCAAGAAGCACAACCTGCAGGACGCCGCCAACAAGCGCAACATCAATGCGGACGAGAAGCTGAAGCCCATCTTCAAGAAGCCGCAAGTCACCATGTTCGAGCTGACCAAGCTGGTCAGCGAGCACCTGAGCTGATGCGCCTGTCCGCTGCCACTGGCTGACGAGCCACTGCAGCAGACACACCGAGAGAGCCCGGCCTTGCGCCGGGCTTTTTCATGGGCGCTGCGCGGGCACCTTCACGCCCACCACGGGTAGAAGGCCGGCATCTCCGAGGCCTTGCCCTGGAACTGCGCGGGGCGCTTGTCCAGGAAGGCCTGCACGCCCTCCTTGCCATCGCCGATGCTGGTGTAGAACATGGCCAGCGAATCGACCTGGTGCGCGGCCAGCGGGTGCGGCTGCGCCGAGTTGCGGTACATCATCTGGCGCGTCAGCGCGATGCCCACGGCCGAGCGCTCGGTGGCGATGCGCCGCGCGATCTTCATCGCCTCGTCCAGCAGCTGCTCGGGCGGCACCACGCACTTCACGAGCCCGCCGCGCTGCGCCTCGTGGCCATCGAAGATGTCGGCCATGTAGGTCCATTCCAGCGCCTGCGAGATGCCGACGATGCGCGGCAGGAACCAGCTCGAACACGCTTCCGGCACGATGCCGATGCGGCCGAACACGAAGCCGATGCGCGCCTTCTCGGACGCGATGCGGATGTCCATCGGCAAGGTCATGGTGGCGCCAATGCCGACGGCCGCGCCGTTGATGGCGCCGATCACCGGCTTCTTGCACTCGAAGATGGACAGCACGACGCGGCCACCTGTGTCGCGCACGCCTTCGTGGATGGCGGGCTCGGTCAGGCGCTCGCGCATGTCGGCCATCGTCGGTTGCAGCGACTCGTCCAGGCCGAACACATTGCCACCGACGCTGAGGTCCATGCCCGCGCAGAAGGCCTTGCCCGCGCCCGTGACCACGATGGCGCGCACGGCGTCGTCGTCGCTGGCGCGCGTGAAGGCATCGACCAACTCGTTGGCCATCTCCACCGTGAAGGCGTTGAGTTGCTCGGGGCGGTTGAGGGTCAGCAGCAGGACGCCATCGGCATCGACGGCATGGCTCAGGGTCTGGTAGCGCATGGGCGGTCTCTCTCGGTTGTGGGGTCGCGGCTCAGCATAGCGCAGCCATCCGTGTCCGCAGCGGCACGACAGGGGTTTGAGGCAGATCACGGAGCGGCGTCGAACCCACAGACTTCGGGTTGTCCCGGAGGGGTCAGGGCACCATTTCGCCCGTACCATGCGCCGGGCCGTTCACCCAGGACGGCTTGCGGCGTCCATGAGACGCCTGCCCTGTTTGTGTCCCCTCAGGAGATCCCCATGTGGAAGATGTTGCTTGGTTTCATCGTGTTCGCCGTCCTGGCGGTTTACCTGCTCATGAAGAGCGGCGCCGACGTGGACATGGGCGGTGAGAAGCACGGGATTGACGCCACCCATGTGGAAGAAAAGACCAGCGAATCGGCAGCCGTGCCTGCCTCCGCCGCGGTGACGCCGTCGGCCCCGGTCGATGCAGCCTCTTCCGCTGCCAGCGCCGCGTCGAACTGATCCCGGCGATCAGTCTGGCTCGCGGTGGGTGGGGCCCGTGTGGCCCCGCTCATCGGCCAGCCACTGCAGAACCGGGATGGTGCCCGGCAAGACCGGCACCACGTCCACCGGCAAGCGCTGCCAGGCCATGTCCTGGCCTTCGCGCATCTCGAACTCCCCCGTCCAGTCGTGCACTTTGCAGAAATGCAGGCGCACGCGCGCGTGCGGGTAGTCCATCAGCTCGACCTTCCAGACGCGCGCATCGCCGATGGTGATGCCCAGCTCTTCGTCGAGCTCGCGGCGCAAGGCCGCCTCCACCGTTTCACCCGCTTCGAGCTTGCCGCCCGGGAACTCCCAGTGGCCGGCGTAAACCTTGCCGGTGGGGCGCGAGGTCAGCAGGAAGCGGCTGTCAGGCCCTTCGCGGCCCTCGGCATCGCGCTCGATCAGCACGCCCACGGCCACATCGACCGGCGGCCGGTCGGTGGCGTCCATCACGTGGTAGGGCTTGCGCTCGGGCGTGGGTGCGGGTGCGGGTGCGGTGCGGCTCATGCGCCCTCCCCCCCCTGGTCGGCCAGGCGGCCGTCCGTGCCGGCGCGACCCGCGTGGTCCCGCGCGAACTGGTAAGCCACACGGCCTGAACGCGAACCGCGCTCGATGGCCCAGACCAGCGCCTCAGGCCGCGCCGCCTCGATGGCCGCCGCATCGCTCAGGCCGAAGTGCCGCAACCACTGCGCCACGATGGCCAGGTACTCGTCCTGGCTGAAGGGGTAGAAGCTGACCCACAGGCCGAAGCGCTCGGACAGCGAGATCTTCTCCTCGACGACCTCGCCAGGGTGCAACTCGCCATCGGTGCCGCGCGAGTAGGTCTTGTTGTCCGAGTGGTACTCGGGCAGCAGGTGGCGCCGGTTGGACGTGGCCACGATGAGCACGTTCTCACCACTGGCCGAGACGGTGCCGTCCAGGATGGACTTGAGCGCCTTGTAGCCCGGCTCGCCCTCGTCGAAGCTGAGGTCGTCGCAGAACACGATGAAGCGCTCGGGGCGCGCACTGACCAGTTCGATCAGGTCCGGCAGGTCGATGAGGTCGACCTTGTCCACCTCGATGAGGCGCAAGCCCGCGTCCGCATGGGCGTGCAAGGCGGCCTTGACCAGCGAGGATTTGCCCGTGCCACGCGCGCCCGACAGCAGCACGTTGTTGGCGGTGCGACCGGCCACGAACTGCGCGAGGTTGCGGGCGAAGCGCTCCTTTTGCGTGTCCACCTCTTTCAGGTCGGCGTAGGCGATGTGCGCGACGTGCCGCACCGGCTCCAGCCAGCCTGCGGCCCAGGCCGCGCTGCTGCGCTTGCGGTAGCGAAAAGCCACGGAGGCCGACCAGTCCGGCGCCAGCACGGCCTGCTGCGGCGAGGGCAGCAGGGCGTCGAGCCGGGCCACGAGGGCCTCGGCGCGGTGCAGCAAGGAGCTCAGTGCGGGGTCCGGGACGGATGCGGATGCGGATGCGGATGAGGGCGCAGGAGAGGTCATGCTGCTCAGTTTAGCGGCGGTGCCACGATGGCCTGCAGCGTGGCGCGCAAGAGGCCTTCGTAGAGCTGGTCCACCGGCTGGCGCTGCCCCGTGGGCTCGCTGGCCACCTGGCCAAAGCGCTCGCCGACCACCTGACGCAAGCGCGAGATGGGCACCACGAGCTGTGCGCCATCGGGCACCGGCACGGCCAGACCGAGCAAGCGGCCGCTCATGTCGAGCACCGGCCCGGCGCCCTGGCCTTCGGGCAAGGGGATGCCCAGGCGTCGCCAGCTCACCGGCACAGGCTGGGGTGCGGGCTGGGGTGCAAGCTGGATTGAGGATGCGTTCATGGTCGGCGGGGCAGACGCCGCCTCGAAGGCCGGCGCCGGCACCGGCGCGCCCAGGAAGCCCACGCTCAGCAAGGGCCAGGCGGCGTGGGGCTGGACACTGTGCGCATGGCTCATCACCACGGCGGGCGTGCCAGGGAAGGCATCGCGCAAGGGCACTTGCCACAAGGCGGCCATCGCCTCGTCTTTCGGGTCGGCCAAGGGCTCGCGCAGGTGCACGAGGCGCAGGCCGATGTCGGGGAAGGCCTTCTCAGGCGTGGCCTGCACGGTGCGGCCCAGGCCGTTGCGCAGCCACAGGCGCGTGCCCGGGGCGTCCAGCGGCATGGCGGCCAGGGGCAGCAGGGCGTGCTGGCCATCGGGCAGCAGCCAGGCCGCGCCAGCCACGCGGGCCTGCCCGACGGGCACCGCGCCATGGGGCATGGGCGCCAGCCTCATCGGCGGTTGCAGCAATGTCCCGTCAAGCGCCAACTGCTGCGCTTGCAGGCGCTGCGAGACCTCGGTCAGCAGGCGCACCGACGGCGCCTCGCGCTGCGGCGGGCGCACCTGCGCGAGGGTCTGGTCCAGCAGCTGGCGCGCCACCGCGGGCTGCCCGCCCAGGTGCAGCAACCAGGCGTACAGGCCCAGACCCGAGATGTCTTCCGGGTGAGCGCCGGCCGTGTGGGCCGCGAAAGACAAGGCGCGGCGGTAATCACCGGCCTGCATGTAGGCGCGCACCAGGCCCATCTCGGTGTCGGCGGCGTGCAGCATGCCGGCGGCGCGGTCCAGCGTCTTTTCGGCGGCCTGGGCGTTGCCCTGGGCCAGCTCGCCTTCGGCCTGGGCCAGCAGGTCCGCACGGCGCGACATCGTCCCCGGGTCCAGGCGACGCGGGTCCTGGATGAGCTCCGCCTTGCGCTGCGCGGCGGTCTTGCCCCGAGGCTGGGCGACCGCGCTGGCGGCCGGCGCCATCGGCGAAGCTTTTGGTGCCGATCCGTTCGCGTGGCCGGGCCCGTCATGCGCGTGGTCGTGGTCCTGCTCGGCCGCGCCGGCCGAGGTGCTCACACCCGCCATCACGGCCACCGCGGTCACGGTCGCCAGGGACACCCTCATCGCCCAGACATGCGGCCTCGCCATCCACCCACACAGCTTGCGTTCCAACATCACCCACTCCGATCCACAACGGCAAAGGCCCGGCAGCATGCCAGGCCCTGTGAAACCACCCGGCAGGCAAGGCGTCCGCGAGGACGCCCGCCTGCCCGGCTCAACCCTGCATCACTGCTTGGTGATGCGGGGCTTTTGCAGCGTGGCTGCGGTGGGGTTGTAAGGCGTGACCAGGTAGTCGGCCAGGTACGCCGTCAGCGCGTCGATGTCCTGTGCGCCGCCCACGGGGCTGGTGCCACCGATGAAGGTGGTGAAGCCGTCGCCGCCGGTTTGCAGGAAGTTGTTGATGGTCACGCGGTAGGTCTTGGCGGCATCGACGACTGCACCCGAAGCGTCCACGATCTGCTCGATCACGGCGCCGCTGTTCACGTCCACCAGGCGCATGTTCTGGATGCGGCTGTCACAGGCGTTGGCCGCGACGTAGGTGTACTTGAAGCCAGCCGAGGGCACCAGGATGCGTTGTGTGCCTTGACCGCGGCAGCCCACGAACTGCTGCTCCAGCGCGTTCTTGAGTTGCTGGGCGCTCAGGGTCACGGTGACCAGGGTGTTGCCGAAAGGCTGGGCCGTGAAAGCCTCGCCGTACGTGACGTTGCCGTTGCCTTCACCGGCCGCGCTGGAGGCGAAGGTGAAGCCCGGAGCGCGCACACCACCCGGGTTCATCAGGGCGATGACCGCGCCGCCGAAGTCGGGCGCCGAGGTGGCGGCCAGCTGGGCGTCGGCGATCAGCTCACCGGCGGGCATGTTGCCGGCGCCGTTGCCCGAGGTGTCGGCCGAGTTGGGCAGGTCGGTGGTGATCTTGCCGATCACGCTGTTGGCCAGGGGCGAGACCAGGGCGTCGTAGCCCGTCACCAGGCTGGTGACGGCAGCGGTCGGGGCCACGGTGGCACCCTTGTTCTGCGCCACGAGGCGGTTGGTCGGGTTCACCGCGGTGATGTTGCGCGTGACGGGGTTGATGGTGACGTCGATGTCGGTCAGCACGCGGCCGAAGGCGCTGGCGCTGGTCACGGGGATCAGGCGACCGGCCTTGTTGGGCAGACCGGTGGGACGCGGCGTGACCGAGGTCACGGTGTTGCCAGCGGCGTCCTTGAGGGCCACGCCAGCGGCGTCACGCACGGTGGCGGTGGCGACGGTGGCAGCCGAGCAGTTGTAGGCCGAGTGGGTGTGGCCGCTCACCACCAGGTCCACCGCGTCATCGAGGCGGGCCACGATCTTGGCGATGTCAGAAGGGCTGCCATCGGCGTTCTTCAGCTCGCCGTCGCAGCCGTTGATGTCGCCGAGGTTGGGGCTGGTCTGGAAGCCGCCCTGGTGCACCAGCACCACGATGGATTCGATGCCTTGGGCGCGCAGCCGTGGCACCAGGGCATTGACCGTGTCGGCCTCGTCCTGGAAGCTCAGGCCGGCGACGCCGGTGGGCGTGACGATGGACGGCGTGGCCTTGAGGGTCATGCCGATGAAGGCCACCTTGACGCCGTTGAAGGTCTTGACGCCGTAGGCAGGCAGCAGGGTCTTGCCGGTGGCGGTGTTGGTGACGTTGGCCGACAGCCACTTGAACTTGGCGCCTTCGAAGGGCACGGGGGTGCCAACCTGGCCGCCGCGGCAGCTGTTGGGGTCTTGCTGGCCGCCAGCGGTCAGCTTGCAACCGCCGTTTTGCAGGCGCAGCAGTTCGGCCGCGCCCTTGTCGAATTCGTGGTTGCCGACGGCGTTGAATTCCAGGCCGATGCGGTTGAGTGCTTCGACGGTGGGCTCGTCAAAGAACAGGGCCGAGATCAGCGGCGAGGCGCCGATGAAGTCGCCAGCGCCCACGACCACGTTCAGCGGGTTCTGGGCCTTCAGGTTGGCGATGTAGCCCGCGACGTAGTCGGCGCCGCCCACGGTGGGGCGGTTGGCGGCGATCACATTGGTGTTCTGGCCGAAGGTGCCCGGGCTCTTGAGGGTGCCGTGGAAGTCATTGAAGCCAATGATCTTGACGGTGAAGGGGGCCTTGGTCGCGGTCTGAGCGACGGCGCAACCAGCGAAAGACGAGAAGGCCAGGGCGAGGCTGGCGCAGATCAGACGGACTTGCATGGGGAATTCCTTGGGATGCAGTGGGTTCAGCGTTCGGTGCAGGCGAAAGCAGGCGCAGATCGGACGCGCAGGTCAGCCGCGGGCGCGGCGACGCGACACCACACCGACGACGCCAGCAGCGGCCAGCACCAGGGCCAGGCTGGTGGGCTCGGGCACGGCGGTGACGGACAGGCCGCCAGAGGTGGCGTTCAGGGCGAAGCCGTCCACGGTCACCGACTGCAGCAGCGAACCCGTCACGGTGTAAGTGCCAGCATCCAGCGTCAGCGTGAGCTGGCTGAAGTTGGCGCTGTCGGCGAAGGCGCCGTCGTAGCTGTCGTTGAAGGACGGCGGCACAGCGTCGCTCAGGTCACGGGCGGCCACGCTGCTGGAGGTGTAGGCCGTGCTGCCCGACGCCGAGGCGATGAACAGGTTGTAGGTGTCGCCAGCGGTGTAAGCGTCCACCAGCTTCAGGATGGCCTTGTCGGCCACGGTGAAGGTGAAGCTCAGGGCCTGGAAGTCACCGGCGCCACCGCTCAGGTCGTGGTCGGAATCGATCCATTCCACGCCGCCGGACTGGGCCGACAGGGCGTCCACGGTGAAGGCGTACCAGCTGCCATCTTGCGTCACGGGGATGACGGTGGCGGCTTGGGCGGCGATGGCCGACAGGGCGAAAGACGCGGCGACAAAGGACGAGCGCAGGATGGACATGGACAACTCCGGTGAGGGTGAATTGCCATGGATGAGACCAGAGCGCCGTGACGCCGTCGTGGCGCCCGCGTGAGCCGAAAGCGGCTCCGAAGATCGGCTCAGCAGCGGCGCAGGCCCGCCTGAGCGTGACAGTTCACCCCAACAGCAGGCGCAGCGTGGCGTCGAGGTGCTCGGTGGGCTTGCGCGCAAAACCCGTGCGCGCATGGCGCTGCCAGCGGCCCAGCACCAGGCTGATGGCGGCCGAAGCGGCAGCCTGGGCGTCCACCGTCGGGGACTGCGAACCACGCGCCTCGGCCAGGGCGCGGCAAGGCTGGCGCAAGATGGATTCAAGCCGGTCGATGCACTGGTTGATGCGCAGGTTCAGCCGCGCGTGCTCGAACACCAGCGCGTCGCCGGCCAGCACGCGGCCCATGCCGGGGTTTTTCTCGGCGAACTGCAGCAGGGCCGAGACGATGCGGGCGAGTTGCGCGGCCGGGTCGGGTTCGCGCTCCAGCACCTGGTTGGCCAGGGTGAAGAGGCTTTCTTCGATGAAGGCGATCAGGCCCTCGAACATCTGCGCCTTGCTGGCGAAGTGGCGGTACAGCGCTGCCTCGCTCACGTCCAGGCGGGCGGCCAGGGCGGCGGTGGTGATGCGGTCGGCCTCGGGCGCTTCCAGCATTGCGGCCAGGGCCTGGAGGATCTGCAGGCGGCGCTCGCCGGGCTTGGGGCGGGTGCGCTTGGCCGCAGCGTTGGCCGCGGCATCAGCCGGTGCATCGACAGGGTCAACAGGGACGTCAGGTGTCATGGCCAAGCGTGCAGCGACCTCAGTGATCTGATTCTGGCACACACCCAGGACGGGCGGCCGTGCAGCGAGATGCCCGCATCCGGCCCATGCGGGTTGCGGCTGCCATGGCTGTGCAGGTAGTGCTGCATCCACACCGTGCGCATCCCCAGGCGGCGTGCGCTTTTCAGGTTGGCCACCGTGTCTTCCACCAGCACGCATTGGTGTGCCGGCAGGCGGTGGCGCGCCAGGATGGCCCGCAGGCTGCGCACATCGGGCTTGGGCCGCAAGGCGCCGAACACGCGCATGTGCTCGATGGCGATGATGCCTTCGAAGCACCCGGCCAAATCGAGCGCCGTGAGCACGCGCTTGGCATACGCGGCCGGGGCGTTGGTGAGCAGGAATTTGCGCCCGGGCAGGCGCTTCAAGGCGGCGCGGTCGGCCGGGGGCATGCGCAGGTTGGCCTCCAGCCCGGGCAGGGTGTGGGTCTGCGCCAGGAAGTGGGCCGCGCGCACGCCGTGGTGGCGCTCCAGGCCGAGCAGCGTGGCCCCGTAGCGCCGCCAGTAGTGCAGGCGCAGGGCGTCGGCCTCGGGGCGCGGCAGGCCCAGGTGCTGCTCGATGTAATCCGTCATCGAGCCATTCAGCCTGCCGAACACCGCGTGACTGGCGTCATGCAGGGTGTTGTCGAGGTCGAACAGCCAGATGGGCGTCATGCCAGCTCAATGGCTGCGGATCATCGTGCCGTAAGCGGCCTCGGTGAGGATCTCCAGCAACATCGCGTGGGGCACACGGCCGTCCACGATGTGCACGGCATTCACGCCACTCTTGGCCGCGTCCAGTGCACCGGCGATCTTGGGCAGCATGCCGCCGCTGATGGTGCCATCGGCGATCAGCTCGTCGATGCGGCGGGCCGTCAGGTCGGTCAGCAGGTTGCCTTCCTTGTCGAGCACGCCCTTGATGTTGGTCAGCAGCATGAGCTTCTCGGCCTTGAGGATCTCGGCCAGCTTCGAGGCCACCAGATCGGCGTTGATGTTGTAGCTCTCGTTGTGCTCACCGAAGCCGATGGGGCTGATGACGGGGATGAACTGGTCGTCCTGCAGGGCCTTGACCACGCTGGGGTCGATGGCCTCGATCTCGCCGACCGAGCCCACGTCGTGCTCCTTGGCCGGGTCTTCCAGGTCGATCAGCTTGAGCTTGCGGGCACGGATCATGCCGCCATCGCGGCCGGTCAGGCCCACGGCCTTGCCGCCCGCCGCGTTGATCAGGCCGACGATGTCTTGCTGCACCTCACCGGCCAGCACCCACTCCACCACTTCCATGGTTTCTTCGTCGGTGACGCGCATGCCCTGGATGAACTGGCCCTTCTTGCCGATCTTGTTGAGCGCAGCGTCGATCTGCGGGCCGCCGCCGTGCACCACCACCGGGTTCAGGCCGACCAGCTTGAGCAGCACCACGTCTTCGGCGAAGTCCGCCTGCAGCTCCGGGTCGGTCATGGCGTTGCCGCCGTACTTGATGACGATGGTTTTGCCGTGGAACTTGCGGATGTAGGGCAGCGCCTGCGCCAGGATTTCGGCCTTGTCGCGCGGGGCGATGTGGGCAACGAGGTCGGTGGCGGCCGCGGGGTCGGTGTGGGGCATGGCAGTCGGCAGGCTGGGGTGGTCGAAGCCAGCATTCTAAAAGCCTGCGCGGTGCGTGCCGATGTCATGGCACCGCGCGCGTTTGTCGCCGCATGGTCATGCGGCTTTGGCTACACTGAGGCAATGCGCCATGCTGCACCCGCACGCCACATCGCCCGCCCCCGGCAGCCCGCCGGCTGGCGCGCGGCCTTGCTGTGCCTGCTGATCGCGCTGTTGCCGGTGCGCAGCTGGGCCTGGACGTCCATGGCCGTGCAGACTGCGGTGACCGCGGCAACAGCGGCAGCAACAGCGGCGGTGGCCGAGGCAGACGCCACACCGCCCTGCCACGCGCATGCCGAGGTGGCATCGGCCGAGACGCCATCTTCCGACACCACCCACCCCCCACACCACGGCTGCAGCTTGTGCGACCTCTGCCACGCTGGCGTGCTGCCGCCGCCGATGTGGCTGTGGTCGGGCACCGCTGTGCCACCCGGCAGCGCCCCCGGCTGGACGCCTGCCACCGACACGGGTCGCCAGGGCACCGACGGCCTGTTCAGGCCCCCCCGGGGCTGAGCCCCCCTGCGACGGCGCCCGGCACATGCCCCGGCGCCATCGCCCCCATGCGCGGGCCCCGTGCTGCGACCGCCCATCGGTCGGGCCCATGCCGCGCCCCCGCTCCCGCCACGTGATGTCGCCGCCCTGCGCGGCCCACCCGCCATGACCCACCGCTCCTTCCCCCTTCTGTGGGGTGGCGTGCTGCTGGGGCTGAGCGCCTGCTCCGCCCTCACCCCGCCCGCCCGCCACCCTGCCGAGCAAGCCCTGCGCGATCGCCTGCCTGCCGATGCGACCTCGCCCAGCTCGCAGGCATTGCCCTCTGCCGCCGCCACGGGCCCGAGCCTGCAACTGCCTTGGCCCACGGCGACGCCATCCCATCGGACGAGCGCCGACCCAGCGCCACCGCCCGCGCCCGAAGGCCCGCTCTCGCAAGACCAGGCCGTGCGCCTGTCGCTGCAGCGCAGCCCCGCCTTGCGCGCCCTGCTGGCGCAAAGCCAGGCCCAAGAGGCCCGCACGCGCGCCGCCGCCCGGCCTGGCTTCTTCGGTCTGTCGCTGGAGCGCCTGCGTCAGGGCGACGAGGTCGAGGTCAGCCGCACCGTCACCCTCGGCCTGCTCGACCTGCTGACCTGGCCGCTGCGCGATGCAGCCGCCACACGGCGCATCGAAGCCGAGCAGCAGCAATTGGCTCGCCAGGTGATGGCCCAGGTGCAAAACGTGCGCGTGCAGTGGGTCCACGCGGTCGCCGCAGCGCAGCGCGTGCGATACCTCGGCGACGTGCAAAGCGCCGCGGCCACGGCCGGCGAACTGGCCCGTCGCATGCAGGCCGCTGGCCACTTCAGCCTGGCCCAGGCCAGCGTGCACCAGGCAGCAGAAGTGGAAGCCCGCCTCGCCACCACCCAAGCACGTCGCCAGGCCCTGGCCCAGCGCGAAGCCCTGGTGCGCCTGCTGGGCCTGCAAGGCGAGGAAGCCCAGCGTCTGACGCTGCCCCCGCGGCTGCCCGAGGTGCCGGCCGAAGCCAGCGCCTGGACGGCCGACAGCGTCTCCGAGGCCGCCCGCCAGCGCCACCTGGACCTGCGCCTGGCAGAGGCCCGCTGGCAGGCCACACGGCGCAACGCCACGGCCATCGCCAGCCAGAGCGTCATCGACCTGGAGGCCGGCTGGCAGCGCAACACCGCCAGCGGCCAGCCCGTTCAACGCGGGCCCGAGTTGGGCATCCGCCTGGTGGCCATCGACTTCGGTGTGGCCCGCCGCCAGGCCGCCGCGCTCGACGAACAAGCCGCCCTGGCCCAGTGGCAGCAGACCACGCTGGCGGCCGAATCCAGCCTGCGCGAACGCCTGAGCGACCAGCAGGCCACGCTGGACACCGCCCAGCAAGCCGCCCGCGTGCTCGGCCCCGTGCGCCAGCGCCTGCTGGGCGAACGCCTCAAGCAATACAACGGCATGCTGACCGGGCCCTTCGAGCTGCTCAACGAAGCACGCCTGCACACCGGGGCGGTGCTCACCGCGCTCGATGCGCAACGCGACTTCTGGCTGGCCGATGCCGCCCTGCAAGCCGCCATCGACGGCATCGACATGGCCCCTGCCGCCATGCCTGCCGCACCTTCCGGCAACGTTGCCACCACCCCGCCAGCGAGCCACTGACATGACCTCCCGCCGACACTTCCTCAGCGGCGCCTTCGGTGGCGCTGCACTCACGGCCACCGCCATGGCCACGGCCGCCAGCGCAGAGCGCGTGCGCCGCACCAGCCTGCTCGGCTTGCCCGAACCCGTCGAACAAAGCCACGCCGACACGCAAGCCCCGCTGACGCCCCCCACGGGCCGCCCCTACCGCCCCGTGCTCACCCTCAATGGCTGGACCCTGCCCTGGCGCATGAAAGACGGCGTCAAGGAGTTCCACCTGGTGGCCGAGCCCGTGCTGCGCGAGATCGCCCCCGGCATGACCGCCCGCCTGTGGGGCTACAACGGCCAGAGCCCCGGCCCCACCATCGAGGTGGTCGAAGGCGACCGCGTGCGCATCTTCGTGAGCAACAAGCTGCCCGAAGTCACCACCGTGCATTGGCACGGCCAGCGCCTGCCCAACGGCATGGACGGCGTCTCCGGCCTGACGCAGCCGCCCATCCAGCCGGGCGAAACATGGGTGTATGAATTCACCGCGCGCCGCCCCGGCACCTTCATGTACCACCCGCATGCCGACGAGATGGTGCAGATGGCCATGGGCCTGATGGGCTTTTGGGTCACGCACCC
The DNA here is from genome assembly GCF_004362855.1 of Aquabacterium commune. Classification (GTDB taxonomy): domain Bacteria; phylum Pseudomonadota; class Gammaproteobacteria; order Burkholderiales; family Burkholderiaceae_C; genus Aquabacterium; species Aquabacterium commune. The sequence continues at coordinate 66,935 of NZ_SNXW01000007.1, forward strand.
CAAGGCCCATCATCCCCTCATCAGCGAGGTGGACCGCGACATCTGCTTCCTGCTCAATGCCTACGACATCGAGCCCGGCGCCAGCAGCCCCAAAGTCAACACCATGCTGGACTTCAACCTCTGGACCTGGAACAGCCGCGCCTTCCCCGGCATCGACAGCATCAACGTGCGGCACAACGACCGGGTGCGCATCCGCATCGGCAACCTGACGATGACCAACCACCCCATCCACATCCACGGCCACGAGTTCGAAGTGACCGGCACGGACGGCGGCCCTGTCCCGAAAACCGCACGCTGGCCCGAGGTCACCACCGACATCGGCGTGGGGCAGATGCGCCAGATCGAGTTCATCGCCGACGAGTTGGGCGACTGGGCCTTCCACTGCCACAAGAGCCACCACACCATGAACGCCATGGGCCACAACGTGCCCAACCTGATCGGCGTGAAGCAGGACGACCTGGCCCGCGAAATCAACCGCCTGGTGCCAGGCTACATGGCCATGGGCGAGACCGGCATGCACGAGATGACCGAGATGGACATGGCACTGCCCGACAACACCCTGCCGATGATGACCGGCACCGGGCCGTTCGGCGCCATCGGCATGGGCGGCATGTTCAGCACCGTCAAGGTGCGCAAGGACCAGCCTGCGGCCCACCACCCCGATGGCCACCGCGACCCAGGCTGGTTCCGTCATCCGCCGAGCAGCGTCGCGCGTTTGTGGCAAGGTGAAGGCACATCAGCACCCACCGCACCGAGCCCATCGCATCCGACGGATGCATCCCCGTCGCCGGTCGAGCTGACCGTGCGCAAGCCCGCAGGCCACAGCGGCCACGGACACTGACCCCTCACACGCCAAGGAAGCCCACCATGTCACGCATCCGCCACATCGCCACCCTGACGGCCACCCTGGTCGCCACCGCCCTGCTCAGCCTGGCTGCGCACGCCCAATCGGTCGATGGCGAGGTCAAGCGCATCGACCCCGACAGCGGCAAGGTCACGCTCAAGCACGGCGAGATCAAGAACCTCGACATGCCCGCCATGCAGATGTCTTTCCGCGTGGCCGACCCCGCCTGGCTGAAAACGCTGCAGGTGGGCGACAAGGTCAAGTTCGATGCGGCCAAGGTCAATGGCCAGTTCACCATCACGGCCATCACTGTGGCCAAGTGAGCCTGAGGTCTGGGGTCGCCTCAGACCACCCAGAGCAGGAAGCCCGTCATCGTGAGGTAACGGGCGAACTTGCCCACCGCCATGTAGGCCACGCAGGGCCAGAAGGGCAGGCGCAACCAGCCGGCCACGGCGCACAGCGGGTCGCCCACCACAGGCAGCCACGAGAGCAGGCAGGCCTTGGGGCCGAAGCGCGCCAGCCACTGCATGGCGCGTTGATCGGCACGCGAATGCGGGGCCGGCGGCGGTGCTTCGTGGCGGTGGCGCAAGCGATCGGCCGCACGGCGCGCGCCCTCGCCCATCCACCACGTCACGGCGCCGCCCAGGGTGTTGCCCAGCGAGGCCACCAGCACGGCCGGCCAGAACATCTCAGGCTGCAACTTGACCAGACCGAACACCGCGGGCTCCGAGCCCATGGGCAGCAGGGTTGCCGACACGAAAGCGATCGCGAACACCGCCCCCAACCCCACCTGGGGAATGGCCAACCAAGCCAGGGCCGCGTGCATCAGGTCTGTCATCCAAGGTTCCATGAAACCATTCTGGTCGTAAAGAATTGTCATTTCGCTGACTTCAAGATTTTTTACCGTGCAGGCCAGTTCGTTGTCACAACCTTGAAATCTGCAGTCCCATGAAGTACCTCATCGCATCGCTGGCCCTGGCCGCCACCCTCACCCCGGTGGCCCAGGCCGCCACCACCTTCACCCAGGCCTGGACCTTCAACCACACCACCGCCGGCACCGGCCAGACCTCCGAAATCGTCAGCCATGACAGCGCGACCAACACGCTGTGGATCGCCGGCCTGGTCGGCGTGGACGTGCTGAACGCCAGCACCGGTGCCCTGATCGAGCACATCGACACCACCGCCTGGGGTGGCACCAACAGCGTGGCCGTGCACAACGGCATGGCCGCCATCGCCATCGAAAACAGCCTGGACCGCAGCCAGCCCGGCGTGATCAAGCTGTTCGACACCACCACCCGCCAGCTCGCCGCCGGCACCCACTCCATCACCGTGGGCTCCCTGCCTGACATGGTGACGTTCAGCAAGGACGGCAGCCGCCTGCTGGTGGCCAACGAAGGCACACCCAACCTGGTGGGCACCGCTTACACAGGCACAGACCCCGCTGGCAGCGTCAGCATCATCGACATGGCCACCCGCACGGTGACCGCCACCGCAGGTTTCGCCGGCGTGAGCACGACCGGCAGCAATGTGCGCGGCCAGTCCCTGATCGGTGTCGATTTCGAGCCCGAGTACATCGCCGTCAACAGCGCGGGCACCAAGGCCTTCGTGACACTGCAGGAAGCCAACGCCGTCGGCGTGCTGGACCTGCAAACCAACAGCTTCACCAAGGTCATCGGCCTGGGCACGAAGGACTTCGCCCAGCCCGGCAATTACATCGACCCCAACGACCAGGACAGCGTCAAACAATTGCGCTCGACCAACGTCAAAGGCCTCTACCAGCCCGACGGCATCGCCTTGTACGAGCGCAATGGTCAGGCCTACATGGTCATGGCCAACGAGGGCGACACCCTTGAAAGCGAAACCGACAAGAAGCGCGTGTCGGCCGTGACGGCCCTGAAGAACAGCTCGCCGTCCGATGTGCAGCGCCTGAACATCTCGGTGCCCGACTCCAGCGCCGGCAACCTGGTGACCTTCGGTGCGCGCTCGTTCAGAATCACCGATGAGAACGGCAACGAGGTGTTCGACAGCGGCAGCCAACTCGACGACGAAGCCATCAAGCGCGGCATCTACGACGACGCCCGCAGCGACGACAAGGGCGTCGAGCCCGAGGGCGTGACCCTGCTGGAAATCGGTGGCCGCACCTATGCCTTCATCGGCCTGGAGCGCACCACCAAGGGCGCCGTGGCGGTCTATGACATCACCGACCCGGCCCACGCCGCCTTCATCGACATGATCGTGACGAACGGCGACGTGTCGCCCGAAGGCCTGACGACCTTCTTCGCCAACGGCCAGGCATATTTGGCGATCGCCAACGAGGTGTCGGGCACGACCACGGCTTACGCCATCCACTCGGCCGTGCCGGAGCCCGAGACCTGCGCCCTGGTGCTGGCCGGCCTGGCCGTGCTGGCTGGCGTGCGCCGCCGCCAGCGTCAAGGCTGATCAGGCTTGAGCCAGCCTCCTCAGAAGCTGTAGCCCACCGAGGCGGACCACACCGTCGGCGTGAAGCGGAACGACGCTTCCTGTCGGCTGTGTGCCGTCTCGATGACCAGTTTGTTGTCCACACGGGCGGTCAGCACGCTGGCGTGGAGCGACCAGTGGGCGTCCAGCTTGTAGGACACGCCCGCCTGGACGGCCGGGCCGTAGGAATCCGACAGGCGGATGTAGGGGTTGCCGTCGTTGTAAACCTTGTCACCCGCCTCGTTCGTGCTGGACTTGAAGCGCGTGACGTTGAGCCCCACGCCCACGAAGGGGCGCAGGCGCGCCGACGGCTCGAAGAAGCGGTAGTTCACGAAGAAGGTCGGCGCCCATTGGCGCACGGTCGCCACCACCACGCCGTCGTTGCGGTTGAGTTTTTGGGCCGTCAAGGCCGTGGCCGCGTTGGCCGTGGCCGCCCCCACCGCCTGGGTCAGACCCGCCGAGGGTGAGAGTTGGGGCGAGCCGGTGCGCAGCTTCACCTCGTGCTTGGGCGGCGCGCCCAGGATGAGTTCCACACCCCAATGGTCACCGAGCGCACGCTCGATGCTCAGCGTGACCGTGCCCTTGTTCTGCACTTCCAGGCTGGGGCCATGGGCCAGGTTGATGTTGCCCAGGTAGGTCGCGCCGTTCACCGCCGGCAGTTGGCCCCGCAGCGGTGTGCTGGTGGCGTTGGTGTCGAAATAGGCACCGCCGAGCTTGACGGTGTACTGTGCAGATGCGCTGGTGGCGGACAGGGCACACAGGGTGCCGAAGGCCGCAGCAGCGGCCCGGGTGGAAACGAACTTCATGGCAACAGAGAGGGCAGGGGGGGGGACATCTCCGCCACACCGCAGTGAACACGGCCTGGCGGGGCATTCCAGCGCTGGCGCGCGCACAGCCCGGACGCGCCGAGCCGCGACAGCACCCGTAACGCGCTGTAACATTACATTTTACGTGCAATGGTTTGCCCGACGTCATGGCGCGCGCTGCCGGACAGCGTGACAAACCGCACGTCACCGCCCCGCCCCCACGCCCCGCCGCGGCTTTTTTTGTGGGGTCCGGGGCTATCCAGCCAAGCTGTCGCCCGCTATACTCTGCCTCCTTTTTAAGCAGCCCTGAACGCCCTGTCGCTCGGGGCTGCGGCGTCTTGAAGGCGCCACCTTTTGAATGCGCCCTTTTTGAAAGCGCCCCTTCTCGCGGCCACCGCCCAGCCAGCCAGTCCATGTCGCCCACCCTGCCCTCCCTGGTCAGCCCTTTGAAGATCGGTCCACACACGCTGGCGAACCGACTCTTCGTGGCGCCCATGGCCGGGGTGACGGACCGCCCTTTCCGCATGCTGTGCAAGCGCCTGGGCGCGGGCTATGCGGTCAGCGAGATGGTGACCTCGCGCAAGGACCTCTGGCACAGCCTGAAGACGTCGCGCCGCGCCGACCACACCGGTGAAAGCGCGCCCATCTCGGTGCAGATCGCCGGCACCGACGCGGCCATGATGGCCGAGGCCGCCGCCTACAACATCGACCGTGGCGCCCAGATCATCGACATCAACATGGGCTGCCCGGCCAAGAAGGTCTGCAACAAGTGGGCGGGCTCCGCGCTGATGCAGGACGAACCCCTGGCGCTCGAAATCATCGAAGCCGTGGTGGCCGCCTGCGCGCCCCACGGCGTGCCCGTGACGCTGAAGATGCGCACCGGCTGGAGCCAGCAGCACAAGAACGCCGAGCGCATCGCGCGGGCCGCCGAGGCCGCCGGCATCGCCATGCTGACCGTGCACGGCCGCACCCGCGAGCAGGGCTACAAGGGCCAGGCCGAGTACGCCACCATCGCCGCCGTGAAGGCCGCGGTGCAGATCCCGGTGGTGGCCAATGGCGACATCACCTCGCCCGAGCAGGCCCTGGCCGTGATGCGGCAGACCGGCGCAGACGCCGTGATGATCGGCCGCGCCGCCCAAGGCCAGCCCTGGATCTTCGGTGACATCGCGCACTTCGTGGCGCATGGCCAGCACCGCGCCCGCCCGCTGACGCTGGACGTCAGCCAATGGCTGCTGGCGCACCTGCACGACCACCATGGCCTGTACGGCGAGCATGCCGGCGTGCGCACCGCCCGCAAGCACATCGGCTGGGCCGTGCACGCCCTGCCCGGCGGCGAGGCCTTCCGCCGCCACATGAACACGCTGGAGCGGATCGACGAACAGGTCCGCGCCGTGAGCGCATTTTTCGAACAACTGAGCCAGACCCACGACCGTCTCCCGGCGGCACAGGACAACGACGCCCTGTGCACCGCCCACTGAACGCCATGAGCAAGAAAACCATCCAAGACTGCATCCGGGACAACCTCGAAGGCTACTTCCACGACCTGCGCGGCGCCGAACCGCATGCCGTGTACGACATGGTCGTCAACGCGGTGGAGCGCCCCATGCTGGAGGTCGTGATGCAGCGCGCCGAGGGCAACCAGTCCAAGGCCGCCGAATGGCTGGGCATCAACCGCAACACGCTGCGCCGCAAGCTGCTCGAGCACAAGCTCATCAAGTGAATTTTTTGGAAGGAAGAACCATGGCCTTGACCGCCCTGCTGTCCGTGTCCGACAAGACCGGCATCGTTGAATTTGCCCAGGCACTGAACGCCCAGGGCGTGCGCCTGCTGTCCACCGGCGGCACCGCCAAGCTGCTGGCCGACAAGGGCCTGCCCGTGACCGAGGTGTCGGAGATCACCGGCTTCCCCGAGATGCTCGACGGCCGCGTCAAGACCCTGCACCCGCGCGTGCACGGCGGTATCCTGGCCCGCCGCGATGTCCCTGAGCACATGGCCGCGCTCAAGGAACACGGCATCGAGACCATCGACATGCTGGTGGTCAACCTCTACCCCTTCGCGCAAGCCACGGCCAAGGCCGACTGCACGCTCGAGAACGCCATCGAGAACATCGACATCGGCGGCCCGACCATGCTGCGCGCTGCCGCCAAGAACTGGCAGGACGTGGCCGTCATCACCGACCCGGTGGACTACGAACAGGTGCTCTCGGAGATGAAGGCCGAGGGCATCACCCGCTCGACCAAGTTCATGCTGGCCAAGAAGGTGTTCGCCCACACCGCGGCTTATGACGGCATGATCACCAACTACCTGACCTCGCTGGAAGCCGGCTCGGAGCTCAAGACCGAAGCCGTGCCCGCCAAAGAGGCCTACCCCACCGTCTTCAACCTGCAGCTGCACAAAGTCCAGGGCATGCGTTACGGCGAGAACCCGCACCAGTCGGCCGCGTTCTATCGCGAGGCCTCGCCCGCGGTCAGCGTGCTGTCGAACTGGACGCAGATCCAGGGCAAGGAGCTGAGCTTCAACAACATCGCCGACGCCGACGCCGCCTGGGAATGCGTGAAGGCTTTCGAGGCCACCGCCTGCGTCATCATCAAGCACGCCAACCCCTGCGGCGTGGCCGTGGGCGCGACCCCGCTGGAGGCTTACAGCAAGGCCTTGAAGACCGATCCGACCTCGGCCTTTGGCGGCATCATGGCCTTCAACCGCGTGGTGGATGTCGATGTGATCGACGCCATCAGCGCCAACAAGCAGTTCGTGGAAGTGGTGATCGCGCCGAAGTTCACGGACGCAGCCCGCGCGGCCTATGCGTCGAAGCAGAACGTGCGCCTGCTGGAAGTGCCCCTGACGGACGCCACGCGCGGCCTGAGCAACGCGCTGGACTTCAAGCGCGTGGGCGGCGGCATGCTGCTGCAATCGGCCGACAACATCGACCTGGTGGGTGACATCAAGGTGGTGAGCAAGCTGCAACCCACGGCCGAGCAACTCAAGGACATGCTGTTCGCCTGGACCGTGGCCCGCTTCGTCAAGAGCAACGCCATCGTCTTCTGCAAGGACGGCATGACCATGGGCGTGGGCGCCGGCCAGATGAGCCGCCTGGACTCGGCCCGCATCGCCAGCATCAAGGCCGGCCACGCTGGCCTGACGCTGCAAGGCACGGCCGTGGCCTCGGACGCCTTCTTCCCGTTCCGCGACGGCCTGGACGTGGTGGTGGACGCAGGCGCGACCTGCGTGATCCACCCGGGTGGCTCCATGCGCGACGACGAAGTCATCGCCGCGGCCGACGAGCGTGGCATCGCGATGGTGTTCACCGGCACGCGCCACTTCCGCCACTGAGCCCATGCCTGGGCGCGGGCTCGCTCGCCCGAGCTGGCCTGGCGGTCGTGCCAGCCCAGCTCGAGGTCAGACCAGGCTGCGACGGCGAGTGGCCGCAGCCAGGCCCAGGAGGCCCAGGCCCATCAAGGCCCAGGTGCCGGGCTCGGGCACAGCCGCCACAGCGGTGCTGAAGTTGCCGCTGAGGGTCAGGCTGGCCAGGTCAGACCGGCCGCCACTCATGGCGCCACGCACGTTGAAAGCGCTGGAAGTCGAATATGTATTCAACAGCACGGCGTAACGTCCGGCAGCCAGCTGAAGATCGCCAGACGTGGACAGCGCACTCAGGCTGCCATCGGCCAGCACACGGCTGAACGAGACACTGGAATACCCAAGGGGCTGAAAGTTGAAGGAACGGGACACCAGCGTGACCGATGTGTCTTGCAACACGTCAAGATCCCAACGGGCCGTGCCCTGACCCTGCGCCGAAGCCCAGGTGCCGGCGGCCGCGCCACTGTATTCCTGCGTCCAGCTGGCTTCGGCGTTCAGCGAAAAGGCAGCCGAACCGGCGGCGAGCACCACACCAGACTGCACGGCACTGTGGGTCGTGATCCTGCCGGTGGCTTGAAGGGAGTAGTCACTGTCAGCACGAACCTCCAGTGGCGCATCCAGTGCGGTGCCCTCGGGCACAACGAGCACATTGCCATCGGCATTGCCGGTGACGGTTCGGTCGACCAGCACCAATTGGGCGTGGGCTGTGGTGAATGCGCCGAGCAGCAGCGCGCCCAGGGTCATGCGAAGTGCAATGGGCGTGCAAGCCATCGGTTGATGTGTCATGTGAAGCTCCTTGAGGTGTTGATCGGCGTGATGCCAGGTCCAGCCCGCTCGGCTGCACCCGCATCAAGAAGTTGCCTGAGCCAAGACACACCGTCAACTTTCCAACGGCCGAGCGTGTCGTGGCATGACCTGAGGAAAACACCCGGTCGCAGGTTAGAGTCGAGCATCCACGCCCTCCCGCCCCGCCTGTGAAAATCCTCGGCATCGACCCCGGCTTGCAGACCACCGGCTTTGGCATCATCGAGTCCGAAGGGCCGCGCCTGCACTACGTGGTCAGCGGCACCATCAAGACGAAAGAGGCGGCGCAGGGCGACCTGCCCAACCGCCTGCGCCTCATCTACGAAGGTGTGCGCGAGGTGGTGGAACGCTACGAGCCGCAGCAGGCGTCCGTCGAGATCGTCTTCGTCAACGTCAACCCGCAGTCCACCCTGCTGCTGGGCCAGGCGCGGGGTGCGGCCATCGCGGGGCTGATGTCGCTGCCGGCCTCACCGACCGTGGCCGAGTACACCGCGCTGCAGATGAAGAAAGCGGTGGTGGGCCACGGCCACGCGGCCAAGGCGCAGATCCGGCACATGGTGATGCGCCTGCTCAGCCTGCCGCGCGAGCCGCACAACGACGCGGCCGACGCACTCGGCCTGGCCATCTGCCACGCCCACGCCGGTCACGCCATGGCGCAGATGGCGAAAGCCACCGATTTGCAGCGCCGCACCCACGCCCAGATCAAGGGCGGGCGGGTGTACTGAAGCCATTCATTGGCCGTCCTTGATCAGGCGGCCCGCGGTGGGCTGCACCGGGCGGGCGTTCATGGGGTGGAGGCGCGCGAAGGTGGCCATCTGCTCGGTGGAGGCCGACACCGGCTGTTTCATCACCATCCACAGCACACCCTCCTGACACGGCGGCGTGGTCTGCGAGCCCATGTAGGTCACGTACTGGCGCTGCTCGGGCAGGATCTGGCTCAGGTCGATGCTGGCCAGGCCGGGCTGCTCGGTGAACTTCTCCAGCGGCAGGTTGTTCCAGACCTGCTGCACCAGCGGGTGGCCCTTGCCTTCGCTGATCAGGATGGCGACGACGGCCAGCTTGCCTTCGATGTCCTTGTGCTCCAGGTGCACGACCATGTCGAACTGCTTGCCGTTGAGGCGCTCTTCGCTGGGGCGGTGGAAGTGGAACTGCACCAGTTCGTGGCGGCGACCGTTGACGGTGATGCGGTTGCCCGGCGCCATGTTGACCTGCACGGTGTGGCCGGTGTCGATGACGCGGAAGGCCGTGGGTCGGTAGTCGAAAGCGATGGGGTCGAGCTCGACCGGGATGCCGTCGTGGATGTCGATGGGGCTTTGGCGCTGGCCCTTGCCGCACTGGGCGAACTCGGGCTTGAGGGAGGCCCAGTGCGCGGGGCCGGTGTCGCCGCTGTAGGACCACTCACCGCGGGCTTTGGCCGCGCTGGCAACACCTTCGGTCGATGCCGCGGCGCGCCCAGCCGCAGAGGCCGCTGCGGGGGCACCCCTGCCACCGCGGGCGCGCACCTTGACGGCCGGCGCGGCGCTCTGCTTGGTGCGCACCTCGGCGATCTTCTGGTCCAGCACATCGCGCAGCTCGGCCATGGACATCGGGCCCTTGGTGTCGGGTTTGGCGTCAGATCGGGTGTCGGTTTTCGGCTCGGGCTTGTCTTTCGGCTCCGCCTTCTTCTCCGCCGCCTTGGCATCTGGCTTGGGCTCGGACTTCACCTCGCCGCGCACGGCTTTGCCCTCGGTGCGGGCTTCGCTGCCACGCGCACCGGCCTTCAGGTCCGGCTTCAGGTTGGGGCGGATGCTGGGCTCGGCCGCGGACGTGGCAGCCTGAGTGGGCGCGGCATCGCTGGCATGCGTCTCGGCGGCCCACACGGCCAGCGGCGCTGCGGCTGACAAGGCCAGCAAGCCGGACAGCAGCACCTGGACCCACGCCCTCGGCTGCCCGGGATGGCCCGAAGCCTCACGGTCGTCGCGCGGCAAAGCAAGGGGGTCAGGAGCCTGGAAACGAGCTTGGAAACGGTGGGACATGGCCGGGACACATCGAGCGCCCAAGGCGGGCGATGCCGGCATATCGACCAGATGGTGAAAAACTTGAAAAGTGTGAAGTCAGCCGATAGGCCGGATTCTGTGCAGCCCCGCGCCTTGCGACGCGGTGCCGTGACCGCCATTCCTCTGGGCCGCCTGTCGCCAGAGCGGCTCGGTGCCACCTACCCGCACACTCCCCGGGACAGGTCAACGTGTGCCTATTTGGTGTTGCTGCGCGCAGAGATTGCCCGTTTCACCCGGACCTAACCGGCTCGTCTCTGTTGCTCTGATCCTCACCTCGCGGTGGAGAGGTGTTACCTCCTGCGCTACCCTGTGCAGTCCGGACCTTCCTCCAGTGCGCCCTTTCGGGCCTTGCACCAGCGGCGGTCTGGCTGACTTCACCCGCGCATTATCCCGCACCCGCGGCCTCAGGTCCATGCAGCAGGGCCACGTTGACGCGAGGTCGTCATCCGCCGTCTTTAAATTCAGCGGAAACAAACTCCGGGAAGTACCTCCATGACACGCACCCACCACTTGACGGTCAGGGGCCTGATGGGCCTGCTGAGCCTGTCGTCCTGGCTGGCGCTGGGCACCCCCGCAGCCCACGCCGCCGACTACAGCTTCAACTGCATCTCCGGCAACAACGCACAGAGCTGCGCCGACGGCCAGAGCCGCCTGAGCCTGCAGGTCACCCAGGCAGTCGGCAACCAGGTGGATTTCACCTTCCGCAACCTGTCCGTGCTGGGCTCGTCGATCACCGAAATCTATTTCGACGATGGCACCTTGCTGGGCATCGCCTCCGTGATCGATTCGGGCGACGGCGTGACCTTCTCCCAGGTCGGCTCGGCCAACCCCGCCAACTTGCCCAGCGGTGGCAACCTGTCGCCTGCCTTCGTGGCCACCCAGGGCTTCGTGGTGGACACCGGCAATGGCGGCCCCGGCAAGGGTGTGGAAAACAAGCTGGACGGCGGCACCCAGGAGTTCGTGACGATCCGCTTCAACCTGATCAATGGCAAGAACTTTGCCGACACCCTGGCCGCCCTCAACGGCCCTCTGGGCGATGGCAATGACCTGCGCGTGGGCGTGCATGCACGCTCCTTCAGCAACGGCACCTCCGAAAGCTTCGTCACGGCCACCGCCGTGGCCGAACCCGACAGCGGCCTGCTGGCCATCGCGGCGCTCGGCGTGACGGGCCTGCTCGGTGCACGCCGCCGCCCACGCTGATCACCCACGCTGATCAAGCCCTGCCTCCGGGCAGGCTCAGTGCAAGTTCAGCACAGCCTCAGTGCATGGCCGAGGGGGCCGTGCTGCGTTGCAGCCAGCCCCAGGCGAACAAGCCCACCCACATCATCAGCAAACAGGCCACGGCCAGGCTGACGGCGTTGTGCATCACCAGCGGCGAAATGACGCCCGCCACGAAGCCGTTGGAGGCCGCGCCGATGAAGGCCTGCATGGACGCCGCCATGCCGCGCCGCTCGGGGTAGAGGTCCAGCACCATCAGCGTGACGACCGGCGTCATCAGGGCCCAACCCAAGGCATACAGGCCGATGGGAAACAGCGCCCAGCCCACGTGCGGCACGAACAGCAGGTTGGCGATGAGGTTGAGCACCGACACCACCAGCATCACCGCAAAACCCAGGCGGATCTGCCGCTCGGCCGCGATGCGTCCCGCCAGGCGGCCGCTGATGAACGCGCCGCCCATGATGCCGCTGATGGTGCACACGAAGAACCAGAAAAACTGCGTGGGCGCCAGGTGCAGGTGCTCGCCCAGGAAGGTCGGCGCCGACAGCACATACAGGAACATGCCATTGAAGGGCACGCCACTGGCCAGCGCGAGCAAGAGGAAGCGGCCGCTGCTGCCCATGCGCACATAGCCCCTGAGCAGGGGTTTGAACGCGAAGGGCTGGCGCTGCGAGGCGTGCAGCGTCTCGGGCAGCAAGAACCAGTTGGACAGGCCCAGCACCACGCCCACACCGGCCAGGAACCAGAACACCGCGTGCCAGCCGATGTGGACGAAGAGGAAGCCGCCGACGATGGGCGCGATGGCCGGTGCCACGCCGAAAAACAGCGTGACCTGCGACATCACGCGCTGCGCGTCGGCCGGCGGGTAGATGTCGCGGATGACGGCGCGCGAGACCACGATGCCCGCCCCCGTGGACAGCCCTTGCAGCGCGCGGAAAAACACCAGCTGCCCGATGCTCGTGGACACGGCGCAGCCCACCGAGGCCAGCGTGAACACCGCGATGCCCGTGAGCACCACCGGCCGGCGGCCCAGGCTGTCAGACAAGGAGCCGTGGAACAGGCTCATGAAAGCGAAGGCGAACAGGTAGGCCGACAGCGTCTGCTGGATCTGCAGCGGCGTGGCGTTCAGGTCGGCCGCGATGCCCGCGAAGGCCGGCAGGTAGGTGTCGATGGCAAACGGCCCGAGCATGCCGAGCGCGGCGAGCAGCACCGACAACGTCCAGCGCGGCCCCTGCCAGAGCTGATCAGCTTGCGGGTGCACGGCTCACAGCCCCGCTTTCTGCAGGCTCTGGACGAAGTCGTCGGCCTTCTGGAAACCGATGACGCGGGCACCCGTGCGCTCGGCACCCTGGGCGTCGTAGAAGACGATGCCGGGCGGGCCGAACAGGCGGAAGCGCTCCAGCAGGGCGCGGTCCTCGGCCGAATTCAGCGTGACGTCGGCCTGCAGCAGCACGGCCCCCTTCAAGCGCGATTGCACGATGGCGTCGGTGAAGGTGCCGTGCTCCATTTCGAGGCAGGCGGTGCACCAGTCGGCGTAGAAGTCGAGCATCACGGGCCGGCCGTCGGCTTTCGCCTGCGCCAGGGCGGCGTCCAGCTCGGCCACGGTGCGCACGCGCTGGAAGGGCAGCACGCTGCGGTGCTCGGCGCCCGATGCGGGCTGCATGCCCAGCACCTGCGTCTGCAGGTAAGGCCAGGCCGGGCGGCTCACCCACAGCGCCATGCCCAGCATGAGGATGCCGAACAGCGTCTTGACGGCCGTCATCCAGGGGCCGGTGCGCGGCAGCAGGCTGCCCGCCGACAGGCCCACCAGCAGCAGCGGCAGGCTCATGCCCCAGGCCAGGGCGTAGAGCGCGCCTGCGCCCAACCACACGTCGCGCGTCTGGCTGATGTAGAGCAGCGCCCCGGCCAGCGGTGCCGACACACAGGGGCTGACCACCAGGGCCGACACCACGCCCATGGCGAACACGCTGACGAACTTGCCACCGGGCAACCGGTTGCTGCCCCGGCCCAACCAGCTCTGCACCGAGGCCGGCAATTGCAGCTCATAGAGCCCGAACATGGACAGCGCCAGCAGCACCATCAAAAAGCCGAAACCCAGCACCACCCAGGGGTGCTGCAGGTAGGCGGCCAGGCCCTGGCCCAGCAGCCCCGCGGCCACGCCCAGGGCCGTATAGACCAGCGCCATGCCTTGCGAATACGCCAGCGCCAGGGCGAAGCCGCGGCCCCGGCTGACGCGCTCGCGCTGCCCGACGATGATGGACGAGAGGATGGGCACCATGGGCAACACGCAAGGCGTGAGCGACAGCAACATGCCCGCCAGCAGGAAGACGGGCAGCACCGTCCACCACTGGCCCGAGGCCAGGGCGCGCTGGATGCGGTCGTCCGCCCCGGTGTCAAGCGCCGCACCGGCAGGCGAAGTGGCATCACCGTTCGCTGCAGCGGCGCCACCGAGCCCGCCAGCGGCCGCGCCCTTGCGCTCAGGCTGCACCGACAGGATCTGGCCCTGGGCGTCGAGGCTGACCAGGAAGCGGCGCTTTTGCGGCGGGTAGCACAGGCCCGCATCGGCACAGCCCTGGTAGCCCACGGTCAGGATGGCCTCGCCCGGCACACCCGGCATGCCCGAGGGCAGGCCCAGGCTGCCGCTGACATCGCCGTGATAGACCTCCAGGTCCTTGCCGAAGTTGGGGTCGTGCTTGGTCACGCCGGGCGGCAGGTCCCAGCTCAGGGGCAGGGGCTGTTGCCCGGCCGTCTGCAGCATGGCCTCGAAGCGCTCGCGGTAGAGGTAAACCGCCGGCGCCAGGGTGAAGCTCACCTGCAGGGCGCGCGGGCCCGAGGCGCTGACCGCCACGCGGAAGGCCTGGTCCACGGGCAGGAAGTCCTGGGCGCGGGCAGGACCTGCGCAGAGCATGAGCAGCATCAGGCCCAGGCGCCAGGCCAGGGCGAAAATGAACGTGGGATGGAAACGGGGATGGGGCACGGGCGCTTGCATCCGCACATTCTGACCCGGCCCGGCGTATCCTGTGCGCCGTCGGTCCAATCCCCCGGAAATCCCATCGCAGGAGCCTCGTCCCATGAAAGCCCGCCACATCCTCGAGACCATCGGCCAGACGCCGCACATCCGCATCAACCGCCTGTTCGGGAACGCCTCCGGCGCCGAGGTGTGGATCAAGTCGGAGCGCAGCAACCCGGGTGGCTCCGTCAAGGACCGCATCGCCCTGGCCATGGTGGAAGCGGCAGAAGCCAGCGGCGCCCTGCAGCCTGGCGGCACCATCGTCGAGCCCACCTCGGGCAACACCGGCGTCGGCCTGGCCATGGTGGCCGCCGTCAAGGGCTACAAACTCGTGCTGGTGATGCCCGACAGCATGTCCATCGAACGCCGCCGCCTGATGCTGGCCTATGGTGCCTCCTTCGATTTGACCCCGCGCGAAAAAGGCATGAAGGGCGCCATCGCCCGCGCGCAAGAACTGGCCGCAGCCACGCCCGGCGCCTGGATCCCGCAACAGTTCGAGAACCCCGCCAACATCGCCGTGCACGCGCGCACCACCGCCCAGGAAATCCTGGCCGACTTCCCCGAGGGCCTGGACGCGCTGATCACCGGCGTGGGCACCGGTGGCCACCTGACGGGCTGCGCCCAGGTGCTCAAGGCCGCCTGGCCCCAGCTGAAGGTGTTCGCGGTCGAGCCCAAGGCCTCGCCCGTCATCTCGGGTGGCCAGCCCTCGCCCCACCCCATCCAGGGCATTGGCGCAGGCTTCGTCCCCGCCAACCTGGACACCACCTTGCTCGACGGCGTGATCCAGGTGGACGCCGAAGACGCCCGCGAGTACGGCCGCCGCGCCGCCCGCGAGGAAGGCATGCTGGTGGGCATTTCCTCCGGCGCCACGCTGGCCGCCATCGCGCAAAAGCTGCCTGAGCTGAACGCCGCACTGGGTGGCAAAGCCCGGGTGCTGGGCTTCAACTACGACACCGGCGAACGCTACCTGTCGGTCGAGGGCTACCTGCCGGCCTGAACCGGCGCCCACGCCCACGCCCGCCCCCGACACCACCGATGCCCACCCGCCGCCACCGCTTCCACCGCTCGCCCTGGGCCATGCTGATCGCGCTGATCGCCAGCGTGCCGGCCTTCTACGACTCGATGATGCCCACGCCCGCCACCTGGGCGACGTGGATGTACGTGGTCAGCGGCTTCGTGGTGCTGGGCTGGGCCTGGTCGGCGCGGCGGGCGGCGCGGCGCGGCGACAACAGCCACACCTGGGGCATGCGCCCGTCGGAAGAGCGGCTGGACTGGTTCCTGGGCGCCTCGCTGCTGCTGAGCGCGGTGCTGCCGCAAAGCAACGAGTCGGAGCCTGCGCTGGCCTGGCGGCTCGTCATCTCGGTGCTGATGCTCTACCGCCTGCTCAAGATCAGCATGCCGCTGCTGACCGAAACCGGCCTGGCCCGCCTGCTGGTGCTCGGGGCGGCGGTGCTGGGCCTGTGCGGCATCGGTTTCTACTGGCTGGACCCGGGCATCAAGTCGGTCAACGAAGGCCTGTGGCTGGCGTTTTCCACCGCGGCCACCGTGGGCTATGGCGACGTGGTGCCCAGCAGCACGGCCTCGCGCGTGTTCTCGGTCTTCGTGGTGCTGCTGGGCTACGGCGTGCTGTCGCTGGTGACGGCCAGCATCGCGGCCATGTTCGTGGGCACGCAGGAGCGCAAGGTCGAGCGCGAGATCCTGCGTGACATGCACGAACAGCTGAAAACCGTGCACGAGGAGATTGCCGAACTGAGGGAAGAACTGCGCGCTGAGTTGCGCGCCGCCCGACACACATCCCAGGAAGATCAGCGTAAGCGCCAGTGAAGCGTCTCGCCGCCACGCAGCGGCTTGATCTCGGCCTCGCCGAAGGGCAGTGACTCGGGCACCACCCAATCCTCGCGGACCAGGGTGATGCGGTCGGTGTTGCGCGGCAGCTGGTAGAAATCGGGCCCGTGGAAGCTGGCGAAGGCTTCGAGCTTGTCGAGCGCACCCATGGCCTCGAAGGCCTCGGCGTAGAGCTCGATGGCGCAAGGCGCCGTGTAGCAACCGGCACAGCCCGAGGCGTGCTCTTTGAGGTGGGATGCGTGCGGCGCGCTGTCCGTGCCCAGGAAGAACTTGGGGTTGCCGCTGGTGGCGGCCTGCACCAGGGCCAGGCGGTGCTCCTCGCGCTTCAAGATGGGCAGGCAGTAATAGTGCGGGCGGATGCCGCCGGTGAAGATGGCGTTGCGGTTGTAGAGCAGGTGCTGCGGCGTGACGGTCGCGCCCACGAAGCGGTCGGCCTCGGTGACGTACTGCGCGGCCTCCTTGGTGGTGATGTGCTCGAACACGATCTTCAGCTCGGGGAAGTCGCGGCGCAGCGGGATGAGCTTGTCGTCGATGAAGGCCTTCTCGCGGTCGAACACATCGACCTCGCTGTCGGTGACCTCGCCGTGCACGCAGAACACCAGGCCCTCGCGCTGCATGGCTTCGAGCACCTTGTGCGTCTTGCGCAGGTCGGTCACGCCGGCGTCGGAATTGGTGGTGGCGCCGGCCGGGTAGAGCTTGAAGGCCACCGCGCCCATGGCCTTGGCGCGGGCCACTTCCTCGGCCGGGGTGTTGTCGGTCAGGTAGAGCACCATCAGGGGCTCGAAACTCAGGCCAGCCGGCACGGCAGCGCGGATGCGGTCGCGGTAGGCGATGGCCTGCTCGGCCGTGGTCACCGGCGGGCGCAGGTTGGGCATGACGATGGCGCGTGCGAACTGCCGCGCCGTGTCCGGCACCACCGCCGCCATGGCCGCGCCGTCGCGCACGTGCAGGTGCCAGTCGTCGGGGCGGGTGAGGGTCAGGGTGCTGGGCGTGGAAGTCATGGCGTGGGTGCGTGGGTGCCTGGGGGTGGGCGTTCGTCGCGGAAGAAGACCGGCATTTTCGCACTTTGCCGGCTGACACCGGCCCACGCGCTGCCTTAGCATGTCCCCCACCAACGCGATGCATTGCACGGAGGACCCATGGCCGATTTCCCCTCGCCCAGCACCCGCTCTGGCGCGCCCAAGCTCATCAAAGCGATCTTCATCGGCGCGGCGGTGCTGATCGCGCTGTCTGCGCTCAACCCCATCACCGTCATCTCGGCGGGCGAGCGCGGCGTCAAGGCCACCTTCGGCAAGACGGACGACATGGTCTATGGACCGGGCATCCACTTCAAGGTGCCCATGGCGCAGACCATGCACCTGATGGACGTGCGCATCCAGAAGGGCGAGGGCGAAGGCGATGCCGCTTCGCGCGACCTGCAGTCCGTGCACACCCGCATCGCCATCAACTACCACCTGGACCCGGTCCGCGTGGTCGATGTCTTTCGCAACATCGGGCCCAGCACCGAGATGGCGGCCGACCGCATCATCATCCCGGCCGCGCAGGAAGCGGTGAAGGCCATCACCGCCAAGTTCACGGCGGAAGAGCTCATCACGCGCCGCACCGAGGTGCGCGACGCCATCAGCGCCCTGCTGCGCGAGAAGATGCAGCGCCACGGCCTGTTGCTGGACGAATTCGCCATCGTCAACTTCGCGTTTTCGCGCTCGTTCGCCGAGGCCATCGAGGCCAAGGTCAAGGCCGAGCAAGAGAAGCTCAAGGCCGAGCGCGACCTGCAGCGCATCGAGGTCGAGGCCAAGCAGAAGGTGGCCAGCGCCCGCGCCGAAGCCGACGCCCTGGCCCTGCAGCGCCAGCAGATCACCACCGACCTGCTGGCCCTGCGCCGCATCGAGAACGAACGCGACGCCATCCGCAAGTGGGACGGCAAGATGCCCAGCGTGACGGGCGGCAGCGTGCCGTTCATCAACGTCGAAGGCAAGCGTTGATCAGGTGTGCTGGCGGAGCAGTTGCTCCGCAGCCGTCACTGCTCCGATCTTCCTGATGCGTCTTTATCTTCTACCGTAGCGATCAATCCATTAATCAGCACACCAAAGACAAGTATCGATGCAAGGATCCAGAAATTTAGCCCGGTTACCCATGCAGCAACACCTGCCACTGCTGCACACACCACGAGCATCACTGCAAGAACCTTAAGGTTCACTCTCTCTGACAGTTTCATTTGGGACATCCACATTGCGCAGCTCCTGCGCCCCCGACAGCACCGACACCAGTACCATAAGCATTCACACCAAAGTTGGTCTTGCCAGCAGAGGCTCGCAACTGGGCATCTGTTTTGTTTGCCAAATTTGCGGGCCGCCAATGACGACCAACTCCCCCACGGAAAAACGTTTTCAGTCCCGCTCTGAAAGCGCTTGCCTCTGCTCCTGACGAGGCCAACAAGGATCCTGCCTTGGCCAGCCCTGCATATGCAAGGCGTCCGCCGCCTGCAGCAAGCGCGCCCACGCTACCGTAGCGATATGCATCGCTGCAAGGATCGAGTCCGCCATCGATTCCAGCAAGTTCGCGCAAATATCCCCCCGACCCAAGCAGCAGAGCATCACCAAAACCTGCGGAGGCATCGACCAATTCTTGCGGTAGCGGATCGCCCAAAGCCCACAAGCCCATGGGATCTGTGTACATCAGAGGATTACCCCCCACATATGCATACGGATTGACACCCCCCTCCACCCCAATCGGATCCGGCTGCGTGTACCGCCCCACCTGCGGATCGTAGTAGCGATGCCAGTTGTAGTGCAAGCCGCTCTCGGCGTCGAAGTACTGGCCGGGGAAGCGCAGGTTGATGGTGGAGCAACGGGGGCTGCATCAGCAGCCCCCGCGTCATTGCTCAATGGATGGATCACAAAGCAACTGGCAGGTAACCTCCATCTCGACTGGAGGATCGGCGCCCAAGATCTCTTCAAAGTACTTGCTGCCAGCACCGTACTCGATGGAGAACACAAAGCCACCAACCACCCAAACGCTCGCCTCAAGTTGTTGCCCTGCGCCATCAACCCGCAGGCGAACCTTTGCAAGCAAGAGTTCTTCCGTTTTGTTGGGAAATGAGATGGCGGGATCAAAGGTCGCCTTGCCCTTCTCCATCCTGTAGAAATTGACCTCAACACCATCCGGTAACCGTTGGATTTTGTTCACCGCCTGGAGCTGCTTGTCCCAAACAGGTACCGCACCAGGACTGAGGCACTTCCTCACAGCAGTGAGGATCACACGTTCCAACTCTGACGGCTCGGAGCCTGAACCAAACAACTTTGCAATCAAATTTTTCATTGCGAGCACGTGCAATCGTTCATTGCCATACCAGCAGCACCGTATGCACTGCCAGCTCCTGCGCCTTTATACACATTTGGAAGGCGCGTCCATTGCTGAGAAAGTCTGTTTGGCATTGGATTGGCAGCCTTCCACGTCCTGGGCATGAATCGATACCGATATGGATCAGACAATGCATGCACTTCCTTGGTAACGTAGTTGCCATTCCAAAGAGCGCGCGGCCCACCCATTCGATTCGGGATCCAGTGCGAGAACTCCTTACCTGCACCTCGTGTACCAGCCGCACGGAGACCTCCGGCGACCCCTGTTGCAGCCGCAACGCCAGCACCGGCCCACTGTCCCGCACCGTAAGACCCGGAACACTTGTTCACTCCCCCATTGGTCCCCATTTGATCACGCACCCAGTCGGTTAACCCCAGAGATAGCGCGTCCCCCATCCCCGCAGAAAAATCAACCAAGTCATCTGGCAACGGATCACCCCAAGCCCACAAACCATACGGGTCGTAGTAGCTGTTTGGGTTCCCCTCGACATATGCATACGGATTGACACCCCCCTCCACCCCAATCGGATCAGGCTGCGTGTACCGCCCCACCTGCGGATCGTAGTAGCGATGCCAGTTGTAGTGCAAGCCGCTCTCTGCGTCGAAGTACTGGCCGGGGAAGCGCAGGTTGATCGTGGTCTTGATGCCGTCGCCGTCGGGGTCTTCGTTGGGCGCGGTGTTGCCGAAGGCATCGCTGGTCCACGTCCACACCACCTTGCCCGTGCTGTCGGTGCCTCGGCGCGGGGTGTTGAGTTGGTCCACTTCCAGATAAACGATGTGCTGGCTGCTGGCCGTGTCATGGAAGATGACGGCGGCTGGCGTGTCGTCTTTCCAGGCATAGGTCACCAGGGCCTGGCCTGCGCGCGGGCCTGAGCCTGCAATTTCCTGGAACAGGTGGCCGTTGGGGTCGTGGATGTACAGGGTGATGGCGGGGGTTCCGGCGGGCGGGTTGGCCAGGGTTTTCTGGCCACGCAAGCCCAGGTGGTCGTAGAGATAGCTGGCGACCTGCACTCCGTTGATGCTGACCTTGGCAAGCTGGTTGTCGTCGTTGTAGGCCTGCGTGCGGGTCACCAGGCTGCCATTGAGGCGCACGCGTTCGCGGGTGACGTTGCCTGCGGCATCGTGGATCACGTTCTGGCCATTGCGCGTGGCCAGGCGGTTGCTGTTGGCCACCACCGTGTAGCTGCCGCTGGCATCGCCCGTGCGGTTGCCGTTGGCGTCGTAGGTGATGTTTTGGGTGCTGGGGCCGGTTTCTGCCTTGAGGCGGTCCAGCACGTCGTACTGGTAGGTGGCGGCTTGGCCGTCGCGGGTGATGCCTGAGACGTTGCCGCGCTCGTCGTGGGTGATGGTTTCGGTGGATGTTGTGGATGTGGTCTGTGCGTGGGCAGCCTCGGGCTGGGTCAGCGCCCCGATCGTCACAAGCAGTGCCAGCAGCATCGACATCAACCTGGCTGGTCGCGTGTGTTGGGCTTTGGCGTGTTTGCGCAGGGTTGCCATCAGGCCCGCACCCAGGCTCAACAGCGCCCAGGCCGGGATGGGCACGTCGCCATCTTGCACGCTGCCGCTGCCGCCTGCTGGCGCGCTGCGGCTGCCACTGCTCAGGCCCGACCCCATGTCGAAGTCCCGGTCAAAAACACGCTGGTTGCCATAGGTGCTGCGGTCGGCTTCGCCTGTGGCCTGGTAGGTGGTTTCGCTCACCACCACGGCCGCTTGCCCATTGAGCAGGCCCAGCACTTGGCTGGCACGGCCTTCGGCATCGCGCCCCAGGGCCACGCTTTGGTTGCCCGCGCCCACGCTGGCGCTCAGACGGTCCTCACCGTCGTAGCCCCATTGACTGGCCACCTGCTGCGCACTGTTGCTGCCCAGGGCCGCAAAGCGCTGCGCCTGGCCGGTGATGTTGCCGAAGGCGTCGTAAGACAGATAGCGTGTGCCCAAGGCTGTGCTGATCTGGCACAGGCGGCCCTGGCCGTTGCCGCATGCCAAAGGGGCACCCGAGGGGCTGCTGTCCCAGCGCCAGCTTTGGTCCAGGCTGGTGTCAGCACCTGTGCCGGTGTGCTGAACAGCAGTCAGGCGGTTGAGGGCATCGAATTGCTGGGCCATGGTGAGTCCCCGCGCATCCACCCGGCTCACGAGGTTGCCTGCGGCATCGAAGGTTTGCTTGACCGCGCCCGGCGTGCCGGGTGTGCTGCCGCTCGTCTCTGTGCTGGTTTCTTGCAGCACCTGACCGAAGCCGTCGCGCTGGTACGTCCAGCCACCGCCATTGGGGGCGCTGAGCGCTTGCAGTTCGTCGTTGGCCTTCGGTGCAAGCGTGGTGGGCTTGGCTGCGCCATTGATCGCATCTTCGATGGTGGTGAGTTGGTCCAGCGCGTTGTAGCGACGCGCTTCCTTGGGCGGGCTGCTTTCGACATAAGCCGCCACCTGTGGGCGCTGGGTGGTGGTGGGGTTGCCCTGGGCGTCGTAGCCCAGTTCTGTGGCGGCATCTTGCCCATTGATCTGGCGGATGTGGCTGGACAGACGGTTGAGCGCATCGAACTCACGGCGGATGAGTTTGGCGCTGCTGCCGTCGGCGTTCTTCCACTCTTCACGGGTGACGTTGCCTGCGTTGTCCAGGGTGTAGCTGACGGTTTCACCGCTGGCGCTGCGCATACCGATGAGGCGGTGGGCGTCGTCGTACTGGAAGGTGTAGCGGCGGCCCGTGGCGGCCCCTGCTTGGCCCGCGCGGGTGCTGACCACGCCGCCGGGCAGGCCGACTTCATCGAGCAGGCCACGCGGGTCGTAGTGGTAGGTGGTGGTGCGGGTGGCCGCGCCACTGGCGCTGAGGCTGCGGCTGCGGCTGGTGAGGAAACCGCGGGGTGAGTAGGTGTAGGTGGTGCTCAGGCCGTTGGCGTCGCTCATGGCCAGCAGGCGCCCAGCCTTGTCGTACTGGGTGTAGTTGGTGACTTGGCCCAAGGCGTTGGTGACCTGCTTGAGGTCGCCCATGGTGTGGCCCACGGCTTGGGGGTCGGCACCGGTGAAGCTGGTGGCATCCCAGTACTCGTAGGTGGTGGTGTCGGCCACGTCGGTGCGCGGGCCATCTTCGCTGAGCACCTGGCCGTATTGGTTGTAGGTGTAGGTCCAGGTGCGGGTGTCCGGCGTGGTGTTGCCACTCACGCCGTGGCCCACGGTGGCCGCGAAGCCTTGCGCACCCGTGGCGTCGGTGGTGGACTGCTCCACCCGCTTGCACAGCACCACGATCGGTTTGCCATCGGGCAGGTTGGCCACGCTGGTGGCGCCGTACTTGGGGCTGGTGCAGCTGGCCGGTGTGCCGCCGTTGAAGGGGTCGGGCTGGCCGTTGTAGACCCAGGTGGTGAGTTTGTTCGGCTCGGCTTGCTTGGTCTTCAAGGCCCAGTCGGGGTGCCATTGGGTGCTGATTTTGCGGCTTTGGGTGCCGTCTGCGGCCTTGGGCAGGGTTGAGCCCTCGGGCGTGACGCTGGCGCAGTTGGTGCCGCCGCTGCCGCCAGTCAGGCCTTCCACGCGGACCTTCTCCAGGTTGGCTACACCGTCGGCCGTGGTGGTGCTGAGGTAGCAGGCGCGGTGGCCGTTGAAATCAGTTATGGAAGCAATGTTGTTGCGCGTGTCATAGGTGTACGTCTTAGTGGCTGGTAGCGCCCCGGCATCACTGGCAGGCAGATCGACACTGGTGGGCAAAGTTACCCCAAGACTCGTTGAGAAATTGTACTTCCAAGCAGACTGCAATGGATCGGTTATCACCGCCTTCGATATTAACCCAAAGCCATAGCCGCCATTCAACTCATATGAAATCGCAAAACTGTTAACTGGCTGCGATGCGGAACCTGACGGCGCCAAGGCAAATCTCTTCGTATTGATCGCCCTGTTATTTTTATCATAACCAAACGAAGACAGCCTCCAATTATTTTCATCCACCACACCAGTAAGAAGATTTGCCGCACCCGACGAGCGATCCTGAACATAGGAGTACTCGTTGTAATAATACAATAACGCAGCACCATCCGAATACCCCACAGAAGTCAAGTTATTACTTGGCGCAGCACCCGCCTGCACGACAGAACTGGGACCATCATAGCCATACCTAATGACTTCCCCGTTGACGCTGGAAACAGCCTGAATTCGTGATTGCCTGTCATACACAAACGACAGGCTTCGATCAAATGAATCAGACACACCGATCATCAACCCTGGCGCTGGAGCAATAAAAACAGAGGTACCTGAAGTGGAATAATTCAAACGCCGAAACCTACCATCAAACGATGTGATCGATTGGAGATTGCCAGCCAAGTCATACACCTCAATCTCACCACCAAGCAAATCGGTGAACCGATAGCCAACAATGGCACCAGACGTTTTCGCGAGGACCAAACTCCCCTTCACATCAACATCCGAAACATAACCGAGTGCATTTGGCGAAAATTGATATACCTTGCCGTCGTGACGCCAAACATTCAACACCCCCGCCCCAGATCGGCTTGATGTTATCTGTCGATTATAGGTATGCGACCAACCTGCACCCAGATCCCTCTTGTTTCCCGCCATCAGACTCAACCCCGGAACCAAATTGATAGAGTTATAAAACCTTTCAAAAGGGAGGGTGACCGTTGAGACATCAATCACCTCTTCATGTTTGTTGGCAGAGTTAAAGCTAATGGGGTTGCCACACTGCGTACAGGATGGCCCAGCCAATTTTGATGCGGGCAAAGCAGGTGCGTTAAGGCAGTTACCCTTTCCATCATCAGCGCCACCACTGGGGCAGCCTGACCATGCATCCGCACCATAATTGGGATCGACAAAGCCATTACTGATCCAGCGCACCGTGAAATGACACACCCAACCAGCGTATCCGTTGTGTGGAGTGGCGCCATCATAAGAGACATAAGTTCTGTATATATCCTTTTGGTTTCTGTAATTCATTGCAGCAACGCATGCGTCATCTACAGAACGATAGTAAAAAAGATTTGGCTGGCCATCAGCAAACCAGTAAACAGCCGGATAATCAAATGCCCAACTTGAATTTGTTGAAAAAATAACTGCAATAGCTGCAATCAACCTCCACCAATGACACCACCCAGCTACAAAATATATTTTCATGATTACCCACCCTCATTATTTATTTATGAAAACCCAACCGCGCACTGAAAACACAAAAAGGTAGACAACAAGTGAACCCATGTTTTTAGCACACTTGGTTATATATTCTCTTACACCTGCACGCATACATTATGACCACACACATCACGTTCGTATGTCAAGACCAGCCTGGTAGCGATCTACTTGGCTCAGGCGTGAGTGGCCGAAGCATATTTCGTGCAGCAACACATGAAATTCTTGTCCAAGAAACCATGCTTGGCGCGTATCTTCCGCCTCGTCTCACGACAATTTTGTGACTCAAACACGGCTGACGCAAACGCTGCAGGCATGAACACTCGCGGCGATGTCCGCGCCAGCCATGTCTCCCCCGTCCGAAGCGCGCAGCGCTCGCGCGGTGCTGGCCACAAACCTGATCCGATTGCGCGCCACGCGCGGCTGGTCGCAAGAAGCGTTGGCCTTCGAAGCAGGCTTGCACCGCACTTTCGTGGCGCATGTGGAGCGCCAAGCGCGCAACATCTCGCTGGACAACCTGGAGCGCCTGGCCACGGCGCTCGGCGTGCCGACTCACCAGTTGCTCCAGCCCTGAGCTTCACCTGCCGGCCTCACGGCCCCGGTCTTGGCCGGTTGAGCCCCGCCGTTCAGCAGAACCCTGCGGCCCGCCGCACGGCATGCCCCGCACGCCGCCTGGGCCAAGCCAGGTGCCGCGTCACCGCGCCGGGCGGCGGCCCATTCCCAGCGGCCCGCCGCCCATCCCGAGCGGCATCTCGCCTGTTTTGCCTTGCCGGCAAGCCTGGGTGAATGATCCGCCGCTCACTGAGCCTTGCGCACCGCCCCCAACGCCTCGCGCGCCGCACTTCCAGCTTGGAACGGTCACAGCTTTGCGTCTTGCGCCCCGCACAAAAAGCCCGGCGCGCGAAGCTCTCTGGGTTGCAGCTGGCACAAAGTGGCTTGCGCCCGAGGCTCTCTCACGTTGCGCGCGAGGCGAAACAGGCGGCAAGCCGCTCGGCACCCGCGACACGCGACTCACATCGGGCGGCGCGCCAGTGAAAACAGCTTGCGCGCCACGGTGCTTGGCGCGCGGCCCGCAGGCGGAGGCTGGCGTGCGAGCCCAAGCGCCTCGCGCGCAAGCTCACACGCCTTGCGAGCCAGACGCCATGGGCGACCAGCCGCCCCGTTTTCCCACTGGGCCTCGTCAAACACAAGAAAAGATCCACCCAAAATACCAATGCATGGTATTTTTTGGTACCGCAGTCACAGGAGCGCAGCATGGCAAAAAACACCAGCATCGTTTTGGGCGATCACTTTGAGGGCTTCATTGCCCAGCAAGTCAGCGCAGGGCGCTATGGTTCGGCCAGTGAGGTGGTGCGCGCCAGCCTCAGGCTGCTGGAAGAGCATGAGCAAAAGGTTCAAGCGCTCCGTCAGGCCTTGATTGAAGGTGAGAACAGCGGCGAGGCTGGCGCGCTCGACATGAAAGACATCATGCGTGCAGCACGAGACGACGCTGCGGGACATTGATGCTGGATGTCCTCTACCTCCATCGCGCAAGAGCTGATTTGATCGGCATCTGGCGCAAGACACGAGAGACGTGGGGCGAAGCCCAGGCGGACAGCTACCTGCATCGTGCGCATCCTGCACGAGCGCATGGATGTTGCAGGCACCCTTGCCTGAAACAGAGCCGCAAGCTCAACCTTGCGGCCCAAGCTGACCCTGCCCATGCTCCCCCGCCTGCTGCAACCTCCACATCTGCGCATAGCGCCCGTTGGCGCCCAGCAGCAGCGGGTGGGTGCCGCGCTCGATGATGCGGCCATGCTCCATCACCAAAATCTCGTGTGCGTTGACGATGGTGGACAGCCGGTGCGCGATCACCAGCACCGTCTTGCCCTGCGCCACGGCGGCGAGTTCGGCCTGGATGGCGCGTTCGTTGGCCGAGTCGAGGGCCGAGGTGGCCTCGTCGAACACCAGGATGGGCGGGTTCTTCAGCAGCGTGCGCGCGATGGCCACGCGCTGTTTTTCACCGCCTGAGAGCTTCAGCCCCCGCTCGCCGACCATGGTGCCGTAGCCGCCGGGTGTGCTGGTGATGAAGTCGTGGATGCGCGCCGCACGTGCGGCCTGCTCGACCTCTTCGCGCGTGGCCTCGGGCCGGCCGTAGGCGATGTTGTAGGCCACGGTGTCGTTGAAGAGCACGGTGTCCTGCGGCACGATGCCGATGGCGCGGCGCAGGCTGTCTTGCGTCAGGCCCTGCACGTCGTGGCCATGCACGGTGATGCGGCCCTGCTGCACGTCGTAGAAGCGGTAGAGCAGGCGCGCCAGCGTGCTCTTGCCCGAACCCGAAGGGCCGACCACGGCCACGGTTTGCCCGGCCGGGATCTCGAAGCTCACGTCGTGCAGGATGGGCCGCGCCGGGTCGTAGGCGAAGTGCACGTGGTCGAAGCGCACCGAGGGGGCGGCCTGCACGCCGTGGCCTTTGAGCAGCAGCGGGCGCGCATCGGGCGCATCGGCCACCTCGCGCTCGCGCAGCATCAGCGTGAACATCTTGTCGAGGTCGGTCAGCGACTGCTTGATCTCGCGGTAGATGACGCCCAGGAAGTTCAGCGGGATGTAGAGCTGGATCATGAAGGCGTTGA
Organism: Aquabacterium commune; assembly: GCF_004362855.1. Classification (GTDB taxonomy): domain Bacteria; phylum Pseudomonadota; class Gammaproteobacteria; order Burkholderiales; family Burkholderiaceae_C; genus Aquabacterium; species Aquabacterium commune. Next base: position 94,398 of record NZ_SNXW01000007.1, read on the forward strand.
CCATGACCAGGTCGCCCACCGTCATGCGCCCAGCCACCACGCCTTCGGTGGCGCGCCACAGCATGGCGATCAAACCCACGGCGATGATGGTCTGCTGGCCCGCGTTGAGCAGCGACAGCGTCTGCTGCGACTTCACGCCGGCACGGCGCAAACGCTCCAGGGCCTCGTCGTAGCGGTGCGACTCGAAGGCCTCGTTGTTGAAGTACTTGACGGTTTCGTAGTTCAGCAGCGAGTCGATGGCGCGGGTGTGGGCTTTGGAGTCGAGCTCGTTCATCTCACGCCGATAGCGCGTGCGCCAGGTCGTGACCGTCACCGTGAAGGCGATGTACACGACGAGCGCGCTCAGCGTGATCCAGGCAAAGGCCATGTCGAACTTGACGGCCAGCAGCGACAGCACCAGCGTGACCTCGATGAGCGTGGGCACGATGCTGTAGAGCGAGTAGGAAATCAGCGAGTGCACGGCGCGGGTGCCGCGCTCGATGTCGCGCGTCATGCCGCCGGTCTGGCGCTCCAGGTGGAAGCGCAGGCTCAGGGCGTGGAGGTGCGAGAACACCTGCAGCGAGATGCTGCGCGCCGCGCCTTCGGTGGCCTTGGCGAACACCAGCTCGCGCAGCTCGGTGAACACCGAGGTGGACAGGCGCAGCAGGCCGTAGGCCACCAGCAAGCCCACCGGCACCACCAGCAGGGCCTGCGGGCTGCTGGCGTTGGGCGCCAGGCGGTCCACCAGGTTCTTGAGCAGCAGGGGCACGCCCACGTTGGCCAGCTTGGCGCAGATCATGAAGCTCAAAGCCGCCACCACGCGCCACTTGTAGGTCCACAGGTAGGGCCACAGGCGCGCCAGGGTGTCGCGGTCGCTGCGCCGCTGGGTGGCGCCTTCTGGAACAATGGGGAGGTTTTTTCGCACCCTTCGATTGTCGATCGCTTTGACCATGCCCGTCTCCCCTCGCCCCCAGACCCTCCTGACCCCGCCCGAGCTGCACCCCGACATGGAGCTCGTCATGCGCGTCATGCCCATGCCCAAGGACGCCAACGGCAATGGCGACATCTTTGGCGGCTGGATCATGTCGCAGGTGGACCTCGCCGGCTGCGTGCTGCCTGGGCGCGTTTCGCGCGGCCGCGTGACCACGGTGGCCGTCAACGAGTTCATCTTCCGCAATGCGGTGTCGGTGGGCGACCTGCTGTCGTTTTACGCCCGCGTGGAGCGCATCGGCAACACCTCGGTGACGGTGCACGTCGAGGTCTGGGCCGAGCGCCAACCCGCCGATCCCATCCTGGTGAAGGTGACCGAGGCCAAGGCCACCTACGTCGCCATCGACCGCGATGGGCGCCCGCGCCCGGTGCTGTCGGTCTGACATCTCACCATTTTCCAGGAGCACCCCATGCGCACCCACCTCCCCCCTGCCACCCACCCCACCTCGCGCCTGTCCGCCCTGCTGGGCTGCGCCCTCGTGGCCGCGGCCCTGAACGCCCCGCTGCAGGCGCAGGCGGCCGCCACGTCCGCTGCGACACCGGCCTCCGGCAAGGCGTCTGGCGCCACGGCGCCGCGCAAAGGCACCGTCACCGACGTGCGCGAAGTGCAGGTCAAGGGCGAGGGCTCGGGCGTGGGCGTGGTGGCTGGCGCGGTGGTCGGCGGCCTGCTGGGCAACCAGATCGGTCGCGGCTCGGGCAACACCATCGCCACGGTAGGCGGTGCCGTGGCGGGCGGTTATGCCGGCAACGAGGTCGAGAAGAACGTCAAGAAGAGCACCCTCTTCAAAACCACCGTCCAGTTCGAAGACGGCAGCGTGCACAGCTACACCCTGGGCCAGCGCTACGCCGTGGGCGCCCGCGTGCAGATGAACGGCAAGAAGGTGACGCTGGCGCCTTGAGCGGCCCCTGGGTCAACCCGTTCAGCGGGTGGGCGGCTTATGATCAGGTGTCCTGACCATCCTGCCGCCAGCGGCAGGCCCCGTCCATGCCCTCCACGCCCCCGTCCGTGACGCCACCTGTGACGCCACCTGCCCCCTGGCAGGACACCCCGCCGGTCAGCGCCCGCGTGATCGACGCCATCACCCGCATCGGCACGGTGATGCGCGCAGGCGTCTGGCAAGCCGCTGCCGCCGAGCACCTGCCGCCGGCACAGGCCGACATCCTCGACCTGCTGGCCGCCCGGCCCGAGGGCGTGCGCCTGTCCTGGCTGGCCGAGCAGCTTTCGGTCAGCGCCGCCAGCGCCAGCGATTCGGTCTCCTCGCTGGTCGGCAAGGGCCTGGTCGTCAAGGTCAAGGCGCCCGACGACGGTCGCGCCGTGGCGCTGCGCCTGACCCCGGCGGGCCGCAAGGTGCACCGCAAGTTGTCGCAGGCCCTGTCCTTCGGGGAAGATGCCGTGGCCCGCCTGCCCGCCGCCGACCAGGCCGCCCTGTTCGAGCACCTGCTGGGCCTCATCCGCCATTTGCAGCACACCGAGCACTTCCCCACTTTGCGCAGCTGCACCAGCTGCCAGCACTTCCGGCCCGGCAAGGGCAACAAGCCCCACCGCTGCCAGCTGGTCGATGCGCCCCTGCCCACGGCCTGGATCCGCCTGGACTGCCCCGAGCACCTGGGCACCGAGGTGACACCGCCTTGAACCACGGCTCCCGGCCCTGAAGACCCCACCCCGCACACCCAGGAGGTTTCGCCATGCCCACACCCCGCCACGCCGTCGTCGTCCAGCACCTGGCTTTCGAAGACCTGGGCAGCTTCGCGCCCGTCTTGCGCGGACTGGGCTGGACGTGGTCCTGCCTGCAAGCCGGGGTGGACGACCTGGCCCCTGCGCGCGAGGCCGAGCTGCTGGTCGTGCTGGGCGGCCCCATCGGTGTCTATGAAACCGACACCTACCCCTTCCTGAACGATGAGCTCGCCCTGCTGCGCGAGCGCCTGGCGGCCCAGCGCCCCACCCTGGGCATCTGCCTGGGCGCCCAGTTGATGGCCGCCGCCCTGGGCGCACGCGTGCACCCCGGCGGCACGAAGGAGATCGGCTGGTCTGCCCTGCAACTGACGCCGCAGGGCGAAGCGTCCTGCCTGCGCCACCTGGCCGGCGTGCCCGTGCTGCACTGGCATGGCGACACCTTCACGCTGCCCGACGGCAGCACCCACCTGGCCAGCAGCGCGGTCTATCCGCACCAGGCCTTCGCGGTAGGCACCCATGCGCTGGGCCTGCAATGCCACGTGGAAGCGCAGGGGGCCGACTTCGAGCGCTGGCTCATCGGCCACGCGTGTGAGCTGGCCTCGACCGGGCTGGACGTGCCCGCCTTGCGTGCCGCGGCGCACCACCACGCGCCCGCGCTGGAAGCCGCCGCTGCCTGTGTGCTGCGCGACTGGCTGGGCGCCTTGCCCTGATCCGCTTGAAGCGCTGACCGGCACACGCGGATACCCCTGAGATTTGTCAGGTTGATGCGCACGAGGGCTTGCGTTAATTGATTAGGATTCCTACATTAATGAGGCCTTGTGAACCAACGCAAGGTGCCTTCATCCACCCCCATCCCCCAGAGAGGATTCCCATGAAAGAAACCGCCACCTTCTATCACGCAGGCTGCCCTGTGTGCATCGAAGCCGAACGCCAAGTGGCCGCCGCGCTCGACCCCCAACGCTTTGACGTCCAGGTCGTGCACCTCGGCGAGCAACGCGGCCTGCTGGCCCAGGCGCGCGCAGCGGGCGTGAAGTCTGTGCCCGCGCTGGTGCTGGGGGGCTTGCCCTTCCACATCAACCACGGCGCCGACCTGAGCGCACTCGGCTGACCTTGCCCTGCCTCAGGCAGGGGGCCGTGTCTTCATGTCATAGTTCTGACATGCGCTCCCTGTCTAACCCCGCCCAGCTTGACGACGTTGGCGCCGCGCTGCGTCACGATGGCTGGGCCCTCATGCCCCGCGACATGCTCCTGCACTGGCTGCCTGCCCAGGCCGCCGATGCCGACACGCTGCACGCCAGCTGGTCCGACCTGCCGCCCGACACCCACCTGCGCGACGGCGGCCACTACCGCTTCCGCCGCCACAGCTGCTTCGTGCTGGACCACGCCAACGATGCGGCCCGCGCCACGCTGACGCAAACGCCGCACCGCGCGCACTGGCAGCCGGTGACTTACAACGCCCTGCACGGCGGCTTTGAGCGCTGGTTCGAACCCATGCACGCAGGCACCACCGCCCACCCGATGTGGCAGGCCCTGCTGACCCGACTGGGCAGCCTGCTGGCCGAGGTCAAACCGGTGAGCACCTGGTTCATCGAGGCCCACCAGTTCCGCGTGGACACCGCTGGCGGCATCGGCCGCCCCACGCCCGAAGGCGCCCACCGCGATGGCGTGGACTTCGTGGCCGTGCTCATGCTGGAGCGCCAAGGCATCAAGGGTGGCGAGACCCGCGTCTTCGAGGCCGACGGCCCCAACGGCGTGCGCTTCACCCTCACCGAGCCCTGGAGCATGATGCTGCTGGACGACGAACGCGTCATCCACGAATCCACCCCCATCCAGCCACTCGGCGACCACGGCTGGCGCGACACCCTGGTGCTCACCTTCCGGCAAGGCGGCTTCCAGGGGCCGTGAAAACCGAGGCGGGACGGTAGCAGGTCAGCGGCAGCCGCTGTCGCGCTGGACCGAGGCGGCGCGCACTTGGCTGGCGCTGACCGCTTCACCTTTGACCTTGAGACAAGGCTCGTTGAACGTCACATTGGCGCCCACAGCCGCGGTGCGGTAATCAATGGTCAGACCGCGCAAGGTGAAGGTCTTGTTGCCGGGATTGTGGAGGCTCGGCGCACCGTACAACTCGGTCTCCCTCGTCCGGGCTTCGTCTTCTTCTTCCAGCTCGGTCGCCACGAGCACGCCGTTCTGGAACCGCCCCTTCACTTCCAGCAAGCCCGTCTGGTTGGACAAGGTCGCGGCCCCCGGGATGGCGCTGAGGTCCACCAGCGTGGTGCCCAGGTAAGCGCGCACCGTGGTGCCCGTCACGCTGTAGCCCGACAGCCGCCCCTCCAGGCGCACTTCGCGCTCACCGGTGAAGAAACTCTGACGCACGTCCAGCTGCGTGGCCCGGAGGTTCTGCAGGTCCACGGAAGGCTGCAAACGGACCCTGAGCAAGCTGCCAGGCTGCACACCCGCCGGCAAGGTCAGCGGCAACAGGTAGCGCACCCTCACATTGCCGGGTCGCAAGGTGATGATGCGGTTGGCCGTGTCGATCGCATCCACCACGCCAGAGAGTTTGTAGAACACCGGTGAGCTCACCACGTCCACCCGCGTGGCCGTGACGCCTGCGCCGCCCTGCACTGGCAAGCCGTGAACCACCACATCGGCGCCATCGCTCAAACCTGCGTCTGGCAGCACGGTGCTGGCATTGACCGTGACCGTCTGCCCCAGGACCACGAAAGACGCCGGCCGGCTCGCCCCCTGCACCAGCGAACCGACCCGCCCGATGAGCTCCGAGGCGTACCGCACCTGGGCCGCTGTGGCTGTGCCTGGGCCGCTGGCCGTGGCAGTGACCGCCGACCCTTCGACCTCGACCGTCACGCCCACCAGCAGGTCATCGGCGGAAGGCAGATCGCCGGTGTCCTTGTCTTCGCCGAGCAGGGTGGCGCTGCCCACGTCGTAGCGCACGCCATTGACGATGATGGAGCCCAGGCCCGAGATGGGCCCGTTGGTGTAGGAGCCCGTGCCGCCGCTGCCGACACCCCCGGTGTTGTTGGAGGCCGTCTGGCCGCCCCCGCCACAGCCGTGCAGCACCCCCGCCAGGGCGATGGCCCACAGCGGTGCGGCCCACACCAGTTTGAGGTGTCGCAACATCACGTTTCCTTCGGCTTGGACGTGGCCTTGGCCGCGCCATCGGCACCCGCGGCCTCATGAGCGGCGGTGTCCTCGTGGTAGGTGAACAGCCCGAGCCTGACGCGGCGGCGAGCCGGCTTGCCGGCCAGCGCGTCTTCCTCGATGCGGTTTTCGAGCAAAGGCACGGCCTCGCTCAACAAGGTCTTCCAGTGGCGGCGGGCCAGGGCGCGCAGCATCTCCACGGACTCGGGCGACAGACCATCGGCGAACACGGCCTGCTCGAAGTGGGTGGACTCTTCGGCCAGCACGTTCTGCACGGCGGCCTGCATGTGGTCGCCCACGTTGGTGCCCAGGAAGCCCAGCATGCGCTGCCAGTCGCCGCGCGGCGTGAAGCCATCCTGGATGAGGGTGACGGTGTCGGCGTCCACATCCCAGCGCGCCAACTGCAGGCGGCAGAGTTCGTCGAGCAGGCTGCGGGGGTGGACGTCTTGGGTGACCGAGCGGGCCAGCGCCTCGAAGCTGGGCGCATCGCCGTGCCGAGGCAAGGGCCGTGGCCTGCCGCGCACGCGCAGGCTGCGATCCGACAACCAACGGGTGAACACCTGGGAAGCCAGCGAGGCCTCGGGCACGGGCGGACCGGCATCGACTGCCTCCACCAGGCGCGTGACTTCGCGGCGGTTGATGCCCGTGACCGTGCTGATGCGGCTGACCAAGCGGTGTGGTGCCTGACCCAGCGCGATCTGTTCGTCGCGGGCGGCGTGCACGAAGGCCTGCTTGAGCGTCTCTTCGGCGCTGGCATAGGTCAGACCGCGGGCCACCGCCAGGCGCGCCAGCGGTGCCATGACCGAGCGCAGGGCGTCGATCAGGACCTCATGGTCGGTGGGCGGTTGAGGGGCGTCGGAAGAGGGCATGGGCGCGGCCGCGACGCCAAAATGGGCGTAGTGCCCATTTTAGCGGGGAAGCGTGTCCCTGTCGGTTGGGCGCCCCTTCAAACGCAGGGCATGGGACGCCCGCTCAGCACTGCGAGAAGTCTGGCTTGCGCTTTTCCATCACGGCGCTGATGGCTTCCTTGGCCGCGGGGCCGCGCAGCAAGGCGCCGAAGAGCTTGAGCTCGTCGCCCATGATCTGCTGCAGGCCGACCTGGCCCTTCTTCATCAAGGCCTTGGTGGCGGCCAGCGAAGCCATGGGCTTGGCGGCCAGCTTGGCGGCTTGCGCCTGCGTGTAGGCATTGACTTCGCCCGGGGGCAGCAGGCGGCTGACCAGGCCCATCTCCACGGCCTCCTCGGCGTAGAAGGGCTCGCCCAGCATCAGCTTTTCGGCGGCGCGCGGGTAGCCCACCAGGGCGGGCAGCAGCAGGCTGGCGCCGGCTTCGGGGCACAGGCCCAGGTTCACGAAGGGCAGGCTGAAGGCGGCGTTGTCGGCGGCATAGACCAGGTCGCAGTGCAGCAGCAAGGTCGTGCCGATGCCCACGGCCGGACCGGCCACCGATGCCAGCAGCGGCTTGGGGAAGGTGCGCAGGGCTTCGAGGAAGCGCACGACCGGCGCGGGTTCGGCGTCTGGCTTGGACGTGTCGGGCGGGTTCTTCAGAAAGTCGGCGAGGTCGTTGCCGGCGGTGAACACCTGCTCGTGGCCTTGCAGCACGACCACGCGCACGGCAGCGTCTTCTGCGGCGGCGAACATGGCATCGGCCAGCGCGTTGTACATGACCGTGGTGATGGCGTTTTTCTTGTCCAGACGGTTGAAGGTCAGGGTCAGGATGCCGTCTTCGCGGTGCTGCAGGATGTCGCTCATGGGGTGTCTCCGTGTCGGTGAACCCGCATTAGAAAACAAAAATCCCGCGCCAGGCGCGGGATCCCCCTGCTCGGCGGCCGAGTCGCTCAGGGCGCACGCAAATCGATGCCCAGGCGCGGCATCCAGGCCGTGCCGCTGACCGTCACGGGCATGACGGTGGCTTGGCGCACATTCAGGCTCAGCGAACCTGTGATGGCGTACTGTTCGTGCGCGCCATAGACGAGCAAAACAAGCTGCGAGCCCGCCGGCAAACGCTTGCCCACGCCGGGCAAGGGCACGTCGTGCGTGCCCAAGCCGCGCAGGGGCTGCAGCTGGTTGTCCACCAGTTCGATCAGGCCGCTGGTGTGGACCACGCCCGTGCCCACGAAGACGATGGGGTCGCCGCCCACCAGGGCACTCAGCGGGTTGGCGGACAGGGTCAGGGCCACGTGCGGCACGCCCGCCACCACGTCGCCACGGCCACCGGTGCGCTCGCCCAGCTTGACGATGGTGGGCACCGCCTGCGCCCCCGCCACCACCTTCGTGGCCGGCACGGTGTAGGCCGTGCCCGAGCGCCCGGTCGTGACCTGGTCCACCAGCACGGCGTCATCGCCCGACAGCGACAGGCAGGTCTGGCGTGGCACCACGTCGGCCGCACCGGCGATGCCCTTGAGGTGCTGGTCGAAGAAGGCGCGACGCGCCACCATGGTCTGCACACGGCCGCACTGGTCCTTGAGCTGGTCCTGCGGGTTCTGGAACAGGTAGGCACCGGGGTCGGGCACCACCTGCAAGGTGTTGTGGCCGGTTTGCGTGGTCATCAGGCGCACGTCGCCGCCCGAGCGCGCCAGGCACTGCTGGTTAGCCAGGCCCGCGTTGAAGTTGAACAGCGTGTCGCGCATGCCCTGGATGAACAGCGCGTGCGTGCGTGGCGCCTGGCGCGGCATCAGCTCGGGGCGGGTGCCAGGGCCACCGTTCGTCAGCACCGGCTTGCCGCTGCACCAGTAGCTGGTGCTGTGGTAAGCGAAGAAGTCGCGCAGGCCGGGCGTGAGCTGGTTTTGCGCGAACGAGATCGCGAACTGCTGCACCAGGAAGGGGTCGGAGGTCGAACCGGTCTTGACGCCGGCGCGGCTGCCCAGCAGCAGCAAGGCCGGGTCCCACAAGGCCTTGGGCACCGAGCCCGGCGCCAGGCTGTAGGGCAGGTCGTGCGGCGCGATTTCGGGGACGATGGCGTCCAGGCGGCGCTTGGGGTCGATGTGGGTCAGCAGCAGCTGGTACATGCCGCCGTAGGAGCCACCCATCGAGCCCAGCACCAGGTTGTGCGGATCGCGCCCGTCGTTGCTGGGACCGTAGCGCAACCAGCCCAGGTTGGCCTCCAGCCAGTCGAGGATCGCCAGCAGGTCCTTGCCCTCGAAGTCCGGGTCCATGACGCGCACATTGCCGCTGCTGTCGCCATGGCCGCGTTGGTCGATGCTGACCACGCCATAGCCGTTGGCGCGCAGGTCGGCGATGGCGGCATCGCCCGTGAGGTCGGGTGCACCCGCGGGCGTGGGCACCGGCACGGGAGAGCCGCTCGCCGTGGCGCGGGAACCGCCGTAACCGTGTCCGTGCAGCACCAGCGGGTAGGTCTGGCCAGGCGTGAACACGGCGGGCTCGAAGATGGTGAAGGCAGCGGTGTCACCCGTGGCCGCGACCTTGATCTTGACGTCGATGGCGCGGCCCGCGCGGCTGTCGCCGGGCGAACCTGTGCCGCCAGCACCCACCGGCAGCGCGGGCAGGTCCAGCGACGCCGACACCGACACGGTGACCGCCGCCTGCAGGGTCGCAGCCTGGGCACGTGGCATCACCGCGAAGGCGGCGCCGACCAGCAGGGTGAAAGCGGCCATCGCCAGCGCCGGTCGCCGAGCCTGGGTGGCGCTCAGCGCTCGGGGGGCAAAGTGAGGCGAGTGGGGGCGGCGGGTGCCGGGGATGCTGCGGGTACTGCGGGCCAGGGCCATGAAACACTCCATCCAAATACAACCAATGGGTTATGCCATGGGCGAAGGATGCAGGAAGTGCGTGAACCAGCCTTGCGAGAAAACCCTTTGAATCGGGCCTGACCCACCCCCCGTTCAGGTTGCCTTGCCCGTCAACCATGCCAGGGCCTGGGGCCACAGCGGCTTGCCGCAGGAGGCGCGGAAAAAGTCGAAATGCCCCACGCGCCGCACGCCATGGTCACGGGGGCGCAGCCTCACGTGCGTCTGCGGGGCCTGGGTGTAATGCGCGTGGTGCTGGCGCACACCGTCGTTGGTGGCCAGCGTGTCGTCGGTGAGCATCACCACCGTCATCGGCGTGCGCACCTGGGCATAGGCCTGGCGCACGGCCGGGCTGTGGCTCACCACGAAATCCGGGTGCAGGGCCCAGCGGCGCCACTGCAAGGCCACGCCGGCCGGCATGTCGCCCACCGCGCCCAGGCGGCGGCCCGCGAAATAGCCATGGCGGCGGATGCTCCAGGGCATGGCCAGGTGCCACAGCAGGCCCACGTAATAACGCAGCGGCCGCGCCAGCCAGTCGCGGTGGCCGTGGCCAGCGGCGATCGTCACGGCGCGGTCGATGGCCGGGTGCGGCGGGATCGCACCGAACAGGATCCCGCCCATGCTGTGGCCGAACCAACTGATGGGCACACCGGGAAAGCGACGCACGGCCTCGTCCACCGCGGCCGGCGCGTCACGCTCGGCCCAATCCAGCAGGTCCGCCCGGTAGCCACGCAACACCTTGGGCGCGGACAGGCCCATGCCGCGCCAATCGAAGGTGATGACGGCACAGCCCTGCTTGGCCAGCCAGCGCGCGTGGTCCCAGTAAAACATCTGCGGCACGCCCAGCGCGGTCGCGATCACCACCACCCGCCGCACCTCGCCAGAGGGTGGCGTGAAGCAACGGGCGGCCAACTTCTGGCCATCGGCGGTGTGCAGGGTCAGGGTGTCCATGCGGGAGGCAACAAGGTGGGGAACATGGAAAAGCCCGCGTCGAGCGGCACTCGATGCGGGCTTTGGGAGGGCCTGTCCAGGGCCTGCGGCAGGCAGGCCCCGAGCTTCAGGCCAGGATCACGAACGGGGTCACAGGCTGTCCACGCGCTCGAAGATGCCAGCAGCGCCTTGGCCCGTGCCGATGCACATCGTCACCATGCCGTACTTGCCGCCGGTGCGGCGCAGGCCGTGCACCACGGTGGCGGCGCGGATGGCACCGGTCGCACCCAGGGGGTGGCCCAGGGCGATGGCGCCGCCCATCGGGTTGACCTTGGCGCGGTCCAGCACGTGGCCCTTGCTGTCGAGGTCCTTGAGCACAGCCAGCGACTGCGCAGCGAAGGCTTCGTTGAGCTCGACCCAGTCCATGTCCGATGCCTTCAGGCCGGCGTACTCCAGGGCCTTGGGGATGGCCTCGATCGGGCCGATGCCCATGATCTCGGGCGGCACGCCCTTGACCGCGAAGGCCACGAACTTGGCCAGCGGCTTCAGACCGTACTTCTCGCAAGCTTCCTTGGAAGCCAGGATCAGGCAGCCAGCGCCGTCGGAGGTCTGCGAGGAGTTGCCGGCCGTGACCGAACCCTTGGCAGCGAACACCGGACGCAGCTTGGCCAGGCCTTCCACCGAGGTGTCAGGGCGGGCGCCTTCGTCGCGGCTGATGACCTTCTTGGAGATGGTCACTTCGCCGGTTTCGAGGTTGGGCGTGCGCACTTCGACCTCGACCGGGGTGGTCTCGGCATCGAAGAAGCCAGCTTGTTGGGCGGCGATGGCGCGGCGGTGCGATTCGGTGGCGAAAGCGTCCTGCTCTTCGCGGGTCACGCCCCACTGCTCGGCCACCTTCTCAGCGGTCATGCCCATGCCGTAGGCGATGCCGACGTTCTCGTCGAGGTTGACCACGGCGGGGTTGAACGAAGGCTTGGAGCCGCCCATGGGGACCATGGACATCGATTCCACGCCGCCAGCGATCATGACCTCGGCTTCACCGACGCGGATGCGGTCAGCGGCCATGGACACGGCGGTGATGCCAGCCGCGCAGAAGCGGTTGACGGTGGCGCCGGCCACGGTCTTGGGCAGGCCCGACAGCAGCGCGGCGATCTTGGCCACGTTCATGCCTTGTTCGCCCTCGGGCATCGCGCAGCCCACGATGGCGTCTTCGATGGCAGCCGGGTCCAGCGTCGGAACCTGCTTGAGGGCGTTCTTGATCGTGGCAACCAGCAGGTCGTCAGGACGGGTGTTCTTGAAGACGCCACGACCAGACTTGCCGATCGGGGTGCGGGTGGCAGCGACGACGTAAACGTCGCGGAGTTGCTTGGACATGTGTGTGTCTCCGATCGATCAGTTGCGGACGGGCTTGCCGGTGGACAGCATGCCCATGATGCGCTCTTGCGTCTTGGGGTTGTCCAGCAGCGCGCAGAAGTGCTTGCGCTCCAGGGCGTGCAGGTACTCCTCGCTCACCAGGGTGCCGGCATCGACATCGCCACCGGTCAGCACGTCGGCGATGCACGAGCTGATGTGGTAGTCGTGGGCCGAGATGAAGCCACCGTCACGCATGTTGATGAGCGACGACTGCAGCGTGGCCTTGACGTTGCGGCCGGCCACGGCGAACAGCTTCTTGGCCGGGGCGCGGTAGCCCGACTCGTACATGGCCTTGGCCTGTGCGATGGCCACGTGCAGGACCTCGTCCTTGTGCGGCACGATGACGTCGCTGTCCAGCAGGTAGCCGAACTTGCGCGTTTCGATGGCGGAGGTGCCGACCTTGGCCATGGCCGCGGCCTGGAAGCCTTCCTTGACAAAGCCCATCAGCTCGGCGCCAACCATGCCGGAGACGCCCTTGGACGCTTCGACTTGCTCGGCAGCACGGCGGGCCAGGTAAGCCAGGCCACCGCCGCCGGGGATCAGGCCCACGCCGACTTCGACCAGACCGACGTAGCTCTCGATGGCGGCCACGCGCTTGGCGGCGTGCACGGCCAGCTCACAACCACCGCCCAGGGCCAGACCGTGCATGGCAGCGACGGTCGGCACGTTGGCGTAGCGCAGCGACAGCATGAAGTCCTGCAGCTGCTTCTCGAACGGGGCGATGGCCTTGCCACCACCGCTCATGAAGGCGGGCATCATGGACTGCAGGTCGGCACCGGCGGAGAACGGGCCGTCTTGCGACCAGATCACCAGGCCCTTGTAGCCAGCTTCGGCGATTTCCAGGCCCTTGGCCAGACCGGCGGTGACCTCACCGCTGATGGTGTGCATCTTGGACTTGATCGAAGCGATGACCACCTCGTCGTCCAGCGTCCACAGGCGGATGGCGGCGTCTTCGAACAGGGTCTTGCCCGCGGTGGCGGCGTTCGGGGCGTTCGAGCCCAGCACGTCTTCGCGGAAATACTGGCGCTGATAGACGGGCAGGTTGCGCAGAGGCACGTACTTGCCGGCCTTGGGCGACCACGAACCTTCAGGCGTGTGCACGCCATCGCGACCGTCGAACACCCAGGCAGGCAGCGGCACGGACGACAGCGCCTTGCCGGCGTCGATGTCGGCCTTCACCCATTCAGCCACCTGCTTCCAGCCGGCTTCCTGCCAGATCTCGAAGGGGCCTTGCTTCATGCCGAAGCCCCAGCGCATGGCGAAGTCGATGTCGCGGGCGCACTCGGCGATCGACTCCAGCGTCACGGCCGAGTAGTGGAAGGCGTTGCGCAGGATGGACCACACGAACTGGGCTTGCGGGTGAGCGGACTCACGCAGGGCCTTCAGGCGCTCGGCGGCGGGCTTGCGCAGGATGTCGGTGACTTCCTTGTCGGCCTTGCCGCCAGCAGCCACGTACTCGCCGGTCTCGGCGTTGAACTGCAGGATGGCCTTGCCGTCCTTCTTGAAGAAGCCCGCCTTGGTCTTCTGACCGAAGTGGCCCTTCTCCAGCAGCTTGTCGAGTGCCACCGGGTTGTTGAAGCAGGCGTTGAAGGGGTCGTCCTTGGCACCGTTCTGCAGGGTCTTGATGACGTGCGCCATCGTGTCCAGGCCCACCACGTCGGCGGTGCGGAAGGTGGCCGACGAAGCGCGGCCCATCTTCTTGCCGGTCAGGTCGTCAACGATGTCGTAGCCCAGGCCCGAACGCTCGACTTCGCGGAAGGTCAGCATCATGCCGGCCACGCCCACGCGGTTGGCGATGAAGTTCGGGGTGTCGTAGGCGCGGATGACGCTCTTGCCGACGGCGGTCGTCGAGAAGGCTTCCAGCTGGTCCACGACTTCCGGCAGGGTGTATTCGGTGGGGATCAGCTCCAGCAGCGCCATGTAGCGCGGCGGGTTGAAGAAGTGGATGCCCAGGAAGCGCGAGCGCAGCTGTTCGGGCAGCACATTGGCCATGGCCGTGATGGACAGGCCCGACGTGTTGGTCGCCAGGATGGCACGGTCGTTCACGAAGGGAGCGATCTTCTTGTACAGATCTTCCTTCCAGTCCAGGCGCTCGGCGATGGCTTCGATGATCAGGTCGCAGCCACGCAGCTCTTCGAGGTGCTCTTCGTAGTTGGCTTGCTGGATCAGCGCCGCGTCTTCGACGATGCCCAGGGGCGCCGGCTTGAGCTTCTTCAGGTTCTCGACGGCCTTCGTGACGATGCCGTTCTTGGGGCCTTCCTTGGCAGGCAGGTCGAACAGCACGACCGGCACCTTGCAGTTGACCAGGTGGGCGGCGATCTGCGCACCCATCACGCCGGCGCCGAGCACGGCAACCTTGCGGACATTGAATCGACTCATGTTCTCTCCTTGAGGAACTCGTTGGATTGGGGCAATGGAAACAGGGAGGTGACCCTCATGGTGCACCTCCCTTGAACAGCCTGTCGATCAGAACAGGGCTTCGTCCATTTCCATCAGGGGCTTCAGGCCGGCCTTGGCCGTGATCATCGCGGTTTCGACTTCAGGCACCAGCTTGGCGAAGTAGAAGCGGGCGGTGGCCAGCTTGGCAACGTAGAACTTGTCGCCCGAAGCCTGGTTGTCCAGGGCGATCTTGGCCATGCGGGCGAACAGGTAGGCATAGACCATGTGGCCCACGACGCGCAGGTAGTCAACGGCAGCGGCACCGACTTCGTCGGGGTTCTGCATGCCCTTCATGCCGATTTCCATCGTGAAGGCCTGCACCTTCTGGCCCAGATCGGCCAGGGGCTTGGTGAACTCCTGCATGGCTTCGTTGTCGGCGTTTTCCTTGACGAAGCGCGCGATCTTCTTGCCGAAGGCGGTCAGCTTGGCGCCACCGTCACCCAGCACCTTGCGGCCCAGCAGGTCCAGCGACTGCACGGTGTTCGTGCCTTCGTAGATCATGTTGATGCGGGCGTCGCGCACGAACTGCTCCATGCCCCACTCGTGGATGAAGCCATGGCCGCCATACACCTGCTGGCAGTGGCGCGTGGCTTCCCAGGCGTTGTCGGTGATGAAGGCCTTGACGATCGGGGTCAGCAGCGCCACGGTGTCGGAGGATTCCTTGCGGACGGCCTCGTCGGGGTGGTTGTGCTCCTTGTCCAGCTCAACGGCCACGTAGTACACCAGGGCGCGGGCGCCTTCGGCGTAGGCACGGGCGATCAGCAGCATCTTGCGCACGTCGGGGTGCACGATGATCGGGTCGGCCGGCAGGTCAGCGCGCTTGGTGCCGGACAGGGAACGCATCTGCACACGGTCCTTGGCGTAGTTCACGGCGTTCTCATAAGCCACTTGGGTCAGGCCCAGGGACTGGTTGCCCACGCCCAGGCGGGCGCCGTTCATCATCACGAACATGGCAGGCAGGCCGCGGTGGGGCTGGCCCACCAGGGTGCCGACGGCGCCGTCCAGCACCATCTGTGCGGTGGCGTTGCCGTGGATGCCCATCTTGTGCTCAAGGCCGCCACAGTAGATGCCGTTGCGCGAACCCAGCGAACCATCGGCGTTCACGTTGAACTTCGGAACA
This sequence comes from Aquabacterium commune, assembly GCF_004362855.1. Lineage (GTDB taxonomy): Bacteria > Pseudomonadota > Gammaproteobacteria > Burkholderiales > Burkholderiaceae_C > Aquabacterium > Aquabacterium commune. The sequence goes on from NZ_SNXW01000007.1 coordinate 109,840, forward strand.
GCGAACAGGGAGATGCCCTTGGAGCCAGCGGGCGCGTCCGGCAGGCGAGCCAGCACGAGGTGGACGATGTTGTCGGCCATGTCGTGTTCACCGGCCGAGATGAAGATCTTGGCGCCGGTCAGCTTGTAGGTGCCGTCGCCCACGGGCTCGGCCTTGGTGCGCAGCAGGCCCAGGTCGGTGCCGCAGTGCGGCTCGGTCAGGCACATGGTGCCGGTCCACTCGCCGGAGGTCAGCTTGGGCAGGTACATGGCCTTCTGCTCGGGCGAGCCGTGCTCTTCCAGGCAGGCGTGGGCGCCGTGGCTCAGGCCGGGGTACATGGTCCAGGCCTGGTTGGCCGAGTTCATCATTTCGTAGATGGCCTGGTTGACCAGCTGGGGCATGCCCTGGCCACCCCACTGCGGATCGGCCGACAGGGCCGACCAGCCGTTTTCGGTGTACTGCTTGTAGGCGTCCTTGAAGCCGTCCGGGGTCTTGACTTCGTGGGTTTCCTTGTTCAGGACGCAGCCCTGCACGTCACCGACCAGGTTCAGCGGGGCCAGGACCTTGGAGGCGAACTTGCCGCCCTCTTCCAGCACGGCGTTGACGGTGTCGGCGTCCAGATCGGCGTAGGCCGGGATCTGCTTGAGGTCATCGACAGCGCCGAGCAGCTCGTGGATCACGAATTGCATGTCGCGCAGCGGGGGGGTATAGGAAGGCATCGTGAAGCTCCTCGGTCAAAAAGGCTTGTGAAGAAACAAGGGGGAAGGGGTCAAACAGGTGCCAAGGGTGCTTTCGCACTCCCGGCGGCAGCCACACCCGAAGGCGAGGCTTGTCCAGACGGCGCCACGGCCGTGCCCAGCGTGTAGTGCTGGATCAGGCGCTCGAAGGCCGTGCGGGCCCGATCCACCGCCCCCACCGAGCGCAGGAAACGCGCGTCGTGGTGGAGGGCCAGGATCAGGCCATGGATTTCAAACTGCATCTGCATCGGGTCGGTGTCCGGGCGCAGGTGGCCCATCGCCATGGCCATGCGGATGGCGCGCACCAGCGAGCCATGCCAGGTCACGACCATGCCGGCCAGGGCGTCGCGCACAGGACCAGGCCGGTCGTCGAATTCCACCGCACCGCTGATGTAGATGCAACCCGAGTCGATTTCCGTGGCCACTTTCGCCACCCAGTTTTCGAACAGGGCGCGCAGGCGCGGCAGCCCGCGGGGCTGGCGGATGGCGGGGACGAACACCTCTTCCTCGAAGCGCTCGTGGTATTCACGGATGACGGAGATCTGGAGCTCCTCGCGCGAGCCGAAGTGGGCGAACACGCCCGACTTGCTCATGCCGGTGACCTCGGCCAGCGCACCGATCGACAGGCCCTCGATGCCCATCTGCGAGGCCAGGCTCAAGGCGGCGTCGAGGATGGCGGCGCGCGTCTGCTGGCCTTTGTGTGCGCCACGGCCACGCTCACGCGCCACATCGGCGGCGGGCTTGGCTTCTTGGGGCAGCGCATGGGACACGGGGACACCTCGGAATAAAACGAACGGTCGTGCTATTTTGCAGAAATCCAGACGTTTGTGTAGAGGGTGAACGTAAATTTTTTGCGCTTTCCTGTCGCGACGGTGTCATCCAGACGCGTCAAAGCCGTTTCGTCAGGTGTTTCACGCCCGCGGCAGCTGCGTCAAGCGCTGAGGGCGGGCTGGATCAGGCGCCACGTTCGCAGAAAGAAATGCGGATCTCGCGTGCATTGCACCGCAAATGGTTGAGAAAGTCACACAAGCTGCACTATCCTTGAGCGGTCATTGTCCTCATGGAGGCCGGATGGACGTGCTGCAACTCGACGTGTCGGGTCGCCCGCAAGCTTGGCTGTCGGCCAAGGAGGCGGCGGGGCTCTACGCCAACGACGGCGTCGCATGGACGCTGGGGGACCCGTTTTTGGTGCTGCGTGGCGGCATCCAGCGCAAGACGGGGCTGCAATCTCGCCTGGAGCTGCACCCCATCATCGCGGTGCACGGGGCCATGCCCAGCCGCGCTTGGCGCCAGGCGCCGGCCATCTCCAACCACAAGCTGTTCGCCCGCGACCGCCAGGTCTGCGCCTATTGCGGCCACCGCTTCCACGCCGATGCGCTCACGCGCGAGCACATCGTGCCGACCTCGCGCGGCGGCCACGACACCTGGACGAACTGCATCACGGCCTGCCGCAACTGCAACGGGCGCAAGGGCAACCGCACGCTCAACGAGCTGGGCTGGTCTCTCTATTACCTGCCCTACGTGCCCAGCCTGCACGAGGACATGATCCTGCGCGGGCGGCGCATCGTGGCCGACCAGATGGAGTTCCTGCTGGCCAGCGTGCCCGCCCACAGCCGGCTGCGCCAGGAGCTGGACCTCGCCTGCGCTTGAGCTTGAGCTTGAGGCCGCGGACGGCGCCGGTCAGACCTTGCGCACGCCCGGCACGCCGCGCTCGATGAGGCAGCGCGCCTGGGTGCGGAACTTCGCCTGCGCCCGCACCGGGTGCAGGGTGCCGCGGAACTCGCACTGGACCTGCTGCGGCGAGACGTCGATGAGCACGTAGCCGCGCTCGTCGCTGCGCATGTGGACGATGTCGGGGTTGCTCGACTTGATCCAGGCATTGGCCAACTCGCTCAGGCCCTTGCTGGTGATGGAACTCGCGACGATTTCGCTGGCCACGATGGGCGAGCTGCGGTCACGCGGGTCCAGGCGCAGGTTGGCGGCCACGTGGCGGTGGACGTCCCCGCCCAGCACGACCACGTCCTGCACGCGCGGCTGGGCGATGGCCTCCATCAGGCGCGCGCGGGCCGCGGGGAACGCGTCCCAGCCCTCTGCATAGACCAGGTCACCGGCCACCGGCACGTGCAGCAAGCCTGGCGACATCTGCGTGGTCTGCACGATGAACTTCCAGCTGGCCATGCTGCCCGCCAGCCCTTCGGCCAACCCATCTTCCTGACCCTGGCCGAGCAGGGTGCGGTTGCCCTCCTCGGCAGCCTTGCAGCGCCAAAGCACCTTGCCGCCCATGGGCGCGTGCAGCACAGAGCCCTGGCAGACACTGGCGTCGCGGTACTGGCGGGTGTCGAGCAGCCACAGGTCGGCCAACTGCCCCCACTGGAAACGCCCCTGCATGGGCATGTCGGCACGGGCCGGCACGCGGTGCGGCGACACGGGCATGTGCTCGAAATAGGCCTTGTAGGCCGCAGCACGCACGGCCAGGAAGGCCTGGGCGTCGTCGAGGTAGGGGTCGTGGTCGCCGGCGTAGTCGGCCAGCACCTCGTGATCGTCCCAGACCATCAACCAGGGGTGCGCCGCATGGGCCGCGCGCAAATCGGCATCGAGTTTGTAGCTGGCGTGGTGGACGCGGTAGTCGGCCAGGGTGCGCGCGGCCAGGTCCTTGGCGAAAGCGTGGGCGTGCTTGCGCACTTGCGCGTGCCTTGGCGCTTCGGTCGTGTAGATGTAGTCACCCACGAACACGACGAGATCGACATCGGCGTCGGAGATCTCGCGGTGCGCCGTGAAGAAGCCGTGCTCGTAGTGCTGGCAGGAGGCCAGGGCCATGCGCAGGTTGCGCACCTTGGCGTCCTTCGCAGGCGCCGTGCGGGTGCGCCCCACCGGGCTGTGCTGCCCACCGGCGCTGAAGCGGTAGAAATAGGCGCGCCCAGGCTGCAGGCCATGGGCCACCACGTGCACGCTGTGCGCCACGGCCGGGTCGGCCACGGCCACGCCCTGGCGCACCACCTGCGTGAAGCGCGCGTCCAGCGCCACCTCCCAGGGCACGGGAATGGCGCGCGCCGGCATGCCGCCGTCGGCCTGCAGCGGACGGGGCGCCAGGCGCGTCCACAGCACCACCGAATCAGGCTGAGGCTCGCCGCTGGCCACGCCCAGCGTGAAAACGTCGGCAGGCTCGCTCCAGGCGCTGGCATCGTCGGGCTGCACGCGCCCGGAAGCTGCAAACACCTGTTGCCAGGCCAGGGCGGCCGCGGCGCGGCTGAGTTGTCGGAAAAGGTCGCGGCGTTGCATGAAGGCGCAGATTATGCGGTGCTGTGACGCGACGCCATGCGCAGCCAGGCCGCCACGGGGCACAATGGGCCGCACGCCTTGCAGGAGATGGCCATGCCGACACGCCCCCCCAGCCCCGACCCCAGCGGTGACACGCCCCGCGCCAGTGCCTTCAGCGGTCTCGGCGCAGGCCTGGATTTTTTCCAGGACTGGCTGAAAGCCGCCGGCAGCGCCCTGCCCAACATGCCCGGCCACGCATCGAACCCGGGCCTGAGCAGCTGGGCCATGCCCACGCTGGACCCGGAGGAGCTCGACAAGCGCATCCAGGACCTCAAGACCGTGCAGTTCTGGCTGGAGCAGAACTCCCGCATGGTCGCCATGACCATCCAGGGCCTGGAAGTCCAGAAGATGACGCTGAGCACGCTCAAGGGCATGAACGTCTCCATGGACAGCCTGCGCGATGCGCTGAAAGCCCGCAACGTGGCGTCCGACATGGCCGCGGCTTTTGCGGCAACAACTGCGCCCCCTGCATCACCCTTTGCATCACCCTTTGCCTCGCGGCCGTCCGCCCCGCCAGCCCCCGAACCAGAAGCCACGGGCAGCGATGACCCGCCCGCAGACACGGCTTCGGCAGCCTCAAGCGGCGATGCCAGCGCGGGTGCGGGTGCTGGCGCCGAGCTCATCAACCCGATGCGCTGGTGGGACACCCTGACCGAGCAATTCACGCACCTGGCATCGCAAGCGTCGCAAACGGCCCAGACGGTCGGCACCTCGATGAGCGACCTGCTCGCCCAAACCGCCCAAACCACCCAGGCGCACCAACCCGCCAACGCCTCCGCGACCGCAGCCACCGAGGCGGCCGCCCCGAAAGCATCGGCGCGCAAAGCTGCTGCGGGCAAGTCGCCTGCGCGCAAGGCTCCCGCCAAGGCACCTGCCAAGCCGGCGGCCAAGCGTTGAAAGTGGCCCCGGCGATGCTGCGCTTCCTCCAGGCCCACGCCACCCACCCCGCGCCCGAGCTGGCACTGGAGATGGTCTGGGCGCAGCTGGCCTCGCAGATGGCCACACTCAGTGGCACGCCAGGCGACGGGCCGCCTGCGGGTGTGCTCGGCCGCGACGCCCCCACCCTGGGCTGGTGCTACATCAGCGATGGCCTGGCCCATGGCGCGCAAGCCGTGCTGGACGGGCTGCGCCAGCGCATGCCGCAGGTGGCCTGGGTCGGCGCCGTGGGTGCCGGCGTGCTGGCCACCCACGTCGAGTACATGGACGAGCCGGCCCTGGTCGTGATGCTGTGCAACCTGCCGCGCGAAGACTTCCGCATCTTCCACGGTCGCCAACCCCTGCACGCGCCGCCACGCGGTCGCCGCCACCTGCCAGACGCCAGCCTCGGTGGCAACCCCGGCTGGCGCGCCCACACCGCGCTGGTGCACGCCGATGCCCGCACCCCCGACCTGCCCGAACTGATCGCAGAGCTGGCATCGCGCACCGACACCGGCTACCTCTTCGGCGGCCTGAGCGCCAGCCAGCACCACCCGCTGCACATGGCCCTGGCCCCGGAAGATGCCAACGCCACCACACAGCGCACCGCAGGCGTCTGGCATGGCGGCCTGTCGGGCGTGGCCTTTGGCGAACGCGTGCGGCTGGTCTCGCGCGTCAGCCAGGGCTGCTCACCCGTGGGCCCGCGCCGCGAGATCACCTTGGCCGAGCGCAACGTCATCTACGAACTCGACGGCGAACCCGCCCTGGCCTGCCTGCTGCGCGACCTGGGCGTCACCGCCACGGTCAGCGGCTCGGGCTGGCAACGCGAAGCGCTGCCCAAGGTGCGCGCCACCCTGGCAGGACTGACCGACGCCGCCAGCGACCTGCTCAGCCACGGCCGCCACTTTGGCGCCGACACCCGCGTGCGCCACATCATCGGACTGGACCCCGGCCGACAGGGCGTGGCCCTGGCCGAGGAGGTCGAGGTCGGCATGCAGATGGCGTTTTGCCAACGCAATGCCCAGGCCGCGCGCCAGGACCTGGTGCGCATCTGCGCCGAAATCCGCGAAGAATTCGACCCGCAAGAGCACCCCGGCAGCCAGGCCGCCGGCGCCATCTACATCAGCTGTGCCGGGCGCGGTGGGGAGCACTTCGGCGCGCCCAATGCCGAGATGGAGATCCTGGCCCACGCCCTCGGCGACATCCCCGTCGTCGGCTTCTTCGCGGGCGGCGAAATCGCGCGCCACCACCTCTACGGCTACACCGGCGTGCTGACCGTGTTCGGGGCCTGAAGCCAAGCACACACTCGGCATGCCCCGCAAGCCCTCAGACACCCTCTGAAGAGGGCCCCACCGAAGGGGATTTTCACATCGCGGACACCCCCCCACACTGCCAGACACCCGATCGCCTTTGATCGCTGTTCTTTGCAGGAGTCCGCCATGATCGCCCGCCCCTTCCCTCGCCCTGGCCCCATCCCGTTCGCCGATGCCGCCCTGCAGGCGCTGATGCCATCTGTCGGCCTGACTCCGGCGTGGATGGCATCACAAGGTCGCGGCCACGGCGGCAACAGCGGCGGCGGCCACGGTGGCGCCAAGGGCCAGGCACCCCACGGGGGCCGTCACCCGGCCCACGCCCACCGACAGGAAAGCGCTTCGCCCCAACGGGGCCGCGACATGCACGCCACCTTCCACGGCCACGGCGTGCTGAGCGTGCGCTCCTCGGCCACAGGCGCGCTTTACCGCTTCGAGGGTCACGGCGCCCGCCTCGCCATCGACCCACGCGATGCCCTGCTGCTCGGCCGACTTTCCGACGTGCACGTGGGCTGAAAACGCTACAGTCGTGCCATGCACGCAGCGACCGCCCCCACACTGCCACCTGCCACCAGCCCCAGCAGGGACGACGCAACCCACCTGCCCGCAGGGCCTGAGCCTCTGACACCCGCGGCCGTGGCCGCACGTCAGCAGGCCGTGGTCGCAGCACTGTTGCGCGTGCTGCCGGCCCAGGCGGTGCTGTGGCACACCGAGGCTGTTGCCCCCTTCGAGTGCGATGGCCTCAGCGCCTACCGCCAGCGCCCCCTCGCGGTGGCCCTGCCCGAAACCCATGCCCAGGTCGGCCAGGTGCTCGCGGCCTGCCATGCGCTCGGCGTGCCCGTGGTGGCGCGGGGCGGTGGCACCGGGCTGTCGGGCGGTGCCCTGCCGGATGCCGCGGGCGTGACGCTGTCGCTGGCCCGCCTCAACCGCATCCAGCACATCGACCCGCTGGCGCGCACGGCCGTGGTCGATTGCGGCGTGCGCAACCTCGCCATCAGCGAAGCCGCTGCGGTCCATGGCCTGTACTACGCGCCCGACCCGAGCAGCCAGATCGCCTGCACCATCGGCGGCAACGTGGCCGAGAACGCCGGGGGCGTGCACTGCCTGAAGTACGGCCTGACCGTGCACAACGTGCTGCGCGTGCGCGGTTTCACCGTCGAGGGGGACGCCTTCGCGCTGGGCAGCGAAGCCCTGGACGCCGCGGGCCTGGACCTGCTGTCCGCCTTCATCGGCAGCGAAGGCCTGCTGGGCGTGGTCACCGAGGTCACCGTGCGCCTGCTGCCCAAGCCCCAGGTGGCGCGCTGCCTGCTGGCCAGCTTCGACGACGTCGGCCTGGCCGGCGATGCCGTCGCGGCCATCATCGCCGCCGGCCTCATCCCGGCGGGGCTGGAGATGATGGACCAGCCCATGACCCGCGCCGTCGAGGACTTCGTGCACGCCGGCTACGACCTGAGCGCCGCCGCCATCCTGCTGGTCGAGAGCGACGGCACGCCGGAAGAGGTGGAAGAGGAAATCGAGCGCCTGACGGCCGTGCTGCAAGCGGCCGGCGCCACGCGCATCGAACTCAGCCAGGACGAGGCCCAGCGCCTGCGCTTCTGGAGCGGTCGCAAGAACGCCTTCCCCGCCACCGGCCGCATCAGCCCGGACTACCTCTGCATGGACGCGTCCATCCCGCGCAAGGCGCTGGCCACGATGCTCGCCGCCATCGCCCGGATGGAAGGCGAATTCGGCCTGCGCTGCTGCAACGTCTTCCACGCGGGCGACGGCAACATGCACCCGCTCATCCTCTTCGATGCCAACGACCCTGACGAGCTGCACCGCGCCGAGGCCTTTGGCAACGCCATCCTGACGGCGGCCGTGGGCCTGGGCGGCAGCATCACAGGTGAGCACGGCGTGGGCGTGGAAAAGCTCGACGCGATGTGCGTGCAGTTCACCGACACCGAGCGCGCCCAGATGCTGGCCTTCAAAGCCGCCTTCGACCCCGAGGGCCGCCTCAACCCGGGCAAGGCCATCCCGATGCTGGCACGCTGCGGCGAGTTGCGCACGCCCCCGGCCCAGGCGATGGGCCAGACACCGGCGCTGCGCGAGGCACTGGCCACGCTGCCACGCTTCTGACCACACGACATGGACCGAACGCCTCACGGTCCACGCGCCCCATCACCTCAGCGGTGACACGCAAGCTGCTTAAGCTGGTCGCGTGTCAGTGATGGCCCGTGGCCGTGTGCCTCGGCTTGATCTGACCAGCGTCCTGGCAGTTTCTGGCCCCCTCCAGCGGACCGACCGCGGCATGTGCCGCGATTCGTTCATGAGAAGACGCTCCAAGCAGTACCCCGCCGAACACATCGACAACGCTATTGCCCTTTGGGAGTTCCCTCATGACCCGCACCCGCATCGCCCTGGCCGCCTGGGCCATCGCCATCGTCTCCGCCACCGTCAGCACGCAGGCTTCGGCCAACGTGATCAACGTGGTCCAGGCCGACTTCGGCGTGATCTCGCCGCTGCCTTATTCGCGCTCCTTCGGTGACACCTTCACCAGCATCGCTGGCACCGCGGGCTACACCACATCGGCAGCGTCCAGCCGCGACGGCTCGACGATCACCAACACCGGCAGCATCGATGGCAGCGTGATCACCCGCAGCCTGGGCCCGCAGTTCCCTGGCGCCACGGCCAACTTCAACTTCTACGACGACTACGTCTTCACGATGCCTGGCGAAGACGCGCACCTGACCGCCTCGGCCGTGAGCGTGAACTTCAACAACCTGCTGGGCATCAACAACCTGCAGGCGCGCTTCTACGCCGTCACCGACGCACTGACGACGGGCACCCCGAACACCACCCTGGCGTATGCCTGGACCACGGTCACGCCCCTGAATGGCGTGACGCTGAATGTGACGGCCTTCGACACCCCGCTGCCGCTGACCGCCGGCGTGCAGTACGCACTGGAAATCCGTGGCCTGGTCTATGGCCCCACCGCCAGCTACGGTGGCAACGTGAACATCACCCCCGTGCCGGAGGCCGACGGCCTCGCGCTGGCACTGGCCGGTCTGACGGTGGCCGGTTGGGTGGCTTCGCGCCGCCGCAGCCTCGCCTGAGATCGACCTGAGCGCCCTGACCGCCAGCGAACCGCCCTGACAGGCGATCAAGCTCAGGCGGTGAGCGCCTCATCGGTCACCGCCTCGGCCAGCACGCCCTCGTCCACCCAGCGTCGCAGGCATTGCGCGGCCAGGGTGGTCGCATCCTGGTCAGGCCAAGCCTGGACCAGGCCCTCGCACAGCGCGGCCCAGGTCTGACCTGCCAACAGCTGCCGCACGGCCCAGGCCTCGGGCGCGGCCATGCTGCGGAAGTGTGGACGGTCGTCGCGCCGCCACACCAGCACCCAGCCAGGCTCGGGCAAAGGCTCGGCATCGGGCACAGGGCGCTCGTCGTCCAGTGCATGCCAGCGCTGCAGCGTGTTGTGGCGCATGCTCAGGCAACGCACGGTGGCATGGGGTCGCAAGCGCACCACGGCCCACACCTCGGGTGCCAGTTGTTGCAGATCGCGCAGGCCCAGCACGGCATCGTCTGGGCCGTCGAAGGCCTCGCGCAAGGCCCAGTCCAGGCGGGCCAGTTCGGCAATGGCCGGGTGCGGTGCAAAGGCACCACCTGAATCAACGGCATCACCGGCATCGATCACGCTGCGGGTGTCTGCACCGGTGTCCGCCAGGAAGTCAGGCCAGGTTTCCCCATACCAGCGCAGGTTGTGGCACGTGGACGGCGACTGCGCGATGTAGGCCAGGGCCAACGCGTCGAAGGCGTGGTCGCCCAGCAAGCGCAAGGTGTGTCCGTAGGTGTCGCGCAGTGTCTCCAGCAGGCGGGCGCGGTAGGCGCCGTGATAGACGCCCAGGCGGCGCAAGGCCACCGATGGGCCGACCTCGGCAGGCCCGCTGCCCGCCACATCGGGCACCGCCGTCTGCACTCCGGCATCCGACTGCAGCAGGTAGGCGGTCATGCGCGTCTGCAGAGCGAGCAGGCCACCAGCGCGGGGCTCGGCGGCGGCGTTCATGCGGCCACCTTGTCTGGCAGGGGCCAGGCGGGTGGCGCCAGCGCCCCCTCGGCCGTGCGGCGCGCCGTGTCCAGCTCGGCCAGCAGCTCGGCCAATGGCGGGATGCGGTCGTCGCGCTCGATCATGGTGGCCACCTGGCCCGTCGGTGCGGCAGCGGCGAACAGGCGGCAGGCTTCGGCGTACAGGGCCCACACCGGGTCGGGCACGGGCTGGTCGTGGGTGTCGATGAGCACATCGCCGTGGTCGGTGTGGCCGGCCAGGTGGATCTGCTGGACGCGGTGCGCAGGCATGGCGCGCAGGTAGGTCAAGGCGTCGAAGCCATGGTTGACGCTGCTGACGTGGACGTTGTTGACATCGACCAGCAAGAGGCAGTCTGCGCGTTCGGCGACCTCGCGCAGGAAATCCCACTCGGTCAACTGTGACTCGGCGAACTGCACATAACTGGAGACGTTCTCCAGCACCAGGCGACGGCCCAGCGCGTCTTGCACCTGGCCGATGTTGCGCACGACCACGTCGAGCGCCTCTTCGGTGTAGGGCAAGGGCAGCAGGTCGTGCAGGTGGCGGCCGTGCACGCCCGTCCAGCACAGGTGGTCGGACACCCAAAGCGGCTCGATGCGTCCGGCCAGCGCGCGCAGTTGCGCCAGGTAGGCGACGTCGGGCCCACCGACCGAACCGATCGACAGGGCCACGCCGTGCAGCGCGATCGGGTAGGCCGTGCGGATGGCGTCCAGCACGTGCATGGGCTTGCCGCCCGGCACCATGTGGTTGTCGGAGATGACCTCCAGCCAGTCCACCGGCTGAGGCGCATTCAGGAAATCGTTGTAATGGGCTGTGCGCAGCCCCAACCCGAAACCGGGCGAGGGCTGGGCCAGGCCACGCACGTCGGCAGTGACGTCGGACGTGACCATGGTGGGCATCACTTGGCGTTGATGTCGCCGATGGTGCCGCCCTTGCTCAGGCAAGACTTGGCGTCCATGGCCTTGAAGCCGTGACCGCCACAGGCGTTCTGGCCCTTGCAGCTGTGTTCTGCGGTCTTGCAGTCGCTGTTGCCCTTGCAGCTGTGCACGCCGTAGCAGTGCACCTTGTCGCTGGCAGCAACGGCGCCACCCATGCTGCCCTTGGGGGCTTCGGCGGCGAAGGCGGCGCTGCTCAGGGCCATCAGGGCGGCGGCGGCGGCGAGGGAGGCGGTACGTTGGGTCATGGCAATTCTCCGGTGTAGATGGAAGTGACGTGGGGAAGCTTGGTGGCAGGCACATCGTTTTGGCGTCTGCCCCATGCAGTGGTCGGCCCAGGTGGGGCTTCCTTACAGCCCGGCTCACATTTCTGTCGATTCAGGGCGACGGCCCCCTTGTTCCGGGGGAGTTGGGGGGGCTGGCATGCCAAAACCCACACGCCCTGCCGGAGACCCTCGACACAAGCCGCGGACTCTGGGGTATAAACGCGCCTGAACTCAAACGACCGTTTGAAATGAACGATCGTTCGATGCCCTGATTTGCCCCACCGCCCCACAGATGGCGGGCCACACACACGGACCGAGGTGACCTATGCCGCAGTACAAAGCCCCTTTGCGCGACATGCGCTTCCAGCTGAACGAAGTGTTTGACTACGCTGGCCACTACGCCAGTTTGTCCAACGGTGGCGACGCCACGCCCGACATGGTTGACGCCATCCTGGAAGGCTGCGCCACGTTTTGCGAAGAGGTGCTGGCCCCGCTGTACGCCACTGGCGACAGCGAAGGCTGCTCGATCACCGACGGCGTGGTGACCACGCCCAAGGGCTACAAGGAAGCTTACAAAGAGTACGTGGCCGGCGGCTGGCAAGGCCTGTCGCACCCGCAGGAATACGGCGGCCAGGGCCTGCCGATGTCGCTGAACCTGCTGAAGTCGGAAATGATGGGCACGGCCAACTGGCCCTTCACCATGTACCCGGGCCTGAGCCTGGGCTGCATGAACACCGTTTTCCAGTTCGGCAACACCGAGCAGAAGAACCTCTACATGCCCCCGCTGGTCAGCGGCGAGTGGACCGGCACCATGTGCCTGACCGAGCCCCAGTGCGGCACCGACCTGGCGCAGATCCGCACCAAGGCCGAACCCCAGCCCGACGGCACCTACAAGCTCTACGGCACCAAGATCTACATCTCGTCGGGTGAACACGACCTGGCCGACAACATCATCCACATCGTGCTGGCCCGCCTGCCCGACGCCCCCAAGGGCACCCGCGGCATCTCGCTGTTCATCGTGCCCAAGTTCATGGTCAATGCCGACCGCAGCCTGGGCGAGCGCAACAGCGTCAAGGCCGGTGCACTCGAGCACAAGATGGGCATCCGCGCCTCGGCGACCTGCGTGATGAACTTCGACGGCGCCACCGGCTTCATGATCAGCGAGAAGAACAAGGGCCTGGAAGCCATGTTCACCTTCATGAACACGGCCCGCATCGGCACCGCGCTGCAAGGCGTGGCCCACGCCGAGCTGTCCTACCAGGGCGCCGTGCCCTACGCCAAGGACCGCCGCTCCATGCGCGCCCTGACCGGCAAGAAGGACGCCGATCACCCGAACGACGCCCTGATCTGGCACGCCGACGTGCGCCGCATGCTGCTGACGCAACGTGCCGTGGCCGAGGGTGGCCGCGCCATGATTTACCACGCCGCCAAACTGGCCGACCACATGGTGGCGGGCGTGGCCGAAGGCAACAAGGCCAAGTACGACGACTACGACGACCGCCTGGGCTTCTACACCCCCATCCTCAAAGGCTTCCTGACAGAGTTGGGCCTGGAGTGCGCCAACCTGGGCATGCAGGTCTTCGGTGGCCACGGCTACGTCAAGGACTACGGCATGGAACAGATCGCCCGCGACGCGCGCATCTCCACGCTGTACGAGGGCACCACCGGCATCCAGGCGCTGGACCTGCTGGGCCGCAAGGTGCTGCTGCAGTCGCGTGGCAAGGTGGTCTTTGGCTTCACCAGCGAGATGATCGACCAGGCCAAGCCCCACCTGCTGGACGGCGGCCCGATCGGCACCATGGCGCGCACCGCTTTCAAGCGCGCCATCCAGTGGAAGGTGCTGACCCTGCGCCTGATGCTGCGCGCCAACAAGGACCGCGACGTCGTCAGCGCCGCCTGCTACGACTTCCTGATGTACTCCGGCTACGTGATGATGAGCCACTTCTGGCTCAAGCAGGCCCTGGTCGCCCACAAGGCGCTGGCATCGGGCAAGGGCAGCGAGTCCAAGGAGTTCTACGCCGCCAAGGTGCAGACCGCCGAGTTCTACTTCGAGCGCCTGCTGCCCCGCGCCGACGGCCACAAGAAGTCGATGCTCTCGCCGACCAGCGCCATCATGCAGATGGACAACGAGCACTTCAGCTTCAACTGACCCACACGGCCGATGGTCGCCGCCCACGCCCCTCTCGTGGCAGCACGCCGTTACGGCGGGGCCTCCGCAGAGGAGCGTGCGCAAGCGCGGCGCCAGCGCCTGATGGCCGCCGCCTTCGAGGTGTTCGGCCAGCACGGTTACCGTCAGACGACGATGCGCCTGATCTGCGCCCAGGCACGCCTGGCGGATCGTTACTTTTACGAGCACTTCGAGAGCACGCACGACTGCTATGTCGCGGTGCACAGCCAAGCCTGCGCAGAAGCGGCGCTGGTCGTGGAGCAGGCCATCCGACGCTTGCCCGGCGACCTCCTGCTTCGGGCGCGCGGCGGGCTGAGCGCGTTCTTCGAGCACATCCGCGCCGACCCGTGCCGAGCGCGCATCCTCATCCTCGACTCATCGGCCAGCGGACTGAGCGCACAGCAGCGCATCGACCAGCAATATGCCTTCGTCATCGAACTGCTGAAATCCAGGTTCAGGCAGCGTTACCCCAACGCATTCCAAAAACCCAATATTGAATATGTGATCCTGGGGTGCATGGGCATGATCACGAGCACCGCCATGCGGTGGATCGAGCGCGGCTTTTCCGACCCGATCGACACCGTGGTGGACCACACCCATTACGCGTGGATGGGATTGGATGATTGGATGACGCAAATGAATGCCACGTCAGCACCAGGCTGATGTGCTGGGCTGGAAAACCATGAAAAGGCCGTCGCCTGTTGCCAGGAGACGGCCTTTTCACATGTGACCGTGGTCGGCCGTGGCTGACGGGCAGCCTGGGCCGACAGACCGGTCAGGGCGCCTTGGGGAAGCCCAGCAACACGGCGAACGTGTTGTACAGGGGGCGACCGTAGGTGTTCCACTCGTTCTTGTGGATGGCGTCGATCAGGGCGATGCCGGTGGGCTTGAACAGACCCAGTTCGGGGTCCAGGGCGCCGCCGCTGACTTGCTTGATTTCTTGCGTGTTCAGAATTTTCATGGTTTTGATCCAGTGACAGGTTGATGCGCGGGTTTTGATTAACCCACCATTGAATTTTATTATCGCGCGCCGTTCATCGAAACGGGAATAACCCACAGAATTCAAATCATCATTCATCTCAGAATGACAGATAGAACAAAACCCCCTGAAAAGGTTAACCAACGGGTTATCACCCCATTTGAATGCGGGGCTCCAAACCCAAATCGTCGCCATTACCTCCCCGCACAAGCAAGCAAACGAAGCCAGGCTCTCATGCACCGCGAAACAAATGGCGACAATGAGGGCAGATATTCCGCGACCGCCCCAACCGCCCCTGGCCGACGTCTTGTGCCCCTCGCGCCCCACCCCAGCAGCATCGGCTTGCAGCTTCACGTGTGTGCCGCCGTGATCGTCACCGCGGCGTGCTGGCACAGCGCGCATGCCCTGACCCTGAGCCAGCACCTGAGCTGGCCATCGGCGCCCACCCGCACCTCGCCCGCCACGGCTGAGGTCATGGCGTCCATCGGAGTCCCCAGCACCCCGCCCACCGCAGCGTCATCACAAGCGGCCACGACATGGGCGGCCCTGCTCGGCGGGCTGGACCAGGCGCCGGGCGTCAAGGAAGCCAAAGCCCGCGCCGAGGCCAGCCAGGCGATCAGCGAACAAAGCCAGGCCCGGGCGTGGCTGCCCCGGGTGGACGCCAGCGTGCGCACCGACGAGCAACGCCAGCGCTACAACGGCCTGGCCACCCGCACCCCCAGTTCGGCCAGCACGCTGCAGGCCACCTTGCCGCTGTGGCGACCGGCAGACCGCGCCAACGCGCGCGCCGATGACGCCGTCGCCGAGCAGGCGCAATGGCAAGCCAGCCTGCGCAGGCAATCGCTGGCGCGGGAACTGAGCCAGAGCTACCTGTCGGCTGTGGAAGCCGCCGAGCAAACCCGCCTGACCCGCGCATACCTGGCCGCCCTGGAGCAGCAAGCGCGCGCACACCAGAAAAGGCTGCAGGCCGGCCTGGGCACGGTGCTGGACGCCCTGGAGACGCGCGCGCGCCAGGAGCAGGCGCTGGCCCAATCAGAGCAGCTGTTGTCCCGCCTGTGCTCCCTGACGCTGACCTTGAACCGCCTCAGCGGCATGCCCGCGGCCCCGCCCGATGGCCTGAACCCGCACAGCCCTGAGGACCCCGACGTGACGTTGCCGCCTTTGCAGGACGCCACCGCGCAAGCGCTGTCCAGCCATCCCGAGGTTCTGGACGCCCGAGCCGGCGTGCGCGGCAGCCTGGAAACCATCCGCGCGCGCGATGCCGAGCGCTGGCAACCCACGCTGGATGCCACTGCCGGACACAGCCGCACCCGCCAGACGCAACGCTTCGAGGGGCAGAGCGACCGCCAGGACATCCGCACCGAGGCCGTCGGGCTGGTGCTGAACTGGCCCCTGTTCAGCTCGGGGTTTCAACAAGCGCGCCAGCGCGAGGCCGCCGCTTTGCTCAGTGCCGCGCAGGCCCGTCTTGACGATGCCGAAGCGCGCGTGGCCACCGAGCTGCAGGATGCCTACCAGCGCCACGAGCAAGCACGGCGCCAGCAAGCCCGCCAGGAGGCCGTCGTGGCGAGCACACAGGCCACCCTGGACGCCGTGCAGAAGGCCTGGCTGGCGGGGCTGCGCGGCACCACCGAGCTGCTGGACGCCCAGCAACGCCTGCACAACGCGCGCATGGCCCACGCCAGCGCCCGGGTGGCCACCTTGCAGGCCGGCAGCGACGCCCTGGCCCTGCTGGGCCTGCTCGACGCCACGCACATCGCCCCGTGGCTCGGCCTGTTCGACGCGGCATCCACCTCCTTCGCCCCCTCGTCACCATGAGCACCCCACCCGACGACACCCCCCTTTTCCGGCCCGAGGTGCTGCACGCCCGCAGCCATACCTCGGACGGCGCACCGCTGCACATCCAGCCCGTGGGCGGTGGCGCGCTCACGCTGTTCGCCGCGGCGCTGTGCCTGATCGTGGTGCTGGTGCTGGCCTTCGGGCAGCACACCAAGAAGGAGCGCGTGCAAGGCAGCCTGCAGCCGCGCAACGGCGTGGCCCAGGTCGCCCCCGGCGACACCGCCGTGCTGCAGCGCCTGCGGGTGCAGGAGGGCCAGCGCGTGCAGGCCGGCGAGGTGCTTGCCGAGCTGCGCCAGGACCGCTTCACCGACGGCGGCAGCGCCTCCGGGCAGATCGAGTCGAGCCTGCAAGGCCAGCGCGAGCGCATCGCCGACCAATCGGAAGGCCAGGCCCAGGCCCTGCGCGCCCAGCTCGACGCCCTGAACCAGCGCGTCCTGCGCCACCAGCAAGACGCCCAGTCGCTGCAGACCGACATCGCGCTGCAACAGGAACAGATGGCCTCGGTGCGCAAGCTGCTCGACCAGATGACCCCGCTGCTGGAAGAGCGCATCGTCTCGCAGGTGCAGTACGAGCAACAGCGCCAGGCCCTGCTGGACCACACCGCGCGCCTGCAAGGTCTGCAGCGCCAGCTGGGCTCGGCGCGCAGCGAGCTGACCCAGGCCCGCCAGGAACAATCGCGCCTGCAGGCCGAGCACCGCGTCAGCCAGGCCAGCCTGGAGCGCGACCGCCTGTCGCTGCAGCGCGAGTCGGTGCAGCAGCGCAGCCAGCAGCTGGCCTGGCTCAAAGCCCCCGTCAGCGGCACCGTGACCGGGCTGCAAGCCGGCGTCGGCCAGGCGGTGGCCGCAGGCGCGCCGGTGCTGAGCATCGTGCCCGACGACTCACCGCTCGAAGCCGTGCTGCACGTGCCCAGCACCGCCATGGGCTTCATCCGCGCCGGCCAGGTCGTGCGCATCGCCTACGACGCCTTCCCCTACCAGCGCTTCGGCCAGCACCGGGGCGTGGTGCGCTCGGTGTCGCAGTCCGATGTGCCGCCGCCACCCGGCGCGGCCGAACGGGGCGACCGCCGCGCCGTCTTCCAAGTGCGCGTGACGCTGGAGCGCAGCAGTGTGCGCGCCTACGACACCGACATCGCCCTGCGCCCGGGCCACACGCTGAGCGCCGACATCGAGCTCGACCGCCGCTCGCTGCTGCGCTGGATGCTCGACCCGCTGTTCGCCTTCAGTGGCCGCCTCTGACCCCCGACCGCCATGGCCGCCACCTCTGCCTCATCGCCCAACACCTTCAGCCCCTTCACGCTGTGGCCGCGCCAGCGCGTGCCCCTGGTCCTGCAGTCCGAAGCCGCCGAGTGCGGGCTGGCCTGCCTGGCCATGGTCGCTGGCGCCCACGGGCTCGACACCGACCTGCCCAGCCTGCGCCAGCGCTTCGAGCTGTCGTCGCGCGGGGCGACGCTGGCCCAGCTCATGGACATCGCCGAGCAGATGGGCCTGTCCAACCGCGCGGTGCGCCTGGAGCTGCAAGAGCTGCCCGAGCTGCGCACGCCCTGCCTGCTGCACTGGGACCTCAACCACTTCGTGGTGCTGGTGCAGGCCGACGCGCGGCACATCACCGTGCACGACCCGGCCCTGGGCGAGCGCAAGCTGACGCTCAAGGAGGCCAGCCCGCACTTCACTGGCGTGGCGCTGGAGCTGGCGCCCGCACCGGGCTTTCGGCCGCGCAAAGAGCGCAGCGACTGGAAGCTGCGTTCGCTCTTCAAGGGCCAGCCCGGCCTGTGGCGGGCCTTCTCTCAGATGGCCGTGCTCTCGCTGGTGCTGGAGGTCTTTGCCATCCTCATGCCGATGCTGAGCCAGTGGGTGATCGACGACGTCATCGTCAGCCGTGACACGCCGCTGCTGGCGGTGCTGGCGACCTCGCTGGGCCTGCTGGCACTGATGTCGCTGCTGACGCGGCTGATGCGCAGCTGGGTCGTGCTGGGCACCAGCCTGAGCTGGAAGCTCAACAGCAGCACGCAGGTCTTTCGCCACCTCATCCGCCTGCCGCTGTCCTACTTCGACAAGCGCCACACGGGCGACGTCATGTCGCGTTTCGCATCGGTCGACACCATCCAGGACACGCTCACGCGCGAGCTGGTCGAAGCCGTGCTCGACGGCATGGTCAGCCTGGTCACGCTGGGCCTGATGTTCGCCTACAGCCCGAAGCTGGCGGCCATCGTCATGGGCGTGGCCACGCTGTACCTGCTGGTGCGGCTGGCCGTGTTCGGGCCCTTCCGGCGGGCCTCGGAAGAGCTCATCGTGCGCGAGGCGCAGGCGCAGACCTTCCTGATGGAGACGCTGCGCGGCATGAACGCCATCAAGTTCTTCTCGCGACCCGGCTGGCGCGTGGCAGGCTGGATGAACCAGCAGGCCAGCATGGTCAACGCGCGCGTCAAGCAAGAGCGCATCAACCTGCTGCACCAGGGCGTCAACGGCGTGATTGGCGCCATCGAGCAGGCGCTGGTGCTTTACCTGGCCGCGCAGATGATCATCGCCGAGCAGTTCTCCATCGGCATGCTGGTGGCCTTCATGGCCTACAAGGGGCAGTTCCTGCAGCGCGCCAACGACCTCATCGAGCGCGTCATCAGCCTGCGCCTGCTGCGCCTGCAGGGCGACCGGCTGGCCGACATCGTGCTCACGCCGACCGAGCCCGCCTCGCCCGCTCAGGCGGGGCACCGGGCGGGTCTGCAGGCGGCAGATCCCACGCCCATGACCCTGAGCCTGCGTGACGTCGTCTTCCGCTACGCGCGCGACGAGGCCCCTGTGCTCGACCACGTCAGCCTGACCCTGCACACCGGGCAGGCGCTGGCCGTGCTCGGCCCCTCAGGCTGTGGCAAGTCCACGCTGATGAAGATCCTGTGCGGCCAGGTCACGCCCGAGGCGGGCGAGGTGCTGCTCAACGGCGTGCCCATGGCCTCGCTGGGCGCCGAAGCCTTCCGCTCGGTGCTGGGCACCGTCTTCCAGGACGACCAGCTGTTCTCGTGCAGCATCCACGACAACATCGCCATGAACGACGCCGAGGCGAGTGCCGAGAAGGTCGAAGCCGCGGCCGCCCTGGCCTGCGTGCACGAGGACATCGCACGCATGCCCATGGGCTACCAGACGCTGGTGGGCAGCATGGGCGCGACGCTCTCGGGCGGGCAAAAGCAGCGCATCCTGCTGGCGCGCGCGCTCTACAAGCGGCCGCGCTTCCTGCTGCTGGACGAGTACACCAGCCACCTGGACTTCGCCACCGAAAAACGCGTGCAGGACGCCATCAACGCCCTGGGTTGCGGGCGCTTCATCATCACGCACCGCGAACATTCGCTGCGCGAGGGCGACGAGGTTCGCGTGCTGTCGCAGGGGCAGCTGGTCGATCCACAGCACCTGGCAGGGCCCGAGAATGCGCCGCACGCCCCTCAGACGCCGCCACAGGGTTGAATCACACGGCCCAGTGCCGCTTCATGAACTCGGCCTGTCGCGCCAACGCCTGCACCGAACTGGGCAGCATGCTGGCGTGCGCCTGGAAAACGTGCCAGCGCTTCATGTAGATCTCCAGCTCGGCGACCCGACCCGCGGCGGTGGCGCGCTCGACCACCCACACGGCGTTGTCGAACAGCACCTCGTCGTCGCCCACCTGCGTGAGCGAGGGCGGCAGCTGGGACAGGTCCTGCGCCATCGGATTGGCCAGCGGGTGGTCGGCAGGCACCTTCATCGCGCGCTCGACGTCATCGGCCCAGGCCAGGCGGATCATGGGGTCGCGGGACACGCGCTCGTAGGCGGTCGTGTCGGGCAAAGGGTGCAGGCTGAGCGCGGGCGACATCATCACCAGCGACGCCGGCGCGGGCAGACCTTGCTTGACCGCGGCAATCGCCGTCATGAAGGTCAGGTTGCCACCGGCGGAATCCCCGGCAATGCTGATGCGGTCGGCCGTGTAGCCTTCTTGCAGCAACTGCTTGTAGCACTGCACGCAGTCGTCGAGCTGCGCCGGGAAGGGCGATTCGGGCGCCAGGCGGTAGTGCGGCACCAGCACCTGGGCACCGGTCAGCGCCGACAAGGCCCGGGTGATGCTGCGGTGGGTGCGCGGGCTGCCGGCCACGAAGGCGCCACCGTGCAAGTACAAGATGGCATGGCGCGGCTGGCCCTTGGCGGCCTTGGGCACGACGCGGTCCACCTCGATGCTGCCGACGCGGTCCACGCGAACATTCGCACGCCCGTCCTGCGGCATCAGGGAGGAGCCCAGCGCCAGCGACATGCGCTGCACCGCGAAGGGCCAGGGCGGCCCCAGGAAGGGCTTGAGCGTGACCTTCAGCGCCACGCGCAGGATGGCCGCCACGATGGACTCCTGCAGCCCGGTGGGCGGCTGGTAGCGGCGGATCACGGGCTGGGCCGAGGCGGTGGCAGGCGTCTTTGGAACGGCGGACATGGGCATCTCCTCAGGGGACTGCAAAGCGGAGCGTGGACGCGAGCCAGGCCGGGCTCAGCCCAGCATGCCCTTCTTGGCGAACAGGGTGATCAGCGGCTGGT
Organism: Aquabacterium commune; assembly: GCF_004362855.1. Lineage (GTDB taxonomy): Bacteria > Pseudomonadota > Gammaproteobacteria > Burkholderiales > Burkholderiaceae_C > Aquabacterium > Aquabacterium commune. Next base: position 130,877 of record NZ_SNXW01000007.1, read on the forward strand.
ACCAGGAGCCCAGCACGCGCACGAGCTTGTCGAGGAACTTGGCGTCCAGGCCGACCAGCACGCGGCGCTGGTTGCCCGCCACAGCGCGCAGGATCTGCAGCGCGGCGCTCTCGGCGGTGGTGGCATTGAGCAGCTTGTCGAACTTGGCGCGGGCCTCTTCGACCTTGCCACCGGTGGCCTTGTGCATGCTCTCGTCCATCTTGGCGGTGCGCGCGATGTTGGTGCGGATGCCGCCCGGGTGCACACAAGTCGCGCTCACACCGCACTTGGCCATGTCGAGTTCCTGGCGCAGCGCTTCGGTGAAGCCGCGCACGGCGAACTTGCTGGCGTTGTACGTGCCCTGCGTGGGCACGGACAACAGACCGAACAGGCTGGAGGTGTTGACGATGTGGCCCTCCCCGGCCTTCTTCAGGTGCGGCAGGAAGGCTTGCGTGCCCCAGACCACGCCCCAGAAATTGATGCCCATGATCCACTCGAAGTCCGAGGGCTTGACGGTTTCCACGAAGGCACCGAGAGCCACACCGGCGTTGTTGAAGATCAGGTTGACCTTGCCGTGGTCACGGGCGGTCTGGTCGGCCCAGGCCACCATGGCCTCGCGGTCGGCCACATTGACTTTGGCGGTGGTCACTTTCACGCCCAGCTTGCTGGCCATGGCGGCCGTCTCGGCCAGGCCCTTCTCGTTGACATCGCTCAGCGAGAGGTGGCAACCGCGGCGCGCCAACTCCAGTGCCAGGGTGCGGCCCATGCCGGATGCAGCACCGGTGATGGCCGCGACTTTGTTCTTGAACTCTTTCATGTCTTTCCTCGGTAGGCACTCACAAGGTCGCCACGGCAGGTGGCCCCAAAAGGCCGCAGGGATGCGAAAATCCCAGGTTGGACACACCGAGTGCCGATCCACCACACCGTTCCACGGACCGTCGCATGGCTGCACGCACACAATGCACGCAGATTTTGACAACGGTCAATTTCAAAATGGTATTTGACAATGACCGTTTCCAAAAACCGGGTTAACCCTGAGCCGCCATCCAACCCGGGGAGCCCCGGGCGGCGCTACGGCGGGGTGGACTCCGACGAGCGCCAGCGCCAGCGCCACCAACGCCTGATCGAAGCCGGCCTGGCCGTTTTCGGAGAGCACGGCTACCACCAGTCCACCGTGCGCGACGTCTGCAAGCAGGCGCAACTGACCTCGCGCTACTTCTACGAATCCTTCGACAGCATGGAAGCCCTCTTCCGCGCGGTCTATCAAGACACCAACCGGCGCCTGATGCAGGCCACCATCATGTCGCTGGCGGCCTGCCAGCCCGACCCCGAAAAGCTCGCCGAAGCCGCGCTGCGCACCTTCCTGGAGTTCATCCGCGAAGACCCCCACCGCGCCCGCGTGGCCCTGATCGACGCCCTCAACGTCGGCGAGACCATGAACGTGCTGGCCGACAAGGCCTCGCAAGACTTCGCCCACCTCATCGCCGGCTTCATGCGCCAGATGTTCCCGCACCTCGAAGAGGCCGGACTGGACTTCCAGATCCTGGGCAACGGCCTGGTGGGCGCCAACACCCGCATCGCCACGCAGTGGGTGGCCGAGCGCTGCAAGACGCCGCTCGAAGACGTGCTGCGCAATGTGCTGATGCTGTTCAAAGCCAGCATCGCCTACGCCCGCGAGCAGGAAGCCGCGCTGGTGCAGCCCCTGAAGCAGCCCCGCAGGGCCTCGGCGGCCTGAGCCAACAGGCGGCAAAGCCTGCCCCCAAAGCACAACGCCCCGCAGCCTGCCGGCCCGGGGCGTTGTCATGTCAGCCAGGCCTCAGAGGAAGAAGCCTTCGAACAGGGCCACCAGCCACTGGATCGGGTTGACCGACAGCACACGCTTGTGATCGCCGACCTGGTCGTACTCGATGGCGCGCATCACAGGCCGGGTGTCGTCGATCAGGTTGTTGTAGAAGTCAGCCACCGACTTGATGCCCTGCTCTTCGATGCCCGTGCCGGTGAAGTCCATGATCGCCATCGTGTGTGACTTCAGGAAAGGCCGCCAGGTGGGCAGGTAAAAGCCGGTGTTGCTGTTGGCCGTGCGCAGCTGGCTGACCCAGTTGTTGAGGTCGCGACGCCACAGGTTGTTCAGCGCTGTGTCCTTGGCACTGCCGCTGAGTGCGGCGATCTCGGGGTAGAAGCTCGTGTACGAGAAGGCCGAGAAAATGCCGTCTTCCTGGAAGGTCATGAAACCGAAGCGGTCCTGGGGGAAAACCTTGGACAGGCCCGTGTTCAGGGTGGACAGGTCGGACACGTCACCCGCCTGCGGGAAGCGCGAGATCAACTCCGTGGCCACGCCGTCTGGGCGGTCCACGCCCCACAGCGAGCGCACCTTGTTCTGCAGCGGCAGCGAGGGGTACTGCTCGGCCGTGCCGCTCTGCGGTGCCGGGAACAGCGGGCCGGAGTCGGCCGCCATGGCGGACTTCACCGGGTTGGTGGCCAGGCGCAGCACGCCGTAGTTGGCCGTGGCGCCCACACCACCGGCGGATGAGCCCGACACCAGCAGGTGCTCCGGCCTGGGCAAGTTGGCCGCCATCCAGTCCCCCAGCGCCTTGGCGTTCTTGTAGCCGCGGTGGTAGTAGGTCAGCGGCTGGCTGGGGTCGCTGTCCTTGTAGATCTGGACGCTGGCGCCGGTGTGGACGTCGCCGGTGCAGTAAGGCACATAGACGAGGTTCCAGTCCTGCGTGTAGATCTTGCCCAGCAGCGGCGTGCGCGTGATGAGCGGCGTGGACAAACCGAAGGCCGCCAGGTTGAGCTGGCTGAAGTAGTTCTCGGACACGCCGTTGGGGTTGGAGGCCACCTCGGTCAGCTTGCCCTTGCCCAGGCAACCCTTCTGGTTCCAGCAGGCACCGCCGCCCTCGAAGTACACCAGCGTTTTGCTGGTCTTGGGCGTGCGGTTGACGAAAACGCGGGCCGGCGTGCCATTGCCACACGAGGCCCCCGAGGCGGCCGGCAGCGTCACCGGGGTCCACTTGTAGTACTCGACGGCGGCTTGGGCCAGCGTGGGTGCGCCCCAGGCCAGGGCCATGACCAGGGCCCAAGGGGCGCCCTGGGCCAGCACTGCGGGGCGACGGTTCAGTTTCAGCATGGACGGGCTCCTTGGAAGGTCGGCTGCGGCGCCCGCAGGCACCCGGTGGCCCACAACAGGGGCTTGCCGCGCATGGTGCCAACCGCAAGCCGTTCAACGCATCAAGACATGCCCTGACAGGGAACTCCCGCCGCTCATCCGCGCGTCGGGTCTGTCTGGGTCATGAAACACGACGCCGCCCTGACGCCTGACAAGCTAGGGAGAACAGGGGCCGCCTCCCTAGTCTGAACTTTGACGGCGTCCGAAAACACCCATAGCATCACGCTGCTTTGGCAAGTTGAATATGAAAAAAGTGCACATACTGTGCCGAACTTGCCTGGCGATCACACAACCTCAGGAAGCCCCATGACACGCAAACCGACGATCGCGCCCTTGCTCGCAGCCACGCTGACCCTCGCGCTGGCCCAAGCTGCACAGGCCCAAACCCTGGACGCCACCAGCACCAGCACCGGCACCACGGCCACCACCATCGACAGCAGCAGCACCCTGCAATCGGTGTCGATCGACCCCAACGTCGCCGCCCTGCGCCAGGCCACCAACACCTTCTCCCGCATGTTCCGCAACCTGCCGCCCTTCGCGCTGCAGTCGGACAGCGTGCGCACGGCCATGAAGCAACTGGGCGCCGCCGGCGGCGTGCTGGATGCCAAGGACGTGCTGACCGACCCCATCCAGTCGATCACCAACCCGGCGGTGTTCAGCCCCAACAACGCCGACAACCCGAACATGACGGCCGGCGTGACCTTCTTCGGTCAGTTCCTGGACCACGACATCACGCTGGACAAGAACTCGCCGCTGAACCAGAACGCATCACCCAGCCGCACCATCAACTTCCGCACCGCCGCCTTTGACCTCGACTCGGTCTATGGCAACGGCCCGGCAGGCTCGCCCGAGCTCTACCAGACCGTCAACGGTCGCATCAAGTTCAAGCTGGAGCGCATCCCCGGCGCAGAGGCTGTGTCGCGCAATGGCGCACCGCGCTATGACCTGCCCCGCAAGGCCGACGGCGCCGCCATCGTGGCGGAAGGCCGCAACGACGAGAACGTCATCCTCTCGCAGTTCCAGGTCGCCATGCTGCGCTTCCACAACGCGGTCACCGACCACCTGGCAAGCCAGCCAGGCAACGCGGGTGCCAAGCCGGCCGCCCTGTTCGCCGCGGCCCGTCGCTACGTCACCTGGCACTACCAGTGGATCGTCGTCAACGAGTTCCTGCCGCAGACCATTGGCCAGGACCGCGTGAACAACATCCTCACGAACGGCACGCGCTTTTTCAACGCACAGGACCCGGCCAACCAGTACTTGGCAGCCGACGGCAGCCGCAACATCCTGCTGCCCATCGAGTTCTCGGTGGCCGCCTACCGCTTCGGCCACAGCCAGGTGCGTCCCAGCTACCGCCTGAATTTCGGCCCCACCGGTGGTGCACCTTTCTTCGCCTTCATCTTCGACGACAACCTGGACCCGACCGACCCGGATCCCGCCGACCTGCGTGGCGCCAAGCGCGCACCCCGTCGCTTCGTGGACTGGCAGACCTTCTTCAACTTCGGCGACGGCAACTTCCGCCCGAACAAGCGCATCGACAGCCACCTGTCCACACCGCTGATGATCCTGCCCGGCGCGAAGGCACCGTCGCCTGGCCTGCCGGCCGACGGCCTGCAATCGCTGGCCTCGCGCAACCTGGTGCGCCACGTGAACTTTGGTCTGCCTTCGGGCCAGGCCATCGCCACCCGCATGGGCGTGACCGCGCTGACCCCGGCCGAGCTGCCTGAACTGGCCAGCTACGTGGTGGACGGCGGCGTGCGACTGGACCAGTCCACCCCGCTGTGGTATTACATCCTCAAAGAAGCCGAGGTCAAGGAAAGCGGTCTGCGCATGGGCGATGTCGGCGGCAACATCGTGGGCGAGGTCTTCGTGGGCCTGCTGAAAGCGGACCCGGCCTCCTACCTCTCGGTGCGCCCGGGCTGGAAGCCCACCCTGCCGTCCGCCACGCCCGGCACCTTCAAGCTCACCGACCTGCTGAAGTTCGCTGGCGCCGTGCCCCCGCTGTGACCTGAAGCCAAGCTCCCTCCCGAGCCGCGGATCAAGCCTGGGGCTTGGGGGGGCTCAGGCGGAACCGGCACACGTTGCCGTTCTTGGCCATGCATTCCTGGTGGTCGATCTGGCGGTCCGTGAACGCGGACATCAGCGCCAGATCGAACTCGCAAACCTCCGGGTGCTTGATGGCCAGGGCATGGAAGACGCAGTTGTCGGCCTCGATCAGGGCGGCGCCCTGGGTGTCACGGCCAGCCCGCGCGACATAGCCCAGTTCGTCCATCAAGGTGGCCAGGACTTCGGAGCGCTCCACATTGGGGCCCAACTCGTGGGCGTGCTGGGCGGCCAGTTGCAAACCGATCTTGCGACCGAGCGCAGCCAGTTGGGCCGACACCCCCGTGGCGCCCGCCTGCTCGACCAGCGTCGTCACCAAGAGCTCGGCGAACCAGGAGTAGTGGCGCGGAAAGCACTCGTGGCCCTTGTCGGTCAGCACGTACAGCTGCTTGGGACGCCCGCCCGTGGCGCAGGTTTCACCGCGCTTGAGCAGGCGTTCGTTTTCGAGCGCGGCCAGGTGCTGGCGCACGGCATTGCGGCTGATGCCGAGCTGTTCGGCGATGTCGTCGGCCGTCAGGCCCACCTTGTTTTTGAGCAACAGGACGAGCAAGTCCTTTTGCCGGGATCCAAGCATTTCGAGCATGGGAGAGCGTCACGACGACAGGGGCAGACATCCGCGACGGCCAACAGGCGACCGTGACGGGACTGGGCGCACAACCCCAAGCGCACGGACTTCACACCAGGGGCGCTTTCATTGTAATGATGCGCATCAAATCACTATAAACACTTTTTCATTGTTTATGTGTTTAAATAACTCCCGCAGCCGCACATGGCCCGATGCCGACGCAGCTGAGGGCGCCACCCCAAGGCGCTGCCCCCGTGTCCCGACCGCCTCAACGCGGTCTTCCTTTGAAGCCCCATCCAGGAGTGAAAGTCATGCACAACATCATCCAATCCCCCCTCCAGTTCCTGCAAACCACCCCGAGCCGCCGCGGCTTCCTGCGCGGCACCTCGGTCGCCACCCTGTCGGCCGGCGCCGTGCTGCTGCTGTCCGGTCAGGAAGCCTCGGCCGCCTCGCATGGCGACATGGCCAACGACGCCGGCATCCTCAACGTCGCCCTGGGCCTGGAGCACCAGGGCATCGCCGCCTACACCCTGGGCGCCAAGAGCGGCCTGCTGCAAAAGGGCGTGCTGGACGTGGCCGTGAAGTTCCAGGACGACCACAAAATCCACCGCGACCTGCTGGCTGCCGCCATCACCAAGCTGGGCGGCAAGCCCGTGGCCGAGAAGTCGCTGGACGACTACGCCAAGGCCCTGAACGCCGGCTCGCTCAAGAGCCAGGAAGACGTGCTCAAGCTGGCCCTGTCGCTGGAACTGGGCGCCACCAACGCCTACCTGAGCGTCATCCCCTCGTTCAAGGACAGCGCCCTGGCCAAGGTCGCCGGTCGCCTGGCCGCCGACGAAACCGCCCACTGGGCCTTCCTGAACCAGGCCCTGGGCATGCCCCTGCCCAAGGCCATGGTGTTCGGCGCTTGATGCCCTGATGCACTCGCATTCATGAGGTGAGGAGCCGCACGTGGGGGCGCGCCTGTGCGCAGGCCGTCCCCACCTCTGCGGCCGCCACCTGCCTTGCGGAAAGCCCACCATGCAGCGACACCCTTCTTCCTTCGCGCACCGCGCCACCCCGCCCAGCATCGGCCGGGCCCTGGCCTGCCTGACCCTGACTTGCCTGACATGGCTCGGCACCGCGCATGCCGCCCCACCCAAAGGCGACGCCAGCCGCGGCCAGACGCTCTACGGCCAGCAGTGCATGGCCTGCCATGCCGCTGACATCAGCCTGGCCGGGCCGCTCCACCGCGGCGTGGTCGGACGCCCATCCGCCAGCGTGCCGGACTACCCCTACAGCCCGGCCCTGCAGCGGCTCAAGCTGACCTGGACCGAGCGCACGCTGGACACCTGGCTGCGCGACCCCAACCGCATGGCGCCTGGCAACCGCATGGGCTTTGCCGTGTCCAGCGCCCAGGACCGCCTGGACCTCATCGCCTACCTCAAGACCCTCCAGCCGCAGGCCGCCACCGGCAGCAGCAAGCCCTGACAGCGTCATCCCCCCGAGCACTCTGCGAGCCCTCACCGAACTCACCCTCGAGACCCACCATGAACGCACCCGAACTCCTGCCCCTGATCGACATCCAATCCCAGATCGACACCCGCCAGTTGCCCATCCAGGCGGTCGGGGTCAAGGGGGTGCGCTACCCGGTGCGCCTGCGGGCGGGCCATGCAAATCACATCGGCCAGGGTCGCAGCACCGACACCGTGGGCCACTGGACGATGTCCGTCGGTCTGGCCGCCACGGTCAAGGGCACGCACATGTCGCGCTTCATCGAGCTGCTCGAAGCGCCGCGCGACGCGCTCGACCTGCCCGGCTTCGCCGCCATGGCCCGCGAGATGCTGCAGCGGCTCGGCGCCGACAGCGGCCGCATCAGCGTGCAGTTCCCCTATTTCCTGCGCAAGGCGGCGCCGGTGTCTGGCGTCGAGAGCCTGCTCGACATCGACGCCACCTGGGCCTGCCACATCCCCACCCAGGGCGCCGAGCCCGAGCTGTCCATGACGCTGACCGTGGCCGCCACCAGCCTGTGCCCTTGCTCCAAGGAGATCTCGGCCTATGGCGCACACAACCAGCGCTCGCACATCACCCTGAACGTGCAGCTGCGCCAGGCGATGTCCATCGAGGAACTGGCCCGCGTGGCCGAGGACAGCGCCTCCTGCGCCGTGTACGGCCTGCTCAAACGCGTCGATGAAAAGCACGTCACCGAACGCGCCTATGACAACCCCAAATTCGTCGAAGACCTGGTGCGCGACGTCGCGCTCGCGCTGGCGGCCGAGCCCCGCGTGAAGGCCTACGAGGTCGAGGTCGAGAACTTCGAATCCATCCACAACCATTCTGCATTCGCAACCATCGGAGGACACCGTGACGATTGACTTGCACAGGGGGCGCTCGGCCCTGCCCTTGACGGCCACCGGCCTGATCGCCGCCTGCCCCACCGGCGCCCAGGCCCACGTGAAATGGTTTTCCAACGTGGTGAATTGCGCCAACACCCCGCTGCCGCCCTGGAGTGTGATCGGCACCCCCCTGTTCATCGCCCTGCTCGTCGGCGCGGTGCTCGCGCTGCTGGGCGTGTTCACGGTCGAGCGCCGCGTGCTGCCGCGCTTCGAAACCCTGCACCAGGTCCACGCCGACTGGAAGCAGCGCTTCAACCGCAGCGCCGCCTGGCTGCTGCGCATCGGCGTGTGCGTGTACTTCCTTTCGCTGTTCACCCAGGACAGCGCTGCCCGCATGGTGTTGACCCCCGAGCTCAAGGCCGCGGGCGCATGGGTGGGCATCGTCCAGCTGCTCATTGCCACCCTGGTGCTGTGGAAGCGCACCGTGCCCCTGGCCGTGCTGGGCATGCTGTCGCTCTACGCCTATGGCGTGTGGGCTGCCGGCTGGTTCCACATGCTGGATTACGTTTATTTCCTCGGTGCCGCCGCCTTCCTGTGGCTGGACGCGACGCGCGGCGCCTCGCAACACTACGTCGCCTTCACGCTGCTGCGCGTGTCGGCCGGCTTCAGCTTCATGTGGGTCAGCATCGAGAAATGGCTGTACCCGCAATGGACCTACGACATCCTCGACCACGAGCTGAGCATGGTCACGATGGGCCTGGACAAGGCCTTCTTCGTGAGCTCGGCCGGCATGGTGGAGTTCTGCCTGGCGCTGCTGCTCGTGCTCGGACGCCTGTCGTCACAGGTGGCCTCACTGATCCTGCTGGTGCTGATGGTGGCGGCCGTGCCCCTGGTGGGCCTGATCGACGCCATCGGGCACGCACCGCTGATGATCGTGCTGTTCATCTTCTCGGCCAGCCAGAACCGCATCGGCTACCGCACCGAAGCGGCCCGCAAAGGCGCCGACCTGGGCCATGTGCTGACCTTCGCGCTGGCGGTGCCGGGCTTCATGGGCCTGTACGTGCTGACCCACGCGCTGGCCTACCCTGCAGCCGGCGAGCTGTGGACCGGGCGCACCTTGCTGGGCCTGGCCATGACGCTGCCCTTGCTGTGGCGCTTGGTGCGGACCTCGCCCCAGCTGTTCCCGGTGCGCCGCCGCAGCTGGCGTGACCTGGGTGGGATGACCGCGCAGGCGGGTTGAGGCGATGGGCTGAAGCGATGGCTTGAAGCAATGGGTTGAGGCGGCATGCGGGCCGCAAACCCATGAGCGAGTTAGGGATGTCCAAACCGCCGGCAGGCACGAATGATGCGCACTTTCCAACCAGAGAGAGCATCCTTCGTGAACCTGATCGTCGCATGGAACAACGTCGCCCTGGAGGCCATCCGGGCCCTGGGCAAACTGCCCTTCACCAGCCGTGACCGCGAGCGCGGCGGCCCGCCGCAGGTCGCGCGCTCGCTGGGCGTCATCTACACCACGGTGTACGACGCCTGGGCCGCTTACGACGATGTGGCCAAGCCGCTGCACAGCGGCACGCCACGCCGTCCGGCCGCCCAGCGCACCGACGCCAACCGCCGCAAGGCCGTGAGCCAGGCGGCTTACCGCGCCCTGATCGACCAATTCCCCCCCGTCATCTACCCAGAACCGTTCCGCACGGCCTACACGGCCCTGCTGAACGACCACCTGCTGGCCGAGGGACTCACCCCCGGTGACACCAACACCAACGCCAACAACCCTGTGGGCGTGGCCAACCTGGCCGCCAACGCCGTGCTGGCCTTTCGCCACGCAGACCACGCCAACCAGGCCAACCTGTACGCCGACAACAGCAGCCCGGCCTACGCCACGGTCAACCCACCGATGGTCGCTGCCCTGCCTGCGCCCCACGACAGCACGCCGCACGCCGGACGCTGGCAGGCGTTGAGCTACCTGACCCTGGACCACGAGCTCAAGACGCCCCGCTTCATCGCGCCGCACTGGGGCGGTGTGGCGCCCTTCGCCATGGCCAACGGCCAGCAATTCCGCCCGGTGACGCCGCCGCAGCACCCGCTGTCGCAAGGCTTCCTGGACCAGGCGCGGTACGTGATGGACGTGCAGGTGCGCCTGACGGCCGAGCAGAAGGTCACGGCCGAGTACTGGGCCGATGGCCCCAAGTCGGAGCTGCCGCCCGGCCACTGGACGGAATTCGCCGCCTTCGTGGCCGAGCGCCCGGCCCTCACCGGCTTGCCGCAAAGCGGTGCGCTCGACCTCGGCCAGACGGTGCGGCTGTACTTCGCGCTGGCCAACGCCATCCTGGACGCCAGCATCGCCACCTGGGATGCGAAGCGCCATTTCGACTACGTGCGCCCCGTCACGGCCATCCGCCACCTGTTCCGCGGCAAGCGCGTGCAAGGCTGGGCGGGCCCGGGCCGTGGTGTGCAGGACATCGCCGGCGAGGCCTGGCTCCCGTTCCAGGTGCCGACCTTCCCCACCCCGCCGTTCTCGGAGTTCACCTCGGGCCACAGCGCCTTTTCGATGGCCGCGGCCACCGTGCTGCGCCAGTTCACCGGCAGCGACCGCTTCGGCTTCTTCTACGCGCAGACCGAAGCCCTGAAGGCCGATCCGAGCGAGGACGTGGGCGGCATCATCCTGTCGTGGCCCACCTTCACGGCGGCCGCACGCGAGGCGGGAGAGTCGCGCCTGTACGGCGGCATCCACTTCTACGAGGGCAATGTGGTGGGCCTGGACATCGGCGAGAAGTGCGGCAACGCGGCTTTCGCCAAGGCCCAGGGGCTGTGGACGGGCGCCTGAGCCGCGTCCTCATCCACCCGTCAACGCCCCCGTCGGCTCACACCACGCCGGCTTGCATCGCTTGCTGGTCGGCGTGGTAGCTGGAGCGCACCATCGCACCCACGGCCGCGTGCGTGAAGCCCATCTTCACGGCCTCGGCCTCGAACATCTTGAAGGTGTCCGGGTGCACGTAGCGCTTGACCGGCAGGTGGTGCCCCGAGGGCGCCAGGTACTGGCCGATGGTGATCATGTCGATGTGGTGTTCGCGCATGTCGCGCATCACCTGCAGCACTTCCTCATCGGTCTCGCCCAGGCCGACCATGATGCCGCTCTTGGTCGGCACGTCGGGGTGCAGGGCCTTGAACTTCTTGAGCAGGTTCAGGCTGAACTGGTAGTCGGAGCCCGGGCGCGCTTCCTTGTAGAGGCGCGGCGCGGTTTCCAGGTTGTGGTTCATCACGTCGGGCGGCGCGGCCTTCAGGATCTCCAGGGCGCGCTCGTCGCGGCCGCGGAAATCGGGCACCAGGATCTCGATGCGCGTGGCGGGCGATTGCGCGCGCACCTGCTGGATGCACTCGACGAAGTGGCCGGCACCGCCGTCGCGCAGGTCGTCGCGGTCCACCGAGGTGATCACCACGTACTTGAGCTTGAGCGCCGCGATCGTTTTGGCCAGGTTGGCCGGCTCGTTCACATCGAGCGGATCCGGGCGGCCGTGGCCGACGTCGCAAAACGGGCAGCGGCGCGTGCACTTGTCGCCCATGATCATGAAGGTGGCCGTGCCGTGGCCGAAGCACTCGCCGATGTTCGGGCAGGAGGCTTCCTCGCAGACCGTGTGCAGCTTGTGCTCGCGCAGGATGTTCTTGATCTCGTAGAAGCGCGTGCTGGGCGATCCGGCCTTGACGCGGATCCAGTCGGGCTTCTTCAGCACTTCACCGGCCGGCACGATCTTGATGGGGATGCGCGCGGTCTTGGCTTCGGCTTTCTGCTTGGCAGACGGGTTGTAAGCGGCGGCCTGGGGCGCTGCGGAACCGGCTTGTGGCTGGCTGGCGGGCACGTCGGCCTGATCTCGGGAGGGGGTGGACTCGGACATCCCGTCACTTTAGCCCATCGGGCTGGGCCCTGGCGTGCGGATGGCCACATCCACCCACCGCTGGCTCGGTGCTCGGCGATGGTTTCAGGGCGCCAGGAAGCTGTCGAGGTGCTGGACCAGGCGGCCCGCGGCTTCGTCCCACGACACCGGCACGCCCAGGCTGGCGAGGTCCACCGTGTTCAGGCCGTTGTAGCCGCAGGGGTTGATGCGGCCGTAGGGGGCGAGGTCCATGGCCACGTTGAGCGCCACCCCGTGGTAAGTGCAGTGCCGCGAGACCTTGATGCCCAAAGCGGCGACCTTGCCCAGGCCGCGGAAGGGGGCGGCGGGGTCGGTCGGCCCGGTGAGCGCGGCGTGGGCGAAGGGGTCGTCCAGGCGCACGTAGATGCCGGGGGCGCCCGCCACGCGGTGGCCGGTGACGCCCAAATCCTGCAGCGTGCGCAGCACGGCCTGCTCGACGCGATAGACGTACTCTTTGACGAAGTAGCCGCGGCGCTGGAGGTCCAGCAGCGGGTAGGCCACGACCTGGCCCGGGCCGTGGTAGGTCACCTGGCCACCGCGGTTGGTCTGCACCACGGGGATGTGGTCGGGCCCGGGCGGATTGAACAGCAGGTGCTCGGCCTTGCCGGCCAGGCCCTGGGTGAAGACGGGCGGGTGCTGGCACACCCAGATCTCATCGGGCGTGTCCTCGCTGGGCTTCGCGGTGCGCTGCTCGGTGAAGGCCTGCATGGCGGCCATCGTCGGCTCGTAGGGCGCCAGGCCCAGGTTCAGTGTCTTCGTCACGCAGCGATTGTGCAGCAGACCCGTGCAGCAGACCCGTGCAGCAGTTCTTCAGGCCCGGCCGACGCGCTGGAACAGCTGTCCCGGCAGGCGGGCGACCTCGCCCAGGAGTTCGAGCTCCAGCAGGCGCACGCCGAGCTCGGCCGGCCCCATGCCGGTGCGCGCCGAGAGCGCCTCCTGGCTGACCGGGTCGAAGCCAAGGGCGGTGAGGACAGGATCGGCGTGACCTGGCGCATCGGCATCGGCGAACACCGCATCGGCCGCATCGGCCGCATCGCCCGCCTCGGCTGGGTGGCGCACAACAGCGACGTCCAGGCGCAGCTCTTCCATCACGTCTTGCGCGGTCTCCACCAGCTTGGCGCCCTGCTTGATGAGGGCGTGGCAGCCGCGGGCCTGGGGCGCGTGGATGGAGCCGGGGATGGCCAGCACCTCCCGACCCATTTCTGCGGCGAGGCGGGCGGTGATGAGCGAGCCCGATTGCACCGCGGCCTCCACCACCAGGGTGCCGCGCGACAGGGCCGCGACGATGCGGTTGCGCTTGGGGAAATTGGCGCGCAGCGCGGGGGTGTCGAGCAGGAACTCGCTGAGCAAGAGGCCGTGCTGTCCAATGCGGCGCGCCAGCGCGGTGTGGCCCTTGGGGTAGATCTGCAGCAAACCCGTGCCCAGGACGGCGATGGTGCTGCCGCCGTCACGTCCGCCTTCTGCCACGGCGGCCAGGCCCCCTTCATGCGCCGCCGCGTCGATGCCACGCGCCAGGCCGGACACGACCGTCACGCCCGCCTGGCTCAACACCTCGGCAAAGGCCCGGGCGTTTTCCTCTCCTTGCGTGGTGGCGTGGCGGCTGCCCACGATGGCCACGGCCGGTGTCTGCAGCAAGCGCAAATCGCCCTCGGCGAACAGCAGCAAGGGCGGGTCGGCCGCCTCCAGCAGCGCGGCCGGGTAGCGCGGGTCGGCCAGCGTCAGGATGGTGCGCTCGGCGAGGGCCTCGCCCTGCCACCAGTCCCAGCTGAGGTCCAGCTGCTCGGCCAGGCCCTCGGGCGGGGTGGACAGGGAGGCGATGTCACGCGACAGCACCGCCCGCCGCGCCGAGGGGCTGGCATCGAACACCGCCTGGGGCGAGCCGAAGGCCGCCAGCAGCTTGCGCGCGCTCAGTGGCCCGACACCGGGCGTCATCAGCAGGCGCAGCCAGGCGCTCAGTTCAAGGCGGTCCATCGGGCAAGTGCATCTGGCAGGTCCATCGGACACACCGGGGCCAACGCCGCGGTCGCCTCCGGCGATCTCCGGGATCGGTCCTGGGTCAGGGCTGGGTCAGGGCTGGGTGAAACGGTCGCCCGCCTTGACCGGCTCTTTCACGTTGAGGATCAGCGCGTAGGACATGCGGTCGAACACGCGGAACACCAGCAGCAGGCCATGGCGCTCATCGGGCAACTTGATCGTGGGCTTGTCGGCCAGGGTCATGTCGCGGATGGTGCGGCCGTCGCGCCAGAGGGCCAGGATGGCACCGCGGTCCAGGCCATCTCGGCTGCCACGGTTGAGCGCGACGATCTGGTTCTGGCCGGCGCTGAGCGCATCGCCGTAAATGGAGACCAACTGCCCCGCGACGTCCTGGCGCGGTGCGTGCGGCGCCATGTTGTTGAAGTCGCGCGGGGGCACGGGGGCCAGGCGGTCACCCACCGCGGCTTCCTGGCGGATGCTGTTGACGGTGAAGGTGGACGGCACGACCAGCGGCTGGCCATCGGCACCCGTGCCTTCGGCGCCTTCACGCACCAGGGCCAGCGTGCCCACGAACTGGGCTTCGTAGCCGAGCACCTCGCGGGTGGCCGGGTCGCGCAGGGGCTTGGGCTCGCGGAACAGGCGCCAGTCGCGGCGGCCGCCCAGCTCTCCGCGCACATAGGCGGTTTCGCCGCGCGATAGCAGCACGCGGCCTTCTTGCGTGGCCACCAGGCGCGGGGCCTTGAGCAGCTCGTCGCTGCTGTCGAAGATGACGGCCTCGTTGAAGAAGGGCTCCAGCAGGTGGAGGGGCACCGTGGCGATGGCATCGTCGAGGTTGCCCTCGCGCACGCGCGGCGACAGCCTGGCGTTGCCGCTGCTGTCGCTCAGGACCTGGCCCACGCGCAGGCGGGCGCGGCCGTTGCTCTTGTCGAGGTAGAGCATCTGGCCGGGGAAGATCAGGTGCGGGTTGCGGATTTGCTGCAGGTTCATGCCCCACAGCTCGGGCCAGCGCCAGGGCGACTTCAGGAAGAGGCCCGACACGCCCCAGAGGGTGTCGCCGCGCTTGACGGTGTGGCTGTCGGGCGCGTTGGGCGAGAGTTCGGACAGCGGCACGCCGGCTTCGGCCACCTGCTGGGCGGTGCTGCGCTGCTGCGGGGAGATGGGGAAGTTGGGCTCGGCACGGGCCGACGATGCCAAGGTGGCCACCAGCAACCCGCTCACGGCGGCGGCCACGGCAGCGGCGCTTCGGGCAGGCGCGCGCAGGTCAGGACGCGAGGGGGTGTGCGCAGCTTGGGGCAGCGATCGCTGGGTCATCAACACGGTCTCCAATGAACAGCAGGTGCACGGACGCGCCAGACACGGCAAAATCCAGGCAATGATCAAATGATTCTGCCCGCAAACGTTGACCCGTCGCAATCAGTATTGCGCGGTGTTACGACGGGTGATGTCCCCTTCGGCGCGCCTGCCGTTGTGCGGGTTCCACAATCATCGACCGCCCTCCAGCCCCTTTCTGCCTGACCTGGCACCGACCCGACATGGCCCTGCTGCCCATCCTCCGCTACCCCGACCCCCGCCTGCACACCGTCGCCAAACCGGTGGCCGAGGTGAACGACCGCATCCGCCAGCTCGTCGATGACATGCTGGCCACCATGTACGAGGCCAAGGGCGTGGGCCTGGCCGCCACCCAGGTCGATGTGCACGAGCGCGTGGTCGTCATCGACACCAGCGAGGAGCGCAACGATGCGCGCGTGCTGATCAACCCGGAAATCATCGCGGCCAGCGACGAGATGATCGTCTGGGAAGAAGGCTGCCTGTCGGTGCCCACCATCTACGACAAGGTGGACCGCCACGCCCGCGTGCGGGTGCGCGCGCTGAACCGCGACGGCCAGCCTTACGAGTTCGATGCCGACGAGCTGCTGGCCGTGTGCGTGCAGCACGAGCTGGACCACCTGCTGGGCAAGGTCTTCGTGGAATACCTCTCGCCGCTCAAGCGCAACCGCATCAAGACCAAGATGGTCAAGCGCGGCAAGGACGAGGCCTGAGCGCCGCCCCATGAGTGCAACCGCCCTGCGCGTGGCCTTTGCCGGCACGCCCGAATTCGCCGCCGTGGCGCTGGACGCCATCCTGGCGGCCGGCCACACCGTGCCCCTGGTGCTGACCCAGCCCGACCGCCCCGCCGGGCGCGGCATGAAGCTGCAGGCCTCGCCGGTCAAGCAGCTGGCGCAGCAGCACGGCATCGCCGTGGCACAGCCGCACAGCCTCAGGCTCGATGGCAAGTACCCCGATGAAGCGGCCGCCGCGCGCGAGGCGCTGCAGGCGGCGCACGCCGATGTGATGGTGGTGGCCGCTTACGGCCTGATCCTGCCGCAATGGACACTGAGCCTGCCCCGCCAGGGCTGCCTGAACATCCACGGCTCCCTGCTGCCGCGCTGGCGCGGGGCCGCGCCCATCCACCGCGCCATCGAGGCCGGTGACGCCGAAACCGGCATCACCATCATGCAGATGGACGCGGGCCTGGACACGGGCGACATGCTGCTGATCACGCGGGAAGCCATCGGCGCGGACGACACCACGGCCGCGCTGC
Organism: Aquabacterium commune; assembly: GCF_004362855.1. Taxonomy (GTDB): domain Bacteria; phylum Pseudomonadota; class Gammaproteobacteria; order Burkholderiales; family Burkholderiaceae_C; genus Aquabacterium; species Aquabacterium commune. Next base: position 147,465 of record NZ_SNXW01000007.1, read on the forward strand.
ACGACCGCCTGGCCGCGCTCGGTGGCCGCTGCATCGTCCAGGCGCTGGCCCAGGCTGCCGCGGGCACGCTGCAGGCCACGCCCCAACCGGCCGAGGGCGTGAACTACGCCCACAAGATCGAGAAGGCCGAAGCGGCCATCGACTGGCACCTGCCCGCCACCGAGATCGAGCGCCGCGTGCGCGCCTTCGACCCCTTCCCCGGCACGACCTTCACGGTGCACACCGCCCCCGGCAAGGACAAGGACGAGGTGGTCAAGCTCTGGCGCGCCAGCGTGGTGCCGGCCAGCGGCCAGCCCGGCGAAGTGCTGCGCGCCGAGGGCGACACCCTGGTGGTGGCCTGCGGCGAACAGGCGCTGGCCTTGCACACGCTGCAACGACCGGGGGGCAAGCGGGTGGCTGCACGTGAATTTCTGCAAAGCTGCACCCTGCCGGCCTCATTGGCTTGAAACGCGGTCGATGCGCCGCACATGTGCATCTGCCACCATGGGGTGGTGTGCCCTCACACTTGACGGGTCAGGAGGCCCGATGACATGTTCAACCTGATGAAAACCGCCGTCCTGATGGCGGCGATCACCGCCCTGTTCATGGCCATTGGCGGCATGGTCGGCGGTCGCACCGGCATGATGCTCGCGCTGGTCGTGGCCGTGGGCATGAACTTCTTCAGCTACTGGTTCTCGGACCAGATGGTGCTGAAGATGTACAACGCCCGCGAGGTGGACGAAACCACCGCGCCGCGCTTCTACGCCATGGTGCGCGAGCTGGCCCAGCGCGCCGAGTTGCCCATGCCCAAGGTCTATCTGATCGACGAGGCCGCGCCCAACGCCTTCGCCACCGGGCGCGACCCCGAGCACGCCGCCGTGGCCGCGACCACCGGCATCCTCAACGTGCTGACCGAACGCGAACTGCGCGGCGTGATGGCGCACGAACTGGCCCACGTCAAGCACCGCGACATCCTCATCAGCACCGTCAGCGCGACCATGGCCGGTGCCATCTCGATGCTGGCGAACTTCGCCGTGTTCTTCGGTGGCCGCGACTCGGAAGGCCGTCCGGCCAACCCGCTGGCCGGCATCGCCGTGGCCATCCTGGCACCGCTGGCCGCCAGCCTGATCCAGATGGCCATCAGCCGCGCGCGCGAGTTCGAAGCCGACCGCGGTGGCGCCGAAATTTCGGGCGACCCGGCCGCCCTGGCCAGCGCGCTCGACAAGATCCACCGCTACGCCCAGGGCATCCCCCTGGGCCCGGCAGAGGCCCACCCCGAGACGGCGCAGATGATGATCATGAACCCGCTGTCGGCCGGTGGCATCAAGGGCCTGTTCTCGACGCACCCGGCCACCGAGGAGCGCGTCGCGCGCCTGATGGCCATGGCCCGCGGGCAGTGAGCCACCCCGTGTGGCCGTGACCTAACGCACGAACCGGGGCCCACTTTCGCGCAAGAGGGTGCCTGCCGCGACACGCAGGCATCAAGACCGACCGCCCCCCCGCCGATACCCGAGGACGCGCCTTGCCACGCCGTGCGGCTGGGCGCCCCTTGTCCGAGGATCGGGATGCAGTCGGAATTTCAAGAAACCCAACAAGAATCGCTGCGCTGGAAGCAGGCTTCGTGGCTGATGCTGCTGGCCGGGCTGCTGCTCAGCGGTCTGGGCTGGTGGTACGCCGGACAACGCCTCCAGCGGGACGCAGACGCCGCTTTCGCGGCCGACGCGCGCGAGCTCGCCCTGCACCTCGACCAGTTGGTGGACCACCACCTGGACGTGCTGGTGAGCTTCCAGTCGATGTTTGCGGTCAACGGGCAGGTGTCGCGCAAGACCTTCCACGAGCACTACCGCAACCTGCATGCCGAGAGCGAGTACCCGGCGCTGCTGGCCGTGCAGTACGCCCCGCTGCTCAAGCACAGCGAGAAAGCCGCCTTCGAGGCGCAGATGCGCAACGACCGCAGCGTCGCACCCGAGGGCTACCCGGATTTCCGTGTCCACCCCGCCGGGGAGCGCGCCGACTACATGCCCATCGCGTACCTGGAGCCGATGGCGCGCAACCGCAGCGCCTTCGGCTACGACCCGGCCCAGAGCGTCGTGCACCGCGAGCTGATGGAAAAGGCCCGAGACAGCGGTGCCATGCAGGTGTCGCCCCCCATCCAGCTGATCCAGGGCGGCAAAGACCCGCTGGGCCTGGTGGTGCGGCTGCCGGTGTACCGCCACGGCGATCGCCCCGAGACCGTGGCGGGCCGCCGCGCGGCCTTCCAGGGCCTGGTCAGCGGTGCCATCCGCATGAGTGACATGGTGGCCCAGGCCGACAACGGCGCGGCGTGGCAGCACCTGCACCTGCGCATCGACGACCCCGCGGCAGACACCCCGACGCTGTTCGACAGCGCACGCCTGCCCAAGGCCTTGCGCCCCGTGGCCGACAGCGACCCCAGCGATGTGCAGGTCCACACGCTGGAGGTGGCCGGGCGCCACTGGCGGCTGCAGTTCACGCGCGCCCCCGTGCAAGCCCTGGCCCAGGCCTACCCGCTGGCACTCTTGCTGGGTGGCGGCGGCTTCACCCTGGCCATCTGCCTGATGATGCGCAGTGCCGCAGGTCGGCATGCGCGCGCCGCCGAGATGGCGCAACGCATGAGCAAGCAGGCGCGCGACAGCGAGCAGCGCCTGCGCTCGGTGGTGGACCACACCGTGGACGGCATCCTGACGGTGGCGCCCTCGGGCCGCATCCTCAGCGCCAACCAGGCCGTGTGCCGCATGTTCGGGCACAGCGAATCGGCCATCGTGGGCCAGCACCTCAAGCTGCTGCTGCCGGAGGCGGGCTCACAGGAAGCGGGCATGCGCGTCGAGGGCTTCCTGCAGACGCAGCGCGTGGGCATGGACGGCCTGGGCCGCCACACCGAAGGCCTGCGCGCCGGTGGCCAGCGCTTCCCGCTGGAGCTGTCCATCAGCACGATGTCGCTGAACGGCGTGCGTCAGTACATCGGCGTGGTGCGCGACCTCAGCGCCCAGCAAGCGGCCGAGCACGCCGTGATGGAGGCACACCGCCAGCTCAACGAGGTCGATGAGATGCGCCGCGTGATCGTGCACAACGCGCCCTACGCCATCTTCGTGCTCAGCCAGCACGGCATCGTGCAGACGGTCAACCCCGCGGGCGAGCACCTGCTGGGCTACAAGGCCCACCAGCTGGTCGGGCGTTTCTCCATCGAACGCTTTTTCGATGAACAACAGGTGGCCGAGCGCGCGCGCCTGCTGACCATGCGCCTGGGCCAGGCGGTGCAGACCCTGGACGTGCTCAACCACGTGGCCCAGGCCTCGCCGGGGCTGGCCGCGGAATGGACGCTGGTGCGCCAGGACGGCTCCAGCCTGCTGGCCGAGCTGCTCATCACGGAAATGAACAGCGAGTACGGCACGCAAAGTGGCTACCTGGTGATGGCCCACGACGTGACCTCGCGCCGCGAGGCCGAGAACCAGGTCCAGCACATGGCCTTGCACGATGCGCTGACCGGCCTGCCCAACCGCAACATGCTGCAAGAGCAGCTCAAGCACAGCCTGGTGGCGGCCGAGCGCGAAGGCCACTTCATGGCCATGATGTTCCTGGACCTGGACCGCTTCAAGAAGATCAACGACAGCCTGGGCCATCACCTCGGCGACGCCGTGCTCATCGAAGTGGCACGCCGCCTGCGCCAGGCCATGCGCACCTCGGACACCGTGGCCCGCCTGGGTGGCGACGAATTCGTGGTGCTGCTGCCCTGCATCACCGCCATCGAGGACGGCGAGCGCGTGGCCCAGAAAGTGATGGAGCAGTTCGCCGAGCCGCTGCGCCTGGACGGCCACGAGCTGCGCGTGACGCCCAGCATCGGGCTGGCCCTCTACCCGCAGCACGGCAGCGACGCCGTCACGCTGATGCGCCATGCCGACCTGGCCATGTACCAGGCCAAGAGCCGTGGCCGCAACCGCGTGCAGGTGTTCAGCGACAAGATGGTCAGCGTCACGCCCGACACGCTGCTGCTGGAAAACGACCTCTACAAGGCGCTGGAGCGCGACGAGCTGCGCCTGCACTTCCAGCCGCAGTTCGACTGCCGCAGTGGCCGCATCACCGGCGCCGAAGCCCTGCTGCGCTGGGATCATGGCGGCCGCCTGATCCCCCCCTCGGACTTCATCCCGCTGGCCGAAGAAACCGGCCTGATCGTGCCCATGGGCGAGTGGGTGCTCCAGCGCGCCTGCACCATGGCCCAGCAGTGGCGTGAGCTCAGCGGCTGGCCCCTGCGCATCGCGGTGAACCTGTCGGCGCTGCAGCTCGACCAGCCCGACCTGATCGACACCGTGGCGCGCACCCTGGCCGAGACCGGCCTGCCTGCCACCGCGCTGGAGCTGGAGATCACCGAGAGCGTGGTGGTGCGTGAATCGCTGCGCGCCGCCGATGTGCTGATGCAGCTGCGTGCACTCGGCGTGGGCATCGCCATCGACGACTTCGGCGTGGGCTATTCCAGCTTCGCCTACCTGCGCGAGTTGCCGGTGGACCGCTTCAAGCTCGACCGCAGCTTCCTGAGCGCCGTGCCGCAATCCGGTGGCGACAGCCGCCTGGTGGCCGCGCTGATCGCCATGGGCCACCGCCTGGAAGTGGGCATCGTGGCCGAGGGCGTCGAGACCCAGGCGCAGGCCGACTTCCTGAAAGCCCACGGTTGCGACGAAGCCCAGGGCTACCACCTGGGCCGACCCATGAAGGAAGAAGCTTTCGAGGCCTTGCTGATGGCGCACAGCAGCGAAGTGGCGCAGGACAACGCCGCGCCGGGCGACGCTCAGCGCGCGTCCACCGCCTGCACTTCCTGACGCCGCTCGACGTAGCCGGGGCCAGCCACCGAGCCGGCGTCCGGACAGGTGTTGGCCGCGCCATTGCAGGCCACGGCCGTGAGCGTGTAGAGGCGGATGGTCTGCGGCGTGCCCGACACCGACTCGCCCTCGCTGTAGTCGGTCGAGGCGCAGCTCACGGTGACGCGAAAGCCTGTGTCGGCGCGCAGGTCCAGGGTCTGAGCCGCGCCGCAACTGGTTTTCCAGCCAGACTTGAGCGCCTGGTAGAGGCCCCACTGCACGCCCGCCTGCGCCGCCTGGGCCGCGCGCGAGGCACCGATGTCTTGCGCGCTGCCCATTTGCTGCGTCCAGTTCAACCGCACGATGGCCGCCGCCAAGGTGGCCAGCAAGACCAGCACGATCATGGCCGCGACCGCACCGAAGCCCCTGGCTGAAGTGCGACCGCAGCCCATCGCACGGCGCCACGCACGCGGCGGGCGCGGGCTGTGCAGATCGTGGACGGGCATGGCCATGGCGAGGAACTTTCGAAGGCGATGCGCTCAGGGCGCGTTGGAGACGTGCGCACCCATCGTCAGGTGAACGGCCTCCGCGTTGCGGGACAGGTCCAGGTCCAGCAGCAGGTAGCCGCTTTGCTGGGTGGAACCCTGGTTCGGGTTGTAAGTCACCGTGCAGTTCACGATGCCCTTGAGGATCACGTCCGCGCCCGCCACGCTCGGGCAGGCCGCCGGGTAGGTCGGGTTGAAGCCGTAGTTCTTCAGGCGGTAGAGCACGCCCTTGCCATTGCCGGCGGTGTCGGTGCTGCCATCGGCGCCACTGCACACGTAAAACACCGCACGCTGGTTGTTGGGCACGACGAGGTAGCGCCCGCCGTCGTAGCCCTGGGAGAACTGCTTGGCGTTGATGCTGATGCGGTGTGCGCCCATCCAGGCTGCCGGTGCCGCCGCAAAGCCGGTGATGGCCGACCGGTTGTAGCCGTCATAGACATCGTTGCTGTTCTGGTTGTTGACGACGATCCAATCCCCGATGGCGGGCGTGAGGGGCAAGGCGCTCAGGCTGTCGAAGACCGAGGTGGACTGGGTCGTGTCCAGCGGCGCGGAACAGGTCGTGCTGGGCGAACAACCGGCGCTGTCGTGCCCGGGCGAGGTGTCAGCGGCCATGCGGTAGCGGCCACCGGCCACCGCGGGGATCAGCTCGAAGCACTTGTTGGTGGACGGCGCGCGGATGGAGTTGGGCACGGCGCGCTGGACGTCGTTGACCATGCGGCGCACCGCCGTGTCCGCCTCGTCGGTCATTTGCGCGCGCAGCTTGACCGCGCCGTACGACTGCACGCTCGGGCCCACGATGGACGCCACGCCCGCGGCGACCACCGCGACCAGCACCATCACGACCACCAGTTCGATGATGGTCAGGCCGCGCTGTGAGGCCGGACGGGCGCCCATCATGATGCGTAGTCCGTGCGCCAGCCGACCAGGACGTAGTTCTCGGTGCCCCGCGTCACGGTCACGGTGATCTTGCGTGCCGCCGTCACGCCATTGAGCGTGGTCGCCACCACATCGACTTTCAGCGAGTAGCCATCGAGCGCCGCGATCGCCACGCCATCGACGTCGCAGATCTTGCCGGTCGTGGTGTGGCCGTTGTAGGCCGCCACGTCGTAGAACTGGTTGCGCGCACAGCCGACCGACGCGCTGGTCGCCGTCGAGTTGTAAGGCTTGAGCAGGATCTCTTCCATGATTTCGTCGGCCACCACCTGGCTCTGCTTGACCTGCATGGGGTCGGCGCTGTTGCGCACGCTCATGCTGAAGGCCGACAACAGCCCCGCCACGCCCACGCCGATGACGACGATGGCGACCACCATTTCGATGATGGTGAAGCCACGCTGCGCCACGCGTGCGGTGAACACCGGCGCGCGAGAGGCCTTTTTCGAGGCCTCACTCCGCATGGCCGGTCTCCCCGGTGATGGCGATGGCCGTGCCCACGCCCGTGATGGTCACGGTGCGTGCGGACACGGTGGCGCCTGCGCCGTCGGTGGTGGTGCGGCCGTCGGGCTGGAAATAGATGGTGCCCGCGGGTGACACGGCCGTCTGGGTGCTGCCGCTGCCGCTGGTGGCGAACACGCCGGTGCTGCGCGGCCCGATGAGGTCGGTGTCGCAGGCCGTGGCCGGGTTGACCGAGGCAATTTGCAGGGAGATTTGCGTGTCGCTGACGGTGGCGCACACCAGCCTGCGGTGCGACACCGCCGACTTCTGTGCGAAGCGCAGGCCGGACAGCAGCCCGTCGCGCCAGATGTCATCGCGCACGTTCGTGGCCACGTCCAGCTTGGGCAGGGCCACCGCCGCCAGGATGCTGGCCAGGATGATCACCATGACCAGCTCGACCATGGTGTAGCCGCGGCCACACTGGCGCTCGAGAGGGTTCACATGGCGTCGTCCTGGCTCAAAACACATTGCGGATGTTGACGGTCTTCTTCGATTCCGGAGAGTACACCCCGAACGAAGCGCGCGCCTTGGGGTTGCACACCGTGTTGGTCCCGCAGGCGTCGTCCAGGGACTGCAACCACGGCAGGTTGGCGCCCGAGGCCGTCAGGTCCAGCTCGACGTCCACGGTGCCGGTCTTGCCCGCACCTGGCGCCGTCAGCGTCAACTTGCCCACGCCACCCGTCAGGGTCACAGACGAAGCCGTGGTGGCCCAGGCCGACGACACCGCACCGGCGTGCGACTTGTAGGCATTGCGCTTGAGGGCACCGGTCGTCACCACCGAGGCGTTGGTGCAACTGTCGTTCGAGGCCGTCCACGACTTGCCCGTCCAGTACTGCACCTGGATGGGCATGTCGAGCACGGACTTCTCGGAGCCAAAGGCGTTCGACAGCTTGATGCGGCCGCTGCGCACCAGCACCGCAGGCGTGCTCTTGACGGTGTTGACGTCGGCGTCCGAAGCGGTGAGGGTGACGGTGTCAGGCGCCGACAGCTTGTTCGTCATGCCGTAAGTGATGGTGCCACTGCCCGAGCCGTTGGCGAAGGCCGTGGCGGCCAACACGGGGCTGCCACCCAAGGTGCCGCTGTTGGCGCCACCGGCCGTGGCGATGCTCACGCTGTTGGCCAGACGGTCCGTGGGGCTGGCCGCCGTGCCGTCGTAGTTTTGCGTGATCACGCCGTCGGCGTTCAGGGCCGTGACGGTGACGTCGATGGGTTGACCGGCATAGGCAAAAGCGATGTTGCTGGCACCTTCTGTGGCCGAGCAACGCGGGGTGGCGCTCAGACCGAACTTGGCGGGCACCAGGCGCAAGCCCGGAGGCACGGTGTCGGTCAGCTTGCCTTCGACCGACTTGCCTGAGCCCAGGTAGTCGGCCAGCGACGCCACGAAGTCCAGCGAGCCCACCTCGTCCCAGGACAGGGTCAGCAGCGAAATGCCGTTGTTGAAACTGATCAGGCCCATCGCCAGGTCAGGGTTGTTCTTGAGCGCAGCGCCCGCAGGCTTGAGCAATGCCTTGGTGAGGTTCACCGCACCCAGGCCCGGCTCGGCGCCAAAGTTCTTCAAGATGGCCCCCGCCTTGTTCAAGGCCGTGATGCGCAGCTGGAAATCACCCCCGGCCGCCAGCTTCGGGTTGGTCAGCACGATGTTGCCACCGATGACCGGCTCGACCTTGAGTGCCGCCGGCACCACCGTGGTCACCACGCTGTTCTTCACGCCCAGCAGGCTGCTGAGGGTGCCTGACAAGCCCGTGACGGTGACGTCCAGTTGCACCTGACCCGAATCGGCATAGCTGAAGGTGTTGGTGCCCACGGCCGAGCTGACGCCCGTGGTCAGGCCGGTGATGGCCGAGCCGCTGGTCAGCGTTTTCAGCGTGCTGCTGCTGCCGGAGCTGAGCAAGGTGGCCACGGTGGTGTTCGTGGCCACGCCGTACTTTGCCGTGACGGTGGACGTCAGGCTGCCCGAGCCCGAGGGCGAGGTGCACGCGCCGAACAGGTTCTCTGACACCAGGGTCGCGGTCAGCGTCTGCGGGTCACCGGCGATGCCTGCGGGCAAGGAGAGCAACAAACCGGTCTTGTTGGCCGTGAAGGCGCACGCACTGCTGCCCACCAAAGTGCCGAAGGCGCACATCGACGACGCGGCCGCGACCGGCACCGACGTGGCGGCGGTGTTCCAGGTGGTCGAGCTGCCCCAGTTGGACGGCATGCTCACCGACAAGTCGCCCGAATAGGCCGAGCCGCTGGCGATGCTGTAGGCCACCGCGCGCGAGGCGCCGCCGTCCGAGCGCGTGAAGTTCACCGTGCCCGTCACGCCCTTGGTGTAAAGGGTGGTGCAGGCCGCGTTGGCGCAGGCACGCACTTTGAAGGTGTTGTTCTGGCAGGTCAGGCCCGAAGCGTTGCTGGCCACCACCTCGACGTGGTCCAGCACCATCAAGGGCGCGCCATCGGTGTTGTCGTCGTAGCTCAGGTTGTCGATGCTGAGGTTGCGGTTGTCCCAGGAGCACAGGAACCAGAACGCGCAGACCTGGTGGCGCACGGCCGTCAGTTGCACCGAGGTCACCAGCACGCCGGCGGGCGGGGTGTACACGACCCGCACGGACTGGGTCTCGTTCACCTGCCCCGTCAGACCGAGCAGGACGTTGAAGAAGCCCTGGAAGAAGTTGACGGTGTCGTAGCCGCCCACGCAGGTGGTGCTGGCGTCCGGGCAGTTGGTGAGCGTGCGGTAGTCACCATTGCTCAGGTTGATGCGGATGGTGTTGTCGCTGTCGCCCGTGCCCAGGTGCCACAGGAAGCTGACGTAGCCCGTGCCATTGGTGAAGCTGAGCTGCGTTTGCGATGAGCCACTGGTGCCCGACGCCACGCGTGCGAATTTGCTGGCAAAACCGGTGGGCGCAGGGCTGGCCGTCGTCGTGGTGCTCCAGCCCCCACCGCCCGTGGCCGACGTGCTGCCTTGCGTCACACCGGCGGTGTTGGTCAGCAAGGTGGTGTCGAAGTCCACCGTCTTGAGGTTGGCCGAGGTGTAGGCCTGCGGGCTGAAGCCCGTCTGACTGGGCACCAGCACCTTGAGCGTGCCCGCGGTGGTGGCCGCAGCCTGCGCCAGCGTTGCACAGCAGCCCAAGGCCAGGCCCACGGCCACGCCCTGGCTGGCGGACTTCAACCGCCCCAGCACTTGCTTGAACAACGCACTCATCTTGGCACCTCTTGGCTTGACATGGATCACGTCGTCACTGTGCTGGCGGGTTCGCCCCTTGTCCAGACGGTAACGATGTGTAACCGAGGCATATGACCGGCTGCTTTGAAAAAATTGAACAAAGACGCAGAAAGCCCGGCACCCGCGGCCCGGCCTTCCGCGCAAGCTCAGGCTCAGTTGCCTGCGCCGATGCCGGTGAACTTCGCGGTCGGGGCGTAGTCGGCCATGGACAGCACGCACTCGGCGGTGGCGCCGTTGGTGGCCAGCGCGGCCGCGGTCACGGTGAACTTGGTGGGCAGGCCGCCTTGCAGGATGGCGGTGAGCTTGTTGCAGTCATCGACCTTCGTGCACTTGGCGGCATCGGCACCGGCGGTCTTGTGGCCCGTCGCCGAGCAACCGGCGTAGTTCAGCGACATGGCGCTGGAGGCGGTGCCTGCCATGCCGTCCAGTGCCGACTGCTGTGCATCGGACTTGAGGTCCAGGAACTTGGGCAGGGCGGTGGCGGCCAGGATGCCCAGGATGACGATGACCACGATCAGCTCGATCATGGTGAAGCCGGCTTGACGACGTTGTTGCATGGTGAAGACCTCGTGCGGGTGGGGAAAAAAGAAAGCTGTCTTGGTTTTCGGCATGTGCGATCAATGCTTGATGGTGGCGCGGCCCATTTCCCACATCGGCATGAACACGCCAAGTGCCAACAACAGCACGATTGCGCCCAGAAAGATCACCAGGATGGGTTCGATCTGCTGGGCCAGGGTTTTCAGGGAATACTCGACTTCGCTGCCATAGACCTCGCCGATCTCGTCCAGCAGCTCGTCGAGCATGCCGGTCTCTTCGCCGATGGCCAGCATCTGCAGCACCATGGGCGTGAACACGCCCGTGGCCACGGCCGCGCGGGTGAGCGAGTCGCCCCGCGTGATGGCCTCGCGCATGCCGTCGATGCGGGCGCTGATGTATTTGTTGTCGGCCGTTTGCGCCACGCTGGTGAGGGCGCGCTCCAGTGGTACGCCGCTGCGCAGCGACAGCGAAAAGGCGCGGGCAAAGCGCGACAGCGCCGCCTGCGTGACGATGGGCCCGACCAGGGGCATGTTGATGAGCAGGCGGTCCCAGACCATGCGGCCTTCGACCGAGGCGATCCACTGCTTGAACAGGAAGGCGCCGGCCACCGCCCCACCCAGCAGCCACCAACCGTAATTGAGCGTGAGGTTGGAGCTGGCGATCAGGATTTTCGTGGGCACCGGCAGGTTGGCGCCCAGGCTCTTGAACACGCCTTCGAAGGCGGGCACCACCATCACGTTGATGACGGTGATCGCGCCGACCATGGCCATGATGACGAAGCTGGGGTAGCGCAGGGCCGACTTGACCTGCTGCTTCATGAACTGTTCGAAATCCAGGTGCTTGTACAGGCGCATGAAGACCTGGTCGATCTGGCCCGAGGCCTCGCCCACCTTGATCATGGCCACGTAAAAGCTGTCGAAAATCTTCGGGTGCGTGGCCACCGAGGTGGCCAGGTCCACGCCCGACTCCAGGCTGCGGCGCAGGTCCAGGATGACGGCCTTCATGGCCGGGTTGGTCGTGGTTTCCTGCAAACCCGCCAGCGCCCGCAAGATGGGCACGCCGGCCTTGAGCAGGGTGTGGATCTGTCGGCTGAAGAGCATCACGTCCGAGCGCTCCACCTTGGGCGCAAAGAGCTGGATGCCCTGCTTGCCGCCCAGGTCCACCATGCTGCCGCCCACGCCCAGGTTGCTGGCCAGTGCGGCGGCGGTGGCGGCATCGGCCGAAATCTTCACCGGGATGAGGCCTTTGCTCTTGAGGATGGCGGCCACCTGCGCGGTGGTCGCGGCCTCCTGCACGCCTTCGACCTGGCCGTAGGGCCCGCGGGCTTTGTAAACGAAGCGTCCCATCTCGGTGCACCCTGCCTCAGTCGATCTGTGCGCTCACGCCCATGGCCTCGGCCACGGTGGTGCGCCCGCTCAAGGCCAGGCGCACGGCGTCGCGGCGCAAGGTGTTGCCGGCCATCTGCTCGCGCGCGGCCTTGGAGAAGGCCGTCGGGTCCTGCGCGCTCATGGCGTCCACCAGGGGCAGCGTCATCTGCAGGAATTCATAGACGCCGGTGCGGCCCTTGTAGCCGGTCTGGTTGCACTCGGGGCAGCCTGGTCCGTGGGAGACGCCGCTGGTGTCCACCTCGGCGCCCAGCTCGTTCTTGAGCCACACCAGCTCCTGCGGCGTGGGCTCGCAGTGGGTGGTGCACATGGGGCAGATGGTGCGCACCAGGCGCTGCGCCACCACGAGTTGCAGCGACAGCGCCACCATCCACTGCGGCACGCCCATGTCGATGAGGCGGGCGGGTGTGGAGGACGCGTCGTTGGTGTGCAGGGTGGACAGCACCAGGTGGCCGGTCATGGCCGCGCGCATGCCGATTTCGGCGGTGGTCTTGTCGCGCATTTCGCCCACCAGGATGACGTCCGGGTCCTGGCGCAAGGCGGAGCGCAGGATGCGCTCGAAGGTCATGTCGATCTTGTCGTGCACCTGCACCTGGTTGAGGCCGGGCAGGCGGTACTCGACCGGGTCTTCGACGGTGATGATCTTGCGCTCGGTGCTGTTGAGCGCGTTGAGTGCGGCGTACAGCGTGGTCGTCTTGCCCGAGCCGGTGGGCCCGGTCACCAGGATCATGCCGGCCGGCTTGGCGATCGCTGCGGTCAGGGCGTTGCGCATGCCCGCGGGCATCTGCAGCTTGTTGAGGTCGAGCATGCCGGTGCTCTGGCTCAACAAACGCATCACCACCGATTCACCGTGCTGCGAGGGCAGCGTGGAGATGCGCACATCGACGTTGCCGTCCTTGAGGCGCACGGCGAAGCGGCCGTCCTGCGGCAGGCGCTTCTCCGAGATGTCCAGGCCCGACATGAGCTTGAGGCGCAGGGCCACGGCGCTGGCGATCTTGGCATCGGCCTCGGTCTGCACGTGCAGCACGCCGTCGATGCGGAAGCGGATGCGCAGGATCTTTTCCTGCGGCTCGATGTGGATGTCGGAGGCGCGCATGCGCAGGGCCTGCTCGAACACCGAGTACAGCAGGCGCACCACGGGCGCGTCTTCGTTGCTGGTCGAGTCGATGCCCAGCAGGTCGCCCAGGTCGCTCTCGATGCCGGCGAGTTCGCTGGTCAACTCGCGCGCCAGGCCTTCGATTTCCTTGGTGCTGCGGTAGGCGCGGTCCAGCGCCGTCAGCAGGTGCGACTCGGTCACCACGGCGATGTCCACGTTGCGCTTGAGCAAGCGGGCGATCTCGTCGTAGGCGTAGATGTCGGTCGGGTCGGCCATCCCGATCATCAGGCCGGCCGGGGTTTCGTCCAGCACGATGGCGCGCATGCGGCGTGCGTGGGTTTCGGGCAGCAGTTGCGCCAGCTCGGGCTTGAGCGGGAAGTGCACCAGGTCCACGAAGGGCGCATGGATCTGCCGCGCCACGGCCTTGGCGATCTGGGCCTCGGTCAACCACTCGCGGTCGATGAGCACGCGGCCCAGCTTGCGCCCGCTGTTGCGCTGCTCCTGCAAGGCTTCCTGCAGTTGCGCATCGGTGATCAGGCCGGCCTGAACCAGCAGGTCGCCGAGTCGGAATTTCTGGGGCACGGGCATGTCGGACCTCACTGCGGCTTGAGCATGACGGGATCGGGCTGGTCGCCCTCGAAACCGTTGCCGTCGTCACCGATCACGGTGGGTTTGATCAACACCACCAGCTCGCGCTTGAAACGGGTCGAGTCGCGTTGCTTGAACAGGTTGCCGAACACCGGCACCTCGCTGACACCCGGCACGCCGGAGCGGTCGGACGTGGCCTGCTGCGTCATCAAGCCGCCGATGGCAACGATCTGGCGGTCCATCACCCGCACGATGCTGTCGGTCTCGCTGATGGAGGCCACCGGCAAGGGCAAGGAGTAGGAACCTTGCAGGCCGAGGGTGAGGTCCTTGTTGCGCTCGGTGACGACGCTGATGGACGGGTGCACGTGCAGCATGATGGCGCCCGAGGCGTCGATCTGCGGGGTCACGTCCAGCACGATGCCGCTGAAGAAGGGCTTGAGCTCCACCGTGGGCACGGCCGAGGTGTTGCTGGTGTTGCCGGTGGTGGTGACCGACTGCACCGCCGTCACGTTGACCACGTAGAGCTCGTCGCTGCCGACCTTGAGCACGGCCTTCTGGTTGTTCAGCGTGGCGATGCGCGGGCTGGACAGCACCTGCACCTCGCCCTGGGTTTCCAGGAAGTTCAGCAGGGCCGAGAAGTTGGCCGCCTGGAAGGCCAGGCCGTAGAAGCCTTTGCCCAGCGCCGTGGTGGTGATGCTGGCGCCCGGGTTGATCGTCACACCCGGTGCGCTGATGGCGCCCGTGCCGCTGATGGTGGCGCCCGGCGCGACGATGCCGATGCCGGCTTTGTGGCCGCTGGCGTTGCCGCGGAAGAGCTGCCAGTTGATGCCGGCCTGGCTTTCCGTTTTCAGCGAGACCTCGATGATCTTGGCCTCCAGCATCACCTGGCGTTCGATGGTCAGCTGCACGGCCTTGAGGTAGTCGCCCACATGGCGCAACTCGGCGGGGGTGGCACGCACCACGATCACGCCGGACCCGGCGTTCAGCACCACGCCACGGCCATCGGCGCTGCCTACCATGCTGGTCAAAGAAGTCTGGACGTCGCGCCAGAAATCGGCGTCCGAGGAGGTGCGCACCTGCGCGGTGTTGTCGCCCTGCACATTGCCCGCACCCTGGGGGTTGCTGCTGAGGGTGCTGCCCGTGCTGCCCGGCGTGCCAGGGGTGCTGCGGTTGGTGGAGATGGAGGTGGAGCTCACGCGCAGGGACGAATCGCCCTGGCGGCGGCCTGGCAGGTAGTTGACACGGAAGATGCGCGTCTGCACGGTGTTCGGATAGACGAAGACGCGGCTGCCCGAGTAGCGGAAGTCGTAGCCGTAGAGCTCGCGCAGGGCCTCCAGGGCCTCGGGCAGGCTGGTGCCGCGCAGGTTGAGCGTGACGTTGCCCGAGACCTCGGGCGGCACCAGCACGGTGAAGCCCGAGCCCGCGCCCAGCTGCAGGAAGACCTGCGCGGCCGGCGCGTTGTTGACGACGAGGTCGAAGCGGGTGGTGTCGCGTGCGGGGTCGCGTGCAGCGGCAGGGCTGGCCGCCACGTTGGTGGCCGCGCCGGCGTTCACGCTGGGTGCGGGCAGGATGGCGGCGGGCAAGGCTTGCTGGGCGCCGGTCGCGCTCGGCAAAGCCTCGGAGCGGCGGCTGCGCGGGCTGGCTTTGGCCAGGCGGGCGCTGCTGCGCTCCAGGCTGGAGGGCACCAGCGGCACCGCGTCCAGCGAGGGGTCAGGCACGGGCTCGGCCACGGGCGCGGCCAACGGTGCGCTCACCGGGGCCCCCAACGGCGCGCGGGCGTCCAGGCTGGCCAGGTTGAAGCTCAGGCGGGCGTTGTCACCGGCGAAATCGGCATCGGCTGGGGTGACCACGCGGCGCTTGCCGGCCCAGCCCAGGCTGGGGTCGCACAAGGTCAGGGTGACCAGGGCCACGGCGGTGAGGAGCTGCTTCATGGCGTGTCCTTGTCGGGGCGGGCCCCGTTCTGCAGAGAGGGGAAAGCGTTGGCCTGGCCTTGCGGCATGGCGGTGGGTGCGGCCTCCGGCTGGGCGGAGCCCCCAGGGGAGGCAGGGCCCTTGTCCTTTGCATGGTTCGCGCTGGGTGCGGAGGCCGCCCCTTCGGGCTGGCGCGCGAACAGCGACAAGCGGGCGGCGCCCTTGCCACTGCCCAGAAGCACACCGGTGGCGTCGATGGCCGTGAGGGTCGCGCCTTGCACTTTGTCACCCACGCGGTACACCTCGCCGTCGATGATGGCGACGCTGCGGCCAGCGCCATTGCCCAGCATCACCGACGTCAGCCGGTGGCGGGGCTTCGGGGGCGGTGGGGGCGCGGCGCGCGTGGCGGCCTCGCCGGCAGACTCACCGGCCAAGGCGCCCGCGGGCACGCCGGCCTGACGCAGCAGGGCGGCAGTGGCCGGGTTGAGCCCGGCGGCACCCGGGCTGGGCGCGGCGTTGCGAGGCAGCACGTAGGGCGCGCGGGTCGGGTCGGCCAGTTGGGCCAGGGTGGGCGACGGTGTGCTCACGGCAGCCAGGGCACCCACCGCGGCCACGGTGGCCAGGGCCACCGACACGGCGCGCTGCGCCCGCAGCGTCTGTGCGAAGGAAGGGGGGCGCGTCATGGTGCAGAGATCTCCAGGGGCACGGCATCGGGGCTGAGCGTGATCACGCGCACCGACAGGAACAGTCGCTGCTCTTCGTCCAGCTCCAGACGCAGGCCGGACCACAGCAGCCGGCGCGGCAGGCGCTCGATGCTGGCCAGCCATTCGTAGAGGTCGTTGAAGCCGCCGGTCACGCGCACGTCCAGGCCGTGCCGGTACATGCCGGGCACGTCCTGCACGCCCGGCGTCAGCTTGGCCGTGTCCTCTGGCGACAGGGTCTTCATCGACACCAGGCGCACGCCGTCAGTGCGCGCCAGCAGGCCTTGCAGCACCTGGCGCATCTCGCGCGCGGGCACCAGACCGCTCTGGAAGGAGTCGATGTCCTTCTTCTGGCCGGCCACGCGCTGGCGCACCGCCTCGACCTCGTCCTTGAGCTGGGCGGTCATCGCCTGGATGTCGTTGCTGACGCGCTGGTTCTCAGCACGCTTGCTGTTGAGCTCGGAGCGCACCTTGTTGTAGCGCGCCGAGGTTTGTTTGAAGCTGGCGTAAGAAGGGCCAATCAGCAAGGTGTCCGAGATGAACCAGGCGATGGCGACGGCACCCAGCACCAACAGCCTGCGCTCGCTGGCCGTGCGGGCGGCGTGGGCACGCTTGAGGCGACGCCAGTGGCGCAAGGCCAGACCCGTCCACTCCTGCCAGCTGGCGGTCAAGGCCGGCACAGCGGCCAGCGCCGAGGCAGACTTCTGGGATGCCGGGGACGCCGATGCCCGCGCCATGCCCTCGGGCGGAGGGGTGGTGGGCCCTTTCTGGCGCCGCAAAGCCGCCAGGCCTGCGGTGACGCGTGCGGGCAAGGCGAACTTCATGGGCGGGCCCCTTCCTTGCCATCCGCCGCATCGGCCGAAGACGCCGCGGCGGCCGCACCGTTGGCACGTGCACGCAGGCTGAATTCGCTGACGTTCGCGTGGGCCGTCTGCTCGCTGGTGGCGAGGGATTTGATCTCCAGCTGCGCAAAGCGCCGACCGCGGAACAGCTGCTCGGCGGCCAGGTGCTCCAGGTACACCGGCAGTTGACGCGGGTCGGTCATGCGGCCGCGCAGCTCGACGTCCAGGCCGTTGGGCTGCACCGTCAGCCCGGTGATCCACAGCGAGCCCTGGCTCTGGCGCGACAAGGCCTTGAGGTAGCCCGAGTAGCTGCCCACCGCCTCGGCAGACATCCGCGTGAGCGCATCCTTGATGGCACGCTGGCGCTGCTCGGTTTCGCGCAGTTCTTCCAGCTCGACCAGGATGCGCGGGCGCGGCGCGGTGCCCGTGGTCGTGCCACCCAGGCCAGCCACCGACTTCTCCAGCTCATCGGCCAGGCGCTGCTGGCGCATGCCCCACAGGTTCAAACCGACGGATGCCACCACGGCCACGGCCACGAGGGCCCCGGCCCAGGTCGCGCCCTTCTCCAGGCCCCAGGAAGGCTCGGCCAGCGCACCCTGCGGCAGCTGCATCGAAATCTGCAAGACGCCACGGCGCTCCGACCAAGGCCGCAGCGCAGCCCCGATCGCGCACAGTTCGTTGAACGAAGCCACCTGACCGATGCGCTCGCCCTGCTCGCCCATGCGACTCAGGTCGAGGTGCTCGGACAGCTGCAGGCACTTCAGGGGCTGATAGACCAGATCGCGCAGCACCTCGATGGCGTTCTCGAAGCCTTGCGGCAGCGCCACCGACACATGCGCCAGCACGACCTGGCTGTGGATGCGCTCGAAGGTGTCCAGGGTGCGCAGGATTTCCAGGCCGGCGCGGCCGATGGCGGCGCTGCGGCTGCCCTCGTCCTGGGTGTCCGACGACAGCGCCACCTCGATGGTGCGCGCCATCAGCAACTCGCCCTGGAAGGTCACGACCAGCACGCTGTAGTGCTCGCCGAACACCATCAGGGCGTGGGCCTTGCCATCTTCCTCGCCCAGGGCGCAGATGTTGCGCAGGGCGGTCTCAGGCACCTCGATGGCCGACCAGACCATGCCCTCGTCGGCGGCTTCGGTGTCCAGCTGCAAGGCTTGCTGGTGCGAACACATCAGCACGATGCTGGCGTTGCTGGCGCGCAGCTGGGTCGCTTCCGGCACGGCCAGCAGCTGCAGCACGGCGTCATCGACGGGGTATTCGACCAGGTCGGACAGCTGCCAGCGCAGGGCCTCGGCCCACTCCTCGCGGGGCACGTCGGGGGCTTCGGTGGCGGCCAGGCTGTACTGACCGCGGTCCAGCACCAGGGCGGTCGCGGGCACGCGGCGCTTCCACTCGCGCTGCAGCACGTGGATCACGTCTGCCTGGGTGTCGGCGTGCTGGGTGAACAGGCGGCTGAGCACAGGCAAGCCGTCCTCGGCGGTTTCCACGGATGCGCAGGACACGAGCGAGCCCGACCGGGCTGCCCCGACCATGTCTGCGCGTTCGATCCGTTTCCGTTTGAAAAGCATTCCGGCTCCAATGTCTGGCCATGCAATGCTCTCAAAAAGCCATTCCACCAAGTGGAAGGATAAGGACGCAGATCGTGTCTTATTTCTCGCAACTTGTCCCGGGGTGAGGCGGGTCACCGGGGGAGATGCAGGCGGGCCTGGCCGCGGGGGTCTGGCTCAGTTCAGCAGGCGCGCCGGGTCGGCGTCGAGCTTGGCCAGGGCCTGGCGGGTCGCGCGGGTGGTCAGCGACTCTTCCTCCAGCGGCAACAGCAGGCCGGCCTGCAGGAAGGCGCCCAGGCGGTGCATCTGGAACAGCACGCCCCGGCCCTGCGGCGTCACGAACAGGCTGAGCTGCTTGTTCAGGCCCTGCCAGGCCAGTTGCACCTGCTCGCGCCGGCCGCGGTAGTCGAGCTGGAACCAGGCGCCAATCTGCAACTCGCGGGCCCAGGCCTGCATGGCCGGCGTGGGCATGGTGCCGCCCTCGGCCACCACTTCGAGGTTCTCGGACTCGTGACCGGAGAGGTCGCGCAGGGTGTCGGCGTCCAGCTCCATGGCGGCGATGTCGGGCAGCAGTTCGTCCAGGGCTTCCAGGCGCTGCGTGACCTCGCGCAGGTGCGCCGAGGACAGCGGCGCCGAGCGCGCCGAAAACGCCGCGGCCAGGGCCGTGTTCAGGGCCTGGATGTGCGCGTCCTGCGCGTCGGCACCCAGACCGGCACGCACCATCCCCTCG
The DNA here is from genome assembly GCF_004362855.1 of Aquabacterium commune. Classification (GTDB taxonomy): domain Bacteria; phylum Pseudomonadota; class Gammaproteobacteria; order Burkholderiales; family Burkholderiaceae_C; genus Aquabacterium; species Aquabacterium commune. The sequence continues at coordinate 166,769 of NZ_SNXW01000007.1, forward strand.
CGCACCAGCTTGAGCAGCGGCGGCAGGCGGCGCAGCACCTCGGCGCGCTCCTCGCGCGAGGTCTTGGCGCTGGCCGACCAGATCAGGTCGGCGGCAGCGCGCTTGAGCTCGCGCGTGGCCTCGCTGGCCTGGCCCGTCTGCACGGCGCTGTGGGCCAGCACATCGGCCCAGACGCGGAAGAGGAACTCGCGCACGCCGTCGTGCACGGGCACGGTCTCCAGCATCTTGCGCAGCTCGATGGTGTACTGGATGGCCCAGGTCTCGCGCTGCTCGACCTGCTGCGCCAGGGACACGCCCATGCGGCTGGCCTGGTTCTGGTCACGGAAATAGGTTTCCAGGAAGCGCTCGAACTCGCCCAGCACGGTCTGGAAGACGCGCCGGCCGGTGTCGGGGTAGGCCTCGACCACCTGCACCACGCGCTTGATCTCGTCGTGCAAGGCGTCTTCGCTGTCGTGCTCGCCGGCCACGAAGCCCATCACGCAGGCGCCCATGCGGTCGATCAGCATGCGCGCCGGGTGGCTGGTGGCGGCGAAGAAATCGGGCTCGGTCACGGCCACGCGCAGCACCGGCATCTGCAGGCGCGCGAACCACACGCGGATCGCCGCGGGCAAGCGCTCTTCCTGCAGGATGGACTGGAACAGCAGGGCCACGATCTCGATGGTGGCGCGCTCCACCGGCGTGGCGGCGGCGTCTTTGAGGGCCTTCTGGCTGTGGCGCAGGTCCTGCAGGACGGCGTCCGGCGTGGCGGGCGCGGTGCCCGGCTGGGTGTCGGCCTGGCGGCGCACCACCTCGGTGACGCGCTGGATGGCCTGGCCCAGACCCGGCGACACCCTTGCAGCAGACGGCGACGCCTGACCCGAGGACGATGACGGCATCGGCGCCGTGGCCGCAAAACCCGGCACCTGGCGCGACACCAGCGCCGCCAGCTTGCCCAGCATGGCCTGCGACTGCAACTGGCCGCGCCCCATGGCCGGCGTCTGCGTCATCAAGCGGGTTTCTTCGTAAGGCCGGCCCAGCGGCTGCAAACCGCTGTTGCCCGCAGGGGCGGTGCGGGCCGGTGCGCCTGAATGTGTGCCCGAATGTGCGCCCCAATGTGCCCCTGAGTGCGCGAAACCAGCACCCCCGACGTCGTCCACATCGCCCGGCCGGGTCAACGCCACGCCCGCATCGCGCGCGCGGCGGATGAAAGGCCGCAGGTCGATCTCCGGGCGCACGCCCTGGTCGAGCAGCGCCTTGTTGGCCACGTGGTAGGCCTCTTGGGCCCACTGCGCCACCTCGTGCTGCAGCACGTTTTGCAAGGTCTGCCAATGCGCGGCGGCCAGGCCACCGTCGTGCCAGCTGTCCACCACGCCACGCGCCAGCCAGCCCACGCTGAGCACATCGACCTGGGTGCCGCTGGACTCCACCGGACCGCCCACGGCCTGCAGCCGCGCGTTGAGGTCGGTGTACTCGGAGCCGGTCAAGTCGGCCACCGCCTGCGCCAGCCGCGAGGCCGAGAGGTCGCGCTCCATGACGTGGTCGTCAACCAGCGTCAGGGGGATGTCCACGGCGTCCGCACCCGCCACCCGCGCGAGCAGGCTGCGGCCCAGGCGCAGGTCGCGCAAAGCCAGTTGCAAACGGGTGTCGAGGGCGGCTTCCCAGGCCGGCACGGCGCGGGGCAGGTCCAGCACCAGGTCGCGGCGGCGGGTGTAGAGGCCCGGTTCGGCCGACTGGCTGGCCAGCAGGCGGGCACCGTCGGTGCAAGCCTGCACCAGCCCATGCACCCCTTTGATCAGGGCATCCAGGTAACTGACGCGTGCGGTCAGCGCCAGGGCACGGTGGGGTCCCAGGGACATGAGGCGGTTCAGACGGTCAGCCCGCCCTCAACCCTGGAGGGACAAGACCCGGCAGGGGCAGGCAAGGCTGACGCGCAAAGTTCGATTGACTTTGACTCTACACCACCGCACCCGCGTGCGGGTCGTTCGGGTCGATGTCTTTTTTGCCACCCTTGACGAGGTCTTCGCGCTTGACGCCCAACCACATCGCGATGGCCGCGGCCACGAACACCGAGGAGTAGATGCCGAACAGGATGCCGATGGTCAGGGCCATGGCGAAGTAGTGCAGCGTCGGGCCACCGAAGATCAGCATGGCCAGCACCATCATCTCGGTGCAGCCGTGGGTGATCATGGTGCGGCTCATGGTGCTGGTGATGGCGTGGTCGATGGCCTGGCGCGTGTCCATCTTGCGCATCTTGCGGAAGATCTCGCGGATCCGGTCGAAGATCACCACCGACTCGTTCACCGAGTAACCCAGCACCGCCAGCACCGCCGCCAGCACCGACAGCGAGAACTCCCACTGGAAGAAGGCGAAGAAGCCCAGGATGATGACCACGTCGTGCAGGTTGGCGATCACGCCAGCCACGGCGAACTTCCACTCGAAGCGGATGGCCAGGTAAATCATGATGCCGATGACGGTCGCCAACAGCGCCTTGGCGCCATCGGTGGCCAGCTCGTCACCGACCTGCGGGCCGACGAACTCGCTGCGCTGCAGGGTCAGGGGCTCGGTCTGCGCGCCATCGGCCGCACCGGCTTTCGCCCCACCTGAGGCGACCAGGCACACCTGGCGATCGCCCTTGTCGGACGACTGCACCGACACCTTGCCCGACTCGCTCTGGCACAGGGCGTCGAACACCTTGGTGACCAGCTCGGTCTGCTTCATCGTGCCGCGCAGGGGCAGGCGGATGAGCACATCGCGCGAGGTGCCGAAGTTCTGCACCTGCACCTCACCGAGCTTGAGGCCTTCGACGGCCTCGCGGGCCTTGTGCAGGTCGGCCGCCTGCGCGTACTGCACCTCGATGAGCGAGCCGCCCGTGAACTCGATGGACAGGTGCAGCCCCCGCGTGACCAGGAAGAACACGGCCAGCGCGAAGGTCAGGAAAGAGATGATGTTGAAAACCAGCGCATGCCGCATGAACGGGATGTCGCGCTGGATGCGGAAAAATTCCATGGTGTCTTGCTCCGCTGGGGTGCTGATGCGGTGTGCTTATTCGACCGAGGGCGCCGGGGCGGTGGTCGAAGCCTGCGGCTTCCAGACCTGCCCGATGGACACGCCCTTGAGCTTTTTCTGACGGCCATACCAGAGGTTGACCAGGCCGCGCGAGAAGAACACGGCCGAGAACATCGAGGTCAGGATGCCCAGGCAGTGCACCACGGCGAAGCCGCGCACGGGTCCTGAGCCGAAGGCCAGCAGCGACAGGCCGGCGATCAGGGTCGTGACGTTCGAGTCCAGGATGGTCGCCCAGGCGTGCTCGTAGCCGGCCGCAATCGCCGACTGCGGCGCCGCACCGTTGCGCAGCTCTTCGCGCACCCGCTCGTTGATCAGCACGTTGGAGTCGATCGCCATGCCCAGCGTCAGGGCGATGGCCGCGATGCCCGGCAGCGTCAGCGTGGCCTGCAGCATGGACAGCACGGCGATCAGCAGCAGCAGGTTGACCGACAGGGCCACGGTGGAAAACACGCCGAACAGCAGGTAGTAAAACACCATGAACACCGCGATGGCAGCGAAGCCATACACCAGGGAGTTGAAGCCCTGGGCGATGTTTTCTGCGCCCAGGCTGGGGCCCACGGTGCGCTCTTCGATGATCTCCATGGGCGCGGCCAGCGAACCGGCGCGCAGCAGCAGGGCCGTGTCGGCGGCTTCCTCGGTGCTCATGCGGCCCGAGATCTGCACGCGGCCACCGCCGATTTCAGCGCGGATGACCGGCGCGGTCACGACCTCGCCCTTGCCCTTCTCGAACAGGATGATGGCCATGCGCTTGCCGACGTTCTCACGCGTGACGTCGCGGAAGATGCGCGCGCCGCGGGCGTCCAGCGTCAGGTGCACGGCACCTTCCTGGTTCTCGTCGAAGCCGGGCTGGGCGTCGGTCAGGTTGTCGCCGGTCAGCACCACCTGGCGCTTGACGATGATGGGCTCGCCGCTGCGCTCCAGATAACGTTCGGAGCCAAAGGGCACCAGGCCACCGCTGAGCAGCGCGGTCTGCGCCTCGGCACTGTCGTCGGCCATGCGCACTTCCAGCGTGGCGGTGCGACCGATGATGTCCTTGGCCTTGGCCGTGTCCTGCACGCCGGGCAACTGCACCACGACGCGGTCCAGGCCCTGCTGCTGGATCACGGGCTCGGACACGCCGAGTTCGTTGATCCGGTTGTGCAGGGTGGTGATGTTCTGCTTGAGCGCCTGCTCCTGGATGCTGCGCTCGCTTTGCGGCTTGAGCGCGCCGACCAGGGTCAGGTCGCCGCTGGCATCGGTGCCATCGGTCCAGAGCAGGTCCACCAGGCCGTCTTGCAGCAGCGGGCGGGCGGCCTGGCGGGTGGCCTCGTCGCGGAAGCGCACGGTCAGCGCCTTGTCATCGCGGCGGATGCCACTGTGGCGGATGTCCTTGTCACGCAGCAGGGTGCGCACATCACCGGCCAGGCTCTCGACCTTCTGGGTCAGCGCGGCCTTCATGTCCACCTGCATCAGGAAGTGCACGCCACCGCGCAGGTCCAGGCCCAGGAACATGGGGTGGGCATGCAGGCTGCGCAGCCACTGCGGCGAGCGCGACACCAGGTTCAGCGCCACGATGTAGCGCGGGTCGGCCGCATCGGGGTTGAAGGCGCGGCTGAGGGCGTCACGCGCCTTGATCTGGGCGTCGGTGTCCTTGAAACGGGCGCGCACCGAGGTGCCGTCCAGCTCGACGAAGTCGGCCTGGACGCCGGCCGTCTCCAGGACGGACTGCACGCGCTTGACGGCATCGGCATCGAGCTTGACCGTGGCCTTGCCGCTGGACAGCTGCACCGCCGGCGCCTCGCCGAACACGTTGGGCAGGCTGTACATCAGGCCAATGAACACCGCCAGGGCAATGATCAGGTACTTCCACAAGGGGTAGCGGTTCATGCGGTCCTCGACACCTTTGCTGCTGTGCGCGCTTTGCGGGGCACGTGATTACTTGTAGGTGCCCTTGGGCAGCACCTGGACGATGGCCGCGCGCTGCACCTGCAGCTCCACACCGCTGGCGACTTCCACGCTGACGAAGGTTTCGCCCAGCTTGCTGATCTTGCCGATCACGCCACCTTGCGTGACGACCTCGTCGCCCTTGGCCAGCGCGTCGAGCATGGCCTTGGTTTCCTTCTGCCGCTTCATCTGCGGGCGGATCATCACGAAGTACAGGACGACGAACATCAGCACCAGGGGCAGCATGCTCATCAGGCCACCAGAGGCACTGGCAGCAGGGGCGGCGGCTTGGGCGTAGGCTTCGGAAATCAACACGTTCAGGTCCTTCAAACAAAGGGCCGAGGCACCGGGCCCACGCACAAGCGTGGACACAGGCACACCGGCCAGGGAGCGCTCAGACCTGGCGGGCCAAGTCTGCTGCGGGATTGTATGCGGGCGCCGTGACGGCCTGTCACACAGGCGCTCAGGCTCAGAGCACGTACTTGACGTGCGGCAGGCTGGTCAAAGCGCGGTAGATGGCGTCAAGCTGCTCGCGGCTGGTGGCCGTGACCGTGACGGTCAGGCCCAGGTAGGTGCCGCTGCTGCTGGGTCGGCGCTCCAGGGTGGCGGCGTCGAAGTCGGGCGCGTGCTGTACCACCACGCCCAGCACCGAGGCCACGAACGCCTCGTGATTCGGCCCCATCACCTTGATGGGGAAGGCGCTGGGGTACTGGATGAGGGACTCTTGCGGCGGGATCGCCGGGTTCACAGGCTGGTGGGGGGTCATGGGGTCGCTCCTCTCACCGTCGCTCACTGGATGCCCAGGCGCAGGGCGTCCCACATCCGGCCCACGAAGCCGGCCTGGGGCACCTCGTCCAGGGACAGCAAGGGCAGCGTCTGCCAGGGCTGGGTGCCCAGCGTGATCTGGATGCTGCCCACGGCCTGGCCCTTGCTCAAGGGGGCGATGAGCGGGTCATTGCGCGTCACTGCCGTCTTCACCGACGCCCCCTGCCCGCGCGGCACCACGACCACCACGGGCGTGCTGCGGCCCAGGCGGGCGGTGTTGGCCTGGCCCTTCCAGACCTGGGCGGTGGTGACGGGCTGGTTGGCGTCGAACAGCTTGACGACGTCGAAGGCGCTGTGGCCCCAGTTCAGCAGCTTCTGGCTTTCGTTGGCGCGGGCCTCGGGCGAGGCGGCACCCAGCACCACGCTGAGCAGGCGGCGCTCGCCACCGGCGGTCGGGCGCCTGGAGGTGGCGATCAGGCAGTAGCCGGCGGCGTCGGTGTAGCCGGTTTTCAGGCCGTCCACCGTGGCGTCGCGGAACAGCAGCAGGTTGCGGTTGCCCTGCTTGATGCCGTTGAAGGTGAACTCCTTCATCGAGTAGTACGGCAGCGAGTTCGGGAAGTCGGTGATCAGGCGCGTGGCGATGATGGACAGCTCGCGCGCCGTGCTGACGTGGCCCGGCGCGGTCAAGCCTTCCGGGTTGGCAAAGCGCGTGCCTTTGAGGCCGAACACCTGCGCCTGGCGGTTCATCATCTCGACGAAGACCTCGACCGTGCCACCCACGCCTTCGGCCAGGGCCACGGTGGCGTCGTTGCCGCTCTGCACGATCATGCCCTTGATCAGGTCATCGACCTTCACGCGGCTGTTGAGGTTGATGAAGGAGCGGGAAGCGCCGGTCATGCCGGTGCGCCAGGCGCGCTCGGAGACGGGCAGCTCCTGGCTGAGGCTGAGCTTGCCGCCTTGCAGCGCCTGGAAGACCAGGTAGGCCGTCATCAGCTTGGTCAGGGACGCGGGCTCGACGCTCTGGTCGGGGTTGCGCGAGGCCAGGGTCTGGCGGGTGGAGAGGTCCTGCAGGATGAAGGCGCGCGCAGCCACTTCGGGCGGCTGCGGCATGGCCGTCGAGGGCTCGGCGAACAAGGCCGCTGGCGACGCAGCAGCAGGCGCTGCGGCATGGGATGCGACCGGCACGGCGGCCGACAGGACCGAGGCCAGCAAAGAGAGGGTCGCGCTCAGGACGAGGCGACGGGAACGAAAAGCAGTCATGCCGTCAATATGGAGTGAGAACAGGGGAAACGCAAGAAAGGAAATGTGCACAGACCTGGGCGCGGGCGCCATGCCGCGCGGCCCCATCTCCGCCGCACCGTCAGCCAGCGGCCTCGGCGCGCAGGTGCTTGAGCACCACCTCGCGCAGCAAGGCCAGCTGGCCATGGAAAAAGTGGCCGGCGCCGGGCACCACCGTCACGGGCAGGGCCTGGGGGCGGGCCCAGTCGAGCACGCTGGCCAGGGGCACGACGTCGTCGGCCTCGCCCTGCACCACCAGGGTGTGGCCCGGCACCACCGGCACTTCGAAGCGAGAGGTCGCCGGGCTGACGAGCACCAGCGTGGTCGGCGCGCGCACCGACGGCTGGTCGGCCGCAGCCTGGCTCAGGCGGGAGGCCGCCTGGGCGGCCACGTAGCCACCGAACGAGAAACCGGCCAGCGCCAGCGGCAGGCCGCGCATGGCAGGGTCGGCCAGGTGGTGGGCCACCACGGCCAGCATGTCGGAGGTCTCGCCCCGGCCCTCGTCCCAGGCCGACTCGGATTGCCCGACGCCCCGGAAATTGAAACGCACGGCACGCCAGCCCGACAGCACGAAGGCGCGCACCAGGGTGTGCACGACCTTGTTGTCCATGGTGCCGCCCATCAGCGGATGCGGGTGGGCGATCACGGCCAAACCGCGCGGGGCGCCCTGGTCGGCAGGCGGGTCTTCGACCACGACCTCCAATTGGCCGGCAGGGCCGTCGATGGTCAGGGAAGCGGGACGTCCAAGCATGGGCGGCCTTGCCTCAGCGACCGACGTCGTCGGGCAGCACCAGGCGCTCGACCACTTGGCCGCCGACCAGGTGCTGGTCCACGATCTCGTCGATGTCGGCCTGGTCCACGAAGGTGTACCAAGTGCCTTCCGGATAGACCACGGCCACCGGCCCACCGGCACAGCGGTCCAGGCAGCCGGCCTTGTTGACGCGCACGCCGCCCGGGCCGTTCATGCCCGCGGCCGAGATGCGCGCCTTGCAGTGGTCAAACCCTGCCTTGGCACCGTGGTCGCCGCAACTGGACTCGCCGTTGACGCGCTGGTTCAGGCAGAAAAAGATGTGGCGTTGGTAATAAGAAGCCATCCGCCCATTCTAGGCCTAGGCTTGCCGCGGCACCGGCGCGTCGGCCTCATGCCCCCACCAGCGCCCCAGCAACCAGGCCAGGGCCACATAGGGCCACAAGATGCCGAACCAGCGCGACAGGCCGTGGAAGCGGATGAAGCGGCCGTTCTCCCAGGCCTGCAGCGTCTGCGCGTAATAGGCATCGGGCGGCGCCAGGTGGATGAGCACCACCAGGGTCAGCACCACCCCCACGCCCAACGCGGCGCAGGTCCGCCGCCGCCAGGCCACCATCGGCACGGCGGCGGCCGCACCCAGCAGCAAGCCCGCCATGGCCTGGGTCGTGACCCAGCTGAACGCATGCACCGGGCCGAAGTTCAGCGCCGACGACAGCGCCGACATGCCCACCCCGATCAGCACCAGGCCGCTCAGCATCGCGATGCGCAGCACCCGCGGGCGCGCCACCGCACAGGCCACGCACAGCGGCGCCAGCATGCCGGCGGCCACCGTCAGCACCTCCACCCCATCGATCCATGGCGAAGCCACCACGCGCGCGTGCACCGAACTCCACAGCGTCAGCGGGTCTTCGGGCAGCAGCCAGGCCTGCCAGGGGGTGTCCCGGGTCAGCTCGACCAGGCCGATGCGCAGATGCGGCCACAACTGCCCCTGCCCCAGCGGCAAGGGCGGCGGGAACAGCAGGCCGAGCGGCCACAGGCTCAGCAGCGCCAGGCCATGGCCGGCTTGCGGGATGAACCAGCGCTCGCGCAGGCGGTGCCAGGCGTCCACCAGCCCCAGCGCATGCACGGTGATGGCCCCCAGCACGCCCCAGGCGGAGCCGAGGCTGTTGAGCACCCAGTCCGACATCGACGGCACCCGGCCCGGCACGGTGAACTGCAGCAACTCCAGGCTGTAGGACAGCGCCACGCACAGCGCCAAGGTGCGCAACGCCGCCCAGGGCGCCTGCCAGCGCGAGCGCAGGTGCGCCAGGCACAAGATGAAGCCCAGCGGCAGGTAACCCAGCAGGTTGGCCACCACATCGTCCATGAGCTCGTTGGGCTGCTTGGGCAGGACCCAGCTGAACACATGGCTGTCAGGCCAATGCCAGCCCGCCATCGGGTGCAAGGTGGCATAGACGATGAGGGCAGCTGCCGCCCACGACAGCGGCCAGGCAGAACTGCGGTGCAGGCTCATGGCACCGCGCGGCTCAGCCCAGCGACGGCTTGAGCACCACCAGGAAGGTGATCACGGCGAACAGCACCACCGACACCTCGTTGAACACACGGTACCAGCGGTGGCTGCGGCGGTTCTGGAAGCCTTCGAAGTCGCGCAGCAGCTTGCGGCAGACGTGGTGGTAGCCGATGGCGCCCAGCACCAGGGTCAGCTTGATGTGCAGCCAGATCTGGCCCGGCCCCTTGCCCATGCCGAAGTACAACCACAACGTCAGGCCGAAGACCAGCGCAGGCACCATCAGCAGGGAGCTGAAGCGGTAGAGCTTGCGCGCCATGAGCAACAGCCGTTCGCGCTCGGCGTGGCTGTCGCCCGGCACCATGGCCAGGTTGACGAACAGGCGCGGCAGGTAAAACAGCCCGGCGAACCAGCTGGCCACGAAGATGATGTGCAGGGATTTGACCCAGAGGTAAGCGTTGCTCATGGTGGGATTATGAACAGGCCTCGGCGCAAATCTCAGCGCAAATTCCGGGCAAAAAAGAGCCCCGGCAAAGCCGGGGCTGTGAAGCCTTGACGCTGTCATCACGTAAGGCACCTGCTCAGGGAGGAAAAGCAGGGAATGCAGAGGCCTTGCGGCGTATCATTCAGCTGTGATTATAGGGGGGTTGTGATGCCATGGTGTCGGGGCTTGTCCGAAAAGCCCTGCCCCCGGTGGTTTTTTTGGCAGCTTTGCAAAGGTTCACACACTTTCCCGTGTGGGCAGTCCAACATCCCGCGCTTGCCGCTCAGCCATTCGCTCCGCATGTCCTCGTCATCCAGCACCTCCCCCCTCGCCGCTTTCCCGGCCCACCGCCCGCGCCGCCTGCGCCGCGACGACTTCTCCCGCCGCCTGGTGCGCGAGCACAGCCTGACGGCCAACGACCTGATCTACCCGGTGTTCGTGCTGGACGCCGACAGCGCCCACCAGCCCGTGGCCTCGATGCCCGGTGTCAGCCGCATGGGCCGCGCGGAGCTGTTCGCCACCGCCGAGCGCTGTCTGGACCTCGGCGTGCCGGTGCTGGCCCTCTTCCCCGTGATCGACGCGGCCCTGAAAACGCCCGATGGCGCCGAGGCCCTCAACCCGGACGGCCTGGTGCCACGCACGGTGCGCGAGCTGAAAAGCCGTTTCCCCGAGCTGGGCATCATGACCGACGTGGCGCTCGACCCCTTCACCAGCCACGGCCAGGATGGCCTGCTCGATGACACGGGTTACATCCTCAACGACGAGACCGTGGCCGTGCTGACCCGCCAGGCGCTGGTGCAGGCCGAAGCCGGCGTGGACATCGTCGCACCGTCTGACATGATGGACGGCCGCATCGGCGCCATCCGCGCGGCGCTCGAATCGCAAGGCCTGGTCCACACCCGCATCATGGCCTACAGCGCCAAGTACGCCAGCGCCTTCTACGGCCCCTTCCGCGACGCCGTGGGCTCGGCGGGCAACCTGGGCAAGGCCAACAAGAAGGTCTATCAGATGGACCCGGGCAACAGCGACGAGGCCCTGCGCGAAGTCGCCCTGGACATCGCCGAGGGCGCCGACATGGTCATGGTCAAGCCGGGCATGCCTTACCTGGACATCGTGCGCCGCGTGAAAGACGCCTTCCGCGTGCCGACCTTCGCCTACCAGGTCAGCGGTGAGTACGCCATGATCCAGGCCGCCGCGCAAAACGGCTGGCTGGACCGCGAGGCCACGATGATGGAGTCCCTGCTGGCGTTCAAGCGCGCCGGTGCCGACGGCGTGCTGAGCTACTTCGCGCTGGATGCCGCCGCGCTGCTGAAGGCCTGAGCACCACGATGCGCTTCTTCCTGATCCACGACCAGTTCACCGAGCTGCCCGCCTGGCCCACCAGCCTGCCGGCCAACGGCTTCCTGTGGGTGACGACCAGCCGGCGCGTGTTCGAGGTGCACCTGCCCGAGGTGCAGCAACACCTGCAGCGCCTGGCCGGTGGCAGCCTGATGGACCTGCACGTCACCGACCTGCTCAACCCGCAGCTGCCCTCGCAGTACGACTACACCTCGTGGTACGACCTGCTGGTGTTCCGCCGGCTGGCCGCGGGCCAGGGCACCGAGCGGCTGTTCCTCGACGAGGCGCACGGCACGGCCTCGTCGGCGCGCCAGGCCATGGCCTCCATCGACACCAGCCCGGTGGGCTTCGCCGTCTTCGACCGCGTGCTGCTGACCGTGCACCCGGCCGATTGCTCGGTGCGCGACTTCTTCGAGGCCCGCCTGAGCCAGATGATCCCGCAGGGCGTGCGCAATGCCGATGGCGCCGAGGTGGCAGCGCCCTCCCCCCTGGCCAAGGGCCTGTTGGGCGAGACGGAAGATGCCGTCGCCGCCGACACGCCCGCGGACCTGCCCACCGACCTGCCTGAAGCGCAGGAAGGCAGCGACGCCGCCACACCGCGCTTCCACGAAAGCCGCGGCAGCACCTCGCGCCTGCCGCCCAACCCGGCCGACCTGATGCTGCGCATCGTCAACCACATGGTGGACAGCTACCTGGACCTGCGCCGGCTGCTGACGCGCCAGTTCGGCTACCTGCAGCAGGAGCTGTTCAGCAACCGCAACCAGTTCAACCACTGGCAGGCCCTGCTGGACGCGCGCAACACCCTGCACATGCTGGAAGACACCTGCGAGGACCAGCGCAGCGCGGTGCAGGAATGGATCGACGCGCTGGAAGAATGGCCACTGTCGCCTGACCCCCACGTGACGCGCGAGCGCGAAGTGCTGCGCGTGCGTTCGCGCGATGTGCACGAGCATGTCGAGCGCGTGCTGGCCCACGTGCGCCGACTGGAGAGCTCGGCCGAAAGCGCTGTGCAGATCCATTTCTCCGCGCAGGGCAGCCGCGCCAACGACATCATGCGCACGCTGACGGTGCTGACCGCCGTGTTCCTGCCGCTGAACCTCATCACCGGCATCTTCGGCATGAACTTCGAGCAGATGCCCCTGCTCGCGCGCCCGGAGGGCTTCTGGCTGGCCATGCTGATGATGTTTGGCGTGGCGGTCGGCCTGATCTGGTGGTTCCGCCGCAGGCGCTACATCGGGCCGGAGTGAGTGCCTGAGCGTGCCGCGGCGCGGCTGAGTTGCAGCTCGCGCGCCCGGCACAGGTCGTCCCACACCAGGGCCTTGTCGGCCGGGTTGCGCAACAGGTAGGCCGGGTGGTAGGTGACCACCACCGGGATGCCCTGGACCTCGTGCACACGGACGCGCAGCTTGCCGATGGGCTCGCTCGTCTTGAGCAGCGACTGCACGGCGAAGCGGCCCATGGCGAGGATGAGGTCGGGCTGCACCAGGGCCATCTGGCGGAGCAGGAAGGGCTCGCACTGTGCGACCTCCTGCGGCAGCGGGTTGCGGTTGGCCGGCGGGCGGCACTTGAGCGCGTTGGCGATGTACACCTGCTGCTCGGGCGGGGCTTCGCTGCGCGTGAGGCCCACGGCAGCCAGCATGCGGTCGAGCAACTGGCCAGCGCGGCCGACGAAGGGCTCGCCCTCGCGGTCTTCCTGCTCGCCGGGGGCTTCGCCGACCAGCATCCAGCGGGCCTGGACATGGCCGGTGCCGAACACCGTTTGCGTGCGGCTTTGGCACAGGCCGCAGGCCTGGCAGCTGGCCACGGTGTCGCGCAGGGTGCGCCAGTCCATGGTGTCAACGCCGGTGGGGCGGGGGCCAAGGATGGCCTCTGCGGCTTGGGCTGGCGCCGGGGGGGTGGCAGGCCGCACAACGAGCTGTGTGCGGGGCGGGGTGCGGGGCGGCTGCGCAGAGGTCTGCGGGCGCGGTGCGTCCTGCGGCGCGGCTGCGAAGGCGGCGGGTGCGCGGGCCGCCGCGCCCAAAGCTGCAGCAGGTGCAGCAGGTGCAGAGAAAGCGGCTTCGGCCGGCGCTGCATCGGGTGTGGCCACGGGCACGGTCGCCGCGGCAGCCACCGGCTCGGTCGGCCAGAACGGCGGCACGCCCATCTCGCGCAGCATGGCGAGTTGTCGCTCAGTCCAGCGCATGCGGTGCCTCGCTGGGGTCGCTCGCGCAGATCTCGCGGCGCATGACCACCGCGTCCTCCCGGCCCGTGGCGGCGGGGTAGTAATGCTTGCGCACACCGATGTCCACGAAGCCTTCGCGCAGGTACAGGGCCCGCGCGCGCTGGTTGCTGGGACGCACCTCCAGCCACAGGGCCTCGGCACGGTGCTGCTGGCACCGCGCGTACAACGCTCGCAACAAGGCCTGCGCATGGCCCTGGCCATGCTGCTCGCGCGCGACCGCGATGTTCAGCAGGTGCACCTCGTCCACGCCGTCCATGGCCACGCAGACGGCGACGATGCGGCCCGTGGCGGCGTCGCAGCGCACGCGCGCCCAGTAGCCGGCGCGCAGCGAGGAGCGGTAGTTGTCGTCGGTCCAGGCGTGCAGCGGGTGGGCGCAGGCCAGGCGCTCCATGGCCGTCACCTCGGGGATGTCGGCGTCGGTGAGGATGCGGTCGATGACCTCACCCGCGGCGTCGGCGAGCGCCTGCGGGTGGGTGGTGGGGGTGTCCAGCATGGGCATGGGCAAGCTCACGGGGCTCAGGCCTGCGCTGCGGCGGCGCGCTCGGCGGTGGTCTGGGCCACCTTGTCGCGGACGTAGCGCGGCAAGGCCAGGGCGGCGTCCACGCGGCGGCCCGCGCGCCAGGCCTGTGTGGCCAGCGCGGCCAGTGCGGCACCCGAGGGCACGGCCTGGGCGCCATCCGGCAGGCACAAGGCCTCGGGCAGGCCGGCCAGCGCCTGGGCGCACTGCCGCAAGGCGTTGCCGCACAGTCGCACGGTGCCCGGCGCGGCCTCGGCCCAGCGGCGCAAGGGTTCGCTCAAGGGCCACAAGGCGGGACCTTCGGTGGCCTGCCAGGACTGCCCGTTCCAGGTGAAGGCGGCGACGTAGAGCTCGTCCATGCGGGCGTCTTGCAGCACCCACAGGGTCTGCCCGGGCGGGCAGGCTTGCGGGTCGGCCGCGCAGGCGCGCTGGCGGGCATCTTCGGCCACGGCCATCAGGGTGTCGAGCACGATGACGGGGCAGTCCAGGCCCAGCGCCAGGCCTTGGGTCACCGAGCAGGCGGTGCGCAAGCCGGTGAACGCACCGGGCCCGCTGCCAAAGGCGATGGCATCGACATCGGCCCAACGCAGGCCGGCCGCGTCCAGCAAGGCCTGGCAAGCTGGCAGCAAGGTGGCCGAGGCCTGGGCGCCACCGGGGAGGTCTTGCGCGTGCACGGCCTCGCCCGCCACCAGGGCGATGTGCAGGCGCTCGGTGGCAGTGTCCAGCGCCAGCAGGACGGGCGCCGCAGAGGGGGTCGGGAACACGCTGTCAGACATCGCGAGAGTGTAGCCCGCAGCCTCCCCCTATGATGGCCGCCATGCGCGCCGCCCTGCCCTTGCCTCACCCACCGCTCTCGCCGCCTCCGCAAGCGACGACCCGCCTGGCAGGGGCGCGGCGGGTCGCCGTGGCGTTGGGCCTGGGCGCGGCAACGGCCGTCACCGCCGCAGGGACCGGCCCCGGTGCCCTGGCGGTCACACAAGCCCCACAAGCCCCACAGGCTCCACAGGCCCAGAAGGCATCCCAGGCACCCCAGGCCCCGATCAGCCCAACGCCCTGGCCACCCACGGTCGCCGCGGCACTGCAGGCCAGCGGCTTGCCGGCCGAGGCGTTTTCGCTGCTGGTCTGGCCGGTCGATGGCGTTGCGCCGCGCTGGCAGCACCTGGCCGCATCGCCCCGCCTGATGGCTTCGGTGATGAAGCTGTTCACCACGGGCGCCGCGCTGCGCAGCCTGGGGCCGGCCTACACCTGGCGCACCGAGGCCGGGCTGGGCGGGCCGCTGCTGCCCAACGGCGCACTCGACGGGCCGCTCTACCTGCGCGGCGGTGGCGACCCCAGCCTGGTCATCGAGCGGGTGCAGCTGATGATGTCGCGCTGGCGGGGCGCCGGGCTGCGCGACATCCGCGGCGACCTGCTGACCGACCGCAGCGCCTTCGAGCTGCCGCCGCACGACCCCGCGGCCTTCGACGGCCAGGTGCTCAAGCCCTACAACGCCGGCCCCGACGCCCTGCTGCTCAACCACGGCGCGGTCACGCTGCGCCTGCTGCCCGATGCGGCCCAGCCCGGTCAGGTGCGGGCCAGCCTGGCGCCGACGTTGGACGGCGTCGAGCTGGTCAACCACCTGTCGCCCCAACCCAAGCTGCCGTGCGGCGACTGGCGCGAGGCCCTGAACCTGACGATGGCGCCCGTGCTGGGCTGGCACCACCTGGGCCGGCAGCGCTGGCGCGTGACCGTGCAAGGGCCGTATCCCTTGAGCTGCGGCGAGCGCGAGTGGCCACTGCTGTGGCGCGGCGATGGCCCCGACGACCACGGCGCGCGGCTGCTCAGCCAGGCCTGGCAGGATGGCGGCGGACGCCTCGGTGGCACGGTGCGCAACGGCACGTGGCCCGCCGGCCTGCCGGTGTGGCAGACGTGGACATCGCCACCCCTGGCCACCGTGGTGCGCGACATCAACAAGTTCAGCAACAACGTGATGGCGCGCCAGCTTTTCCTGACGCTGGGCGCCGCCCCTGCCAACCGCGATGCCAGCCGCGATGCCAACGAGCCACCGCGCCCGGCCACGCTGGCCTCGGCGCGCGGCGCCACGGCGCAGCTGGTGCTGGAAGCCACCCGTGCGGGCAATCGCAATGGCAACGGCAGTGGCAGGGGCCAACCCAGCGCCTGCGAAGGCGAGGCCCTGCAGCTGGACAACGGCGCGGGCCTGTCGCGCAGCGAGCGCAGCACGGCGCTGTGCCTGGGCCAGTGGCTGCAGGCCCTGTGGCGCAGCCCGGTGATGCCGGAGTTCGTGGCCTCCCTGCCCGTCAATGGCACCGATGGCACGACGCGGCGCTGGCAGGCCGCGGCGGGCCGCGCCCACATCAAAACGGGTTCGCTCGATGGCGTCGCGTCGATGGCGGGCTACGTGGACGCCGCCGACGGCAGCACCCGCGTGATCGTCGTCGGTGTGGTCAACCACCCGCGTGCCGATGCCGGCCGACCCGTCCTGCAAGCCCTGACCGACTGGGCGCAACACCTGAACACCTCTGACGCGAGCGCACCATGACCCTGTCACCCGACACCATCGAGTGGATCGGCGGCCTCGCGGCCATGCTGACCACGGCCTCCTTCGTGCCTCAGGTCTGGCTGACGCTGCGCACGCGCGATGTCAGCGGGATCTCACTGGGCATGTACAGCTGCTTCACCCTCGGGGTGGCGCTGTGGCTGGTCTATGGCCTGTCGATCGGCTCGCTGCCCGTGACCATCGCCAACTGCGTCACCTTGACGCTGGCGCTGGCCATCCTGGGGATGAAGCTGTGGTTCGGGCGCAGGCGCTGATCAGAATCAGAGCTGCTGGCGGGCACGGTTGTAGGCCACCGAGCCGATGAGGCTGTGGCCCAAGGGCGCGTAGTGGATGGCGTCGGCCCAGATGTAGGTGCTGGTGCTGCCGTTCAGGCTGATGCTGGTGTTGCAGAAGCGGACATTGGCGTCGGCATCGGGTTCCAAACCAGTGGTCGTGGTGCCATCGGGCCTGACCAGGCCAGTGGTGTTGCACAGCGCACCCACGTTGCCGTGGACATAACTGGTGCTGCGCGTGCTGCTGTTGGTGAAGGAGTCGGGGTTGACGCCCACCAGGTCACGGCCAGAGACATTGCCCAGGCCGCGCACGTACAGGCGGTCGTTGTAGGCCACCACCAGGCGCGACATCAGGGCCGCGTCGGTGGCCACGCCCCGGGGCGAATCGTTCAGCGAGGGCGTCAGGGCCAGCACCACCTTGGCGCCCGCGCCGATCACGTCCTTGACGGCTGCGGCCATGCGGTCTGCGCGGGCCTGCAGCGTGGCGATGGCGGTGGCCTCGTCCGTGGTGGCCGGGGTGGCGCGCAGCGCGTTGAACTGCTCCAGGATGTCGTTCTGGCCGACCATGATGGTGACCAGGGTGCTGCCGTTGAGCTCACCGCGGTGGGCCGCGATCTGGGCGATGACGTCGTCGGTCTTGGCGCCGAAGGCGGCGTAACTGACGGCACCGCCGCGGGTGTCGAGCGCACACTGGCTGGTGTAGCCGCGGCCATAGGCTCGGGCCAGCACCTGCACCCAGATGCTGGGCGAACCGCAGTTGTAGGCGGTGGTCGTGGTGCGCTGATTGGGGCTCTCAACCTCCAGTTTGGTGGAGGAGTAGAAATCGAAGGCGTAGTGGCCGTTGAGCGTGGGCGAGGTCACGGTGGCGCCATTGGACGCCACGCAGTCACGCGCAGGGGTGCCTGGTTGGGCGGCGGTGGTGTCAGCGCACACCACGGGAGAGCCCACCAACGCCGACTGCACCGTGTACGTGAGGCCCTTGATCTCGGCCCCCGCGCTGCCATCGGGTTTCTTCAGGTCATTGCTGGTGAAGGCGCTGATGGCGCTGTTCTCATCGCCAAATGACACCACGCTGTTGGGCGCAAAGAAACTGTTGCGGCTGCCGCCCCCGCAGGCCGACAGGCCCAGCGCCAGGCCGGCTGCCGAGCAGGCCAGCGCGACCCAGCCCAGGCGGCGGCGGTTCACGGGCAGGCGGGATGCGGCAACAGGGAACATGGTCTCTCCAGGGGATCCAGGGGTCGGGGGATGTCAGGGCGGCGGCGGATCACCGTGACCCGCGCGCCAGGGTGGCAGTCTGCCACGGGATTGCCCTCGCCCGCGCGGTGCCGGGGTGAAGGGCGGTGAAGTGCCAGGGTTGCGCCAGGGTTGCGCAGGGAGGTGAGCGCCGCGGCTCAGGCGGCCGCAGCGCGGCTCAGGCGGTCGCGCACGCCGTCCCACGCGGGGCCTTCGGGCGGGGCTTCCACCCAGATCTGGGCGACGCCGGTGGCGTCCATCTCGCGCAGGTCGGCGAAGAGGTCGTGGGCCGCCGTGACGGCGTCGCCCGGCATGGACAGGTGCACCACGCCCGGGTGGCGCGGGTGGTGGGCCCACAGGCTGCGCGAATAGACGGCCACGCGCGGCGCCACGCCCGGCGTGGCCAGGTGCTGGGCGGTGAGTTCGGGCTCGATGACGTCCAGGCCGACGGCCAATTGCGCGTCGCTCATCAAGACGACACGGGCGCGCGGCGCGTAGTGCGACAGCAGCGTGCCCGAGGCCTTGGGCGCGTTCGGGTCGGGCGCCTCCGGCCTGGACCACAGCAGCGGCTCGCCCGCGGCCGCTTCCAGCTCGGCCATGGTGAGGCGACCCGGGCGCAGCAGCACGGGCTGGCCGCGCGAGCAATCCACGATGGTGGACTCGATGCCGACTTCGCAGGGGCCGCCGTCGAGCACCCAGACCTCGTCCAGGCCCTGGCCTTGTCCGGCGAACTCTTCGGCGACGTGCGCCGCCCGCGTCGGGCTGATGCGACCGAAGCGGTTGGCGCTGGGCGCGGCCACGCCGAGGATGTCGCGCTGGGCACAGGCATCGAGCAACTGGCGGGCCACGGGGTGGTCGGGACAGCGCAGGCCGATGGTGTCCTGGCCACCGGCCGCCGCACGGGCCATGTCGGGGTGACGCGGCACGATCACGGTCAGGGGCCCCGGCCAGAAGGCGCGCACCAGGCGCTGGGCCACCGGCGGGAAGGCGCTGACGAAGTGCAGGGCCGCGGCCTCGTTGGGCACGTGGACGATGAGCGGATGGTCGGCCGGCCTGCCCTTGGCCGCGAAGATGCGGGCCACGGCGGCGTCGTCATCGGCCCGGGCGCCGAGGCCGTAAACGGTTTCGGTGGGCAGGGCCAGCAGGCCGCCATCGGCCAGGCGCTGCGCGGCCTGTTCGATGGCGTCGGGCTGCAGGGCGGGGTCGAGCAGGCGCATGGTGGGCATCGGGGTGTTCAAGACCTGGCGATCAGAACGGCGCGATGCCCAGAATGGCCGCGGCCTGCAGCGCCGTGGCGCGGGCGGCTTGCGGCGTGGCACCGGTGACCGTCAGGTGGCCCATCTTGCGGCCAGCACGCGCTTCGGCCTTGCCGTAGAGGTGCAGGTGGGTGCCGGACAGGGCCAGCACGGCGGCCCAGTCCGGCTCTTGCTGGACCGTCACGCCACCGGGGAACCACAGGTCGCCCAGCAGGTTGAGCATCAGGCAGGGGCTGTGCAGCACGGGCGCGACCAGGGGCAGGCCGGTCATGGCGCGCACCTGCAGCTCGAACTGCGACACGTCGCAGGCGTCGATGGTGTGGTGACCGCTGTTGTGCGGGCGCGGGGCCATCTCGTTGGCGACGATGCGGCCATCGGCCAGCACGAAGAACTCGGTGCACAGCACGCCGACGTAGTCCATGGACGCGGCGATCTGGTGCGCCGAGGCACAGGCCTGTTGCGAGACCGCTTCCGTCACGTTGGGCGCGGGCACCGTGGTCACGGCGAGGATGCCGTCACGGTGCAGGTTCTGCTGCAGCGGGAAGTGCACGATCTGGCCGTCGCGGCCTCGGGCCACGATGACGCTGACCTCGTAGGCCAGGGGCAGCATCTTCTCCAGCACGCAGCCCACGCGCTGCAAGTCGTCCCAGGCCGCGATGAGCTCGGCGCGCGTCTTCACGCGGACCTGGCCCTTGCCGTCGTAGCCCATGCGCGATGTTTTGAGGATGCCGGGCAGCAGGTCGTCGGTGACGGCGGCCAGTTGCTCGGGCGTCTCGATGATGGCGTGCGGGGCGCAGTCCACGCCGCAGCCGACGAAGTGGGCCTTCTCGCGGGCGCGGTCCTGGCAGATGGCCACGGACGCTCCGGCGGGCGCCACCGGACGGGTCTGAGCCAGTTGCTCGAGGGCCGCGGCGGGCACGTTCTCGAACTCGGTGGTGATGGCGTCGGCCACGCGGGCCAGCTCGGTCAGGCCGGCGGCGTCGAGGTAGGCCGTGCGGATGTGTTCGTGCGACACGAGCCCGGCGGGGCTGGTGGCATCGGCATCGAGCACGGCGGTGCGGTAGCCCATGCTTTGCGCGGCGTGCACGAACATGCGGCCCAGTTGGCCGCCGCCCATCACGCCCAGGGTCGCACCCGGCAAGATCACGGGCAGGATCACGTCCTTGGCGGCGCTCATGCCTGGCCGCCTTCCGGTGCGGGCATCGTCAGGTCGTTCGTCATCGCGCGGGCGACTTCGGTCTGGCGGGCGCGGAAGGCGTCGAGCTTGGCGCGCAAGGCGGGATGGCTGCCCGCCAGCATGGCCACGGCGAACAGCGCCGCGTTGCCCGCACCGGCCGTGCCGATGGCAAACGTCGCCACCGGGATGCCCTTGGGCATCTGCACGATGGAGTGCAGCGAATCCACGCCCTGCAAGTGGCGCGAGGGCACGGGCACGCCCAGCACGGGCACCGTGGTCTTGGCCGCCAGCATGCCAGGCAGGTGGGCGGCACCGCCAGCGCCGGCGATGATGGCCACCAGGCCGCGGTCGGCGGCGGCTTCGGCGTAGCGGAACATGTCGTCGGGCATGCGGTGGGCCGAAACGACCCGGGCCTCGAAGGCGATGCCGAACTCGGTGAGAATGTCGGCAGCGTGGCGCATCACGTCCCAGTCGCTGCTGGAGCCCATGACCACGCCGACCTGGATGGCTTGCTGTTCTGTCTGCATCGGGCTGCTGGACGTCGTGTGGGGGGCTGTGCTCACCGCGGGCTCCTGTCTCGTCAAACCCTGGATTTTAGGCGCTGCCCACGTTCTGCGCTGCGCAAGCCGCCACACCTGTCGCCCTCACTTTTGCTGACCCATGATCGACATCACCCTCGCGAACTTCGAATCCGACCTGCTGGCCGCCTCGCAGCAGGTGCCGATCCTGCTGGACATCTGGGCGCCGTGGTGCGGCCCGTGCAAGCAGCTGGGCCCGGTGCTGGAAGGCCTGGAGACCGAGTACCAGGGCCGCTTCACGCTGGCCAAGCTCAATGCCGATGAGCAGCAGGAGATCGCCGGCCAGCTCTCGGAGATGTTCGGCGTGCGCTCCATCCCGTTTTGCGTGATGTTCGTGGGCGGCCAGCCGGTGGACGGCTTCGTCGGCGCCCTGCCCGCCGAGCAGATCCGCGGCTTCCTGGCCAAGCACGTGCCCACCGAGGGCGAAGTGGCGGCCGAGGCCGAGGTGGCGCAGGCCGAGGCCCTGGCCGAGGACGGTCAGACCGGTGGCGCGGTGGACTTGCTGCTCGACGCCCTGGCCAAAGACCCGAACAACGACGAGGCCCGCTTCGACCTGATCGCGCTGATGCTGGCCGAGGGCTCGGACAACGCCCTGCAGCACGCCCAGCTGGTGGCCGAGCCCCTGCGCCCGCGCGCCACCGGTCTGCTGGTGGAGGCCCGCCCCGCCGCCTTCGTGCGGGTGCTGGACGCCGTCGTCGGTGTGCGCGCCAACGGCCGCCCGCTGAACACGCTGCAAGACACCATTGCCGCCAACAAGCGCGACTTCGCCGCCCGCCTGGAGCTGGCCTCGCTGCACCTGGCCATGGGCCGCCAAACCGAGGCCATGGACGAGCTGCTGGAAGTCATCATGCGCGACAAGGCCTGGAACGACGAGGCCGCGCGCAAGCTCTACGTCGCCATCCTGGAGACGATGACCCAGCCGCAGCCCAAGGCCGCAGCACCGGCCCCGGGCAAGGCCGGCGGGCCAGGCACTCACCCGGGAGCTCACCCGGGAGCTCACCCGGGTGCAGCCCCCGACGGCAAGCCCAAGCTGGAAATTGCCGGCAAGGTGGAGGTGGCCGGGGCCGACCCCGTCATCGACGCCTACCGCCGCAAGCTCAGCATGGCGCTGTTCTGAGCCACCGCCGAGCACCTCCGCACGGAACGCCGACACCATGAGCATCGCCGCAGCCCCCTCGCCTGCCCTGCCCGCATTGATCGACGCGGCCGAGCTGCGCGCCTTGCTGGCCGCCCCCGGCGCCGAAGACCTGCTCCTGCTGGACTGCCGCTTCAACCTGGCCGATGCCAACGCCGGCGAAGCGGCCTGGCGCGCGGGGCACATCCCCGGAGCGCTGTACGCCCACCTCGACCGCGACCTCTCCGGGCCGAAAGTCGGCCAGGGCACGCCCGCCTTCACCGGCCGCCACCCCCTGCCCTCGCCCGAGGCCCTGGCCCGCACCCTGGGCCAATGGGGCCTGCGCCCCGAGACCCGCGTGGTGGCCTACGACGACGCGGGTGGCATGTTCGCCGCGCGCGCCTGGTGGCTGCTGCGCTGGCTGGGCCACGAGCGCGTGCAGGTGCTCGATGGCGGCTGGCCGGCCTGGCTGGCCCTGGGGCCTGGGGGTGGCCCCATCGACACCACCGTGGCCACACACACGCCCGTCACAGTCACGCCCGTCACACTCACGCCCGTCACCGTCACGCCCAGCACGGTCAACCCACAGGCGCGCAACGGCTGGCTCGTGACGGCAGACGAGGTCCTCGCATCTTTGCAAACCTCGCTGCAAACCTCGTCGCAAACCGTGTCGCAAACCGTGTCGCAAACGCCACCCGGCACGCCCGGGCGCCTGCAACTGCTGGACGCCCGCGCCCCCGACCGCTTCCGCGGCGAAAACGAAACCCTGGACCCGGTGGGCGGCCACATCCCCGGCGCCTGCAACCGCTTCTTCCAGCACAACCTGCAAGACGGCCGCTTCAAGCCGGCCGAGGTGCTGCGTGACGAATTCACGGCGCTGATGGCCCAGGCCGGCGCCAGCACCAACACCCTCGTGCACCAGTGCGGCTCCGGCGTGACCGCCTGCCACAACCTGCTGGCGATGGCCCATGCCGGCTTTCCCCCCACCCGCCTGTACGCCGGCTCCTGGAGCGAGTGGTGCGCCGACCCGGCCCGCCCGGTCCAGACCACGGCGCCCGCATCGCCAACGGCCCCCAACGGTCAGCCCTGACAGACGAACGGTGGGGCCCGACGACGGGCGGCCACGCCGCGCCCTGTAACAAGACGCAAGCTGGCGCGACTGCGTGGGTTTTGTCACGCTGATCCGGCCTTCGCCCCGCTCAACGCGAACCCAGAATTTCCCGATGTGGACATCATGGATCCACAGCAAGGGGTTTCTGGCATGCAGGCACACACATCCACACCGACCGCGGGCGGTTTCCCGCTCGGCACACAGCGCAAGGTGGCGCGCGGCTTCACCCTCATCGAAGTGATGATCGTGGTGGCCATCGTCGCCATCCTGGCCTCGGTCGCCGTGCCCGCCTACACGCAGTACATCCGCCGCGGCGCCATGCAGGAGGCCTTCACCAACCTGGCCAGCCAGCGCGTGCGCCTGGAACAGTTCTACCAAGACAACCGCGCCTACGGCCCGACCGCCGCCACCACCTGCGGCAGCGCTGCCGCCAACGCCCTGGTCGTGGCCGACAGCAAGTACTTCGACTACAGCTGCACCACCAGCAACAGCGGCCAGAACTACACGATCACGGCCACGGGCAAGAGCAGCAGCACGGTCAACGGCTACGCCTACACCCTCAGCGACAGCGGCGCCAAGGGCACCACGCAGTTCGCCGGCACCACCGCCACCTCGTCGTGCTGGGCCGTCAAGTCGGCCTCGGACTGCTCCTGAGCCACAAGGACACCGAGAGGACACCGCCATGACGCACACACCGCGCGCCCCCCGCCCCGCACAACGCGGCTTCTCCATCATCGAAATCGCCGTCACCCTGGTGGTGCTGGGCATGCTGCTCGCCACCGCCGTGCCCAGCATGAGCGCCTGGGTGCGCAATGCCAAGCTGCGCAACCAGGCCGAATCCCTGCAGACGGGCTTGCAACAGGCCCGCAACGAAGCCGTGCGGCGCAACCGCCCCATCACCTTCTACATGGTGGACAACGGCACGGCCACGGCGCTGAACAACAGCTGCACGGTGTCCGCTGCTGGCGCCTCCTGGGTGGTCAGCGTGCGTGACCCGGGCGGCGCCTGTGCGGCCGCGCCGACCAACGCCAGCACGGACGCCACCAACCCGCTGATCGTCGTCAAGCGCCTCGGCACCGAAGGCAGCGCGGGCGTGTCGGTTGCTGGCCTGGCCGCCGACGGCAGCACCGCCGCCAGCAGCGTGACCTTCGACGCCCTGGGCCGCCGCTCGGGCAACCTGACGCGCCTGACGGTGAGCTACGCCTCGGCCCAATCCGAGGACCGCCCCCTGCGCGTGGACATCACCCCGGCCGGCATGGTGCGCTCCTGCGACCCGCTGATCACCAGCACCAGCGACCCGCGTCGCTGCCTGTGAGGTTCGCCATGAACAGACGCCCCCCCCGCATGCCCAGCCAGCGCGGCATGATGCTCATCGAGGTGCTGGTCTCCATCCTCATCTTCAGCATCGGCGTGCTGGCGCTGGTGGGCCTGCAAGCGCGCATGACGGCCGCCCAGTCCGATGCCAAGTACCGCGCCGACGCCAGCTACCTGGCCAACGAGGTGGTCGGGACGATGTGGGGCGACATCAGCCACGTGGCCAACTACAACGGCACGGCCTGCACGTCCAACACCCGCTGCAGCGACTGGCAAAGCAAGGTCAGCAACACCCTGCCCAACGGCAGCGGCAGCATCGTCGTGGACGCCACCACGCAGATGGTCACGGTCACCGTGACCTGGCAGCACGGCAGCGACGACCAGCACAGCTACACCACCCGCACGCGGCTGAGCGCCGCCAGCTGAAGGCCACCCCGATGCGCACCCCCCACACCCACGCCAGCGCGCATGCCCGCGCGCACACCCACGGCTTCACCCTGGTGGAGCTGATGGTCGGCATGGCCCTGGCCCTGATCACGACGGTCATCATCGCGCAGGTGGTGGTCAGCTCGGAAGGCCAGCGCCGCACGACCAGCTCGGGCTCGGACGCCCAGGTCAACGGCTCCATCGGCCTCTACACCGTCAGCCGCGACGTGCAGGGCGCAGGCTACGGCATCATCAGCCACAGCGCCGCGCTGGGCTGCCCCATCCAGGCCAAGTACGGCAGTGCCGCCACCCTGGCCTTGACGCTGGCGCCGGTCACCATCACCGTCAATGCCAACGGCGTGCCCACGCTGCGCACCTTCAGCAGCGGCCGCAGCAGCTTCTCGGTGCCCATGGTCGTCAAGGCCAACCACGCGGCGGTGGACACCAGCTTCACCGTGAACTCCAGCACCGGCGTGAGCAATGGCGACACGATGATGGCCATCCCCGGCAGCTGGAGCAGCACCAACTGGTGCACGGTGTTCCAGGTGGCGGGCTCGGGCGCCAACGTGCTGTCCAGCACCGTGGTGCCCAACGTCACCGTGACCGCGGGCTGGAACCCGGCGTCCACGGCGTCGCTGATGCCCACCACCGGCTACCCCGCCGACACCAGCTACCTGGTCAACCTGGGCAGCATCGTGCTGCGCGAATACACCGTTGCCAGCGAGGCCCTGGTCATGCGCGAACTGCAAGCCAACGGCACCTGGGGCGCCAACCAGGTGCTGGCCTCGGGCGTCGTGGCCATGCGCGTGATGTATGGCAAGGACACCAGCACCCCCAAAGACGGCGTGGTGGACCAGTACGACACCACCACCCCGACCGCCGCCGACGACTGGTCGCGCGTGCTGAGCGTGCGCATCGCCGTGGTGGCGCGCAGCGAGGTGCGGGAAAAAGATGCCGTCACCACCGCTGACCCGGGCTGGGACGTGGGCACCGCCACCACCGTGTCAGGCACCGCCGCCTGCAGCACGGGCAGCGAACGCCAGTGCCTGACCTTGACCATCCCCAAACCCAACGCGACCGACACCGAGTGGCAGCACTACCGCTACAAGGTCTATGACACCGTCGTGCCGCTGCGCAACGTGGTGTGGAGTGCCGTATGAAGCAGCAGCGCGGCCTCTCCCTCATCTTCGCCCTGCTGGCGCTGCTGGCCCTGTCACTGGGCGCCGTCGCCCTGGTGCGCTCGGTGGACAGCGGTACCACGGTGCTGGGCAACCTCGGCTTCAAGCAGGAGACCGTGGCCTCGACCGAGCGGGCCACGCAAACCGCCATCGAGTGGCTGGCCGCCAACGCCACGGCGCTCGACACCGACAACACGGCCGTCGGCTACTACGCCTCGGCCACCGACAACCTCGACGCCACCGGCCAGCTCAGCAGCAACAACAGCCGCGTGCTGGTGGACTGGAACGGCGACACCTGCGCCTACGCCAGCGGCACCGTGACCGGCAAGTGCACCCTGGCGGCCCGCACCGTGGCCTCGGCCGGCGCCACCGAGCCGGTGACGCTGCGCTACGCCATCTTCCGTTTGTGCTCGGCCACGGGCGCCCCCACCGCCACAGGCAACTCCTGCGCGGCACCGGCCAACTCGGGCGCCGGCGTGGCCAACGACAAGGGCAGCCTGGACTACAGCAAACCCGCACCGCTGACGGGCACGGCCCAAGGCACGTACTACCGCATCGTGGTGCAGGCCGTGGGTGCGCGCAGCACGTCGTCCATCACCGAGACCATCGTTCAGTTCTGATGTCGGAGGCGACATGACACATCCTTTTGCTCCCCACACGCCGCGCGCTCAGCGTGTCGCCGTGGCCGCCGCCCTGTTGCTCGCCGGCATGGCCCCGGACCAGCCGAGCTGGGCCGCCAGCACCGACATCAGCAACTCCCCGCTGATCAATGCCACCGTGTCGGTCAAGCCCAACCTGATGTTCATCCTGGACAACTCGGGCTCGATGGCCAGCGACTACCTGCCCGATGACACCGGTGACCGCGGCGCCTACAGCGTGTGGTCGTCTCATTGCAATGGCGCAGCGTTCAACCCTTCCACGGAAACCTCGCCCTACGCCCTGCCCAAAACAGCCGATGGGCGCAACTACCCCCAGCAGAAGCTGGATGCCGCGTGGCCCGATGGCTTTCAGCCGACGCTGTCATCGTCGGCCAGCGTCACCAAGTCCCTCAACACCGACACGCCCGACCCGGACGCCACCACGCCCGTCGTGCTGACGGACACCATCACGACGAATGGCGTGTCGCTGGCGGTCAATGACATGGTCGCCGTGTACGAAAGCGGCGACGACACCCACTGGATGGTCGGCAAGGTGGTGGACAAAGACCTGGTCTCCTTGTTCACCTTCCCCTACACGTACAAGTACACGATCACCTTCACCTTCTCCAGCGTCCGCAAAGGCAGCGTGTCGAACTGGGTGCTGGGCAAGCTGCGCACCACCAACCTCTCGGCCACCAACAACAGCCCGGCCACGCACTATTACTACAGCTACACGGGCACGCAGACGCCCCAGTCCTGGGCCTACGACAGCGCGGGCAACTTCGACACCACCAACACCTTCGTCAACGAATGCCTGAGCAACATCGGCTCAGGCCCCGGCAGCAGCAAGTTCAGCCAGGTGCTCATCAGCAGCCTGTCCGCGGCCGACCAGCAGCGCTACGCCAACTGGTACGCCTACTACCGCACCCGCATCCTGATGATGCGTTCGGCGGCCGGCCGCGCCATGTTCGCGCTGGACAACCGCTACCGCGTGGGCTTCACCACCATCAACAAGAGCGGCAACTTCAACACCGACTTTTTGCCCAACCTGGGCAGCTTCGCCGACATCGCCGACTTCGGCGCCGACCAGAAAACGCTGTTCTTCAGCAACCTCTACGGTGCGCCGGTCAGCGGCTCGACCCCGCTGCGCCGCGCCCTGGCCAAGGTGGGACGCTACTACGGCAACAAGCTGGCCGACTCACGCACGGGCCAAAGGCAGACCGACCCCATCCAGAACGCCTGCCAGCGCAACTACAGCATCCTGACCACCGACGGCTACTGGAACGAAGGCACCCTGCCCACGCAGCTCGATGGCAGCACCGCCGTGGGCAACCAGGACTCGGACATCAATGCCACGCCGCGCCCGCAGTACGACGACAGCACCAACTACACCGCCACCTACGTGCGCACCAGCTACCGGGCGGGCAGCACCAGCGGCTGCTCCAACGGCCGCAGCACCTACATCCCCTACACCGAACAGCGGGTGATGACGGTCACGCCCACCGGCACGACATACACCGATTGGGTGGTGCTTCAGGATCCCTCGGGTTCGACCACCAACTGCCGCTCGTCACAACCCCAGGCCAGCACGGTGGAAACCGCCAGCACCGGCGGCCCCGCCCTCAACACCCTGGCCGACGTGGCCGCCTATTACTACAACACCGACCTGCGCACCGACCTGGTCAACAGCGTGCCGTACTCGGACACCGACCCCAACCGCAAGCAGCACATGACGACCTACACGCTCGGCCTGGGCCTGAGCGGTCGGCTGCGTTACGACGTCAACTACCT
The DNA here is from genome assembly GCF_004362855.1 of Aquabacterium commune. Lineage (GTDB taxonomy): Bacteria > Pseudomonadota > Gammaproteobacteria > Burkholderiales > Burkholderiaceae_C > Aquabacterium > Aquabacterium commune. Next base: position 195,240 of record NZ_SNXW01000007.1, read on the forward strand.
CACCGGCGCCTCCAGCGACTTCAACGCCATCAAGGCGGGCACCAAGAAGTGGCCCATCCCACCGCTGGACACCTCCAGCGACCCGGCCAAGATCGACGACCTCTGGCACGCCGCCGTCAACGGCCATGGCCGCTACTTCTCCGCCGGCAGCGCGGACACCCTGGTCTCGGCGCTGAGCACGGCGCTCTCCGACATCACCGCCCGTGACGGCGCCGGCGCCTCGGCCGCATCCACCTCGCTGCGCCCGGTGCTGGGCACCGACCAGGTCTTCATCGCGTCCTACCGCACGCAGAGCTGGAACGGCGAACTGGAAGCGCGCACCATCACCGTCAACGCCGCCACCGACACGGTGTCCGTGGGCACGGAGAACAGCAACTGGAAGGCCAGCACCCTGCTGGACGGCCGCGAGTACAGCAGCCGCACCATCTACTACGCCCGCAAAGCGACCTCGGGCAGCACCACCAGCCAGAGCCTGGGCACCTTCACCTACGCCAACCTGTCGTCCGATGTGGACGGCACCCTGCTGACCGGCTACTTCAACAACTACTGCAGCCAGTCGCCCCGGCCCACGCAGTGCTCGGCGCTGACCTCCACGCAACAGACCAACGCCTCGGGCGCGGCCCTGGTGAACTTCATCCGCGGCGACCGCAGCAACGAAGGCACGCTTTACCGCAGCCGCCGCAGCGTGCTGGGCGACATGGTGGACGCCTCGCCCGTGTACGTGGGCAAGCCGCCCTTCTCGTACACCACCCACGACTACCCCACCTACCAGACCAACAACGCCAGCCGCTGCCCCATCGTCTATGCCGCGGCCAACGACGGCATGCTGCACGCCTTCTCGGCCAAGTCCAGCAGCAGCGCGACGTCCTGCCCCACGGCCGGCAGCGAGGTGTGGGCGTACATACCCCGCGCGGTGATGCCCAAGCTTTACATGCTGGGCGACAGCGACTACGCCAACCAGCACCGCTTCAGCGTCAACGCCACCCCCGTGGTCGCCGACATCTCGCAGGAAACCGATGGCGCCCATGTGTGGCGGACCATGCTGGTGGGCGGCCTGGGTGCCGGCGGCAAGGCCTACTACGCGCTGGACGTGAGCTCGCCGAGCAGCCCGACCCTGATGTGGGAGTTCACCGACGCCGACCTGGGCCTCACCTACGGCAACCCCGTCGTCACCCAGCTGCCGGACAGCACCGGTGCGATGGTCTGGGCCGTGGTCTTCACCTCCGGCATCAACAACAGCGGCAACGGCTACCTGTACGTGCTGAACGCCCACACCGGCACCGTGATGCACAAGGTGCCCACGCTGGTGAACAACGCGGCGGTGGGCTCGTCGGGCAGCCCCAGCGGCCTGAGCAAGCTCAACGCCTGGATCTCGACGCCGTCGGACAACGAGGCCGTGCGCTTCTACGCCGGCGACCTGCTGGGCAACCTGTGGCGCTTCGACGCCAACAACCTCGCCGCACCCGCAGGCACCACCGCCGACACCCGCGCCGTGCGCCTGGCCCAGTTCGTCAAGGACGGCACGGCCCAGCCCATCACGGTCAGGCCCGAACTGGCCGAGGTGCGCTACGGCGGCTACAACTACCCGGTGGTGCTGGTCGGCACGGGCCGCTACCTGGGCGCCACCGACGCCATGGACACCACCACGCCCGCGTCCATCTACGCCGTCAAGGACCCGCTGACCTCCACCGGCTGGAGCAACATCCGCAGCAGCATGGTCGCCCAGACCCTGACCACCTCCGGCAACAACCGCACCGTCACCAAGAACGCGGTGGACTGGAGCAGCAGCACCGTGGCCGGCTGGTACATCGACCTGCCCGATGCCGGCGAGCGCGTGGCGGTGGGCATGAGCCTGGCCTACACCACGCTGACCGTGGCCAGCATCGTGCCGGCCACCGACGTGTGCAGCGGCTCGGGCTACTCGTGGCTCTATGACCTGGACATCGCGACCGGCTCCTATGTGCTGGAACAGGCCAGCACACAGCTGGCTGGCTACAAGCGCTCGGTGGCCACCATGGGCATCAACACGCTGCAGTTCCAGGGCCGCTCCAAGTCGGGCCAGATCATCACCAACGCCGATGGCTCCACCGAGGTGCGTGACCACGTCAAGGCCCCGACGTCCACCGGCACCATGCGCCGCACCTCCTGGCGCGAACTGACGCAGTGAGCGCCATGCACGGCACCGCGCCCCTCCTGACGCCGCCAGGGCCCCTCGGCCCCCCGGGCGGGTCACGCCGGTCACGCCGATCAGGGCGCGTGGGCTGGTGCGTGCTGGCGGCGCTGGGCTTGCATGCCGCCTTGGGGCTGGGGCTGTTCCTGCGCACACAGGCCTTGGTGCCGGGCCACAGCGCGGCGGTGTCGGGCGGTCACGCGCACACGGCCATGCACGTGCGTTGGGCCTTGTCGGCCCCCACCCGGGTCTCGGCAGTCTCGGCGGAGCAGCCCATGTCCGACGCGGCAGCGCCGGCCGACACCTCGGAAGCCATCACCGCAGAGGCCATCACCGCCAGCGAGCCAGCAGGCCCGGCCGTGGAGACGCCTGTGTCAGACGCCGCAGCCTCGTCCCAGGCCCCCACCTCCGCCGACAGCGCCGCCACCTTCACCGGCTACGCCCGCCGCGACATGCTCGACCGCCCGCCGCAGGCCCTGGGCATCGTCCAGATCGGCTACCCGGCTGGCGTCGAGCCTGGCCGCGTCCGCACGGGCCGCCTGACCCTGTTCATCGACGAGGCCGGTGCCGTGCGCAAGGTGATGGTGGCGACGCCACAGAACGCCGAAGACGCCCTGCCCGCGCCCTTCGTCGAAGCCGCCCGCGAAGCCTTCCTGCAAGCCCGCTTTGCCCCCGGCGAACGCCAGGGCATGCCGGTGAAATCGCGCATCGACGTCGAAGTCAGCTTCGATGGCCGCGAGACCGAGCCGGTCGATACCGCCCAGCAGCCGAACGCCCCCGCCGGCACCGACCGCGCGGTTTGACAGACCCGGACGCCCCGAGCGTTGAGCTCGGTGCATGCGGTTCGGAGCTCCGCGCGCGCACCGAGCAACAGCCCCTCGGACCCGTGATCAGCGCGACAGCGCCTCGTCCAGCAGCTCGATCCAGTGCTTGACCGGCGTGTCCGTGCCCGATTGCAGGTGGGTGATGCAGCCGATGTTGGCGCTGGCGATCACCTGCGGGCCGGAGGCCGCACTTTCTGCCCCGCTTCCTGTCCCATTTGCGGGCTGCAGCGCCTGGAGCTTGAGGTCGCGCAACTGCCGCGACATCTCCGGCTGCAGCACGCTGTACGCCCCACCGGCGCCGCAGCACTGGTGGCTGTCCTGGCGGGCCAGGCGCACCTCGAAGCCCAGCTCGCGCAAGCTGGTTTCGATCGGGCCCGGCTTGGCGGCACTGCTCAGGCGCTGGGCGTGGCTGAGGCTGCACGGCGGGTGGAAGGTGAAGCCGCCCAGCGCGCCGGCCGCGGCCTGGCGGCCCAGCTTGCGCTTGAGCACGGGCAACCAGGCCGGCAGCATCTCGCCCGGGTCGCGCACCAGGGCGACGAGGCGCTTGGCCTTGTCGGCATAGGCCGGGTCGTCGGCCAGCAGGCTGTCGTAATCCTTGACCCAGGCGCCGCAGCCCGAGGCATTGACCAGCACCGCCTCCACCGGCGTGGCCGACACGATGTACGGCCACCACGCGTCGATGTTGCGGCGCGCGCGCACCTTGGCCCCATCGACATCGCCCATGTGGCCCTGCACGGCCCCGCAGCAACCGGACGATGCGGCCACTTCGGCGCGGATGCCCAGCGCATCGAGCACGCGCGCCGTGGCCGCGTCGATGTGCGGGCGCAAGCCCGGCTGCACGCAGCCCTTGAGCATCAGCACACGCCGGGCATGCAGGCTTTGGCGCGCATCGGGCCAGGCGGGCGGCGCGAGGGGCGAACGCGCCGGCACCTGCGCGCGCAAGGCCTCGGGCAAGAGCCCGCGCACGGCCTGGCCCACGCGCAAGGCCGGGGTGAACAGCGGCGATGGCATCAGGGTGCGCAGGCCCCAGCGCAGCAGGCGCTCGCGCCAGGGGCGGGCCACGGCGGCGTCCACCACCGGCTGGCCCACCGCGAGGAGCTCGTGGTAGGGCACGCCGGAGGGGCAGGTGCTTTCGCAGTGGCGGCAACCGATGCAGCGGTCCAGGTGCTGCTGCGTGGTGCGCGTGGGCGCCTGGCCCTCGAACACCTGCTTCATCAGGTAGATGCGGCCGCGCGGGCCGTCCAGCTCGTTGCCGGTCAGGCGGTAGGTCGGGCAGGTGGCGTTGCAAAAGCCGCAGTGCACGCACTGGCGCAGCACGGCCTGGGCCTGCTGGCCGGCGGGGGTGGACTGGTGCTCGGGTGAGAGGCGGGTCTGCATGGGTGAGTCCGTGGGCGCCAACTCAGGCGGAAAGGGGCAGGAGGCGACCGGTGGCGAACACGCCCTGCGGGTCGAAGGCCCGCTGCACTTGCCGGTGCAGGCGCAGCAGCACCGGCGACAAGGCGGCCTCGTCCACGCAAGGCAGGGGCTGGGCGCTGCACACCGCCTGGGCATGGCCGCCCACGCGCGCCGCCAGGGCGTGCACGGCCGCCGCCGGCGCAGGCGTGCACACCCAGCGCTGGCCGCCGAACCACTCGATGAGCTGCTCGCCGTGCACCTCCAGCGGCGCGGTGGTGGGCGGCACCGAGAGGCGCCACAGCGCGACCCCCTGGCCGCCCGCCTGGGCCACGGCCTGGCGCGCACGCTGGAAGAATTCGTCGCTCTGGTCGCGCATGCCTTGCCAGAAAGCGTCGGCCACAGGCGGCGCCAGCAGCTCGCCACGGCGCTCGCGGTACAGGCGCTGCACCGCGCTGGCCACGGCCGCGCGCGCGCCCCGCAGGCGCAGCACGAGCAGGCCGTCCCACCAGGCGGAGGCGTCCAGCGGCAAGGGCTGGGCCGCCCATTGGTTGACCTGGGCCAGGGCCTCGGCCTGGGGCATCTCGAAGCGCATGGTGGCCGACACCACCGGCTGCGGCATCACCTTGAGCGTGACCTCCAGCAGCAGGCCCAGCGTGCCCATGGAGCCCGCCATCAGACGAGAAAGGTCGAAGCCCGCCACGTTCTTCATCACCGCACCGCCAAAGCGCATCACCTCGGCGCGGCCGTTCATCAACGTGCAGCCCAGCACGTGGTCGCGCACGGCGCCGCGGCTGACCCGGCCCGGCCCGCTCAGGCCGCTGGCCACCACGCCACCGAGGGTGGCCGCGCCAGCCCCTGCGCCGCTGCCATCGGCATGGAAGGCAAAACGCGGCGGCTCGAAAGCCAGGTGCTGCCCACGCTCGGCCAGCGCGGTTTCGACCTCGGCCAGCGGCGTGCCGGCACGGGCCCGGATCACCAGTTCGCTGGGCTCGTAGGCCACGATGCCCTGGCAGTCGCGGGTGTCGAGCAGCTCGCCGCGGGTGGTGTCACCCAGGTGGTCCTTGCTGCCGCCGCCGCGCACGCGCAGGCAGGCCCCGCGCGCGGCGGCATCGTGCACACGCTCGGCCCACTCACGCCAAACGGCAGGGTCGGCTGGCGCGATGGGTTCTGACAACAGCGCGCCTTGCGCCGGGGGATCGAGTTCGGCCATGATGTGCCCAAGCATACGGCAAGGCCGGCTGCCCACGCCCCTGTCGGGATCCCTCATCAGCCCAGACCACCCCATGAAAGTTGCAGCCGTGCAGATGGTGTCCACCCCCCGCGTGGACGAGAACTTCGAGGTGGCGCGCGGCCTGATCGCCGAGGCCGCCGCCGCGGGCGCCGAGCTCGTCGCCCTGCCCGAGTACTTCTGCCTGATGGGCCAGCACGACAGCGACAAGCTCGCCATCGCCGAGCCCCTCGCCGACGCGCTCATCCCCGGCACCCACAGCACGCCGATGCAGCACGTGCTGTCCGAGACCGCCCGCGAACACGGCATCTGGCTGATCGGCGGCACCTTGCCCATCCGCGGGCCCGGCTCGGACAAGGTCTTCAACACCACCCTGGTCTATGGCCCCGACGGCGCCCGCGTGGCGCGCTACGACAAGGTCCACCTCTTCTGTTTCGACGATGGCCAGCGCCGCTACGACGAGGCCGCCACACTGCGCCCGGGCAGCGCGCCTGTGGCCTTCGACCTCACCGACCGATCAGGCCAGGCCTGGCGCGTGGGCCTGAGCGTCTGCTACGACCTGCGCTTCCCCGAGCTGTTCCGCCAGCTCGGCGCCCAGCAGCCGCTGGACCTCATCGTTCTGCCCGCGGCCTTCACCGACACCACGGGCCGCGCCCACTGGGAATTGCTGCTGCGCGCCCGCGCCGTGGAGAACCTCTGCCACGTGCTGGCGCCCGCGCAAGGCGGTTTGCATGAGAACGGTCGCCGCACCTTCGGCCATTCGCTGGCCGTGGGGCCCTGGGGCGAGGTGATGGCCTGCCGTCGCGAAGATGGCAGCGGCGTGGTGCTGGCCGAGCTGGGCAAGGCGCGCCAGACGCAGGTGCGCACCCAGTTGCCGGCCTTGGCGCACCGGGTGTTCTGAGGGCGTTGGGCGCCTGGGTGGCGCTCAGTTGGGGTCGCTCAGACCTTGAAGTCGCTGTTGGCCCAGTCGAAGGGCACCAGGTCGGACATGGCCCCCGTGGCCGAGTCCTCGCCCATGCTGGCCGGGCTCTGTGCCTGCTGACCGGCGTACAGGTTCAGCGCGTGGGACTGCAGGTTGTCGCGGAAGTGCTTGCGTTCGAACAGCTTGACCTGCGCTTCCAGCGGCAGGTCGGTGATGCGGAACACATTGCGCCGCAGGAGCACGTCGATCAAATCCTCCAGCACCCGGACCAGGTCGGCGTCCATGGCCGCGAACGATTTGCCGTCCGTGCCGGTCAGGAAGGCCTGCACATCGGGATGGCTCAGCGGCAGCAGGTCGGAGCCCGGCACCGGCTCGCGGTGCAGACTGACGATGCTTCCCTTGGTGTCACGAACGACGTAGCGCATGGCTTGGACCCGACAAAACATTCCTGAGTCGGTTATCGGCCATGCAGGCGCCTTCTTGAACGGGAAAAGGGCGGTGGAGGCCGCCCTTTTCGTCACAGCTGCCCGTACGAGTGCAGCCCCGACAGGAACATGTTGACGCCCAGGAAGGCGAACGACGTCACCAGCAAACCGCCCAGCGCCCACCAGGCGGCGAACTCACCGCGCAGGCCCTTCATCAGGCGCATGTGCAGCCAGGCCGCGTAGTTCAGCCAGACGATCAGCGCCCAGGTCTCCTTCGGGTCCCAGCTCCAGTAGCCGCCCCAGGCCTCGGCCGCCCAGAAAGCGCCCAGGATGGTGGCGATGGTGAAGAAGGCAAAGCCCACGGCGATGGCCTTGTACATCACGTCGTCCAGCACCTCGAAATCGGGCAGCTGGGCCGCGATCTTGCGGCGCGCCGCGATGATGCCCGCGACGATCAGCGCCGACACCCCGAAGTAAATGGCCCAGTAGGTGCCCACCATCTGCTCGGCGCCCGGCTTGGCGCGGAACACGATGGGCTCGAAGCACAGCACCACGCCGACCAGCCACAGCGGCGCCAGCTTCCACCACTGCGTTTCACCGGCGCGCAGCTTGATCAGGTAGGCAAACGCCACCATGGCCGACATCGCGAACGTGCCGTAACCGATGAAGTTGGCCGGCACGTGCAGCTTCATCCACCAGCTTTGCAAAGCCGGCACGAGCGGCTGGATTTCGCTGGCGCCACGCACCACGGCGTACCACAGCAGGAAGCCCACGGCAGCGCTCACCACCAGCATCACGAAGGCGCCCAAGGAGCCCAGCGACTGGCCCATCTTCTCGAAACGGTCTTCGTAGTACAGCCAGAAGGCCGTGGTCAGCCAGGCGAACAGCACGAAGACTTCGTAGAGGTTGCTCACCGGGATGTGGCCGATGTCGGGCGCGATCTGGTGGCTCTCGAACCAGCGCACCAGCGTCCCCGTGACGGCCATGAAAACGCCCGCCCAGGCGATGCGCGAACCCAGCCTGGTGCCCGTGGCACTGCGCGACAGCAGCCCGATCCAGTAAAACACCGTGCTCATGAAGAAGAGCACGCTCATCCACAAAATGGCACTCTGGCTGGAGAGGAAATACTTCAGCCAGAAAATCTGCTCGCCTTGGGCCAGGTCGGCGCCCCAGTCGTCCGTGGTGCGCAGGTACAGGGCGGCCGCGCCCCAGGTGGCCAGGCCGCTGGCCAGCAGCAGCAGGCGCACCGGGCGCCAGAACCAGCCCATGGCGATGACGCTGGGCGCCGCCGCCAGCAAAATGGCCTGCTCATAGACGTCCATGGCGTCGCCGAAACGCCAGAAGGCCCAGCCCGTCAGCGCCAGCACCACGACGGCGAACAGCCAGTCGCTGGGCGGACGCTTCAGGTCGGTGAGGCCGGTGGGCAGGTCGTCGGCGACACCCACCGAAGGGGAAGTGCTCATGTCGTGGGTCCTTGAAACTCAGGGCGAAGCTGCGGCTGTGGTGCCCAGCAAAGTGCGCTGCAAACGCTCGAACTCGCGGTCGGTGTCCAGCGTCTGGCGGGTGGACGACAGCGCCATCTTCACGCGGGTGGCGCCAGCGCCATCCTCCTGCAACCACACCCACAGACGCCGCTCGCGGATGTAGAGCATGGCAAACACGCCGACGATCAGCAGCACGCAGCCCAGATAGACCACATTGCGCCCCGGGGTTCGCGTCACCTGGAAAACGCTGGCCTGCTTGGGCACGAAACCTTCCAGCACCAGCACCATGGGCACCGGGTAGAACATCGCGTCCGACAGCGACAGCACCGAGGCCGTCATGAAGCGACGCGCCTCGTCCTGCTCGGGCGACAGCGGCGCCACGCCCGCGCGTTCGCGGCTGAGGTTGAGCAGCTCGAACAGCGCGCCATTGAGGATGCGCACCAGCGTGGCCGAGGTGCGTTCGCGCTGCTCGGCGGGCACGGCCTGCTCGATGAAATCCGACAGCGCCGGCAAGCCGCCCACCAGGGGCTGACTTGGCTGGCCCGGCTTGGCCGGCGTGGCGCGTATGGCGCCAGCGAACAGGTCCAGCGCCCGTTGCGCCGAGCCCCCCAGCTGCGCCTGCAACTCGGCGCGGTCGGCCGGCGCGGCCATGCGGCCGAAACGCTGGGCCGCCTCGGCGCGCATGGCGCCGTCGTTCAAGGCCTGGCGCAGGCGCAACCAACCTTGCACGCCCATGTCCTCGTCGGCTGGCACGCGCAGGTAGCGGAAGCCTTCGGCCGGCGTGTCGCGCACCCCGAACAGGAAGACCTGCTGCCCGTCGAGCTTCACCGGCGCCATGTAGTTCTGGTACTCACGCGCCTGGCCGGCGGCATCGCGCAGCTTGTAGATGACGGACGGCCCGATGTTGACCAACTGCTTGTTGCCCGCCGGCTTGGCGCCCGAGCCCAGGTGCTTGCTCAGCTCGGCCAGGTTCACGCCGCGGACGTCGTTGCTTCCTGCAGATGCGGTGCCATCGGCCGCGGACGACTTCTGCGCCTGCGCCACGTCCTCGACGTTGATGACGCGCAGCCCGGTCACCTCCAGCTGCAGATCGCCCGCGGGCGCAGACAGCATCTGCGGTGCCCCGCCGACCACGGCAGCCACGCTGCTGGCGCTCTGTGCAGCCTGCGTGGCTTGCCCGGCACGCGCGACCTGGGCCGTGCCCAGGTCCAGGCGCAAGGGCTTGAGCTGCACCGACGAGCCGCCATCTTCGAAGCTGGACTGGAAGATCGTCACGCCGTCATAAACCACCGGGTGGTTGACCTCGACCGTGAAGGCCTTGTCCACGCCCTTGCGCGCATCGTGGATGACGATGTCGCTGGCGAAGCGCTTGGGCATGCCGGTGGCGTAGTACTCCACCGAGAACTTCTTGAGCTCGACCTCGAAAGGCAGCGGCTGCACCAGCATGCCCTCGTTCAGGTTCACCACGGCCGCGTTGCTGCGCGCGCCTTCGGGCACGAACAACTGCGCGCGGTAAGCCGGGTTGCCCTCGCCCAGGCGGCCGCGCTCCGGCTCGGTCATGCCGCCCTTGAAGGGCTGCAGCTTCTGCGCCCACACCTGGGCATTGACGATCAGGTCACCGTCGAACAAACCGCCCAGGCAGATCAGCACGATGGCGCTGTGCGCCGCGATGTAGCCCAGCTTGTTGGCCGCACCCAGGCGCGCACCGATCATCACGCCCTCGCCGATGGCCGCCGTGCCCGAGGCACCGTCCTGGGCGGCGGCCTCGCGGCGCTGCGTCTTCACCGACCAGCCCTGCTGCGCCAGCGTGCGCAGCACCGCAGCTTGCGCCTCGCCCAAGGGTTGCGTCAGCACGCCGGTGGCGCGGTGGCGGAAGGCCTGCAGGGCCTGTTCGCGGATGTGCTCCTTGTGCGTGCGCCAGTCGGCCAGGATCTTGGGCGTGTTCCGCGCAATGCACAGGCTGGTGGACACCACCAGGAAGGCCAGGATGGTGAGGAACCAGCCCGAGCTGTAGATGCGGTACAGGCCCAAAGCGCCGAACACCTCGGCCCAGAACGGCCCGAACTGGTCCACGTAATTGACCAGCGGCTCGCCCTGCTTGACCACCGTGCCGATGGCCGAGGCGATGCAGATCACCGTCAGCAGCGCGATCGCAAAGCGCATCGACGCCAGCACGTCCAGCACCTGGCGGCGCACGCTGTGTGCAGCAGGGGTGACGGGAGGGGTCCCGGGGGGAGTCTGTGGCAGGGCCGCGGTGCGCATGTCGGTGATTGTCCGTGGAAGCCTCAAGGGGCCGCGGCGCCATCCCGCGCCATGCCGACCTCAAGCGACAGCCCAGGAAGGACAAAAGCGGGTCAGCCCGGAGAGGGCCGCCCGCTTGTGGGTCCGGAGCTGCGGTGGATGCGGGTGACGCGGCTGACGCGGCTGAGCGGGGCTCAGCGCAGGCCGGCCACGTAATCGGCCAGGGCCTCGATTTCCTTGTCGCTCAGGTTCGCGGCAATCGCCGACATCTGGGCGCTGTTGTTGCGCTCACCCTGGCGGAAGGTCGTCAGCTGCGTCTTGGTGTAGTCGGCGTGCTGGCCGGCCAGGCGCGGATACTGCGCCGGGATGCCCGCGCCGTTCGGGCTGTGGCAGGCCGCGCAAGCAGGCACACCCTTCTTGGCGATGCCGCCGCGGAAGATGCGCTCGCCCACGGCGACGAGGTCCTTGTTCTTGGCCGTGCCATCCTTGGCTTTCTTCGACGCGTAGAAGGCGGCGATGTTGCGCATGTCGTCGGGCGACAGCGCAGCGGCCATGCCGTTCATGACGCTGTTCTTGCGCTTGCCTTCCTTGAACTCGGTCAATTGCTTGACCAGGTACTCAGGGTGCTGGCCCTGCAAGATGGGGAAGGTTGGCAGGCCACGCGAGCCGTCGGACGTGTGGCAGGCAGCGCACACGGCGGCAGCCTTGGCCTCGCCAGCTGCCAGGTCCGGCTTGGTCGCCTTGGCGCCAGATGCCTGGGCAGCACCCGACAGAGACAGGGCCACCGAGGCGACGGCGATCAGGTGAGCGGTCAGTTGAGAAAAGCGCTTCATGACGTTGCGGATGAGTCCGGGCTCTGGTTGGTTTGGCGATGAAACCCAGAGATTTTACAATGTCCCATGACCCGTTCGACGCCATCTCGCCCCAAGGCGAGCACAAACCCCGGCCCCAAGCGCCGCCCGCGACCCGCGACACCTGCTGGACAGGCTGGACAACCCGCACAGAAAGCCCCGCTCAAGGCCCCCAAAAGCCCGGTGAAAGAGGCCGCGAAACAGGCCGAACTCGACGTCGGCAAGCTCGCCCTGAACTGGGCCCACTCGGCGCGCTTCTTCACCACCGCCGCCCAACTGCACCAGTTGCCGGCCAGCGAATTGCCCGAGGTGGCCTTTGTGGGGCGCTCCAACGCGGGCAAATCCACCGCCATCAACACCCTGGCGCAGCAACGCCAGCTGGCCTATGCGTCCAAGACGCCTGGGCGCACCCAGCACATCAACCTCTTCCACCTGGGCGCCAAGGCCGCCCCTGACCAGGTCTGGACCGACCTGCCCGGCTACGGCTACGCCGCCGTGGAGCGCACCGCCAAGCTGCGCTGGCAGGAAGTCATGGCCGAGTACCTGGCCTGGCGCCGCAACCTGTGCGCCGTGGTGCAGATGGTGGACTCGCGCCACGGCTTCACCGAACTCGACCGCACCCTGCTGGAGTTCGTCGCGCCGCGCGTGCGCAACGGCGAAGTGCGCCTGCTGGTGCTGCTGACCAAGGCCGACAAGCTCAACCGCAAAGAGCAGGCCGAGTCCCTGCGCGGTGCCCAGGCCGTGCTGGCCGAGCTCGCCACCGACGAAGCCGACATCGGCGTGGCGCTGTTTTCCTCGCTGAACAAGACGGGCATCGGCGATGTGAGCAACATCCTGCACAGCTGGGCCTTGCCTGCGGAACAAGCCGAGGCCCTGGCCGCTGCGGCCCTGGCGGCCGCCGAAGCTGCGGCAGAAGCCGATGCCACAGGGGCTGCAGGCATCGATTTGGACAACCCACCCCCGGTTCACGGGGAAGACGGCGCCGATCAGCCCATGTGACAGGCTGTCACGTGATCCGTTCAGACGGATCAACCCTGCGTGACGCTCTGGTAATGGTGGAGACGCGTCATGTGATCTGCCTAGAATGAATTCGAGACGGATCCGTGACGTTGTTCACAATCCATGGCCACTTGGCCCAGATTCACACAGGGGAATTCACATGAGCTTCAAACAACTTGGCGCGTTCGGCGTGGCTGCCGGCATCGCCATGACACTCGGTTCGTCCGCCTGGGCGGCGACCACTTCGGTGTCCATCACCTTTTCGACCCCGCTGAACACGCTGCCCTCGGCCAGCGTGCAACTGCCTGAGCCCAACGTCGCGCGGACGGTTCAGGCGCGCGACACCTTCATCGACACCTACTTCTTCAGCCTCACCGAGACCAGCGATGTGTTCGGCGGCGTGAGCTCGCCGCTGGCCTTCTTCAAGGGCTTGACGGTGAAGGGCCTGGCGTTTGACAGCATCACGCTGGTCGCCGTGGGTGCTGTGGGCGGGGCCTCCAGTGCCTCCAGCAGCGCCTTGCCCTCCTTCACCTTCGAGGGCCTGACGGCTGGCAACTACCAACTCACCATCGCCGGCCACGCCATTGGCAGCCAGGGCGGCAGCTACATCGGCGAGTTGGCCGCCATGCCGGCCGTGCCCGAGCCCGGCAGCATCGCGCTCGTCTTGTCGGGCCTGGCCCTGGTGGGCGCCATCGCCCGCCGTCAGAAGGCCTGAGCCCCCCGGGAACCGCGCCGGCTCAGGCCTGGCCCGTCAAGCGGGTCAGCGCTTCCTGGTACTTGGCCGCGGTTTTGGCGATCACCTCCTGCGGCAAGGCCGGCGAAGGCGCGGTCTTGTCCCAGGGCTGGCCGTTGACGGTGGCCTGCTCCAGCCAGTCGCGCACGAACTGCTTGTCGTAGCTGGGCGGGTTCTGGCCCGCAGCGAACGCGGCTTCGTAACCCTCGATGGGCCAGAAGCGCGAGGAATCCGGCGTCAGCACCTCGTCCATCACGGTCAGGGTGCCGTGCGCGTCGAGGCCGAACTCGAACTTGGTGTCGGCGATGATGATGCCCTTGGTCAGCGCGAAGTCCGCCGCCTTTTTGTACAGGGCGATGGCCAGGTCGCGCACCTTGGCGGCCATGTCGGCGCCGATGATCTCGGCCATCTTGTCGTAGCTGATGTTCTCGTCATGGTCGCCCACGTCGGCCTTGGTGGCGGGCGTGAAGATGGGCTCGGGCAGCTTGCTGGCGTTCTTCAGGCCGGCGGGCAGCTTGACGCCGCAGACCTCGCCGTTGTCCTGGTATTCCTTCCAGCCGGAGCCCGCCAGGTAGCCGCGCACCACGGCCTCCACCGGCAGGGGCTTGAGCTTCTTGACCAGCATGGCGCGGCCTTCGACCTGGGCGCGCTCGGCCGCGGTCACGGCGCTGACGGGGTCGTCACCCGTGAGGTGGTTGGGCGCCACGTCTTTCAGCAGCTCGAACCAGAACAGCGCCATCTTCGTGAGCAGCGCGCCCTTGCCGGGGATGGGCTCGCCCATGATGACGTCGAAGGCGCTGATGCGGTCGGAAGCCACCATCAGGATGCGGTCGTTGCCGACGGCATAGTTGTCGCGCACCTTGCCGCGGGCCAGCAGCGGCAGGGAGGTGATGGCGGAGGTGTGCAGGGCCGCAGGTGTGGCAGAGGTCATGGCAGGCGGGGCGCTTCTGAGGCGCCGAGGTCGGTCTTCAGTCCGCCATTATCCCGCGTTGGCAGGGCTTGTGCTTGTGTTCGCGGGCCCGCAAGTTGTCCTCAGGGCACGAGCTTTTCAGCGCGCGCGGCGGCCATCGAGCGCGCCTGGTCGGCCTTGCGGTCGGCGGCGATCTTCTGCGCTGCGGGGCGCTGCTCGATGAGGCCCACGTAGGCCTTCCAGTCGATGCCCGCTGCGGCCACGAGGTCCTCGCCGATCACCAGCTTGGACGCCATGGCGGCCAGTGGCAGGCTGACGTACACGGCGCAATCGGCCTGGGTGAAGGTGTCACCTGCGGCATAAGGGGCGAAACGGGCCAGTTCCTTGAACGCGGCGATGTGCTTGGTGAGCTGGGCCTTGACCCGCTCGATGTCTTCCGGCGTGAGCTTGCCGCCGAAGAAAGCCTGCTTGTAGAGCTGGCGGGCGCAGAGCTCGACGTGCAGGTCGCAGTAGGTGATGAGCTCGCGCACCTTGGCCGCCTGCCAGGGGTCGGACGGCATCAGGGCGGGCGTGGGGAAGCGCACTTCCAGGTAGTCGGCGATGGCCTGGCTTTCGCTCAGGAAGCCGTGCTCGGTCTCGATGAAGGGCACCTTGCCCAGCGGCGATTTGCCGTCTTCGCTGGCGGCGGCGCCCGGGCGCACCGGCACTTCCTCGAAGTCCACGCCCTTCTCCAGCAGGATGAACTTGACCTTGTTGTGGTAGTTGGACAGCGAGAAACCGAAGAGCTTGATCACGGGTGCGTCTCCATGTGCGGCCGATCTTGGCCGCCCGAAGCTTACTGCTTCACAGCCCCAACTGGCGCAGGCGCTGGGCGTGGGCCACGAACAAGGTCACCGGATCGACCTCGCTGCTGTGCAGGCCGGGCAGCTGGTTGACGATCTGGAAGTGGTTGAGCGGGTGGTCGTCGCGGATGACCTCGCCCAGGTGGCTGGCGCAACGCCCCACCAGGCCGTCGCCGGCCTCCCGCTTGAACGCCAGGCCGGTGAGCGACATGACGTAATCCGGCAGGTTGAGCGCGTGGTGGAAGGTGCCCACGCCGCTCCAGGAAAAATAGCGCACGCCCTGCACCTCGGCCGCGCCCTGGCCGCAAGGCTGGGCGGGCACGCCGGCGGGGAAGCGTCGGTTGAAGTCGGCCGCACCGCGGCTGTTCAGCGAGGCCAGCGCCGCGGGCACATCCTGCACGAAACTCGCGCCCGAGGCCCAGTTCACGAAGCGCCCGGCACCCCGGCCCATCGCCAGGATGGCCGAGGCAGCCCAGGTGCCCTGCTGCACCTGCGCGTCCATCCAGTCTGCGAACTCGGAGCCCGCCACCGGCGAGGCGACCACCGTGACCGAGGCCACCAGGTCGGGCCGAAGCGCCGCCACGTAGCGCACGGCATGCCCGCCCTGGCTGTGCCCAATGAGGTTCACCTTGGCCGCACCGGTGCGCGCGACGATGTCCCGCACCTGCGCCAGCAACTGCTCGCCACGCACCTCGGAGGACTGGAACGCCGCCATGCGCGTCACGTGCACGTTGGCACCATGCGCCTGCAAGGCCTCGACGATGCCCGGCCAGTAGGTCAGCGGCCCCATGTGGTCGAAACCCATCATGCCGTGGGCCAGGACGATGGGGTGGCGGGTGCGGGCGTCTTCGTCCAGGGCTTGGGTCAAGGCGCCGGGCTGGGGCAAGGGCTTGAGGGTCAGCCACCACCAGGCGACCGCCAGCAAGGCCGCGGCGCACAACACGCCCAGCCCACGCACCACCCACAGGGCCACACCACGCAAGGACACCATCATCTTCATCCGTTGAACGATGCGCATCATCGCGATGGCATCAAAAAAGCCGACCAGGAAATGCCCCGGCCGGCCTGTGCGCGCGTCACCCGGGGTGCGCGCAGCCTGAACGCAAGGCGTCAAGCCACCACTTGGGCCAGCTTGCCGCTGGCGTACAGGGCGGCGATGTCCACCATGGTGATCGCCTTGATCTTGCCAGCCTGACCTTCGCAGCCGAACTCGATGTAGCGCTGCTTGCAGACCTGCTTGGCGGCTTCGCGGGCGGGCTTGAGCCACTCGCGGGCGTCGAACTTGTCGGGGTTCTCGAACAGGAACTTGCGCACGGCACCGGTCATGGCCAGGCGGATGTCGGTGTCGATGTTGATCTTGCGCACGCCGTGCTTGATGGCTTCCTGGATTTCCTCGACGGGCACGCCGTAGGTTTCCTTCATCTTGCCGCCGTACTGGTTGATGATGGCCAGCAGCTCGGCGGGCACGGAAGACGAGCCGTGCATCACCAGGTGGGTGTTGGGGATGCGCTTGTGGATTTCCTTGACGCGGCTGATGGCCAGGATGTCGCCCGTGGGCTTGCGCGAGAACTTGTACGCGCCGTGGCTGGTGCCGATGGCGATGGCCAGGGCGTCCAGCTGGGTTTCGCGCACGAACACGGCGGCTTCTTCGGGGTCGGTCAGCATCTGGCTGTGGTCCAGCTTGCCTTCGGCGCCGATGCCGTCTTCCTCGCCGGCTTCACCGGTTTCCAGGTTGCCCAGGCAGCCCAGTTCGCCTTCCACCGTCACGCCAACCTTGTGGGCCATGTCCACGACCTTGCGGGTCACTTCGACGTTGTACTCGAACGAAGCGGGCGTCTTGCCGTCTTCTTTCAGCGAGCCGTCCATCATCACCGAGCCGAAGCCCAGGTCGATGGCGCCCTGGCAAATCGCGGGCGACTGGCCGTGGTCCTGGTGCATGACCAGGGGGATGTGGGGGTACATCTCGACGGCGGCCTGGATCAGGTGCTTGATGAAAGCCTCGCCGGCGTACTTGCGGGCGCCTGCGCTGGCCTGCAGGATCACGGGGGCGCCGACCTCGTCAGCGGCCTGCATCACGGCCTGGACCTGCTCCAGGTTGTTCACGTTGAAAGCCGGAATGCCGTAGTTGTGCTCGGCGGCGTGGTCCAGCAGCTGGCGCATGGAAACGAGTGGCATGGAATTCCCCAGAAAGACGGTGATGACGGAAACAAGGCCGACGCGTCCCTTTTGGGGCGGCTCGGCCGCGAACTGCGCAAGATTCTACCGAGGCGCGCGTGACACGCCCATCCCGGGTTCAGGCGCCGGTTGGCGTGGCCTGCGGCTTCAGCGAACCTCGCAGACCTTCAGCATGTTGGTGCCGCCCGGGTGGCCCATGGGCTCGCCGCAGGTGATGGCGTAGGTGTCGCCCGGGCGCAGCACGCCGCGCTCGACCAGCAGCGCCTCGGCCTTTTGCAGGGCCTCGTCGCGGTCCGAGTAGCTGGGGATCAGCAGCGGGCGCACATTGCGGTAGAGCGCCATCTTGCGCTGCGAGATCGGCCGGGCCGTCAGCGCGAAAATCGGCACGTGGATCTTGTGGCGGCTCATCCACAGCGCGGTCGAGCCCGACTCGGTCAGCGCGATGATGGCCTTGCAGCCCAGGTGGTAGGCCGTGAACAGCGCGCCCATGGCGATGGACTGGTCGATGCGGGCGAAGGTCTGGTTGGTGAAGTCCGCGTCCAGCGAGACCTCCTCGGCGCGTTCGGCCTCCAGGGCGATGTTGGCCATCTGCTCGACGGTTTCCACCGGGTATTTGCCAGCGGCGGTTTCGGCGCTCAGCATCACGGCGTCGGTGCCGTCCAGCACGGCATTGGCCACATCGGACACCTCGGCGCGCGTGGGCACCGGGTGGACGATCATGGACTCCATCATCTGCGTGGCCGTGATGACGACCTTGTCCATCTGGCGCGCCAGCTTGATCATGCGCTTTTGCAGCGCGGGCACGGCGGCATTGCCCACCTCGACGGCCAGGTCGCCGCGCGCCACCATGATGCCGTCCGAGGCCTTCAAGATGGCCTCCAGGTTCGGGATGGCCTCGGTGCGCTCGATTTTGGCGATCAGCGCGGGGCGGTGCTTCCATTGCTCGCCGGCCACGTTGCACAGCTGGCGCGCCATCTCCATGTCGGTGCTGTTTTTCGGAAAGGACACGGCGATGTAATCGCACTGGAAGCTCGCAGCCGTCTTGATGTCCTCCATGTCCTTGGCCGTCAGCGCGGGCGCCGTCAGCCCGCCGCCTTGCTTGTTGATGCCCTTGTTGTTGGACAGCTCGCCGCCCAGCTTGACCACGGTGTGCACCGCCTCGCCCTGGACGGCGTCCACCGTCAGCACGATGAGGCCATCGTTGAGCAGGAGGATGTCGCCGGCGCGCACGTCGCGGGGCAGCTCCTTGTAGTCCAGGCCGACGCCGTGGATGTCACCCGGCTCGGTGCGGCTGGCGTCCAGGATGAAGGCCTGGCCCGGCTCCAGCATGACCTTGCCTTCGGCGAACTTGCCCACGCGGATCTTGGGGCCCTGAAGGTCGGCCATGATGGCCACGACCTTGCCCACGCGGGCCGCGGCCTCGCGCACCAGCTGGGCGCGGTCGATGTGGTCCTGCGCCTTGCCGTGCGAGAAGTTCAAGCGCACCACATCGACCCCGGCTCTCAACATCGCATCGAGCACCTCGGGGGTGGACGATGCAGGGCCCAGGGTGGCGACGATCTTGGTGGCACGGGGCATGGTCAGCGCATTTCGGTGGTGAGGGTGATGTGAGTGTCACACCAAACCACGCCGCCCGAATGACGGATTTGCGTCACCATCCCGGCTTGTGGGCAGGCATCACGGCCCTTACACTGCGCTCGCACCTTCCGTTCGACACCGGCATGCCGTCGCACACACGCACCCTCGTCTTCTCGCACGCCAACAGCTTCCCGGCCAGCACCTACCGCACCTTGTTCGAGGGTTGGCGGGCGGCGGGCTACGAGGTCCACGCCATCGACAAGATCGGCCACGACCCGCGCCACCCCGTCACGACCGATTGGCCCCACCTGGTGGACCAGCTCGCCGCCTTCATCGAAGAGGAAGTCGGCCAGCCCGCCTGGCTGGTCGGGCACTCCCTGGGCGGCTACCTGAGCATGATGGTGGCCAACCGGCACCCCCACCTGGCGCAAGGCGTGGTCGTCCTGGATTCGCCCCTCCTGCACGGCTGGAAGAGCGCCGCCATCGCCATGGCCAAGCGCACCCACACCATGGGCAGCGTGATGCCGTCGCGCATCTCGGCGCAACGCACCCACGAGTGGCCCAGCCTGCACGCGGCCCAGACGCACTTCTCCGACAAGCCCAAGTTCGCCCGCTTCGACCCCGCCGTGCTGGCCGACTACCTGCACAGCGGCACCGAAGGCCAAGGCGACGGCCGCAGCCGCCACCTGAGCTTCCGCCGCGAGGTCGAAACCGCCATCTACAACACCATGCCGCACACCCTGCTGCAGGAGTTCCGCCGACACCCCTTCCAGTGCCCGGTGGCCTTCATCGGCGGCACCCGCTCACGCGAAAGCCGCACCGTGGGCCTGTCGGGCACGCGCCAGGTCGTCGGCCCGCGGCTGTCCTGGATCGAGGGCTCGCACCTCTACCCCTTCGAGCGCCCGGCCGACACGGTCGCCGAGGTGCTGCGCTGCCTGCGGTCTTTCGAAGCCGAGGCGCCGTGAGCCTGAGCCCCGCCACGCCCGAGCGCCAGCAGCGCATCCCCTTCGTCACGGTGACGAACTGGGTGCGCGCGGCCCGCCTGTGCGGCATCGACATCGAGGCCATCTTCCGCCGCGAAGGCATCGACACCGGCTTGCTGCACCCCGAAACGGCCACCATCGACCGCCTCACCATGCAGCGCGTCATGCACCACTGCGTGGCCGAAACGCGGCGCATCGGCAGCCCGCAGCACTTCCCGCTGGTGCTGGGCGAAACCTTCGCCTTCGAGTACCTCTCCGACGTCGAAACCTTCATCACCACCAGCGCCACGCTGCGCGACGCCACCCGTTCGCTGGAGTGGATCCCACCGCTCATCAACCCCTTCATGCGCTTCTCGCTGGCCGAGCACGGCGACGACGCCCGCATCGCGCTGCGTTTCGACGTGGTCGACGACGTGCCCGACCTCGCCTGGCCCTTCACCGAGGGCGTGTTCACCACCGTCGTCAAGTTCAGCCGGATGCTGTTGGGCGGCCAGCCACTGATCGGGCGGATCACCATGCGCCACCCCGCCCACCAGGATGCCGACAAGGTGGCCGCGCACTTCCAGGTGCCCATCGACTGGGGCTCGGAAGTCGATGCGCTGTGGTTCTCCCGCCGGCTGCTCGACCAGCCCCTGCGCGGCGCCTTCCCCAGCCTGCACGAGCAGGCCGCACAGCGCGTCGTCCAGCAGGTGGCGCAGCGCAGCCACGCCGCGGGCCAGGGTGGCGAGCCCGGGCACCCCGGGCAACAACTGGCCAGCCAGATCGAACAGGCCTTCCTCGACAAACCCCGCCTGCTCGGCCTCGGCCTGGAGGCCCTGGCCGAGGAGCTCGGCCTGCATGCCCGCACCCTGCAGCGGCGCCTCAAAGACATCGGCGACAGCCACTCCGCCATCCAGGGCCGCGTGCGCTACCGCCTGGCGCAGCAATGGCTGCAAGACCCCACACTGGCCATCGAAGACATCAGCGAGCGCCTGGGCTTCACCGACCGCCGCAGCTTCACGCTGGCCTTCACGCGCTGGTCGGGCCAGACCCCCAGCCGCTTCCGCCGCGGCGCCTGAGGCGGTCCAAGGCGTCCGCCGGTCCCGTGGACGCAGATGAACGCGTCCCGTTTTGCGCGTTTTCCCTAGGCCGCAGCTGTCGCGAAATTCACCTTTGTGTCGTGCGCTTGCATGGCGCTGGCGCGGGCTCGTCCCTACAGTTCGGACACGGCAGACCGATGCTCACAAAAGCCACACAAGTCACACAAGCGACCGCATCGGTCCCGAGGAGACAGCCCCATGAACGCACAGCAACTCACCCCGCCCCCGATCGTTCCCCGCGAAAAGCTGGACTTCGGCCTGGACGGCGACATCGCCAAGTACTGGCTGGACAACGACCCGTTCAAAACGCGATTTTTTGACGCCCTGTCCACGCTCTTCCCCGTCGGCGAGAAGTTCTTCATCACCTGTGTGCGCGACTTCAAGGACCGCATCACCGACCCCAAGATGCTGCAGGACATCAAGGACTTCACCCGCCAGGAAGGCCAGCACGGCATCCTGCACACGCAGTACAACAACCGCCTGAAGGCTCAGGGCATCGCGGTTGACGCCATCCTCGAAGGCCAGGAGAAGCGCCTGTTCGGCATCATCCGCAAGCACTTCTCGCGCGAGTTCACGCTGGGCATCACCGCTGCGTCCGAACACATCACGGCCATCATGGCCGACTGCTTCGTCGAGCGCCCCGAGATCTTCGCCAACGCCGACGAGCGCATCCGCGCCCTCTACGTCTGGCACGCCATGGAAGAGATGGAGCACAAAGGCGTCGCTTACGACGTCCTGACCGGTGTTGCCCAGGCCAGCTACCGCACCCGCATCGCCTCGATGCTCTTAGTGACTTTCCTGTTCCCTTTCCACGTCTTCCGCATCATGTCCCACATGCTGCAGGTCGATGGCTTCAGCCGCTGGGAGCGCACCAAGATCTGGGCCAAAGGCCTGTGGTGGCTCTACAAGCCCGGCGGCATCTACCTGCCCATGATGGGCAAGTACTTCAGCTACCTCAAACCCAACTTCCACCCCTGGCAAGAGCCGGTGGTGGCCAGTTATGAGCCCTGGCTGAAGCTGCTCAAGGAGACCGGCAACCCGGTCGAAGCCGGCAACCGCCTGACCGCCGACGCCCTGGCCCGCGCCTGACAGCCAAGTCACGGTCTCAGCCTCACGTCGTCGCCCACCGCACACAGGAGCCCCCATGAGCCACGCCCACCAGATCGTCCCCCGCGAAAAGCTCGATTTCGGGCTCGACGGCGACATCCCGAAGTACTGGTTCGCCAACGACGCCTTCAAGTCGCGCTTTTTCGACGCCATGTCCACCATCTTCCCGGAGGGTGAGCGTTACTTCATCTCCTGCGTGCGCGACTACCGCGACCAGGTCACCGACCCGAAGCTGCTGCAGGACATCAAGGACTTCATGCGCCAGGAAGGCCAGCACGGCATCGTCCACACGCAGTACAACGACCGCCTCAAGGCCCAGGGCATCGACGTGGACATGCTGGAGAAGACCCTCAAGCACTTGCTGTTCGGCGTCATCCGCAAACACCTGCCGGCCGCCGTCACCCTGGCCGACACCGCCGCGTCCGAGCACATGACGGCCATCATGGCCCACGGCTTCTTCGAGCGCAAAGAGGTCCTGGCCAATGCCGACCCGCGCATGCGCGCCATGTACGCCTGGCACGCCATGGAAGAAATCGAGCACAAGGCGGTGGCCTTCGACGTGATGCAGAAGGTCGCCAAGGTCGGCTACCTGCGCCGCGTCATGGCGATGGCGATCGTGACGATTGCCTTCAACATCCACGCCCTGCTCATCACCCGCTACATGCTCAAGGTCGATGGCTTTTCGCGCTGGCAGCGGTTCAAGCTGTTCGCCAAGGGCCTGGCCTGGATCTTCGGGCCCGGTGGCCTCTACATGCCCATCTTTGGGCACTACATCCAGTACTACAAGCCCGGCTTCCACCCTTGGCAAGGTGGCCAGATGGAGAGCTACGGCCTGTGGCTCGACACCTTCAACCGCACCGGCGACCCCATCGCCGCGGGCGAGGTGCTGCACGCTGCGGGCGCCTGACGCGACCTCACCTTCGCAGCCCCATGCAAAAAGCCTCTCCGCGGAGAGGCTTTTCTTTGTCCGCGCCCAGCGCGGCCCAGCAGATCGGGGCGAGCCCGGCTCAACCAGCAGCCCGCTTGCTCAGGATCTCGAACGCCGGCAGCGTCTTGCCTTCCAGCACCTCCAGGAAGGCGCCACCGCCCGTGGAGATGTAGCCCACCTTGTCTTCGATGCCGTACTTGGCGATGGCCGCCAGCGTGTCGCCACCGCCAGCGATGCTGAACGCGCTTGACTCGGCAATGGCTTGCGCGATGGCCTTGGTGCCCTGCTCGAAGGCCTCGAACTCGAAGACGCCCACCGGGCCGTTCCACACCACGGTGCCCGCGGACTTGAGTTGGGCGGCGAGCTTGGCCGCCGTCTTCGGTCCGATGTCCAAGATCATGTCGTCGTCGGCGACGTCGGTGGCGGCTTTGACGGTGGCCGGCGCATCGGCGGCAAAGGTCTTCGCCACGACCACATCCTCAGGGATGGGCACGGCCGCGCCACGGGCCTTCATGCCCTCGATCACGGTCTTGGCCGCACCCACCAGATCGGCTTCCGCCAGCGACTTGCCGATCTTCAGGCCGGCGGCCAGCATGAAGGTGTTGGCAATGCCGCCGCCCACGATCAGGCCGTCCACGTTCTTCGACAGCGACTCCAGGATGGTCAGCTTGGTGGACACCTTCGAGCCCGCCACAATCGCGATCAGCGGACGCTTCGGTGCTTCCAGGGCCTTGCTGATGGCGTCGATCTCGGCGGCCAGCAGCGGGCCAGCCGACGCGACCTTGGCGAATTGCGCGATGCCATAGGTCGTGGCCTCGGCGCGGTGGGCGGTGCCAAAAGCGTCGTGCACGAAGATGTCGCACAGCGCGGCCAGCTTCTTGGCCAGTTCTTCGCTGTTCTTCTTCTCGCCCTTGTTCAGGCGGCAGTTTTCCAGCAGCACGACCTGCCCCGGGGCCACGTCCACACCATCCACCCAGTTGCTCACCAGCTTGACCTCGCGGCCCAGCAACTCGCCCAGGCGCTTGGCCACCGGAGCCAGCGAATCCTCGGGCTTGAACTCACCCTCGGTCGGGCGGCCCAGGTGCGAGGTCACCATCACAGCGGCACCGGCCTTCAACGCCAGCTCGATGGCTGGCACCGAGGCGCGCACGCGGGTGTCTTCGGTGATGTTGCCGGCGTCGTCCAGCGGCACGTTCAGGTCGGCGCGGATGAACACGCGCTTGCCCGCAGCTTGGCCTTGGGCAACGAGGTCTTCGAATCGGATGATGTTCATGGTGACAGCCGCGACCGCGGACGGTGAAAGGTACAGGGAAATCTCAGGACAAAACCCGTCGATTATAGGAAACCCATCCCCCGCACCGGCTCACCAACCCACCCCCAGCTTGAGCGCCAGGAAAATGGCCATGCCCACCACGATGGTGCTCAGCATGTCCTTGCGCCACCAGGCCCAGGCCGCCGCGACGGGCGCCGCCACCCAGCGGGCGTCCTGCCACCCCACCGGCGCCTGCCCCTGCACAAACCACAGGTCCGGCACGATGATGGCCGCCAGTGCCGCCAGCGGCGCGTACTTCAGGCCACGCACCACGGCGTCGGGCAGGGTCAGGGGCCGTTCGCTGAGGAAGAAGAACGCACGGGTCACCGCCGTGAGCACCACCAGACCCAGCACCGCCAGGTACATGAGCCACTCGGCCATCATCGCGCGGACCTCGCTGACGTCTGACGCTCCAGCCACAAACCGGCGCCCACCGCGACCAGCACCGCCACCAAGATGTGCAGCCTGAAAGGCACGCCATGGCAAGCGATGGCCGCCACGCCCGCCAAGGTGGTCGCCACCGCACTGATGCGGTCCTTCAGCAGCGTGATCAACAGCGCCAACAAGGCCAAGGTGCCTGCGAACGCCAAACCCCAGGCAGTCGGCACTTGCGCAGCGAACGCGATGCCCGCCAACGAGGCCAAATTCCAGCTCGCCCAGTTCACCAACGCAGCACCCGCGAAATACGCCAGAGGCGCCGGATGCTGCGGCCCGGCGGGTTCGCCTTGGCCATGCCGGTGCACGGTCAGCACATAGGTGACATCGGCGCTCAAGTACCCGGCCACCAAACGCCACCGCAGGGGCAGGCACTGCATGTGCGGCCGCAACTGCGCGCTGAAGATGACGAAGCGCAAGTTCACGCAGAGCGCGGTCATCCAGACCACCCACAGCGGCGCGCCAACCATCATCAAGGGCACCGCAGAGAGCTGGGCACTGGCCGCAAACACCCCCAGGCTCATGCACAGCACGACGCCCAAAGGCAGGCCCGAAGTCGTCATGGCCACACCTGTGACCAGTCCCCAAGCCATCATCCCAGGCGCCACCCGCGCCATGTCGCGCATGCCTTGGTGGCATTCAGGGTCACGCCAGATCCGCGCGTCCAGGAGAGAGCGCAAAGGCGCAACCGTGCTCATGCAGGCATTGTGCCGCGTTCAAGCCACGTGCCGAGCAGACGTCCTCAATGCCCCGACGCCTTGCCCTTGCCTGCCTTGGCGGCTTTGGGCTCCTCTTCGGCATCTGCATCTTCTTCGTCGTCCGCAGACTTCTTGGGTGCGGGCTTGGACGCGCCGAGCGCAGGGCGAGGGACCACAGGCGCCACACCTTCCAGCTTGTTCTCGCGCATGTACTCGTCCATCTCTCGCCAGCCGGCGAACACCGAAGCCTTGTCGGCCTTGGGGTTCAGCGTGTAGCAATCTTCGATGGCCCGAAGGGCGTGTCGGCAGGCGCTGCCCACGGCCCTGGCGTCGGCCACCTGGCGCTCCGCAGCCTTCTGTGGTGTGTCAATGCCCAACTGGTCACAGGCCGCCAACAACGGCCCGAAGACCGACAGCAGCAACATCAATCCAGCCCGACGCGTGACGGAGCGCCAAGTCGGTACGAGAGCAAGGAAGGAAACAGACATCGACACCACCCAGAGGGCGCGAATGCCCTCCCATGCAGTGATGTCGGCAGCGCGGGCCGAGGCTTGAGCCTCAGTGGATCAAGCGATCCTCGTCGTCCACGAAGAGTTCGTCCAGGATGAGCGCATCGGGCTCTTCGCCCAAACTCCAGAAAACCAGCAACACCAGGACTTTGAAGTCATCCAGGGCGACCGGCCCGCGAGGCACCGCGAGCACGCGGTCAAGCACGACCTCACGCAAGGTGGGCGTCAACACACCGGCGCCAACCAAAAAGTGCAAGAAGCCCAAAGCCTCAGGGCCC
Source organism: Aquabacterium commune (assembly GCF_004362855.1). Taxonomy (GTDB): domain Bacteria; phylum Pseudomonadota; class Gammaproteobacteria; order Burkholderiales; family Burkholderiaceae_C; genus Aquabacterium; species Aquabacterium commune. The sequence continues at coordinate 221,346 of NZ_SNXW01000007.1, forward strand.
AACCGATCCAACTCAGCATCCACAAAGACGCGGATGCTGTTCGGGGCCGGCAAGCACGCAGTGCCCTGCGTCAGCGCGTTCAAACCATCCAACCACGTCAGGGCTTCGCTGATCTCATCAGGCTCAAAGCCCACCGCAGACAACTTGCGCGTCAACTGTCCAGATTCAGGACAGGCGTCAGGGCGCCAGTAGTGCTCGTACAGGTAAACAAGGACGTCGAACATGGATCCACTATAGCGCAAGCACCCTGCTACCGGCCCTCGGAGGGCATCTCATCCGCACCTCTCACAGGTGCTCTCAACAAGCGGCAAAGGTGAACCGGAGATCGGGCCCACAAAGACAAAAGCCCCTGCGATGCAGGGGCTTTTGGTCTGTATAAGTAGCCTGACGATGTCCTACTTTCACACGGGAATCCGCACTATCATCGGCGCTGAGTCGTTTCACTGTCCTGTTCGGGATGGGAAGGAGTGGGACCAACTCGCTATGGTCATCAGGCTTAAACTGTTCACTGCGCCTGGCTTGTTAACCAGGTGCAGTTCATTCGCAGAGTCGATTTCATGTCTTGATTGCGCGACCTGTTCGGTTTTCACCCACAGGTCTTCACAGAGGGCAGCTGTTGCCAGCCTCACCCATCGGTTCACGTCTTATCAAATCAGTCCTTTGAGACCAGGTTTTCCAACCGATCCATCAAAGTTATAGGGTCAAGCCTCACGGGCAATTAGTATTGGTTAGCTTAACGCATTACTGCGCTTCCACACCCAACCTATCAACGTCGTGGTCTACAACGACCCTTCAGGGGGCTCAAGGCCCCGGCAAGACTCATCTTGAGACGAGTTTCCCGCTTAGATGCTTTCAGCGGTTATCTCTTCCGCACTTAGCTACTCGGCGATGCCACTGGCGTGACAACCGATACACCAGAGGTGCGTCCACTCCGGTCCTCTCGTACTAGGAGCAGGCTCTCTCAATCTTGCAGCGCCCACGGAAGATAGGGACCAAACTGTCTCACGACGTTTTAAACCCAGCTCACGTACCTCTTTAAATGGCGAACAGCCATACCCTTGGGACCGGCTACAGCCCCAGGATGAGATGAGCCGACATCGAGGTGCCAAACACCGCCGTCGATATGAACTCTTGGGCGGTATCAGCCTGTTATCCCCAGAGTACCTTTTATCCGTTGAGCGATGGCCCTTCCATACAGAACCACCGGATCACTTTGTCCTACTTTCGTACCTGCTCGACTTGTCAGTCTCGCAGTCAAGCACGCTTATGCCAATGCACTATCACCACGATTTCCGACCGTGGCTAGCGTACCTTCGAACTCCTCCGTTACACTTTGGGAGGAGACCGCCCCAGTCAAACTGCCCACCATACACTGTCCCCAACCCGGATAACGGGCCAAGGTTAGAACCTCAAACACACCAGGGTGGTATTTCAACGTCGGCTCCACACAAACTAGCGTTCATGCTTCAAAGCCTCCCACCTATCCTACACAGATCTGTTCAAAGTCCAATGTAAAGCTACAGTAAAGGTTCATGGGGTCTTTCCGTCTTTCCGCGGGGAGATTGCATCATCACAAACATTTCAACTTCGCTGAGTCTCTGGAGGAGACAGTGTGGCCATCGTTACGCCATTCGTGCAGGTCGGAACTTACCCGACAAGGAATTTCGCTACCTTAGGACCGTTATAGTTACGGCCGCCGTTTACTGGGACTTCGATCAAGAGCTTGCACCCCATCAATTAATCTTCCAGCACCGGGCAGGCGTCACACCCTATACGTCGACTTTCGTCTTTGCAGAGTGCTGTGTTTTTATTAAACAGTCGCAGCCACCGATTCTCTGCGACCTTGTTCGGCTCCCCTTGTACAGGTTCACCTACTTAAGGCACACCTTCTTCCGAAGTTACGGTGTCAATTTGCCGAGTTCCTTCTCCAGAGTTCTCTCAAGCGCCTTAGAATACTCATCTCGCGCACCAGTGTCGGTTTGCGGTACGGTCGTCTATAGCTGAAGCTTAGTGGCTTTTCCTGGAAGCAGGGTATCACTCACTTCGTCTGCAAGCAGACCCGTTATCACCCCTCATCTAAGCCCGGCGGATTTGCCTACCAGGCACGACTACAGGCTTGAACCAACTATTCCAACAGTTGGCTGAGCTAACCTTCTCCGTCCCCACATCGCACTATAGATCGGTACAGGAATATTAACCTGTTTCCCATCAGCTACGCATCTCTGCCTCGCCTTAGGGGCCGACTCACCCTACGCCGATGAACGTTGCGTAGGAAACCTTGCGCTTTCGGCGAGGGGGCTTTTCACCCCCTTTAACGCTACTCATGTCAGCATTCGCACTTCTGATACCTCCAGCATCCTTCTCAAGACACCTTCTCAGGCTTACAGAACGCTCTCCTACCACTCACAGTAAACTGTGAATCCGCAGCTTCGGTAACTGGCTTGAGCCCCGTTACATCTTCCGCGCAGGACGACTCGATCAGTGAGCTATTACGCTTTCTTTAAATGATGGCTGCTTCTAAGCCAACATCCTGACTGTTTTAGCCTTCCCACTTCGTTTCCCACTTAGCCAATTTTAGGGACCTTAGCTGGCGGTCTGGGTTGTTTCCCTCTTGTGTCCGGACGTTAGCACCCGGTGCACTGTCTCCCAAGCTGTACTCATCGGTATTCGGAGTTTGCATAGGTTTGGTAAGTCGCCATGACCCCCTAGCCTAAACAGTGCTCTACCCCCGATGGTAATACTTGAGGCACTACCTAAATAGTTTTCGGAGAGAACCAGCTATTTCCAAGTTTGTTTAGCCTTTCACCCCTATCCACAGCTCATCCGCTAATTTTGCAACATTAGTCGGTTCGGACCTCCAGTGCGTGTTACCGCACCTTCATCCTGGCCATGGATAGATCACTTGGTTTCGGGTCTACACCCAGCGACTAGACGCCCTATTCGGACTCGATTTCTCTTCGGCTTCCCTATTCGGTTAACCTCGCCACTGAATGTAAGTCGCTGACCCATTATACAAAAGGTACGCCGTCACCTTGCGGCTCCGACTTTTTGTATGCATGCGGTTTCAGGATCTATTTCACTCCCCTCCCGGGGTTCTTTTCGCCTTTCCCTCACGGTACTTGTTCACTATCGGTCGATTACGAGTATTTAGCCTTGGAGGATGGTCCCCCCATCTTCAGACAGGATTTCTCGTGTCCCGCCCTACTTATCGTCCACTCAGTTCCACACCAAACTTTTCTCATACGGGGCTATCACCCACTATGGCCAGCGTTTCCAAGCTGTTTTGATAAGTTCGATGCTAAAGAGGACTAGGCTCCTCCGATTTCGCTCGCCACTACTTTCGGAATCTCGGTTGATGTCTTTTCCTCGAGTTACTTAGATGTTTCAGTTCACTCGGTTCGCCTCGCATGCCTATGTATTCAGCATGCGATACCCCTAAGGGTGGGTTTCCCCATTCGGATATCTCCGGATCAAAGCTAATTTGCCAGCTCCCCGAAGCTTTTCGCAGGCTATCACGTCCTTCATCGCCTGTAATCGCCAAGGCATCCACCACATGCACTTAGTCACTTGACCCTATAACTTTGACGGCCTGACGGGTCCGTCGGTCAAGGACTGTTTGAGTGACACATGCCGGTTTGAAGCATGTGTCTTCGCGTTTGCCGATCTTCAATGTACTTGCATTGAAGTCTGTTTTGACGCAATCAAGATGTTGCTGACGGCACGGTGCGACCCATTCCTTTACAAAGAATGAACCGCTTTCCGCCAGCAACGCTGATTTCGACTCTACGAATTTTTAAAGAACAAGCGACTTTGCAGCCGCAAACCTCAACATCTCCCACCCACTGGGCTCGCCCACATGGATTCAGATGCTCAGGTTTGCAACCTCTCAAGCTCTCAGATACAAGGTGTGTGGTGGAGGATGACGGGATCGAACCGACGACCCCCTGCTTGCAAAGCAGGTGCTCTCCCAGCTGAGCTAATCCCCCAGGCCATGTCGTCCAGGTGGGTCGCCCTCAAGTTGGTGGGTCTGGTTGGATTCGAACCAACGACCCCCGCCTTATCAAGACGGTGCTCTAACCGACTGAGCTACAGACCCAACTGCATTCACTCTTGCCTACTCACGCTTGTACTGCGCTTTTCTCAACAACCGATAAGTGTGGGTGCCTGGCCTTTTGAAGGCCACTCTGATGACTTCCATCTCTTCATCTGCCCGAAGGCAAGCAAAGGACTTCCGTATTTTCCAGAAAGGAGGTGATCCAGCCGCACCTTCCGATACGGCTACCTTGTTACGACTTCACCCCAGTCACGAACCCCGCCGTGGTAATCGCCCTCCTTGCGGTTAGGCTAACTACTTCTGGCGGAACCCGCTCCCATGGTGTGACGGGCGGTGTGTACAAGACCCGGGAACGTATTCACCGCGGCAAGCTGATCCGCGATTACTAGCGATTCCGACTTCACGCAGTCGAGTTGCAGACTGCGATCCGGACTACGACCGGTTTTCTGGGATTGGCTCCCCCTCGCGGGTTGGCAGCCCTCTGTACCGGCCATTGTATGACGTGTGTAGCCCTACCCATAAGGGCCATGAGGACCTGACGTCATCCCCACCTTCCTCCGGTTTGTCACCGGCAGTCTCATTAGAGTGCCCTTTCGTAGCAACTAATGACAAGGGTTGCGCTCGTTGCGGGACTTAACCCAACATCTCACGACACGAGCTGACGACGGCCATGCAGCACCTGTGTTCAAGTTCTCTTTCGAGCACTTCCACATCTCTGCAGAATTCTTGACATGTCAAGGGTAGGTAAGGTTTTTCGCGTTGCATCGAATTAAACCACATCATCCACCGCTTGTGCGGGTCCCCGTCAATTCCTTTGAGTTTCAACCTTGCGGCCGTACTCCCCAGGCGGTCAACTTCACGCGTTAGCTTCGTTACTGAACAGCAAGCCGTCCAACAACCAGTTGACATCGTTTAGGGCGTGGACTACCAGGGTATCTAATCCTGTTTGCTCCCCACGCTTTCGTGCATGAGCGTCAGTACAGGTCCAGGGGATTGCCTTCGCCATTGGTGTTCCTCCGCATATCTACGCATTTCACTGCTACACGCGGAATTCCATCCCCCTCTACCGTACTCTAGCCTTGCAGTCACAAATGCAGTTCCCAGGTTGAGCCCGGGGATTTCACATCTGTCTTGCAAAGCCGCCTGCGCACGCTTTACGCCCAGTAATTCCGATTAACGCTCGCACCCTACGTATTACCGCGGCTGCTGGCACGTAGTTAGCCGGTGCTTATTCTTCAGGTACCGTCATCCCCCCGAGGTATTAACCCAGAGGATTTCTTCCCTGACAAAAGCAGTTTACAACCCGAAGGCCTTCTTCCTGCACGCGGCATTGCTGGATCAGGCTTGCGCCCATTGTCCAAAATTCCCCACTGCTGCCTCCCGTAGGAGTCTGGGCCGTGTCTCAGTCCCAGTGTGGCTGGTCGTCCTCTCAGACCAACTACAGATCGTTGCCTTGGTAGGCCTTTACCCCACCAACTAGCTAATCTGATATCGGCCGCTCCAATAGCGCGAGGTCTTGCGATCCCCCGCTTTCACCCTCAGGTCTCATGCGGTATTAATCCGGCTTTCGCCGGGCTATCCCCCACTACTGGGCACGTTCCGATATATTACTCACCCGTTCGCCACTCGTCGCCAGGTTGCCCCGCGTTACCGTTCGACTTGCATGTGTAAGGCATGCCGCCAGCGTTCAATCTGAGCCAGGATCAAACTCTTCAGTTCAATCTCTGTAAACTCACTCAACGGAATTGAAGTGAACTTCAACAAGTGAATTTCATCTTCATCTACCGTGAGTGTTTGGTCCAAGGACCTGCAAGTCTTGCGACTTGCTGCGGCCTTCTCTTGCCAAACACCCACGCTTATCGGCTGTTGATTTTTAAAGAACGTTTGCTGATTCGTTATCAGCACAGAGGCGAGATTATGTCTCGCTTTCACTGTCTTGTCAAGCACCTTGGCAAACATTCCTGCTTGCCTGCGTTCGCTGCAGCTATCGCTGCGCGTTCGCATCGGTACTTCACAAGACAGCCTTCTCCGCCCTGCGCGCCTGCAGCCAATGCTGCAGCCCACACAACAGAGAAGCAAAAGCCCCTGCGATGCAGGGGCTTTTGGTCTGTATAAGTAGCCTGACGATGTCCTACTTTCACACGGGAATCCGCACTATCATCGGCGCTGAGT
>NZ_SNXW01000007.1:227668-264003 GCF_004362855.1 Aquabacterium commune
GTCCAAGGACCTGCAAGTCTTGCGACTTGCTGCGGCCTTCTCTTGCCAAACACCCACGCTTATCGGCTGTTGATTTTTAAAGAACGTTTGCTGATTCAGCGACTCGGTCACTCAGTCGTTTCTGACTGCTGCGACTTCGTTTTTGTTTGCCGTGATCAGCGAAGACCGCAATTATGGCACCGTTTTGACAGCCTGCGCAAGCCCTTTGGCGAAGTTTTTCAACTTTCTGCATCGAACTCGCTTGGCATGGTCGCAACAGGTCTTGTTTGGGCCCGCTCGCGCGGAGCGCGGATCCTACCTCAAGCCGGGCGCTGTGCTTTGTGACGCCGCGACCTCGGGCTGCTTCGAGGGCGTTAGAGCGGCGGAAAGCAGCCGGCGAGCCACTGTCGATGCGGCGTGTCCGCCCGGTGGCCGCGCGCACTGGACTGGCTCGCGGACAATGCGGGCTGAGCGCCTCCCTGCTGGTGAGGCGCCTTGTTGGGTGTTGTCAACCGATTCACGCGCCGAGGGCGCAGGAGATGGATGTGGTCATGGGTCCCCGCTTGCATGTCGCACTCGACCGCCTGAGCCTGGACGGCCAGTCATTCGCGCTGGACGAGGGTGCCTCGCGGCACATCCAGGTGCTGCGCCTGCAACCGGGGGACGGCATCCGGCTGTTCGACGGGCAGGGACAGGAGTGGGGGGCCGAGGTGACCGACATGGGGCGCAAGGTCGTGCAGGTGCGCCTTGGCGAGCGGGTGGCCAACGACCGGGAGCTGCCCGTGCGTGTGACGCTGGCGGTGGGCATGCCTGCCAATGACCGCATGGACGCGGTGGTGGAGAAGGCCACGGAGTTGGGCGTGGGTGCGATCCAGCCGCTGGTGTGCGCGCGCTCGGTGCTGCGCCTGGACGGCGAGCGCGCCGCCAAGAAGGTGGCGCATTGGCAGGCGGTGGCGGTGTCGGCCAGCGAGCAATGTGGGCGGGCGGTGGTGCCGCAGGTGCACGCGGTGCAGACCCTGGCGGGCTGGTTGAAGCAGGACAGCGCTTCGCCGGTGGCCACGCACCGAGGGGTGCTGAGCTTGCGCGATGCCGCGCCGGTGCGGAGCTGGCTGACGTCGCAGGCAGCGCAGGCGAGCGCTGGGGCTGGCCCGAACTGGTGCTTCCTGAACGGGCCCGAAGGCGGGCTGGCGCCGGAGGAGGAGTCTCTGGCTTTGGCGCAAGGCTGGACGGCTGTCAGCCTGGGACGGCGGGTGCTGCGCGCCGACACGGCGCCGCTGGCGGTGCTCAGCGTGATGGCGGCCCTGTTCGAGGGCTGAGGCCGGCCCTCACCCGCAACCGGCCCCGTCAAGCGCACTCAGGCGTCAGCGGCATCGCCCGCGCGGGGCTTGTTGCTGCCGGCCACGAGGTCGAAGCGGAACAAGCGGCACTCGATGGGGCCGTTGAACATCACGACACGGCGGCTTTCTTTCAGGCGCATGGCGCTGGGCAGCTTCATGTCAGGGCTGAGGATCCAGGCGGTCCAGCCCGTGTACTGCTTCTTCCAGTGCGACGACAGGCGCTGGAAGAAGGTGGCGGCGGCCTCGTCTTCCTGGAAGGCCTCCCGCGCCACGCGCACGCCGGGGCGGGCGATGCCCTCGTTGTCGTCATCGCGCCAGCCGCCAGCATCATCACCGCCTTGCTCGGCGCGCTGGCCGTAGGCGTTGCGGGCCGAGCCCTTGGTGTCGATGCGCTCGCCGTAGGGCGGGTTGAACATCAGCAGGCCGCGCTCGCAGGGCACCGGGCGCTGCAGGGCGTCGGCGGTTTTGAAGTCGATGGCGTGGCGCACGCCGGCACGCTCGGCGTTGCGGGTGGCGAAGTCGGTCATGCGGAAGGCGACGTCACCGGCGTAGATGGGCACGCGTGGCGGGCATTCGCGGGCACGGGCGGCCTGCTTGAGCAGGCCCCAGGCGGCCTGGGCACCGCGGAAGGGCAGCAGGCGTTCGAAAGCGAAGCGGCGCTGGATGCCTGGTGCGATGTTGCAGGTGATTTGCGCAGCCTCGATGGGGATGGTGCCGGCGCCGCAGCAGGGGTCGAGCAGGGGGCCGTCTTCGGGGCGGCCGTGCCAGCCGGCGGCGGCCAGCATGGCGGCGGCGAGCGTTTCCTTGAGCGGAGCCTCGCCGGTGTCTTCGCGCCAGCCGCGTTTGAAGAGGGCTTCGCCGGAGGTGTCCACATAGAGCACGGCGTCGAGGTCGTCCATGTAGAGGACGAGACCGAGGTCGGGGTGGCGGGTGTCCACGCTGGGGCGTTCGCCGGTGCGTTCGCGCAGGTCGTCGCAGACGGCGTCCTTGATGCGCAGGCCTGCGAAGTTCAGGCTGCGCAGGTGGCTGCGGCGCGAGGTGACGTCCACGCGCAGGGTGTGGCGCGGGGTGATCCAGTCGCTCCAGTTGACCTGGCGGCCCAGGGCGTAGATGTCGTCTTCGTGGCGATAGACGCGGGTGGCCACGCGCCAGAGGACGCGTTGGGCCAGGCGGCTTTCCAGGTTGAGTCGCAGGGTGTGGTCGATGAGGGCGGCGCGGCATTCCTCGGCCGTGCGCAGGTGAGCAGCGGCCTGCACTTCGACGCCACCGCGCGAGGCGATGACGATGGGGCCTTCGCCCAGGATGCGGCGGACTTCCTCGGCCAGCAGCTCTTCGACGCCCGAGGCGCACGACAGGTAGAGCGCCGTGGGGCGGTCAGCGGCCAGCGCGTTGGCGACGGGCTCGGGGCGGGCGCCAGGGCGCGGGCCCATGGCCGAGGACGGACGCGCAGGCGCACGCCCCGGCCCCTCGCCAGAAGGCCGGCCGGTGGCAGCGGACACGCGGGGGCGTTGGGGGGGCTTGATGGGCATGGGTGTCAGGGCGGAAAAGGAAAGGGGCCGCAGCAGGGCCGGACGGCCCGGTGGCGCTCGCTCAGGCGCGCAGGATGGCCAGCACGTCCGAGCGGAATTCTCGCCGATACAGCACCCACAGCACGGCCAGGGTGGCGAGCGCGAATGCGGCGGGTGACACGAACCAGCCGATCACAGCGAAGGACATGTAATAAGCGCGCAGGCCATCGGCGAAGCTTTCAGCGGCCATGCCCATGAGCTTGCCGGCGCGATCGGCGAAGGCGTGGCGGTCGGCGTCACCCGCATCGAAGACATCCACGTTGGGTGCCGCGCCCACCAGGATGGCCCCGAACGAATAAACGCGCATCGACCAGGTGAAGCGGAAGAAGGCATAGACGAAGACGGCCAGCAACACCATGATCTTGATGTCGAAGACGAGCATCGAGGTGCGCGCCGCGAAAGGGAGGTCCTGCACCAAGCCGGTGGCCTTGTCGCTGGTGCCCAGCACGGCCAGCAAGCCGCCGAGCACCAGGATGGTGGTGGAGGCCCAGAAGCTCGGGCTGGCGGCGAGGTTTTGCGTGACGGCGGCGTCCACGATGCGCTGGTCGCGGTACGTCACCTGCATCATCCAGACCTTGCGGAAGTGGTTGGTGCTGGCCAGCAGCGTGCGCTCGACCTTGGCGCGGCGGCTGGCAAAAGCGGCATAGCCCACCCAGCCGAAGAAGAACAGCGCCAGCGCGGCCCAGTCTTGCCAGGGCATCAGGGTGATGAGGTTGTTCAGCTTGGCCAGCATGCGCGTGCGCTCCTTCGGGTCACAGCGCCTTGCGCAGGTTGGCCGGCGCGATCTTCAGCGCTTCGCGGTATTTGGCCACGGTGCGGCGGGCCACCTGGATGCCCTGCTCTTCCAGCATGGTGGCCAACTGGCTGTCCGACAGCGGCTTCTTGGCATCTTCGGCAGACACCAGCTGCTTGATGAGCGCGCGCACCGCCGTGCTCGACGCATTGCCACCGGCCTCGGTGTTCAGGCTGGAGCCGAAGAAGTACTTCAGCTCGAAGGTGCCGAAGGGCGTGTTCATGTACTTGGCCGTGGTCACGCGCGAGATGGTGGACTCGTGCAGACCGAGCTCGTCGGCGATTTCGCGCAGCACCAGCGGCTTCATCGCGATTTCGCCGTGGCTGAAGAAGTTCTTCTGCCGGTCAACGATGGCCTGCGAGACGCGCAAGATGGTGTCGAAGCGCTGCTGGATGTTCTTGACGAACCAGCGTGCTTCTTGCAGGCGCGAACTCATCGCCGTGTGGCCTTCGCTGGCCGCCGTACCGCGCGGCGAGCGCGAGGCGCGCAGGGCTTGCGCGTAGAGGTCGTTGATGCGCAGCTTGGGCATCACGTCGGGGTTGAGCACGACCTTCCAGCCCCGGCCCGATTTCTGCACGATGACGTCGGGCACGATGATGTTGGCCTCGGCGCGCGTGAAGGCCCGGCCCGGCTTGGGTTCCAGCTGCACGATGAGGCCTTGCGCCTGCTTGACCTCGCCCTCGGTGGCACCGGCGGCGCTCATGAGCTTGCGCGTGTCGCGGCGGGCCAGCAGCTCCAGGTGGTGCTTGCAGATGTCGATGGCGACGTCGCGGATGCGGCTGGGGGCTTGCGTCTTGAGCTGCAGCACCAGGCAGTCCGAGAGGTTGGCCGCGCCCACGCCCACGGGCTCCAGGCTTTGCAGCCAGCCCAGGGCGCAGCGCAGGCGCGACATCAGCTCGTCGAGCGTGTCTTCGTCGGCATCCTCGGGGTCACCAGGCAAGAGGCTGGCGGCGATCTCCTCGAGCGGGTCGGCCAGGTAGCCGTCTTCGTTGAGCGACTCGATCAGCACCTCGACCGCGGCCATGTCCTCGGTGCTCAGGCGCGTGCCCAGCAGCTGCGCCTTGAGGTGGTCCTGCAGGCTGACGGTGGGCGCGTTGCGCGACATCGGGTCGTAGTCGTCGCTGTCGTTGTTGCTGTCGTTGTTGCGCGGCGTTTCGCTGATGCCGTCGAAGTCTTCGCGCTCGGTGCCGTTTTCCCAGTCGTCGCGCTCGGTGGTGCCCAGGTCGGCCTTGTCGATGCCCGCAGCGTCGCTGTCACCCGGGCCCCCATCGGCATCGGATGAGGACGAGGCAGTGTCTTCGCCGCTCTGGCGCTCGTTGCGCTGGCGTTCGAACTCGGCAGCGGCCAGGTCGAGCGCGGGCACGTCGTCTTCCGGCTCCAGGAAGGGGTTCTGTTCGAGCATCTGCTCGATTTCCTGGTGCAGCTCCAGCGTGGACAGCTGCAACAGACGGATGGACTGCTGCAGCTGCGGCGTGAGCGCCATGTGCTGCGACAGGCGGAACTGCAAAGAGGGCTTCATGGTGCGACAGCCACTCTCACATGCGGAAGTGTTCGCCGAGGTACACCTTGCGCACCTCGGCGTTGTCCACGATGTCGGTCGGGCGGCCTTCGGCCAGCACACGCCCCTCGCTGATGATGTAGGCGCGGTCGCAGATGCCCAGCGTTTCGCGCACGTTGTGGTCGGTGATGAGCACGCCGATGCCGCGGGCCTTGAGGAAGCCGATGATGCGCTGGATCTCGATGACGGCGATCGGGTCCACGCCGGCGAAAGGCTCGTCGAGCAGGATGAAGCGCGGCTGCGTGGCCAGGGCCCGGGCGATTTCCACCCGTCGGCGCTCGCCGCCCGACAGCGACAGCGCCGGGCTGGTGCGCAGTTTCTCGATGCTGAGCTCGCGCAGCAGCGTGCCCAGGCGTTCTTCGATGACCCGGCCCGCGAGTTTGCGGCCGCGCTCATCGACTTGCAACTCCAGCACGGCGCGGATGTTGTCCTCGACGTTGAGCTGGCGGAAGATGGACGCCTCCTGCGGCAGGTAGCTCAGGCCCAAGCGCGAGCGCTCGTGCATGGGCAGGCGCTCGATGCGCTCGCCGTCGATGTCGATGGCGCCGGCATCGGCCCGCACCAGACCAACGATCATGTAGAAACTGGTGGTTTTGCCCGCGCCGTTGGGGCCGAGCAGGCCGACCACCTCGCCGGCCGACACGGCCACGTGCACATCGTGCACCACGGTGCGCGCGCCGTAGCGCTTCTTCAGGCTCTCGGCCTTGAGCTGACTGGGCTGACTCGCCATCTCAGCGGCCCGCGCCCGCGCCAGTGGCGGCCGCAGCCGGCTCGCTGGCGCGCGGCGTGATCACGCCCTTGACCCGGCCCGCCGGCTTGCCGCCATCGCTGGGCGCGCCCATGACCTGGTAGACCGAGGTCTTGTTGTCGTAGCGGATGGCCTGGCCATTGACCTCGTCGGTCTTGAGCCCTGCGGTGAGGCGGCGCATCTCGGCGCGGCTGGTGAAGGTGACGGTGTCGTCGCGGCCTTCATAGACGATTTTCTCGGCCTCGCCCTCGATGACCTCGTCCATGCCCTCGCGCTTTTGCTTGAAGTAGCTGCGCCCGCCCTGGCCGCCAGTGGCGGTGGCCGTTTGCGTGCCATCGGGGTTCTGGCGCACTTCCACGCGCTCGGCGCGGATGAGCATGGTGCCCTTGGTCAGCTCGACGTTGCCGGTCAGGATGTTGACGCGCCGGGTTTCGTCCACCCGGGCGGCATCGGCGGCGAACACCACGGGCTGGGCGCGGTCGGTTTTGTCGGCCAGGGCGACGCCGTGCACCACGAAGGCGCCAGCCAGCCAAACCATCACGTGGGTGACGCGGCTGGCGTGGCGGGCCGGCACGGTGGTGCGCAGCGGCCCGCGCGCGGGGTTTGGCACATCGGTGCGCAGAGCGGCAACAGCAAGAGGCACAGGCAAACTCATCTTCGGCATGGAATTTGCATGGATTTTACCGAAGACCGTGCCACCGTGTGTGGCTGGTCTGCAAATACCGCGCAAATATCCCGCCTGGCGCCACCCAGGCGCCTCGGGGCATCACTTGCCCTTGCGCAGGCGGTTGACGAGGAAGTCCACCGTGGCCAGCGTTTTCTCGGGCGTGCCGTTGAGCGAAATCGAGGTCAGGAACTGGCCGCCGATGCCGATGGCGGGCACGCCGTCGATTTTGTAGGCGTCTGCGAGGCTGCGCGCCTGGCGGCACTTGGTCTGCACGGCGAAGGAGTCGAACACCGACAGGAACTTGGCGCGGTCCACGCCGTTCTTGGCCATGAAGTCAGCGATCAGTTCGGGCTTGTCGAGTTTGAGGCCCTCTTCGTGGAGGGCCTGGAAAACCTTGCCATGCAGCGAGGGCAGCAGGCCCATGGCCTCCAGCGCGTAGTAAATGCGCTGGTGCATGCCAAAGGGGTTTTCGCGGAACGCCACGGGCGCGCGGCGGAAAGCCACGTCGGCGGGCAACTTGCCGACCCAGGCGTTCAGCGAAGGCTCGAAGTGGTGGCAGTGCGGGCAGCCGTACCAGAAGAACTCGACGATGTCGATCTTGCCGGCGGGCGCGGCCGTCGGGGCCGCCTGGCCCAGCTTGACGTAGTGCGTGCCCTCGACGGGGCCGCCCTGGGCGAACGACAGCGCCGGCGTCACGGCGGGTGCGCCCGCCAGACCCAGCCCCAAGGCAGACAGGGATTGCTTGGAGAAATCACGGCGGTTCATCGGGGACATCCTTCGGGTCAGGTAGGAACTCGGGTCAGGGGTCGGATCACTTTTGCACACGCACCAGGGCGGACTCGATGCCCGCGGCCTGCAGCTTGACGCGGACGTCTTCGGCCTGCTCGCGCTGACCGAAAGGCCCCAGGCGCACGCGGTACATCGTGCGGCCGTTGACTTCGCGCTCCTGCAGGTGGGCTTCCAGCCCCAGGATCGCCAGCTTGGCGCGTTGCTGCTCGGCTTCGGTCTGGCTGCCATAGGCACCGGCCTGCACCTGGTAGCTCAACGCATCGGCGCCCGCGGGCGATGACACGGCTTCACCCGCCAGGATGGCCGCCGGATTGCGACCGGACGTTGACGATGCCGCCGGTGCGGACGCCTTGGCCGCAGGGGCGGATGCCGCTGCCACAGCCTCAGGCGCCGATGCCGCTGCGTTGGCCGACGACGGTGCCGCTTCGACCTGCACCGGGCGCGGCTTGGCCGGGTTCTTGCCGTAAAGCGGGTTGTTCGGGTCCCAGTTCTTGTTCTTCTCGGCCTCGGCGGCGTCCTGCTCGGCGGTGCGCTGGGGCACCTTGTCGATGAAGGGCAGCGGCACCTTGGCGATGTAGAGCGCCACGCCGAGCGCCAGGGCCAGGCCGACCAGCAGGCCGACGATCATGCCCAGGAAAAAGCCGCCACGTTGGGATTTCATCAGTGTCCGTCCTCTTTCATCCGACGCTGTGCGCCGGGGTCACATCTTCTCGGGTGCGCTCACGCCCAGCAGGGCCAGACCGCTGCGCAGCACCTGGGCGGTGGCCGTCAGCAGCGCCACGCGGGCCCGTCCGAGTTCGACATCATCCACCAGGAAACGTTCCGCGGCGTAGTAGCTGTGGAAGGCGCTGGCCAGGTCGCGCAGGTAGAACGCCACGTCGTGCGGGGCCAGGCCCAGCGCGGCCGAGGTGAGCATGTCGGGGAACTCGGCAAGTTTGCTCATCAGCGCCAGTTCGGTGGGCGCGGCGAGCAGGTCCAGCTTGGCTTGCGCCAGGGCGCCGAGGTCGCCACCGGCCTTCTCGACGTACTGGGCGCGCACCGAGTGGATGCGGGCGTGGGCGTACTGGACGTAGAACACGGGGTTCTCGTCGTTTTGCTTCAAGGCCAGGTCCACGTCGAAGGTGAATTCGGTGTCGGCCTTGCGGCTGATGAGGAAGAAGCGGACGGCGTCCTTGCTGGTCCACTCGATGAGGTCGCGCAGGGTGACGTAGCTGCCGGCGCGCTTGGAGATCTTGACCTCCTCGCCGTCCTTCATCACGGTGACCATCTTGTGCAGGACGTAGTCGGGCCAGCCCTGGGGGATGCCGACGCCGGCCGCCTGCAGGCCGGCGCGCACGCGGGCGATGGTGCCGTGGTGGTCGGAGCCCTGGATGTTGACGCACTGGCCGAAGCCGCGCTCCCACTTGGCGATGTGGTAGGCCACGTCGGGCACGAAGTAGGTGTAGCCGCCGTCGGACTTGCGCATGACGCGGTCCTTGTCGTCACCGTAGTCGGTGCTGCGCAGCCACAGGGCGCCGCCTTCCTCGAAGGTCTTGCCGGCGTCTTTGAGCTTTTGCACCGCGGACTCGACCCGGCCCGAGCTGTAGAGGCTCGATTCCAGGTAGTAGTTGTCGAAACGGACGCCGAAGGCCTTCAGGTCGAGGTCCTGCTCGTGGCGCAGGTAGGCCACGGCGAACTGGCGGATGCCATCGAGGTCGTTGACGTCGCCGCTGGCGGTGAATTCGCGGTCGTCGGCCTTGACGGTTTTCCTGGCCAGGAAATCGGCGGCGATGTCGGCGATGTAGTCGCCGTTGTAGGCCGATTCGGGCCAGTCGGCATCACCGGGCTTCAAGCCCTTCAGGCGCGCCTGGGTGGAAGCGGCCAGCGTCGCGATCTGCACGCCCGCATCGTTGTAATAGAACTCGCGCGTGACCTGCTGGCCTTGCGTTTCGAACAGATTGCACAGCGCGTCGCCCAGGGCGCCCTGGCGGCCGTGGCCGACGTGCAGCGGACCGGTGGGGTTGGCCGAGACGAACTCGACCAGCACCTTGTGCGCGTTGGCCGGCTGCCAGCCGAACTGGTCGCCCGCCTGGAAGACGTCGGCGACGACGCTTTGCTTGGCGGCAGGCTTGAGGCGCAGGTTGATGAAACCCGGGCCGGCGATCTCGATGGGCAGCGTCACCCACTGCTGCACGGCTGGCTGGGCTTCGAGCGCGGCCACCAGGGCCGTGGCCAGCTCGCGCGGGTTCTTCTTGAGCGGCTTGGCCAGCTGCATGGCGGCGGTCACGGCCAGGTCGCCGTGGGCGGCTTGTTTGGGCGCCTCGAAGACGGGCGCAGGCAGGGTGCCGGCAGCGGCGGCCTCAGGGGCCACCTGGCGCAGGGCGTCGCCCAGGGCAGAAAGAAGGTCACGCTTGGCTTGGATCATGGGCGGGATTCTACGAGGCGGCGCCCCCTCGGGCGCGAGGTCGGTTGGCGCCAGAGGGCGGAAATGCCCGGGCCGGCGCGGCTTTTTTGGCCACTCAAGCCCGGCCCAGCGTGACAAGATGCACAACATGAAGCGCATCAGATAACGGCATCGCACGAGCATGGACGTCAGCACGATCGGCAAGTACCGGGTCCTCCAGAGGCTGGGCGAAGGCGCCACCAGCGAGGTCTTCCTGGGCCGCGACGACTTCCACGACCGCGAAGTCGCCATCAAGCGGGTGCGCGCCAGCGCCCTGGGCGATGCGGTCGATGGCCCCGTCTATGCGCGCTTCTTCGCCGCCGAAGCCGCCTTGGTGGGCCGCCTGCAGCACCCCAACGTCGTGCAGATTTTCGACGCGGTGGCCGACCCGACCTCGCCCTATGTGGTGATGGAGTACGTGCCGGGCACCACGCTGCGCAGCTTCTGCCGACCGGACCAGCTCCTGCCGCTGGAGCTGATCGTGGAAATCGGCTTCAAGTGCGCGATGGCGCTGGGCTATGTGTACCGCCAGGGCCTCATCCACCGGGACGTGAAGCCGGCCAACATCCTGGCGCTGACCAACGCGCAAGGCATGGTCACCGACGTGAAGATCAGCGATTTCGGCAGCGTGCTGAACATGACGGCGGACTCGACCCAGGTGCACAAGGTCGGCTCACTGGCCTACATGGCACCCGAGCAGCTCGACGGCCAGGTGCTGGACAGCCGCGCCGACATGTACGCGCTCGGAGCCGTGCTCTACCACCTGGTGGCGGGCCGCCCGCCTTTCGATGCGCCCTCCCAGGCTGCGCTCATGAACCTGATCTACAACGAGGCGCCCACGCCCCTGTCCGGCCTGCGCGCCGGCGTGAACCCGGCCGTCGATGGCGTCATCCTCAAGGCCCTGGCCAAGAACCCCAACGACCGCTACCCCAACTGGGACGCCTTCGCGCAGGCGCTCTCGGGGCTGATCTCGGACCACCAGGTGCCCCGCGGCCACCTGCAGGGTGTGCTCGACTCGGAGCGCTTCAACCTGCTGCGTGCGCTCGACTTCTTCTCGCAGTTCGGCGATGTGGAGCTGTGGGAGGTGGTGCACCGCGCGCGCTGGCAGCGTTTCGCCTTCGGCCATGCCCTCTACCGGCGTGGCGAGGAGGGGCGCAGCTTCCACATCATGGCCCAGGGCAGCGTGGAGGTGTACCGCAACAACAAGCGCGTGGCCCTGCTGGGCGCGGGCACCTCGGTGGGCGAGATGGCCTACCTGGCACCCAGCCCCGAACTGCGCAAGCACAGCACCGACGTGGTGGTGACCGAGCCGGCCACCACGATTTCGTTCACGCCCGAGGCCATGCAGCAACTCAGCCCGGCCTGCCGCCACCTGTTCGACGAGGCCTTCATCCGCGTGCTGGTGCGGCGCCTGCATGCGGCCCACGAGGCCCTGGCGCACCCGCGGCGCATCATGTGAGCCACACGGGCGATGCCGCCCGGGCGACTGTCATCCGGGGCACGATGCGGCGCGTTACATTGGGATCAGGTCGTGCCTTCCCTCGTTCGTTCCCGGCCTGCCAACCACCCCACTCAATTCCTAGGAGTTCGACATGCGTGCACTGATCGCCACCGCCGTTCTGGCCCTGATGTCCACCCTGGCCCACGCCGATCCGGCCTGTGATGCCAAGGCCGCCGAAAAGAAGCTGGCGGGCGCCGCCAAGAACAGCTTCATCAAGAAGTGTGAGAAGGACGCAGGCGGTGCGGGCCCAGCCTGTGCCGCCAAGGCCGTGGACAAGAACGGCAAGGCCCTGGCCGGCGCCGCCAAGAACAGCTTCATCAAGAAGTGCGAGAAAGAAGCCGCTGCGGCCAAGTGAGCCCAGGGCCCAGGCCCATGGACTGAATCTGCCAGCCGCCTTCGGGCGGCTTTTTCATGTCAGGACCTGGGGTCAGCGGCTTTGCGCCAGTAGCCGGCATCGCCGTAGGTGGCCTTGATGAAATCGATCCACAGGCTCAAGCGCAGCGGCAGGTGCTTGCGCTGCGGGAAGACGGCGTAGATGCCATTCGGGGGCGCGGCGAATTCGTCGAGCACGCTCACCAGCCGGCCGGCGCGCACATCGGCCTCGACCTCCCACCACGAGCGCCAGGCCAGGCCCAGGCCCTCCAGGCACCAGGCGTGCAGCACCTGGCCGTCGGAACAGTCCAGCCGGGGCGCGGGCCGCACGTGCACCACCTGGCCATCGGCCGTGAAGGCCCAGCCGCGCGTCTGGCCCGCCTCGGAGCTCAAGGCCAGGCAGGCGTGGCGGACGATGTCGGACGGATGCGCGGGCATGCCGTGGGCCGCGACGTAAGTCGGGCTGGCCACGCACAGGCGGCGGTTGTCGGCCAGGCGCACGCTGATGAGGCTGGAGTCGGGCAGGTCGCCCACACGCACGGCGCAGTCGAAACCTTCGTTGACCAGGTCCACCATGCGGTCCGAGAGGTTCAGGGAGACCGACACCTCCGGGTGCTGGGCCGCGAAACGCGGCACCAGGGGCGCCACGTGCCGACGCCCGAAACCCGCTGGCGCGGTGATGCGCAGGTGCCCGCTGGCCTTCAAGCCGCCCGCACTGACGCTGGCCTCGGCGCTGGCCAGGTCGGACAGCAGACGCTGGGCGTCTTCCAGGAAAGCCGTGCCCTCGTGCGTCAGGGTGATGCGCCGCGTGGTGCGCACCAGCAGCTTGACGCCCAGGCGCTCCTCCAGCGCATCGATGCGCCGCCCCACGACCGCGGGCGCGATGCCCTCGACGGCCGCGGCGGCGGTCAGGCTGCCGCGCACGGCCACGCCGACGAAGGATTCAATCTGCTTGAGTCGGTCCATGGCTCTCCAGCGCTGGTCGAACAGGGCAAGGCAGGGGCAAGGTCACGCCCGGCCCCGCCACCGCCCGGAGCGGTCCATGGTGGGTGGCGGCGCGGCAAAACACAAGCGCATCTCCCACAGGTCATCCCCCCTGGCTGACCCTGATTTTAACTCTCAGGTCATGAATCAATGACTTTTTAAGATCTTAATGTCGCGATTGGTATCGAATAAACTGCCGCCATCGCATCTGTTTCCTGACTTCCGAAGGGTTTCCATGACCGCACGCACCACCGTCCACGGCCTGCAAGTCGCCACCGAGCTGTTCCGTTTCGTCGAAGACCAGGTGCTGCCCGGCACCGGCGTGGACAGCGCCAAGTTCTGGGCCGGCTTTGACGCCATCGTCAGCGACCTGGCCCCCAAGAACGCCGCCCTGCTGGCCGAGCGCGACCGCATCCAGACCGAGATGGACCAGTGGCACACCGCCCACCCCGGCCCCATCTCCGACATGGCCGCCTACCGCGCCTTCCTGGAGAAGATCGGCTACACCGTGCCCGTGCCCGCCGATGTCAAGGTGACCACATCGAACGTGGACGCCGAACTGGCCACGCAAGCCGGCCCGCAGCTGGTGGTGCCCATCCTGAACGCGCGCTACGCCCTGAACGCCGCCAACGCCCGCTGGGGCAGCCTGTACGACGCCCTGTACGGCACCGACGCCATCCCCGAGACCGATGGCGCCGACAAGGGCAAGGGCTACAACCCGGTGCGTGGCGCCAAGGTCATCGCCTGGGCCCGCAACTTCCTGGACCAGTCCGCCCCGCTGGAAGGCGCGTCGCACAAGGCATCGGCCGGCTACCGTGTGGAAGGTGGCAAGCTCGTCGTCGCCCTGAGCAACGGCAAAACCACCGGCTTGCAGAACCCCGAGCAGTTCGTCGGCTTCCAGGGTGACGCCGCCGCGCCCACCAGCGTCCTGCTGGTCAACAACGGACTGCACATCGACGTCCAGATCAACCGTGACACCGCCATCGGCAAGACCGACGCGGCCGGCGTGTCCGACCTGGTGCTGGAATCGGCCCTGTCCACCATCCTGGACCTGGAAGACTCGGTCGCCGCCGTGGACGCCGAAGACAAGGTGCTGGGCTACAGCAACTGGCTGGGCATCCAGAAGGGCACGCTGACCGAGGAAGTCGCCAAGGGTGGCAAGACCTTTGTGCGCAAGCTGAACGCCGACCGCGTGTACACCGGCGTGTCCAATGGTCAAGTGGGCGGCGAAGTCAAGCTGCACGGCCGTTCGCTGATGTTCGTGCGCAATGTCGGCCACCTGATGACCAACCCGGCCATCCTGTGGGGCGCGGAAGGCAAGGAGATTCCCGAAGGCATCATGGACGCCGTGGTGACCACCACCATCGCCCTGCACGACCTGCAAGGCCGCGGTCAGATCGACGGCAAGCAGATCAACAACTCGCGCAAAGGCTCGGTTTACATCGTCAAGCCCAAGATGCACGGCCCCGCCGAAGTGGCCTTCGCCGCCGAGTTGTTCTCACGCGTGGAGCAGCTACTGGGCCTGCCCGACAGCACCGTCAAGCTGGGCATCATGGACGAAGAGCGCCGCACCTCGGCCAACCTGAAGGCCTGCATCGCTGCCGCGTCCAGCCGCGTGGCCTTCATCAACACCGGCTTCCTGGACCGCACCGGCGACGAGATGCACACCGCCATGCTGGCCGGCCCGATGATGCGCAAGGGCGACATCAAGGGCAGCGACTGGATCGCCGCCTACGAGCGCCGCAACGTGCTGATCGGTCTGCAATGCGGCCTGCGTGGCCGCGCCCAGATCGGCAAGGGCATGTGGGCCATGCCCGACCTGATGGCCGAGATGCTCAAGCAGAAGATCGGTCACCCCAAGGCCGGCGCCAACACCGCCTGGACGCCCTCGCCCACCGCCGCCACGCTGCACGCCACCCACTACCATCAGGTGAACGTGGCCGCCGTGCAGCTGGAGATCGAGAAGTCGGGCGAAGAGCCGCAAAGCCTGATGGACAAGCTGCTGACCATCCCCGTGGCCGCACAAGCCAACTGGTCGGACGCCGAGAAGCAGCAGGAAGTGGACAACAACATCCAGGGCATCCTGGGTTACGTGGTGCGCTGGATCGACCAAGGCGTCGGTTGCTCCAAGGTGCCCGACATCCACAACGTCGGCCTGATGGAGGACCGCGCCACGCTGCGCATCTCCAGCCAGCACGTGGCCAACTGGCTGCACCACGGCGTGGTGACCGAGGCACAAGTGCGTGACAGCTTCAAGCGCATGGCCGCCGTGGTGGACGGCCAGAACGCGGGCGACGCCGCCTACAAGAGCCTGGTGGCCAACCCCAACGGTGCGGCCTTCCAAGCCTCGCTGGACCTGGTCTTCAAGGGCAAGGAACAGCCCTCGGGTTACACCGAGCCGCTGCTGCATGCTTGGCGTTTGAAGGTCAAGGCGCAAGGCTGATGCGGATTGCCGCGTTCAGCTGCATGACGGCACCCTTCAGGGTGCCGTTTTTCATTCCCTCGCCATCCCCATCCAAATGGGTGATGCCATTCGCTGAACCACAGCCGTTACATTGTTCGACCGGTCCGCTCGCAGGGCCGCTTCACTACTTCCATCACCACAAGTCTCAGGGAGACCGTTCAATGAAGTTCAACACACGCCTGCAGTCGTTTGCCATCGCTGCAGCCCTGTCTCTGCCAATGCTGCTGAGCGGCTGCGCCACCGAATCCTCGCAAGCCCTGGCTGTGCAGAAAACACAGGTGTCCACCAAGGCGTACAGCGGCGCACGCTCGCCCATCGCCGTGGGCAAGTTCGACAACCGCTCCAGCTACCTGCGTGGCGTGTTCTCCGACGGCGTCGACCGCCTCGGCAGCCAAGCCAAGACCATCCTGATCACCCACCTGCAGCAAACCAACCGCTTCAATGTGCTGGACCGCGACAACATGGCGGAGATCAAGCAGGAAGCCGCCATCCAAGGCGCGGCGCAAAAGCTCAAAGGTGCAGATTTCGTGGTGACCGGCGACGTGACCGAGTTCGGCCGCAAGGAAGTCGGTGATCACCAGCTCTTCGGCATTCTGGGCCGTGGCAAGACGCAAGTGGCCTACGCCAAGGTCGCCCTGAACATCGTCAACACCCGCACTTCCGAGGTTGTTTACTCGGTGCAAGGCGCAGGCGAGTACGCCCTGTCCAACCGCGAGATCATCGGCTTCGGCGGCACGGCCAGCTATGACTCGACGCTGAACGGCAAGGTGCTGGACCTGGCCATCCGCGAAGCCGTGGAGCGCCTGGGCGAAGCCATCGACTCCGGCGCCTTCAAGCCCGCACAGTGAGGAGCCCGTCCATGACATCCAGCCACATCACGCGGCAGGCAGCGGGCTGCTGCCTGCTCGCCGCCATCGGGCTCACGGGTTGCGCCGGGCCGAAGCCACTCTATGAATGGAATGGCTACCAGCCTCAGGTGTATGCACACCTCAAGGGCCAAGGTAAAGGCCCCGAAGAGCAGATTCTGGCCATGGAAGAGGGTGTTCAAAAGGCCGCCGCCAAGGGGGCCAAGCTGCCGCCTGGCTACCACGCCCACCTCGGCTTGCTGTACCTGAACACCGGCCGCACCAACCAGGCCGTGGCAGCGCTGAACCAGGAAAAGGCGCAGTTCCCGGAATCGACGAAGTACATCGACTTCCTGCTCAACAACATGAAAAAGAACGGGAGCTGACATGATGAGTTCATCCCTGTATCGATTGGCTGCCATGGGTGTCCTGGCCGCCGCACTGGCCGGTTGTGCGGCCCCCAAGAAGACGGACTACACCGCCTTCCGCCAAGCCAAACCTGCATCCATCCTCGTTCTGCCGCCGCTGAACGAATCGCCCGACGTGAACGCCACGTTCAGCGTCCTGGCACAGGCCACTTACCCGCTCGCCGAAGCTGGTTATTACGTGATGCCTGTGACCCTGGTTGCCGAGACCTTTCACCAGAATGGCCTGAGCAATCCGCCGGAGATGCATGCGGTGGCCCCGACCAAGCTCAAGGAGATTTTCGGTGCGGACACCGCGCTGTACATCAAGGTGACGCGTTACGGCACCACCTACACCGTGCTGAGCAGTGCCGCCATCGTGAGCGCAGAAGCGCAGCTGGTGGACCTGTCCACTGGCACGCAACTCTGGAGCGGCAAGGCCTCGGCGTCCAGCGACGAAGGTGGCAACAACTCGGGTGGTGGGTTGGTCGGCCTGCTGGTGACTGCCCTTGTCAAGCAGGTGCTCAACAGCGTGACCGACGCCTCGCACCCTGTGGCAGGCGTTGCCAGCGCACGGCTGCTGTCTGCGGGACACCCCAACGGTATTTTGTATGGCCCGAGATCGCCGAAGTACGGCTCTGACGCGGCGAACTGACGCCAGCCGCGGGCCGACGAAACCGCAGGCCCCAGAAAAAAGGCACCCCGAGGGGTGCCTTTTCTTCATCCGCGTTTGGCTCAGAAAGCGTACTGCACGCCAGCGCTCAGCAGGCGGACGGAAACGGTCTCGCCTTCGACCTTGGCGTCGGTGAAGTCGGCTCCCACGGTCAGGCGCAGTTGCTTGTTCAGCGCGTACTCGGCGCCCAGGCCCAGGTAGGGCTTGGTCGAGTTGTAGCTCTCGGAATCGCTGAAGCCAAATGCAGATGCGGTGACCTTGCTCTTGAGCATCGCGAGGCCCACACGGCCCACCAGGGACACCTCGGGGGTGATGTTGTGACGCAGGGCTGCTGCCAGCAGGAAGCCGGACGACTCGCCCTTGACGTCCACGTTGATGCCGCTTTCAATCACACGTGCCTTGACCTTGCCGAAGTCGATGTAGGAGGCTTCGAGAGCCACCAGGGGGTTGAGCTGGTAGCCAGCGGTCAGCTTGTAGCCGGTGTCCGACTTGTCGCAGCTCACCGTGTCAGAGCAATCGACGTCGATGCGGGCTTGACCCAGATTGCCAGCCACGTAGACCTGGGCCGAGGCAGCAGACATGGTGCCGATCAGTGCGACGGCCAGAGCGATTTTCTTCATAGGAACTCCTGTGGGTTATGGGTGGCCTCAATGGGCCACGGGTAAGGATCCGACCGAAACCGGTCAGACGTCAACTTGCCCGCCGAGGCTGAGCAATCGAATCGAGCAGGCTTGTTACCGACCTTCACGTTCGTGAAATCGGCAGCCGCCGTCAGCTTGGTCTGTGGCGCGACCTCGTACTCGAGGGCCACACCGAAATAGGGAGGGTTGCTGTTGTAGTTCTGGCTGAAGCGGGGGCCACTCAAGCGCGCCTCGGCACGGCTGTCCAGCATGGCCAAGCCGAAGCGCTCGATCACCCACAACTCATGCATCACGGCACCGCGCAGGACCACTGGGCACTGGCGGCGCCGGTCAACACCAACAGCAGGGCGGCTATGGCAGCCAGCTTCGAGCTTCGAGATGCGCTCACCTTTGACTCCCAATTTTTCTTGAAGTTCACTCTAACGATCAGCAACATTTCCGTCAGCCCCCAATCTCGCGGGGTGTTGCGCGCGCGCAGCAGGCCATTTGGCCGATACCACGCACGACGCAGTGACGTCGCAAACACCGATGCGGCGCTGCGCGACTGGGGCAGTCAGGCCCTGATCACGACGCTTCCCGGGCATGAAAAGGCCTTCCGTGGAGGGCCTTTGGCTTGAGCGCGCAACCGATCAGAAGCCGTATTGCAAGCCCACGGTGACCAGACGCACAGAGCCAGACTCGCCATCGAGCTCGGTCTTGCTGAAGTGGGCCACGGCAAAGCCCTTGACGTTCTTGACCAAGGCGACCTCGGCTGCAGCGCCGAAATAGACCTGCGGGGTGCTGGAATTGCTCGTGCCCACCAGTGTCGCAGCGTTCACTGCGCCCTTGGCTTCGACGGTGACCAGGCCCGGCCGCCCGACGACGGTCACGCGCTTGTAGACCTCTGCACGGCCAGCCACGCCCACACCTATCGCGGTGGACTTGAGCGAGGCGCTGCCACCGGGGCCCTTGCGCGTCGCTTTGCCGAAGTTGAAGTAGGTGCCTTCCAAGGCCAGCACGGGGGTGATCTGGTAGCCGACGTAGCCCTTGCCGCCCGTGTCGGTCTTGTCACAGAGCACAACGTCAGAGCAGTCGAGCTTGAGGCGGGCTTGGCCCATGCCTCCACCCAAGTACAGCTGTGCAGAGGCAACGGACATCATGGCGGTTAGCAAACCCGCCACAGCGATTTTTTCACAGAAACGCCCTGATGCGAGACAAAACGGCGCGATCCACCGCGGGGGAAATGCAGCAGCTTTGTGAGACAGCGACAGAGGGGGATTCCCAAGCTTGGGTGCGGGGAGGCTCAGGGCTGGGCCAGGAAGGACTGCAGCGCAGCGGCGGTCACGGCCGGGTCTTCCTCGTGCGGCACATGGCCCAGGGTGTCGAACACCACCAGGCGGCTGCCGGCGATGTCGCGCTGGAAATGATCGGCGTTGTCGGGCGGGATGAGTCGGTCCTGGCCGCCCCACAGGATGAGCGTGGGCTGCTTGACCGAGGCGATTTGCCCTGCGTATTGGCCGCCCGGGCTTTGGCGGAAGCGCTCGCCCAAGGCGTGGCGGTTGCCCGCGCGCAGGGTCAGCTCGAAGTAACGGTCGATCAGTTCAGGGGTGACTTTGGCCGGGTCACCGTACACGTTGCGCACGCTGGATTCGATCATGCTGCGTGGCAAGACGTTCTCCATCGCCGGGCGCAGCCATGGGATTTGCGCGACCTTGAAGCCGATCGGCACAGACGTCGGGTCGTAGGGGTAGCCGGCCGCATCGACCAGCACCAGCTTGCTCACGCGCGCGGGGTGGTCCACCGCCAGCTTCCAAGCCAGACCGCCACCGAAGGAGTTGCCCGCCACGACGGCCTGCTGCACGCCCAGCTTGTCCATCAAGGCGGCCACGAATTCGACGTAGCGCGTGAGTTGGTAGTCACCATCGGGCATGGGTCCGGTCAGGCCGAAGCCAGGCAGGTCCATGCGGATGACGCGGCGCTGGCCCCTCAAGGCCTCGGCCCAGCCGTCCCAGGTGTGCAGGCTGGCCGAGGTGCCGTGCAACAGCACGATGGGCTGGGGGTCGTTGCGCGGGCCTTCGTCGCGCAGGTGCACCTGCATGCCCATGAGGGCCACGAACTGCGATGGCGGTGGCGCCCAACGGGCCTTGAGGCTGTCCACGTCGCGGTCGGGCGCCCAGGCCTGGGCCACGCCGACGCCCACCAACACCACCAAGGCGAGCAAGAGCCCGCCCAGCACCTTCAACGCTGTCTTCATCCTTGTCTCCCTCGCTCGTTGAGCCCACGGCCCGCATGTGACCATGGCATTGTGCGGGACGCGCGCTGGCGTGCCCAGCCGCAGTGCTCGGCCAGATCGACCGGCACAGATCAGCGGTAGCTCAACAGGGGAGGATTCGCGCCTTCGACGTGGCCATGCTCGTTGATGGACACCAAATGCAGCCCGTCCCGGCCCACCAAAATCTTCGTGATGCCGGCGTTGGCCAGCGTCCAGTTGATGGTGAAGGCCTGGGTGTCGTGCAGGCCCAGCAGGTGGGCGCAGACCACGCTGATGAAGCCGCCCGAGGTGAACACCACGGCCTGCCCCTTGGCCGGCGTGAGCTGGACCAGCTCGTCCAGCGTGGACACGCAGCGCAGCTTGAACACCGACCAGGGCTCGCTGTACTCGGCATCGTGGTTGCCACCGACCCAGCGCGAAACGGCATCCTGGAAGAAGGTCTGGAAGGCGCGGCGCGGGTCACCGCTGGCGGCCATCTCGGACATCATAGCGGCCTTGTCGGCATAGCGTGGCTGGGCCACCTCGATGACGTTCTCGTGGTCGAACTCGTTGACGCCGGCGTGGATGCGCATCTGCACGTCCAGCGCCATGGCCGCCAAAGCCGCGCGGGCGGTGTCCTGGTGGCGCTGCATGGTGCCGCTGACCACCACCTCCGGGCTCACGCCACGGGCCTTCAGCGCCTGCCCGACGGCATGGCCCTGTTGGTGGCCCAGGGCCGAGAGCTCGTCGTAGTTCTGGCTGCCAAACGACGCCTGGCCATGGCGGATGAGGTAGAGCGCGCCCATGGCCCGGCCCCTTATTTGCTGCCGTACTTCATCAGCTCCAGGCGGGCGATCATGCCCTTGTGCACCTCGTCCGGGCCATCGGCCAGACGCAGGCTGCGTGCCTGGTTGAAGAAGGCCGTGAGCATGGTGTCGTGCGAGACGCCCATGCCGCCGTGGATCTGGATGGCGAAGTCCACCACCTGCTGCAGCACGTTGGGCGCCACGACCTTGATGGCCGAGACGTCGGTGAGTGCGCTCATCACGCCCAGGGTGTCGATCTTCCAGGCGGCTTGCAGGGTCAGCAGGCGGGCCTGGTCGATGGCCAGGCGGCACTCGGCGATGCGCTCGCGGTTGCCGCCCAGGTTGACGAGGGGCTTGCCGAAGGCCACGCGCTTCAAGCCACGCTCGATGGCCAGCTCCAGCGACTTTTCGGCGGCGCCCAGCATGCGCATGCAGTGGTGGATGCGGCCAGGCCCCAGGCGACCCTGGGCGATCTCGAAACCGCGGCCCGGCCCGGCGATGACGTTGGACAGCGGCAGGCGCACGTTGGTGAAGTGCACCTCGCCGTGGCCGTGGGGCTCGTCGTACTCGCCGAACACGGGCAGCATGCGCTGGATCTCGACGCCCGGGGTGTCCATCGGCACCAGCACCATCGAATGCTGGCTGTGGCGGCCGCCGTCCGCGTTGGGCGTGCGGGCCATGAAGATGCCGATCTTGCAGCGCGGGTCACCGACGCCCGACGACCACCACTTCTTGCCATTGAGCACGATCTCGCTGCCCTCGACCACGGCGGTGGCGGCCATGTTGGTGGCGTCGGACGAGGCCACATCGGGCTCGGTCATGAAGAACACCGAGCGGATCTCGCCGGCCAGCAGCGGCGTCAACCACTGGGCCTTTTGCTCGGCGCTGCCGTACTTCCACAGCACTTCCATGTTGCCGGTGTCGGGCGCGTTGCAGTTGAAGATCTCGGGCGCCATCATGGAGCGGCCAGTCTGCTCGGCGCTGAAAGCGTAGTCCAGCACGCTCAGGCCCGCGCCCAGTTCGGGGTCGGGCATGAACAGGTTCCACAGGCCTTCGGCGCGGGCCTTGGCCTTGAGGGCTTCGACGCGCGGCGGGATCTGCCACTTCGTCCAGTCGCCACCGTGGCGCGCCTCGTGGATGTCCTGCCAGTGCGCGGCTTCGATCGGGGCGATGTGTTCGTCGATGAAGGCGCGCACGCGCTTGGCGGTGCTGCTGGCACGTTCGCTGGGCTGGAAGTCCATGGGGGTCTCCTGGGTGGGATGAGGCTGTCTGCCTTCGGTCCGTGGATGCTACGCCGCCGTCACCCTTGCATCAAATGATGAATTTTCATCGCAAGTCATGCATTCAGCGCATGGCCTGGCGCGCGCCTGCGGCCACGCTGTCGCGCATCCAGCGGTGCACCGGGTCGGCTTCGCGGTCGGCGTGCCAGTACATCCAGATGCCGATGGGCGGCACCGGCACGGGCAGCTCGCGCAAGGTCAGCGGCAAGGCCCGGGTGAGCTGCTCGGCGTAGGTGCGCGGCAGCGTGAGCAAGGCATCGCTGGCCACCACCACATTGGCGGCCGCGAAGTAGTGCTGGCAACGCAAAATGACCTCGCGCTCCCCCAGCCCCTGTGCGGCCCACACGGCCTGCAAGGGGTCGGGCTGGTCGGGCTGCAAGGTCACCATCACGTGCTGCTGGGCGAAATAGCTGGGCACGTCCAGCGGCCCCTGCAGCGGGTGGTCACGCCGCACCAGCACGGCGAGGTCCTCGTCGGCGAGGTGCTCGCCACGGATGCGGCCAGCCACGCGGCGCTGCCGGTCGATGACCAGGTCCACCTCGCCCAGCGTCAGGCTGCGCTCCAGCGCGTCGCGCGGCACCCGCACGCTGGCCAGTTTCACGTGCGGGGCCACGCGGCCCAGGCTGGCCATCAAGGGCGGCAAGGTGATGGCTTCGAGCACATCGCGCATGCCCAGGCGCAGGGTCATGTTCAGCGTCAACGGGTCGAAGGTGTCGGCCTGGCCCATGAGCGACTGCAGGCCGCGCAGGTGGGCCTGCACTTCACCGATGACGCGGCGGGTCAGCTCGGTCGGCACCATCTGGTTGCCCTGGCGCACGAACAGCGGGTCGCCCCACAGGCGGCGCAGGCGTGCCAGCGCGTGGCTCACGGCGGGCTGGCTGAGGTGCAGGTGGCGGGCCGCGCCCGAGATGCCGCCGTGCTCATAGACGGCGTCCATCACGCGGAACAGGTTGAGGTCCAGGCGGGCCGCTGCACCGGACGTCTTGAAAGCAGGCATGACCATGGGCCGAGACCTTACACCGAGCCCGCGGCCTTCCTTTCCGCTCACCGTCCATGTCTGCCTCAGCAGGCCGTGGTTTTTGCACTCGCAGCACCCCCACCCGAGGCGCACAGGGCGAGCGCGCGTCATAATGACGCCTTGCCGCCAAAGCGGCGCACACATGGAGCGTTCACCTTGGACAGTCACCCTCGGTGACCGCCCACTCCAGCCAACCGGCGCCAGGGCCCGGCTCGATGCCAGCCCCGCGCACCGGATGCGGCCAGCCCCTCAGCTTGCACTGCATGCACTGAGCGCGGGCCGGCCTTGCGGGAGGGGGCGGCACACCCAACACCACCCCTCACCGACATCCGTGCACCCCGGGCGCCATCGCATCAGTCCCGCGGCATGCACGTGCTGGAGACCCCATGCTCAACGTTTTCACGCTGGCCAACGGCCGCCTGTTCCAGGAAGAAATCGACAGCCTCGATGAGCTCACGCCCGTGAGCCCGATCTGGGTGGACCTGGAAGACCCCACGCCCGAGGAAAAGGGCTGGATCGCCGTGCGCTTCGGCCTCGTCATCCCCGGCGACATCATCGACGACGACCTGGAAGAGTCGGCCCGCTTCTACGAAGAAGACGATGCCGTGCACATCCGCTCCGACTTCCTGATCGACGACGACGACACCCCGCGCAACGTCCGCGTGGCCTTCATCCTGCACCACAACGTGCTGTTCTCGATCCACCGCGAGGACCTGCCCGTCTTCCGCCTGCTGCGCATGCGCGCGCGCCGCATCCCGGCCCTGATCGAAGACGCCAAGGACGTGCTGCTCAAGCTCTACGACGCCGACGCCGAATACTCCGCCGACACGCTGGAGAACATCTACGACGAGCTGGAAAAAGTCAGCAAGCGCGTGTTGCAGGACGAAGTCAACGATGCCGCCGCCGCCGAGGCGCTGGCGGCCATCGCCCGCCAGGAAGACTTGAACGGCCGCATCCGCCGCAACGTCATGGACACGCGCCGCGCACTGAGTTTCATGATGCGCGCGCGCATGCTCAACACCGACCAGTTCGAAGAGGCCCGGCAAATTCTGCGCGACATCGACTCGCTCGACTCGCACACCGCCTTCCTCTTCGACAAGATCAACTTCCTGATGGACGCCACGGTGGGCTTCATCAACATCAACCAGAACAAGATCATCAAGATCTTCTCGGTGGCCTCGGTCGCGCTGCTGCCGCCCACCCTGGTGGCCAGCGTCTATGGCATGAACCTGAAGTTCCCTGAGATGGAATGGCTGGGAGCCTGGGGCTACCCCTACACCGTGGCCTTGATGGTGTGCACCGCCCTGGTGCCCATGTGGTACTTCAAACGCCGCGGCTGGCTGAGCTGACACCCAGGCGCCGCCCCTGCCCGATGCCCCTTCGCCCGCCGGTCCCGCCGTCCCTCCTTGCCCTCCCTGATGGCCTGTGGCGCGTCATGCTGGGCACCACCTGCGTGGTGCTGGCCTTCAGCCTGCTCAACCCGGTGCTGGCCGTGCGCCTGCAGATGGGCGGCAGCAGCAGCACGGCCATCGGCCTGTTCGCCACACTGCCCTTCCTGAGCGTGGCCTTGCTGGTGCCGCTGGTGCCGCGGCTGTTCGCGCGCATCGGCGTGGGCCAGGCCTACCGGTTGGGCCTGCTGCTGGAGCTCATCGCGTGCCTGGGCTACCTGCTGACGGACGATTACCGCCTGTGGTGCGCCCTCGGCCTGATGGCCGGCCTGGGCGCCGCCGCCGCCTGGAACGCCACCGAGGCCCTGATCGCGCACAACGTACCGGCCACGCACCGCGGCCGCCTGACCGGCATGTACCAGGCGCTGTTGGGGGCCGCCATGGCGGTGGGGCCGATGCTGCCCGGCGTGCTCGGGCTGGGCCCGCAGGAGGCCAATCTGGTGGCCGCAGGGGGCCTGGCGCTGGGACTGGTGCTGACACTCGCGCCCAGTGTGGCGCGACTCAAAGCCATGCACGACGGCCACGTGCCCATGGGCCTGGTGGCGGCCTGGCGCTTTCGCCCGACGCTGGCATGGGCCGCGGTGGTGGGGGGCGTTTTCGAGGTGGGCCTGGGCTCCATCACCACGGCCTACGGTGCACAGATCGGGCTGGACCTGGGCCGCGCCACCTCCATCGCAGGGGCCTTGGGTCTGGGCAGCTTCGCGCTGCAATACCCCATCGGCTGGCTGGCCGACCACCTGCCGCCTCGCCGCCTGTTCGCCGCGGGCGCGGGCCTGTTGGTGCTCAGCGCCCTGGCTTTCGTGGAAGCCGCCCAACACCCGGCGCTGCTGTGGGTCTGCGCCGGCCTGTGGGGCGGCGTGGGCGGCGCGCTCTACACGCTGAGCATGATCCGCGTGGCCCATGATTTCGCCGACAGTTCGGCCCTGGCCGGCACCTCGGCCATGATCGCGGGCTACACCGTGGGTGGCGCGCTGGGCCCCATCGTCAGCGGCTGGGTGTTCGACCACCTCGGCGTGGGTGGTCAGGGCATGTGGCTGGCGCTGCTCGCCTTCAGCCTGCTGCTGATGCAGACACGACCCGCGACGCCTGGATCTGCCACCACTGGCTGAGCAAGGCCGCGTGCAGCTGCTCGGCCGGCACCGGTTTGTGCAGCAATTGCAGGCCGCTGGCGTGGGCTTCGCGCAAGCGTTCGGGCGCCGTGTCACCCGTGATGATCAGGGCTCCGATCTCCTGCCCCGAGTCCAGCCGCACCACCTCGCGCACCGCGGCAATGGCCTGCACGCCCGTGCGGTGTTCACGCAGGCGGTAGTCGGCCACCACGAGGTGCGGCGTGAACACGTCCAGGCGTCCCAGCGCTTCGTCAAGCGTGCACACCGACTCGCAGCGGCAGCCCCAGGCCGTCAGCAAATCGTTCATCGCCGCCAGCACGGCCTCGTCGTCCTCGATCAGCAGCACGCGCAGACCCTTGAGGTCGCCCTGTGGCGCCACGCGGCGCTCGTCCATCACGGCTTGCTGGCTCAGGGGCAGCGTCAGGCGGAACACCGATCCCCGCCCTGGGCGCGACACCAGGCTGACCGACACGCCCATGGCCCGCGCCAGCCCTTCCACGATGGCCAGCCCCAGGCCCAGGCCCTTGCGGCGGTCGCGCTCCGGGTTGCCCAGCTGGTGGAACTCCCGGAAGATGTCGCGGTGCTGGTGCTCCGGGATGCCGATGCCGCTGTCCCAAACCTCCACCACCACGCGGTCGCCACGCCGACGGCAGCCCAGCAGCACGGCGCCCTGCTCGGTGTAGCGCACGGCATTGACCAACAGGTTGCGCAGCACCATTTCCACCAGTGCGGGGTCGGCATGGGCCACCAGCTGGGTGTCGCGCAAGCGGAAGGCCACGCCCTTGCTTTCGGCCACGGGGGCCATCTCCCGTTCGAGCTTGTGGCACAGCGGCTGCAGCGTGAAGCTGCGCGGCTGCGGCTTGACGACCCCGGCATCCACCTTGGAGAAATCCAGCAAGGTGTTGAGCATCTCGTTGGCCACCTCGTTCGACACCCGCACCTGCCGCATCAGGTGCTGCTGGCGCTCGTTGAGACCGGCCCGCGACAGCGCCCCGAGGTACAGGCCCGCCGCGTGCAAAGGCTGTCGCAGATCGTGGCTGGCCGAGGCCAGGAACACGGTTTTCGCGCGGTTGGCATCCTCGGCCTCCACAAGGGCCTGCTCCACCAGTTGGCGGGCCTCCAGCGAGCGTTGGGTCTGGTCGCGCAAGCGTTGCACCAGGCCTTCGTTTTCGAAGCGCAGCTCGATGGAGCGCAGCGCGATGCGCGAGGCATGGAAGGAGTACACCGTCATCGCCCAGAGGTAAGCGATGCCGCCCAGCCCCAAGGCCGTGTTGACCATGCCCTCGGCACGCAGCAAGCCGATGAGCACCGGCACGATGCAGGTGAGCCAGTAGGTCATGGCCAGCGGCCAGGATGGCCCGAACAGCGCCAGCCCCGCCGAGCCCAGGCCAGCCACCATGCCCACGACGAGGTTGGTGGAATCCGGCAAGCCAGAGCGGATGAAGCACAGCCCCAGCACGCCCCACGCGCCGCCATTGAAGGCCCACACCACGCGCATGACCCGGGCGTAACGCAAGGGCTCGAAACCGGGACTGCCCGGGCGCGGCAGCAGGCGCCTCGTGGCCATGCCGGCCACACACAGCACCCCCGTCATCAGCGCCCATGCCCAGATGCGCGCATCGCCCACCGTGAACTGGTAGGCCACGGCCGTGAGCAGCGCCACCATCAGCGAGGTGACAAAGGCCGTGTTCATGCCCCGGTCCAGCAGCTCCATCTGGGCCGCCAGCAGGCGTGGCGGGTCGAAGCGGAAGACCCGGTGCAGGGGCGGCCAGAAGGTCATGGCGCGATCAACCCCCGGGCCACAGCGCGCTCATAGGCCTCGCGGCGGCTGGTGGCCTGCAGCCACTCGGTGATCCAGGACACCTCGGCGCGCACGGCGCTCTCGCTCATGCCCATCTGCCTTGCGATGGCCTTGTTCGGCGTGCCCTTGCCCAGCTGGCGCAAAAGCGCGAGCTGCAAGTCGGAGAAGACCACGCCGGCCTCTTGAACCTGCAGGCCTGCGCCTGGCGCCATCCCATCCGACGCACCCAACGCGCCCGCAGCCCCCAGGCCAGCCAAGCCACCCAAGGCGGCATACGGCAATGCCGCGTAAGCCTGCTCACCGCGAAGGATGGCCTGGACCGCCGCGACGATGTCCGCGGCCTGCGCTGACTTGGGCACGAAGCCATCGATCCCGGCCGCCCGGGCCTGGGCGATGTGCGCCGGGTCGGCATCGGACGACATCAACAGCACCCGCGCCTGCGGCGCCAGTTCGCGCAACACAGGCAGGTCGGCCAGGCCATGGCCATCGGGCAGGTGGATGTCCAGCAGCACCAGGTCCGCCGCCTGCGCCTGCAAGTGCGCCAGGGCCTGCGCCCAGGTGCCCGCCTGGGTCAGCATGGCGTGCGGCCAGCGCTCGGTGAGCATGAGGCTCAGGCCCATGCGGAACAAGGCGTGGTCATCCACCAGCAGGAAACGGGGACCGGTCAGGCTCATGCGGCAGTGCGATCAAACAACTGCGGGCAGTATCCCCCGCCAGATCGGGCGGCGCCCCGGTTTTCGCCCCGATGCAGGGGCATCTCCCCCTTAAGAGGGATGCCGGCGAGTGACAAACGCCACACCGCCGGCACCTGGGCACGCCCAGCCCAGGTTCTGCATGCACTCAGCGTGCATCAGCGTGCACGGCGCGCCGTCACCGCATCCGACAGGATTTGCAGCACCTTTTCGGAGTCATCCCAGCCAATGCAAGCGTCGGTGATCGACTGGCCGTGCGTCAGCTTGGACGGGTCGTCCTTGCCCGGCGTGAACTTCTGGGCGCCAGCGCTCAAGTGGCTTTCCACCATCACGCCGAACACCTGGGTCGAGCCACCGGCCACTTGCGCAGCGATGTCCTGGGCCACCACCACCTGGCGCTCGTGCTGCTTGGAGCTGTTGGCATGGCTGAAGTCCACCATCAACGAGGTCGGCAGCTTGGCGGCTTCCAGGTCCTTGCAGGCCGCGGCCACGCTCTCGGCGTCGTAATTCGGGGCCTTGCCGCCGCGCAGGATGACGTGGCAATCCGGGTTGCCCGCGGTGTCCACGATGGCGACCTGGCCGTTCTTGTGCACCGACAGGAAATGGTGCGAACGCGATGCCGCCTGGATGGCATCGGTGGCGATCTTGATGTTGCCGTCGGTGCCGTTCTTGAAGCCGATGGGTGCGCTCAGGCCCGAGGCCAGCTCGCGGTGCACCTGGCTTTCGGTGGTGCGCGCACCGATGGCGCCCCAGCTGATCAGGTCACCGATGTACTGCGGGCTGATGGTGTCGAGGAACTCGCTGCCGGCAGGCACGCCCAGGCGGTTGATTTCCAGCAGCAGGTGACGGGCCATGCGCAGACCCTCGTCGATCTTGTAGGACTCGTCGAGGTAGGGGTCGTTGATCAGGCCCTTCCAGCCCACCGTGGTGCGGGGCTTCTCGAAGTACACGCGCATGACGACTTCCAGCGTGTCGGCGAACTTCTCGCGTTGCGCTAGCAACTTGCGGGCGTACTCGATGGCCGCGGCCGGGTCGTGGATGGAGCACGGGCCGATGATGACCAGCAAGCGGTCGTCCTTGCCGTGCATGATCTTGCGGATGTTCTTGCGGGTGCGCGAGATCAGGGCCTCGGCCGGGGTGCCACCCACCGGGAAGAAGCGGATGAGGTGCTCGGGCGGGGGCAGGGGCGTGACGTTGCGGATGCGCTCGTCGTCGGTCTGCGATGTCTTGTCTGCGGGCGGGATCCACCCTTGCGCGGCGCTGGTGTTGGTGCTCATGTGCGGTCCTGTGTGGGGTTCTGTGGTGGCTGGCGAAACGGAATCGGAAACGGAATCAGGTAAGCAAAAAAAAACCGCCGGGCTGCTGCCGGCGGTTTCAGGATTGGGTGGGTCTGCTCAGCAGTTCGCCACTCCTGCGCCGGTGTGGGGCGGGAGGTGAAAGCGGCTAAAGTAAAAGCGGACCGTGCTCATGACCCTCAATGTAGCATGGTCGAGAGACGGGGCACAAGCGTGGGAGCCCAGCTACACCGCGCGCCGCCCCATTCCTTGGACACCCACCTCAGGCCGACCCGCATGGACTGCCAACGCTGCGGCGCTTGCTGCGCCCACTACCGCGTCTCGTTTTACTGGGCCGAGGGCAACGACGCGCCCGGCGGCCATGTCCCTGTCGAACTCACCGAACGCTTGACGCCGCATTTGCGCTGCATGCGCGGCACGTCGTCCGACTCGCCACATTGCGCGGCACTGCGAGGCGAAGTGGGCGTGTCGGTGGGATGCACCATCTACACACAACGGCCCAGCACCTGCCACGACGTCCAGGTGGGCGATGCGCAGTGCCTGAAGGCACGCGCGCACCACGGCATCACCTGAGTCAGGCTTGTGCCTGCTTGAGCAAGGTCTCGGCGTCGCTGACAGCGAAACCGCCGCCGTTCTCGTTGTTCAGCTGCGCGACCACGCCGTCCTTGACCAACATCGAGTAGCGCCCAGAACGCAGGCCCAGGCCCTTGTCCGTCAGGTCCAGCGTCAGGCCCGTGGCCTTGGCGAACGCGGCGCTGCCATCGGCCATCATGCGGACCTTGCCCGCGGCCTTGAGCTCGCGGCCCCAGGCGCCCATCACAAAAGCGTCGTTGACCGACACGCACCAGATCTCATCGACCCCCGCGGCCTTGAACTGCGCGGCGTGGTCGATGTAGCCCGGTGCATGCTTGGCCGAGCAGGTCGGCGTGAACGCGCCCGGCAAGCCGAAGATCGCGATGGTCTTGCCCGCGGTGCTTTCGGCGATGTCGAAGGGGTTGGGGCCCAGGCTGCAGCCATTGCCTTCCACTTCGACGTACTCGAACAACGTGCCTGCGGGCAGCTTGTCACCGATCTGGATCATCTGGAACTCCTGGGTGTGGGTGCAAAGGAAAAGACAAGAAAAAACCGGCGCCAGTATGACTGGGCGCCGGTTTGGCAGACGGTCGGATGCGGCTTTGACCCCGCACCCGCCGTGGCGATGGCATCGCTGCCACCGCAGATCACGAAGATCAGGCGGCCTGGGCCTTCTCGACCAAACGGGTCACGACCCAGTTCTTGGTCTTCGACAGGGGGCGGCTTTCGCTGATCTCGACCACGTCACCGATCTTGAACTCGTTGTTCTCGTCGTGAGCGTGGTACTTGCTCGACTTGCCCACGATCTTGCCGTAGAGCTCGTGCTTGACACGACGCTCGACCAGCACGGTCACGGTCTTGGCGCGGGCGTCAGAGACGACCTTGCCGACCAGGCTGCGAACGACCTTGGCCTTCGGTTGGGTTTGAGCTTCCGTCATTTGGCGGCTCCTTGCTTCTTCTCGGTCAGAATCGTCCGGGCACGAGCGATGTCGCGACGGGTCTTCTTCAAAACCGAGTGGTCGTTGAGCTGCTGGGTGGCACGCTGCATGCGCAGGTTGAAGTGCGACTTCAGCAGGTCCTTGAT
Organism: Aquabacterium commune; assembly: GCF_004362855.1. Classification (GTDB taxonomy): domain Bacteria; phylum Pseudomonadota; class Gammaproteobacteria; order Burkholderiales; family Burkholderiaceae_C; genus Aquabacterium; species Aquabacterium commune. Next base: position 258,750 of record NZ_SNXW01000007.1, read on the forward strand.
TTCAGATTCCAGTGCGGCCACATCTTTGGCGCGCAATTCAGAGGCTTTCGCCATGTCTTTCTCCTTGCGCGTTGATCAGATGCCGAACTGGCGGCCAACGAAGGTCGTGCTCAGAGGCAGCTTTGCAGCAGCCAATGTGAACGCTTCGCGGGCCAACTGTTCGGGCACGCCCTGGATCTCGTAGAGGACCTTGCCCGGCGTGATTTCCGCGACGTAGTACTCAACGCTACCCTTACCATTGCCCATGCGGACTTCGGCTGGCTTCTTGGAGATCGGCTTGTCCGGGAAGATCCGGATGAAGATGCGACCACCACGCTTGACGTGACGCGAAATGGCACGACGAGCAGCTTCGATCTGGCGAGCCGTCAGACGACCGCGCTCGGTTGCCTTCAGGCCGAAGTCGCCGAACGACACGTCAGCACCGCGTGTTGCCACGCCGGTGTTGCGGCCCTTGTGTTCCTTGCGGAACTTGCGACGATTAGGTTGCAGCATGTTTATTCTCCTTTCGCTTCGGCAGCAGGCGCTGCCTTGCGAACGCGCTTGGCATCACCAGCACCGGGGGCGGCCACTGCAGGCTTGTCGCTGCCGTCAGACGGGGCAGCGTCAGCGCGCGGGGCACCACGACCCGGGCCACCACGGCCGGCACCGGGACCACGGCGGTCACCAGGGCGGTCGTTGCGGGGGCCACGGCGGTTGCGGCGGTCGTCTTCACGATCGTCGCCACCCTTGAGCACCGGGGCTTCGCCATTGGCCAGGCGGTCGCCACGATAGACCCAGACCTTCACACCGATCACACCGTAGGTGGTGTGGGCTTCGGAGAAGCCATAGTCGATGTCAGCCTTCAGGGTGTGCAGAGGCACGCGGCCTTCGCGGTACCACTCGGTGCGAGCGATTTCGATGCCGTTCAGACGGCCAGCCGACATGATCTTGATGCCCTGGGCACCCAGACGCATGGCGTTCTGCATGGCGCGCTTCATGGCGCGGCGGAACATGATGCGCTTTTCCAGCTGCTGCGTGATCGAATCGGCGATCAGCTGAGCATCGACTTCAGGCTTGCGCACTTCTTCGATGTTCACGGAGACCGGGCAATTCAGGCGCTTGGCCAGTTCGAGCTTCAGGTTCTCGATGTCCTCGCCCTTCTTGCCGATCACCACGCCCGGACGCGCCGAGAAAATGGTGATGCGGGCGCTCTTGGCGGGGCGCTCGATCAAGATGCGCGACACGGCCGCGTTCTTGAGCTTCTTCTTCAGGAATGCGCGGACTTCCAGGTCTTCAGCCAGCATCGAGGCAAAGTTGCGGTTGGATGCATACCAACGCGATGCCCAGTTGCGGGTGACGGCCAAGCGGAAGCCGGTTGGGTGGATTTTCTGTCCCATAGTCAGCCTCTGCTTAGTTGCCCACGGTCACATAGATGTGGCAGGTCGGCTTGCTGATGCGGTTGCCGCGGCCTTTGGCCCGTGCGGTGAAACGCTTCAGCGTGGGGCCTTGCTCCACATAAATGGTCTTGACCTTCAGTTCGTCGATGTCAGCGCCGTCATTGTGTTCGGCGTTGGCGATCGCAGATTCCAGCGCCTTGCGGACGATGCCGGCAGCCTTCTTCTGTGTGAACGTCAGGATGTTGAGGGCCTGATCGACCTTCTTGCCACGGATGAGATCGGCCACCAGTCGACCCTTGTCGACCGACAGGCGAACGCCGCGAACGATTGCTTTCGTTTCCATCGCAGCTGCTCCTTATTTCTTGGCTTTTTTATCGCCCGGGTGACCCTTGAACGTGCGGGTCAGAGCGAATTCGCCGAGCTTGTGGCCAACCATTTGGTCCTGGATGTACACGGGCACGTGCTGCTTGCCGTTGTGCACAGCAATGGTCAGGCCGATGAACTCAGGCAGGATGGTCGAACGACGCGACCAGGTCTTGACGGGCTTCTTGTCCTTGGTGGACACAGCCTTCTCGACCTTGGCCATCAGGTGGTGGTCCACGAAGGGACCCTTTTTCAGAGAACGAGCCATTTCAGCCTACCCCTTACTTTTTGCGACGCGAAACGATGAACGTCTGCGTGCGCTTGTTGTTGCGGGTGCGGTAGCCCTTCGTCGGCGTGTTCCACGGCGACACAGGAACCTGACCTTCACCCGTACGGCCTTCACCACCACCGTGCGGGTGGTCAACCGGGTTCATGGCGGTACCGCGGACGGTCGGGCGGATGCCCTTCCAGCGGATCGCGCCGGCCTTGCCGTACTGACGCAGGCTGTGCTCTTCGTTGCTCACTTCACCCAGGGTGGCGCGGCATTCGATGTGGATGCGACGCACTTCACCCGAGCGCAGGCGGACCTGAGCGTAGGTGCCTTCGCGGGCCATCAGCACAGCGGAGGTGCCAGCCGAGCGGGCGATTTGCGCGCCCTTGCCAGGCATCATCTCGATGCAGTGGATGGTCGAGCCCACGGGGATGTTGCGGATCGGCAGGGTGTTGCCAGCCTTGATGGGCGCTTCCGAGCCCGACAGGATGGTGGCACCGGCTTCCAGGCCGCGCGGCGCGATGATGTAGCGACGCTCACCGTCGGCATAGCACACCAGAGCGATGTGGGCCGTGCGGTTGGGGTCGTACTCGATGCGCTCAACCTTGGCGGGGATGCCGTCCTTGTTGCGCACGAAGTCCACCACGCGGTAGTGGTGCTTGTGACCACCGCCCTTGTGGCGAACCGTGATGTGACCGTTGTTGTTGCGGCCAGAGTTCTGCTTCTGGGGTTCCACCAGGGCAGCGTGCGGGGCACCTTTGTGCAGGTGCTTGTGCACGACCTTGACCACGCCACGGCGGCCAGGCGAAGTCGGTTTGATTTTGACGACGGCCATGATTACGCAGCCTCCCCGGAGAAGTTCAGCTCTTGACCTTCCTTGAGGGCCACATAGGCCTTCTTGGCGTGGTCACGGCGGCCAACACGGCCACCGAAGCGCTTGGTCTTGCCCTTCTGATTCAGGACTTGCACCGACTTCACTTCGACCTTGAACAGCAGCTCAACGGCGGCCTTGATCTCGGGCTTGGTGGCGTCGCGCAGCACCTTGAACAGCACTTGGCCGCGCTCTTCGGCAGCAGCGGTGGCCTTTTCCGAAATGATCGGAGCGACCAGCACCTGCATCAGGCGGCTTTCATTGAATTTCAGAGTGCTCATGCGAACATCTCCTGCAGCTTGTCGATCGCACCCTTGGTGACCACGACCTTCTTGTAGAAGACCAGGGACAGGGGATCGGCGTAACGGGGCTCCACCACCAGCACATTGGGCAGGTTGCGAGCGGCCAGGAACAGGTTCTCGTCCACGGTGTCGGCGATGACCAGGACGTGGTCCAGGTTCATCGACTTCAGCTTGGCGGCCAGCAGCTTGGTCTTGGGGGCTTCGACGGTGATCGAGTCCACCACGGCCAGGCGGCCTTCACGGGCCAGCTGCGAGAAGATGGCGGCCATGCCGGCGCGGTACATCTTCTTGTTGACCTTGTGGGTGAAGTTTTCGTCAGGGCTGTTCGGGAAGATCCGACCGCCGCCACGCCACAGGGGCGAGGACGACATACCAGCGCGAGCGCGACCGGTGCCTTTTTGGCGCCAGGGCTTCTTCGTGCTGTGCTTGACGGTCTCGCGGTCCTTCTGGGCGCGGGTGCCTTGACGGGCATTGGCCTGGTAAGCAACGACGACCTGATGGATCAGGGCTTCGTTGTATTCGCGGCCGAACACGGTGTCGGATGCTTCAACCTTGGAAGCAGCCTGACCTTGCTCATTGAGCAGTTCGAGCTGTGCCATCAGTTGGCTCCTTTCTTGACCTTGACCTTCACGGCCGGACGCACGGTGACAAAGCCACCCTTGGCGCCGGGGACGGCACCCTTGACCAGCAGCAGCTGACGGGCTTCGTCAACGCGCACGATGTCGAGGTTTTGCGTGGTCACGGTCTCGTCACCCATGTGACCAGACATCCGCTTGCCAGGGAACACGCGACCCGGATCCTGGGCCATCGAGATGGAGCCAGGAACGTTGTGCGAACGCGAGTTACCGTGCGAAGCACGCTGCGAACCGAAGTTGTGACGCTTGATGGTGCCGGTGAAGCCCTTGCCGATCGACGTGCCTTGCACGTCAACGACCTGGCCTGCCTGGAACAGCGCAGCAGGAGCGATGGTCGCGCCGGCCTTGTATTCAGCCGCCACTTCAGGCGCCACGCGGAATTCTTTGACGAATTCGCCAGCTTCAACACCTGCCTTGGCCATGTGACCAGCTTCAGGCTTGGTCACGCGCGATGCCTTGCGGGCACCAAACACCACTTGCACAGCGGTGTAGCCGTCGGTCTCAACGGTTTTGACCTGGGACACACGGTTGTTCGACACGTCGAGCACCGTCACGGGCACGGCGTCGCCGTCGTCCGTGTAGATGCGCATCATGCCCACCTTGCGGCCCAGCAATCCGATGCGATTGCTAAGACTCATATTTTTCTCCAACTCCATCATCGTCATTGAGCGATGCGTGAAGCCTTTTACAAAAACCCGACATCGATTGGCCGGGCCCGGATGGAATCCATCGACAAGCCGGCAACCTGTGCACACCGCAAAACGGTGCGCGCAGGCAACCCGCCCATTTCAGGACAGCCCATGACTATATCAAAGGGTCAACCCCGACGCAAGCCCCCTGGCTGTGGCGCTCACCCGGGTGCTGCGCCAAGAAAAAAGCCGCACCCGGTGGGGCGCGGCTCTCAAATCGACGCCGACATCCCGAGGATGCCGGAGGCCGTCATCACTGCAGCTTGATTTCGACGTCCACGCCAGCGGGCAGGTCGAGCTTCATCAGGGCGTCAACCGTTTTGTCGGTCGGGTCCACGATGTCCATCAGGCGCTGGTGGGTGCGGATTTCGAACTGGTCACGCGACGTCTTGTTGACGTGCGGCGAACGCAGGATGTCGAAGCGCTGCAGGCGGGTCGGCAGTGGCACGGGGCCCTTGACGATGGCGCCGGTGCGCTTGGCGGTTTCCACGATTTCAGCCGACGATTGGTCGATCAGCTTGTAGTCAAACGCCTTCAGGCGAATGCGGATTTTTTGTTGTGCCATGACACACTTCCTTCAATTAAAGAGCGACGGATGACGCCCTGGGCCGCAGCCGAAGCCGCGACACCCAGGGCACGTGTCATGCAGATCAGTCCAGGATCTTGGCAACCACGCCGGCGCCGACGGTGCGGCCACCTTCGCGGATGGCGAAACGCAGACCTTCTTCCATGGCGATCGGGGCGATC
>NZ_SNXW01000008.1 GCF_004362855.1 Aquabacterium commune
ACCACCAGGTCGGACCACGGCACCACCCGGTCCATCTCGTCGAGGAACTCCCGGCGGCGGGTGCGCTTCGTCGAGGTTCCCAATCCAAGGCTGCTTTGCTTCATGGGCTCAATGGTCTCAGGCAATCAGGTCGGCGCCAAGCACGTGTCCGGGCGATTTATGCAGACCTTCCCTAACAGTTGCAGGCGTCGTATCCGATGTGGGCGTCAGAAGTGCTTGTGCTGTGGGCATAGTAAGGCGCTTCTATGTAAGCGAATTGCTGTGTGTTTGATGATATTTTTCTGGTCAAGCCTTGGCCATCTGTTCGCCCTGTGACACTCGTGCCGTCCTCCAGGGTCAGTCGATATGGCGTGTGAATCAGTGGTTTGCCGGTGGTTTCATCTGTAACGAGAAAATGAATATCATGAGAGTGGCCTGTATCTGTGTCGTTTGTTGAACTTGCGTAGCGTGCGAATACTCCGGAGGAATTCGCCGGAGTATTCGAAGATTCACCATCACCAGTGGTACTCACGCGCTGACCAGCGATCAATGTGGCGCCACATGCGCATTTGTCGCCTTCTCTCGCAGCTGCCTTGCCGTCAATGATCATGGTCGGATCACCCGTGACGATCACCGTTGTGCCGTGCCCCTTCTTTGGGCAAGTCACTTGATCGCCCACGCGTGCAATTCGTTTGCCGTGCGTGTCCGTCATCCCAGAGCCTTCGACAACGACGCCGCCGTGGTCGGTTTGATCACCGACCACGATGAATGGCCTTCGTCCCATGCGTACCCCTCTTTGATTTGATCGTACGAATGTAGCCAACAGATGTAACGAGCGTGTTTCGCAGGCCCCCCCACCAAGGGGGGGGCGGTGCCCCATCCTGCTTGGCACCTCCGCGTGAGTCACTTGGCAGTTCAAGCAGCGGCCCGTCACGCGATGACACTGGAGATTGGCTTTGTTGCACAGGGCAGGCCAACTGAGCTGGCGCCCTTCGGTTCATGACTGAGCCGAAGGGCGCCAAGGCGCGGTGCCAGTCCACCCACCAACTGTGCGGCGTACGACGCTGCGCTCAAAGCCTGAGGGGCGCGCTGACCATCTGGTTGGACAAAGACATGCAGTGGTGCGCCCAGGCCATTGGCAGTTGGGGCCGCCAGCGGATTTTCTCCGATGAAGCCATCCAGTTCTGCTTGAACATCAAGCGCCTGTTTGGCTTGGCCTTGCGCCAAAGTTTGGGCCTGGTCGAGAGTCTGCTGCGCATGGCGAGCCTTGACTGGCGGGCGCCAGAGGAGCTTGCGGGTGCAATTGCCCTACCGTGCCAGCACCAGCGCGCTGGACCTGCGGTGGACAGCGCCCGACCACTGTGCGTGTGGACGCCACGGCATAGCTGCGTCTGGGGTTGAGGTCTTCTCGTGTCCAATTCGACCTGTGCAACAAAGCCCATTGGCCTGCAAAACAGGGAGTCTGTGGATTATAGGAAGGCGGGCCCGCCCCGGGTGCCCCGACCCGCCTGGGGGCTCAGATCAGCCCTTCGGCCTTGAGCGCGCGCTGCACCGCCGGGCGGGCGGCCACGCGGGTCTGGAAGGCCTGCAGCTGGGGGAAAGCGCTGAGGTCGAACTTGATGAACTTGGCCCAGCTGGTCACGGTGAACAGGTAGGCGTCGGCGACGGTGAAGTCTTCGCCCATCAGGTAGGACTTGCTGGCCAGCTCGGACTCGACCAGTGCGAAGCGGCGCTGCAGCATGGCGCCGGCCTGCGATTTCATCTCGGCGCTGGCGGCCGGGTTGAAGAAGGGCGTGAAGTTCTTGTGCAGCTCGGTGCCGATGTAGGTCAGCCAGCTTTGCAGCTGGTAGCGCGCCAGCGAGCCATTGGGCGGCGCCAGCTTGGCTTCGGGGTGGAGGTCGGCCAGGTACTGCACGATGGCCGGGCCTTCGGTCAGCAGGCTGCCGTCGTCGAGCGTCAGGGCTGGCACGTAGCCCTTGGGGTTGATGTCGAGGAAGTTGGCACCGCTGGCCGTGACCTTCTTGGCCAGGTCCACGACTTCGGTCTCGTGCGCGAGGCCAAGTTCCTGCAGGACGATGTGCGGTGACAGCGAACAGGCACCGGGTTTCAGGTAGAGCTTCATCGGGGGTCTCCGTGGGTCATGGGGTGGCGCATTCTGGCGCGCAGGCTCATGGACCCTGCTGGCGAAGGGCTTTCGCACGCATCCCGGATTTGTGGCAAGCAGGGGCTGTGTGCCGCGCCCTGCCAGGGCCTGGCCGCGCTCAGCCCCGGAAGCTGCCGCCGTGCTGGGCCGCCGAGGCCGCGGGCGACGAGGCCAGGTAGGCCAGGGCCTGGGCCGTGTCGCCCTCGTCGCCGGGCGTGAAGCGCGGGCCGAAATAGCGCGCGGCGGCCGCGATCACATGGCCCAGCGCGGGCAGGTGGCCCGCCTTGGCGCTGTCACGCCAGCCGCGCAGGAAGCCCACCAGGCGGGGTCGCTGCGGGTCGGCCTTCATCATGAAGCGGTTGCCCTGGTAGATCAGGGACAGCAAGATGCCCATCACCAGCAGCATGTGCAGGACGCGCTCCAGGTCGTTGCCGCCCATGTGCTGGAACAGGGTGTGGGCCACCATGCGGTGCTCGACCTCTTCGGCGCCGTGCCAGCGCAGCAGGTCCAGCATCATCGGGTCGGCCTGGGCTTCGTCCAGGCCTTTGGCGTTGAGCACCCAGTGGCCCAGGTAGCCGAAGAAGTGCTCCAGCGCGGCGATGGTGCCCAGCTGCTGGCGGATCCAGAAGCGCGTGTGCCCGATCTTCAAGCCAAAGGGCGCCTCGCCCAGGAAGTGCTTGAAGAGGTGGTCGATCTTGTCGGTGAAGGGGTCTGTGTCGATGCCGTGCGTCTGGTGGTAATGCTTGAGCACGCCTTCGTGCGAGCGCGCATGGATGGCTTCCTGGCGCATGAAGCCCTTGGCATCGGCGTGCACCTGCGGGTCGGTGATCTGCGGCAGGACCTTGTTGTAGACGCGGCAGAACCACAGCTCACCGGCCGGGAACAGCAGGTGCAGCACGTTGATGGTGTGGGTGGCGAAGGCGTCGCCCGGCAGCCATTGCACGGGGGTGTGCTGCCAGTCGAACTTGACGTGGCGGGGTGCCAGGGCGTGGTGCGCAGCGGACGGGGTCGTGTTCATGGGGGCTTCGGGAGATGCGGGGAAGGTGTCGGGCAGGACGCGGGCTCAGCGCCGCTCAAGGCGATGGCGCACTGCGCACGCGGGCATGCTGCAAGGCCGCCGACGCCGGCGCACCTTCGATGTGGGTGACGAACTCGCGCACCAGGCCGGCGAACAGCGCCGGGTTCTTCAGGGACAGCCAGTGGCCGCCCTGGACCTCGCGGCGCCACAGCTCGGGCACCCAGCGGCCGAGGTTCTCGGTGAGGGCCGGGTTGACGTAGTGGTCCTTCATCAGGGCCAGCACCTGCACCGGCGCGTGGGCATGGCGCGCGCGCGGGCCGAACAGGCGCGGCAGCATGTTGGCGCGGTAAAGGTTCACGCCATTGGCGCCGTCGTGGGCCTGGCCTTCGCGCGGCGGCACCGAGGTGGACTCCAGCACGCGCAGCACCTGGTGCCAGCGGCGGCCCAGCACGCCGCGCCACAGCGCTTCGGGCAGCCAGGGCAGGTGGAAGAGGTAGATGTACCAGGACTTCACCAGCTGCTTGCCCACCTGCCACAGGTTGCCCGGCGTGGGGCGTGCGATGCGGTCGCGCATCCAGTGGCCGACGTGGTCCAGGCAGGGGCCCGATGCGGTCGTGTAGGACAGCAAGCGCCCCGCCAGCGCGGGCTCGGTGGCGAACTCCCAGGCCTGGATGGAGCCCCAGTCGTGCGCCACCAGGTGCACCGGGCGCTGGGGGCTGACGGCGTCGATCACGGCGGTGAAGTCGGCGCACAGGCGGTCGAGCTTGTAGGCGCCTGCGCCGCCCGTCGGCGTGAAGGAGCGCCCGGCGCCGCGCACGTCGTAGGCCACCACGAAGAAGTCATCGCAGAGCCGCTGCGCCACGTCTTCCCACTTGCTGCTGTTGTCGGGGTAGCCGTGCACGAAGACGATGACCGGCAGGCGGGCGTCGCCCCAGGTGGTGACGGCCAGCTCGCCATCGGGGCCGCGCACCGTGAAGTGGCGGCGGGCGATGGGCGCGCGGGGGGATGGGCTGTGGACTGCGGTGGTGTTCATGCGTGGGCCTGGCGCTGGCGTGGATGCGAGCGCCGCCCATGATTCGGTTGACCTGCCTTTGTCCGTAGGCGCATGCGCGACACAAAGGGCGAGCCGGCGACAGGCTTTGACGCGAAACAAGGTCGCGTCAACAAAACCAAGGGCTAACCCGAGCGGGTGGGGTGGCTGGGCAGCCCGAAAGCGTGGTCGAACACCCAGTTGAAGATCAGGGTGTAGCCCAGGAAAAACACCAGCAGGCCCAGGTCGGCCAGCAGGGCGGCCCACCACGACACCTGCAGCCACCAGGCGATCAAGGGCACCGTCATGGCCGCCAGCCCGCCCTCGAAACCGATGGCGTGGGCCATGCGCCGGCGGGCGGTGCGGGTGCGGTCGGCCTGGCGCGCCTCCCAGGCTTCGAACCAGGTGTTGAAGGCCATGTTCCACAGCAAGGCGATGACCGAGGTGCTCACGGCCAGCAGGCCGGCTTCGGCCGTGTCGGCGTCAGGACGCGCCAGGCGCACGGCCACCGTGACGATGCCGATGGCGATGGCTTCGTACAAGCAGGCGTGGATGAGCTTGCGGCGCAGGCCTTGCAGGTGCATGAGAGGTGCGTGTGGGGGCGCTGGCCGTCAGCCCGCGCAGGCCTGGCGCACCGCGTGCTCCCAGCGCGCCATGAGCTCGGCCGCGCGCTCGCGCGACAGCGTCGGGTAGAACGTGCGCTCGGCCTGCCACAGCCGGGCGATGGCGTGCCGGTCGGCATAGACGCCCGTGGCCAGACCGGCCAGGTAGGCCGCGCCCAGGGCCGTGGTTTCGACCACCTGGGGCCGCACCACCGGGATGCCCAGCAGGTCGGCCTGGAACTGCATCAGCAGGTTGTTGACGCAGGCGCCGCCGTCCACGCGCAGCTCGGTCACGGGCGGGCCACCCACGGCCGAGACGTCGCGCGCCATGGCCTGCAGCAGCGCCGTGCTCTGGAAGGCGATCGATTCGAGCGCCGCCCGCGCGATGTGCGCCACCGTGCTGCCGCGCGTCAGCCCGACGATGGCGCCGCGCGCGTCCGACTGCCAGTAGGGCGCGCCCAGGCCGGTGAAGGCCGGCACGAACATCACGCCGCCGGCGTCGGGCACGCTTTCGGCGAGGGACTGCACCTGGCTGGCCGCCTGGATGGCCTGCAGGCCGTCGCGCAGCCACTGCACCACCGCCCCGCCGATGAACACGCTGCCTTCCAGCGCGTAGGCCGGTGTGGCGTCGGGCTGGGCCGCGGCCGTGGTCAGCAAGCCGTTGGTCGAGGTGGCGGCTTGCGCGCCGGTGTGCATCAGCATGAAGCAGCCGGTGCCGTAGGTGTTCTTGGCCAGCCCGGCCTCGAAGCCCGCCTGGCCGAACAGCGCGGCCTGCTGGTCACCGGCCATGCCACCGATCGGGATGCGGGTCGGGAGGCTCGCAGGCATGGCATCCGCAGGGCCCCACACCCCGGCCAGGGCCTCGCCGAAGATGTGGCTGGACGGGTGCACCTGCGGCAGCACGCTGCGCGGGATCTGCATCAGCGCGAGCAAGTCGCCGTCCCAGTCGCCGGTGTGGATGTTGAAGAGCATGGTGCGCGAGGCGTTGCTCACGTCGGTGGCATGCACGCGCCCGCCGGTGAGCTGCCACAGCAGCCAGCTGTCCACGGTGCCGAAGGCCAGCTCGCCACGCTCGGCGGCCGCGCGCGCGCCATCGACGTTGTCCAGCAGCCATTGCAGCTTGCTGCCCGAGAAATAGGCGTCGATGACCAGGCCGGTCTTGGCGCGCACCGTGGCTTCCAGGCCTTGCGCGCGCCAGCGGGCGCATTGCGCTTCGGTGCGGCGGTCCTGCCAGACGATGGCGCGGGCCAGGGGCTGGCCGGTGTCGCGGCGCCACAGCACGGTGGTTTCGCGCTGGTTGGTCACGCCGATGGCGCGCAGCTCGCCCAGCGAGCGGCCTTCGCTGGCCAGAGCGGTGGCGGCTTGCTGCAGGGCCTGGCGGGCGGTGTCGCGCTGCGTGGCCCACAGCGTCAGCGGGTCGTGTTCGACCCAGCCGGGTTGCGGGTAGTGCTGCGGGATCTCTTGCTGGGCGCTGGCGACGATGTGGCCTTGCGCGTCGAAGACGATGCTGCGCGAGCTGGAGGTGCCCTGGTCGAGGGCGAGGATCAGGGCCATGGCGGGCTCCTTGTCAGGGCGGAGATCAGGGCGCGATGGTCACGGCGCGATGGTCAGCGCGATGTCCCATTCCTGCAGCAGCTTGGGGAAGGGCGCAGGCGGCAGGGCTTGCGTGAAGACGCGCTTGCAGTCGCGCAGGTGGGCCACCTGGGCCAGGCCGGGCTGGCCGAACTTGCTGACGTCGGCCACCAGCCAGCTCTCGCGGGCCTGCGCCACCATGGCCTGGGTGACGGCCTGCTCGCGCAGGTCGCGGTCGCGCAGGCTGCCGTCCGGGTCGATGCCCAGGGTGCCCAGCAGGGCGACGTCCACCTTGAACTGCTGCAGGTACTCCACCGTGCTGTCGCCTTCCATGGCGCTGTCGCGGTTGCGCAGCATGCCGCCGGCCACGTGCACCTTGCATTGGGTGTGCTCGCTGAGCAGGCTGGCCACGTGCAGGTTGTGCGTGACCACCGTCAAGCCGGGTTTGTGGATGAGCTCGCGCGCCACGGCCTCGACCGTCGTGCCGATGCCCAGCATCAGCGTGCTGCCTTCGGGGATGGCCGCCGCCACCGAGCGGGCGATGCGCGCCTTGGCGTCGGCATACAGGGCCTGGCGCTCCTTCCAGGCGCCCACGCTGGGGGCCTCGCGCGGCAGGCTGACGCCACCGTGGAAGCGCGTCAGCAGGCCGGCTTCGGCCAGGCGCTGGACGTCGCGGCGCACCGTCTGCATCGTCACGTCCAGGCGCTGGGCCAGGCGTTCGACCGAGACAGCGCCACGCGCCTTCACCTCGTCGAGCAAGGCCTGTTGGCGGGGGTTGGGGCTCCAGGAGGTGGCGAGGGACATGGCGTGCGGGCGGTGCGTGCGGATCGCGCACAGACAAGGGATGGCAGCATCAACCCAACAGCCTATCCGAAAAATATGCAACACAAAAGAAGGGAAACGCGCAGCTTCAGGCCCAGGGATTGCACGCATCGCGCCACAGACTGGCGCAAAACGCACAAGACCGCGGCCTGCGGCCGGGCACAATGACGCCGCAAGCCCTCCAGGAGATGCCATTGCCCCTCGACCCCGACCACGTGATGTCCGACCGCGTGAGCCCCGACCGCGTGAGCCCCGATGCCCCGGCGACGCCCGTGCCGCCGGCGCCGGTGGACCACCACTGCGACGTGCTCGTGGTGGGCGGCGGCATCAATGGCGTGGGCATCGCGCGGGACTTGGCGGGTCGCGGCTGGAGCGTGGTGCTGTGCGAGCAGGACGACCTGGCCAGCCACACATCTTCGGCGTCCACCAAGCTCATCCACGGCGGTTTGCGCTACCTGGAGCACCGCGAGTTCGGCCTCGTGCGCAAGGCCCTGCAGGAGCGCGAAGTGCTGCTGCGCAGCGCCCCGCACGTGATGTGGCCGCTGCGCTTCGTGCTGCCGCACGACGCGTCCATGCGCCCGGCCTGGTTGATCCGCCTCGGTTTGTGGCTCTACGACCACCTGGCGCGGCGCGAATTCCTGCCTGGCAGCCACGCCGTCTCGCTGCGCGACAGCCCGCTGGGCGAGCCGCTCAAGCCGGGCTGGACGCAAGGCTTCGTCTATTCCGATGGCTGGGTCGATGACGCCCGCCTCGTGGCGCTGTGCGCGCTGGACGCCGCCGAGCGCGGCGCCCAGGTGCTGACGCGGACCCGCGCCGACAGCATCCGGCCCGACGGTGGCTGCTGGCGCATCGACCTGAGCCGCCGCGACGCCGCCACGGGCCTGGAAACCCGCCGCGTCGCGGTGCGCGCCCGCGCCGTGGTCAATGCCGCCGGCCCCTGGGCCGAGCACCTGCTGCGGGAGGTCATGGCCGTGCCGCCGTCAGCCACCGCCAAGCCGGCGCGCAAGGCCTCGGCCCCGGCGGCGCCCGTTGGTGCGCTGCGCCTGGTCAAAGGCAGCCACATCGTCGTGCCCAAGCTCTTCACGCACGACCACGCCTACATCTTCCAGGGCCAGGACCGCCGCATCATCTTCGCCATCCCCTACGAGCGCGACTTCACCCTCATCGGCACCACCGACGTCGAGTTCCGCGGCGACCCCGCCCACGTCGCCATCGACGAAGACGAAACCGCCTACCTCTGCCGCGAACTGGGCCGCTACCTGCGCCGGGCCATTGCGCCGTCCGACGTGGTGTGGTCGTACGCCGGCGTGCGGCCCTTGCTGGACGATGCCCATGGCTCGGCCTCGGCGGTCACGCGCGACTACCTGCTGCAGGCCCAGTCGCGGCCGGCGCCGTGGTTGACGGTGTGGGGCGGCAAGTTGACCACCTTCCGCCTGCTGTCCGAGCAGGCCGCCGACCAGGTCGGCGAGCTGCTGGGCGAAAGCCGCCGCGCCTGGACGGACAGCGCCCCCTTGCCCGGCGGCGACCTGTCCGATGTGCTTGACGAGCTGCGCGACCCCGCCACCGACATCGCCGCCTTCCAGGTGCAGCTGCGCCAGCGCCATCCCTGGATGGACCTGGGCCTGGCCAAGCGCTGGAGCCGCGCCTACGGCAGCCGCGCGCTGCGCCTGCTCGACGGCATCACCTCGCGCGCCGACCTGGGCGCCGAAGTCGCGCCCGACCTCTACGAGGCCGAGCTGTTCTACCTCAAGCGCCAGGAATGGGCGCTCACCGCCGACGACGTGCTTTGGCGGCGCACCAAGCTGGGCCTGCACTGCACGCCGGCCCAGCGCCAGGCCGTGGCCGACTGGTTCGCCGCGCAGGCCCAGTCGGGCGCGCAGGCCTTCCACCACAGCGCCATGACGCGCGACGCGGCAGACTGAACCCGGCTCAGGCGTCGTCGCGCGGCATCAGGAAGTGGCCGCGCGCCTGCACCACCGGGCGCTGCGGGTCGTCCTGCCACAGCGAGACCATCACCAGTGCCACGCGGTTGCCCTGGCGCACCGTGGTGCTCTGCGCGAAGGTGTCGATGGGCTTGGCCGAGCGCATGTAGGCGATGGCGAAATCCACGCTGCGCGGGATGCCCGCCATGCCGGGGTTGGTGGCCAGCAGGTGCAGGATCATGGCCGTTTCCCCGAAGCCCGCCAGGATGCCGCCGTGCAGCGCCGGCAGCACCGGGTTGCCGATCAGCTCGGGCTTGTAGGGCATGCGGAACACCGGGCCGGCGTCGATTTGCGGCTGCTGGTGCACGTTGAGGAAGTCCACGTACGGCGAGCGGCCCGTCGGCACGGCCAGGGTCTCGGGCAGGTCGGCGGCCACGCTGGTGAAGACCTGGCTGGGCTCGATGGACGCTGGCGACATCAGGGTGGACGCCGCCTGGGACGGGGTCGGCCGCGGGGTTTGCGCGGGCACGTCCTGGCGGCGCGTCGCAGCGGTGGCGCGCATGAAGGTCGCATAGACCGTGGCCACGGGCTCGCTCTGGCCCGGCTGCGTCAGCTCGCCACGCACGAAGGCCACGCTGCGTGACAGGCGGTGGCATTCGGCCCGGCACACCAGGTCGGTCTCGGCCACGGGTGGGCGCAGGTAGTCCATGCGCAAATCGAGCGTGGCGAAGGGCTCGAGTTCTTCCAGGGCGCAGCCCACGGCCACGCCGCAGGCCGTGTCGGCCAGCACGCTCAGGCAGCCGGGGTGGATGAGCTGACGCTCTGCGTCACCCGTCCAGGTGCTGCGCGCCGGCAGCAAGAGGCTGGCTTGGCCGGGGCCGGTCTCCACCAGCGTCATGCCCGAGGCCACGGCGTAGGGGATGCCAGCGATGAAGGCCTCGGCCCAGGCCTGGCGGTGGTTGCCCGTGAAGATGCTCATGGTCGCTGCTGGGAGTGGTCAGGGAGAACCCGCATTGTCCACCAAGCCTGACCATTGCGTCAGCTGGGTGACATCCAGACCCGACAGCTTCCTGGCGCGTCCGGCCAGCTTCAGCAGCGCGGCGTCCTTGCTGAACAGCCAGCGCGCGCCCACGTGCAGGGCCAGGTCGATGAAGACCTGGTCGTCCGGATCCTTGCAGCGCAGCGGGCCACGCGGCGGTTCTTCGACGAAGGTGGCATGCTGGAACACCGTCAGCGTCAGCATCGGGTCGGGCTGCCAGTCGCGGAAGTAACTGCGCGGCCAGACCTGGTGCCATTCCTGCTCCATCGACGGCGATGCCAGCCAGCGCAGTTGCCCGCTCAGGATGCCGTCCACGATGGCTTGGGCGGCGGGGTCTTTGAAGACGCGCCAGTCGAGCAGGGCGTTGGTGTCGAGGATGACGATGGGTGCGCCGATGCTGCCCATGGGGTTCTCACGCCGCATTCAGGCTGTGCTCAGGCCGCCGAAGCGATCACGCCCCCGCCCAGGCACACGTCCCCGCGATAGAGCACCGCGGACTGCCCCGGCGTGACCGCCCATTGCCCATCCGCGAAGTGAAGGCTCACTTGGCCTGCGCTGGCCGCCGTCACCGCGCAGGGCGCATCGGCCTGGCGGTAGCGCGTCTTGGCGCCCACGCCGGCGTCGCCCACCTGCGGCCCGCGGCCGTCCACCCAGCTCAGGTCGTTGGCCACCAGGGTGCGCTGCTGCAGCCAGGGGTGGTCGTGGCCCTGCACCACGTACAGGGTGTTGCGGGCCATGTCCTTGCGGGCCACGAACCAGGGCTCGTGCTCGCCGCCGCCGCGGGGCGCGTTCTTCTCTTTCACGCCGCCGATGCCGATGCCCTTGCGCTGGCCGAGTGTGTAAAAGCTCAGACCCACGTGTTCGCCCAGCACGCGACCCCGGTCGTCCTTGATCGGGCCGGGCTCGTTGGCCAGGTAGCGGTTGAGGAACTCGCGGAAGGGGCGCTCGCCGATGAAGCAGATGCCGGTGGAATCCTTCTTCTTCGCGTTGGGCAGGCCGATGTCGGCGGCGATGCGGCGCACCTCCGTCTTCGGCAGCTCGCCCACCGGGAACAGCGTCTTGGCCAGCTGCGCCTGGTTCAGGCGGTGCAGGAAGTAGCTCTGGTCCTTGAGCGGGTCCAGGCCCTTGAGCAGCTCGACGCGCTCACCGCCGGCGAAGGACGCATCGGCCACCGTGCGCACGCGGGCGTAGTGGCCCGTGGCGATTTTGTCGGCGCCCAGGCGCATGGCGTGGTCGAGGAAGGCTTTGAACTTGATCTCGGCGTTGCACAGCACGTCCGGGTTGGGCGTGCGCCCGGCCTGGTACTCGCGCAGGAACTCGGCGAAGACGCGGTCTTTGTAGTCGGCCGCGAAGTTCACGTGCTCGATCTCGATGCCGATGACGTCGGCCACCGAGGCGGCGTCGAGGAAGTCTTGACGGCTGGAGCAGAACTCGCTGTGGTCGTCGCCCGACCCGTCGGCGGGGAGGTCGTCATCCTCCCAGTTCTTCATGAAGACCCCGATGACCTCGTGCCCCTGCTGCTTGAGCAGCCAGGCCGTGACGGCGGAATCCACTCCGCCACTGAGGCCGACGACGACACGTTGGGGGCGCAGGGACATCCGCGGCAGCAGGGCTCAGGCCGCGCGGTGGTGTGCGGGCGCCGCGAAGACGCTGTCGTGCACGGTCAGGATGCCGAGCGGGTAGCGTTCGCCGGCCAGGTAGCTTTCCAGGCACTCCAGCACCAGGGGGCTGCGGTGGCGCTCGGGGCAGGCTCGGATCTCGTCGGCCGTCATCCACACCGTGCGCACGATGCCTTCGTCCAGGCTCAGGGCCGGATCGGCCTCGGACACCGAACCGAAAAAGGCCATGCGCAGGTAGGTGATGTCCTCGCCCGTGCGGGTGCGGCGAAAGCGCGACATGTACAGGCCCAGGAAACCCTCGGGCGTGAACGTGCAGGTGGTTTCTTCCAGCGTTTCGCGCATCACGCCCTGCAGCGGCGACTCGCCCGGGTCCAGGTGGCCCGCGGGGTTGTTCAGCAGCAGGCCGTCGGAGGTGTCTTCCTCGACGAGCAGGAAACGGCCGTCGCGCTCGATGAGGGCGGCCACGGTGACGTTGGGCTTCCAGCGGGCCTTGGACGTGTGCGTCACTGGCTCCGTGGAGGCAGTGGTCTGTCCGGGCGCGGCTTCCAGCAGATCGGCTGAGTTCATGAACCCGAGATTATCCGCCATTGTTGTGGCCTGTGCATGACCGATCGGCAGATGCGCCAGCGCCGGTGCCGTGATGTGACAACAAACAGCATCAAATCAAGGGGGTGGGGCGCCTGGGCGACGCAAACATGGCGTCTTGTGTCGGGTGCGACCTGGGAAATCCCCCAACCTTGTGTATGCTGGTGGGTTTGGCACCACACCTAGGAGACCGTATGCTCATCGGCATACCCATGGAAACCTTCGCGGGCGAGACCCGCGTGGCCGTGACCCCCGAAACCGTCAAGAAGCTCAAAGCCCAGGGACACACCCTGCGCGTGCAATCTGGCGCAGGTGTGTCGGCCAGCGTGACCGACGAGGCCTATGTGGCCGCCGGCGCCGAGATCACCGATGTGGCGGGCGCCCTGGGTGCCGACATGGTGCTGAAGGTCCGCGCGCCCAGCGCCGAAGAACGTACACAGATGAAGCCCGGCGCCGTCGTCGTGGGCATGCTCAACCCGTTCGACAAGGACGGCCTGCAAGGCATGACCGACGCCAAGCTGACCGCCTTCGCCCTGGAAGCCGCGCCGCGCACCACCCGTGCCCAGAGCATGGACGTGCTGTCCTCGCAGGCCAACCTGGCGGGCTACAAGGCCGTCATGATCGCGGCCGACAAGTACCAGCGCATCTTCCCGATGCTCATGACCGCCGCCGGCACCGTCAAGGCCGCCCGCGTGGTGATCCTGGGCGTGGGCGTGGCCGGTCTGCAGGCCATCGCCACGGCCAAGCGCCTGGGCGCGGTCATCGAAGCCTCGGACGTGCGCCCTTCGGTGAAGGAGCAGGTCGAGTCGCTGGGCGCCAAGTTCATCGACGTGGCCTTCGAGACCGCCGAAGAGAAGGAAGCCGCCGAAGGCGTGGGCGGTTACGCCCGCCCGATGCCGCAGTCCTGGCTGGACCGCCAGAAGGTGGAGGTCGCCAAGCGCGTGGCCGCCGCCGACATCGTCATCACCACCGCCCTGATCCCGGGCCGTGCCGCGCCGGTGCTGGTCTCCGAAGACATGGTCAAGGCGATGAAGCCGGGCTCCGTCATCGTGGACCTGGCCGCGCCCGCCGGTGGCAACTGCCCGCTGACCGAAGCCGGCCAGACCGTGGTCAAGCACGGCGTGACCCTGGTCGGTGAAACCAACCTGCCGGCCCTGGTGGCCGCCGACGCGTCCGCACTGTACGCCCGCAACGTGCTGGACTTCCTGAAACTGGTCTTCAACAAGGAAGGCCAGTTCCACGTCGATCTCGAAGACGACATCGTCAAGGCCTGCCTGATGTGCCGCGACGGTCAGTTGCTGCGGGCTTGAAGTACCTGCCCCCGCGACCCGAGGAGAAAGCCATGCAACGCAACATGCTGCGCGCGAAACTGCACCGCGCCACCGTCACCGAAGCCATCCTGGACTACGAAGGTTCCTGTGGCATCGACGAAGACCTGATGGACGCCGCCGACATGAAGGAGTTCGAGTACATCGAGCTCTACAACGTCAACAACGGCGAACGGTTTGCCACCTACATCATCAAGGCGCCGCGCGGCACCGGCACGATCTCGCTCAATGGCGCGGCCGCCCGCCGTGCCCATGTGGGCGACCTGCTGATCATCTGCACCTACGCGCCGATGAACGAGGAAGAAGTGGCCAGCTACAAGCCCAAGGTGGTGTTGCTCGACGAGCGCAATGCCATCAAGGAAGTCCGCAAGTTCGACTGATCCAACCTCCTGGAGACCCCGATGGAAGCCCTTGAGCCCGTCAGCCACGTCGTCATCAACCTCAGCATCTTCGTGCTGGCCATCTACGTGGGCTACCACGTCGTCTGGACGGTGACCCCCGCTCTGCACACGCCCCTGATGGCCGTGACCAATGCCGTGTCCGCCATCGTGATCGTCGGCGCCATGCTGGCCGCCGCCTTGACCGTGACGCCGCTGGGCAAGACCATGGGCGTGCTCGCTGTGGCGCTGGCCGCGGTCAACGTGTTCGGGGGTTTCCTCGTCACGCGCCGCATGCTGGAGATGTTCAAGAAGAAGGACAAGAAAGCGGGAGCCAAGTAAATGAGCATGAACCTCATCGCATTGCTGTACCTGTTCGCCTCGGTGTGTTTCATCCAGGCGCTCAAGGGACTGAGCCACCCGACCACGTCCATCCGTGGCAACTTCTTCGGCATGGTCGGCATGACCATCGCCGTGCTGACCACCGTGGGCCTGATCCATGGCCAGGCCACCGCGCTGGGCATCGATTTCGGCACGGGCCTGTCGTATGTGCTGGCCGCCCTGGTGGTGGGCGGCGGCGCGGGCGCCATCATGGCCAAGCGCGTCGAGATGACGAAGATGCCCGAGCTGGTGGCCTTCATGCACAGCATGATCGGCCTGGCCGCGGTGTTCATCGCCGTGGCCGTGGTCGCCGAGCCCTACGCCTTCCAGATCGTGGCCAAGCCCATTGGCGACGCCCTGGCGCTGATCCCGGTGGGCAACCGCCTGGAGCTGTCGCTGGGTGCGGCCATCGGTGCCATCACGTTCTCGGGCTCGGTCATTGCCTTCGGCAAGCTGAGCGGCAAGTACAAGTTCCGCCTGTTCCAGGGCGCGCCGGTGAACTTCGCCGGCCAGCACATGCTGAACCTGGTGCTGGGCTTGGGGCTGGTGGGCCTGATCGGCCTGTTCATGGCCACCCAGAGCATGGAGGCCTTCTTCGCTGTGATCGCGCTGAGCTTCGTGCTGGGCGTGCTGATCATCATCCCCATCGGCGGCGCAGACATGCCCGTGGTGGTGTCGATGCTCAACAGCTACTCGGGCTGGGCGGCGGCCGGCATCGGCTTCTCGCTGAACAACTCGATGCTGATCATCGCCGGTTCGCTGGTGGGCTCGTCGGGCGCGATCCTGAGCTACATCATGTGCAAGGCCATGAACCGCTCGTTCTTCAACGTGATCCTGGGTGGCTTTGGCGGTGACGCCGCGGCCGCCACGGGTGGCGCAGCGCAACAGCAGCGCCCGGTCAAGAGCGGCTCGGCCGACGACGCCGCCTTCGTGCTGGGCAACGCCGAGACGGTCGTGATCGTGCCCGGTTACGGCCTGGCCGTGGCCCGCGCGCAGCACGCCGTCAAGGAGTTGGCCCACAAGCTGACCGAGAAGGGCATCACCGTGAAGTACGCCATCCACCCGGTGGCGGGCCGCATGCCGGGTCACATGAACGTGCTGCTGGCCGAGGCCGAAGTGCCTTACGACCAGGTCTTCGAGATGGAAGACATCAACGGCGAGTTCGGCCAGGCCGACGTGGCCATCATCCTGGGCGCCAACGACGTGGTGAACCCGGCGGCACACGTCAAGGGCAGCCCAATTTACGGCATGCCCATCCTGGAGGCCTACAAGGCCAAGACGGTGATCGTGAACAAGCGTTCGATGGCCAGCGGCTACGCCGGCCTGGACAACGAGCTGTTCTACATGGACAAGACCATGATGGTCTTCGGCGACGCCAAGAAGGTCGTGGAAGACATGGTCAAGGCCGTGGAGTAAGGCTTGGCATAAAACGCCAGACCATGCCTGCGCGCTACGCCAAGACGGCCCTGGGTCGCAGTGAGATCCAGTCTCGGACCCATGCGCTGTCGCGCACGGCGCGCACCCTCTTGCTCATCCTGGACCCGACCCGCACGGGCGAGGTCTGGGTGGGCATGGTCCAAGGGGCCACGCCGGCCGACTTGCTGGCCCTGATCGACGCGGGGTTGGTGGCGCCGGTGGACGAGGCGCTGCAGGTGCCCGCGGTGCCCATGGCATCGTCCGCGCCATCGGCGGCCTCGGCATCTCCTGACACCGAGCCCTTCGCCGCCACGCAGGCCGACCCCGATGCCGAGCTGGCCGCCGGGCGGGCCGCTGGCGTGCCGGCCACGTCGTTCACCTCGCTCAGCTACAGCGAGCTCAACACCCGGCTCAACGCCCTGGTGAAAGCGCACCTGGGCCTGATCAAGGGCTACCGCTTCACCCTGGACATCGAACGCGCAGCCGATGTCATCGAGCTGCAGCGCGTGGCCATGCGCCTGGTGGCCGAGGTGGAAGCCGCACGGGGCGCCGCGGCCGTGACCGAGGTGCGGCGCGCGCTGGGTTTGTGAGGGCACGCCTCGCTCAGGGCTGCGTGGCCATGGCCGCCGCACCGGGCCGCACACACCCCATCCCATCGCTGCGGCCCTTCAGATAGGCCCGGCGCAACCCCCCAGCCATGATGGCCGCGCCCACCTGCTTGCTGTGCTTTTCGGCGCCGCTGAGCTTGCGCAACCAGCTGCGAAAGGGCACGAAGCCTTCGACGGTGCGGCGCACGGCCGACACGCCGGCGTTTTCGGCCAGGGAGGTGCCGCGGGTCAGCAGGCTGGGTTTCTCGCTGGCTTTGGGATCGTCCAGGTCGGCGCCCAGGGCGTCGTCCAGGGACTGGACTTCACCGAGGATGACCGCGCATCCCGCTTCCTTGGGCGCGGCGTAAGGGCCTTGTGCCGCGCTCTGCAGTGCGGCGGGGATTTCCTCCTGCACGACGTTGAGGTCGCTCAGCGGGGTGATGGCCGCCTGGCCGACGCGCTCGGTGATGCCGCTGTCCTTGGTGGTGGGCTTGACGGTGGCCATGGCCGGCACACTGGGCAAATCGGGGAACTTGGGCAGGCTGGGCAGGCTGAGGCCTTCGCCCATGGCTTCCTTCTTGGCTTCCCCCGTGGCTTCGGCGCCGGCGCCGCCCGAGGCACAGCCAGACAGCACGGCCAGCAGGGCGGACAGCGCGAGCGCCATGGGCAGGCACAGGGTGTGGACGCAGCGGCGGCGGGGCTGGGGCATGGAGAGCACAACTGAGTCTGTGCACCAAGCTTACGCCGCGCAAGCCGGGGCGGGCACGGATTTCCCCTTGACCAGATTCTCCAGCGCGCGATCTGTCAGCGTCTGCCCCCGTTCCTCTGCGTGCGCTGCCCCGCAACTTGACCGATCCGGCACAGCCTTGTCTGCACCTGACAAGCCACCTGGCGGTGCAATGGCGTCATGGGCTGCGTCCGACGGCCCTTGACGAGGAGACACCCGTGAGCACACCGCACCCCGAACACACCCGCCCGATCCAGGCCCGCGAGAAGCTGGACTTCCAGCTCGACGAGCGCATCCCCCGCTTCTGGAACGGCGGCGACCCGTACAAGACGCGCTTCTTCGACGCGATGTCGCTGACCTTCCCGATCGGCGAGCGCTACTTCATCAGCAGCGTGCGCGCCTACCGCGACCAGGTCACCGACCCGCACCTGCTGCAGGAGGTCAAGGACTTCACCCGCCAGGAAGCGCAGCACGGCATCGTGCACACGCAGTTCAACGAAATGCTGGAAAAGCAGGGCCTGAACGTGGCCTGGACGCAGCGCTTCCTGGATCGCAAGTTCAAGTGGCAGCTCTCGCGCTGGTCGGCCGCGTTCAACCTGTCCTACACCGCCGCCGCCGAGCACCTCACGGCCCTGATGTGCACGACCTTCATGGAGCGCCCGGACATCATCGAACCGTTCGACCACCGCATCCGCGCCATGTACACCTGGCACTCGATCGAGGAGGTGGAGCACAAGGCCGTCTGTTTCGACGTGCTCACGAAGGCCGCCAAGGCGGGCTACTTCACGCGCATCGCGGGCCTGATCTACTTCAGCATCGAGTACCCGATCGGCAACTGGTACATGGTCAACCAAATGCTCAAGGACGACGGTTTCGGCTTCTGGGCGCGCGCCAAGATGTTGGCCAAGGGCGCCTGGTGGCTCTACAAGCCGGGCGGTGTCTTCCTGCCGGCCCTGGGCTACTACCTGAGCTATTTCAAGCCCGGCTTCCACCCCTGGCAGCACAAGGAGATGGGCCATTACGACACCTGGCTGGAAGCCTTCAACCGCAGCGGCGACCCGGTCGAGGCCGGCACGGCGTATGCGCAGCAGGTGATCGCTGCGCGCTGACTTCGGGGGGCCTCAGCGCAGCCCGCCACCCAGCTGCAGGCGCTTGCGCTGCTCGGCCGGTGTCTGGCCGGTGGCGCGCTTGAAGGCGCGGCTGAAGCTCGACGCGTCGGCGAACCCGGCTTGCTGGGCGATGGCCTGCACGCTGAGTTCGCCGTCGCGAAGCAGTTGCTCGGCGCGCTCGATGCGGACCTGTTCGACGATGGTGCTCAGCGATTGGCCCTCGTCTTGCAGGCGGCGGCTGAGGGTGCGCGCCGACATGGCCAGGGTGTGGGCGAGGTCTTCGCTGCCGGGCAGCACGCCTTTGCGCAGGCCCGTCAGCACGAGCTGGCGCACGCGTTGCGTGAGCGGCTTGGCCTGGGCGCTGCCCGGGGCCTCGCGCTGCAGCTGGACTTCCAGGCTGGCCCGTGTGGCGCGGTTGCCCGAGATGAGGGGCGCGTCCAGCAGGGCGCGTGGCACGGTGAAGCCATGCCAGGGCGCACCGAAACGCGGCGGCGCGCCGAAGAAATCCGCATAGGCCTGTTCGGGCCAGCCGCTGGCGTGGGCGAACTCGGCGTGCAGCACCGGGTCTGACAGCGTCGTGTAAGGCGCCACGTTGCGCAGCACACCGATCACCAGCTCGGCCATGAGCGCGTTGTGCGCACCCACGTCCACCGTGGGCACCACGCGCACGTGCACGCCACCGTCGCTGTCGGGCTGGCGGCGCATGTCGAACAGGGGCATGACCAGGGCGTGGTACTGCAGGGCCGCGTCCAGCGCCTCGGCGACCGTCCCGGAGGTGATGGCGAACACGCCCAGCGTGCCGTGGGCCGTCAGCGGGAAGTGGCGCAGGATCTGCAGCGAGGGCGGCGCATCGGGCAGGCAATGCTCGACCGCCATCGACACCGAGGCCATGAGCTGGTGACCGTCGATCCAGGCCGCGGGCTCGCCGTCGCCCTCGGGCGGCAGGCCGCAGCGCTGGCGCACTTCGGCCACGCGGCCATGGCGGCTGTGCACGAGGGACTCGGTCACCTCGATGTACTGCACGGGGAAGCGCAGGGCGGCGAGTGGGTCGGGCAGGTCGGGCAAGTTGGCGGGCTCCGGCGGCGTCATGGTGCTGCGCCGGATGATGCCAGCGATGCCGACGACCCGGCGGGTGCCGCCGCGACACGTTGCGTGGCCTGAGGCGTTGCTGCGATGCGTCACCGGGAGGGGTGTGTCGCCAAAGGGGGGTGGTTTGCGGCCTTTTTCACGGTGAAGTTTTGTGCACAAAGCCGCAGAATGAATCCCGGGTGGTGACTTGCGGGCCGCCCTCTGGGTGGTGTGTGCCGCAAGCAACCGACACGGCCATGACCGCGGCACCCCTCGCCCCGCCCTCTCAGCCCACGGCGCCAACTTCGATCCGCCAACGCGGACCGAGGCCCAGCCGTCGCTATTGGCTGATGCTCCTTCCCCTGGTCGTCAGCGTGATGGCCCTGGCGTTCATGGATTTCAACCTGCGTCGCCAGGAAGCTGCCGTGTTGGCCGCCGAGTTCGACACCCATGCCGAGAAGCTGAACGAACGCCTGCGCGAGCGCATCCGCACCCATGACGAAATCCTGCGCGGTGCGGCCGGGTTGTTCATGTCGTCCAGCCGGGTGACGCGCCAGGAGTGGCACAGCTACGTGTCTGCGTTGGGTCTGGAAGAGGGGCACGTGGGCATCCAGGGTTTGGGCTTTGCGCAGCGCATTCCACCGCAGCGCCTGAATGGCCACGTCCAGTCGGTGCGCGCAGAGGGCTTTCCGGACTACGAGGTCACGCCGCTGGGGGTGCGCGATGACTACAGCGCCATCGTTTACCTGGAGCCCTTCTATGGACGCAACTTGCGCGCCTTCGGCTTCGACATGATGTCCGAGTCGGTGCGGCGCGAGGCCATGCTGCGCGCGCGCGACTCGGCCGAGATCGCCTACAGCGGGCGGGTCAGGCTCAAGCAGGAAAGCACGGTCGATGTGCAGGCGGGCGTGCTGTCCTACCTGCCGGTGTACCGCCATGGGACGAAGCCGCGCAGTGTGGCGCAACGCCGGGCCGACCTGCTGGGCTGGGTCTATGCGCCCTTCCGGATGCGGGACATGGTGTCCACCGTGCTGCAAGACGACCTCAAGACGGTGCGGGTGTGCGTGAGTGACGTGAGTGATCAGGGTGTGCAGGACTTGCTGTTCGACAGCCACGAGGGCCATGCTGCACCCAAAACCCGCGGTGCCATGGACCTGAAGGTGAGCCTGCCCCTGCAGGTCGGCGGGCGCACCTGGCACGTGCAGTACGAGCCCCTGGCCAGCTACCCCTTGTCCGATCGCCGCATCTACCGTGCGCTGGCCATGGTGGGCGTGGCGCTGACGGGGGTGATGCTGTGCGCGCTGACCTGGGTGCTGCTCTTCACGCGCCAGCGCGCCAACGCGATGGCGCACGACCTGGCGGCCACCATCTCGGAAGGCGAGGAGCGCTTCCGCCTGATGGTCGAGGGCGTCAAGGACTACGCCATCCTGATGCTGGACGACCGCGGCATGGTCATGACTTGGAACGCCGGGGCCGCCCGCATCAAGGGCTGGCAGGCCGAGGAAATCATCGGCCAGCACTTCGGGCGCTTTTACACCGAGAAAGACCGCGAGGCCGGCGTGCCCGAGCAGGCGCTGGCCACGGCCCTGATCACCGGCCAGTACCGCGAGGAAGGCTGGCGCGTGCGCAAGAACGGCACGGTGTTCCGCGCCAGCGTGCTGATCACGGCCATGCGCGACGCCCAGGGCCACGTCAAGGGCTTTGCCAAGGTCACGCGCGACATCACGGCCCACCACGAACAGGAAGAGCGCCTGCGCCTGGCCGCCACCGTGTTCCGCTCGACGCAGGAGGGCGTGGCCATCACCGATGCCGACGGCCGCGTGCTGGTCGTCAACCCGGCCTTCGAGCGCGTCACCGAGTACACCGAGGCCGAGGTCAAGCGGCGCAAGCTGAGCCTGTTGGCCTCAGGCCGCCACGACCGCGACTTCTTCCAGAACCTGTGGCGCGACATCACCGAGTTCGGCAGTTGGCAAGGCGAGATCTGGAACCGCCGCAAGGGCGGTGAAATCTACCCGGGCTGGTTGACCATCAGCGCGGTGCGCGACGAGGGCGGCCAGATCGTCAACTTCGTGGGCGTGTTCACCGACATCACGCGCATCGCCCATGCCGAAACGCAGATGGAGCACCTGGCCCACCACGACGCGCTGACCGACCTGCCCAACCGCTTGCTGCTGCACTCGCGCCTGGCGCACACGCTGGAGCGCGCGCACCGCACCGAACGCATCTGCGCCGTGATGTTCCTGGACCTCGACCGCTTCAAGGCCGTCAACGACCAGTACGGCCACGAGGCTGGCGACGAACTGCTGAAGGCCGCGGCCCAGCGCCTGCGCCTGCACCTGCGAGAGAACGACACCGTGGCCCGCTTGGGCGGCGACGAGTTCGTCATCGTGCTGGAAGACCTGGCCAGCGTGGAGGGCGCCGAGGTGGTGGCCCGGGCCATCATCGAGCGTTTGCAGCAGCCCTTCCACTTGCCTGGCGGGCAGGACGCGCACATCGGTTGCAGCGTGGGCATCAGCGTCTTCCCCGACGACGGGCAGGACGGCGAAACCCTCATCCGCCACGCGGACGCGGCCCTTTACAAGGCCAAGGAGGCCGGTCGGGGGACGTGGCGGCTGTACCGCGGCGGGCGGGTGGGTTGAGGGCTGGGCTGAGCTCAGGCGGCGACGCCGTGTGCCGACGCGGCTTTTAAGCCCAGCATGGCACGCGCCTCTGCGGGCGATGCCACCTCGCGGCCGGCGCGGCGTGCGCAGGCGGCCAGGGCTTCGATGAGCTGGCCGTTGCCCGAGGTGCGCTCGCCACCGGGCAGGTAGAAGGTGTCTTCCACGCCGGTGCGCAGCATGCCGCCGAGGTCCGCGGTGGCCTGGTGCACGGCCCAGATTTCTTCGCGGCCGATCAGCGTGGTCTGCCAGACGGTGTCCGGCTTGCGGTACTTGACCAGCAGCTTGAGCAGGTCGGCGTCCACCGGCATGCCGGAGGCCACGCCCATGACGAAGTTGTACTCGAGGTGATCGGCGATGCCGGCCTTCTGGTACATCTCGACCGAGCGCACGATGCCCACGTCGAAGCACTCGAACTCGGGGCGCGTGCCCGTTTCGTTCATCACCGCGATCATGGCCGTGACCTTGTCCACCTGGTTGTCGAACAGCATCGGCGGCCAGGCCCACTGGCCGTTGTCCTTGATCTTGAGGTAGTTCAGGCTGCCGGCATTGCAGGCCGCGATTTCCGGGCGCACGGCGCGGATGCAGTCGCTCGGGCCGGAGATGTCGGGGCCGACCACGCCGGTGGTCAGGTTGATGATGACGCCCGGGCAGGCGGCGCGGATGGCGGTGTCGATCTCGCTGGCCACGGCCGGGTCCCAGCTGGGGAAGCGGCCCATGCCGGGCTCCTGGCGGCGCAGGTGCACGTGCATGATGGAGGCGCCCGCGTCGAAGGCTTCGCGCGCGGCGGCGGCCATCTGGGCGGCGGTCACGGGCACGGGGTGTTGCGCCGGGTCGGTGAGCACGCCGGTGAGCGCGCAGGTCAGGATGGCCTTGTCCATGTCAGTCTTCCTTGGTGAGTTCGATGTCGATCAGCAGGGCCTTGGCCTGCACCTGTTCTCCGGGCTGCGCGTGCACCGCCTTGACCACGCCCGGGGCCTGGGCGTTGAGCCACATCTCCATCTTCATGGCCTCGATGCTGAGCAGCGGCTGGCCTTCGGTGACGGCGTCGCCGGGCTTCACCAGCACCTGCGTGACGGTGCCGGCCACGGGCGCGATGGCGCGGCTGGGGTCGTGCGCGCTGCCTTGGTTCGGCCAGGCAGAGACTTCGCTGAAAACGAAAACGGCGGCGTCGATGACGAGGTGCAGTTGCTCGTCGTTGCCCGCCCTCAGCCACACCGCGCGCACGCGGCGCTGCACGCCGTTGTGCGCGATGCTGGCCTCGCCGCGCTCGGCGTCCTGGGCCAGCACGCGCAGGGTGTGCGGTGTGTCGGTGGGGCTCAGGGCCACGCGGTAGGCGCCGGCCTCGGCCGGGCCAGAGGCCGTCTGCACGCGCAGCGTGCGCTTGACCGCGTCTTGCTGCAGGGGGATGTCCCAGGCGGTGACGCTGTCGGCGCGCAGCAGCTGGGGCGCATGCCGTGCCCCTTGCTGGCGTGCGGCGAAGAGCGCACCGGCCATCAGCCAGGCCTCGTCGGACGCCACCGGGCGCTGCAGCAAGGGCTCGCCGTCGGTGAGCCACTGGTCGATCAGCGTGGTGGTCAGGGTGCCGGCGCGGAAGCGCTCGTGGTCCACCAGCTCGCGCAGGAAACGGGCGTTCTGCCGCAGGCCCAGCAGGGGCGTGTCGTCCAGCGTGGCGATCAGGCGGCGGATGGCATCGGCGCGGTCGCGGCCGTGCACGATGAGCTTGGCCACCATCGGGTCGTAGTGCGGCGTGACCTCACCGCCCTCGCGGATGCCATCGTCGATGCGCACACCTTCGAACAAGGCCTGCTGCGGGCGCCACCACTGCACCGGGCCGGTCTGCGGCGCGAAGCCGGCGTAGGGGTCTTCGGCATACAGGCGCGCCTCGATGGCGTGGCCACTCAGTGTGATGTCTTCTTGCTTGACGGGCAGGGGCTGGCCCTCGGCCACCCGCAGTTGCCACTCGACCAGGTCGAAGCCCGAGACCATTTCGGTCACCGGGTGCTCGACCTGCAGGCGCGTGTTCATCTCCAGGAAGTAATGGTTGAGGTCCTGGTCAACGATGTACTCGATGGTGCCCGCGCCGCGGTAGCCGATGGCCTGCGCGGCCAGCACGGCGTCGCGGCCCATGCGTTCGCGCATGGCGGGGCTGACCACGGGCGAGGGCGATTCTTCGATGACCTTCTGGCGGCGGCGCTGGGCCGTGCAGTCGCGCTCACCGATGAAAACGGCGTTGCCGTGCGCATCCGCAAACACCTGGATCTCGATGTGGCGGCCGTCGAGGATCAGGCGCTCGAGCATCAGCGTGCCGTCGCCGAAGGCGTTCTGCGCTTCGCGGCGCGCGCTGGTGATGGCTTGCGCGAGCTCGGCCTTCTCATGCACCAGGCGCATGCCGCGGCCACCGCCACCGCTCACGGCCTTGACCAGCAGCGGGTAGCCCAGGCGCTCGGCCTGCTCGGTCAGGGTGGCGTCGTCTTGCTGGTCACCCAGGTAGCCGGGCGCGCAGGGCACGCCCGCTTCGAGCATGGCGCGCTTGGCACCGGCCTTGTCGCCCATCACGCGGATGGCTTCTGGGCTGGGGCCGATGAAGACCACGCCCGCATCGGCGCAGGCCTGGGCGAAGTCGGCGTTCTCCGACAGGAAGCCGTAGCCGGGGTGGAGGGCGTTGGCGCCCGTCTGGCGGCAGGCGGCCAGCAGCGCATCGACCTTCAGGTAGGACTCGGCCGCGGCGGCCGGGCCGATGCACACGGCCTCGTCGGCCAGGGCCACGTGCGGTGCTTGCGCATCGGCTTCGCTGAACACGGCCACCGTGCGGTAGCCCAGCTTGCGGGCGGTGCGGATGACGCGGCAGGCGATTTCCCCGCGGTTGGCGATGAGGATCTTCTGAATCATGTCGTGGTCAGCCTTCTTGCGGAACCCACTGGGGTTTGCGCTTTTGCATGAATGCGCCTGTGCCCTCCTGGCCTTCCTCGCTCAGCACCGCGCGGGCGAACAGGGCCGCGGCGTCGTTGATGAGCTGCTCGGGCGGGGTCAGTCGGGCGTGCGACAGCAGGTTCTTGGTGGCCGCGATGGCCTGGGGGCCGCACGCCAGGACGCTGGCCAGCGTGCGCTGCAGGGCCGCGTCCAGCGCGGCGGCATCGCCATGCACCTCGTGCACCAGTCGGATCGTCAGGGCCTCGGCCGCGCCGACCTTGGCACCGGTCACGGCCAGGCGCTTGGCCTCGGCGTAGCCCAGGCGCTCGACCAGGAAGGGCGCGATCTGCGCGGGGATCAGCCCCAACGAGGTTTCGGGCAGGCGAAAGCTCACGGTGTCCAGCGCCAGGCTCACGTCCGACACACAGGCCAGGCCGAAGCCGCCGCCCATCACCGTGCCTTCCAGCACCGTGACGATGGGCAGCGGGCTGCGCGCGTAGGCCAGGCACAGGTGCCCGAACGCCGCGTTGGTGACGGCCACCGGGTTGGGGTCCGCCGGCTGCGCGTCGGCCTGTTGCTGGGCCAGCTTCATGCGCGCCTGCGCCATGTCCGAGATGTCGCCGCCCGCGCAGAAGTGCCCCCCGGCGCCGCGCAGCACGATGGCGCGCACGGCCGGGTCCTGCTCGGCGGCCTGCAGGGCCTGCAACAGTTCGTTGACCATGGCCAGCGACATGGCGTTGCGCACCTCGGGCCGGTTCAGCGTGAGGGTGCAGACGCCGCGCTCGGTGCGGACTTGGAGGGTGGTGTGGGTCATGGCGTGGCGCGCAGGTTCAACGGGCCTTCTTGGGCAGCGTGCCCTCGAACTTGCAGATGATGCCCAGCATGATTTCGTCGGCGCCACCGCCGATCGAGACCAGGCGGCCATCGCGGTAGGCCTGCGAGACGGGGTTGTCGTAGGTGAAACCCATGCCGCCCCAGTACTGCAGGCAGCTGTCGGCCACTTCGCGGATCAGGCGGCCGCACTTGAGCTTGGCCATCGAGGCCATGCGCGTGACGTCGGCACCGCCCACGTAGTCGTCCACCGCGCGGTACACCAACGAGCGCAGCAGCTCGACCTCGGTGCGCAGCTCGGCCAGGCGGAAATGGATGACCTGGTTGTTGATCAGGGGCTGGCCGAAGGTGTGGCGCTCCTTGCAGTACTCGATGGTCACGTCGATGAGCTTGTCCAGCATCTTCAGCGAGTTGGCCGCACCGTACAGGCGCTCCTCCTGGAACTGGATCATCTGCATCATGAAGCCGGTGCCTTCGGTGCCGATGAGGTTGCGGCGCGGCACGCGCACGTTGTCGAAGAAGATCTGTGCCGTGTCCGACGAGTTCATGCCGATCTTCTTGATCTTCTGCGTGGTGATGCCCTTGGCGTCCATCGGCACGATGATCAGCGACTTGTTGCTGTGCACCGGTCCTTCGGACGTGTTGGCCAGCAGGCAGCACCAGTCGGCTTGCGTGGCGTTGGTGATCCACATCTTGCTGCCGTTGATGACGTAGTCGTCACCGTCATGCCGGGCCGTGGTTTTCAGCGCGGCCACGTCCGAACCGCCACCGGCTTCCGACACGCCGATGCAGCCGACCATGTCGCCCGCGATGGCCGGGGCCAGGTACTCTTTTTTGAGCTCGTCCGAGCCGAAGCGGTGCAGGGCGGGGGTGCACATGTCGGTCTGCACGCCAATGGCCATGGGCACGCCGCCGCAGGGGATGGCGCCCAGCTCTTCGGCCACCACCATCGAGTACGAGAAGTCCAGGCCCATGCCGCCGTAGGCCGTGTCGTACTTGACGCCCAGCAGGCCGAGGGCGCCCATCTTCTTGAAGACCTCGTGGGCCGGGAAGATCTCAGCGGCTTCCCATTCCTTGACGTGCGGGTTGATCTCTTGCTCGCAGAAACGCTTGACGGTCTCGGCCAGGGCGCGGTGTTCGGCGGTGAATTGCATGGGGTGTCTCCTCGGGTGTCGGTGGTCTGGTCGTGTGGGGCTGCGTGCAGCGCTCAGAAGCGCGCCACGCCAAAGGTGTTGGAGCGCAGCTGGCGCTTTTCGGCGTCGCGGGCCAGGTCCAGGCACAGCGAGAGCACACGGCGGGTGTCGCGCGGGTCGATGACGCCGTCGTCCCACAAGCGTGCGGTGCCGAACAGCACGTTGGATTCGGCGTCCAGGCGCTTCTTGATCTCGTTGGACATGCCTTCGAGCATCGCGTCGTTGACGGGCATGCCGGCGCGTTCCATCTTGCCGCGCGTGACGATCTCCATCACCTTCGCGGCCTGGGCGCCGCCCATCACGGCGGTGCGCGCCGAGGGCCAGCTGAAGATGAAGCGCGGGTCGAACCCACGCCCGCACATGCCGTAGTTGCCCGCACCAAAGGAGCCGTTGAGCGTGACGGTGAACTTCGGCACGCGCGCATTGGCCACGGCCTGGATCATCTTGGAACCGTGCTTGATGGCGCCGCCGTGTTCGGCCGCCGCGCCCACCATGTAGCCGGTCGTGTTCTGCAGGAAGACCAGCGGCGTGCCGGACTGGTCGCACAGCTGGATGAACTGCGCCGCCTTGGTCGAGCCCTGCGGCTGGATCGGGCCGTTGTTGCCGATGATGCCGACCAGGTGGCCGTGGATGCGGGCGTGGCCGCACAGCGTCTCGCTGCCGTAGTTGGCCTTGAACTCCAGGAAGTCGGAGCCATCGACGATGCGCGCGATGACCTCGCGGCTGTCGAAGGGCTCGCGGTCGTCGGCCGGGATGCAACCCATCAGCTCTTCTTCGGCGTACAGCGGGGGCGCCACGTGGGCGGCGGGCTCGCGCACCGCGTCCCCCACCTTGTCCCAGTTCAGCTTGTCCACCAGCTCGCGCGTCAGGGCGATGGCGTGGGCGTCGTTGTCGGCCAGGTACTCGCCCAGGCCGGTCACGCTGGCGTGCATCTCGGCGCCGCCCAGGTCTTCGTCGGTGGCGTCTTCGCCGATGGCGGCCTTCACCAGCGGCGGGCCGGCCAGGTAGATGCTGCTGCGGCCCTTGACCAGCACCACGTAGTCCGACAGGCCGGGCAGGTAGGCGCCACCGGCGGTGCTGGAGCCGTGCACCACCGCGATCTGCGGGATGCCCATGGCCGACATGCGCGCCTGGTTGGCGAAGCTCTTGCCGCCTTCCACGAAGATGTCGGCCTGGTACATGAGGTTGGCGCCGCCGCTCTCGACCAGGCCGATGAGGGGCAGCTTGTTCTCGCGGGCGATCTCTTGCGCGCGCAGCGCCTTCTTCAAGCCCATGGGCGAGACCGTGCCGCCTTTGAGCGCCGAGTCCGAGGCCGTGACCAGGCAGCGCTTGCCGGCCACCACGCCGATGCCGATGACGGTGCCGCCGCCCAGCACGCTTTTCTTGCCGTCGTCGTCGTGCATGCCGAGGCCGGCCAGGGTGGACAGCTCCAGGAAGGGCGTGCCGCGGTCGATCAGGCGGGCGACGCGCTCGCGGGGCAGCAACTGGCCGCGCTGGTCGAACTTGGGGCGTTTCTCGGCCGAGCCGTCGCGCACCAGGGCTTCGAGGGCGCGCACCTGCTCCAGGCGCTCGTGCATGCGGGCGGCGTTGGTCTGGAAGGGCGCCGACTTGGGCGTGAGGGCGGAGCGCAGGGCTGGCATCTTGAGGCGGGTCCTTGGGTGAGGCCTTGCCACTGTAGTGGTGCTTGACGTTAACGTCAACAAGATGCTGATTGGGTGAACTACCTATGTGAAGGGGCAGGCGTCGCCCTTAGCCTTTCACGAGGTCATGGCATGACGGCGCATGGCCCCTCCGCTGGCGTTCGTGACTTACCATGCGCGTCAGGCAAATGACGGCACCCCGCGACAGGGGCAAGCCGTGCTCACAGGACAAAGCACGAAGCACGAGGCAAGCAGTGAAATCGAAAGCAGAACAAGGGTTGGGCAAGGATGCCGGTGTGGCGGGTGACGTGCCAGTGAACCTCCCGCCCTCCTGGGCCCTGGAAGACCACGACGAGCGCGACACCGACGCGCTCATGGGCATCGCCGAGGTGTGCGAGCTCTACAAGGTGTCGCCGCGCGCCCTGCGCTTCTACGAAACCAAGGGCCTGCTGGCGCCGCGCCGCATCAACGGCACCCGCGTCTACAACCAGGTGGACCGCGCCCGGCTGATGCGCATCCTGCGGGCCAAGTCGCTGGGCTCGCCGCTGTCCGAGATCAAGCACTACCTGGACATGTACGGCCAGCACGGCGAAGGCCGCATCCAGCAGCTGACCTACGTGATCGAGAAAACCGATGCGGCGATTGCCGAGCTGGAAGCCAAGCGCGCCCAGATCGAGGCCTCCCTGGCCGAGCTGCGCCTCATCAACGCGCGCAGCCGCGAAAGCCTGGCGGCCAAGCGGCCGAAGGACGCGGCGGCCTGACCGTTGCCAGGGCGCCGTCCGGCCTCAGGCCCGCATGCCCACGAACATCTTCCAACGGCGCTCGTTCTGCTTTTTGGCCTGGTAGAGCGCCTGGTCGGCGTGGCCCATCAGGGTGCGCACGCTGGTGATGTGGTTGGCGTAGGCGGCCAGGCCGATCGACACGCCCACACCGACCTCGTCGCCGCTGCCCAGCGTGATGGGCTGGGACACCGCCTTGACGATGCGCCGCGCCAGCGCCTTGGCCGCATCGTCGCTGCCATCGCGCATGACGATGCCGAATTCGTCGCCCCCCAGGCGTGCCAGCACATCGCCCAGGCGCATCTGCTGCGTGATGCGTTGCGAGACCTCGCGCAGCACCTCGTCGCCCGCGGCGTGGCCAAAGCCATCGTTGATGGCCTTGAAGCCGTCCAGGTCGAGCAGCAGCAGGGTGAAGGGGTGGTCCATGCGCATGGCGTGGCCCAGCTCGGCGGTCAGGGCGCGCTCGAAGTGCACGCGGTTGCTCAGGCCGGTGAGGGCGTCGCTCAGGGCCAGGGTCTGCAGGCGTTGGCCGCGGCGTTCGCTTTCTTGCAGGGCCTGTTCCAGGGTCTGCAGATCGCGCTGGGCCTGCGCTTGCGCGGCCGGTGGCTGGTGGGCCGAGGCGCTCAGGGCGAGGGCGGACAGGCGCGCCAGGGCGTCGAAAGCGGGCTCGGACTGTGGCTCGTTGGCGGGGTGGACGTCAGACAGCATGGCGTCAGGGGGGATCAGGGTGGGCACCTTTGTTTTATCGGCACGGCGCCGCGCAACAACAGGGTGTTTTGGCCCCAGTTCGGGTGAACACGGTGCCAGGCCGACGGGCGCCCCCGCGATCGGGTGGTGGGCTTCACCCGGGGTTTGCCGCGCTTTGCCGCATGGCGCAAAGCGCGTCGGTGAATGCCCTGCGTTGCATGAATTCCGGTTCGGAGAAGATGAAGGCACGCGGATGTTCGCGCACCGGAAGGAGCATGACGATGAACCCCTCTCAAGCCACCACCCCCGAGCAACTCTTTGGTGCCTGCATGCACGCGGGCGGCTGGCCCAAGCTGGGCTGGCAAACCGTGGACACCGCCGAGGAGGTCCAGACCTGCTACGACGACATCGTGCTGCTGTGAGCGTCTGACGGTGTGTCGGCCAGGGCCAGGCGGTTGCGGCCGCCGTGCTTGGCCGCATACAGCGCGTTGTCGGCCCGCTGAACCAGGTCGGCGGCGCGTTTGTCATGGCGGGGTGTGACCGTGGCCACGCCGATGCTGCAGGTCACGCGCACCTCCAGGGCCTCGCTGCGCAGCACCAGCTCGCGCACCTGGGCCAGCATCTGCAGGGCCACGCGCTCGGCGCCGCGGGTGTCGGTGTCGGGCAGCAGCACCACGAACTCTTCGCCGCCATAGCGGGCCACGAAGTCGGTCGAGCGGCCGCAAGCCTCTTGCAGGGCCTGCGCCACCGCTTGCAGGCAGGTGTCGCCAAAGGGGTGGCCGAACGAGTCGTTGATGTTCTTGAAGTGGTCCAGGTCCACCAGCAGCACCGAGAGGTGGCCGCCGCGGCGGCACTGGCGCGCCCACTCGTGGGTCAGCTGGCGGTCAAAGTGCATGCGGTTGGGCACCTGCGTGAGCCCGTCGGTCAGGCTGGCGAGTTCCAGCTCGCGCGCTTGCTGTTCGGCCAGGCGCCGCGCGTGGCGGCCTTCCCAATAGTCCTGGTGCACCAGCTGGGATGAGCGCGCCAGGTAGGCCACGAACACGCACTGCAGCGCCATCACCAGCAGGTGGGCGGGCAGGGGGCGCAGGGCTTCGGCGACCACCACTGGCGCGAGCATCGCGATCGGGTAGGGGTAACGCAAGGCTGGGTTGAAGCCCAGCATGGTGTTGCCCGCGGCCACCATGCCGGCGGTGACCATGAGCATCGTCCAGGCCAGGGGCTGCAACGGCGCCAGCCACATGCAGGCGGCGGTCAGGCAGCCCCAGTACGCCGCGCTCAGGAGGGACAGCGCGTTGAAGCCCAGCTCGGCGCGCCGGGGGTGCTGGCGCAGCAGTTCGGGCAGGCTGCGCGCGTAACGGGCGCGCACGACGGCCAGCAAGCCCAGGCCCAGCACATTGCCCCAGACCAGCCAGGGCCAGCTTGCCGCGGCATGGGTGGCCAGGGTCACGGCCAGCCAGATGCCGGGGTAGATGAAGGTGGCGGTTGACGCGCGCTCCGCGGTGTCGAGCACGCAGCGCACGGCCAGTTCGGTGTCCGAGTCAGGCACTTTCGAGCGCAGCAAGGCCGGCCTGCGGCCACCGGTCGCATCGGGCTCGGCCTGGGGTGGCGGCTGGGGGTGTTCCAGCCATTGGGAGGGGGCATCACGCTTCACGTCCGGTATTTCGACACGTTTTGCCGCGACTTGAGCCCCACATTTTTTGCAATCGGGTGCATCTGAGGTGCATCTGCGGAGCATGGCCGGGCCGTAGTGGCTGGGTGCGCGCTGAAGCGGTTTCGGCGCCCGACGACTTCTGCCACAACACCGGAGACCGACATGTCCACCTTCTCTCGCACCCTGCTGCTGGGCAGCATCCTCGCTGCGCTGACGGGCTTTGCCCACGCCGGCAAGTCCGACGCCCGCGCACCCTTGAGCTGCGCCAGCGGCCAGCCGCAGGCCCCCAGCACCGCCACCCGCGACGACAGTGAGCGCGAGGACGACGGCCTGCGCATCGCCGGCCTGACCGACGACGGCCGCCTGGTCTGCTTCAGCGAGCGCAAGCCGGGCAAGCTGCGCGTCGTGGCCAGCGTCAATGGCCTGCAGGGGGACACCCGCCTGGTCGGCATCGACTACCGCGTGCAAGACGGCAAGCTCTACGGCGTGGGTGATGCCGGCGGCGTCTATGCCATCGACGCCGACACGGCCGTGGCCACCTTCGTCAACCGCCTCTCGGTGGCGCTGGACGGCAGCCGTTTCGGCGTGGACTTCAACCCCGCCGCCGACCGCCTGCGCATCGTCAGCAACACCGGCCAGAACCTGCGCCACAACCTCGCGGGCAGCACCCTGGCCGATGGCACCTTGAACTACACGGCGACCGCCACCCCGGGCCCTGCCGCCCTGGGCGTCAGCGCCGCGGCCTACACCAACAACGACCTGAGTCCCGCCACGCCGGCCACGACCGGCACCACGCTGTTCGTGCTGGACGCGACGCTCGACCAGATCGCGCTGCAATCGCCGCCCAACGTCGGCACGCTGGTGGCCACGGGCAAGCTCACGCTGGACGCCTCCGCCCTGTCGGGCTTCGACATCTACAGCACCGTGCGCGACAACGTCACCGTGCGCAACCGCGCGCTGGCCACGCTGGCGGACGCAGACGGCACCGTGGGCCTCTACCACATCGATGTGCTGACCGGCAAAGCGTCATCGCGCGGCAAGCTGCCCGCTGGTACAGTGCTCATCGACATCGCGGTGCCCTTGTACCAAGACTGAACTGTCGCATCGCAGGGTGGGGTGTGAGCCCCACCTGGCAGACCGGTCGCTCACCAGCCTGATCCCAAGATGGACCCGTTGACTTCTGCTGCGCTGCCCGAGCGGCGGCCCGATGACTTCGACCACGAAGCGGCGCTCGAAGCGTGCGCGCGTGGTGAACGCTTCGCCCTGAGGGCGCTGTACGAACGCGAAGGCCGCTGGCTGCTGGCCGTGGCCCAGCGCATCGTGCGCGACGCCGAACTGGCAGAAGACGTCCTCCAGGAAGCCTTCCTGCAGATCTGGCAACGCGCCGGCACCTTCCGCCGCGAGATGGGTTCGGGCCGGGGCTGGGTCTATACCGTGGTGCGCCACCGTGCCCTCGACGAAGCGCGCCGACGCCGCCCCGAGCTCAGCCTGGGCGATGACTTTGAAGCCGTGGCCGAGGCCGCGGTGCACCACGATGCCAGCCCGGGCGACGACGCCTGGCCCCACGACGAAGAAGCGCTGGCGCATTGCCTGGCGCAACTCGATGACCCGAAGCGCCAGTGCGTCATCGATGCCTACGTCGAGGGTTACACCCACGAACAGATCGCCCAGCGGCTGAGCAAGCCGGTGGGCACGGTCAAATCCTGGATCCGCCGCGGTCTGCTGGCGCTCAAGGAGTGCTTGTCATGAGCCCGCAAGAAAACCAAGAAAACATCGCCGATGCTGGCGAGTACGTCATCGGCACCCTCACCGGCGCCGAGCGCCAGGCCTTCGAGGCCCGCCTGCAGGCCGATGCGTCGCTGCAGCGCGAGGTCCACGCCTGGCAGGACCGCTTGCTGGGCCTGACAGCGCGCTTGACGCCTGTGACGCTGCCGCCGCAGCTGTGGCCGCGCATTGCCGCGCGCCTGGGGGCGGGGCCGCTGGTGCAGGCGCCTTCGATGGAGCCTATGGCCGCCAACGACCCGGCCTGGTCCGACGTGCGTTTCTGGCGGCTCGTCAGCGGCCTGTCCATGGCCGCGGCGGTGGTGATGGCCACGGTGCTGGTGGCCCAGCGCCAGCCCGAGCCGACCGCCGTGGTGCAGGCGGCGCCGCGCTACCTGGCCGTGCTGCAAAGCCCGGACAAGGGCGGCGCTGGCTGGGTGGTGGAAACCGTGGCCTCGGCCGACGTGCGGCCAGGCGAAGCGGCCATCCGCCTCGTGCCCCTGGGGCCGAACGAGGACATCCCCGAAGGCAAGACCATGCAGTTCTGGACCAAGCCCGAAGGCGCCAAAGGCCCGACTTCGCTGGGCCTGGTCAAGCCCGGCCAGGTGGTGGTGGTGCCCGTCAGCCAGCTGCCCGGTCTGGCCGACAAGACCCTGTTCGAGCTGACGCTGGAACCTGCGGGCGGCTCGCCCTATCCGAAGCCCTCGGGCCCCATCCTCTACGTGGGCCGCGCGGTCCGGGTTTGATGCGGGTGAGGCTCAGCCCTCGTCGGCCGACAGCGCCTGCCACACGATGTGGAAGAGCTCGTCGAACTGCTCGATGAGCGGCTGCTTCTCGCGCCGCACGATGTGCATCAGCACCACGCGGCCGATGATGCCCATGAACACGTCGAGCAAGACCTTGGCCGACACGCGCCGGTTGAGCACGCCGCGTGCCTGGCCATCCTTGAAGACGCCCAGGAAGGCCGTCATCAGCTCCGGGCTTTCGTAGATGCGGATGTTCTGGTGGCGTGACACCGGCACCGCGGTGAACAGCAACATCATCACCGCCGGGTGCTTGTCCATGTAGTCCAGCGTGACCCAGAAGGTCTTGCGCAGGCGCTCGCGCGCGTCGTCGATGCCCTGCAGGTGGTCGATCATGCGCTCGGCCAGGCGGCCCAGCATCACGTCCAGCATGGCATAGACCAGCACCTCCTTGCTGCCGAAGTACTTGTAGATGGTCTGCAGGGACACGTGCGCCGCCTTGGCCACGTCGAGCAACGTCACCTCGTGGAAGTCGCGGCTGGAAAACAGCGTCAGCACCGCCTGCTCGATGCGCCGCAGCGTGTCGGCCCGCATGCTGCTGAGCGCGGCGCGGCGCGCGTCCGGTGTGTCGGGCGGGGTGTGGCGGGCGTCGGGGGGCTGGGGCGCGGGCGGCATGGCGGTGGGGAGAGGATCGCTTTCCGGGATGGAAACGAATCTTACCAAATGAACGATCGTTCGAAAATCTGGGCCCAGCCCCCTTGCCCTTCTCTGACGTTAACGTCAACATCAGCACCCGTTGTGCACCACGATGCATGGCTGGCTTCACAGACGTCAACGCTTTGTCGCGCCCGATGCCTGCCCGGAATCAAGGGTTAACACCGACGGTAACGAAGATTACCGAATGACCCGAGCCCTGCCCGCTGGTGCCGAAACGCACACCGCTTCACACGGACCGAGGAGACACCCGCATGCCCATTCAAAATTTCGCCCCTGCCTGGATGACCGAAGAACACACCATGGTGTTCGAGTCGGCCAAGCGCTTCATGACCGAGCAATGGCAGCCCAAAGACGAGGGCTGGCGCGCCCAGGGCATGATGGACCGCCAGGCCTGGCTGGACGCCGGCGCCAACGGCTTCCTGTGCGCTTCCATGCCCGAGCAGTACGGCGGTGGCGGTGGCGACTTCGGCCACGAAGCCGCACTGGTGCTGGCGCAAGGTGAAGCCGGCATCGGCGGCTTCGGTGGCTCGCTGCACTCGGGCATCGTCGCGCCCTACATCCTGCATTACGGCACCGAAGAGCAAAAGAAGCGCTGGCTGCCCAAGCTGGCCACCGGTGAGCTGGTCAGCGCCATCGCCATGACCGAGCCCGGCACCGGCTCCGACCTGCAAGGCGTGCGCACCTTCGCGCAGAAGTCGGCCGATGGCGAGACCTACACCATCAACGGCAGCAAGACCTTCATCACCAACGGCCAGCTGGCCAACCTGGTCATCGTTGTCTGCAAGACCAGCAAGGACGCCGGCGCGCAAGGCATTTCGCTGTTCGTGGTCGAGACCGACGAAGCCCCCGGTTTCCGCCGCGGCCGCAACCTCGACAAGATCGGCATGGAGGCGCAAGACACCTCCGAGCTGTTCTTCGACGACGTGGTGGTGAGCAAGCACAACCTGATCGGCGAACAAGAAGGCCATGGCTTCTTCCAGCTGATGCAGGAGCTGCCGCAAGAGCGCCTGCTGGTCGCGCTGGCCGGCATCGCGACCATGGAATACGCCATGAAGATCACGCTGGAGTACACCAAGGAGCGCAAGGCCTTCGGCAAGACCATCTTCAGCTTCCAGAACACCCGCTTCAAGCTGGCCGAGTGCCAGGCCCTGCTGCTGGCCTCGCGCGCCCTGGTGGACGCCGCCATGGTCGCCCACCTCAAGGGTGAGCTGGGCGTGGACCGCGCCGCGCTCATCAAGTACTGGATCACCGACAACCAGTGCAAGGTGACCGACGAGTGCCTGCAGCTCTTCGGTGGCTACGGCTACATGAAGGAGTACCCGATCGCCCGCCTGTGGGCCGACTCGCGCGTGCAACGCATCTATGGCGGCACCAACGAGATCATGAAGGAACTGGCCTCGCGCTTCCTTTGATCCACCGAGTCACATCTACTTGAACAGAAGGAGCTTCCCATGATCGAAGCCTACATTTTCGACGCCGTGCGCACCCCGCGTGGCAAGGGCAAG
Source organism: Aquabacterium commune (assembly GCF_004362855.1). Classification (GTDB taxonomy): domain Bacteria; phylum Pseudomonadota; class Gammaproteobacteria; order Burkholderiales; family Burkholderiaceae_C; genus Aquabacterium; species Aquabacterium commune. The sequence continues at coordinate 36,402 of NZ_SNXW01000008.1, forward strand.
AAAGACGGCAGCCTGCACCAGGCCACGCCCGTTTGGCTGCTGCGCACCTTGCTGCAAGGCCTCCAACAGCGCCACCACCTCGACACCTCGCTGGTCGATGACGTCATCCTCGGCTGCGTGACCCCGGTGGGCGAGCAGGGCGCCGACATCGCCCGCACCGCCGTGCTGGACGCCGGCTGGGCCGAGTCCGTCGCCGGTGTGACGCTCTCGCGCTTCTGCGCCTCGGGCCTGGAAGCCATCAACATGGCCACGGCCAAGATCCGCGCCGGCCTCGATGACATGGTCGTTGCCGGTGGCGTGGAAAGCATGAGCCGCTGGCCCATGGGCTCCGACGGTGGTGCCTGGGTGATGGACCCTCGCATCAACAGCGGCACCGCTTTCGTGCCGCAGGGCATCTCTGCTGACCTGATCGCCACGCTGGAAGGCTTCTCGCGCGCCGACCTCGATGCCTTCGCTGCCGAGTCGCACCGCCGCGCCGCGTTGGCGCAGTCGGAAGGCCGCTTCGACAAGTCGGTCATCCCCGTGCGCGACATCAACGGCATGCTGATGCTGGGCCGTGACGAAACCGTGCGTCCTGGCACCTCGGTCGAGTCGCTGGCCAAGCTGATGCCGTCCTTCGAGATGATGGGCACCATGGGCTTTGACGCCACCGCGCTGGACAAGTACACGACCATCGAGAAGGTCATCCACGCGCACCACGCCGGCAACTCCTCGGGCATCGTGGACGGCGCTGCGCTGGTGCTGCTGGGCAGCAAGGAAGCCGGCATCAAGGCAGGTCTGAAGCCCCGCGCCCGCGTGCTGATGACGGCCGAGTGCGGCTCCGAGCCCACCATCATGCTGACCGGCCCGACGCCGGCTTGCAAGAAGGCGCTCAACAAGCTGGGCATGACGCCGGGCGACATCGACCTGTGGGAAATCAACGAGGCGTTTGCCACCGTGCCCATGAAGACCGCGAAAGACCTGGGCGTGTCGATGGACCGTGTCAACGTCAACGGCGGCTCCATCGCCATGGGCCACCCGCTGGGCGCCACCGGCGCCATCATCCTGGGCACGGCCCTCGATGAACTGGAGCGCACGGGCAAGTCCACCGCCTTGGCCACGCTGTGCATCGGTGCCGGCATGGGCATCGCCACCATCATCGAACGCGTCTGAGGAGGTCCACGCCATGACCCAACAAGCTTTCACCCTCGACATCGATGCCAACGGCATCGGCCTCGTCACCATCGACATGCCGGGCCGCGCGATGAACGTGCTCAACCCGACGCTGGTCGAGCCCTTCGCTGCGCTGGTCAACCAGTTGGAGACCGACGCCGCCCTCAAGGGCCTGGTCATCACCTCGGCCAAGTCCACCTTCATCGTCGGCGCCGACATCGACCAGCTCACGCAGATCACCAGCGCCGAAGAAGCCTTCAAGCTGTGTGAAGACCTCAAGGGCATGATGCGCCGCATGGAAAAGTGCGGCAAGCCCGTGGTGGCCGCGCTCAACGGCACGGCACTGGGCGGTGGCCTGGAGCTGGCGCTGGCCTGCCACGCCCGCATCGCCATCGACGACCCGAAGGCCAAGTTCGGCCTGCCCGAAGTCAAGCTGGGCCTGCTGCCCGGCGGTGGCGGCACCCAGCGCGTGCCCCGCATGATCGGCATCCAGAAGAGCTTCGAGCTCATCACCCAAGGCAAGGAGCTGACCGCGGCCAAGGCCAAGGAGATGGGCTTGGTGACCGAGCTGGCCGCCAACCGCGAAGACATGCTGGCCAAGGCCAAGGCCTGGTGCCTGGCCAACCCCAAGGCCTCGCAGCCTTGGGACAACAAGGGCTTCCGCATCCCCGGTGGCGACAGCAAGAGCCCGGCCGTGGTGCAGGTGCTGGCCATTGCCCCGTCGATGGCCAACGCCAAGGCACACGGCAACTACCCGGCGCTGACCCACATCATGAGCTGCCTGTTCGAAGGCTGCCTGCTGGACTTCGACGCCGGCTGCCAGGTCGAGTCGCGCTACTTCGCCGCGTGCGTGGCGTCGCAGACCAGCAAGAACATGATCGGCACGCTGTGGCACCAGCTCAACGCCATCAAGAAGGGCCAGTCGCGTCCCAAGGGCTTTGCTGAATCCAAGGTCAAGAAGGTCGGCATCCTGGGCGCCGGCATGATGGGCGCGGGCATCGCGTACGTGTCGGCCAAGGTCGGCATCGACGTGGTGCTGCTGGACACGACGCAAGAGAATGCCGAGAAGGGCAAGGCCTACTCGCAAGGCATCCTGGACAAGGCCATCTCGCGTGGCCGCAGCACGGCCGAGAAGCGCGACGCGCTGCTGGCCCGCATCCAGCCCACCACGTCCTATGACGACCTGAAGGGATGCGACCTCGTCATCGAGGCCGTGTTCGAAGACCGCGCCATCAAGGCGGTGTGCACGCAGAAGTCGGAGGCCGTCATCGCCGCCGACGCGGTGTACGCCTCGAACACCTCGACGCTGCCCATCACCGGTCTGGCCACGGCCAGCGAGCGCCCGGCCAACTTCATCGGCCTGCACTTCTTCTCGCCGGTGGACAAGATGCCGCTGGTCGAGATCATCGTGGGCGAGAAGACCTCCGACGAGACCCTGGCGCGTGGCTTCGACTACGTGCTGCAGATCGGCAAGACCCCGATCGTGGTCAACGACAGCCGCGGCTTCTACACCTCGCGCGTGTTCGCCACCTACATCATGGAAGGCCTGGCCATGCTGGGCGAGGGCGTGCACCCGCGCTCCATCGAAGTGGCCGGCCTGAAGGCGGGCATGCCCATGCCGCCGATGGCGCTGCAAGACGAGGTCTCGCTGGGCCTGTCGCTGCACATCGCCGAGCAGACCAGGAAGGACATGGCCGCCGAAGGCAAGGTGCTGCCCGAGCACCCCGCCGCGAGCGTGCTGCAGAACATCGGTGGCACCCACAACCGCATCGGCAAGAAGACCGGCAAGGGCCTGTACGACTACAACGGCAAGGAAAAGACCTTGTGGCCCGAGCTGACCCAGCTCTACCCGCCGGTGGCGAACCAGCCCACCCAGCAAGAGCTGGTGGACCGCCTGCTGTACGTGCAAGCCAACGAGGCCGCACGCTGCTTCGAAGAGAAGGTCGTGCGTTCGGTGGCCGACACCAACATCGGCTCGATCTTCGGCTGGGGCTTCGCGCCCAACCAGGGCGGCGCGCTGCAGTTCATCAACGCCGTGGGTGCCAAGCACTTCGTCGAGCGTGCGCGTGAGCTGGCCCAGGCCTATGGCCCGCGCTTCGAGCCCGCAGCCATCGTGGTGAAGATGGCGCAAGAAGGCGGCCGCTTCGAGGACGTGGTGTGAGCGCGGCCAACGACCAGGCCTCGGGGCCTTCGGGCCCTCTGGCCAGCCTGCTGGCAGGCCTGCGCGTGATCGACCTCACGCGCAACCTGCCGGGGCCTTTCAGCACGCGCATGCTGGCCGACCTGGGTGCCGAGGTCGTCAAGGTCGAGCCGCCCGAGGGCGACCCCGCGCGCCCGCTGGGCACGCTGTTCGAGGCGCTCAACCACGGCAAGGAGTGCCGCAAGATCGACTTCCGCAACGAAGCCGACCTCGCCACCCTGCGCGATTGGCTGGCCACCGCCGACGTGATGGTGGACAGCTTCCGCCCCGGCGTGCTGCAAGGCATGGGGCTGGACGCGGCCACCCTGCACGCGCTCAACCCGAAGCTGGTGATGGTGTCCATCACGGGGTACGGGCAAACGGGGGCCTGGGCGCACAAGGCGGGCCATGACCTGAACTTCATGGCGCTGTCGGGTGTGCTCGACCAGGTGCGCGCTCCCACGGGCGAGCTGGCCTTGTCCAACGTGCAATGGGGCGACTTGGCCGCGGGCAGCGCGATGGCCACCATCGCCATCCTGGCGGCGGTGATCGAGGCGCAACGCACCGCGCAAGGGCGGCACATCGATGTCAGCATGACGCATGGCTTGCACGCGCACCTGGTCATGCCCAAGGCCACGGCCTCGCTGCTGGCGCCCATCCTCGGGCACCGGCCGCAGGCGGGCGAGGACATGCTCAACGGCGGCCTGCCTTGCTACAACCTGTACGCCACGGCCGATGGCCGCCACCTCGCGGTGGGCGCGCTGGAGTTCAAGTTCTGGAAGGCGGCCTGCGAGGTGTTCGGGCGGCCCGACTGGGTCAACCGCCACTGGCAGCGAGGCGCCTTGCCGGGCACGCCGGACTGCACGGCGCTCAAGGCCGAGGTCGCTGCGCTGGTGGTTTCACAGCCGCTGGCTTACTGGGCCCACCAGTTCGAGCCCTCGGACGCCTGCGTCACGCCGGTCTTGACGCTGGACGAAGCCCAGGCTCACCCGCTGTTCGCGGGGCGGGCGCAGGTGCAGGCCTGGACGTCGGTGGCCTGATCAGGCCTTGATCAGGCTTGTGCGGTGGCGGTGGGGGCGGCCGGTGTGCTGCCCTCCATGCCTGCTTCGATCGATTTCAGCATCTGCTTGCGGAAGCGGTTGAGCTCCTGCACGCTGGCGAAGCTCTGGCCCATCAGCGAGCTGAGGTTGTGCAGGATGCGCTCCACGACCTTGTTTTCCCAGACGGCGTCGAACTGGATCTGCGTGTCCAGCCACTTTTCCAGCCACTCGGGGTTGGGCAGGCGGGACTGTACCGTGTCGCGCGGGAACAGCGCTTCGTTGACGTGCAGGTTGGTCGGGTGCAGGGCCTGGGCCGTGCGACGGGCGCTGGCCATCAGCACGCCGACCTTGGCGAAGGCCGCGCGGGCCTCGTCGCCGAACTTGGTCATGGCGCGCTTCATGTAGCGCAGGTAGGCGCCGCCGTGACGGGCTTCGTCGCGGGCCAGGGTGTCGTAAATCGCTTTGATGACCGGCTCGGTGTGCCATTCGGCGGCACGGCGGTACCAGTGGTGCAGGCGGATCTCGCCGCAGAAGTGCAGCATCAGGGTTTCGAGCGCCGGGGCCGGGTCGAACTCGAAGCGCACTTCGTGCAGCTCTTCCTCGGTGGGCAGCAAGTCGGGGCGGAAGCGGCGCAGGTACTCCATCATCACCAGCGAGTGCTTCTGCTCTTCGAAGAACCACACGCTCATGAAGGCGGAGAAGTCGCTGTCGTCGCGGTTGTCGCGCAGGAACATCTCCGTGGCGGGCAGGGCGGCCCACTCGGTGATGGCGTTCATCTTGATGGTCTGCGCCTGCTCGTCGGTCAGCTGGCTGGCGTCGAACTGGTCCCAGGGGATGTCGGTGTCCATGTTCCAGCGGACGGATTCCATTTGCTTGAACAGTTCGGGATAGAGCATGACCTTCTCCTGGTGTCAGCGGTCGCAGTGTGACTGGCCGGGTCCATGCACCCCGGTCAGCGTGATCCATGCAGGCTATACGACTTTGATGACGTTTTGGGTGTCAAGTGTTTGACAGTCCTGTGACGCCTCAGCCCGTCTGACGTGGGTGGTGCGTGCGCCAGGCGTTCACAGCCGCGCGCAGGGTGTCCATGTCGCCCAGGGCCAGCACGCCAGGCGGGGGGCGCCGCAGCAGCAGTGGGTGGCGCCCGCCGACCCACAGTGCGATGCGCGGGGGCAGCTTGGCGCGGAACTCCTGCAGGGTGTCTTGCACGAGGATGGCCGGGGCCGAGGCAGAAAAACTCAGGGCGACGACATCGACATGGTGGTTGGCCGCCGCGTGGACGAGGTCCCACAGCGGGGTTTGCGGCCCCAGGTTGATGGGTTGGGCCTCCAGCAAGGACAACCAGGCTTCGACCATCAACAGCCCCATGGCGTGAGGCTCGCCAGGGAAGGTGCTCAGCAGCACCCGTGGCGCTTGCTCGGGCAGGGCTGGCGGCAGGGCGTGGATGGCGCTGTGCAGGGTTTGCTGCAGGCAGTGGCTGACCCAGTGCTCCTGCGGCACCTGGAAGCGGCCGCGCAGCCAGCCCTCGCCCATGGCCTGCAGCAAGGGGGCGACCACGTCCGAGGTGAAGTGGGCCAGGCCGAGGTGGACCGAGGCCTGGGCCAGGATGCGCTTGAGGCCGGCGACGTCGTGGGCATCGACGCGGTTCAAAGCTTCTGCGACCCAGGGTGTGTCGGCGGACTGGGTCGGATCGGCCGGTGTGGGCGGCAGGAAGGTGGCGGCCGACGGCGGGGGCGCCTGGGCGCCCGGAGGGTGGAGGGGCACCAGCGCATCGGCGCTGTGCTCGGCCAGGGTTTGCAGGTCGGCCACGGGCAGGGCGACGACCCGCCCCGGGCGGTGGCCGACGTCGAGCAGGCGCTTGATCAGGCGCAGCCTCTCCAGCTGGTCGAGCGGGTAGCAGCGCTCGCCTTGCGCATCGCGCACGGGGTTCGGGAATCCATAACGCTTTTCCCAGACGCGCAGGGTGTCTTTGCTCAGGCCCGTGTCACGCTCGACGGCAGCGATCGACATCATCAGGGTGCGTGGCATGTCGTTCCTGTCGGTGGCGGGTGTGATGGGGGGCATCCAGCGGCGCCCGGTCTGCGTAAGGTGGGTGTGAGCACGGCAAGGGTTTCGGTGGACAGGCGGGGCGTGCACATCGCGCAGATGTCGCTGTGTCGGGTTTGAATCTGTTTTGACCTGGACAAAAACTTGTTCATGGCGTGTTCACTGGCTAATATAGGCCAGCAATTTTGGTTTGACCAAGACAAACGAGGCAATCATGACGACAAAGCGTGTTCAATTTCTGACATGGGTCCTGGTCGTGAGCGGCATGGGAACTTCTGCCATGGTGCACGCTGCCGCAGGTGATGCCACACCCGCAGCCACCGCCGCCACCCCTGCAGCAGCGGCTTGCCCGGCCCTGCTCAACAAGACTTTCCCTCGGCTGCAAGACGAGAAGCCGCAGTCGCTGTGCCAGTACAGCGGCAAGGTGCTGTTGGTGGTCAACACCGCCAGCTACTGTGGTTTCACCGGCCAGTACAAGGGCCTGGAGGCGCTGCACGCCAAGTACAAGGACCGCGGTCTGGTGGTGCTGGGCTTCCCCTCGGGCGATTTTGGTGAGCAGGAAAAGGCCAGCAACAAGGAAATCGCCGAGTTTTGCGCCAACACCTACAGCGTGAAGTTCCCGATGTTCGCCAAGAGCCACGTGGCCGGCGCCGAGGCCAACCCCCTGTTCGCCGAGCTGACCAAGGCCTCGGGCACGCGGCCGAAGTGGAACTTCTACAAGTACCTCGTGGCGCGCGATGGCCGTGTCATCGACGCCTACAGCAGCGTGACCACGCCCGACGACCGCGACCTGGTGCGCGACGTCGAGAAGGCCCTGGCGCAGTGAGCCCCGCCCCTCGGCCCCATCTGAAACGGAACCGGAGCACGCCATGAAGCGCATTGCCGTCATCGGCGCCGGCATCAGCGGCCTGGGCGCCGCCCACCACCTGAGCATCGCGCCGGGGCAGCGCCGCGTCACGCTGTTCGAGGCGGGACGCCACTTCGGCGGCCATGCCAACACCTTCGATGTGACCTTGCGCAACGACGCCGGGCGCGAGGTCACGCACGGTGTGGACACGGGCTTCCTGGTGTTCAACGAGCGCACCTACCCGAACCTGATCGGCCTGTTCGCCGAGCTGGGCGTGCCCACGGCCGCGTCGGACATGTCGTTCTCGGTGCAGATCCCGCCCGGTGCCAGTGGCCTGGGTGGCTTGCGCCCCGGTCTGGAGTGGTGCGGCTCATCGCTGAACACGGTGTTCGCGCAACGCGGCAACCTGCTCTCGCCCGCCTTCTGGCGCATGCTGGGCGACCTCATGCGCTTCAACCGCCTGACCACGGCCATGGCCTTGCGCGGTAGCGAGGCCGAGCTGCGCCAGCCCATCGGCGATTTCCTGCGTGCCCAAGGCTTCAGCCCGGCGTTCCAGGAAGGCTATTTGCTGCCCATGGTGGCGTGCATCTGGTCCTGCCCGGTGCAGCAGATGATGCGTTTCCCGATGGCCACACTCATCCGCTTCTGCCACAACCACGGGCTGCTGCAGGTGGCCAACCGGCCGCAGTGGTTCACGGTGGCCGGGGGCTCGCGGGAGTACGTGCGCCGCATCGTCGAGCGCCTGGCGGATGCGCGCCTGGCCTGCCCGGTGCAAAGCGTGGTGCCCCTGGGCGAGGGCGGCGAGGCCGGTGTGATGGTGCACAGCGCCCGCGGTGCCGAGCGCTTCGACGAAGTCGTGCTGGCCTGCCACCCCGACCAGGCCTTGCGCCTGCTGGGGGCTGCCGCCAGCGAGGCCGAGCGCGGTGTGCTGGGCGCCATCCGCTACCACCCCAACCGCGCCGTGCTGCACACCGACACCGCCCTGCTGCCCCGCCGCGAGAAGGCCTGGGCCGCCTGGAACTACGAGCGTGCGCCCGACCTGGCCGGGGAGGCGCGGGCCGTGTGCCTGCACTACCTCATCAACCGATTGCAGCCACTGCCGTGGTCGCAGCCGGTGGTGGTGTCGCTCAACCCCTTGCGCGAACCGGCGCCCGAGACTGTGCTGGCCGAGTTCGATTACGACCACCCGGTGTTTGACCAGGCCGCCATCGAAGCGCAGGAACGCTTGCCCTCGCTGCAGGGCCGGCGCCACCTGTGGTTTGCCGGCGCCTGGGCGGGTTATGGCTTCCACGAAGACGGTCTCAAGTCGGGCCTGGCCGCCGCCAAAGGCTTGCTGGCACGGGCCGAGGGCATGGACCCGATGGCCGTGCCGGGCCAGGGCTTGGCCGCATGAGCGAGGCCCCGGGCCCAGCCAGTCCACCGGTCGCGCAGATCGGTTTTGGACAGGTGCGCCACACCCGGCTCAAGCCGGCGCACCACGCCTTTGCCTACCCCAACTGCTTCTGGTTGCTGCCCCTGCGCGCGCTGGGCCGTCAGCCGCTGGCCGCGGTGCGCCGCAACGCGCGCGGCTGGCTGAGCTTCCACGACGCTGACCATGGCGATGGCCGTGGCGACGCGCTGGCCTGGTTGGACGGCTTGTTGCGCGATGCCGGCGTGTGGCGCACCGACCTGGCCGAGGGCGAGGTCTGGCTGCAGACCTACCCGCGCGTTCTGGGCCACAGCTTCAAGCCCGTGAGCTTCTGGTACGTGCACCGGGCCGATGGCCAACTGCACGCGGTGGTGGCCGAGGTCAACAACACCTTCGGCGAGCGCCACTGTTATGTGCTGGGCGGCGGGGACGAGGGCCTGGCCTGGGGGCAGGAGGTCTGCGCCGACAAGGTCTTCCACGTCTCGCCTTTTTGCCATGTGGAAGGGCGCTACCGCTTCCGCTTCATGCGCGCGGCGACGCCGCAGGGCGAACGCCTCATCGCCCGGGTGGACCACGACGATGCGCAAGGGCCCCTCATCCAAACCGCGCTCAGCGGCGTATTGCATCCCATGGACGCTGCATCGCTGCGCCGCGCCAAGCTGGGCTGGCCCCTGCTGACGCTGGGTGTGGTGGCGCGCATCCACTGGCAGGCGCTGCGCTTGTGGGTCAAGCGCGTGCCGTTTTTCAGCAAACCCGAGCCCCCGGCTCGCTCCGTCACCGGCCCGCACGGGCCCGCCACACCATGAACCGCATGACCTCCGCTTCGTCGCTGTCCTCGGATGAGCACCCGGCTCTGCACCAGGCCCTGCCCCAGGACGCGCCTGCCGCTGCCCGCGTGGTGCTCAAGTTGCTGCAGCGCTTGCAGGTGGGGTCGCTCGACGTGCAGTTCCCGCATGGCGGCACGGCGCACTTCGGTCAGGCCGTGGCCGTGGACGTGCCGGCACCGCGTGCGGTGCTGCGCCTGCACCACTGGGACATGTGCGCGGCGGTGCTGAAGTCGGGCGACATCGGTTTCGCCGAGGCCTACATCGCCGGTCACTGGTCCACGCCAGACCTGACCGCGCTGCTCAAGCTGTTCATCGCCAACCGCAACATCATCGAAGAGGCCATCTACGGCCACTGGTGGGGCCGCCTGGCCTACCGCATCCGCCACCTGCTCAACCGCAACTCCAAGGCCAACAGCCGCAAGAACATCCAGGCCCACTATGACCTGGGCAATGACTTCTACCGCCTCTGGCTGGACCGCACCATGAGCTACTCCAGCGCCTGGTTCGAGGGCGACCTGGGCAAGCCGATGGTCGAGGCCCAGCGCGCCAAGGTCAAGCGCGCCTTGAACGAAGCGGGCGTGGCGGCCGATGGCACCGCGCGCCGCGTGCTGGAGATCGGTTGCGGCTGGGGCGGCCTGGCCGAGATCGCCGCGGCCGAGCACGGCGCCCACGTCACGGGCGTGACGCTCTCCACCGAGCAGCTGGCCTGGGCGCAAAAGCGCATGGCCGACGCCGGCCTGGCCGAGCGCGCCGACCTGCGCTTGCAGGACTACCGCGACATCGCCGATGCGCCCTTCGATGCCATCGTTTCCATCGAGATGTTCGAGGCCGTGGGCCGCGAGTACTGGGCCAGCTACTTCGCCACGCTCAACCGGTGTCTGAAGGATGGCGGCCAGGCCTGCATCCAGACCATCACCATCGACGACGCGCTGTTCGAGCGCTACGTGAAGTCCACCGATTTCATCCAGCAGTACATCTTCCCCGGCGGCCTGCTGCCCTGCGACCGCGCCTTCCGCGAAGAGGCCCGCAAGGCCGGCCTGGAAGTCACCAACGCCCTGGCCTTCGGCCCCGATTACGCCGAAACCCTGCGCCGTTGGCGCGCCGATTTCCACGCCCGCATCCAGCAGGTGCAGGGCCTGGGCTTTGACGAGCGCTTCCAGCGCATCTGGGAGTTCTACCTCGGCTATTGCGAGGCCGCCTTCGACATGGGCAACACCAACGTCGTGCAGTACACCCTGCGCAAACCTGCCGCTGGCAGCTTGGTCTGACGCGGATGTCTGGCGCACGGAGCAACGCGCTGTACGGCCTGCTGGGCCTGCCCCTGGCCTTCGTGGCCATGCCGCTGTACGTGGTGCTGCCCGCGCATTACGGCCAGACGCTGGGCGTCTCGCTCGGCGCATTGGGCGCGGTGCTGCTGCTGACGCGCCTGGCCGATGCGCTCATCGACCCGCTGCTGGGCCGCTGGGTGGACCACCTGCTCGCCCACGCGGGACAACGCCGCTTGGCCGTGCTGGCCGCGGCGGTTGTGCTGGCGCTGGGCTTCGTGGCGCTGTTTTTCCCGCCGATGGCCTGGGCGCCCATGCGCCACCAGGGCGCTTTGCTGGCCTGGTGTGCGTTCACCCTGGTGATCACCTTCCTGGCCTACAGCCTGCTCAGCGTGGCGCACCTGGCCTGGGGCACCCGGCTGGGCGGAGACGTGGGCCAACGCGCGCGCCTGGTGGCGTGGCGCGAGGGCTTCGGCCTGTTCGGCGTGCTGGCGGCCAATGTGCTGGCCACCCAGGCGGGCCTGGCCTGGACCTCGGCCGTGCTGGCCACCACCCTGCTGCTGGGCGTGTGGGCCTTGCTGCGCGGGCCAGCGCCTGCCGGCACCACAGCCGCAGCCGCAGCCGCCGCCACCGCCCTCGGCCCTGCCCGTGTGCCGCTGGGCCTGCCCTGGCGCGGCAGCGGCTTCCGCCGCCTGATGGCGCTGTTCCTGGTCAATGGCGTGGCCAGCGCCATCCCGGCCACGCTGGTGCTCTTTTTCATCCAGGACCGCCTGAAGGCCATGGACGCCGCGCCGCTGTTCCTCGGCCTGTACTTCCTGATGGCGGCGCTCAGCGTGCCCTGGTGGGTGCGCTGCATCGCGCGCATCGGGGCCATGCGCAGCTGGGCCCTGGGCATGGGGATGGCGCTGGCCAGCTTTGCCGGCGTGCTGTGGCTGGGCGAGGGCGACCGGGCGGCCTACATCGCCATCTGCCTGGCCGGGGGCTGGGCCTTGGGTGCCGACCTCACCGCCCCGGGCACCCTCTTGACGGGGGTGGTGCAGCGCGCGGGCCACGCAGGTCAGGCGGAAGGCGCCTACGCCGGGTGGTGGCAATGGGCCACCAAGCTGAACCTGGCCTTGGCCGCCGGCCTGGCCTTGCCGACGCTGCAGGCGCTGGGCTACCACCCGGGCGCACAAGACCCCGGCGCGCTGATGGCGCTCACGCTGGCCTATGGCGGCTTGCCCTGCGTGTTCAAGCTGGTGGCCATGGGCGCGTGCTGGCGCTGGCGCCACCACCCTGCGCTCGCCTGACTTCTCGCACCGAACCCATCCCCAGGAGCCCCCATGACGCACCCCATGCCCCGCCGCCGCGGCGCCACCCGCATCCTCTCGGCCGCCGCCCTGGCCCTGACCGTCGCCCTGGGCACCGGTTGCGCCAGCGCGCCCCAGCCCAGCGACTACGCCCAGCAGCAGCCCAAGCTGGATTTCCGCGCCTATTTCAACGGCCCTGTGAGCGCGCAAGGCCTGTTCACCGACCGCGACGGCCGCGTCGTGAAGCGCTTCAGCGTGGCCATGATGGGCCGCTGGGAGGGCCAGCAAGGCGTGCTGGAAGAAGATTTCACCTACAGCGATGGCACCCGCGAGCGCCGCGTCTGGCGCCTGACCGACCTGGGCGGTGGCCGCTTCGAGGGCCGGGCCGATGACATCGTGGGTGTGGCTGTGGGCGAGTCGGCCGGCAACGCGCTGCGCTGGCGGTACACGATGAAAGTGCCCGTGGACGGGCGCGTCATCGAGTTCCAGTTCGACGACTGGATGTACCAGATGGACGCCCGCACCATGCTGAACAAGGCGTCCATGCGCAAGTTCGGCATCACGGTCGGTGAAGTCACCCTGAGCTTCCTCAAGCCCTGAACGCCGCTGCCGAGGCAGGGGCGTCCCACCCGATCGAGGGGGCGACTGGCTGACAGCACGTGCATTCCCACACGCCCGCCCTTGTGCGCTGGCGATCAGCCCTCAAGTCGGGGAGTGACGGGGCCGATGAAGCCGTCATCATGGATTTGGTCCACCGGCTTACGGCCCTGACGGAAGTCAGTCTGAAAGACTCTGGAGCGTCGTCAATGCACATGCTTTACAACTCGGACAGCTACGCGGTCGTCCAGATCGAGATGCCCTCTCAGGACACGCCTGAGCGGGGTGCGGTCGCCGTGGCCCAGGACCTGGTGCCCGCCCTCACCCGGGGTGGCTACGAGATCGTGGACAAGTTCGCGCGCAAGGAACTCTTCATCGAAGGGGCCTTGGCCGAGCAGTTCAAGGAAGGGGTCGAGGCGCTCATCGAGTCCTCGCCCAGCATCGAGGAATTCGATGCCTACCTGGAGCGCTACGCCGGCATGGCGCAGCAGCCAGTCGTGATGCACTGAACGCTTTTCGCGTTCCACGTCACCCTTGCCACCTCAAGTTCACGCGCACTCCCGCCGATAAACGATCACGCCCCGAAGCGTGGACCGTTTCGGCGCCGGCCTCCCGACCAGGAGGCTGTATCAAGGAGCGCGCATGTCCATTCCTCTCATGGCTTCGCACCTGCAGGGCTCGGCACTGGCGCCGGCCTGGTTGCTCATGGTGTACGCCATCTCACTGCAAAGCATGGTGATTCGCCGCGTGCGGGCGAACGACCGTGAAGCGGCCGTGGCCTGGTGGCTGGGCGGTGCGCTGGTCGTGGGCACGGGCATCTGGGCGGGCAGCTTCCTCGGCCTGGTGGCCCTGAAAGTGCCCATCAAGATCGGCTATGTGCGCGACGTGGTGATGGCATCGTGGCTGCCCGCGGTGGTGGTCAGCGCCATGGCCTTGTGGCTGCAGACCCACATGATGGCGTCGCTGAAGCTGCGCGTCATGGGCGCCATGCTGGTCGCCATGGGCCTGTGCATGCTGCTGTTCGTGAACGCCTCGTCGATCATGATCCAGCCCGGCCTGACCTGGGATGGCGGCACCCTCGGTGCTGGCGTGCTGATCCTGCTGCTGGGCTGCGGCGTGGGCTCGCGGCTGATGCGCGACGACCTGGCGCGCGAGCCGCACCAGGCCCGCCACCTCGGCGTGGCCGTGCTGGTGGGCTCCATCATCTGGACGGGCATGACGCTGCAGGTCAGCAGCATCGGCGTGAAGCTCCATGCCGTGTGCCTGAGCGCCGACCAGCTCTCGGGCGACAACCTGCAACTGCTGCTGACGGTGGCCGTGCTCATCCTCATGGTGATGACCCACATGGGCACCATCCAGGACGCCCGCGCCCTGGCCAAAACGCAGGCCCTGAGCGACTCGCTCAAGGAAGCGCAAGAGGCGTTGGAAGAGGCGTCCCAGCGCGACGCCGTCACCGGCCTGCCCAACCGGCTGGGCTTCGAGCAGCAACTGCGCAGCATCATCGACGCACCGCGTGAAACGGCCTTGCACCTGTGCGTGCTGCGCCTGAACATCGACGGCTTCCACGCCTTCGCTGCAACCTACGGCCACAGCCTGGGCGACAAGCTCATCCACACGCTGTCGTTGCGCCTGCAGGGCCTGGTCCGCGAGGGCGATGTGCTGGCGCGCTCCGACACCGACGAGTTCCTGCTGGCTTGCCGCGGCTCGCCCGACGAGCGCACCATGGCCGTGCTGGCGCAGCGCCTGCAGGATGCCATCCACGTGCCCTGCCTCATCCAGGACCAGGACATCGTGGTCAGCAGCTCGATCGGCATCGCGCGCTACCCGGACAGCGCCTCGGCCGAGCAGCTCATCACCCACTCCAACGACGCCATGCTCACGGCCCGCCGTGCGGGTGGCGGCGTCCATTGCATCTACGAGCGCGGCATGGACCGCGCCAGCGCGGCCCAGGTGGAGATGCAGCGAGATCTGCGCCATGCCGTGGCGCGCCAGGAGCTGCAGCTCTATTTCCAGCCCAAGCTGCGCGCCGACAGCGGCGAACTGGCGGGCGTGGAGGCGCTGCTGCGCTGGCACCACCCCAAGCGGGGCATGGTCAGCCCGGCCGAGTTCATCCCGGTGGCCGAGCGCTTCGGCCTGATCGGCGAGCTGGGCCTGTGGGTGCTGGACGAAGCCTGCCGCCATGTGCGCCTGTGGCACGAGGCGGGCCTGGACATCCCCGTGGCCGTCAACGTGTCGGTGCACCAGCTGCGTCAGCCTGACCTGGAGCAGCGCGTGCGCGAGGCCCTCAAGCGCCACCGCGTGCCGGCGCGCATGCTCATCATGGAGATCACCGAGTCGGTGGCCATGGAAGACATCGAAGCCTCGATGCGGGTGTTCGACATGCTCGACCAGATCGGCGTGCGCCTGTCCATCGACGACTTCGGTACCGGCTACTCCTCGCTGAGCTACCTGCGCCGCCTGCCCGCGCGCCAGCTCAAGATCGACCGCAGCTTCGTGCGCGACCTCGACAGCAGCCTCGATGCGCAAGCCATCGTCGAGGCCGTGGTGCGCCTGGCCCATGCGCTGGGCCTGAAGGTGGTGGCCGAGGGCGTGGAAACGCAGGACCAGGCCGACATCCTCGCCCAGCTGCATTGCGACGAGCTGCAAGGCTTCCTGTTCGCGCGGCCCATGGCCGAGCACACCTTGCTGCACTGGCTGCAGCAGCGCGGCAAGCCCGTACCGCCCACCCAGGTCCGCATCGAGAAGGAGTTGGGTGTGCCCCTGGCCCAAAGCCGCGATGACGGGGACGACGATGACATCCTGACCGCGTGGTCGGACCTGGAGGTCTCCCCACCATGAGCCTGGCCTCATGAACGCCGAACCGACCGCACCCTGGTGGTGGCTGCTGCTGGCCCTGGTGGCCATGGCCGCCCTGATGGCCGCCTTGCGGCTGTGGGTGCAGTCGCGCGGGCGCATCAAGGTGCCTGCGGCCACGGTGTCCTGCGCAAGCGCGCCGCATGCACCTCAGGCGCCCTCCGGCCCGACCTTCCAGCGGGTGCTGTCGGCCCAGGATGCGCTCACGGGCCTGGCCAGCCGCTTGCAGCTCGAAGACCGCCTGGACGCCGCCGCCTTGCGCGCCGAGTCGCACCAGCGGCGCCTGGCCTTGCTCTACATCGACATCGACGGCTTCAAGCCCATCAACGAATCGTATGGCTACGAGGCGGGTGACGCGCTGCTGCGCGAGGTGGCGCAGCGCCTGATCGGGCTGGGGCGTTCGACCGACACACTGGCCCGCATGGGCGCCGACGAGTTCATCATGCTGATGGACGGTGACCCCGACCACGCCTCGGCCGCGCTGGTGGCCGACCGCATCCGCCAGGCCCTGCAACGGCCCTACCTCGTGCAAGGCCGCGAGGTGCGATTGTCGTGTTCCATCGGCATCGTGCTCTACCCCGACCACGGCCCGCGTGCGCGCCTGATCGCCCGGGCCGACGCGGCCATGCTCGCGGCCAAACGCGCTGGCGGCAACATCCACTGCTTCTTCGCCGACACCATGGACCCAGGCGCGCTGGAGGCCATCGAGCTGCAGCGCGACCTGCGCCGCGCCCTGGAGACCAACACCGGCCTGGAGCTGCACTACCAGCCCAAGATCGACAGCCGCACCGGCCGCATCAGCGGCGTCGAGGCGCTGCTGCGTTGGCACCACCCCGAGCGCGGCGCGGTCAGCCCCGTCGTGTTCGTGCCGGTGGCCGAGCGCTTCGGCCTCATCGGCGCCCTGGGCCAGTGGGTGACCGACGAGGCCTGCCGCCAGCTGCGCATCTGGCAGGACACCGGCTTGCGCATGCACGTGGCCATCAACCTGTCGGTGCACCAGCTGCGCCAGACCGACCTGGTCGAGCGCGTGCAGGACTCGCTGGCGCGCCACGACATCGCCGGTGGCCGGGTGACCTTCGAGGTCACCGAATCGGCCGCGATGGAAGACCCGCAGGCCTCGCTGCGCGTGTTCGAACGCCTGGCGCAGCTCGGGGTGTCCTTGTCGATCGACGACTTCGGCACCGGCTACTCCTCGCTGAGCTACCTGCGCAGGCTGCCCGCCCGCCAGCTCAAGATCGACCGCAGCTTCGTGCAGGACGTGGCCAGCCAGGAAGACGCCCAGGCCATCGTGCGCGCCGTCATCAAGCTGGCCCACGCCCTGGGGCTGAAGGTGGTGGCCGAGGGCGTGGAAACCGTGGCCCAGCAGGACGTGCTCAAGCGCATGGGCTGCGACCAGTTGCAGGGCTACCTGTTCGCCAAGCCCATGCCCGCGCGCCACCTGCAGCTGTGGGTGATGGGCGATGGCGTGCCGGCGCGGCGGATGCAGTTCCGCGACAGCCAGTTCGAGCACGACGACACCGACGGCCAGCGCCCGGACAACGAAGACGACCTGATCTGAGGCCCTGGTGCAGGCCTGGCGGTGGCGCCGTAAAATCAGGCCCATGAACACCGCCACCGCCCATGCCAGCGCCCCCGTGGCGCGCCGCCCCTACACCCGCGCCGCGCAGCTGCCCGAGATCATGCGCCAGCGCATCGTGGTGCTGGACGGCGCCATGGGCACCATGATCCAGCGCTACAAGCTGGGCGAGGCCGACTACCGCGGCACGCGTTTCGCCGCGCACGGCAAGGACCTGAAGGGCAACAACGAGCTGCTGCAGCTGACCAAGCCCGAGGTCATCCGCGAGATCCACGAGCAGTACCTCGCCGCCGGCGCCGACCTCATCGAGACCAACACCTTCGGTGCCACCACCGTCGCCCAGGACGACTACGACCTGCCCGAGCTGGCCATCGAGATGAACCTCGTGGCCGCGCGCATGGCCCGCGAGGCCTGCGACAAGTACAGCACGCCCGACAAGCCGCGCTTCGTGGCCGGTGCCATCGGCCCGACCCCGAAGACGGCCAGCATCAGCCCCGATGTGAACGACCCGGGCGCACGCAACGTTGACTTCGAGACCCTGCGCCAGGCTTACTACGAGCAGGCCAAGGCCTTGATGGACGGCGGCTGCGACGTCTTCCTGGTCGAGACCATCTTCGACACGCTCAACGCCAAGGCGGCCATCTTCGCCCTCGACGAGCTGTTCGAAGACACCGGCGAGCGCCTGCCCATCATCATCTCGGGCACCGTGACCGACGCGTCGGGGCGCATCCTGTCGGGCCAGACGGTCAGCGCCTTCTGGCACTCGGTGCGCCACGCCCACCCGCTGGCCATCGGCCTGAACTGCGCACTCGGCGCCACGCTGATGCGCCCCTACGTGGAGGAGCTGGCCAAGATCGCGGGCGACACCTTCATCAGCTGCTACCCCAACGCCGGCCTGCCCAACCCCATGAGCGACACCGGCTTTGACGAGACGCCTGAGATCACGGGCGCGCTGGTCGAGGAGTTCGCCAAGGCGGGCTTCCTCAACATCGCTGGCGGCTGCTGCGGCACCACGCCCGACCACATCGCGGCCATCGCCCGGCGCGTGAGCGCCTACCAGCCGCGCTGCCTGCACGGTGCTGCCACCGGCTTCCTGTCGAACCTGGCGGCGTGATGGGCATGTGAGGGCATGTGAGGGCCGCCGTGTGGGCGGCCCAAGCGCTCAGAACAACTCGATGCGCGGCACCTCGGGCGCGGCCAGCTGGAGGTCGGCGGCTTGCACATGGGCCTGCTGCGCAGGGACCACGGCCTGCGGCGCTTGCGCCGATGGGTCCTGGCCGTGCGGCCCCTTGCGGCCCTGCTGCGTGCCCGCGGCGCGGCGCACCTCGTTGTGTGCGGTGCGCTGGGCTTCCGAGACATAGCCATCGGCCCAGCGGTCCATCAGCTCTTCGAGCGCCAGCGGGGGCGGTGGGGCGTCGCCGCCGACCAGCGCGTACAGCGCGGCGCTGTGCTCCGACAGGCTGCCCAGGGCCGATTCCACCTGCTCCAGCAACTGGCGGTTGACGTCCTGGAACTGCATGTGGCCCATGGCGTCGATGATGTCGGTCGTGATGACCTCGATGCCGGTGTGCATGTTCTGTGAAAGCTGCGCCAGGTACGGGACAACCTCGTCCAGGCTGGCACTGATCTGCGCGATGTGCGAGGCCACCGCGGTGAGCTGGTGGGCCGCGTTGCCTTCGGAGTCCAGCTGGTTGGCCTGCACCAGCTCGCCCTCGATGGTGTCGGCCACGTCGTGGATGCCATCGCTGATCTGCTGGGCCGCCTCGGCGGTTTGCGCCGACAGCCGCCGCACCTCGGTGGCCACGACCTTGAAGCCGGCGCCTTCCGGGCCGGCGCGCGCGGCCTCGATGGAGGCGTTGATGGACAGCAGGCTGGTCTGGCGCGAGATGTCGCTGATGAGCGCGGCCAGCGGCGTCAGCCGACGCACCTGCGCCACCACCAGACCGATGCGCTGCTGGTTGAGCTTGCGCGCGGCGATGAAGGCCTCCTGCGACGAAGCCAGGGTGGCCACCGTGGCGCGGTTGCCATCGGCTTCGTTCTGGGAGGCCTCGGAGATGTGCCGGGAGCGCCCCACCGCCTCCATGACGTGGCGGTGCAACTCGCTGCTGCGCTGGTGCACGCGGTGCAGGCGCTCGACCATTTCCAGCACGGCGTGCTCCGAGGTGCGGATGGTCACGCCCACCTGCTTTTGCAGGATGGCGAAGCACTGCTCCAGCCGGGCCAGGTCCTGGCTGACCACCTCGGTGACGGTCTCCGGCGCGTCGCTGCGGTAGAGGCGGAAGTCGGCCGACACCAGGCCCAGCAGGGTGCACAGCACCGCCGTCAGTTCGGTGGCGACGGTGAAGGACTCGGGCGACAGCAAATGGAGCACGAACAGCACGATCGCCACGCCGCTGAGCACAAAGGCCCGGCTGAGCCAGCGCGCCCACAGCCGCTGGCGCAGGTAGCGGGCGGTTTCGGCGCTGATGGGCGTGGGGAGCGGGGTGGCGGCGGGTGAGGCGGGGTCCATCGTCGTGTCCTTCTGTCTGGGGGCTGGGGCCGAGGCGCGCATCAAGCGTCCGTCAGGCGCCCGGCACCACCTGCTTGACGATGCGCACCAGCTCGCTGCCCACCACCGGCTTGATCAACCAGCCCGAGGCGCCGAGCTTCTTGGCCTCGTCGCGCTTGGCCGCCTGGCTCTCGGTGGTCAGCGCCAGGATGGGCGTGAAGCGCAGGATCTTGCGGGCCTCTTTGATGAGCAGCAGCCCGTCCATCTTGGGCATGTTGATGTCCGTGATGATGAGGTCGGGCTTGAGCCCCGCCTGGATCTTGGCCAACGCCTGTTCGCCGTCACCGGCCGTGTCCACCTTGAAGCCACTGATTTCCAGCGTGCTCTTGAGGCTCATCAGCATGGTGCTGGAGTCGTCCACCAGGAAAATCGATTTCATGGCCGTGGCCTTTCAGTGCTGGGGGGTGGCGGCGCTCAGGGCCTGCGCCAGCCAGGGTTGTGGGACGTCGCCTTGCACCTGCGGTTTGACCATCAACAGCACCTGCAGCACCGCTGCGTGCACATGCACGCACTTGGACAGGTTGACGGCAGGTTTGGCCTGTTGCTTGAGCCAGTCGAACAGCGCTTGTGCGTCCTCGACCGTGACAATGTCTTCGAGCGCGGCGTATTTCTTCAGGTATCGGATGCCCATCACACCAACTCCTTGGGGTTGAGGACCATGAGCACGCTGCCATCGCCCATCAAGGCGGTGCCGGCGAAGCCCGTGAGTCCGGCCAGCACGCCTTCCAGCGGCTTGAGGATGATGTCGGTGGCGCCGTGGAACTGGTCCACCAGCAGGCCGACGTTTTCGCCGCCCAGTCGCATCACCAGCACGGCGTGTTCGCCTTCCTCGTTGAGCGTGGGCTGGTGGTCGAGCGAGAGCAGGTCGTGCAGCGCACGCAGGGGCACGATGCGACCGCGCAGCACCGTGGTGCGGGCGTGTTTGAAGTGGTGGATGTCGTCGGCGTGCATGCGCACGGTCTCGACGATCAGGTCCATCGGCACGCCAAAGCGCCGCCCGCCGGCCTCGATGATCATGACGTTGGTCACGGCCATGGACAGCGGCAGCGACAGGCGCAGCCGCGTGCCCTTGCCCAGCTGGCTGCTGAGCTCGACGTGGCCGTTGATGCGCTCCACCGCGTTGCGCACCACGTCCATGCCCACGCCGCGGCCTGAGAGGTCGGAGATGGTGTCGGCGGTGGAGAAGCCGGGCAGGAAGATGAGCTGGACCGCGTCCGCGTCCGTCAGCGTGGCGGCCTTGTCCTCGGGGATGAGGCCCCGCTCGATGGCCTTGCGGCGCACCCGGTCGGGGTCCACGCCAGCGCCATCGTCGTCGATCTCGATGACCACGCGGTCCGACTCCTGGCGCGCCACCACGCGGATGGTGCCTTGCGCCGGCTTGCCGGCCGCCTTGCGCACCTCGGGCGACTCGATGCCGTGGTCCAGGCTGTTGCGGATGATGTGGATGAGCGGGTCGGCCAGGGCCTCGATGACGTTCTTGTCGGCTTCGGTGTCTTCGCCTTCGATGAGCAGCGCGACCTCCTTGCCCAGCTTGCGCGAGGTGTCGCGCACCAGGCGGCCAAAGCGCTGGAACACCGTGCCCACCGGCAGCATGCGCACCTGCATGATGGCGTGCTGCATGTCTTCGGCGATGCGGTTGATGACGGCGTACTGGGCCTTGATCTCGCGCGAGAGTTCGCGTTGGGCGAACACCGTCTCGGCGCGCTGGGCCAGGTAGGGCAGGGCGTTCTTGGCCACCACCATCTCGCCGATCAGGTCCATGAGGCGGTCGATTTTTTCCTGCCCGACCTTGAGCACCTTGGGGTGGTTGCCGTCGTCGCCGGGGTGGCGGCGCGAGGCGTCTGTGCCCGAGGGTGTGCCGGGCGTCGGGGTGCCATCGGCGAAGGCGGCGGACGCGTGGACGTCCAGCAGGAGGTCGGTGGGCAGGGCCCGCACCGGCCGGTGCTGCGCGGCCCATTGCTGCAGTGCCGCTGCCGAGGCGTTGGCATCGACCTGGGCGAGCGCGGTCAGGTGCACCTGGCCCGGTTCGCCCACGGCCTGCAGCAGGTGGCGCAGCGTGGTGCGCACGGCCTGCAAGGTGCCCGGCGTGGTGCCGGGGCGGCCCAGCAGTTCGATCTGCTCGTCCCAGGTCTGCAGGGCGCGGCGGTGCAGGGTGTCTGCGGCCTGGCTGACTGGCGCGCTGGATGCGGCTGTGGCAGCTGTGGCGTTGGACGGCAGGGCGTCGGCGGCCGCAGTTGCACCACCGGCCTGGCCCGGCGTGGCCAGCGTGGCGACTTCGCACAGTTCGACCTGCTCGGGGATGTAGCGGAAGTGCTCGTTCAGGTAGGCGAGGGGCGCGTCGCTCAGCCCGACGATGTCGAGGTTGCACTGGTAGCAGTCGGCCGCCTCCAGCGGGGCCCAGGGCTGCTGCGTGCCCACGCACAGGTGCTGGAGCGCCGGCGCCTTGAGTGCCAACAGCCAGGGGTCTTCGCCTTTGAAAAAGCACTCGGGCTCGGGCCGGTAGCACCAGGCGGTGGCCTCGGGGTGGGCCTCGATCAGTGCCTGCGGGATGCGCGACAGCCAGGCCGGGGCTTCGGCCGGGGCGGGAGGCACCTGAACCACCTGGGCCGCCGATGTCGGGCTGCCCTCGGCCGGCACGGCTTTGGCGCTCAGGTGCACGCGCAGCGCGCTGGCCAGGGCCTGGGATCGGCCATCGGCGGCCGGGTTGATCTGACCGCTTTGCTCGATCTCGTCGATCATCTGCACGGTGAAGTCCATGGCCTCCAGCAGCGCATCGGCGATGTCGTTGCTGTAGCGCAGGCTGCCGTTGCGCACGCGGTCCAGCAGGTCTTCACCGGCGTGCACCACCCGCTCCAGCGGCTTGAATTCGAACAGGCCGCAGTTGCCCTTGAGCGTGTGCACCTGGCGGAACAGGTCGTTGAGCAGTTCGGTGTCGGTCGGGGCTTTTTCCACCTCCAGCAGCCGCTGGCCGACTTGCTCCAGGCAGTCGCGGGCTTCGAGGATGAACTGGTCCAGGAGTTCGGTCTGGTTCATGTGCGCACTCCTTCGGCGGCTTTCAGGGCCGCCTGGGCATCGCCCAGCAGCAGGGCGGCGGTCAGCACCAGCTCTTGCGGTTTGGCCGGCTTGACCAGGTAGCAGTTGGCGCCGGCGTCGAAGGCGACGTGGGTGTCCTGGCTCTGCGCTTCGGTGGAGACCATCATCACCGGGGCCTGGGTGGCCGCGGCGTGCCGGCGCAACTCGCGCACGAAGGTGTAGCCGTCCATCTTGGGCATGTTGATGTCCACGACGTAGAGGTCGAAGGGCTCATCGCAGGGCTGGTTGTTCACCTTCTCCAGCGCTTCGAGCCCGTTGATGGCCTCGTCGGTCTGCCAGCCGGCGTCGCCGAGGATTTTGCGGTGGTACATCCGCACGGTGGCGGCGTCGTCGATCACAAGGATGCGGTTCATCGCTTGGTCTCCATGGGTTTCTCATAGACCATCGCGTCGGGGAAGCGACGGACGTCGAAGATGGACGAGATGCGGCTCATGGACTCGGAATGGCCCAGGCACAGGAAGCCGCCAGGGCGCAGTGCGTCGAACATGGCCTCTGCAGCGATGCGCCGAGAGATGTCGTCGAAATAGATCAGCAGGTTTCGACAGAAGACGACGTCGATGTCGCGGAAGCGGCGGGTGTCGTTGGGGTCGCTGAGGTTGACCCGGCTGAACTCGACCGCATCGACGATGTCGCGCGACAGCGTCCAGTCGCCATCGGCGCGCTGCTTGAAGTACTTGCCCAGGTAGGCCTTGGGCAGGTTGGCCACCGAGCGCGGCGAGTACACCCCGCGTTGCGCGGCCTGCAGCACCGAGGTGTCGATGTCCGAGGACAGGATCTCGACCTCGTAGTCGTCGATGCGCGCCCAGCGCTCCAGCAGGTAGATGGCGATGGAGTAAGGCTCCTCGCCGGTGGACGATGGGATCGACCAGATGCGGATGCGCGAACCCGGCGGGCGCTTCTTGGCGATGTCGTCCAGCATGCTGTTGACCAGGCAGTCGAACTGGTAGGCCTCGCGGAAGAAGTAGGTCTCGTTGACCGTCATCGCGTTGACCAGGGCCTGCATCTCGGCGCCATCGGTCTCGAAGCGCAGCTTGACGAAGTACTCGCGGAAGGTGTCGGCGTGGGTGACTTCCATGCGCTCGATCAGGCGCTTGTCCACGAAGTAGCGCTTGGTGGTGTCGAACTGGATGCCGGTCTTGCGGTAGAAAAATTCGCGGAATTTTTCGAAGTCGGCTTCGGTGATCGCCGGCTTGTCGACGGCGGCGGCGGCTTTCATGGCGCCTCGATTCTTTGCTGCGCCAGGTCGGCGGCAAAACCGATGAAGGCGTCGTCGGCAAAGCGCTGGCGGGCCACGTTCAGCGCGGGCAGGGCGGCGTGGGTGCCGATCTCGGCCAGCAACTCCAGGGCGGCGGCCACCACGTTGACATGGTGGTCCTCCATCAGCACGCGCGCCAGCCAGGCGTTGACGTCGGGGTGCTTGAGGTCGGTCATCAGGTTGAGCGTGAAGATGCGCACGTCGGTGTTGGCATCGCGCAGCAGGCTTTCGATGTGAGGGGCGACGTCCTCGGGCAGTTCGCTCAGGGCCTCGATGGCGCCGTTGCGCAGGCCGGGGTCTTCGCTGCGCAAGAGCGGGATCAGGCCTGCGGCCACGTCGCCCCCGCCCAGGCAGCCCAGGGTGGTGAAGATGACCTGGCGCACGCTGTGGTCGGGTTCGTGGGCCAGGTGCGCGCACAGGGCGCTGACGGCCTGCGGGTGGATGGCCAGGTCGCGTGCCGCCCAGCGGCGCACCGAGGGGTCGGCGTCCTGCAATTGCGCAACCAGCCCCTCCGTGTCACGGGTGTATTCGCGCGGCTCGATGCGTCGCAGGCCACCGTGTTCAGTGGCTTTTCGCAATCCCATGGGAGGTCCTTTCGGGGCGGTGAAGCCAGCCGCTCAGTTGACGGGCAATGTCTTGGCAAGGCAGCACCGTGGTGGCGCCGCCCTTCTGGATGAGTTCCTGCGGCATGCCGAAGACCACCGCGGTCGATTCGGCTTCGGCGATGGTGCGGCCGCCCTCGCGCTTGAGCCGCGTCATGGCCTCGGCGCCGTCGTTGCCCATGCCCGTCAGCAGCACACCGGTGATGCGATCGGGCGGCAGGTGGGACATGGCCGTGTCCACCAGCACATCGACCGAGGGGTGCCAGGGATGGCCGGGTGTTTCGGGCTTGGGCGCGACCAGCAACCGGCCCATGCGCTCCATCACCACCATGTCGGTGCCGCCCTGGCCGATGTAGATGTGGCCTGGCTCCAGCGGCATCGGCGCGTTGACCTCGCGCACGCGCAGGGCGCAGAGGCGGTCCATGCGGCGGGCGAACGCATCGGTGAAATTGGGCGGCATGTGCTGGGCGACCAGCACCGGGCAGGGGAAGTCGGCGGCCAGCTTGGGCAGGATGTCTTCGAGCGTGCGCGGACCGCCCGTGGACACCCCGACGATGACCAGGTGCAGCTTGTGCGCTTGACCCAGGGACCGGGTGGGGGCGGGCGCCGCGGCTGGCGCGCTTGGCACCGGGCGGCCGAACGTGGATGCAGATGTGGATGCCGATGCCGATGCAAAGCGGCTGCCGACCTGGGGGCTGGCCGGTGTGCGGGCGGTGGTGGGCTGCGCACGGGGCAATGCGGCGCGTGCGCCTCGGGGGCGGGCCCGCAAGGCGCTCTTGACCTTGGCCAGGAGCTGTTGTTCGATCTCGTCGATGCTCAGCGAGATGGTGCCACCGGGCTTGGTGATGAAGTCCACCGCACCGAGTGCCAGCGCCTCGAAGGTGGCCAGGGCGCCCTCTTCGGTCAGCGAGGACACCATCACCACGGGCGTGGGCCGCGCGGCCATCATCAGCGACAGGGCGGTGAGCCCGTCCATCTGCGGCATGTTGATGTCGAGTGTGACGACGTCCGGCTGCCACTGCACCAGCTTCTCCACGCCCTCGGTGCCGTTGTGGGCGATCTGGACTTCGTAGCCCGCACCGCCGAGCACGCCCGTGATCAGGCGGCGCATCAGCGCGGAGTCATCGACGACAAGCACCTTGTGGGGCATGGTGGGTGGGCTCCTCGTGGGCTGGGGTTCAGGCCGCGCGGGCGAAATCGCTGCCACCTTGCGGTGCATCGGCTTCGTCGAAGGCGCGGTTCATGGCCTGCATCTCGCGGCCTTGCAGCAGGTGGTTCGGGTCCAGCATCATCACCAGGCGCTGGTCGCCATCGAGCTTGGCCACGTGGCGGATCAGGCGGCTTTGCTCCTGCGACATCTCCGGCGCCGGGGCGATCTGCTGGCGCGGGATGCGCAGCACCTCGGCCACCGAGTCCACGATGAAGCCGGTGCGCGTGCCACCCAGCAGGTAAACCATGATGCGTTGGCCGTCGTTGCGCTCGATCGCGGGCAGGCCCAGGCGCGTGCGCTGGTCGATCACCGGCAGCACGGTGCCGCGCAGGTTGATGACGCCCTCGATGAAGTCCGGCGTCTTGGGCACGCGCGTGAGCACCTCGGGCACGCGCACGATTTCCTGCACGCTCATGATGGGCACGGCGAACTCTTCGGCGCCGAGGCGGAAGATCACCGCCTGGGTGTCGTCGTCGGTGCTGTCCAGGTCGGTGTCGTGGCTGTCTTGGCGCATGGCGGTCTTTCCGGGCTGATCCGTGCTGGCTTGCGAGGCCGTGGCCGACAGCGCATCGCGGATGTCGGACAGGCCCAGCAGGCGGTCGGTGGCGATGATGGACACCAGGCGCTTGCCACCCTCGAGGCGGCAGATGGAGGAGAACTCCTGCATCCGGCTGTCTTCGGCGAGGATGGACGGCATGGCATCGGCCTGGTTGCGCGGGATGCCCAGCACCTCCTTGACCGCATCGGTGACCAGGCCGACCTGGCCACCACCGGGCAGGGAAACCACGACGATGCGGTGGTGTTCGCTCAAGGCCTCCTCGGGCAGCGAGAACAGGCCGCGCAAGCTCACCAGCGGCAGCAGGCGCTGGCGCAGCGAGATCATGCCGAGCACGTGGTGGGCCACGTTGGGCAGGGCCGTGATGCGCTCGGGCACCTGCACGATTTCCTGCACATCGGCGATGTCGATGCCGTACTCCTGGCCGGCCACCGAGAAGGACACCAGGCGCAGCTCGTCGCTGTCCTCGCCATCGTCCGCGTCTGCGCCGGAGAAGGCATCGGGCTCGCCCGTGCCGCGGCTGTCGTCGGTGCCCAGGCGCTTGACCGAGGCGAAGTGGTTCTCGACCAGGCGCGCGAAGTCCAGCGTCATCAGCAGGTCGTGGCCACCGTCGCTGCGCGGGCGCTTGATCACGCCGGTCAGGTAGTCGGCCTCGACGATGCTCTGGATGGCGGTGGCCGGCTCGATTTCGTGCGGCTCCACGCTCAGCACGCTGGCCACGCGGTCCACCACGAAGCCCAGCGGCTGGCCCAGGTTGATGACGACCGCGCGGGTGGCGTCGTCGTGTGCCAGGTGCTCGCAGTGGAACAGGCGCCGCAGGTTGATGATGGGCAGCACGCGGCCGCGCAGGTTGGCCAGGCCGTCGAGCACGGCGGGTGCCAGCGGCAGGCGCGCCACCTCGGGCATGCGGATGATTTCCTGCACCGGCCCCATGGGCACGGCGAACATCTCGCCGGCCACCGAGAAGGTCACGAACTGGTTGTCGTGGCCGGCCGCATCGGTGTCGTCGGCGTCAAGGAGCGCGCGGTCATCGTCGCGCTCCGGGGTGAGGACAGGGTCGCGCATGGCGCACCTCCTGGGCTTCGTGTCGTCTGGGATGCCAGCGGGGCGATGCCTCGCCCCCCTCGCTCAGTTCCTCGCTCAGTTGCTTTGCAGCTCGTCGGCCAGCGAGGCGATTTCCTCGATGGCGGCCGACAGCTCCTCGGCACCCTGCGACTGCTGGCGCGCGGCGGCGGCGGCCTGCTCGGCGGCCTTCTCGGCCTGCTCGGCCGCGGACGACACCTGCTCCACACCGACCTTGATCTGCGCCAGCGCGGCGGCGATTTCTTGCGCGGCCGACATGGCCTCGCGGTTGCCCTGTTCGACCTGGCCGACGTTGCCATCGATCTGGTTGAGGTTGAGCGTGATCGAGCGGGCCTTCTCGACCTCGCTCAGCGCCGAGCCCATGATGTCGCCGAGGTCGCGGCCCACGAAGGCGATCTGGTCCTGGATGGCCTTGACCATGTCCTTGATGCGGTCGGCGTTCTCGGCCGAGTCGTGCGCCAGGTTGCGGATGTCGGTGGCCACCACCACGAAGCCCTTGCCGTACTCGCCGGCGCGGGCCGCCTCGATGCTGCCGTTGACGGCCAGCATGTTGGTCTGGATGGACACCTGGGTGATGGCGTCCACGATCTTGTCGATCTTGCGGCTCACCAGCTCCAGGTCCTTGATCTGGCGCATGCTGTTGCGGGTGGCGCCCACGCCGGCCTGGATGCTGTTGATCAGCGCATCGATGTTGCGCTTGTTGTCTGTCATCAACTCGCGGATGGCGGCGGCGCGCTCGTTGGCTTGGGCCGCGCGTTGCTCGGCGATCTGGGCGCCATTCTCGATCTGGGTGACGGCGGCGGCCGACTCGGTCGTGGCCGCGGCCTGGCCTTGTGCGCCCTTGCGGATCTGCTCCAGCGCCACCAGGATCTGGCTGGCCGAGCGGGAAATTTCCTGCACTGCCGAAGACAGCTCCTCGGCCGAGCTGGCCACTTCCTCGGCGCTCTTGGAGATGTCGGTGGCGTTCTTCAGGTCATCGGCCAGCTCCGACAGGCTCTGCGCGGTCTGCTCGCATTCGGACAAGGCCACGGTCTGCTCGGCCACGGTCTTGTTGGCCTCTTCGCAGGCCGACGATTGCTCGGCCGCCGCCGAGGCGATCTGCTCGGCGCCCTTGAGCGCCTGCTGCGCGGCCACGTTGCTCTGCGCCGCGGCCGAGGCGATCTCGGCGGCACCGGAGGCGATGTCGGCCGAGTCGCCACGGATGCGCTCCAGCTGCTCCGTGATCACCGAGCTGCGCTCCACTTCGGACTTCACGTTCTCGGCGGCCTCGTTGATGCCGTCGGCGATCACCTTGACCTCGCCCTGGATCTGGCCGACCAGCTCCTGGATCTGCTTGGCGCTCTTCTCGGACGTCTCGGCCAGCGTGCGGACCTCGTCGGCCACGACCGCGAAGCCCTTGCCGTGCTTGCCGGCGCGGGCGGCTTCGATGGCGGCGTTCAGGGCCAGCAGGTTGGTCTGGTCGGCGATGCGGGCCACGGCCTTGACGATGTCGCCGATGTTGGCGGCCTGGCGCTCCAGCTCACCGACCATCTTGACCGAATCGGCCTGGCGCTCGGCGGCCACCGTGACGTTGTGGATGGTGCTGCGCACCTCCTCGGTGATGGTGACGGCCAGGTTGCGCATGCCTTCGGCCATGCGTTGGGACTGACCCACCGCGGCCAGTTGGCGAACGATGGCGCCGCCCACCTGGGTCAGCGCGGCCAGGGACTCCTGCGCGGCGCCAGAGGCTTCCTCGGCACCGGTGGCGATTTGGGCTGCGGCGCGCTTGAGCTCTTCGGCGGCCGATGCCGCTTCGTTGATGCCCGCAGACAGCTCGCTCGATGCCGAGGCCACGCGCTCCGAGGCCTGCTGCTGCTTGGCCAGGGTGCGTGCGCGCTTGCGCTGGACATCGGCGTCGCGCGCCACGTTGCGGCTGACGCCCGCGGGCACGGCGTGCAGGGTGCTGGGCTCGTCCGCGCTGCGGGTCTTTCTGATCAGGGCCATTTGGAGTCCTTCGGGCAGTGAGCGGCGGCGTGGGTTGGCTGCGTCGCCTGGAACGGGCGGGACCTCGTCCCGCGGGGTGCGGGGACCGGTCGGTCACCGCCGGGGCGGCAACCAACCAAGCATGCGAGGGGTGAAATCGGCCGCGTCACCGGACCCAAAAGAACCTGAAACGCGTTGTCGGTGTTTCGGATGTCAGGCGCTGCGGCTTGAGTGAAAAATTGGCAAAAAGCGAAAAATCGCCCATCGAACTCAAAACATCTCGATGCGCGGCGCGCTGTCGTCGCTTTGTGCCGCGTCGCCCACGACAGCCTCGTGCGCCTGGCGCTGGTCGGCCATCACGTAAGCGGCTTGCCATTGCCGCAGCAAGCCGTCGAGGGCGCCCAGCCCTGCCGGGTTGAGCCGCCCGCGCGGTGACTGCTGTTGGACCGACTCACAGTGCCGCGCGAGGTCATCGAGGGCGTGGTTGACGCGCTCCAGCAACTGCCGGCTGACGTCCTGGAACTGCATGTGCCCCAGCACGTCCACCAGGTCGGCGCGCACGGCCACCATGCTGTCTTCCATTTCGGACGACAGGGCCTTGAGCTGGACCGCCACCACGCCCGGGCGCGTGCCCATCTCACGGATCTCCGCGCCGATCTCGGCCAGCGTGCTCATGTCCATGTGCGCGGGGTCCGAGGACTGCAGCGCCAGGCGGTGGGTGTCGGCGATCGCGCCGATGCCTTTGGCGATGTTCTGCGCGGCGTCGGCGGTCTGGTGCGACAGGCGGCGCACCTCGTCGGCCACGACCTTGAAGCCCGCGCCCTCTTGCCCGGCGCGGGCCGCCTCGATGGCCGCGTTGATGGCCAGCAGGTTGGTTTGCCGCGCGACCTCGGCGATCAGCGCGGCGGCGGGCGTCAGCGCCTGCACCTGCGACAGCAGCTGGTTGACCATGTCGGCATGGCCTTGCTGCGCGGCGAGGAACTTCGTTTCCTGCTGGCTCAGGCAGGCCAAGGCATGGCTTTGGGCTTCGGCCTGGCGCACGGTGTCGTCCGACAGGTGGCGCGACTGCGTCGCCGCCGAGCCCAGCTCATGCTGCAGGGTGTTGCAGCGGTCGTGGATGCGCTGCAGGCGCTCCACCATGCTCATGACCGCGTCCTGGCTGGCGCGGTCGGCGGTCTGCACCTGGGCGTTGAGGATCTGGAAGCACTGCTGCATCACCTTGAGCTGGTCCAGCACGGCGCGGTCGGTCTCGGCGCGCGAGGGCCTGAAGGTGCCGCGCCAGGCGGCTTGCAGGCGGCTCAGCCAGCCCGAAGCTGTGCTGGCGGATGGGCGGGTGGAGGGCCTGGCCGAGCCAGGCCAAGCCTCACCCGAGGGCGTGGCCAACGAGGGGGTGTGGGATGCCATGCGAGCCTCACGCGAACTGCAGCGAGACCTGGCTGATCACCTTCAGGAGCTCACCGCCGCGCACGGGCTTGAGCATCCAGCCGGTGGCACCCAGTTGCCGGGCCTGGTCGCGGCGGGCCTGCTGGCCCTCGGTCGTCAGGGCGAGGATGGGCGTGAAGCGCAGGGTTTTGCGGGCCTGGCGGATGAACTCGATGCCGTCCATCTTGGGCATGTGGATGTCGGTGATGATCAGGTCGGGTTTGAGCCCGCCTTGCAACAAAGACATCGCTTGTTCGCCATCGTGGGCCACTGCCACGCGGTAGCCGCTGATTTCGAGCCCGGCCTTCATGCTCATGAGCATGGTGGCGGAGTCGTCCACGAGAAGCACGGTTTTCATACGCTGTCCTTGGCGTTGACCACGGCCCCTGAGCACCTGCCTGGCGACATGCCGGGCTGGGCCGGGGAACTGCGTGCAGTATCTGTGCTTGCCCCCTTGGACAGGGGGGGCGAGCGTGTGCCGGGGAAGGCTTCGTGAAGTCCACCTCGAATGTTTCCCGAGGTCCCGCAGGCTGGCTAGACTTTGTCGATGGCAAGCGCTCGTCAGATTTCGGACAGGCGCGCTTGGTTATCAAATTTGCATGGACAAAAGGGGTGTGCCCCCGCGCTCAGTCCGCGTAGGGATCGCCGAAGCCGAGGGCGGCCAGGACCTCGCGCTCCCGCGCTTCCATGGCCTCGGCTTCCTTCTTCTTCATGTGGTCCCAGCCCTGCGCGTGCAGGGTGCCGTGGACCAGCATGTGGGCGTAATGCGCCTCCAGCGTCTTGCCCTGCTCGGCGGCTTCCTGCTCGATGACGGGCGCACAAAGGATGAGGTCGGCCATCACCACGGGCGCTTGCGCGTAGTCGAAGGTCAGCACGTTGGTGGCGTGGTTCTTCTTGCGGAAGTCCTTGTTGAGGGCCTGGCCCTCTTCGGCACCGACGATGCGCACGGCGATCTCGGCATCGGTGTCGAGCGCGGCCTTGACCCAGCGGGCCACCTTGTGGCGGGGCAGGGTGTCGCGGTGGCGTTTGTCAGCGAATTGCAGGCTGAGGGACAGGGTCGGTTTCATGCGGACGGTGTTCGGGTTGCGCCTGGTCGGCGTCGTAAGCCTCGACGATGCGGGCCACCAAGGGGTGGCGCACCACATCGACGCGGGTGAAGCGGGTGAAGGCCACGCCTTTGACGCGCTTGAGGATGCGCTCGGCTTCGATCAGACCGCTCTTGCTGCCGCGGGGCAGGTCGATCTGGCTGACGTCGCCGGTGACCACCGCGCGCGAGCCGAAACCGATGCGCGTGAGGAACATCTTCATCTGTTCGGGCGTGGTGTTTTGCGCCTCGTCCAGGATGATGAAGGCGTGGTTGAGCGTGCGCCCGCGCATGAAGGCCAGCGGCGCGATCTCGATGAGGCCTTTCTCGAAGGCCTTGGTGACGCGGTCGAAGCCCATCAGGTCGTAGAGCGCGTCGTAGAGCGGGCGCAGGTAGGGGTCCACCTTCTGCGTCAGGTCGCCGGGCAGGAAGCCCAGGCGCTCGCCGGCCTCCACCGCCGGGCGGGTCAGGATGATGCGCTGCACCGAGCTGCGCTCCAGCGCATCGACCGCGCAGGCCACGGCCAGGAAGGTCTTGCCCGTGCCGGCCGGGCCGATGCCCAGGGTCAGGTCGTGCCCGAGGATGTTCTGCAGGTACTGCACCTGGTTGGCCGTGCGGCCTTGCAGGTCGGCGCGGCGGGTGTGCAGCATCGGGCCGGCGGGGGCGTCGCCATCGAGGAGGTCGTCCGGGTCCGTGCCGGAGGGTGAGGCGTCGGTGCTGCCGGCCGCCCCTCGGCGCGAGGCCGTGCGGCTGCGGCTCGGGGTGCCGGCCTGGCGCATCGCCGAGGTCACGGCCAGTTGCACCAGCTCGGCACCCAGCGGCCGGTCGGCGCGGGCGTAGAGGCTCTCCAGCAGGGCCACGACCTGCTGCGGCACGCCCCGCGCGCCTTCGATGCGGAACTGCTCCCCGCGGCGCTGCAGCGTGACGTTGAATGCCGCCTCGATGGTGCGCAGGTGTTCGTCGAGCGGACCGCACAGGTGGGCCAGGCGCGCGTTGTCTGGGGGTGAAAAGCTGTGCCGCAGTTGCATGGATGCGATGGATTCGGGAAGTAAGCGGGCAAATTGTCGCTTGTCCGGGGCTGGCGGGTGTGACATCTCTTGCGAGAATGGGTCTTTGAGCGTGTGCGCCGCGCACGCCCGGGCTGGTGGAGCGTCCCTTTGAACCTGTTGTTTCGTTGGTGGTCTCGGCTGAGCCGCTCGTTCACGCGGGCCCAAGCGCCCGTCGCTGAGGCATCCGTGCTGGGCATGGCGCCGCGCCGCGTCTGGGTGCTGCTGGGCCTCGCCCTGGCCGCCATGGTGGCCGTGGGCCTGCTGGCGCTCAACCAGGAGGCCTCGCGCCTGAGCCGCCCCGATGCGCACGTCGCGTCCGACAGCGATGTCCACGCCTTGCGCCAGGCCTGGGCCGTGCCCGACAACGGCGCGCATTTCCCGCCACCCGCCATCGCGCAGGTGGTCGGCAAGCCCGTCAACCTGCCCGACGAATGGTCGCGCTCGCAGCCCGGCCACAAAGGCGGCGTCTGGTACCGCTTCCCGCTGACCTTCGCAGACGGCGCGCCGCCTGACACCTTGCTGGCCGCGCTGATCGACCGGGCCTGCGCCAGCGTCGAGGTGCAGCTCAACGGCGCCGTGGTGTTCCGCAGCGGCCGCATGGTCGAGCCCTACTCGCGCGATTGTTTCGGCTCCCACGTCGTGCCCTTGCCGGCGGCCTTGCTGCGCCCCACGGGCAATGTGCTGGACGTCAAGGTCGCGGGCTACCCCATCCACCGCGTGACGGCACGGCAACGCGCCGGCGGGCTGGCGGCGGTGCATGTCGGGCCGATGTCCGAGGTGCGCCAGATGGCCGACGAGCAAACGCTCTGGACCACCACCCTGTCCCAGATCATGGGCGGCGTCCTGGTCGTCATGGGCGTGTTCTCGCTGGGCCTGGCCTGGGTGCGCAGGCTCAGCTACATGCTCTATTTCGGTCTGCTGACCCTGGGCTGGGCCTTGATGACGGGGCGCTTCTGGCGCGCTGACCTGCCCGTGCCCAACGACGCCATGGAGGTGCTCATCGCCATCATGATGGCGCCCATGACCGCCTTTGCCGTGAAGTTCCTGATGGGCTATGCCGGCATCGGCCTGCGCGACCCGGGCCAGCAGGTCTGGAACCAGCGCGTCAACCTGCTGCTGTGGGCGCAGTGCCTGTTGCTGCCCCTGAGCCTGCTGCTGCTGGGCGTGGACCGGCTCTTCCTGGGCGCCCGCGTCTGGTTCGGCGTGTTCACCCTGGAGCTCTTCCTGGCCATCGGCCACTTCCTGTGGGTCACGGGCCGGGGACGGCGTGCCGAGTTCTGGCTGATGTGCGCCGCGCTCGGCGTGGTGGCGGCGGTGCTGGGCATCGAGCTGTCCTACCAGAGCGGCCTGCTGCAAAGCGGCGGCCTGCACATCACCCACTTCGTGATGCCACTGCTGTACGCGGCGGTGGGCGTGCGCCTCATCCAGGTCTATGCGCGGGCGCTGCAATCGGCGGAGGGCGCGCGCGCGCACCTGGAGCGCCGCGTGCAGGAGATCAGCGTCGAGATCGAGCGCAACTTCAACCAGATTGCCGAGTTGCGCGTGGACCAGATCGCCGAGAAGGAGCGCAAGCGCATCGCCGGTGACCTGCACGACGACCTCGGCGCCAAGCTGCTGACCATCGTCCACACCTCGGACAACGACCGCATCTCGACCCTGGCGCGCGAGGCGCTGGAAGAGATGCGCCTGTCGGTGCGCGGCCTCACGGGGCGGCCCATGGTGCTGTCCGATTCGATGGCCGACTGGCGCAGCGAGGTGGTGTCCCGCCTGGGGCAAGCCGGCATCGAGTGCGAATGGCGCAACCCGCACGACACCATCGAGGAGCCGCTGTCGTCGCGCACCTATGTGCAGACCACCCGCATCGTGCGCGAGGCCGTCAGCAACATCATCAAGCACAGCGGCGCCTCGCACGTGGTCATCACGGCCGATGTGGACCTGGCGAACCACGTGTTCACCCTCGTCATCCAGGACAACGGCAAGGGCATCCCGATGGAGCTCGATGGCCGCCTCGACCGCGGCCACGGCATGACCAGCATGAAGCACCGCGCCAAACAGCTCAACGGACAGTGCCTGGTCGAGTCGGGCCCGGGTTTCGGCACCATCATCCGGCTGACTTTGCCGCTGGAAATCGCCACGATGCAACAGGTTTTGTCGCATCGGCTCGGTGCCTGAACGAGCGCGTCTGGCGCTGGACACGGTTCGCGTGGACAATGTTTCTCATCAACGTCAATTTTTGAAGCGTAGCGAGGCCCCCATCCATGAAGCAAATCCTCCTTCTTGAAGACCTGCCCGAGATCCGAGCCTGGCTCAAGACGCTGGCGCTGCAGGTCTTCCCCGGGGCGCAGATCAGCGAAAGCGCACGCATCCACGACGCGCTGGAGCTGGTCAATGCCGTGCGCTTCGACGTGGCCATGGTGGACCTGGGCCTGCCCGACGGCTCCGGCGTCGAGGTGGTGCAGGCCCTGCGCGAGAAGCAGCCTGATGTGCAATCGGTCGTGGTCACCATCCACGACGACGACGACCACCTCTTCCCCGCCCTGCAGGCCGGCGCTTTCGGCTACCTGCTGAAAGAGCAGTCGCGCGAGCAGCTCGCCGAGCAGCTGCACCGCATCAGCCAGGGCGAGCCGCCGCTGTCGCCGTCCATCGCGCGCCGCGTGATCCAGTACTTCACGGCGCAGTCGCGCATGCAGCCGGTGCAGCAACCGGACACCGTCACGCCGCACGTGCAGCTCACCGACCGTGAAAACGAGGTGCTCTTGCGCGTGGCCAAGGGCTTCACGCTGCCCGAAATCGGTGTGCAGCTCAACCTGTCGCGCCACACGATTGCCGACTACGTCAAGCAGATCTACCGCAAGCTCAACGTGTCCTCGCGCGCCGAGGCCGCACTGGAAGCGCAACGCCTGGGCTTGTTCCGCCGATGATTTCACGATTGGTCGGCGAACTCGCCGGCAAGGCCCCGCCCTTCGTGCTGGTGGATGTGCACGGCGTGGGCTACGAGGTGCAGGTGCCCATGAGCACCTTCTACAACCTGCCCGAGCTGGGCGCCAAGGTGACGCTGCTGACGCAGTTCATCGTCCGCGAGGACGCCCAGCTGCTGTTCGGCTTCCTGACGGCGGGTGAGCGGGAGTCCTTCCGCGAGCTGGTCAAGATCAGCGGCGTGGGCCCGCGCATCGCGCTGGCGCTGCTGTCGGGCCTGAACACCGAGGAGCTGGCCCAGGCCGTGGCGGCCCAGGACGCCTCGCGCCTGGTCAAGGTGCCGGGCATCGGCAAGAAAACCGCCGAGCGCCTGCTGCTGGAGCTCAAGGGCAAGCTGGCGCCCGCCCTGGCCACGCCCGGTTGGGCGGCCACCAGCGACGCGCAGGGCGACATCCTGCAGGCCTTGATCGCGCTGGGTTACTCCGACAAGGAGGCCCAGGCCGCGCTCAAGCAGTTGCCGCCCGATGCCTCGGTGAGCGACGGCATCAAGCAGGCGCTGAAGTCGCTGGCGCGCTGAGCGGCGTCGGCTGGGGCAGCTTGGTGCAGGCCCGTTTCGGGGCATGATCTGCACCATGCGAGTGCTGGAGCGAACCCTGATTCCTTTCCGTGGTGCCATGGCCGTTGCGCGGGTTCGCGCGCGGATTTGGGTGCCGATGGGCGCGCTCGCGCTGCTGGGCGGCCTGGCGGCCAACCCCGCCCTCGCCGCCCCCGCCCGCACGCCGGGCGCGGTGATCTCGGCTCCGCCGAAAGCGATCGAACCGCTGACGCCCATGTCGCTGTGCGACCAGCTCGCGCACCGCCTGCCCAACGTCTCGCGCACCGTGTGTGCCCGCGCCCAGCTGGCCCCGGGCGCGGCCGTGTCGGTGCAGGGGCGGCCCTTGTTGCAGCGCGATGTGTCGGCCGTGACGTCGCGGCTGCGCGTGCTGGTGCTGGGGGGCATCCATGGCGACGAGCTCTCGTCCACCGCGCTGGTGCTGCACTGGATCGGCGCGGCCATGGAGACGCCGTCCAACATCCATTGGCGCTTCGTGCCCCTGATGAACCCCGACGGCATGCTGCTGGACAAGCCCACGCGCACGAATGCCCGCGGGGTGGACCTCAACCGCAACTTCCCCACGCCCGGCTGGGACAAGGAGGCGCCAGCCTATTGGAGCAAACGCACCCGCAGCGACCCGCGCCGCTACCCGGGCCCCAAGCCCCTGTCCGAGCCCGAATCGCGCTGGTTGCACGACGAGATGGAGCGCTGGAAACCCGACCTGATCGTGTCGGTGCACGCGCCTTACGGCGTGCTCGATTTCGACGGCCCCACCGTGGCGCCGCAGCGCCTGGGCCGCCTCTACCTGGACCAGGTCGGCATCTTCCCCGGCAGCCTGGGCAACTACGGCGGCGTGCACAAGAAGGTGCCGGTCGTCACCATCGAGTTGCCGAGTGCGCTGCGCACGCCGCAGGAGGCCGAGATCCGCCAGATGTGGTTGGACCTGCTGCGCTGGACGGCCGAGCGCCTGGGCGCGGGCTGAGTTTCAGGCCCTGCCAGGCCCCACCAGGCCTTGCCAGAGCCGCCTCAGTTCGTCGGTGGCGCGGCCTGTGCGCTGGGCAGCGTGGCCAGGATGCCCAGCAGGCGCGGGATCTGCAGCGGTTTGACCAGGTAGTGGTTGAAGCCGGTCTGCAGGGCCCGGGCGATGTGGTCGGGCAGGGCGTCGGCGCTGAGCGCGATCAGCGGCAGCTTGCGGAACTCGGTCTGGGCGCGCAGGCGGCGACAGAGGTCCAGACCCGAGCCGTCTGGCAGGTTGATGTCCACCAGGGCCACGTCGGGGCGGGTGTTCTCGATGGCGGCCATGCCCTCGGCAGCGTTTTCGGCCGAGAACAAACGCACCTGCGGGTAGGCCGCGAAGACGGCCTCGACCAGGCTGCGGTTGAGGGCGTTGTCCTCGATGTGCACCACGCGCAGCGGTGGCAGCATCACGGCGGGTTCCTGGCCGCGGCCTTGTGCGCCGGCGCGGCCCGAGCCCGGCATCTCGGCCAGCGGCAGGCGCAGCGCGAACACGCTGCCGTGGCCCAGGGTGCTGGTGACGTCGATGCGGCCGTGCATCAGCTCGGCCAGGCGCTGCGACACGGCCAGGCCCAGGCCATTGCCGGTGGCCGGGCTGCGCGTGGCGGACTCCAGCCGCGTGAAGGGCTGGAACAGGCGCTGCATGTCGCCGGCGTCGATGCCGAAGCCCTGGTCACGCACCTCGATGACGCCCAGGCGCTCGTCGGCGGCGGCCTTGCCGGTGAGCCACACCGTCGAGCCGTGCGGGCTGTACTGGATGGCGTTGACGGCCAGGTTCATCAGGATGGCGCGGGTGTGGTTGGCGTCGGCCCACACCGTCAGCGAGGGGCAGTCCACCACCACGGTGATGTCGTGGGCGGCGGCCTGGTCTTCCAGCGCAGCACGGATCTCCTTGAGCAGCACCGCCAGCTCCACGCGCTGCGGGCGGATGCCCACGGCCTTGTCGTCGAGCTGGGCGAACTCCAGGGCCTGGTCCAGCAGGGACAGCATCTGGTGCCCGGCGGTGTGGATGTGCTGCAGGTGGCGCTGCTGCGGCTCGGTCAGGCTGGCGGCGTCGGCCATGTTGAGCAGCTGCGTGAAGCCGAGGATGGCGTTGAGCGGCGAGCGCATGCTGTGGCTCATGCGCGAGAGGAATGCCATCTTGGCCGCCAGCGAGACCTCCACTTCCAGGCGGCGGGCGTGCTCGGCGGCGCTGCGGCGGGTGTCGGAGATGTCGGTCAGCACCTCGATGTAGCGGTTGATCTGACCGTCCGGCCCGTGGATGGGCTGCACCGAGCGGCGCACCCAGAAGGGCTCGCCGTCCTTGCGGTGGTGGCAGACCTCCAGGCGCTCGACGCAGGCGCCTTGCGCCAGGCTCTGGTTGATCTGGGCGACGATGGCCGCGTCGGTGTGCGGGCCGCTGAGCAGCTCTTCGGGCAGCTGGCCGTGGCACTCGGTGAGGCTGAAGCCGGTCAGGCGCGTGAAAGCGGGGTTGACCCAGCTGATGCAGCGTTGCGCATCGCAGATGAGGATGGCGTCGGTCACGCGGTCGGCGACCAGGGCCAGCTCCTGGTTGGTGGCCTGGGCGCGCTGCAAGGCGGTCTGCAGCTGGCGCACCAGCTGGGCCTGCTGCTCGAAGGCGTCCTGGCGCACGTGGAGCTCGTCGAGCAGGCGCTGAGCGTCGTCCGACATGGATTCGGAAATGCCCATGGGCAGCGAGCGTCGGGCGCCCTCTGTGGGGCGGGCGGGTTGCATCTGTGCCATGTCCTTGCTCCTCGGGTCCTGTGGCGGCGCGGTGTGGCGCGGTGCGGCGGTCTCTGTCGGACTGCTTGGGGACGATTTTCCGCAAGGGCTCAGTTTAGGCACTTCATGGCGTTTTGACCATGCGTGACACCGCGGGATAACGTGAAGAAGATAGATTGGCATGTGAGCATTGGTTACGCTCGACGGCCTCCCTTTTCCTGATCCTTCCAACCTTGGTGCGACCTCCCATGAGCCAGATCCACGACTTCACCGCCACCAGCATCACCGGCCAGCCCGTGCCGTTGGCCCAGTACCGCGGCAAGGTGCTGCTCATCGTCAACACCGCCAGCAAGTGCGGCTTCACGCCCCAGTTCGAGGGCCTGGAAAAGCTCTGGCAAACCCATGGCGAAGACGGCCTGGTGGTGCTGGGCTTCCCCTGCAACCAGTTCGGTGGCCAAGACCCTGGCAGCGACGGTGAGATCGCTTCGTTCTGCCAGATGAACTACGGCGTGAGCTTCCCGATGATGTCCAAGGTGGACGTCAATGGCGCGAACGCCGATCCGCTCTACCAGTGGCTGGTCAAGGAGGCGCCCGGCATCCTGGGCACCAAGGCCATCAAATGGAACTTCACCAAGTTCCTCATCGGCCGCGATGGCCGCGTGCTGGGCCGCTACGCCCCGACCGACACGCCCAAGGGCCTGAGCGAGGACATCGCCCGGGCGCTGGCCAGTGGCTGAGCCCAGCCGGGAAGCCGCTTCGCGCCAGGCATTGCTGGCCGTCTCGGCGCAGGACGCTGACGCGGCCCTGGCCCGCCTGGACACCACGGCGCAAGGCCTGGGCACCGCAGCCGCGGCCCAGCGCCTGCAGCGCCTGGGGCCCAACGCCGTGGGCGCCCGCGCCGACGCCGGCATGCTGCGCCAGTTGGTGCGGCGCCTGGTCAATCCGCTCAATGTCCTGCTGCTGACGCTGTCGGGCGTGTCGGTGCTGTCGGGCAATGTGGAGTCGGCCATCATCATCTTTTTGATGGTGGTGCTCAGCCTGACGCTGGGCCTGGTGCAGGAGCGCCGCTCGGGCCGGGCCGCCGCCGCCTTGCGCGCCATGGTCCACACCACGGCCTCGGTGCTGCGGCCGGGCCAGGAGGCGCAGGAGTGCCCCATCGCGCAACTCGTGCCCGGCGACGTGCTGCACCTGTCGGCCGGTGACCTGGTGCCTGCCGATGTGCGCGTGCTCAGCGCGCGCGACTTCTTCGTCAACGAGGCGGCGCTGACCGGCGAGTCGGTGCCTGCCGAAAAACACCCCCAGCCCGAGACCCCCGAGGCCATCGCGGCGAACGACGCCCTGGCCCTGCGCAACATCTGCTTCATGGGCACGAACGTGGCCAGCGGTTCGGCCACGGCGGTGGTGGTGCACACCGGCGCGCGCGCGGTGTTCGGTGGCATCGCCCAGGCGCTC
This sequence comes from Aquabacterium commune, assembly GCF_004362855.1. GTDB lineage: Bacteria > Pseudomonadota > Gammaproteobacteria > Burkholderiales > Burkholderiaceae_C > Aquabacterium > Aquabacterium commune. The sequence continues at coordinate 77,044 of NZ_SNXW01000008.1, forward strand.
ACGGGCGAGCGGGTGCAGACCAGTTTCGAGCAGGGCATCAACCGATTCACCTGGCTGATGCTGCGCTTCATGGCGGTGATGGTGCCGCTGGTCTTCCTCATCAACGGCTTGAGCAAGGGCGACTGGCTGGAAGCCTTGTTGTTCGCCACCGCCGTGGCCGTGGGCCTGACGCCCGAGATGCTGCCCATGCTGGTGACGGTGAACCTGGCCAAGGGCGCGCTGACCATGTCGCGCAAGAAGGTCATCGTCAAGCGCCTGGACGCCATCCAGAACATCGGGGCCATGGACGTGTTGTGCACCGACAAGACCGGCACGCTGACGCAAGACCACATCATCCTGGAGAAGTACGTGGACCTGCGCGGCGAGCCCAGCGACCGCGTGCTCGACTTCGCCTACCTCAACAGCCACTACCAGTCGGGCCTGAAAAACCTGCTCGATGTGGCCGTGCTGAAGTACGCCGAGGTGCACGACAAGCTGCACGCGCAAGGGCTGTACCAGAAGGTCGATGAGATCCCCTTCGACTTCCAGCGCCGGCGCATGTCGGTGGTGCTGGCGCGGGGCGAGGAGCACCTGCTGATCTGCAAGGGCGCGGTCGAAGAGGTGTTCGCGGCCTGCCGCTGGGCGGAGGTTGGCGGTGAGCGCATCCCGCTCGACGCCTCGCACCTGGCCGAGGTGCAGGCTGCCAGCCGCGCGCTCAACGAGGATGGCTTCCGCGTCATCGCCATCGCCTACAAGGCCTTGCCGGCCCTGACCGAAGCTGACCAGGCCCAGGCCCACGCGCTGACCGTGGCCGATGAGAGCGACCTTGTCTTGCTGGGCCACATCGCCTTCCTCGACCCGCCCAAGGAGTCGGCGAAACCCGCCCTGGCGGCGCTGGCGGCGCACGGCGTGGCGGTGAAGATCCTCACCGGCGACAACGAGGTGGTGACGCGCAAGGTCTGCCGCGATGTCGGCCTGGACGCCAGCCACGTGATGCTGGGCCACGAGGTCGAGGCCCTGAGCGACGTGGCCCTGCGCCAGGTGGTCGAAGGCACACAGGTGTTCGCCAAGCTCTCGCCGGGGCAGAAGGCCCGCGTCATCGAGGCGCTGCGCGCGCAAGGCCACGTGGTCGGCTACATGGGCGACGGCATCAACGACGGGCCGGCGCTGAAGGCGGCGGACGTGGGCATCTCGGTGGACACGGCGGTGGACATCGCCAAGGAGTCGGCCGACATCATCCTGCTGGAAAAGAGCCTGCTGGTGCTCGACGAGGGCGTGATCGAAGGCCGCAAGGTGTTCGCCAATTTGCTGAAGTACATCCGCATGGGCGCGAGCTCGAACTTCGGCAACATGTTCAGCGTGCTGGGCGCCAGCGCCTGGTTGCCCTTCCTGCCCATGGCGCCCATCCAGGTGCTGAGCAACAACCTGCTCTACGACATCTCGCAGACGGCCATCTCGACCGACACGGTGGACGACGAAGAGTTGCTCAAGCCGCGCAAATGGGAGATCAACCACATCGCCGGTTTCATGATGATGGTCGGGCCGATCAGCTCCATCTTCGACTACGCCACCTACGCGCTGATGTACTGGGGCTTCGGCGCGCAGACGCCGGCCCAGGCGGCGCTGTTCCACACGGGCTGGTTCGTGGAGTCGCTGCTGTCGCAGACCCTGATCATCCACATCATCCGCACCGGCAAGGTCCCCTTCCTGGAGAGCCGCGCCAGCGGGCCGCTGCTGTTCACGACGGTGAGCATCTGCGCCGTGGGCGTGTGGCTGCCCTACTCGCCGCTGGCCGGCTTCCTGGGCCTGGTGGCGCTGCCCTGGCATTACTGGCCCTGGGTCGTGGGCTTCCTGATGTGCTACCTGACGTTGACCCACGCGGTGATGGGCCGGGTGCGCCGGCGTTTCAGCCTGTGACCCGGCAGGGGGCTGGTGACGATGATCAGGCCGTGGCCAGCCGGTCCAGGCGCGCCAGCAACTCGGTGGGCGCTTCGACCACGGTGCGCACCGCACCGGCGTAGATGCGGCCCTCGTTGCCGTCCAGCGTGAGGACATCGCCTTCGCGCAGCGTGAGCTCGCCGAAGGTGGCGGTGCGTTGGGCCTCGTCGATGTGCAGCGTGGCGCACCCCACCAGGCAGACCTTGCCCATCTGGCGGGCCACGACGGCGGCGTGCGAGGTGCGGGCGCCGCGGGCGGTCAGCAGGCCTTGCGCGGCTTCGAGCGCGGCGATGTCGCTGGTCTCGGCATCGCGGCGCAGCAGGATGACGGCAGCGCCAGCGGCCTGGCGCGCGCGGGCACGGGCTTCGTCGAAGGCGATTTCGCCGCATGCCACGCCGCTGCTGGCCGTGGCGGCCGAGCCGATGGCGGGCAGGGGCTGGGCGGTCTGGCCACCTGCACGGGCGGCATCGGCCACCACCACGGTGCGCGACAGCATGGCCGGGGTGAGACCGGCGGTGCGCTGGCGGGCCACCTCGGCGGTGATGAGGCCTTCGTCGAAGAGGTCGAGCGCGATGCGTGCGGCGGCCTGCGGCGTGCGCTTGCCGTTGCGGGTCTGCAGCATGTAGAGCTCACCGTCCTGCACGGTGAATTCGAAGTCCTGCATGTCGCCCAGGTGCTGCTCCAGCTGATGGGCAGCATCCCGCAGGGCCGCCCAGGCGGTGGGCAGCACGCTGGCCAGTGCATCGTGGCCGTGGGCGCTGCGCCGGCCCGAGACCACGTCTTCGCCCTGCGCGTTGAAGAGGAAGTCCACCCAGAGGTGGGGCTCGCCGGTGGCCGGGTCGCGCGTGAAGCCCACGCCCGCGCCCGAGTGCCCGCCCGCGTTGCCGAACACCATGGTCTGCACCGTCACGGCCGTGCCCAGGGTGTCGGGCAGGTGGTTGACGCGCCGGTACGCGACGGCCTTGGGCGCTTGCCAGGATGCCAGCACGGCGGTGATGGCTTCGGACAGCTGCGCGACCGGGTCTTGCGGGAAGGGGCGGCCGGCTTCGCGGGCGTAGGTGGCCAGGTGCTGCTGCGTGAGCGTGCGCAGCTCAGCGAAGTCCAGGGTGCGTTCGTCGCGGCCGGCGGTGAGTGCGGCCACTTGGGTTTCGAAGCGCTCACCGGGGATGCCGGCCACGACCTCGCCGTAGCTGGCCACCAGGCGGCGGTAGGCGTCCCAGGCCAGGCGCGGGTTGCCGCTGTGGCGCACCAGGCCGGGCAGGGTGGCGTCGCACAGGCCGATGTTGAGCAGCGTCTCCATCATGCCGGGCATGGAGATGGGCGCGCCCGAGCGCACCGACAGCAGCAGCGGGCGGCGGTGGTCGCCCAGGGCCTGGCCGCAACGGGCCTCCAGCGCCTGCAGGCCCTCGGCCCAGGTGGCGGGGCGGCCGGCGCGCGCGCGGCTGTCGGCGTCGGGGCAGAAGGCCGTGCCCAGCACGAAGGCGGGCGGCACCCGCAGGCCGATGTGGGCCATGCGCATGAGGTTCCAGGCCTTGAAGCCCATGGTGTCTGCGCTGGGAGGGGCTGGGATGTTGGCAGGGGTCGCGGCGTCGGGCTCTCCGCAGCCGATCAGGTACACCGCGCTGTCGTGGTCCGTGCTCATGTCGCGGCTCCGGCCTTGTTGAACACCACTTCGCGCAGCGCGTAGCTGGCCGACAGCAGGCGGTCGGAGGCCAACTCCAGCGTCATCGCCAGGTCGTTGGCCAGCATCAGCGAGGGCGCGTCTTCCACCGTGTGCAGGATGGCGCGGCGCGCCTGGCGCAGCAGGTCGTCGCACTGGCGCTCGGCGCGCAGCACGGCCCAGGTGGCGGCAAGGAAGGCGTCGCTGTCGTCGGTGGCCCCGGAGGTGCCGGGCTCGCCCTGCTCACCCAGGTGGCGGGCGATGGCGAGTGCGCGGATGTGGTCCTGCGTGGCCTGCAGCACCGTCTGGGCCAGCTTGGACAGGGCCTGGCGGACCTCGGCCGTCCAGCCCTTCTGGTGGTGGTCGGCGATGAGGCTGAGCATGAAAGCGGCTTCTTCCAGCGCGTCGGCGACGTCGTCGGAAATCGCCAGCAGGCGCGCCACGGGCTGCCAGCGCGGCAGGCGGGTGGCCTCGTCGCGGGCCTGCATGACGATGTGGTCGGCGCGGCGCTCCCAGGCCTTGGCGCGGGCGGCCACGTCGGCGGCGACCTCGCGCAGCCCGTCGTGGCCGTGGTCGAGGGCGTCGCTGACGGCCTGGGCCAGGGTCTGGCAATAGGCGGCGTGCTCGTCGAGCAGGTCGAACTCGGTGGTGCGGCGTTGCACCTGGCGGGCCAGCAGCATGCGGGTTTCGTCGGCCACCAGGGCGATGGGCTGGCCGTTCATCAGGGCCTGGGTGGCCAGGCGCATGACGTCGAGCAGGAAGGTGCGCGCCTGCGTCTCGCCCAGCACCTCGTCGAGGCGGTCGCCGATGCGGAAGGTGCCGCTGCCCACGGCCTGCATGGCGCCGAAGATCAGGCGCTCGCCACCGGCTTTCAGCCAGGCCATGTGGCCGACCTCGTTGTCGGCGGCGGCCGTCAGCACGGCCATGGCGCCTTCCTTGTCCACGAAGTTGACCAGGCGCTTGCGGGCGCGGTTCCAGTCGATCAGGAAGACGATGGCCGCGCCGATGCCTTCGAGCGTGCGCGCCAGGCGGATGCGGTCCTCGCAGGCGAAGCGGGCGTTGCCCACGGTGTAGGCCTGGCCCTCGTTGAGGTCGGGCGCCACGCGCGAGGACATGTCCGACCAGCTCGCACCCAGCGGGTTGAGCAGGGACTGGAAGAAGGCGAAGCGGGTGCGGTGCAGGTCGGAGTAGGTGAGGGTGATGGCCAGGCCCTGCACGTTGATGACGAGCACATGGGCGTCGTTGGTGCCGATGTCGTTTTGCAGCAGCAGGCGGTCGCCGTCGCGCGTGGCAGCGGTGTCCAGGCCGGGGTGGTCGAACTTCAGCGGCGCCGTGCGGTGGAGGCCGCGCATGAAGGCCTCGACCAGAGGACGGTCGTCGTCGGCCAGCTGCCACACATGGGCCCCGGCGATGACCTCGCTGGCCAGGTCGGCGGCCAGGCGGTTGATGGCCTTGTGCAGGTCCATGATGAGCAGGTGCAGGCTGTCGTCGGGGGTGTCGTCGAGGTCATCGACATCGGCGGCGTGCGTGTGTGCGTGGCTGTGGGCATGGCCATGCGCCGGGCGCTTGCCGTGCGTCAGGCTGCGCAGCTGGTGGCGGTCAAGCTGTTCGCCGTGCAGGGCGTCGAGCCAGGCCTGCCACTGGTGCACGCGCAGGTGGGGCTCGGCGTCGGTGGTGCTGGACTCCAGCACGGGCCGGGCCATGATGGCCAGGTCGTCGTTGAGCGCGGCCACCAGGCGGTCGAGTTCGGGGATGAGCAGGACGTCGCCGTCGCCCTTGCCCTCTCCATCGCCGTCGCCATTGCCGCCCACCCGGCTGGCACCCGCGGGCAGTTCGTGCAACCAGGTGGCCGAACCCAGGCCGAGGGCGGTCAGCTCGCGGCTCAAGTCCAGGGCTTCGCGCTCGGGGTGCTCGGCGTGGGCCACGGCGGCCTGCAGCACGCTGAGGTAGAGCTTGAGCCGGTCGTTGGCGGCCAGGGCCGCGTTGACCCACACGGGCATCATCAACCCCCGCTGGCCCAGCATGGCCACTGCCTGACTTTTCTGCATCGCTTGCTTCCCTGGTGTTTGGTGTCGGACGAGCTTTCAGTCTGGTGCGGCCGTGTGACGATCACATGGCAGGCCTGAGGCAGCCGTGAGGCGGTTTTGCGATAAGTCAGTCAAGCCCGCGCCTTGCAAGCCCCTGGTCTTGCTGCGCCCATGCCATGCCGGTGATACTCGGCAGCTCTTTCCCCACTTTCCGAGGATGCCCGCATGAAGCTGATGGACTACGGCGTCAAGCCGATCGACTTCCAGAACCCCGACATGGCCACCGCCTCGGCCGTGCCTGCGGGCGTGAGCCGCCGCACCTTCTTCGTCACCACCCTGGCCACCGGTTTTGCCGTGGCCGCGCAGCCGGTGCTGGCGCAGGCCATCACGACCGACAGCAAGGGCCTGACGGCCGGCGAAGTGCAGATCCCGGTGGCCGACGGCAAGATCCCGGCCTACCGCGCCGTGCCGTCCAAGCCGGGCAAGTACCCGGTGATCCTGGTGGTGCAGGAAATCTTCGGCGTGCACGAGCACATCAAGGACATGTGCCGCCGCTACGCCAAGATGGGCTACTACGCCATCGCCCCCGAGATGTTCGCGCGCCAGGGCGATGTCTCCAAAATGACCGACATCGCGGCCATCCTGGGCCAGGTGGTCATCAAGGTGCCCGACGCCCAGGTGTGTGCCGACCTGGACGCCGCCGTCGCTTTCGCCAAGGCCAGTGGCCGCGCCGACACCAAGCGCGTGGGCCTGGTGGGGTATTGCTGGGGCGGCCGCACCGCCTGGATCTACGCCCGCCACAACCCGCAGCTCAAGGCCGCGGTGGCCTACTACGGCCTGCTCAACGGCATGAAGTCGGACATCAAGCCCGCCGACCCGGTGGATTTCGGCGCCGAGATCAAGGTGCCCGTGCTGGGCCTGTACTCGGGCATCGACGCTTTCATCCCGATGACCGTGGTGGACCAGATGCGCGCCGCCATCGCGAAGTCGGGCAGCGGCTCGGAAATCGTCGTGTTCCCCAACGTGGGCCATGGCTTCAATGCCGATTACCGTCCCACGTACGACAAGGGTGCGGCGACTTACGCGCAGAAGCTGGCGTCCGACTGGTTCAAGGACCACGGCGTTTGAGCACCCAGCTGCGCTTCCTCGACCACCCCACCCGCCACCTGTTCTTCACAGGCAAGGGTGGGGTGGGCAAGACCTCGCTGTCCACCGCCACCGCGTTGCGCCTGGCGGATGCGGGGCTGCGGGTGCTGCTGGTCAGCACCGACGCGGCCTCCAACCTCGACGAGATGCTGGGCATCGCCTTGCGCAACGCGCCCGTGCCAGTGCCTGGCGCGCCAGGCCTGTCGGTGCTCAACATCGACCCCGACGTGGCGGCCGAGACCTACCGCCAGCGCGTCATCGCCCAGATGGCCGCCAGCAGCGAGGCCGAGCGTGCCACGGTGCGCGAGCAGCTCTCGGGCGCCTGCACGACCGAGATCGCCGCCTTCGACGAGTTCTCCAGCCTCCTGGCGGGCGGTGCGGCGGCCTATGACCACGTCGTGTTCGACACGGCGCCCACCGGCCACACGCTGCGCCTGCTGAGCTTGCCCCAGGCCTGGAGCGGCTTCCTCAAAGACAACGACCGCGGCGCCTCCTGCCTGGGCCCGCACTCCGGCTTGAAGATGCAGGAAGCGCGCTTCAACGCGGCGCTGGCGGCCTTGAGCGACCCGGCGCTGACCACCCTCGTGCTGGTGGCGCGGGCCGACCGCAGTGCGCTGGCCGAGGCGGGCCGCACCTCCGAAGAACTGCGCGCCATGGGCCTGAACCAGCAGCAGCTGGTGGTCAATGGCGTGTTCCGTGCCACCGACCCGCACGACGGCGTGGCCCGCGCCATCGAGGCCCTGGGCCAGCAGGCGCTGGACGCCATGCCCGATGCCCTGCGCGCCTTGCCCTGCAGCACCGTGCCGCTGCGGGCCTTTGACACCGTGGGCCTGCCGGCCCTGCGCGCCTTGCTGGGCGACGCGCCGCTGCCGGTCCCGCCTTCCGCTGTGTCAGCCGCGTCGGCCGCAGCCTCCCCGCCCCTGGCCGCCGCCCCCATCGACCAACTGGTGGACGAGCTGGCCGCCGCAGGCCGGGGCCTCGTCATGGTGATGGGCAAGGGCGGTGTGGGCAAGACCACCATCGCCGCGGCCCTGGCCTTGGGGCTGGTGCGGCGCGGCCATGCCGTGCACCTCAGCACCACCGACCCGGCGGCCCACCTGGCCATGACGCTCGACGGCGAGGTGCCGGGCCTGCAGCTCGGGCGCATCGACCCGAAGCTGGAAACGCAGCGCTACATCGACAAGGTCATGGCGGCGCGCTCGCCCGGGCTGGACGCGGCCGAGCGTGCCTTGCTGCTGGAAGACCTGCAATCGCCCTGCACCGAAGAAGTCGCCGTGTTCCACGCCTTCTCGCGCACCGTGGCCGAAGCGCGCAGCGCCTTCGTGGTGCTGGACACCGCGCCCACCGGGCACTCCCTGCTGCTGATGGACGCCACCGGGGCCTACCACCGCCAGATGACCCGCGAGTTCGAGGGCCAGGCCGCGGTGCACGTGGTCACGCCGCTCATGCGCCTGCAGGACGCGGCCTACACCCGCATCGTCCTGGTCACGCTGCCCGAGGTGACGCCGGTGTCGCAGGCCGCGGCGCTGCAGGACGACCTGCGCCGCGCCCACATCGAGCCTTACGCCTGGGTGGTCAACAAGTCCATCCTGGCGTCTGGCACGCGCGACCCCTTGCTGCAAGCCCGCCTGGATGGCGAGCGGCGGCAGATGGCCAGGCTGGCCGGTGGCCTGGCGCAGCGCACCTTCGCCGTGCCCTGGTTGGCGCAGGCGCCGGTGGGCCTGGCGGGGTTGGATGGCTTGCTGGCCACCAAGCGCAGGCCGTGAGGCGGATGGGCGTTGCGGCAGGCGTGGACGCGCGTTCGACGCGGTGACCCCGAGCCGAGCCCCATGCGGTGGGCTGCGCAGCGCACCGGTCCGCCTGCGCCGCCCGATGTCAGTCGCCGTCGGCGTGCAAACGCGGCAGCAGCTCCCGTTGGCCACTCACGGTGATGTCCACCGCGCGGCTGGCCGTGCGGCGCAGCCAGCCCATGGCCGTGAAGTGCTGGTACAACTCGTCGGCGAGTTGGCCCGCGAGGTGGTCCCTGCGCTCGGACCAGTCCAGGCAGCGGTAGGCAAAGCGGCGCCGACCGTTCGGCACACTCGGTGGCATCCCCCACCCCTGGAGCCACGCCTGGCCCGAGGGGGTCAGCGCAAAGCCGCTGGGTGTCGGTCTGAGGCGTTCTCCGCGCTGGAGTGCGTCAAACACCGAAACCCCCAACTGCCCCGCCAGGTGCCCGTAGCAGCACCGCGCCAGGCGCAAGCGAACCCGTTCCGGGTGCGCCCACGCGCGGTCGTGTCCATCGCGTTCGGCGACCAGGGCCAAGGCCTCCAGGGCATGCGCCACATCGGCGTCGGCCAGTCGGTAGTACCTGTGGCGCCCCCGGGGCTCACAGACCACGAACCGTGCATCCAGCAGCTTGCCCAGGTGCCCGCTGGCCGTGGCCGGCGTCACAGAAGCCGCCTTCGCCAGTTCGCTGGCGCTGGCGTACTCACCGGACAGCAGGTAGGCCAGCATGCGAGACCGGGCCGGATCGGCCACGATGGCTGCCACACGGGCCAGTCGAGGTTCATGGGGCGTGTTCATGGGGGCAGGTTAGCGCGCTTCGCGCGTTCCGGGGACGTCCTCCAGCCACATGCGCTCCTCGCGAAGGATGAAGCGCTGGGACTGGGCCAGCGCAAAATTGCTGCGCCCCTCGGCATCGTGCTGGAGCGTCGTTCGGTAGCGCTCATAGGCCGCCAGATTGTCGAAGCCGATGAGCCCCCATGCCACATCGTTGCTGCCTTCGTGCGGCAGGAAGTAGCCCAGGAGGTTGCCGCCGCAGCGCGGGATGATGCGGCCCCATGCCTCGGCGTAGCGCTGGAAAGCCTCGCGCTGAAACGGGTCGATCTGATAGCGGATGAAGCAGGTGACAGCCATGGTGTGCGCTCGCAGTGGGTTGAACTCGGACACGACTGTGCGGCAGATGCCTTGCTGGATGCTTCGGCCCATGCCGAAGGATGGCGGTCTGCGTTGGCCCGGCAGGCGATGGGTTAGCATCGGCCGCTCTCACCATGGCATTGGCGCCCCCCGCCCCCGGATGAAAACACCTCCCAGACTGCAGTCCCTTGTCGAAGAAGGCTTGATCGACACCGTCGTGCGCCAACTGATGAGCGGCAAAGAGGCCATGGTGTACGTGGTGAGGCGTGGCGACGAAACGCTGTGCGCCAAGATCTACAAAGAGGCGACCAACCGCAGCTTCCGCCAGGCGGTGGACTACACCGAGAACCGCAAGACCAAAAACACCCGCCAGGCCCGCGCCATGGCCAAAGGCACCCGCTTTGGTCGGCAGGCGCAGGAAGCGGCATGGCAAAGCGCCGAAGTCGATGCCCTGTACCGACTGGCCGCAGCCGGTGTGCGCGTGCCCCAGCCCCACAACTTCCTCGATGGCGTCTTGCTGATGGAGCTGGTGGCCAACGCCGAAGGCGACGCCGCGCCACGGCTCAACGACGTGGCCTTCACGGCCGAAGAAGCGCGCGCCCACCACGCCACCCTGCTGACCGAGGTGGTGCGCATGCTGTGTGCCGGGGTGGTGCACGGCGACCTGTCTGAGTTCAACATCCTGCTGGCGCAAGACGGCCCCGTCATCATCGACCTGCCGCAGGCCGTGGACGCGGCCGGCAACAACCACGCCAAGCGCATGTTGCTGCGCGACGTGGGCAACCTGCGCGACTTCTTCGGCGCCTTCGCTCCCGACCTGCTGAGCACCGACCACGGGCCCGAGATCTGGGCGCTGTACGAACAAGGCGCGCTGACGCCCGACACCGCGCTGACCGGCCAGTTCAAGCACGCAGAAGGGCCGGTGGACCTGGGGGCGGTGATCCGCGAAATCGGCGATGCCCAGGACGAAGAGATGATGCGGCGCCTGCGCATGCAGCAGTGAGTGGAGCGTCCACGCCCATGGCCCACCACGCTGCCAGCGCCCCGCGCCTGATCCGGTTCAACAAGCCCTACGGCGTTCTCAGCCAGTTCACGGCGCAAGGGGCTTGGCGCGGCCTGAAGGACTTCATCGACCTGCCCGATGTGTACGTGGCCGGACGGCTGGACGCCGACAGCGAGGGCCTGTTGCTGCTCACGAACGACGGCAAGCTGCAGGCGCGCATTGCCGACCCGCGCTTCAAGATGGACAAGACCTACTGGGTGCAAGTCGAAGGCGTGCCGGACGAAAACGCCCTGGCCGCGCTGCGACAGGGCGTCATGCTCAAAGACGGCATGACACGGCCCGCGCGCGTGAGGCCAATGGCATCACCGCCCGACCTCTGGGACCGCGACCCGCCCGTTCGCGTGCGCAAAGCCATTCCCACCGCCTGGATCGAACTGGTGATCCAGGAAGGGCGCAACCGACAGGTGCGGCGCATGACGGCAGCCGTGGGCTTTCCGACTTTGCGTTTGATCCGCGCGGCCATCGGGCCCCATGGCCTGGATGGCTTGGCGCCCGGCATGTGGCTGGACGCAGGGGTGTGACGGCTGCCCGGCCGGGTGCCGCAGGATCATTTGTAGCTGGCGCGCCGGTCAGCGAAGCGCCTGACACGCCGACGCCAGCAGCGGTAGCTGCCCGGTGAGAGCTGCGAGCGCATCAGCGCCTTGACCTGGTCGGGCCGCAGGCCATGCACGGCGCGGATCTCGGCGAAACCCACGTGGTCGCTCAGGGCCATCTGGATGATCTCGCCGATCAGGGCGGCGTCCTCGGTCGCCTCCGGGATTGCGCCGGGCGCCACGCGGTCGGCCCTCGGCTTCATGCGGTGCGCTCCGCCCGGCGGGCCAGGGCCTGCAAGCGTGGGCGCACGCGCAGGAAGCCGCGGTACGCCCACTCCAGCGCGGGCAGGACACCGGGCCACCTGGCCAGGCGCGCCAGCCAGCGCCACCCGGGCAGGCGCGCCCACATGGCGACAAAGGCCGCAGCGCCGTCCAGCCGCGAACCATCGGGGCGCTGCACATGGAAGCGCGCCAGCAGCGCGGCCCGCTCGGCGGCGGGCACCGTGCTTTGGGCGGCACTGACATCGACGAAGCACAAGGCACTGTCAGTGCGCTGCGCGGCCAGCCCCTGCACGTGCGCGATCTCGCGCCGGCACAGCGGGCATCCCCCGTCGTACAGGACCGTCAGCACCTCGGGCTTGGCAGCGTCGTTCACATGGCCTCCTTGAGCGAGCCCAAGTTTAGGGCGGTGCCCGCCGAAGGGGCGGCGTCACTCTGAGGTCTGTGGGGGGGGCCGTCGGGGTGGCGGCTCAAGGCTGGGGGCGGTCGTCCGAATGCCGCCCGTACATGTCTGCGCCGACGGCAAGCGGACTCCCATGCTTCTCAAGCATGCCCTCTGGCCCTTCAAAGTGGCCAATCCAAGAGGCCTGCCAGGAGGCTGTCAAGCTTGCACGCAGGCGGCCCAGTAAGATGCGGTTTCTATGCCCGATACCAGCCCGCACACCTCCCCAGAAGCCGCACCTGTCGAAACCCGTGAGGCCATCCATGAAGCCCGCTTGTGGGTCGACCACGGCTGGACAGCCCGCGTGATCAAGAACGAAGATGACGACGGCTGGGCGGTCGAGATGCTGCTGGACGGCCAGGCCGAGCCTGCCCTGGTCGGCCCCTGGACCATGGGTCGCGACAAGAAAAACCCCAAGCCGCTGGACAACCATGCCTTCAACACCCTGGTCAAGACGGCCGCCGAGGTGGTGCGTCGCCATGAGCAACAGCTGCACGCGAGCCTGCACAAGGAGGTGCTGGTCAATGCCGCTGCCGCCCGCTGGCGAGTGACCCTTGACATCGTGCCCGACGAGTTCGAGCCCCATGCCCTGCTGTCGGCCTGCGACGAGGGCGGCGAGCAGGTCGCGCAGGTGCGCGCAAGGCCCGACTTCAAGCTCAACCACAGCAATGCCCTGGCCTGGATTGAAAGCGGTTTCGCCAAACCCCGCTGAGCCAGTTGCCCCAAGCCCGACAGCCTCCTGGTTGGAGCTGCGAGGCCGCAGCCCCTGCAAGAAGCGCTTGAGCAGAATGGGTTCATTGGCAGCCAATCTGTGTTTCGCCTCTGCAGCGGAAGCGGCCATTCGGCGCGGTGCCATGGCAGTCTGCTTTCGCTGCCAAGCAGCCACTCAACCCCGCACTCAGCCCGAGCGCCTCATGGCACAAGCGCCCGAGCGCACAAACACCCCAGCGCTCAAGCCAAAGCCAACCCCGCCGCATGGTGCGCCAAGTGCTCGCCCACGAAGCTCTGGATGAAGTAATACCCGTGGTCGTAGCCGGCATGCCGGCGCAGCGTCAGCGGCTGGCCCAGGGCCGCGCACGCCGCCTCGAAGGCCTCGGGGTGCAACTGGTTCGGCAAGAACTTGTCCGCCAGCCCCTGGTCGATCAGGATGCCCTGCGGGTACGGCGGCATCGGGTGCTGCGACATCAGCTCGGTGGCATCGTGCTCGCCCCAGGTGTGCCGCGACACGCCCAGGTAGCCGCTGAAGGCCTTCTCGCCCCACGGGCAGTTCACGGGGTTGGCGATCGGCGCAAACGCCGACACCGTCCGGTACTGCCCCGGGTGGCGCAGCGCCAAGGTCAGCGCGCCGTGCCCGCCCATCGAATGGCCGAAGATGCCCGCGCGCGATGTGTCCACCGGCAGGTGCTGGCCGACGAGTGCGTGCAGCTCCTGCGTGATGTAGCTCTCCATGCGCCAGTGCGCCGACCAGGGCGCTTCGGTGGCGTCGAGGTAGAAGCCTGCGGCCACGCCGAAGTCCCAGTGGTCGCTTTGCTTGGGGAAGTCGGTGCCGCGCGGGCTGGTGTCCGGCGTCACGATGGCCAGGCCCAGGCGCGCCGCGTGCTGCTGCGCCCCGGCCTTGATGGCAAACGTTTCCTCGTTGCAGGTCAGCCCGGCCAGGTAGAACAGCACAGGCACCTTGGCGCCTGGCATGCCATCTGCAGCCAGCGCTTGCGGCGGCAGGTACACCCCGAACTGCATCGGCAAGCCGATGGCCGCCGAGGCATGGCGGTAGAAACGCTGAACACCGCCGAAGCAGGCGTGCTCGCTCAACAACTCCAGCGTGCTCATGCGACGTCCCCGTTCAGAAGACGACGACGGAGCGGATCGATTCGCCGCGCTTCATCAAATCGAAGCCCTCGTTGATCTGCTCCAGCTTGAGCTTGTGCGTGATCAGGCTGTCGATCTCGATCTTGCCGTCCATGTACCAGTCCACGATCTTGGGCACGTCGGTGCGACCACGCGCGCCGCCGAAGGCCGAGCCCTCCCACTTGCGGCCCGTCACCAACTGGAAGGGGCGCGTGCTGATTTCCGCACCCGCCTCGGCCACGCCGATGATGATGCTGCGGCCCCAGCCCTTGTGCGTGCACTCCAGCGCCTGGCGCATGACCTTGGTGTTGCCGATGCACTCGAAGCTGTAGTCGGCGCCGCCGTCGGTCAGCTGCACGATGGCGTCCACGATGTTGCCGCCGGCGGCTTCGATGTCCTTCGGGTTGAGGAAGTGCGTCATGCCGAACTGGCGGGCCATGGCCTCGCGCTCGGGGTTCAAATCGACACCGATGATCTTGTCCGCGCCCACCATCTTGGCGCCCTGGATCACGTTCAGGCCGATGCCGCCCAGGCCGAAGACGACCACGTTGGCGCCGGCCTCCACCTTGGCCGTGAACAGCACGGCGCCCACGCCCGTGGTCACGCCGCAGCCGATGTAGCAGATGGTCTCGAAGGGGGCGTCGGGGCGCACCTTGGCCAGCGCGATCTCGGGCACCACGATGTGGTTGGCGAAGGTGGAGGTGCCCATGTAGTGCAGCAGCGGCTCACCGTTGAGCGAAAAACGCGAGGTGCCATCCGGCATCAGGCCCTTGCCTTGCGTGCTGCGGATTTTCTGGCACAGGTTGGTTTTGCGGCTCAGGCAGAACTTGCACTCGCGGCATTCCGGCGTGTAGAGCGGGATGACGTGGTCGCCACGGCGCAAACTCGTCACGCCCGGGCCGACATCGACCACCACCCCGGCGCCTTCGTGGCCCAGGATGGCGGGAAAGAGGCCTTCCGGGTCGGCGCCTGACAGCGTGTAGTAATCGGTGTGGCAGATGCCGGTGGCCTTGACCTCGACCAGCACTTCGCCGGCGCGGGGGCCTGCCAGGTCCACGGTTTCGATGGTGAGCGGGGCGCCTGCTTTCCAGGCCACGGCTGCGCGGGTTTGCATGGGGGAACTCCTTGTTGGATCAGCGTTGGCCGACACCATACCCAGATTCGATGTCGCGCGCAAAGCTGGGGGGCATGCCCGTCTTGCGGGCGAGCAGATAATCGTTGCTCTGCGTTCACTCCGAGCCCACTGCCATGTTCCAGCACGTTGACGCCTACCCCGGCGACCCCATCCTCACGCTCAACGAGGATTTCCAGAAAGACCCGCGCGCGGACAAGATCAACCTGTCCATTGGCATCTACTTCGACGACGCCGGCCGCCTGCCCGTGATGGCCGCCGTGCGCGAGGCCGAGTCGGCGCTGTTGTCGAACATCGGCCCCAAGCCCTACTTGCCGATGGTGGGCCATGCCGGTTACCGCCAGGCCGTGCAGGCACTGCTGTTCGGCGCGCAGCACGAGGCCGTGCAGGCCGGGCGCATCGCCACCGTCCAGACCCTGGGCGGCTCGGGCGCGCTGAAGGTGGGCGCCGATTTCATCAAGCGTTACTTCCCCGCCTCGCAGGTGTGGGTGAGTGACCCGACCTGGGACAACCACCGCGCCATCTTCGAAGGGGCGGGCTTGCAGGTCAACACCTACCCGTACTACGACGCGGCCACCAAGGGCCTGAAGTTCGACGCCATGCTGGCCGCCATCGCGGCGCTGCCGGCACAGAGCATCGTGCTGCTGCACGCCTGCTGCCACAACCCCACGGGCGTGGACCTGAGCGCCGCGCAGTGGACGCAGCTGGTCGAGGTCGTCAAGGCGCGCCAGCTGCTGCCCTTCCTCGACATCGCCTACCAGGGCTTTGGCGACGGCATCGACGAAGACGCCTTCGCACTGCGCGCCCTGGCCGATGCGGGCGTGAGCTTCTTCGTGGCCAACTCGTTCTCCAAAAGCTTCTCGCTGTACGGCGAGCGTGTGGGCGGCCTCAGCGTGGTCTGCCCCGACCGGCGCCAAGCCGAGCTGGTGCTGGGCCAGATGATGTCCACGGTGCGCCGCAACTACTCCAGCCCGCCCACGCACGGCGCGCTGCTGGTGTCGCGCGTGCTGCAGTCACCTGAGCTGCGCCAGCGCTGGGCCGACGAACTCACGGCCATGCGCCAACGCATCCAGCTGATGCGGCAGCGGCTCTACGACGGCGTGGTCGCGCGCATCGCCGACCGCTCGCCGGCCAAGGACGTGCGCTACTTCATCGACCAGCGTGGCATGTTCAGCTACACCGGCGTGAGCCCCGAGCAGGCCGATGCCCTGCGCGAGCAGCATGGCGTGTACGTGCTCCGCTCAGGCCGCATGTGCGCTGCGGGCCTCAATGCCGACAACGTGGACCGCGTGGCCGCGGCGTTTGCGGCGGTGCTGTGAGGCATCTCGACAAGCACGGTGACCCAAGCACGGTGACCTAAGCACGGCTGCCCAAGCGCTTCGCCCCACCGCTGGCGACCACGACGGTGGGGGTGACGCTTGACAACGATGCGGGGTGAGCCGCGCGCGGGGGTTCAGCCCACGCGGAAGCGGCCCACCACGGTGGCCAGGGCCTGAGCCTGGTCCTTGAGGCTGCTTGCTGCGGCAGCCGATTGCTCCACCAGGGCCGCGTTCTGCTGCGTCATCTGGTCGAGTTCGGTGACGGCGTGGTGGATGGTGCCCACGCCCTGGTTCTGTTCTTGCGTGGCGTGCGCGATCTGCTGGATCAGGCCGGCCACCCGGTCCACCGAGCCCACGATGGCCGCCATGTTCTGACCGGCGTCGTGCACCAGGGCGGCGCCCGATTCGACGTGCTCGGTCGAGGCCTGGATGAGGCTCTTGATTTCCTTGGCGGCGTTGGCCGAGCGTTGCGCCAGGGTGCGCACCTCGCCCGCCACCACCGCAAAGCCGCGGCCTTGTTCGCCGGCACGCGCGGCTTCGACGGCGGCGTTCAGGGCCAGGATGTTGGTCTGGAAAGCGATGCCATCGATCACGGTGATGATGTCGGTGATCTTGCGGGCGCTGGCGTGGATGGCCTCCATGGTGTGCACCACCTGGGACACCACCTCGCCGCCGCGGCGGGCCTGGCTGGCGGCTTCGGCGGCCATGTCTTGCGCCGATGAGGACGAGGCGGCGTTGTGCTGCACCGTGCTGCTGAACTCTTCCATGGACGAGGCGGTGTGCTGCAGGCGGGCCGCGGCTTGCTCGGTGCGGTGGTTGAGGTCCTGGTTGCCGGTGGCGATCTGCTGGCTGGCTTCGGCCACGTGGCCCACGCTGTCGCGCACCTGGCCCAGGGTGTCGCCCAACTGGCGGCTCATGTCGCGCATGGCCCGCAGCAGCCGGGCGATTTCGTCGCCGCCATCGGCCAGCGGGTGCGGTGCCTGGCCCTGAGCGATGTCGCCTTGGGCGATGGCTTCTGCGCGGGCCACGGCCTCGTTGACGCCATGGCTGAGCTGGCGCGCGGTCAGCTCCACCAGGCCCCACAGCAGCAGGGCGGCCACGAGCACGGCGGCCACGCTGCCCACCATCTGCTGGCGGAAGGCGACCTGCAGGTCGTCGATGTACAGGCCCGAGCCCAGCACCCAGCCCCAGGGCGCGAAGGCCTTGACGTAGGAGACCTTGTCCACCGGCGCCTCGTGGCCGGGCTTGGGCCACTGGTAGGTGACGAAGCCTTCGCCGCGGGTGCGGGCCATGTCGGTGAAGGCGCGGAACAGGTAGGTGCCGTTCGGGTCCTTCATGTCGCTGAGGTTCTTGCCGTTGAGCTGCGGCTTGATGGGGTGGTGGACCATCACGCCCGCCATGTCATTGACCCAGAAGTACTCGTTGTGGCCGTAGCGCAGGCGGTCCAGGGCGGACAGGGCCTGCTGGCGCGCGGCATCGGCACTGAGCTTGCCGCTGGTTTGTTGCTCGTGCGCCCATTTCAGCAAGGCGTGCGCGACTTCGACGGTCTGGCGCACGGCGGTGCGGCGGTCTTCGAGCTTTTGACCGTAGGCGGCCCACAGCAGGCCGACGGCCACGCCGAGCACACCGAGGGCGGACAGGCCGGCCAGCAGGCGCAGGCGGGTGGCCACGTTGAATTGTCTGAACCAGAACAGCATGGGAGGAGGCACCAATCGACAGGATGGACGTTGCCTCGTGCCCGCAAGGGCTCACCGGTTCGCCCGGCGGGATGGGTGGCGTGTCGATTCCATCGTGGCCGGACACGCCGCTCCCGAGGCGGCTGCCGGGGCGGCGCCGTGTGGCGTGTCCCGGTGCATGCATTCTGTTCAGGCGCCCCGATGCCCATCAGGCGAAATGGGCTGTGCGGCCGGCGCATCTCCCTGATGCCTGTCGGGGAATGTGCCGACCCGTGTGCCGAGCTGTGTGCCGACCTGCCCGGGCTCAGTCCTCGCCCATCAGGCGCTGCGGCGTGATCTCCAGCGATTCGCTGCCGTCGTTGACCCACACGGTGCCGTCCTGCACGGTGATTTGCAGTTGCATCGTGCGCTGCGCCAGCTTGGCCAGGGCCTGGCTTTGCTCGTGCGGGATCTGCCAGATGTGCAGGTTGTTGGCGCGCGTGAGCTTGGTGGCGATGCCGCTCCACCACACCGGCGTGCTGCTCTGGAAGGCGAAGAGCGAGACGCGGCGGGCGCGGCCCGAGGCCTTCATCAGGCGTTTGTCGTCGGGCTGGCCGACTTCCACCCAGTGCATGATTTCGTCGGAGAAGTTCTTGTGCCACAGCGCGGGCTCGTCGGGCTCCCACATGTCCTTGGCGAACTCGAGCGTGCCTTGCGAGGTGTCGGCGGGCCAGCCCAGGGCCAGGGCCAGCACGCGGACCATCATGCGCTCGTCGTTCTCGGACGGGTGGCGCGCGATGGTCACGGCGATGTCGGCATAGACGTTGCGGTCCATGTCGGCCAGCTGCAGCTGGGCTTTGTGGATGGTGGCTTTGATGGCCATGGTGGGTCTGGGGTGCTCGGCGGGAAACCCGACATCATCCTCCAAAACCGTGTCGGCCCCCGCTCAGCCCCCGAACACGCGATTGAGCCAGTCGCTCATCACGGCCAGCACCTGGGCCTGCTCGGCCTCGTTGAAGATCTCGTGGGAGAGCTGCGGCCAGGGGTGGCTGGTGACGAGCTGGGCCGGTGCCGCGGCGGCGAAATCGGCCGAGCCTTGCGGCAGCACGCAGCGGTCTTCGCCGCCCCACATGATCAGGGTGGGCGTGAGCCAGCCGGGGGCGCGCTGGCGCACCGTTTCGCCGGCTTGCAGCAGCCAGGTGCTGAGGCGGCCGCTGACGCGGTCGTGCACCAGCGGGTCGGCCAGGTAGGCCGCGACGGTGGCGGGGTTGTGGCAGATCCACTCGGGCTTGAGGCCGTTGGAGACCGCGATGTCGGGCGTGAGCTTGCCCACGGTGGCCAGCAAGGCTTTTTGCACCGCGCTCATGGGGATGGCCAGGGCCGGCGAGGACAGCACCAGTGCCGTCACCGGGCGCGACCAGGGCGCGCTGGCGGCATCTTCCAACGGGCGGGCCAGGGCGGCCACGAAGCGCGCGGCGATGGCGCCGCCCAGGCTGTGGCCGACCAGCAGCAGCGGGCGGTCGGGGTAGGCCGCGCGGGTGGCGTCGATGACGGCGGCGAGGTCGTGCAGGAAGTCGTCGTTGTCGTGCAGCACGCCACGCTTGCCGGGCGAGCGGCCGTGGCCGCGGTGGTCGCAGCCCACGACGGCCCAGCCTTGCTGGTTGAGGCTGGCGGCCACGTGTTCGTAGCGGCCGCTGTGTTCGCCCAGGCCGTGGACGAGGACGGCAACGCAGGGCGCGGGGCGCGCGCCGGCCAGGGGCCAGTGGCGCAGGAACAGGTCCAGGCCGTCGCGCGTGCGGACGGTCTCGGGGAAGTCAACCAGCATGATGTGTACTCCTTTCATGTGGATGCGGGCGCCAGCCCAGGCCCTGCGTGGTCGCAGCGCCGGGGGCGTCGGGTCGGGGGGCAGCGCGCGGGCGGTATTCGCAGCCGATCCAGCCGGACCAGCCCAGGCGCTGCAGTTCGGCGAAGAGCCAGGGGTGGTGCAGCTCGCCCCGGTCGGGCTCGTTGCGGTCGGGCACGCCTGCGATCTGCAGGTGGCCGATCTGGCCGGTGGGCAGCCAGCGTCGCAGGCGCGTGGTGACGTCGCCTTCCACGATCTGGCAATGGTAGAGGTCCATCTGCACGCGCAGATGCGCCGAGCCGATGCGCTGGACGATGCCGTGGGCCTCGTCCTGGCGCGTCAGCAGGTAGCCGGGCATGTCGCGCGGGTTGATGGGCTCCATGGTCAGGGTGATGCCGTGGGCCTGGGCTTGCCCGGCCGCCCAGGCCATGCGCTGCTCGAAGCGCTCCCAGGCGGCCTGGTGCGCGGCACTGCCTGCGGGCGCGGTGCACAGGCCGGCCATCACGTGGACGAGGGGACGGCCACGGCTGTCGCCGAGAGCGCAGGCGCGGTCCAGGGCCGACAGGACGCTGTGGCGGAAATCCGACTCGCGGCCGTCCAGGCTGGCCAGGCCGCGTTCGCCCGCGGCCCAGTGGCCGGGCTCGGCGTTGAAGAGCACCAGGCTCAGGCCCGTGTCGCGCAGGCGGGCCTGGACCTCGGCCAGCGGGTGCTCGTGCGGGAACAGGCACTCCACGCCGGCGAAGCCGTCCCGGGAGGCCGCGGCAAAGCGGTCCAGGAAGGGCAGGTCGGTGTAGAGCCAGGACAGGTTGGCCGCGAAGCGCAAGGCGGGTGAAGCGGATGAGGCGGCTTGAGGGGGCGAGGCGTTCACGGTGTCGGCGTCGGGGCAACGGCCGTCAGCCTAGCACCCAAATCAGAGGGTTTGTTGCGGCGCCTCATCCTTTTGGCCCATGGCAAATCCAGTCACACGATGTAGGGGATTGTGATTTTTTGTAAGGCGGACAAGACTGCAAAACGCGCATGCAAGTCCGCGCCCCGATTCCAGACACTGCAAGACGCAGCAAAACACAGCAGGGAGACAAGGCCACGCGAGCGGCCGGGCGTTCTCTGTGCAGGAGTTCCCCATGAGCCACGGTGCCATCACCCTCGTCCGCCGCCAGTACCTGGCCATCTTGCGCCGTTGCGCTTCGCTGAACGCCTCGGGCTGGATGGCGCTGGGCGGCTTCTCGGCGGGCCTGGGGCTGCTGACGGGTGGCGTGGCGCAGGCGGCCGGCCCGGGCATCGTGACCGACGGGCGCACCCAGACGGCGGTGACGCCGGTGGGCGGCAGTCCGGCGGTGATCGACGTGACGACGCAGACCGTCAAGGGCGTCAACGGCTTCAACAGCTTCTCGCAGTTCAGCGTCTATGGTGGCCAGACGGTCAACCTGCATGTGCCGCAGGGCGCGGCCAACCTGCTGAACCTGGTCAACGGCCCGCAGTCGCAAATCGACGGCGTGCTCAACGCCTACAAGGACGGCCGCATCGGCGGCAATGTGTTCTTCTTCAACCCGCAGGGCATCGTGGTGGGTGCCGGCGGCCAGATCAACGTGGGCAGCCTGATGCTGGCCACGCCCACGCAGGCCTACATGGACCGCCTGATGGACGGCCAGGGCCGCATCGGCGACGCCGCGCTGGCCGAGGCCCTGGCGGGCCGGGTGCCGCTGTCGGCTTCGGGCCTGATCAGTGTCAAGGGCCAGGTGCGCGCCGTGGACGGTGCCTTGCTGGCCGCGGGCCGGGTCGAGGTGGCCGCGGGCGGGCAGGTGCAGGCCGGCGGCGCCGTGCGCGTGGCCTTCGGGCAACTGGTCAACGTGGATGGCATCCAGGAAGGCGGCGTGAGCTTCCTCGAGGGCGACACGGTGCGCATCGTGGCCTCGGGCGATGTCGATGTGGCCGGTCGCGTGTCGGCCGATGGCGCGGGCACGGGTGAGACGGCCCAAGGTGGCAGCGTGCACGTGTGGGCCGATGGCTCGGCGCGCTTGCTGCAGGGCGGCGTGGTGTCGGCGCGCGGTGCCGACACCGAGGGCGATGGCGGGCACATCGAGTTCAGCGCGGTGCAAACCGTCAGCCTGGGCGGCGGGCGCTTCGACGTGGGCGCCAAGGCCGGCCGTGCGGGCAGCGTGCTGATCGACCCCAATGACATCGAGGTGCTGGCCAGCAGCATCTTCACCGACGGCGGCAGCTACACCCTGGTGGCCAACAACAGCATCACGGTCAAGGAAGATGTGGTGCTGTCCACCCGCAAGGTGGCCAACCCGAACGACGCCACCACCGACCACGAAACGGCAGCTTCGACAGGCGACTCGGGCGACCTGAGCCTGCTGGCTTCGCACATCGACATCCAGCGCGGCGCCAAGCTGCTGGCCCAGGCCACGGGTCCGTACAAGGCCGGCAAGCTCACGCTGAAGGCCAGCCAGGTCAACGCCATCGGTGCCACGCGCACGGCCGACGCCAGCATCCGCATCGACCGCGCCACGCTGCGCGGCGGCGACATCTTCATCAGCGCCGAGGCCGACACCTCGGCCATCGCCACGCTGCTGTCGCAGTCGCCCCAGACCACGCTGGCCGAGGCGCAGACCTTCGTCAACAACGAGCTCGACAACCTCTCCGATGGCCCCGGCGGCGAGTTCCTGGCCATCACGACCAAGGCCACGGCGCGCACCGAGGTGCTGGGCAGCCGCATCATCGGCTCGGGCGACGTCACCATCCAGAGCCAGGCCGCGGCCCGTGCCGGCTTCGACAAGAACGCGCTGGCCGAAACCCTGATCGGCGATGCGCCCGCGGCGGGTGGCCAGCCGGCCGTGGGCACGGTCATCCAGGGCAAGAGCGTCAAGGTCGATGCGGTGGCCAGCACCTCGTTCAAGCTCGACGTGCTGGGCACGGCGGCCAAGCTGCTGGACCAGAGCTGGTTGCCGTCGGACAGCGCCTTGCTCAAGACGCTCAATGACCAGATCTTCGATTTCAGCAGCGTGCCGCTGGTGTCGCTGTCCACGTCCCAAGCCACCACGCGCATCGACGGCGCCACCCAGGTCACCTCCACGGGCGACCTGACGGTGCACAGCGAGGCGACCTCGGTGTCCCAGCCGACCTTCTCCGGCCTGCTGGTGCTGTCGGCAGCTTGGGGCGAGTCCACCGCCGCGGCCACCACCCAGGTGCAGGGCACCAGCCAGTTGACGGCGGGCGGCGCGGCGAAGGTTCAGGCCAGCACTGACGTGACCGTCGATGTCTCGGCGACCATCACCACCACCAACAAGCCCATCGACGCGGTGTTCGTGCGCGCCGACAACAGCGCCACCACCACGGCTGAGACGGGCGCTGGCACGCGCATCCGCGGCAACAGCATCGAGGTGAGTGCGGCCAACAAGACGGACATCGCGGTGTCGGGTACGGCGGCCAACCAGGGCGGCAGCGGCTTGGGCATCGCGGTGGCGGTCAACACATCGAAGAACGATGTGACGGCCAAGCTCGGCGGCGATGCGGCCAGCACGGGCGGCGCCACCCGGGTCGATGCCAGCATCGCCATCACCCAGAACACGACGGCGGCCGACGCCTCCACGCTGGGCGACCCCAGCAGCATCTCGGCCCAGATCACCAACTTCACCGCCGGCATCCAGCGCAATGTGGTGAGCGGCGTGCTGGGCGCCACGGGCAAGCTGTCGGGCGCCACGGGCGACAAGATCGCCAACTTCATGTTCCCGGGCATCAAAGAGGGCAAGTTCAACCTCTCCGGCGCGGTGACCTACAGCGACTCGGGCAACACGGCCAAGGCCAGCATCGCCGATGGGGCCAAGGTGCAATCGGCCGCGGGCCTCGATGTGACGGCGTCCATCCAGGACCGCCCCAGCGCCAGCGTGGGCGCCAAGACGAGCTCCACCGGCACGGCCATCGGCGGCGCCGTGGCCCTGGCCAATTTCTCCAACGACGCACAGGCCTGGATCGGCAAGGGCGCCACGGTCGATGCCAAGGGCGCGCTGAAGGTCGATGCGCGGACCCTCGTGCCCTACCCCTGGCAGATCAACTGGAACTCGCCGGACGCCATCCTCAACCACCTGCAGTCCAACGTGCTGGACCTGGTCTTCACGACCTTCGGCATCAACTCGGCCAGTGGCAAGAGCGGCGTGGGTGCGGCCGCGGCCGTGACCGTCTTCAACCTGGACAACAACGCGCAGGCCTTCATCGACGAGGGCGCCCAGGTCAACACCACGGCCCACGCGCCGGGCGCGCAGAGCCTGCCTGAGCAGACCGTCACGGTGCACGCGCAAAACGAGGTCAACACGGTGCACGCCGTGGGCATCGCGGGCAAGAAGGTGCTGGGCACCACGGGTGGCAAGGCGGCCATCGGCGGCTCGGCCGATGTGGTGGACATCGACAGCACGGCCTCGGCCACCATCCGCGGTGGCGCCGATGTGCGCGCCGCCCAGAGCGTGACGGTGAAGGCCGAGCAGACCGCGCAAATCGTGACCGTGGCCGAAGCGGGCGGTTCGTCCGATGCCGTGGGCATCGAGGGCGCGGTCACCGTGGACATCCTCCAGCAGAGCACGCTGGCCGGCATCGACGACGACGCCAAGGTGCGCTCGGGCGGCCCGGTGACGGTGCAGGCCGACGCCTCGCTGCGCGACATCGCCGTGGCCGGCGGCGTGGTCGCGACCAAGGGCTCGGTGGGCATCGGCTTTGCCGTGACCGTCAACCAGGTGGACACCGACACCACGGCGCGCATCGGCAATGTGGACTTGGCGGGCCGCGACGCCGCGGGCGCCAATGGCTTCGTGAACAGTGCCGGTGCGCTGAACGTCAAGGCCGACGCGGTGACGGAGGTCGGCGCCTACTCGGTGGCCGGTGCGCTGGCCACCAACAGCAAGTCCCAGACAGAGGCCCCGTCCGCGGGCGATTCGAGCACGCAGTCGGGCAGCAGCGGCGCGGGCACGGGCAAGTTCGGCATCGCGGTGTCGGGCGACGCGGCCTACAACGACGTGACGGCGAACACCACGGCGGCCATCAGCGATGGCGCACAGGTCAACCAGGCCACCGACGTGACGGTGCGCGCGCACAACGACCTGGCCATCAACGCGCTGGCTGGCGCGGTGACCATTTCCACGCAGTCCAACGGCAACGGCCTGGCGGGCTCGGTGGCCTACAACACGCTGGATGGCAGCACAGCGGCCTACGTCGATGGCGCGCGCATCGCCAGCAGTGGCGCCATGGCGGTGGAGGCCCTCAGCGAGGGCGAGATCAAGTCCTTGTCGGCCTCGGTGCAGGCCAGCCGCGGCAAGCTGGGCGTGGCGGGCTCGGTCTCCATCAACGAATTGGCGCATTGGACGCAGGCCTACATCCAGGGCAGCGACCTGTCGGGCCTGAGCCGCCTGAGCCTGTCGGCGCGTGACAGCGCGGCCATCCGCTCGGTGGCGGGGGCGCTGGCCTTCGGTGGCAAGGCGGGCATCGGCCTGTCCTTCGGCTGGAACCACATCGACAACCAGATCGCAGCCTTCGTGCGCAACAGCGACGTGAACACCGCCGGCGCGGTGCTGGTGGACGCCCAGAGCACCGGCGGCATCGACACCATCGCGGCCTCGCTGGGCGCCAGCACGGGGCAGATGGCCGGGGCAGCGGCGGTCGCCATCAACCAGATCGGCACGCAGACCTCGGCCCAGGTGGAAGGCCGCAAGACGGCCGCGGGCATCGATGCGGCGTCGCTGAGCGTGAGCGCTTCGGACACCTCCGACATCAACGCCATCGTCGGCGCCCTGGGCCTGAGCACGGGCAAGGCGGCCTTTGGCGTGAGCTTCGCGTGGAACAAGATCACCTCGGGCGTGCAGGCCAGCCTGCGCAGCGCCACGGTGGACACCACGGGCGCGGTCGGGGTCTCGGCCACGCACGATGCCGACATCGAAACCTACGCCATGGGCGGCGGCGCGGCGGCCAAGGTGGGCGTGTCGGGTTCGCTGGCCCTCAACGACATCGGCACGACGCTGGGCGCGCGCAGCCAGGGCAGCGCGGTCACCAGCCAGGGCGGTGGCGTGGTCATCGCGGCGTCCGAGCGGGCGCGCATCTTCGCGGCCACCGGGGCCCTCTCGGGTGGTGGCACGGCGGCGGTGGGCGCCTCGGGCTCCTACAACCACATCACCGGCACGGTGCTGGCCGAGGTGCAAGGCGGCAGCCTGACGGCCCGCCATGGCTCGGTGCGCGTGGACGCTGCGCGCGACGGCGCGGTGGAGGTCTGGGCTGCGGCCGGCTCGGGTGGCGGCACAGCGGGCTTTGCGGGTTCCATCGCCATCAACGACGTGGGCGGTGAGACCCGCGCCAGCGTGAACGGCGCCGCCCAGGTGCGCGCCGACCACAACGTGGCCGTGACGGCACAGGCCGACGACCGCATCTTCTCGCAAGCGGGCACGGTGGCCCTGGGTGGCACGGTGGGCGGTGGCGGCGCCATCGCCATCAACGACCTGCACAACCAGACGACGGCCGAGGTCACGGGCAGTGGCACCCAGGTCAATGCCCTGGCGCAAGGCGGCACGCAAAGCGTGGACAACGGCCAGCTGAGCGCGACCAGCGGCCTGCGCGACAAGCTGAACAACCACCAGCTGAAGGACGATGTGCGCGGCACCGCGGTGGTGGCGTCTTCGACCAGCCAGGTCGAGACGATGCTGGCCAACGTGGCCGGTGGGGGCGAGGTCGGCGTGGCCGCGACGGTGTCGGTCAACCTGCTGGGCGGCAGCACGACCGCGCAGGTGACGACCCAGGCGGCGGTGCAGTCCACCCCGGGCGATGCCACCGGCGCGAGCGCCAACCAGGACGCCCGCGTGGGCGCTTACCACCACGACGCCGTCATCGCGGGGGCCGGTGGCCTGGCCGTGGGTGGCACGGCCGGCGTGGGCGGTGCGGCGGACACCACGGTGCTCTCGCACGCCACGAAGGCGCAGGTGAACAACGCCAGCGTGTCGGCACAACGTGATGTGGCTGTGGCCGCGCGCCACACCATCGGCACGCAGCAGGTGGTGGTGGGCGCCAGCGGCGGCGGTGTCGCCTCGCTGAATCTGTCGGGCACGGTGTTGCTGGCCCAGATGCAAACCCAGGCCCTGGCCGAAGGCGCCACGCTGAAGGCCGGCCGCAACGCCGCCATCAATGCGGGCTCCGAGCTGAAGGCCGAGCACCTCGTGGGGGGCTTGAGCGCGGCGGGCGCGGCGGGCGTGGGCGCGTCGGTGGTTGTCACCGTGGCCGAGCAGCAGACGCGCGCGGCCACCTCGGGCAACACCGTCATCGATGCCAATGGCACGACCACGGTGGCCGCCGATGCGGTGCAGGACGTCACGGTCAACGCCGCGACCGGCACCGCCGCGGGCGCGGTGGGCATCGCAGGCACGGTGGCGGTCACCGTGCTCAAGGGCCAGACGGACGCGGCCGTCGGCGGCAGCACCCGCATCAACCAGAACACGGCCACCGGCCTGAGCAGCCAGGACGTGGTGGTGCAGGCCAGCGAGCGCATCGGCGTGGACAACAAACTCGGCGCGCTGGCAGTGGGCGTGGGCGGCGGCGGCGTGGGCGCCACGGCCGATGTCACGCTGCTGAAGTCCGGCACCTCGGCCACCGTGGGCGCGGGCGCACAGCTGCGCGCAGGCGGTGACATCCGCGTGGACGCGGGCACCGAGCGCGACGTGGCCTCGCTGACCGTGGCCGCTGCGGGCGGCGCCACCTTCGGCATCTCCGGGGCGGTGTCCTACATCGGCGTGGGCGGCCGCGCCGACAGCGGGGCGCAGTCCGAGCTGTCGGGTTCGATCGCTGACGCGGGCAGCCTCGCGTCGGGCAACCTGACCGGCGGCCAGGCCAGTTCGGACGCGGGCGGCACCTCGGCCAGCACGCAGCGCGTCAACACGGCGCGCAGCAGCGTTGCCCTGACGAATGACTTCAACACCGTGCCCGTGGGCACCAGCGCCGTGGCCAGTGTGGGCACCGGCGCGACGCTGAACGCCGGCCGCGATGTGGCCGTGCTGGCGCACACCCAGACCGATGTGAAGGCCACCGCCGCGGGCGTGGCCGTGTCGGGCGGGGTGTCGCTGGGCGGTGGCGTGGCCATCGCCCGCATCGACGACGACACCCGCGCCTCCGTGGCCGGCAGCATCACGGCCGCGCGCCGCGTGCTGGTGCAGGCCACCGATGGCCAGGCCCGCACCTCGGCGCTGACCACCTATGCCGGTGGCGGCGGCCTGGTCGGCCTGGGCGCTTCCGTGAGCTTGCTGGACAAGACCAGCCGCACCCTCGCCGAGGTCGCGCCCGACGCGCACCTCACCGCGCTGGGCAGCGTGGCGGGCGACGCGGCCAACCCGAGCGGCGACGTCACCATCCTGGCGGGCAACACGCACAGCCTGAAGGCCGAGGCGCTCGGCGCCGCGGTCGGTCTGGGCGGCATCGGCGCTGCCGTCGCGCACGCCAACGAGGCGGCTTCGGCCACCGCGCAGGTGGGTGACCGTGCCGTGATCACGGCCAAGTCGCTGGACGTGCACGGCCGCAGCAGCACCACCACATCGGCCCAGGCGACCGCCGCGGCGGGCGGCATCGTCAGTGGCGCGGGCGCCGACGCGCAGGCCACCGACAAGGCCAGCGCCAGCGCCACCCTGGGCCAGAACGTCCAGGTCACCACCACCGGCGGCCTGACGCAGGTGCGCGCCGACATCGACCCCGTCACGCGCAGCCAGGCCCTCGGCGTGGCCGTCAGCGCCGGCGTATCGATCGGCGTGTCACTGGCCAAATCGGAAGCCACCGGCGCGGCCCTGGCCTCCACCGGCACGGGCGTGAACGTGCAGGCCGGCAGCTTCAACCTGAGTGCGACCACCCTGCCGCGCAGCGGTGCCAACACGGCCACGGCCGACGCCACCGGGGCCGCGGGCGGCCTGCTGCTTGGCGCCGGTGCCACCGCGGCCGATGCCCTCGTGCGCACCCGCACGCAGGCCGCGCTCGGCGATGGCAGCACCGTCAAGACCACCGACGACCTGCGCATCACGGCCCACAGCACGACGTCCACCGACACCGACGCCTCCGGCGTGTACGCGGCCGGCTTGCTGGCCGGCGGCAGCAACCGCGCCACCAGCCGCACGACCACCACCACGACCGCCGGTGCCGGCGACAACGTGACCCTGGAAGCCAACAAGGCGCTGGTGGTGCAAGCCACCGGGTCAGACAGCTTGCGCGCGAACACCACCGCGGGCGCGGGCGGCCTGGGCACCCTGGTGGCCTCCAAGGCCGAGACCTACGCGAACGCGACCACCACCGCGAACCTGGGCACGCTCGATGGCGTGGGCGGCACCACGGGCACGGCCCGGGCGGCCAGCCTGACCCTGGGCGCCGACCAAAGCACCCAGTTCAACGCCACCGCCGACTCGACCTCGGCCTCGGTCGTGGGCTACTCCGGTGCCCGCGCCCACAACGAGGTGAACACCGACACCCGCGTCAACGTGGGCAAGGGCTTCGCCATCGACGCCAAGGCGCTGCAGGTGCAAGCGGCCAACCACATCGTCAAGGCCGCGCTGGCCAGTGGCTACAACGTCGATTCGGCCTCGGGCGGTCTGCTCAATGGCGCGGCCGCGCGCAGCGAGAGCCTGATCCGCAACCACGCCATCGTCACCCTGGGCGACAACGCCCGACTGAGCGTCAACGTGGTCGGCACGGCCTGGGGCAGCTTCGATGTCTCGGCCTTCAACGAGGTCCACGCGCATGACAGCGTGCGCCTGGATTCCGGTGGCGCCATCGCGGTGGCACGCAGCGAGTCCGAGATCCGCAACGACGTCAACGAAGGCAAGGTGAGCGTGGGCGCCAACGCGACGCTGACCAGCGACGGCGAGATCAACCTGTCCTCGCGCACCGTGTCCGAGGTGTTCACCGAGGCCCGCGCCAAGACCTACGGCGTGGCCGGTGCCGCGCAAGGCAAGACCTTGTCCGACATCGGGGCAGACAACCAGGTCAACGTGGCCGGCGGCGCCCTCATCGAGGCCGAGCGCGACGTCCACCTGATGGCCGGCACCGACCGCAGCGCCGCCAACGTGCTCAACGCCGATGCCGACACCCGTTTGTGGAACCGCACGGCCGTGCCCATCGAGACCGACCCCGATGCCCACGCCCAGGTCGTCCAGACCAACACGATCGATGTGGCGGCCGGCGCCCAGGTGCGCTCGGTGCGCAGCGTTTACCTCAACGCCGAAGAAGGCCGCCACACCACGCGCGGCTTTGGCGAAGGCACCGACGCGTACCGCGAAATCCTCTCGGCCATCGGCAGCTTCTTCGGGGCCGACACCTCGGCGCTGAAGATCCAGGGCGGCAGCACCTGGGACAACGCCCGCAGCGCCTTGACCCCGCCGTCCGGCGTCAAGGTGGACGGCAAGGTCGAGGCCGGCATCTGGCACCTGCAGTACCTGACTTTCGGGGCCGATGGCTCGGTCAGCAAATCGCAGAACGTCAGCTACACCCTGCGCGACAACGTCAACCTCACCACCGAACTGAGCGCCGAAATCAACGCCTTGCGCGCCAAGGCCACGGCGGTGCGCAACTCGGCCAACAACTACATCGGTGACGCCAACGCCACCGACGTGGCCAACGCGCTGGACAACGACGCCCGCATCCTGGAGGCGCAGCTCGCGGCGCTGGGCGCCAACACCCAGGTTGGTTTCCTGGACGTCGGTCCGGTGCTGGCCACCACGGGCAACGTCAACATCACCGGTCGCAACCTCACGGGCGCGGCCAGCGGCCAACTGATCGCCCCGGGCGATGTGCGCATCGACATCGTCAACCAGTCCACGCGCTTCATGACGACGTCCACGCTGACCATCCCGACCGACGACGGTGGCCAGGTGCTGTTCAATGGCGCCAGCGTGAACTCGGCCGCCCAGGTCAACGCCAAGAACGCCCGCGGCAGCGGCGCGGCCCTGCAGGTGCAAAGCGCGGCCACCAGTCCGCGCCCGGTCATCAGCGTGCGCAACACCAACAGCACCGACACGGCCACCGGCTCGCCGGCCCAGCTCTGGTTGCGCGGCGACATCAGCAACCTCGATGGCCTGGCCGAAGCCAAGAGCCACGGCACCATCCGCTCCTCGGGCAACATCGACGCCGAGACGGTCAACATCGCCACCGGCGGCGACTTCATCAAGACCTACACCCCCGGATTCACCCACCAGGGCGGCAACCCCATCTCGCAGCTGGGCAGCCTCCCCGATGACCGCGAAGATGCGGCCATGGCGCTCAATGGCAGCGATGCCACCGACAGCGGCAGCGGTGACTACACCACCTCCACGCTGGCGCGCACCTGCAGCAACGGCGTGTGCAGCAGCACCATCGCGGGCAACAACGTCTATATCAGTGGCGAGAAGCTCAACATCAACGGCCTGATCCAGGCCGGTGTGGCCGACCGCCGCATCGTCATCGACAACACCCTGGTGGCGGCCCAGAACGCGGCCATCGCCCAGGCCCGCGCCAAGTACCAGGCCACCCACGCCGAGGCCGACCGCTACGTGGACCTCAACAACCCCGAGCCGGGCAGCGAGGGCATCCAGGTCCGCTACGACGTGGCCAACGAACGCCTGGAGCTGGCCAATGTGCGCATCGGCGGCGGCCACATGGAGCTCTACGGCAACATCTTCTCGACCGGCAACGGTGAGCTGCGCGTGCTGGACGGCTATGGCCGCATCGACGTGCAGAACACCACCACCTACGACCTCGCCATCAACCGCCTCGATGCGGGGCAGGGCGTCGAAGGCCTGATCCGCATCACCGACACGGCCAAGCGCGTGCTGGCCAATGGCCAGGTGGACGACAGCGGCTTCGGCAAGACGGGCAAGGCGCTGGTGACCGAAATCACCCGCCTGGGCAACGTCGTGCAGACCCACGACAGCCGCACGGTGGACGCCAATGGCCGGCCCACCTACCTGGTGTCCGAGTCCAACGGCCGAACGTCGGGCTACGACCCGGTGGCCAACCGCCGCTTCAACTGGATCAACGGCCGCACGCAGAGCTGGACGGAGCAGCGCATCTACACGAAGAAGGTGCTGTTCGGCGTGGACTCGTTCTTCCCCGACTACGATAACCCCGACAACGTCATCCCCGGCACACCGGTGTACACGGCGCGCCTGACGGGCGATTGGCTGTCCGTGGGCGGCGGCAACGCGGCCTACAAGATGGACTACACCCAGGTCACCGGCGCCAAGGTGCAGGCCGGCGACACGTACAAGATTTCCGAAAGCTGCGTCGGTTTCTGCGACGTGGCCATCTACAAGCAGCTGACGCAAGGCACCGACTTCAAGTGGACCGTGCAGGAGTACTTCCAGCACAGCCTGAACGCCTCCAACAACATCAAGGTGAGCTTCACCGGCCATGACACGGCCAAAGTCGATGTCGCCTCCACGCAGGGCAAGGTGCTGCTCAACGGCATGGTGCGCGGCCTGACGGGCGACACCACCATCACCGCGCCCAAGGGCATCGCCAGCCTGTCGGACCAGGCGGTCATCGTGGCGCAGAACCTGAGGCTCAGCGCGCAGAGTGGCGCCATCGGCTCGGCCACCGCGCCGGTGCGCATCAACCTGACCGACGCCGACGCCACCCGCGGCCTGGTCAATGGCAGCCTGACGGCGCTGGCCCGCGACGGCGTGGCCATCGAGGAAACCGATGGCGACCTGCGCGTGGCGGCGGCCCAGGCCACGGCCGGTGCGCTCAAGCTCACCGCCGACCGCCACCTGCTGACCACCGACCCCAACGTCGTGCTGCAAGGCACCGACGTGCGCCTGGTGAGCCGCACCGGCACGCTGGGCACGGCGGCTTCGCCCCTGCGCATCGACACCAGCGTGAACGGGGTGACGGGTGTGCTCTCGGCCGAGGCCGCCGGCGACATCCAGGTCACCGAGGTCAGCGGCGACCTGCGCGTGCAGCAGGTGCGTTCGCGCGCTGGTGACGTGGTGCTCAACGTGCCCACCGGCAGCCTGATCGATGCCAACGACGTGGACGTCGAAGACACCAAGTCCACCACCGAGCTGCTGGCCTTGTGGGACGACATGCGCCTGCGCGGCCAGGGCGCCAGCGACAGCGCCGACCAGACGGTGCGCAACGAAGAGCGCCGCGTCACCAACGAGTACCAGCGCTACTGGCAGCTGCGCAATGTGCGTGATCTGGGCAACGGCCAGTCCACCGCCGACGCGTTCAACCCGAACTTCCGCTACACCCTGAGCACGGCACAGGCCACGGCCTTGAAGCAGGCCAACGGCTGGACGGACGCCGACGTGGCCCGCTTCGAGCAGACACAGACCGACGCCTACTTCGCGGCCAACGCCCGCTTCGGCAGCCAGCCCTACAACGCCAACTTCGCCCACACCGTGTCCGACGCCGAGCGCACCGCCCTGCGCGATGGCAGCAGCTGGACGGACGCGCAACTGGGCAACGCCCTCGGGGCCGGTTTGTTCCGCCCCGTGGCCGACACCGAAACCCGCATCGAGGACGCCAACGTCGTGGGCCGCAACCTGCGCTTCACGGTGGCCGGCACCATCGGCGAGGACGTCGATCCGGCCTTCCCCAATGGCGTCATCGTGCCGCGCAACCTCAACGGCGTGACGCTCACCAAGGAGCAGAAGCTGGCCTTGCTGACCGCCGAGAAGCAGGACATCACGCTCACGCCCACCGAGGTGCGCATCGCCGTCAAGAAGGACTTCGACGTCGAGGCCAGCGGCGCGCTGACGGCGCAGGCCAACGGCACTGTGCTGATCGGCAGCGAAAGCGACCTGAGCATCGCGCAGGTGCGCACGCCGGGCGAAGTCCGCATCAAGAGCGGCGCCGGCCTGAGCAATGGCGCACCCGATGGCACGGCCGCCATCACGGCCCAGCGCCTGGTGCTGGAAGCCGGCCAGGGCAGCATCGGCTCGGCGGCCAAGCCCCTGTGGGTGGACATCGCCGACGGCGGCACGCTCACGGCCCGCGCGCGCCAGAGCCTCTTCATCGGTGAGCTGAGCGGCGACATGCGCATCAACACCGTCTATGCCCAGCAGGGCGCGACCCTGAGCGCACCGGGCGCCATCCTCGACGCGGGCTTCGACCGCCTGCTCGACGTCCAGGCCCGCCTGATCGACCTCTCGGCCGGCACCACCATCGGCGCCCCAGGTGGCGTGGCGGGCGCGCTGGAGGTCAGCACCGGCACCAATGGCACGCTGAACGCCACGGCGCCCGGCGGCGTCTTCCTGGCCGGCATGGGCGGCAGCAGCCGCCTGGGCAACGTCACCACCCTCGGCGACTTCGGCTTCGACGCCCTCAGCGGTGACCTCACTGTGGCAGGCCGCGTACAGGCTGGCAGGGTCCGCCTGGCCTCGGACAACGACCTGATCTTCGACAGCCTGGGCCGCATCGAGGCCCGCGAGTCGGCCGAGCTGAGCGCCGGCGTGGCCGGTCAGGGCGATGTGGTGGCCGCACCGGGCAGCACGCCCCAGGTGACGGCGCCGGTCGTGCGCGTGAGCGCGGCCAATGGCATAGGGGATGACGCTGCCGCAATGCGCATCGCCAGCCCCGACGTGACCCTGCAAGCGCAGGACATCCGCGCGCAGGTCAGCGCGGGCGACCAGCCTTTGACGCTGTCGGTCAGTGGCGCCCCGGCCGTGGCCGGCCAGCCCGCACGCAGCGTGGTGCTCGACCTCGATGCGCAGCAAGGCAGCACCTTCAGCCTGCTCAACGCCGAGCAGACCACCACGACCACCAACGGCCCGCTGACGGTCCAGCAAGGCCTGCTCCTGGACGTGGCGCGCTTCTTCACGCCCTGGTACAGCATCCGCATCGACGCCGCCGACCGCCGCGGCCAGACCGGCTTCGACGTGCGCGGCTTCACGCTGGACGGCCGCTACGACCTCATCGTCACGCCGCAGGCCGCCTTGATCGGCGCCTACGTGCTGACGGGCAACCCCGAGAAGGTCATCTTCAGCAACCCGAGCGGCGTGACCACCGGCCAGACGCAGACGGGCAGCGACCTCAACGCCCAGAGCGACCAGACCGGTGCGCGTGGCCTGGCGCTGGCGCGCGGCGTGCAGAGCAACCTGGCGCCCGCCGCGGGCCTGCTGCAGATCGGCGCTGACCTCTTCGACTGTCAAGGCCACGAGCGCGAATGTGCCGCCCTGGGCCTGCCCCTGCCGGCCCCGGCCGCCGGTCAGTGAGGCGGCCCGACATGTCAACCACCTCTTTCCCCATGAGCCACACACACACCCGCCTCACGCTGATCGCCAGCCTGTGCCTGAACATGGGCTTGAGCCTGAGCCTCAGCGCCCCGGCCTGGGCCCAACAGGCCCTGCCACCGGGCCTCACGCCCGGCGCCGCCCAAGGCCAGGAGCGCCTGCAGCGCGACGAGCAGCAAGGCCAGGAACGCCTGCAGCAGGGCGCGCCGGGCGCCGAGGTGCGCACACCGGCCAAGCCAGCCGCCACCGCGGCCAGCACCGCGCGCAACATCCGCGTCGAGCGCTTCGAGGTGGACGCCTCGCAGATCTTGTCGCCGCAAGAGATCGACGGCGTGCTCGCGCCCTTGCGCGGCCAGACCGTCAGCCTGGCCGAGCTGCAAGCCGCGGTCGAGCAGATCAACGGCCTGTACGAAGCGCGCCGCCAGCTGACCGCCCGCGCCGTGCTGCCCACGCAGACCGTCACCGACGGCGTGGTGCGCGTGCGGCTGGTCGAGTCGCGCACCGCGGCCGTGCGCATCGCAGGCAACCAGGCGCTGGCCGCCGAACACGTGCGCGACCGCCTGCGCCTGTCGCAGGACGCGCTGCTGTCGGTGCCCGCGCTCGAAGAAGACCTCGCCCGCTTCAACCGCCTCAACGACACGCAACTGCGCGCCAACGTCGTGGCCGGTGAGCGCTTCGGCACCACCGACGTCGAGATCAGCGTCAGCGAGCCCAAGCGCCTGCGCGTCGATGCCTTCGCCGACAACGCCGGGCGAGACACCACCGGCCGCATGCGCTGGGGCGCCACGGTGCGCGGCGCCAACCTGCTGGGCATCAGCGATGCGGCCCAGCTCACGGCCACCACCACGCGCGGCTCGAACAGCCTGGCGGCGTCCTACTCGCTGCCCATCAACCGGCAGGACACCCGCCTGGACATGTCGGCCAGCTTCGGCCAGATCCGCATCATCGACGGGCCCTTCGTGCCGCTGGACATCACCGGTCGCTCGCGCGATGTCACCGTGGGCCTGACCCACCCGCTGCTGACCCAGGCCGACCGCGCCTGGTCCACCTACGCGAGGTTGTCAGACCGCCAGGCGCGCAGCCTGTTCTCGGGTTTCGAGCAGACCCGCGACACCCAGCGCGTGATCACGCTCGGCGTGGCCGGCGACCGTTTCACCGACGGCCACTCCTGGTACACCGACCAACAGCTCGTCATCGGCTCGCAGGACCTCGGTGGCGACAGTGGCTTCATCTACTGGCGCGGCCTGGGCAACCGCCTGGACCGCCTGGGCGAGCGCACGCAGCTGATCTCGCGCATCGGTGCGCAGTATTCGCAGAACCGCCTGCTGCCCTCGGGCGAGCAGTTCCAGGTGGGCGGCGCCTACTCGGTGCGCGGCTACTCTGAAGGGCTGCTGGCGGGCCGCAATGGCTACTCGGTGAGCGCCGAAATCCGCTACGGCATGGGCGCGCTCGACTACCTGCAAAGCGGCCCGGACAGCCCGCGCGTGCAGTGGCTGGCCTTCATCGACCACGGCGGCGCCTTCCCCTATCGGCCAGGCAACCTCCAGGGCATCCAGCGCGATGACTTCATCACCGGCGTGGGCGTTGGCACCGTGCTGGAGTGGCGCAGCATCAGCATGCGCCTGGTGCTGGCCGCGCCCCTGCGGCACAACCACCCCTCCGAGCTCCACCCCTCGGACCTGCGCCTCAACGCCTTCTTCAATGTCAGCCTGAAATGAGGCGCTGACGCGATGGCCCGCAAGCGCTGATCAGAAGGTTTCCCAGTCGCCGTCGTCGTGGGCGGTGGCCGCCGGTGTGAAGCTGGCGGCGCTGGCCACGGTCGTGGCGGCACTGCCAGCCGTGGCACTGCTGGCGTTCGATTTCATCGGGGCGGCTTTGGCCGCCGCGGCAATCGGCGTGGGCAGGCGAGGGCGGCTCGCTGCCGCGCTGGCCGGCTTGTCCAGCGGCTTGACCTCGGTCACCGTGGGTGCGTGGCTGGTGCTGGCTTGCGCCTGGGCCTTGGCGATCACGTGCTTGGCTTCGTGCTTGGCCTCGTGCACGGCGTGCGTGGCATGCGAGGAGGGCGCAGCGTGGCTCACGTGCATCACGGGTTCGGCGTGCACCTTCTGCGTGCCCAGCTTGAAGGCCGACACGGCCGAGGCCAGGCGCGTGGCCTGCTCTTTCAGGCTCTCAGCGGCGGCGGCAGATTCCTCCACCAGCGCCGCGTTCTGCTGCGTCATCTGGTCCAGCTGCGTCACCGACACGTTCACCGAGCCGATGCCCTGGCTCTGCTCGGTCGAGGCCGCGCTGATCTCGCCGATGATGTCCGACACGCGCTTGACGCTGGTCAGGATCTCCACCATCGAGGTGCCGGCGTCCTGCACCAGCTTCGAACCCGATTCGACCTTCTCGCTGGAGGCATTGATCAGGGTCTTGATTTCCTTGGCGGCGTTGGCCGAGCGTTGCGCCAGGGTGCGCACCTCGCCCGCCACCACCGCAAAGCCACGGCCTTGCTCGCCGGCACGCGCGGCTTCGACGGCGGCGTTCAGCGCCAGGATGTTGGTCTGGAAAGCGATGCCATCGATCACGGTGATGATGTCGGTGATCTTGCGGCTGGCGCCATCGATCTCGGACATGTTGGCCACGACCTGAGAGACGATCTGCTCGCCACGCTCGGCGGCCGTGGCAGCGCCCGAGGCGAGCTGGTTGGCCTGGCGGGCGGCGTCGGCGCTCTGGCGCACGGTGCCGGTGAGTTGCTCCATGGAGCTGGCCGTTTGCTGCAGGTTCGAGGCGGTGTGCTCGGTGCGGCTGGAGAGGTCCTGGTTGCCCGTGGCGATCTCGGACGATGCCGTCGAGATGGAATCGGTGGCCAGGCGGATCACGCTGATGGTGTCGCGCAGCTTGTGCGTCATCGTCACCACGGAGGCGCGCAGCGAGTGCTCGTCACCGGCCTGGTGGTGCAGTTGCATGTCGAGGTGGCCATCGGCGATGCGGCTGACCAGTTCGCGCAGTCGGGTGGGCTCGTCGCCCAGGTCTTTCCAGACCGAGGCCACGATGGCGGCCGAAGCGGCGCCCAGCACGCCCAGCACGATCACGCCGGTCAGCACGGTCACCCACAGGTTGGTGTCCACGCCGCTGGTGGCTTCGCTCTGGGCGGCCTCGATGGCGTCCTTGGCGGCGGCCTTGTGCTGGTCCAGCAGCTTTTGCAGCGCGGCTTGCGTGGACTGCATCTTGTTGACCAGGTCGCCGGGGGGCTGCTGGGTCAGCAGGGCGCGCGTGGCGCCGAGGGCGGCGGTCTGGTAGTCGTCGAAGGCGGTGCCCAGGGCCTGGGCGACCTCGGTCTTCTCGGGCAGCTTGCGCATGCCGGCCACGGCCTCGTGCGCCGCGTTGACCATGGCTTCGGTGTCTTTCAGTTTGGCGACATCGCCTTCCACGGCGGCGGTCTGCAGCGTCAGGCGCAGTTGCTCGGCGCTGCGGTCCAGCGTCTGCACATGGGCCATGTGCGGGTTGTCGATGTCGCGCAGGTGGCTGAGCACGCTGGACGTGCGGTTGCCCACCACGAAGCTGATCGTCACGCCGACGACAAAGACCGCTGCCGCGCTGATCGGCAACATCCAGATTTTGGTGCGAAAGTTCATCTTGACTCCTGCGTCAGGGGGCCGAAACGTGGACAACGCTGCCGGCACGACCCCTGGTGTATCGGCATGATGGCCGAGGGCCTGAAGCGAAAAGGTGCGAACAAGTCCGCTTTTCCGGGGTCTTTCTGGGGATGTCAGCAGGGTTTCTACAATGGGCACCATGCCTTCGAACTTGCCTGCCGACACCATGCGGCCCCCCACGCGCCGCCGCCTGATGTTCTGGGTGGCGCTGCTGTATTTCTCGGAAGGGCTGCCCCTGGGCCTGTTCTTCGACCTGTTTCCCGTGCACATGAGGCAGGCGGGCGTGGGCACCGCCGAAATTGGCCTGCTCAGCCTGCTCGGCCTGGCCTGGACCGTGAAATTTTTGTGGGCGCCGCTGGTCGATGCCTGGCGCGGCCACCGGCTCTGGATGGCCGCGGCCAACGCGGGCATGGCCTGCGTGCTGGCGGCCCTGGCCTGGCAGCCCGAGGCCCTGAGCGCCGGCGCCAGCTGGCCCTGGGTGCTGCTGGCGGCCTTCACGGTGCTGTCGGCCACCAACGACATCGCCACCGACGGCTACACCATCGAGCTGCTGCGCAAGGACCAGTACGGCGTGGCCAACGGCCTGCGCATCGGCTTCTACCGCGTGGGCATGCTCGCCGCGGGCGGCATGCTGGTGGCCGCGGGTTGGCTGGGCACGCCGGGCCAGCCCGCATGGGGCGCGGCCTACGGCCTGGGTGCGGTGCTGATGCTGCTCAATGGCGCCATGGTGCTGATGGCGCCGGCGCAGCCGCCCCGCCCGCCGCGCGTGGCCGGTGCCGCCGCCGACGAGTGGTCGGCCCTGAAGGGGCAGCCGCTGTGGCTGTTGGCCTTGGGCCTGGTGCTGGCGGGCCTGCTGTGGCCGGTGCTGGGGCCGGTGGGCAAAGCTGCCGGCTGGGCGCCTGTGATGGCGGTCAGCGGCACCTGGTGGTTCAAGGGCGCGGTGCCCGTGGGCTTGATGATGCTGGGCGCCAGCCTGATGGTGGTGGCCGCCCGCCACCCGCGCGCCCAGGCCCTGGCCGAAGGCCCGGTGTTCGGCGCCTGGGTGGGCCTGCTGGCGCGCCCGGGCATGCTGGCGGTGCTGGCCTTCATCCTGCTGTTCAAGCTGGGCGACGCGGCCATGGGCTTCATGGTCAAGCCCTTTTGGGTGGACGCCGGTTTCACCCCGGCGCAGATCGGCCTGGTCAGCGTCAACGTGGGCCTGGGGCTGTCGATTGCGGGCGGGTTGGCGGGCGGCTGGTACGTGGACCGCGCCGGCCTCTTCAAAGGCCTGTGGGTGCTCGGGTTGGCCCAGGCGCTGTCCAACCTGGCCTATGCCTGGGCCGCCTGGCAGGTCCCGCACACCGAGCCCGGTATGCAAGTGAGTGCTTACTATCAAGGCGTCGTCTATGCCGCCAGTGCGCTGGAGAGCTTCACCGGCGGACTGGGCACCGGCGCCTTCCTGGCCTTCCTGATGGGCATCACGGGCAAGCAGCGCGCCACCACGGAGTA
This sequence comes from Aquabacterium commune, assembly GCF_004362855.1. Lineage (GTDB taxonomy): Bacteria > Pseudomonadota > Gammaproteobacteria > Burkholderiales > Burkholderiaceae_C > Aquabacterium > Aquabacterium commune. Next base: position 117,138 of record NZ_SNXW01000008.1, read on the forward strand.
CGCCATCCTGTCGTCGATTTTCGCGTTCTCGCGGGCGGTGGCGGGCTGGGCGGGCGGCCTGGGGGTCGAGCAAATGGGCTATGGCGCCTTCTTCCTGCTGACCTTTTTCCTGTCATTTCCGGCTTACATGCTGCTGCCTGCGGTGCGGCGTATGCTGGATGGCGGCCCGCCGCGTTGAAGGTGTGGCGTTTGCCCTCAACTGTGTCCCTGACGCCGCTTCGTCTGACTTTGTGCTGCCCGACCATGAATCGCCTCGTTGACCTGCCGCCCGCCCACGTTGATCTCACCTGCGCCTCTGCCGCACGCCGGGCGTCGCGGCGCGCCGCTGGGGTGCTGGCCATGGGCGCCCTGGTGGCGGCGTGTGCCGTGCCGGTGTCCAGCGCGGTGGCCCGCGAAGGCGTGGAGGTGGGCAAGGAGTCCGGCTTCACCCGCCTGGTGCCGGCCGAGCAGGTCGAGGCCGCCGCCCAGCAGCAGTACGGGCAGATGGTGCAAGACGCGCGCAACCAGCGCGCCCTGCTGCCCGACAACCACCCGCAGGTCATGCGCTTGCGCGCCATCGCCAAGCGCATCATCCCGTTCAGCCTGCCGTGGAACCGCCGCGCCGGTCAGTGGCAGTGGCAGGTGGTGGTGCTGCAGTCGAAAGAGCTCAACGCTTTCTGCATGCCCGGCGGCAAGATCGCTTTCTACACGGGCATCCTCGACCAGTTGCAGCTGACCGACGACGAGGTCGCCATGGTGATGGGCCACGAGATCGCGCACGCCCTGCGCGAGCACGCCCGCGAGCGCATGGGCAAGGGCGCGGCCACGCGGCTGGGCGCCAACCTGATCTCCGGCCTGCTGGGCCTGGGCAGCGTGGGCGACTCGCTGCTCAACATGGGCGGGCAGTTGCTGACGCTGAAGTTCAGCCGCGAAGACGAGTCCGAGGCCGACCTGGTCGGCATGGAGCTGGCCGCACGTGCCGGCTACGACCCCCGCGCCGGCGTGAGCCTGTGGCGCAAGATGTCGTCGGCGTCGAAGGGCGCCCCGCCGCAGTGGATGTCCACCCACCCGGCGGGCAGCACGCGCATCACCGAGATCGAACAGAACCTGACCAAGGTGCTGCCGCTCTACCAGCGCGCGCCCAAGCCCGATGTGCGCTACGACGCACCCGCGAAAACCGGCGCTTACCTGGGCCAGCCGCTGCCGCTGGGCCTGTGGGGCCGCGGCCCGGTGCGCCTGGGTTCGGCCGAGTGAGTCGCGTGGGTTGGGTGAGCGGGCCAGGTGAACTGCACCCGCGTTCCCAACGCCCATCCCCTGCAGATCAGCGCGTGCGCTCGGCCAGCAGCCGCGAATAAACCAGCGCCTGCAGCAGCGCCACCGCACTGCCGGCCAGCACCTCGGCCACGCGCAGCAGGGCCAGGTTGAGCTCCTGCTGGGGGCCTTGCCCCTGCAGCGCCGCCGACATCAGGATCACCACCGTGATCGGCCCCAGCCGCCAGTTGCTGGGATAGCCGCTCCACAGCATCGCCACCAGCACCGCGGTGATGAGCGCCGCCACCATCGCCCAGAAGGTGCCGCCCAGCAGCACCAGGGCCAGGCAGGCGATGACGCTGCCGCTGAAGGTGTTGATGAGCCGTGCGCGGAAGTTGGCGCGGGCCACGGAGAAATCCGGCTCGGTGACGATGATGACGGAGATCACCGCCCAGTAGGGCTCGGCGATGCCCACCGCCCGCAGGCCAAACCAGGACACCAGCGTGCCCGTGAGGATCTTGACGATGTAAACCAGCGCGTGTTGGCGCGGGCTGATGAAGCTGACGTCCATGACCGGTCAGGCGTGGTCAGCGCGGCAGGAAAGGGTTGAAGCGGCGCTCCTCGCCGAAGGTGCTTTCGGGGCCGTGGCCGGGCGTGAAGGTGATGTCGTCGCCCAGCGGCAGCAGGTGCTGCGTGATCGCATGGATCAGCTCGGCGTGGTTGCCGCCGGGGAAGTCCGTGCGGCCGATGCCGCCGTTGAACAGCACGTCGCCCACGAAGGCGTGGCGCGAGCCATCGTGGACGAACACGACGTGGCCCGGCGTGTGGCCCGGGCAGTGCAGCACCTTCAGCGTTTCCCGGCCGATGCCGACCTCGTCGCCATCGTGCAGCCAGCGCGTGGGCGCGAAGCCTTCGGCCTGCGGGAAGCCGAACATCTGGCTTTGCTGGGGCAGGGCGTCGATCCAGAACTGGTCGCCTTCGTGCGGGCCGACGATGGGCAGCTGCAGCGTGCGCGCCAGCGTGCCGGTGGCGCCGGCGTGGTCGATGTGGGCGTGCGTCAGCCACAGGGCCTTGAGCGTGAGACCGCGTTCCTCGACGGCCTGCAACAGCTTGCCGATGTCGCCACCCGGGTCGATCAGGGCGGCTTCGTTCGTCTCGTCGCACCAGACGAGCGAGCAGTTCTGTTCGAAGGCAGTGACGGGCAGGGTGAGGCGGTGGAACATGGGCGCAGGGCAAGGGTCGCGACGCACGATTGTGCGACATCCCTCCTGGGCTCGACCGGAGGGCATTCTTTTGCGGGTGTCCAGAGGGTTTCCCTGCTTGTTTGAAAACCCGGGTTGTCAAAAACTGCGCGTGATTTCTAACCATAAGGGGTTATCTCATGCGGAGTTTTGGGTTGTGGGGCCGCCGTGTCGCGGCGCTGGCGTGCGGTGTCACCCTGATGGGTCAGGCCTGGGCCTGGCCGGCCGATCCCACCGAAGCGGCACGCGCCGCGGGCGGGCCGGGCTCGACCAACGCCGCGCAGTGCAACGTGCCCTACGGCAGCCCGCCAGCGGCCATCAGCACATTGACCTCCGGCATGGGTTCGGCGGCGCTGACGGGGCTGGGTGCCGCTGTGCTCAACCAGTGCGGCCTGATCGGCGCCGAAACCCTGACCTGGACCGACCCCACCGGCGACAAACGCGCCGCCTGCCTGATCGTGCCGCCACAGGCCTCGGCGGCCAAACCGCTGCCCCTGCTGACCTTCCTGCAAGGCTCGCTGTTCCCCGCTGCGCCCCAGGTGCCGCTGACCGGCTGGCAACCACAGACGCGCAAGGCCGACCTCACCGGTGACCCGGCACGCCCCGGCTTCATCCTGCTGGTGCCGATTGGCCGCAACACCCACCACTACTACCCCTTCCCCGACGAATACGCGCCGGGTTGGGACAACTGGCACCGCAACCTCGACCGCAACTCGCCCTTCCTGAACCTGGACGTGGCGGCCATCGACCAGTTCATCGCCATGGTCAAGGCGCGCGGCATCGTCGATGCCAACCGGCAGTACATGACGGGCTGGTCGAACGGCGCGGCGCTGGCTCAGCTCTACGCCCTGAACACGCCCTCGGTCGCGGCGGCGTCGGTGTACTCCTCGCCCGATCCGTTCTCCGACGTGCAGGACCCGTGCGCGCAAAAGCCCTTCGCCACCACCCTCACGCCGCTGATGGACGTCCACAACAGCTGCGACATCATCGGCATCTGCCAGACGGGTTCGGCCTTCCACAAGCAGCTGGCCCAGCAGTTCCCCAAGCTGCAGCAACGCCACGTCATCCTGAATGCGCTCAAGCGCGAGGTCTCGTCGTGCAATGCCTTGTGCGCCAGCCAGAACCCGGTGCTCAACCCGGTGGGCAACGTCAACCACCTGATCTGGCCGACGAACTGGAACAAGGCGATGTTCGACTGGCTGCGTGACCACCCCTTGAGCGCCAAGCCGCGGCCCTGAGGCGCCCATGACGTGCGGTTGAGGCGTGGATGTCACGGCGGGCGGTGCCGAGTTGCGCCATGATGGCGGCTCTGCGGCCCACGCCGCCCACCGCACCGATCGGAGCGCCATGCCCCTGCCGACCCTGCCGACATTGTCACATCGCCCCCTCATCACCAGCTTGATCCTCGCTTGCGGCACGCTGTGTGCCAGCGGCGCTGCGCGTGCCCAGGCCGATCCGGGCGAGGTGGGGCCGCAGCCGCTGTGGGAGGTGGGTGCGGTCGGTGTCGGCGTGTCGCAGCAGGCCTACCCGGGCTCGGACCACCAGGTCCGCCGTGGTCTGGTGTTGCCGTATTTCTTTTACCGTGGCAAGGTGCTGCGCGCCGACCGCGACACCACCGGCCTGCGCGCCATCAAGACCGACACCTACGAGCTGGACCTCGGCGTGGCCGGCGCTTTCGGATCGAGCTCGGACAAGATCGAAGCCCGTCGGGGCATGCCGGACCTGGGCACACTGATCGAGTTCGGGCCGCGCCTGCGCTGGAACCTCGGCGCAGGCCCCGGGGGCGGCAGCTGGCGTGCTGTGTTGCCGTTGCGCGGTGTGTTCGACCTCAGCGACCGTGGCGCACACCGCGGCATGTCGCTGGAGCCTGAGCTGCAGTTCCGCCGCCGTGCAGACGCCGGCTGGAACTACACCGCCAGCGTGGGGGCCATCTTTGCCGACCAGCGCCTGGCACGCACCTTCTATGAAGTCGAGCCGGCCTACATCCGTGCCGACCGCCCCGCCTACGAAGCCCGTGCCGGCCTGGTGGCTTGGCGCGTGGGCGCGTTCGCCACCCACAAAATCGACCGCGACTGGCGCGTCTTTGGCTTCGCGCGCATGGACACCGTGGCCGGTGCGGCCAACCGCGACAGCCCGCTGGTGCGCCGCCAGACCGGCTTCACGGCCGGCATGGGCGTGTCGTGGACGTGGCTGCGCTCAGACGCTCTCGCGCAGGACTGAGTCTGCGCTCCGGCCCGGGCCTGCAACAAGCCTGGCCGGTCCATGAACGCCAAGGGGCGATGCCGCATCACAGCAGCATCGCCCCTTGTCTTGGTGTGACTGCCCCCGTCAAACGAGGGCGGGCATCACTTCTTCATGCCGGTGCTGGCAGCGGCGGCCGAGGCGCCTGCTTCGACCTTGGCCGCGTCCGTCTTGACGGCGTCAGCCTTCTTGCCGGCTTCGGCCTTCATGGCCTTGTGCTGTTGCTTCATGCCTTCGTGCTTCTTGGCGTGCTCGTGCTTGGCGCCAGAGGCGGCGGTGGCCACAGCCGATGCGGCAGCGGCGGGTGCGGCTTCCTTGGTCATCGGGGCCTGGGCGAAGGAGGCGGCAGCGAAGGCCGACAGGACGGAAGCGATCAGCAGGTTCTTGGTCATGGTGTTCTCCAACAGGGAAGTGGGTTCTGGTGGCCCCAGTGCCGGGGCCGTTGAGCGAGCCCTGTGTGTCGGGCTTGTACCTTCAACGGGGCCCGCAGGGGCGGCGTTGACCCGGTTTGGTGAAGAAGTGAAAAGCGGGATGCAAGGGTCTGTAACGGTGCTTTGAGCGACGCCCCCCAATGGCGTTAGAATAAATGTGCAAAACGCACATTCAATGAAGTGTGCATGCACGAAACGGAATCCCCGCCGTACCCATCCGCTCGTTGAGGACACCATGCAACACACCACTTCCCTGAATTCCCTGCGCCAGAATACGTTCACCCCCCTGCGTGGCCGCCTGGCCCTGAGCGCATTGGCGGCCGCCGCCGTGCTGACCCTGGCCGCATGCGGTGGTGGCGGCAGTGGCAGCAGCACCGCTTCCAGCAGCGGCCAGGCCACGACCGCCGCCACCTACTCGGGCGCCGTGTCGGGCCTGGGCTCCATCGTGGTGAACGGGGTGCGCTTCTCGACCAGCGACGCCAGCACGACCGACGCCGAGTCGGGCGGTGCGTATGCGCGCGCCTTTGCGCTGGGCACCACGGTGTCCGTCACGGGCGATGTCGATGACAACAGCGCCACGGCCACGGCCTCGTCGATCACCGTGCACGGTGGCGTGCGCGGCGCGGTGACCGCGGTGGACACCACGGCCAACACCCTGACGGTGGCCGGCCAGACGATCAAGGTCGATGCGAACACGGTGTTCGAGGGCCTGAACAGTGCATCCCTGACGCTGGCAGGGCTCAAGTCGGCCGTGGACGCTGCCAACCTCACCGTCACGACGGCGGACACGGTTTACGCCGAGGTCCATGTGGTGGGTGATGCCGCCAGCGGCTTCCTGGCCACGCGTGTGGAGCAGAAGGCCACGATCGCCGAGGGCCATGCCGTTGTGGGCAAGATCGTGACGGGCTCGCTCAACGGCACGAGCTTTGGTCTGCTGCTGCGCAATGGCGTCACCGTGATGGTGGGCTACAGCGCCGCCACGCTGCGCCCCAATGGCGTGACGCTGACCGAAGGCACGGCCGTGCGCGTGGTGTCCACCACCAACCCGGCCACCCTGAGCAATGGCAACACGCTGACAGCCACCAAAGTCATCGTCAAGCGCGATCGCGCCATCACGGGCCGCGCGAAGGTGCGCGGCGCGGTGTCGGCCATCAGCGGCACGACCCTGACGGTCAACGATGTGACGGTGGATGTCTCGCAAGCCCGGTTCGACGATGGTCTGACCCTGGCCGGCCTGACCGTGGGCACGGTGCTGAAGGTGGAGGGCACGTTCACCAACGGCGTGCTGGTGGCCCGCGAGGTCGAGGCTGACAGCCGTGAGTACGACGCCGCCAATGGCGGTGGCGTCAAGCTCTACGGTGTGGTGTCGAACGCCACGGCGGGCACACCTGCCACCTTCAGCATCCAGGGCGTGACCTTGACCCTGCCGGCGACCGGCGTGACGTTGCCCAGCGATGGCACTTACGTCGAGGTCGTGGCCCGCTTGGTCAACGGCGTGCTGACCGTTGTGCGTGTCGGCAACGACGACAACCGCGCCCAGCGCAGCTTCGAGGTGTACGGCACCACGCCCTGTGCCACGGGCAGCAGCGACCTGATGGCCAGCTTCACCCTGACCCTGCGCAACGGCACGACCACCACCGTGGACGGTCGCACCGCCACCATTGAGCTGGAAAACGGCGTGAGCATGACGTCGGGCCAGGCCAATGCGCAGTGCTTCGTCGAGGTCAAGGGCGCCGTCACCAGCACGAACACCGTGACCGCCACCCGCATCGAGGTCAAGGCACGCACCGTGCCCACCGCGAACTGAGTCTCCCTGAACCCGAGCAGATCCTCCCTGAGGTCGGGCCTTCGGGCTCGGCATTTGGCGCCCTCTGGGGCGCCTTTTTTTTGGGCATGATGGGGTGTGTTCCTCTTTGCCGGCGTCCTGGTCGGCCTGTTTGCCATGTCCATGCCCGCGCCTTGGGTCCGTGCCCTGCGCCATCGACCGCGCTTGTTGGCCGCGGCCGCAGTGGGGCTGTCGGTTGGGGGCACCGTGCCCTACCTGATGCCGTGCAGCGAGGTGACGCGCTGGTTGATGGGCTGGAATGCGGGCGCCCTGGCCTACCTCGTGCTGGTCGGGGTGATGATGGCGCGCTCCAGCAGCGAGTGCATGCGCCGCCGTGCCCTCACGCAAGACGATGGCGCCGTCACCATCCTGGCTTTCGTCGTCATGGCGGCCTTGGCCAGCCTGGGCGCCATCGTGGCCGAACTGGGGCTGGCGCGCGATGAACACGGCCTGGCCAAGCACTTGCACATCGGCCTGGCGGCGGTGACGGTGGTGTCGTCGTGGACGTTCACACAGGTGATGTTCGCGCTGCACTACGCGCACGAGTTCTACCGCGCACAACAGCGCGGCTTGCCCGGCGGCTTGACCTTCCCCGACACCACGCAGCCCGGCTACCTCGACTTCGTTTATGCCGCCGCCATCATCGGGACATCGGCGCAAACCGCCGATGTGTCTTTCAGCAGCTCGGGCATGCGCCGCGTCGGCCTGGTCCACTCGGTGCTGGCCTTCCTTTTCAACACGACCTTGCTGGCGCTCATGGTGAACGTTGGCGCCAACCTGATCTGAGGTGCCTGTGGACACGTCATCGCCGCAGGGACTGAGTCAGGCCGAGGCCCGCGCGCGGCTGCAGGCGCACGGCTTCAACGAGCTGCCGCAGGCCCGACGGCGCAGCGTCTGGCGCATGGCCGCCGAGGTGCTGCGCGAGCCGATGTTGCAGCTGCTGCTGGCCGCGGGCGGCATCTACCTGCTGCTGGGCGACCGCGGTGAAGCGATGATGCTGATGACCTTCGTGGCGCTCACCATCGGCATCTCGCTGCACCAGGAGCGCCGCACCGAGCGCGTGCTCGAAGCCCTGCGCGACCTCAGCAGCCCGCGTGCGCTGGTGCTGCGCGATGGCCAGCGCTGCCGCATCGCTGGGCGCGAGGTGGTGCCCGGCGACTGGCTGGTGCTGGCCGAGGGCGACCGCGTTCCGGCCGATGCGGTGGTGCGCGAGGCGCAGGCGCTGCAGGCCGACGAGTCCCTGTTGACGGGGGAGTCGGTGCCGGTGCGCAAGGCCGCGAGCGGCGAGGCGGTGTCGTCCGCAAGCTGGGCCGCGGTGCGACCCGGTGGCGACGACCTGCCCATGGTGTTCGCCGGCTCGCTGGTGGTGGGTGGCCACGGCCTGGCCGAGGTGGTGGCCACCGGTGCGCGCAGCCAGATGGGCGCCATCGGCCAGGCCTTGCAGGCCATGGAGGCCATGCCCTCGGCCTTGCAGCGCCAGACGCGGCAGATGGTGCGCCTGTTCGCCGTGCTGGGGCTGGGCCTGAGCGCCCTGGTCATTGCCCTGCACGGGTGCTTGCGCGGCGATTGGCTGGCCGCGGTGCTCAACGGCATCACCCTGGCGATGTCGATGTTGCCGCAGGAGTTCCCGCTCATCCTCACCGTGTTCATGGCGATGGGGGCGTGGCGCTTGTCGGCCGTGCGCGTGCTGGTGCGCCGTGCCAGCGCCATCGAAACGCTGGGCGCGGCCACCGTGCTGTGCACCGACAAGACGGGCACGCTCACGCTCAACCGCATGGCCGTGGCCGAGTTGTGCGTGGCCGGGCAGACCTGGCGGGTCACGCACAGCCTGCCCGAGGCCTTCCACCCGCTGCTGGAGTACGGCGTGCTGGCCAGCCAGACCGAGCCGCTGGACCCGATGGAGCAGGCCCTGTGGCGCCTGGCCCGCGAGCAGCTGCCCGAGCCCGAGCGCACCCACATGCAGACCCACCTGCACCCCGACTGGCGCCTGGCGCGCGAGTACGCCCTGAGCCCCGAGCTGCTGGCGATGTCGCACGTGTGGGCGCAACCGGGGCACCGCCAGCACCTGATCGCGGCCAAGGGCGCTCCCGAGGCCGTCGCCGATCTCTGCCACCTGCCCGAGGCCTTGCGCGCCGAGTGGCGGCAGCAGGCCGAGGCCATGGCCGCGCGCGGCCTGCGGGTGCTGGGTGTGGCGCAGGCCCGCCACGAGGGCCCTGCGCCCGGCGAGCCCTGGCCGGCCATCCAGCACGACTACGACTTTGAGTTCCTGGGCCTGATCGGTTGGCTCGACCCGCTGCGTCCGGGCGTGCAAGCGGCGGTGGCGCGTTGCCGCGAGGCCGGCATCCGCGTGGCCATGGTCACGGGCGACCACCCGGCCACCGCCTTGGCCATCGCCGAGCAGGCGGGCATCGACGTGCGCGCTGGCGCCTTGCGGGGCGAGGCGCTGGAAGGCCTGTCGGATGCCGACCTGGCCCTGCGCGTGCGCGACACCCATGTCTTCGCGCGCGTCATGCCCGAGCAGAAGCTGCGCATCGTGCGGGCCTTGCAGGCCAGCGGTGAGATCGTCGCCATGACGGGCGATGGCGTCAACGACGCGCCTTCGCTCAAAGCGGCCGACATCGGCGTGGCCATGGGCGCGCGCGGCACCGACGTGGCCCGCGAGGCGGCGTCGCTGGTGCTGCTCGACGACGACTTCCAGGCCATCGCCCAGGCCGTGCACCTGGGCCGACGCATCAACGACAACCTGCGCAAGGCCATGGCCTTCGTGCTGGCCGTGCACGTGCCGATTGCCGGGTTGACGCTGTGGCCCTTGCTGGCGGGCTGGCCTCTGTTGTTCATGCCGGTGCACATCGCCTTCCTGGAGCTCATCATCGACCCGGTGTGCTCGGTGGTGTTCGAGGCCGAAGCCGCCGAGCCCGACGCCATGCGGAGGCCGCCGCGGCGACCCGGTGCGCCGCTGATCGACCGCGCGCAGGTGCTCTGGAGCTTGCTGCAAGGCGCGGTGGTGCTGGCGTGCGTGGGCGGCTGGTACGCTTGGTTGCTCTCGCCCGATGCCGGCGCGCAGGCGTGGCTGGGCGCGCTGGACGAGGCTCAGTCGCGCACCGCGGGCTTCGTGGCGCTGGTGGTGGCCGATGTGGCGCTGATCTTGAGCAACCGCACGCTCACCCAGCCCGTGTGGGTGGCGCTGGGGCGGGCCAATGGCGCGCTGTGGCGCATGTTGCTGGCCACCGGCGTGGTGCTGGGCGGCATCCTGCTGTGGGCACCGCTGCGCGGGCTGTTCCACTTCGGGCCGCTGTCGGCCCCGGTGCTGGGCGGCGCGGTGGCGGTGGGGGTGGCCTGCCTGCTGCTGCTGGAGCTGCTGAAGGCGGTTCGGGCTGCGGCGGCCCCGCGCGCGGCGTGATGGGCCCTCGGCCCAGCCTCAGCCTCAGTAGCGGTAGCTGATGCCGATGCTGGCCTGCGGCAGCACGCGCACCTTGGCGACGTTGTCGCGCAGCTCGCCGGTTTTCACGTCGATGTCGTTCTGCGTGAGGATGCCGGGGTAGTTCTCCAGCAGGTTCTGGTGCACGCTGAGCTTGGCGCGCCCGATGGACACGCCCACATCGGCGATGAAGCCCCAGCCGGCTTCGCGCGCCTGGTGGCCCCAGCCCAGCCCGAAGTAGGGCGTGATGCGCGGGATTTTCACCGTCGCATCGAAGCGGTCGTTGGCGGTGGGCGTGATGGTCGTCTGGTTGAACGTGACCGAGGTGTTGCCGTCGAAGCGTGTCTTCAGGGTCAAGGCCGTGTCGTTGATCGTCAGGCCTGTGGTGAAGCGGAAGCGCCCGCCGAACGGGAAGTAGTCGCCGAACAAACCGATGCGGTTGTACTTGAACTTGACGCTGTAGGGGATGCCCGATTCCGTGCGGCTGCGGGTGAACGAGCCGGTCGTGCCCGCGTCCACACGCAGGCCCAGGTGTGGGTTCACCGTGTGCGCATAGCCCACCACGACGCCCGGCAGGCCCACGCTGCCATAGACCTCACCGGCGAGGCTGGCGGGCGCCCAGGTCAGGCAGGCCAGGCTGAAGCCGCTCAGTGCCAGCAGGGACGACAGGGGCAGAGATGTGGGCGCACGACGTGCCATGGCAAAGCTCCGGATCAGGACGGTGGGGCCTTGACTGTAGGAGCGCACCGTGTCACGCCAAAGGCCAATGAGTGACCTGAGGCGGGGGCTGTTCGTCGTTTGGGGCCGCCTGGGGAATGCTGGCCCCCGACCGTTTCAGCGCTTGCGCGGCGGCGGGGGCATGCCCGGTCCGCGGCCTTCGATGTGGCGGAAGGTGATGCGGCCCTTGCTCAGATCGTAGGGCGACAGCTCCAGCGACACCTTGTCGCCGGCCAGGATGCGGATGTGGTTCTTGCGCATCTTGCCGCCCGAGTAGGCGATCAGGGTGTGGCCGTTGTCCAGGGTCACGCGAAAGCGGGAATCGGGCAAGACTTCGTCCACCTTGCCTTGCATTTCAATCAGGTCTTCTTTGGACAAGGGGGCTTCCTTGAGTGTGTTGGGGAAGGGGGGTTGAACACAGATTTGTCCTGCTTGTGGGGACAACCCCACAGTGTAGCGCGGGGTGCAAGAAAGCGCCAGCGTCTGCAGGGCCATCCCAAATCTCGGAAGATGGCTTCCTTGCCCAGGAGCCCCCCCCATGAAAGCCATCGCCTACCGCCAGGCCCACACCCTCGCCGACGCCCCCGGGCTGGAGGACGTCACCCTGCCGGACCCCGTGCCCCAGGGGCGCGACCTGCTCGTCGAGGTGCGCGCCATCTCCGTCAACCCGGTGGACACCAAGGTGCGCCGCAGCACCAGCGCACCCGAAGGCGGCTGGCAGGTGCTGGGCTGGGATGCGGCCGGCGTGGTGCGCGCGGTGGGGCCGGAGGTCACGGCTTTCCGAGTCGGCGACCGGGTCTGGTACGCGGGCGACATCACCCGACCGGGCACGAACGCCGAGCTTCACCTGGTGGGCGAGCGCCTTGTCGGGCCGATGCCGCAGACGCTGGACTTCGCTCAGGCCGCGGCCCTGCCACTGACCGCCATCACCGCCTGGGAGCTGCTGTTCGACCGCCTCGGCCTGACCGCCGGCGAAGCTTTCGCGCCGCAGAGCCTGCTCATCGTTGGCGCGGCCGGCGGGGTGGGGTCGGTGCTGACGCAGCTGGCGCGGCAGCTCACCCGCGCCACCGTCATCGGCACGGCCTCGCGCCCCGAAACCCAGGCCTGGGTGCGCGAGCTCGGCGCCCACCACGTCATCGACCACACGCGCCTGCTGGCCGAAGAGCTGCAGCGCATCGGTGTGCCGCAGGTCACGCACATCGCCAGCCTGACGCAGACCGACCAGCACTTCGCGCAGTGCGCCGAGGCCATCGCGCCGCAAGGCCGCATCGCCCTGATCGACGACCCGGCGCCCATCGACGTGCGCTTGCTCAAGCGCAAGAGCGTGTCGCTGCACTGGGAGCTGATGTTCACGCGCTCCCTGTTCCAGACCGAGGACATGGCCGAGCAGCGCCGGCTGCTGACCGAGGTGTCCCGGCTGGTGGACGCGGGCACCCTGCGCAGCACCGTGGCCGAGCACTTCGGTGCCATCAACGCGGCCAACCTGCGGCGTGCCCACGCCCTGATCGAGTCAGGACAGGCGCGCGGCAAAGTCGTGCTCGAAGGCTTCGCGCAGGACGAAACCCCACGCTGAGCCTCGCCCCACTGTCGTCATAGGCTGAACTCGTAATCGATCGTCAGCGGCGCATGGTCGCTGAATCACTGGTCCTTGAAGACGCTGGCGGCTTTGGCCGTGGCCGCCAGGCCGGGTGTGGCCAGGTGGTAGCCCATCCGGCAAATGACCCACATTCAGATGACGTCTGTCGGCCCTGACTGGACTTTCAGTTTCTTGATCTTGTCGCCCCCAAGCGGTCATCCAAGCCTATGCCATTGCGCTTGATGGCTTCTCCCCAGCCATCCCGGCATGCTTGCATGCGTTGCAGTGCTGGTGCCACTTCGCAAAGGATGTTGACAGGCGAATTCAAATGAATACAATCGAATTCAATCGAATAAAACCAAGGTGACCCGCCATGGTTGCTCACGCACCCGCCACTTCAATGGAGCCGCTCTCGGCCCGAATTCCGAGCGACCTCTACCTCTGGCTCGCTCAACTCCAAGTCGAAGGTGCCACCACGAACAGCGATAAGCTGCGAGTCCTGCTCGGGCAGCTCAAGCGGCAGCACGATGGTGAGCTCGACTACGTTGCCGCACACGCCTGGGCCCGCGATCTGATGCGCCGGTTGCGCGAATCGCTTGTCCGTACCGAGGGGCGAACTGGCAAGCAATCCGAAGTGGTGAACTTGTTGCTCGACCACCTGACTTCCACGCTGGCCCTGGTGGTGAGCCAGGCACCGGCCAGCGAAGGCGACGCCACCAAGTTTGAGGAGGCCTTGGTTCGCCGCGCCTTCGCCCTGTGTGAAACCCTGCTGCGCCAAGGCACCACGCCGAGCGCGGCAGCTTACGATCCAACCGTTGTTCGGCGCCTGATGGCGCCGACGATCGAACTGGTCATGAACCTGCAAACCTCGAAAGGATCCTGAGATGTCCGATACCCTCAAGGCCCGCGTCGGCCGAGTCATTGCAGGCAGCATGCATGCGCTGCTCGATCGAATCGAAGACCAAGCGCCGGAGGCCATGATGGAGCAATCCATCCGCGAAGCTGACGCAGTCATCGACGACGTCAGGCATGAGCTCGGCGTGGTTTCGGCGAATCGACATCTCTCGCAACAGCACCATGCCAGCCTGAACAGCCAGCACGCCAAGCTGGCGGCACAGATCGACGATGCCCTCGTGGGCGGCCGCGAGGACCTGGCCCGCGCCGGTGTGGCCCGGCAGCTCGACATCGAAGCGCAACTGCCGGTGCTCGAGACCACGCTCGGCGAGTACACCCGTCAGGAAGGTGAACTGCAGGGCTATGTGGCAGCACTGCTCGCGAAAAAGCGCGAAATGCAGGAGGCGCTGACCGAGTTTCGCAAGAGCCGCGCAGCGGCAGCGGCTGCGTCCTCGATGGCCGGCGCGGCGGGTGGCACCGCAGCGCATCGCATCGACGGTGTTGCCGGCGCGTTCGACCGCATCTACGAGCGTCAGACGGGGCTGTCCGGAACGGCACGCGGCAACACTTTGCAGCAAGCTGCCCAACTCAAAGAGCTCGACGACATGGTGCGCGACAACAAAATTGCCGAGCGCATGGCGCAATTGAAGGCGAACAAGGCATGAGCCTGTTCGCGGCACCGCAGAACCTGCCTTTTGGCATTGGTTTCGCGCTCATTGTCGGCATCGCCTTGCTCGAAGGGGTGGGCATGCTGGTCTCGATGAGCCCAAGCAATTTTCTGGACGACCTGCTGCCAGACATCGATGGTGACTCGGGCCTGGACCGCGTGCTGGGCTGGCTGCACGCGGGCAAAGTGCCAGCATTGGTGCTGCTGTTGCTGTTCCTCTGCGGCTACACGGTGTTTGGGTACAGCCTTCAAGTCGTTGCCAACGGACTGTTCGGCGGCTACCTGCCTGCCTGGTTGGCGGGTCTGCTGGCAGTGCCTGCTGGCATGGCGACGGTGCGTGGCCTGGGATCGCTGATCGCGCACATCATTCCTCGTGATGAAACGAGCGTGGTCAGCGAGCAGAGTCTCGTCGGCCGGGTGGGGGTGATCGTCGGTGGCGGCGCTCGCCGTGGTCTGGCCGCGCAGGCGAGGGTGAAAGACAGCCATGGACGATCTCATTACCTGATGGTGGAGCCGGACATCGACGACGAGGTCTTCAACGAAGGCACTCAGGTGCTGATCGTCAGGAAGGCGGGCGCTTTTTACCGGTGCATCGCCAACCCACACCCGACACTGATGTGACGGGCCGGGCCGCCACACCATGAATCAACCTGAGGGAGCAAAGACAACATGAACAATCTGATTGATCTGATGACCATCGCAGGCATTGCCCTGCTTTCATTGCTGACCATCGGCATCGTCTTCGCTCGGCTGTACAAGCGATCGACCAAAGAGACTGCCTTCGTCCGCACCGGCCTGGGCGGGCAGAAGGTGATCATGGACGGTGGCGCCATCGTGCTTCCGGTCTTCCATGAGCGCGTGCTCGTGAATATGAACACGCTCAAGCTGGAAGTCGTCCGCCGCGAGCGTGAGAGCCTCATCACCAAAGACCGCATGCGCGTTGACGTCACGGCAGCGTTCTTCGTTCGGGTGAAGCAGACCGAGGAATCGGTGAGCATTGCGGCGCAGACCCTTGGCACGCGAACCATGAGCCCCGACGAACTCAAGGCTCTGGTCGAGGACAAGTTCGTCGATTCGCTTCGCGCAACCGCAGCCACGATGACCATCCAGGAGCTTCAGGACAAGCGCCGCGATTTCGTGCAGGCGGTCCAGAACGCCGTCGCGGAAGACCTGGAGAAGAACGGCCTCGAACTGGAGTCGGTTTCCTTGACGAGCTTGGACCAGACCGACAAGCAGTTCTTCAACCCGAACAATGCGTTTGACGCAGAGGGTCTGACGCGACTCACCGAGCAAACCGAGGCCCGCCGCAAACAACGCAACGACGTCGAGCAGGACACCGAGGTTCAGGTGCGGACCAAGAACCTGGACGCGACGCGCCAGAAGCTCACCATCGAAAAGGACCAGGAGTTCGCGACGCTGGGCCAGCACCGCGAAATCGAAGTCACGCGTGCCGAGCAGGCCGCACTGATCGCCTCGCAGCAGGCCGATCGCACCCGCGAAGCCGAGGCAGCGAAGATCGAGGCGGAACGGCAGGTCAGCCAGAAGCGCATCGAAGCCGAACGAGAGATCAAGGCAGCAGAGATCGAGAAGAACCTCGTCATCCAGACGCGCGAGATCGAGTTGGAGCGCAAGACCGAGATGCAGCGTGCGGAGCAGCGCAAGCAGGTGGAGATCGCGCGTCAGGACACGCAGATCGCGATCGCCAACAAGTCGCGCGAGCAGTCCGACGCCGATGCCGCAGCCAACTTGGCCCGGGCCGAAGCTGTCAAGGCGGAAGAAGGCGTGAACACCGCTCGCCAGGTGGCCGTGGCTGAGCGCGATAGGAGCATCCAGTTGATCGAGGCCTCGAAGGAAGCCGAGCAAAACGCCATCGCAGTCAAGGTGTCGGCCTCGGCGGAGAAGGAGGCCGCGCTTGATCGCGCCGAAGCTGTGACCATCGAGGCCAAGGCGCGGCAAGCCGCTGCGCTGGCGGAAGCCGAGGGCAAGCGGGCGATCAACGAAGCGCTGAACACCTTGTCGGCCGCGCAGATCGACCTGCAGGTTCGAACGCTGCTGCTGCAACAGCTCCCTCAGATCCTGGAGCAGGCGGTGCGACCCATGGAGAAGATCGAGTCGATCCGCATTCTCCAGGTCAGCGGCATGCCGGGCGCGGGGAACGTCACCAGCGATGGCTCGGCACATGGCACCAACGGCGGCGGGGCGACGTTTCCTGAGCAAGTGATGAACTCGGCGCTGCAGTACCAGCTTGCCAAGCCCATCGTCGATGCCGTGATGAAGGACGTCGGTCTGACAAACGACGGCATCACGGGGATGGCCAGCGCCTTGTCGGGCATGCTCAAGAAGCCAGAGGAACAAGGCTGAGAGTGCTCATCGATCCTGCGCGGAAGCGATGGCACAAGGGTTGCTGCAAGACGGCTCATCTTCCCGGCAAATCCGCCACGTCGAGCAGTACGCATCAGCGAAGGCGTCGCCCTCCAGTGACCTACCGTCTGTGGTTCTCATCCTCGCAAACTCACACTCACAGGCTGAACGCGTAATCGATCGTCAGCGGCGCGTGGTCGCTGAACCACTGGTCCTTGAAGACGCTGGCGGCTTTGGCTGTGGCCGCCAGGCCGGGTGTGGCCAGGTGGTAGTCGATGCGCCAGCCCACGTTCTTGGCCCGTGCCTGGCCGCGGTTGCTCCACCACGTGTAGCAGGCGTCGGTCGTGTCGGGGTGCAGGGCGCGGTACACGTCAACCAGGCCGGTGTCGCCCGCCGGGTCGAGCAGTTGCGTCATCCAGGCGCGCTCCTCGGGCAGGAAGCCGGAGTTCTTGAGGTTGCCCTTCCAGTTCTTCAGGTCGGCTTCCTGGTGCGCGATGTTGACGTCGCCCACGAGGATGAACTCGCGCTCGGCGCGCAGCCGGGCCAGGTGAGGGCGGATGACATCGAGGAAGCGGAACTTGGCCTGCTGGCGTTCTTCGCTGCTGGAGCCTGAGGGGAAGTAGCAGCTGATGAGCGACAGCTTGCGCCCCGGCTTGTCAAAGCGCATCTCCACGTACCGGCCTTCGGCGTCGAACTCGCCGTTGTCTGCCTCGCCCAGCCCGACGATGACGTCAGAGGGCGCGATGCGGCTGTACAGGCCCACGCCCGAGTAGCCCTTTTTTTCCGCGTGGTGGAAGTGACCCGGCATGCCGGCGATTTCGCGCAGCTCCGGGCCCATGTCGCTCGCCTGGGCCTTGAGTTCCTGCACGCCCATACAATCGGCGCCGTGGCTCTCAGCCCACTCGCGCATGCCCTTGTTGGCCGCCGAGCGGACGCCATTGAGGTTGAAAGAGACCAGTCTAAACACAGCGCACCACCATCATGAGCAACTCCCCCGCACAAGACACCCTGGCCCAGGACTTCGTGGCCTTCGCCGTTGAATCCAGGGTGCTGCGATTCGGGGAGTTCAAAACCAAGGCAGGCCGGCTGTCGCCCTACTTCTTCAACGCCGGCCTGTTCGACGACGGCGCCAAGCTGGGCCGACTGGCTGAATTCTATGCACGCCGCCTGGTCGCCTCCGGCTTGCAGTTCGACATGCTCTTCGGGCCGGCCTACAAAGGCATCACCCTGGCCGCTGCCGTGTCGATTGAACTGGCCCGCCTGGGGCAGAACAAGCCCTTCGCCTACAACCGCAAGGAAGCGAAAGACCATGGCGAGGGCGGCACCCTGGTGGGCGCGCCGGTGCAGGGCCGTGTGCTCATCATCGACGACGTGATCTCGGCGGGCACCTCGGTGCGCGAGTCCATCGAGATGATCAAGGCGGCAGGCGCCACGCCCTGCGGCGTCACCATCGCCCTCGACCGCCAGGAAAAGGCCACGGTGACCACCGCCACCGGCCCGCAGGAAGCCGCCGAGAGCGCCGTGCAGCAGGTGCAAGGCCAGTACGGCCTGCCGGTCGTGGCCATCGCCACCCTGGCCGACCTGATGGGCTTCCTCGATGTGCAATCCGACGCGGCCCTGGTGTCCGCCCGCCCGGCTGTGCAGGCCTACCGTCAACGCTACGGCGTCTGAGACGTTCTATGATGGCCTGATCACACCCCCATCAGACCCAGGAGAGGGGCTTTGCGGCCCAGGAGCACAGATGAGCCTGTTGTCGGTCGCCGATGACCGTCGGTCAAACCGTTTGCATCGCCCGGATGGGCGGGGCGCGCTGCCGTGCGCGATGGCTGGCATGTCGGCGCGTGCCTCGGTGTGGCTGGGCCTGAGCGCGACCTGGCTGGCGCTGGCCGCACCGGCCCAGGCCGCGGGCATCTACTCCTGCGTGGACGCCAACGGCAAGCGCCACACCTCCGACCGCCCGATCGCCGAGTGCCTGGACCGAGAACAGCGCGTCCTCAACAAGGATGGCTCGCAGCGCCAGACCCTGCCGCCGCGCATGAACGCCGAAGAGCGCGCCCTGGCCGAAGAGCGCCAGCGCCTGCAGGAGCAGGCCCAGGCCGCGCAAAAAGACGCTGTTCGCCGCGACCGCAACCTGATGCTGCGCTTCCCCGACGAGGCCGCGCACAACAAGGCCCGCGAGGCCGCGCTCGACGACCTGCGGCGAGGGGTGATCCTGTCCGAGCGGCGCTTGCAGGATTTGCGCGACGAGCGCCAGCCCCTGCTGGCCGAAACCGAGTTCTACAAGGGCCGCCGCCTGCCCTACAAGCTCAAGTCCAAGCTGGAGGCCAACGACGCCCAGCAGCAAGCGCAGCGCGACATCATCCAGAACCAGAACGCCGAGACGGTGCGCATCAATGCGCTGTACGACGCCGAGCTGGCCCGCCTGCGCCGCCTGTGGGCCGGGGCTGCGCCAGGGTCGGTGCCGCCCGCCTCGGACGCCGTGCCTGCCCGCAAGCGCTGAACCCGCGAGGGAGATGGGGCCTGAACCTCAGCCCTCAGCCCAGCACATTGCGGCGCCCCAGGCCCAGCTTGTTGGCCAGCCAGAAGCGCATGTGGTAGCGGTGCTTGCGCAGATAGACCTGGGCCTTGCGCAGCGGCGGGTAGTCGCGGTACTCGGCGCGGCCCCCCCCGATCACCGAGGCGGCGATGTCGGCGCCCACCTGCCAGAACAGGTCGGGGCTGGCGGAGTACACGGTCAGGTCGCGCTCCCAGTGATGCTTGAGTTCGAAGTCCACCGGACGCAGCAGATGCTCGCGCTTCGGGGTGAGCTTGGCCGCGCCGCGGCGCGACACCAGGTAGGCCGTGCCGTCTTCGGGGCCCTTGCCGCCGAAACACAGGGCCAGCGGCGTGCCTTGGCCCGCATCGCCTGAGACCTGGCCCACGCTGCCCACCCGCTTCGCGCCCTGACGCAGCCGCGTGAGCTTGAGCACGTCCCAGGGGTGCGCGCCGGTGGCCGAGTCGGCCAGCGCCTGCAGGTTCTGCAACGTGCAGATGTCGTGGGTCTGGAAGTCGTCCTCCAGCACCAAGGCGCAGTCCAGGCCGCGTTCCGCGATGAGCTGCCAGCAGCGCAGGTGGCTCAGGAAGCAGCCGATCTCGCCCGGGGTGAGCGGGCGGAACCACTCGCCGTGCGGCGCCGGATGCGGGTTGAGCGCGGCCAGGCGGGCCGCGTCCAGCCGTTTGCCTTCGATGCCGGGCACGCGCTCCCAAGTCACGCCCAGGGCGTCGAGGAGGGGGGCGCAACGCGCCAGGCGGTCGGCCGAGCGGTCGAGGTTGATGAGGAAAACGTGCAAGGGCATCGGCTGGGCCGGTGGGGGCGCCGGGCTCGCCATCAGCCCGCGAGCTTTTTCTTGAGCAGCTCGTTGACCGCCGCCGGGTTGGCCTTGCCCTTGGTGGCTTTCATGGCCTGACCGACCAGCGCGTTGAAGGCCTTGTCCTTGCCAGCGCGGAACTCTTCGACCGACTTGGCGTTGGCCGCCAGGATGTCGTCGAGGATCCGGTCGAGCTCGCCCGTGTCGCTCATCTGCTTGAGGCCCTTGGCCTCGATGACGGCGTCCACGCGGGCTTGCGCATCACCGCTTCCTTCACCCGACCACAGCGCCTCGAACACCTGGCGGGCGCCGTTGTTCGAGATGGTGCCGTCGGCGATGCGCGAGATCATCGCGGCCAGCAAATCGGGCGTCACGGGCGATTGCCCGATGGTCTGCTCTGCCGCGCTGTCTGCGGAGTTCAAGCGCCGCGAGACCTCGCCCATCAGCCAGTTCGACACCAGCTTGGGGCTGCCGCAAGCTTTCGCTGCGGCCTCGAAGAAGGCGCCAAAGGCCTTGGACTGCGTCATCATCGTCGCGTCGTACTCGGGCAGGCCGAAGTCGCGCACGAAGCGCGCGGCCATCACGCGGGGCAGCTCGGGCATCTGCGCGCGCACGCGCTCGACCCACTCGGGTGCGATCACCAGCGGCGGCAGGTCGGGGTCGGGGAAGTAGCGGTAGTCGTGCGCGTCTTCCTTGCTGCGCATGGCGCGCGTCTCGCCCGTGTCTGGGTTGAACAGCACGGTGGCTTGCTGGATGGCGCGGCCGTCCTCGATCTCGTCGATCTGCCAGTTGATCTCGTAGTCAGCGGCCTGCACGATGTGCTTGAAGCTGTTGAGGTTCTTGATCTCGCGGCGGGTGCCCAGCGGCGCGCCGGGCTTGCGCACCGACACGTTGACGTCGCAGCGGAAGGAGCCTTCCTGCATGTTGCCGTCGCAGATGCCCAGCCACACCACCAGCGTGTGCAGTGCGCGCGCGTACTCGGCGGCCTCGGCGCTGGTGCGGATGTCCGGCTCGGTGACGATCTCGATGAGTGGCGTGCCCGCGCGGTTGAGGTCGATGCCCGAGGACTTCTCGCCGTTGAAGCCGCTGAAGTCATCGTGCAGGGACTTGCCCGCGTCTTCTTCCAGGTGGGCGCGCACCAGGCGCACGGTGTGCGGCGTCTCTCCGACGAAGAAGCTGACCGAGCCGCCTTGCACGACGGGGATCTCGTACTGGCTGATCTGGTAGCCCTTGGGCAGGTCGGGGTAGAAGTAGTTCTTGCGCGCAAAGATGGAGCGCGGCGCGATGTGCGAGCCGACCGACAGGCCGAAGGCGATGGCGCGCTCGACCGCGCCCCGGTTCATCACGGGCAGGGTGCCGGGCAGGGCCATGTCCACGGGGCAGGCCTGCGTGTTGGGCGCGGCGCCGAACTGGGTCGAGGCGCCGGAGAAAATCTTCGACTGGGTCGAGAGCTGGACGTGGGTTTCGATGCCGATGACGACTTCGTAGCCACGGACCATCTTGGGGGTCGCGGGGGAGCTCATGGGGTGTCTCGCTGGGTTCGTCAACGCTCAGGCCATCAGGCCTGGGCCGTGGGCTGGCGCTGGTGCCAGTCGGTGGCCTGCTGGAAGGCTTGGCCCGCGTGCAGCAGCCGGGCCTCCTGCCAGTAGTTGCCGATCAGCTGCAGGCCAATGGGCAAGGGGCGCTGCAGCCCGCTGTCGCTGAAGCCGCAGGGCACGCTCATGCCCGGCAGGCCGGCCAGGGAGGCGGGCAGGGTGAAGATGTCGGCGAGGTATTCCTGCAGCGGGTCGGTCTGCGAGCCAATCTCGCGGGCCACCGTGGGGGCCACCGGCCCGGCGATCACGTCGCACACCTGGAACGCGGCCTGGAAGTCGTCGGCGATCATGCGGCGCAGCTTCTGGGCCTGCAGGTAGTAGGCATCGTAGTAGCCGTGGCTCAGCACATAGGCGCCGATCATGATGCGGCGCTTGACCTCGGGCCCGAAGCCTTCGGCGCGCGTCTTGCGGTACATGTCGTTGAGGTCGCTGTACTTCTGCGCGCGGTGGCCGAACTTGACGCCATCGAAGCGGCTCAGGTTGGACGAGGCCTCGGCCGGCGCGATGATGTAGTACACGGGGATGGACAGCTCGGTGCGCGGCAGGCTGACGTCAACCAGCGTGGCGCCCAGGGCTTCGAGCTGCGCCAGCGCGGCGCGCGTGGCGGCCAGCACGTCGGCGCTCACGCCTTCACCGAAGAACTCCTTCGGGACGCCCACGCGCAGGCCGGCCAGCGGGTGGGCCTTGTCGGCGAGTTGGGCCGCCAGCGACAGCGCAGCCAGTTCCCGGCCGATCACGCCGGGGCGGTTGGCCGCCAGGGTGCCGTCGTGCAGGCGGACCTGCTCGGCGCTGGTGGCGTCGCGCTCGTCGAAGCCGCTCATCGCGTCCAGCATCAGGGCGCAGTCTTCGGCGGTGCGGGCCATGGGGCCGGCTTGGTCCAGCGACGAGGCGAAGGCGATCATGCCGAAACGCGAGCAGCGGCCGTAAGTGGGCTTGATGCCGGTGATGCCGGTGAGCGCCGCGGGCTGGCGGATCGAGCCGCCGGTGTCGGTGCCGGTGGTGGCCGACACCAGGCGCGCGGCCACGGCCACGGCCGAGCCGCCCGAGGAGCCGCCGGGGATGCGGCCGGTGTCCCAGGGGTTGCGGGCCTTGGCGTAGGCCGAGTTCTCGTTGGCGCCGCCCATGGCGAATTCGTCGCAGTTGAGCTTGCCCACGTTGACCACGCCAGCGGCCTTGAGCTGGGCCACCACGGTGGCGTCGAAGGGGCTCTGGTAGCCCTTGAGCATTTTCGAGGCCGCGGTGGTGGGCAGGCCTTGCGTGACGAAGATGTCCTTGTGCGCGATGGGCACGCCGTCCAGCGGGCCGAGGGCTTGACCGGCGGCGCGGCGGGCGTCGGCGGCGGCGGCGGCGGCCAGTGCGCCATCGGCGTCCACGTGCAGGAAGGCGCCGAGGTCGGCGTGCGCGGCGATGCGGTCCAGGGCGTGCTGGGTCAGGGCCACCGAGGTGGTCTGGCCGGCGTTCAGCGCCTGGCTTTGCTGGGCCAGGGTCAGGTCGTGCAGGGGCAGGGCGGTCATGGCACTCATTCGATCACCTTGGGCACCAGGAACAGGCCTTCGTCGCGGGCCGGGGCGTTGGCCATGTTGGCTTCGCGGTTGTCGCCTTCGGTGACGGTGTCTTCCCGCAGGCGCAGGGTGACGTCCTCGATGGCCGACAGCGGGGTGTACAGGGGCTCGACGCCCGAGGTGTCGATGGCGCGCATCTTCTCGACGATGGCGAAGAATTCGTTGAGCTGGGTCAGCATCGCAGCCTGCTCGTCGTCGCGCAATTCAAGGCGCGCCAACTGGGCGATGCGGCTGACTTCCGTGGGGGTCAGGGCCATGGGTTCATCCAGGGGTAACAGTCGGTTGGTGCAACCCCGGAAACGGGGAGACCTTGCGGTATTATCTTAGGTTATCCACAAGTCTTTGTGGCAGCGGTGCTCGGCCCGACCAGGGTTGTCGCAGGTGCTGCCAGAAGCGGGGAGAGTTCATGACGCGCAGCTTCGGCTGCGAGGTCGCCAGTGGGCCTGGTCCGGGTCCCGTTTCGTCGTCAGATTCCGTCGTCACTTTCGTCGTCAGATTTCAAAAGGCCACACGGGCCCATCGGGTTGGCTGGTTGGGTGTTTTGTGCGTGAGTTCTTCCGCACCTCGCCCGCAGGTGCCGACCTCCGCCCGCAGCCGGAGCGCCATTGCATGTATTCCATGTTCCGCAAGTATTTTTCCACCGACCTGGCCATCGACCTGGGCACGGCCAACACGCTCATTTATGTGCGTGA
Source organism: Aquabacterium commune (assembly GCF_004362855.1). Classification (GTDB taxonomy): domain Bacteria; phylum Pseudomonadota; class Gammaproteobacteria; order Burkholderiales; family Burkholderiaceae_C; genus Aquabacterium; species Aquabacterium commune. The sequence goes on from NZ_SNXW01000008.1 coordinate 140,935, forward strand.
CAAGGGCATCGTCCTGGACGAGCCCTCGGTGGTCTCGATCCGCCACGAAGGCGGCCCCAACGGCAAGAAGACCATCCAGGCGGTGGGCTCCGAGGCCAAGGCCATGCTGGGCAAGGTGCCTGGCAACATCGAGGCCATCCGCCCGATGAAGGACGGCGTGATCGCCGACTTCACCGTCACCGAGCAGATGCTCAAGCAGTTCATCAAGATGGTGCACCCGCGCTCGGTGTTGAAGCCGTCGCCGCGCATCATCATCTGCGTGCCCTGCGGCTCCACCCAGGTCGAGCGCCGCGCCATCCGCGAATCGGCCCTGGGCGCTGGCGCCTCCGAGGTTTACCTGATCGAAGAACCCATGGCCGCGGCCATCGGTGCCGGCCTGCCGGTGTCGGAAGCATCGGGCTCCATGGTGGTGGACATCGGCGGCGGCACGACCGAAGTCGGCGTGATCTCGCTGGGCGGCATGGTTTACAAGGGCTCTGTGCGCGTCGGCGGTGACAAGTTCGACGAGAGCATCATCAACTACATCCGCCGCAACTACGGCATGCTGATCGGCGAGCCTACGGCCGAGGCCATCAAGAAGCACATCGGTTCGGCCTTCCCGGGCTCCGAGGTCAAGGAGATGGAAGTCAAGGGCCGCAACCTGAGCGAAGGCGTGCCGCGCAGCTTCACGATCTCGTCCAACGAGATCCTGGAGGCCCTGACCGACCCGCTCAACCAGATCGTGTCTGCCGTCAAGAACGCGCTGGAGCAGACCCCGCCGGAGTTGGGTGCCGACATCGCCGAGCGCGGCATGATGTTGACCGGTGGCGGCGCTCTGCTGCGTGACCTGGACCGCCTGCTGGCCGAAGAAACCGGCCTGCCCGTGCTGGTGGCCGAAGACCCGCTGACCTGCGTGGTGCGCGGTTGCGGCATGGCCCTGGAGCGCATGGAGCGCCTGGGCAGCATCTTCACGTCGGAATAAGCCGAACAAGCCGTCACAATCCCCTTGGCGCGAGCGGGGTGGCGGGCGAACGAGCCCTTCCCCTGCTCGTGCGGCGTCTGATGCTTCGGAGCTGAACCGCCCACCATGCCACTGGCCACGCTGGACCGCACCCCGCCCCCCTTCTTCAAGCAGGGGCCGTCGGCCTTCACACGCCTGATGTTTTTTGCCGCCCTGGCCATCTTCCTGATGGTGGCCGACGCGCGCTGGAACATGACGCAGCCCGCGCGTGCCGCCGTGGCCACGGTGCTCAACCCGGTGCAGCAGGCCTTGCTGGCGCCGTCACGCGCTTGGGACCAACTCCTGCATTACTTCGCCGGCATGGACGAGGCCCGCGCCGTGCAGGCCCGCGCGCAGCACCTGGTCACGACCCAGGCCGAGCGCGTGATGCGCATGGAAGAGCTCGCCCGCGAGAACGCCCGCCTGCGCGCCTTGCTGACGCTGCGCCCGCGCATCGAGGTGGCCACGTCCTCGGCCGAAATCCTCTACGACACCCAGGACCCCTTCACCCGCAAGGTCGTGATCGACCATGGCGGCAACCAGGGCGTGGTGCTGGGCTCGCCCGTGGTCGATGAAACCGGCGTGCTGGGCCAGGTCACGCGCGTGTACCCGCTCACGTCCGAGGTGACGCTGGTGACCGACAAGGACGCGGCCGTGCCCGTGGTCAATGTGCGCACGCAACAGCGCGGCGTGGCCTACGGCACCGCCCAGGCGCGCGGCATGGAGCTGCGCTTCATGGCTGGCAACGCCGATGTGCAGGTGGGCGACACCTTGCAGACCTCCGGCCTCGATGGCGTTTATCCGGCCGGCCTGCCGGTGGCCAAGGTCAGCAGCGTGGACCGCCGCGCCGACTCGGCCTTCGCGCGCATCGTGCTGACGCCCCTGAGCAGCCCGGACAGCACCCGCCACGTGCTGCTGCTGCAGCCGGCCTCCAGCCAGATGCCGGAGCGCCCGGCCGATGCGGCCTCCGGTGCGGCCTCGGTCGCCGAAGACAAGGGCCGCCACGGCAAGGGTGTCCACCACGGTGGCAGCAAGTCACCCGCTACCGCCTCGGGAGTCACCTCGGCAGCCACCTCGGGAGCCCGCCCATGATGCCGCGTGGCAACGAGCTGCTGATGCCGGTCAACCCGGTGTTCATCTGGGTGTCCCTGCTGCTGGCCATGGCGCTCAACATCCTGCCCTGGGGGCGCTGGCCGGGCGTGCCGGACTTCCTGGCCGTGGCCGTGGTGTTCTGGAACGTGCACCAGCCGCGCCGCGTGGGCGTGGGCGCCGCTTTCGTCTTCGGTCTGATCATGGACGTGCACCAGGGCGCGCTGCTCGGTCAGCACGCGCTGTCCTACACCTTGCTGAGCTTCTTCGCCATCACCGTGCACCGCCGACTGCTGTGGTTCACGGTGGGCTCGCAGGCCGTGCAGATCGTGCCCCTGTTCGTGGCCGCGCACGCCGTGTCCCTGCTGGTGCGCATGGCCGCGGGTGCGAGCTTCCCGGGCTGGAGCCTGACGCTGGCGCCCTTGCTGGAGGCATTGCTGTGGCCGGTGGCCAACTTCATGCTGCTGGCGCCGCAACGCCGTCCGCCCGACCGCGACAAGAACCGTCCGCTGTGAGGCTCAGGCCCACCGCGCAGCACCCGCCATGACCGAGCTCAAGAACCTCGAACAGGAACTCGGACGCTTCCGTGCCCGCCTGTGGGCCGCGGCAGGCTTCGTGCTGTTCTGCTTCGGTCTGCTGGTCTTCCGCCTGACGGTGCTGCAGATCCAGCGTCACGAAGACCTGGCCGCGCGCGCCGAAAACAACCGCACGGCGGTGGTGCCCATCGTGCCCAACCGCGGCCTCATCGTTGACCGCAACGGCGTGGTGCTGGCCAACAACTACTCGGCCTACACGCTGGAGATCACGCCTTCCAAGGTGGACGACGTGGAGGCCACCATCGACGAGCTGGCCCGCATCGTGGACATCCAGGTGCGCGACCGCCGCCGCTTCAAGCGCCTGCGGGAAGAGTCCAAGAGCTTCGAGTCCATCCCCATCCGCACGCGCCTGACCGACAAGGAAGTGGCCCGCTTCACCGCGCAGCGCTACCGCTTTCCGGGAGTCGATATCCAGGCGCGCCTGTTCCGCCACTACCCCTATGGCGAGCTGGCCAGCCACGTGCTGGGCTACATCGGGCGCATCAACCAGCGCGAAGCCGAGGCCATGGAAGACTGGCCCGACGAGGACCAGGCCAACTACCGCGGCACCGAGTACATCGGCAAGCTGGGCATCGAGCAGAGCTACGAGCGCGAGCTGCACGGCATCACCGGCTTCGAGCAGGTCGAGACCAGCGCGGGTGGCCGCGCGGTGCGGCGTTTGCGCTCCAACCCGGCCACCCCGGGCAACACGGTGCACCTGTCCATCGACATCAAGCTGCAGGCCCTGATCGAGCGCCTGTTCGGTGACCGCCGCGGCGCGCTGGTGGCCATCGACCCGCGCAATGGCGAGGTGCTGGCTTTCGTGTCCAAGCCGACCTTCGACCCCAACCTGTTCGTGGATGGCATCGACGTCGAGAACTGGAAAGAGCTCAACGAATCGGCTGACAAACCCCTGCTGAACCGGGCCCTGCGCGGCACCTACCCCCCGGGCTCGACCTACAAGCCCTTCATGGCCCTGGCGGCGCTCAACACCGGCAAGCGCAACCCCAACACCATCGTCATGGACAGCGGGGTGTTCATGTTCGGCGGCCACAAGTTCCGCAGCCCGGAGAACGAGCGCGGTGGCGCGATGAACATGCGGCGCGCCATCGTTGAATCGTCCAACGTCTATTTCTACTCGCTGGCCAACGAGCTCGGCGTGGACACCATCCACGACCAGATGGCGCCACTGGGCTTCGGGCGTCTGACCGGCATCGACCTCAAGGGCGAGGTCACCGGCATCCTGCCCTCCACCGAGTGGAAGCGCCGGGCTTACAAGCGTCCGGAGATGAAGCGCTGGTACGCCGGCGAGACGATTTCGCTCGGCATCGGCCAGGGCTACAACACCTTCACGATGCTGCAACTGGCCACCGCGATGGCGACCGTGGCCAGCGATGGCCAGCGCTTCCAGCCTCGGGTGGTGCGCGAGATCGAGAACGTCGTGACGCGCGAGCGGCAGATGACGACCAACGAGGCCCTCGCGCCGGTGGTTTACAAGCCCGAGCACACGGCCTTCATCCGCGAAGCCATGTTCGGCGTGACGCAGGAGGGCACCGGCACGCGCGTGTTCGCAGGCGCCGCCTACCAGAGCGGTGGCAAGACGGGCACGGCCCAGGCCGTGGGCCTGCGGCAGAACGAGAAGTACGTGGCATCCAAGGTGGACGAGTACAAGCGCGACCATTCGCTTTACGAAGCCTTCGCCCCCACGGACAAGCCGCGCGTGGCCCTGGCCGTCATCGTCGAGAACGCGGGCTTTGGCTCGATGTCGGCCGCGCCCATCGCCCGCCGGGTGCTGGACTACCTGTTGACCGACACCTACCCCAGCGAGGAAGACATCGCCCTGGTGCAGGTGGGCAAGGGCGTCGCGCCGGTGGGCACGCCGCGCAAGGCTTCGGCCATGCCTTTGCCGCGCGGCCTGGACGCCTTCGGTGCCGACGTGCCCGGGGTGCCGGATGCGGCCAGCGCTGCGGGTGCGGCGGGCGCTGCCAGTGCTGCCAGTGCTGCCGCTGCATCGGCAGCTTCTGCCGCGTCCTCGGCGTCGGCCCCTGCGGTGGCGACACCCCGCGCGCCGCAGCCATTGCCGCAGCCATTGCCTCAACCGCCACCCGCCCCATCGCGCCCCACACCGCCCGCCGCGGCCTTGCCGCTCACGCCGTCCGCCTCCCGGGAGCAGCCATGAACGTCGCCTTCGACAAGCCCTCTCCCTGGCAGCGCATCCAGCCCGTCTTTCAGGGCTTCGACCTGCCGCTGGTGTTCATCGTCGCTTTCCTGTGCGGGCTGGGCCTGGTCAACATGTACTCTGTTGGCTTTGACAACGGCTCGCGCTTTTTCGACCAGGCTCGCAACATGCTGCTGGCCGCGGGCGTGCTCTTCCTGGTGGCGCAGGTGCCGCCTCAGCGCCTGATGGCCCTGGCCGTGCCGGTGTACACCGTGGGCGTGCTGCTGCTGGTGGCGACCGCCCTGTTCGGGCTGACCAAGAAGGGCGCCACCCGCTGGCTCAACTTGGGGCTGGTCATCCAGCCCTCCGAGGTGATGAAAATCGCCGCACCGCTGATGCTGGCCTGGTGGTTCCAGCGCCGTGAGGGGCAGTTGCGCCCGCTGGATTTCGCCGTGGCCTGCGGTCTGCTTCTGGTGCCGGTGGCGCTGGTGCTCAAGCAGCCGGACCTGGGCACGTCGCTGTTGGTGTTGTCGTCGGGGCTGTACGTCATCTTCTTCGCGGGCCTGAACTGGCGCCTCATCCTGCCGGTGCTGCTGGCCGGCGCCATCGGCATCACACTGATCGTCAGCTACCAGGGCGATCTGTGTCAGCCGGGCGTGAAGTGGGTGGGCCTGCACGACTACCAGAAGAACCGCGTCTGCACACTGCTCGACCCGACCACCGACCCGCTGGGCAAGGGCTTCCACATCATCCAGGGCATGATCGCCATCGGCTCGGGCGGCGTCACGGGCAAAGGCTTCATGCAGGGCACGCAGACGCATCTGGAGTTCATTCCCGAGCGCACGACCGATTTCGTCTTCGCGGCCTACTCCGAAGAGCACGGCCTCGTGGGCAACCTGCTGCTCATGGCGGGCTTCCTGGCGCTGATCTTTCGCGGCCTGGTCATCGCGGCGCAGGCGCCGACGCTGTTCTCGCGCCTGCTGGCGGGCAGCCTGTCGCTGAGCTTTTTCACCTATGCCTTCGTCAACATGGGCATGGTCAGCGGCATCCTGCCGGTGGTGGGGGTGCCGCTGCCCTTCATCAGCTACGGCGGCACGGCCATGGTCACGCTGGGACTGGCGCTGGGCATGCTGATGTCGATCGCCAAGAGCCGCGGCCTGATGCAAAGGTGACGGGCGCCCGCGCCTGTGCCGATGCAAGGGTGATGCACCGCAAGCGCGGCGTCACGCGGTGGCGCTAACATCGCGCCCATGGACACCGCTGCCCACCCCACGCTCACCGCGCTGCCACCCGGCGCTGCGCCATCCGCCATCCAGCACGACGGCCGCGACCGCTTGATCATCGCGCTGGACACCGCCTTGCGCGCCGCCTTCGGCGAGCACGTGGCCGCGCGCCCCTGCCCGAAGCCGGTGGTGGCGAGCGACGCCTTGGGCGCGGACGAGGGCGATGCCGTCCTCAGCCCCGAAGACAAGCGCCTGTCCGCCGCACTGATGCGCGTCAACCACGTGGGCGAGGTCTGCGCGCAGGCGCTGTACGCCTCGCAATCCTGGGGCACGCGCGACCCGCTGCTGAAAGCGCAGTTCGAGGCCGCGGCCCGCGAAGAGGTGGACCACCTCGCCTGGACGGAGCAGCGCCTGAAAGAGCTGGGCGGGCGCACCAGCCTGCTCAACCCGCTGTGGTACGCGGGCTCCTTCGCCATCGGCCTGATCGCTGCGCGCGCGGGCGACCGCCACAGCCTGGGCTTCGTGGTCGAAACCGAACGCCAGGTCGAGGCCCACCTCAACGAGCACATGGACCGCCTGCCCGCCGCCGACCAGGCCTCGCGGGCCATCGTGGCGCAGATGCGCGACGACGAAGTCGCCCACGCTGATGCCGCCGAGAAAGCCGGTGGCTTGCCCCTGCCGGCCCCGGTGCGCGGCTTGATGAAGCTGGTCGCCAAGGTCATGACGGCCACCGCCCACCGCATCTGATCCCTGGCAGGCCAGGGCTGCGGATCAGGCCGCCACGATCTCGAAGCTGGTGGTGATTTCGGCGGTCTTGCCGATCATGATGCTGGCCGAGCAGTACTTCTCGTGCGACATCTGGATGGCCCGCGCCACGGCGGTCTCCGTCAGGTTCACGCCGGTCACGACGAAGTGCATGTTGATTTTGGTGAAGACTTTCGGGTCCACCTCGGCGCGGTCGGCGGTGAGCTTGACCTGGCAGCCGCGCACGTCGTGGCGACCGCGTTTGAGGATGAGCACCACGTCATAGGCGGTGCAGCCACCGGTGCCGGCCAGCACGGTTTCCATGGGCCGGGGCGCCAGGTTGCGGCCGCCGCCGTCCGGGGCGCCATCCATGTTGATGATGTGGCCGCTGCCGGTTTCGGCCATGAAGGCCATGCCGGAGGCCGGCTGCCAGTGGATGGTGCATTCCATGATGCGGTGTCCTGCGCAAGAAAAAAAGGCGATCCGATCGATCGGTCCGAGCCCGGATTGTGCCGCGCGCGCCGGATCCGCGTCGGTCTCGGGCGGGGGCAGAAAAATTTTCGTGGGGCCCGGAACTTATTGCAACCAGCTGTGTCCTACAGGGGCTTGTTTTGTTTGTCATCTCCACGCCTGTTCAGCAACTTGCTGTTCGAAGGATTCCCAGCCCGAGGCACTGCGCTCGGGCTTTTTTTTGCGCGCCGCCCGGCAGCGTCCACAAAGATTGCCAAGTGAGTGGGTGCCCACTTTCGCTTCGGGTCAGGGAAATCAGGCGGTGGGATCGGGCAGGGCGCTGCGTGCGCTGGCCTTGGCGGCCATTTCCTCGCGCAGCCGGCGCAGCTTCTCGCGCGGGTCTTCGCGCACCGCGCCCTCGTGGAGCTTCATCTCGGCGACGAAGCGGCTGGGCACGGCCTGGACGTACTCGCGGCCTTTTTTGCGGCGCTTGAGCACGCTGACGCTCAAACTCAGGCGCGCGCGGGTGATGCCGACGTACATCAGGCGGCGCTCTTCCTCGATCTGCCCGGGCGGGATCTCGCCCTCCTCGCGGGAGAACGGCAGCACCCCTTCGTTGACGCCCGCCAGCACCACGTGCGGCCACTCCAGGCCCTTGGAGGCGTGCAGGGTGGACAGCACCACGGCGTTCTGGTCCGAGTCGCGCTCGGCCAGCGAGGTGATCAGCGCGATGGTCTGGGCCACTTCGATGACGCTGCGGCGCTCGGTCTCGGTGGTCATGCCGCCGTCGGTGTCGATGTCGCCGCCGCAGCGCTTGGCCACCCAGTCAATGAAGTCCATCACGTTGGACCAGCGGGCCGCCGCGACCTTCTCGTTTTCTTCGTTGTCGTGCAGGTGCTGCTCGTAGCCGATGTCTTTGAGCCAGGCCAGCAGCATCTCTTTGGCGCCTTCGCTGCCGAAGGTCTGGCGGGCTTTGTATTCGAAGTCGTTGATGTAGCGACCGAACTCGTGCAGGCCATCGAGCGCCCGCTGGTTGAGCACCGAACCCAGCGACTCGGCGAACAGGGCCTCGAACAGGCTGACCTTCCACTTGCCGGCGAACTCACCGAGCGTGGCCAGGGTCTGGTGGCCGATGCCGCGTTTGGGCGTGGTCACGGCGCGCAGGAAGGCCGGGTCGTCGTCGTTGTTGAGCAGCAGGCGCAGCCAGGCGCAGAGGTCCTTGATTTCGGCGCGGTCGAAGAAGCTCTGTCCGCCCGAGACCTTGTAGGGGATGTTGGCCTTGCGCAGCGCCTGCTCGAAGGGTCGGGCCTGGTGGTTGGCGCGGTAGAGGATGGCGAAGTTGTGCCAGTCGGCGTTCTGGCCGCTGCTGACCAGGCCGGCGTGGATGGCGTTGAGGCGGCCCACGGCGCGCTCGGCCTCGTGCTCCTCGTTGTCGCACTCGGCCACCTTGACGGGCTCGCCCTCGCCCAGGTCGGACCACAGCGTCTTCGGGAAGAGCTTGGGGTTGAGCTGGATGACGTTGTTGGCCGCGCGCAGGATGGCGCTGGTGGAGCGGTAGTTCTGCTCCAGCGGGATGACCTTGAGGTTGGGGTAGTCCTGCGGCAGGCGCTTCAAATTGTCGAGCGTGGCGCCGCGCCAGCCATAGATGGACTGGTCGTCGTCGCCCACGGCGGTGAAGATGCCTTGCGGCCCCACCAGCAGCTTGAGCAGCTCGTACTGGGTGGCGTTCGTGTCCTGGTACTCGTCCACCAGCACGTGCTTGAGCTGGCGTTGCCATTTTTGCGCCACGTGCGGGTGCTCGGACAGCAGCCGCAGCGGCAGGCCGATGAGGTCGTCGAAGTCCACCGCCTGGTAGGCCAGCAGGCGCTCCTCGTACAGCTTCATGATGCGCGCCGTCAGGGCCTCGTCGTCGGTGGCGGCCTGGCTGATCGCGGCGGCGCTGTCCAGGCCCATGTTCTTCCACAGGCTGATCTGCCACTGCCAGCTGCGCGCCAATTTGGCGTCGGTGGTGGCGCCGGCATCCCGCAGGATGCTGGTGACGTCGTCGCTGTCGAGGATGGAGAACTTGGGCTTGAGGCCCAGCGCCTCGCCGTCTTCGCGCAGCAGGCGCACGCCCAGCGAGTGGAAGGTGCAGACCAGCAGCTTGGACGCGGCCTTGGCGCCGATCAGGGCCTTGACCCGGTCGCGCATTTCCGCGGCGGCCTTGTTGGTGAAGGTGATGGCGCCGATCTGCGAGGGGGCGAGGTCGGCGCCGTCACCCGGCAGCAGCAGCCGCGCGATTTTGTGCGTGATGACGCGCGTCTTGCCCGAGCCGGCGCCGGCCAGCACCAGGCAGGGGCTGTCGAGGTGCTGCACAGCCGCCATCTGGGCGGGGTTCATGGTGGGGACGGACATCGGGGCAGGAACTGGGCGGGGCGTGCTGGACGTGGCGTGGCTGGCGGGGTCAGATGCTGGCGACGAATTCGCCCAGCACCTCGGCGAACGCATGGGGTTGTTCGACGGCGCTGAGGTGGGCACAGCCTTGCAGCGTCACCATCTCGGCGCGGGGGATGCTGCGCGCCAGCGTCATGGCCACATCCACCGGTGTGCTGTCGTCCTGGCTGCCGGCCACCACCAGCGTGGGCACGCGGATGTGCTGGAGCTTGCCGCTGAAGTCGGCCTCGCACAGGGCGGCGGCGCAGGCGGTGTAGCCCTCGGGGTCGGTGGCTTCCAGCAGGCGCTGGTGGCGGGCCACCGTGGCGGGCTGGGCTTCGCGGAAGGCGGCGCTGAAAAAGCGCGCCATGGTCGGCGTGCTGACGGCCTGCATGCCGTGGGATTCGACCGTGGCGATGCGCTGCGCGATGGCTTCGCGACCGGCCGGGTTGTAGGCGCTGGTGGTGTTGGCCAGCACGAGCGCCTTGACCTTGTCGGGGAAGCGCAGGGCCAGCTCCTGACCGATCAGCCCGCCCATCGACAGGCCCACCCAGATCACCGGTTCGCCGCAGGCGAGTTCGTCGATCAGGCGAGCGGCGTCGGCGGCCAGTTCGGTCATGGACAGCGGCTCGGACGGGATCTGCGAGCGACCATGGCCGCGGGTGTCGGGGCAAATCACGCGGCAGGTGCCGGCCAGTTCGTTGGCCACCACGTCCCACATCGAGCCGTCCTGGCCGAGGGCGTGGCTGAGCACGATGGTGTGGGCCGCCTCGCCGTTGCGGGCTTCGCGCACGGTGGCGTGCAGCTTGGGCCGCGTCGAGGTGAAGACGGATCGGCCCACACCGGTGTGCCAGCACTGGTCGGCGGGGCGGGGTGGCGGCTCGATGCCGAGTTCGCGCATCACGGCCAGGGCCTTGGCGAAGCCGGTGTTGGCCGCGGGCACGCCGGCGTAGATGGCGATCTGGATGAGCGCCTCGCGGACTTCCTCGACCGACAGCGTGTGGGCATTGCCTGGCGTGAGCGAGCCGCGCAGGTGGATCTCGAATTCGTCCCAGCGGCCCAGGGCACTGGTCACGGCCAGCACGAGGACGCGGCGCGTTTTCCAGTCCAGGCCCGGACGGCCCCAGGCACCATGCCAGGCGTACTGGGTGATGTAGTGCTGGAACTCTGCGTTGAAGGCGTTGGCTTTGGCCACCGAGTGGTCCACCCAGGCATCGCCCAGGGCGGCACGGCGGTTGCGCATGCCGCGCTCAAAATCGTGGTCGAAGGCGGGTGTGGGTTGGGATGACATGGGGGGCTCAGCAAGGGGTGGCGCCAGACAGCCCTTCATTGTGCCGTGTGATGTGCCGCGTGATGTGCCGCCCGATGCGCCCTGGCCAGCCCAGGTCGCACGGTATCGCGCCGTGTTTTCTCGCCACCATGGGTTAAGGTGCGGGGATGCCCGCATGGACATCTTCCACCCGTTTGCCCTGCCATTCCTGGCCGTGGCGCTCGCTCGGCCCCTGGGCCGCGGCCTGCGGCATGGCGGCTTTGCTGGCCCTGGGCGGCTGCGCCTCGGGGCCGGGGGGCACGGGTGGTGCCCGGGCGCCTGAGCGCGCCTCGGAGCGCCCGCCCGGCCGCGACGGCCCGCCACCGCAGGGTGCTGCCCCCACGCTGGCCGAGCTGGCCAGCCAACCGGACCCGGTGCCGCAGGTTGAGCCCATCCGCGCGGGCGGGCCGAACAAGCCCTACGTCGTCATGGGTCAGTCCTACGAGCCCTTGGCCGCGGATGTGCCTTGGCGCGAGCGCGGCGGTGCCTCCTGGTACGGTCACAAATTCCATGGTCGGCGCACCGCCAGCGGTGAGCTCTACAGCATGTACGGCCTGACCGCGGCCCACAAGACCTTGCCCATCCCGAGCTACGTGCGCGTGCGCAGTGTGCGCAGTGGCAAGGAAATCATCGTGCGGGTCAACGACCGCGGGCCCTTCCATGGCAGCCGCGTCATCGACCTGAGTTACGCGGCGGCCGTCAAGCTGGACATCGCGGCATCGGGCACGGGCGAGGTGGAGCTGTCGCGCCTGACCTTCGACGAGATCCGCGCCGGGGCCTGGCAGCGCGGCACGGTGCTGGACGCAGACCCTGTCACCGCCAGTGCCGTGCCACCCAGCGATGACCCCATGGGCGATTTCGCCACCCGTGCGGCCACCCGGCCTGCCTTGCCAAGTGCCCCGCTCGCCGCCGCGGTGCCCGTGAGTGGCCGCGCCCACACGCCTGCGTCCACGGGCTTTTGGGTGCAACTGGCCACGCTGGGCAAGCGCGAGGGCGTGGACCGCCTGCAGCAGCGCATCGGCCAGCAGGTCGAGGCCTTGCTGCCCATGCTGGCCGTGTTCCACGAGCCGCCTTTCTTCAAACTGCAGGCGGGGCCGTACACCTCCCGCGCCGAGGCCCAGGCGGCCGCGGCCCAGGCGCGCCGCGCGCTGCAACTGGACCCGATGGTGGTCGAGCGACGCTGAATGCCGTACCTGGGTTTGCTGTTCAATGCCTTCGTCTGGGGGCTGTCTTGGTGGCCTTTGCGCCAGTTGCAGGCCATGGGCCTGCACGCGGTGTGGGCCACGATGTTGTTCTTCTTGATGGGCGTGCTCGTCGTGGGCGTGACGCGCCGCGAAGCCTGGTCGGGCGTGTGGCGCACGCCCACGCTGTGGGTGCTGGCGCTGGCGACAGGCGCCACCAACGCGGCTTTCAACTGGGGCGTCGCCACCGGCGAGGTGGTGCGCGTGGTGCTGCTGTTCTACCTGATGCCGCTGTGGGCCGTGGGTCTGGCCTGGTGGTTGCTGGGCGAGCGCATCACGCCCATGGCGGCAGTGCGCGTGTTGCTGGCCCTGGGCGGCGCCTTGCTGGTGCTGCGCCCGGAAGATGGCGGCTGGCCGCGCTTCAACGGCCAGGCCGACTGGCTGGGCCTGGTCGGTGGCCTGGGCTTTGCCGTGACCAACGTGATGATGCGGCGCGCCGCGCAGCGCACATCGGCCGAGCGTGCCCTGGCCATGTTCATCGGCGGGGTGGGGCTGCCCGCGCTGGCCGGGCTGGCCTTGTCGGCCCAGGGCCTCATCCCCGGCTGGCCGGCGTTCGACTGGGCCTGGTTGCTGCTGGCCGGCGCCATGGGCGTGGCCTTCTTCGCGGCCAACCTGGCCATGCAGTACGGCGCTTCACAGATCCCGGTGCACCTGACCTCGGTGGTCATGCTCACCGAGATCGTGTTCGCCTCGGGCTCGGCCGTGTGGTTCGGTGGCGAAACCCTGCGCCCGGTGGTGCTGGTCGGCGGTGCCCTCATCCTGCTGGCGGCCTTGATGGCCACGCGGGACGAGGCCTGAGCGAGCACCTCGCCAGGCCCGCGTCCCTGGCGCTCAGCCGCGCAGCTTGCGGCTGTGTGCGTGCACCGTGTCCACCAGCACCGAGACGCTCTCCGGCGGCGTGAACTGGCTGATGCCGTGGCCCAGGTTGAAGATGTGGCCCGAGCCACCGGCCACGTCGGAGGGCTTGCCGAAGCTGTCCAGCGTCTGGATGACCTGCTCGCGCACCTGCTCGGGTGAAGCGAACAGCACGTTGGGGTCGAGGTTGCCTTGCAGGGCCACGCGGTCGCCCACGCGGGCACGGGCACGGCCCAGGTTCATCGTCCAGTCCAGGCCGACGACGTCGCAGCCGCTGTCGGCGATCTCGTCCAGCCAGATGCCGCCGCCCTTGGTGAAGACGATGTGCGGGATGCGGAATCCGTTGTGCTCGCGCTTGAGCTGCGAGAGCACGCGCTTCGTGTAGGCCAGGCTGAACTGCTGGAAGGCGCCATCGGCCAGCACGCCGCCCCAGGAGTCGAAAATCATCGCCGCTTGCGCGCCGGCTTCGATCTGGGTGTTGAGGTAGAGCGCCACGGCGTCGGCGTTGACTTCGAGGATGCGGTGCATCAGGTCGGGGCGCTGGTACATCAGCGTCTTGACGGCGCGGTAGTCGTCCGAGCCACCGCCTTCGACCATGTAGCAGGCCAGCGTCCAGGGGCTGCCCGAGAAGCCAATCAGGGGCACTTTGCCCACGCCGTTCTCGTCGGACAGGGCCTTGCGGATGGTGCCGACCGCGTCGAACACGTAGCGCAGCTTGTCCATGTCGGGCACGGCCAGCTGGGCCACGGCGGCCTCGTCGCGCACGACCTTGGCGAATTTCGGGCCTTCACCGGCCGCGAAGCTCAGGCCCAAGCCCATGGCGTCGGGCACGGTGAGGATGTCGCTGAACAGGATGGCGGCGTCGAGGTCGTAGCGGCGCAGCGGTTGCAGCGTCACTTCGCAGGCCGCCTCGGGGTTGGTGGCCAGGCCCATGAAGCTGCCGGCCACGTCGCGCGTGGCGCGGTATTCGGGCAAGTAGCGGCCGGCCTGGCGCATCAGCCACACGGGCGTGGCGTCGGTGGGCAGGCGCAGGCAGGCGCGCAGGAAGCGGTCGTTGGCCAGCGGGGGCAGGGCGGGCGCGTTGGCGTTGGCGGCGGCGGAGGTCGGGGCGGTGGCAGCACTCATGTCGGGCATTGTAGGCAGTCGCCTTTGTGCGCGTTGGTGCCTGCTCATTCAGGGGGGAGATCCGCAGCAACCATGAGGCGCTTGGCGCGCTGATCTGGCAGCATCGAACGCATGGCATTTCCGAGCAAGACCGTGACCGGCGACACCGTTCCCCTCAACCGATCCGAGCATGGTTACGCGGCCATCGAGGGCCTGGCCGGCACCATGGTGCAGCCCTACCTGATGCGCTTCGACGCGCCCGTGAGCGAGGCCCAGGTGCGCGCGGTGCTGCGCCAGCTGGTGTCGGCCTACCCCAAGCTGCGCGCGGCGCTGGAGCCCGGCTGGCACCGCTACCACCTGCGCATCCTGCCCGAGGGGCCGCTGATCGACCAGATGTTCGCGCTGGCCTTTCGCGTGCACACCGATGTCGATCTCGACGACCCCGAGGCGCTGCAGGCCTGGCACTGGCGCGCGCTGCATGAGGTGCTGCCGCTGGAGCGCGGCCTGGGCTTGCGCGCGCACTTCGCGCCGCACCCGCAGCGTCCGGCCCTGATCTTCGGTGTGCCCCACCTGTTGGCCGATGGCATGACCATGGTCGAGCAGGTGCGCCAGATCCTGCGCGGGCTCAACGGCCTGCCGGTCGAGGCCATGCCGCTGGAGGCGCCGTCCATGCTGGGCGCGATCGCACCCGAGCGCTGGTGGCAGTGGCCGCGCCAGGTGTGGCGCTCGCGCCAGCACAAGGTCGCTGAGGCGCGCCGGCTGGCCGGCTTGCACGTGCAGCAGCTGCCCACCGCGCTGGGCGCGCACTACTCGACCACCGGCCTGCGCCACCACACCGTGCCCACGCCCGTGGCCGATTTGCGCCGTGCGGCGCGGCAGCTCGGGGTGTCGCTCAACACCTTGCTGGTGTCGGCCATCGCGCAAACCTTTCTGGAGCAGGCGCCCGGTGACCCCTTGGCTGCGGCCGTCATCCGCATCTCGGTGAACCTGCGCAAGTTCTATCCCGCGGCCTCAGCGACGTCGCCCGCCCATGGTCCGCTGTGGGGCAACCACGTGGGCGCCTTCCTCGTCATCGAACAGGATGCGCGCAAGCCGTGGGCCGAGCGCGTGCGCTCGGTCGATGCCGCCATCAAGGAAGGGCAGGCCCGCTACGCCCGCCGCGAGATGTGCTGGACCTACCTGCTCGAAGAGCTCACGCCTTGGTTGGGCCGCACGCTGGTCGGCCACATCGGCCTGAAGCTCAAGCGGGCCGGGCGCTTCCCGGCCATCAGTTGCCACGCGACCAGCCTGGGCGATGTCGGTGGCATCCACCCGCGCGAGGCCACGGGGGCGAAGCCGGTGCGGGTGGCGCAGCTGGTGCCGCTGGTCAACAGCATCTCGCCCCTGCCGGTGCTGGTGGAGCTGGATGGCGTCCTGAGCGTGCCGATGGCGTGGCAGCTGGGCGAGACCCCGCCTGCCGCCGTGGCCGATTTCCACGCCCGCCTGGACGCCACCTTGGCGCGGCTGGTGCAGGAGGTGGTGGGCGGTGCGGCCAGTGATGCCGGCGCACCGATGGCGGCCCGCCAGGCCGCGGCCTGAGCTCAGCGGCCGGCCGCGATGTCGGCCTGGGCCAGGCCTTGGGCCAGGCAGTGCGCGCTCAGGCGTTCCAGGGCCGCGGCAGCGTCGCGCAGGCGTGCGGCGCGCGCAGGGGTGTCCACGTCGGGCATGGCGACGTAATCGTCCCAGCGTTGCTGCAGCACGCGCAGCAGCTCGGGCGTGCTGGCGTCCATGCCCGCATGGGGCAGGGCCATCCAGCTGGCGAAGCGGCCGATGTCGTCGCTGATGCGGCCGCGCAGCTGACCGGGTGTCCAGGCGCTGCGCCGGGTGGCTTCACCGCTCAGGTCTTTCACCTGGGTCTGGATGTCGGCGAGCTTGTCCACCGCGGGCATCCAGGTGCTGTGCAGGGCTTCGGAGGCGCGGTCGATGCGGCCCTGGCCGAGGTGGTTGAGCGCCAGCACGGCGAACATCAGCACGCAGCCGGCGATGGCGATCCAGGGCCAGCGCGGCGCAGATGCTTGTCGGGCCGACGCCGGGCGGCTGGGCGCCTCCAGGGTGGAGGTGCCGTTGAAGGTGCTGGGCAGGAAGGTGGAGTGGCTCATGGTGCGCGACGAGGAGTGGCACCGTGATGTCGGCGGGCCGGGCCCGGCGCTGAACCCGGGCGGCTGGCCGAGCGTGTATCTCTTGTGTAAGCGCGGGCGCCGGTGTGCCCTTTGTCACGCCGCGCGGTGCGGCGGCAAATCAGCCGCGCAGCGGGAACACCGCCACCGCGTCCACCCGCTGCTGCGCCTGGGTGCGCAGGCTTTCGGCCGCGTTCAGCGCGAGGATGTTGGTCTGGAAGGCGATGCTGTCGATCACGCTGGTGATGTCGGCGATGCGCTTGGAGCTGTCGTTGATGCCGCGCATGGTGCTCACGACCTTGCCGACCTTGCCGACCGCCTCGCCACCTTGCTGCGCGACCGAGCTGGCCTGCTGTGCCGTGTGCTTGGCCTGGCGGGCGTTTTCGGCGTTCTGCGTCACGGTCGAGTCCAGCTCTTCCATCGAGGCCGAAGTCTGCTGCAGGCAGGCCATCACGCTGTCGCGGTCACCCGGGCGCACACGGATGCTGGCGGTCAGGTCGCCTTGCGCCATGCCTTGCAGCAGGCGCGCCGCGTCATGGGGTTCGCCACCGAGCTGGCGCATCTGTCTCAGTTCAGCGTGCGCCGGTAGCTCTTGACGGCCAGCAGCCCGAAGATCAGCCCCGCCAGCATGATGGGCCACAGGTGCGGCCACATGTCCACCAGCGTGAACTCCTTCAGGAACACCCCGCGCGAGCCGCGCACGAAGTAGGTCAGCGGCAGGCCTTGCGAGATGATCTGTGCCCACTTCGGCATGCCGCTGTAGGGGAACATGAAGCCCGACAACAGGATGGAGGGCAGGAAGTAGAAGAACGACAGCTGCATGGCCTGCATCTGCGACAGCGCCGCCGACGAAATCAAAATGCCCACCGCCAGCGTCGTGATGCCGTAGGCCAGCAGCAGCGCGATCAGTGCCAGCGGGTCGCCCGTCAGCGGCATCTTGAACAGGAAGAAGGCGATGCACAGGATGATGGACACCTGTCCCACGCCCACCAGGAAGGTCGGGATGATCTTGCCGATGATCATCTCCCAGGGCTCGGTCGGCGTGACCAGCAGGAAC
This sequence comes from Aquabacterium commune, assembly GCF_004362855.1. Lineage (GTDB taxonomy): Bacteria > Pseudomonadota > Gammaproteobacteria > Burkholderiales > Burkholderiaceae_C > Aquabacterium > Aquabacterium commune. The sequence continues at coordinate 158,287 of NZ_SNXW01000008.1, forward strand.
TCCATCGAGCCCTGCTCCTTTTCCTTGGTGATGGACATGGCCGTCATCACCAGCAGCGACACGTTCAGGATCATGCCCACCAGGCCGGGGATGATGAAAAACGTCTGCTCGCCCTGCGGGTTGAAGCGCCGCTGCACGCGCACCTCCAGTTGCGGGTCGCCCTTCACACGCGTCACGATGCCATCGCGGTGGAAGAGGTGGGCCGCCGTTTGGCGCGCCACCTCGCCGGTGGACGTGATGGCGCCGTTCAGCGACACCGGGTCGGTCGCATCGGCCTCGACCAGGATCTGCGCGGGCAGGCCCGTCATGAGCTTGCGCGTGAAGTCCGGCGGGATCTCGATGACCACCGAGGTCTGCGCCTTGCGCAGCATCTCGCTGGCCTGGTCGGAGGTGAGCTGGCGCTGGTCGATCTCCAGATAGACGGACTGCTGCAACGCGGCCTTGTACAGCCGCGAAAACTCGCTCTTGTCGTGGTCCACCACGATGGTCGGGATGTGGCGCGGGTCCGGGTTGATGGCGTAGCCGAACACGACGACGTAGCCGATGGTCACCGACAGCAGCGACACGAAGGTCAGCCGGTCGCGCACCATGTGCAGCAACTCTTTGATGGCGATGGCGGCGATGCGGTTGAAGGCCATGGACACCTCGGCTTCAGAATTGCGTGACCGAACCCTGCTGCTGCAGGGTCAGGTAGAAAAAGACGTCTTCAAGGCCCACGTCGATGGCAGTGGGCTCGCCCGAGGCGATGCCTTGCGCGGCCAAGTCGCGCGTCCACGAGGCGATGTCGTCTGACGAGCGCGCCACCACACGGATGCTGTTGCCCTGCATGGACAGCCGCACGATGCGCGGGTCGTGCGCCATCTGCGGATTGCGGAACGCCTGCTGCAGCGGCACCTGCGCGGCCACCAGGTTGGCGTCGGCCAGCACCTTCTCGGGCGCATCGTCCACCAGCAGGCGGCCGTACAGCACGTAGGCGATGCGTTGCGAGCGCATGGCCTCGTCCATGTAGTGCGTGCTGACCAGCACCGACACGCCTGTTGCGGCGATGTCCTGCAGGATGTCCCAGAAGGCCTCGCGCGCTTTCGGGTCCACACCGGCCGTGGGCTCGTCGAGCAGCAAGATGCGTGGGCGGTGGGCCATCGCGCAGGCCAGCGCCAGGCGCTGCTTCCAGCCGCCGGACATCGTGCCCACGCGCTGGCGGTCGCGGCCCTCGTTGTCGAAGGCGAACTGCTTGACCAGCTCGGTGACGCGCCCGGCCACGTCGCGGATGCCGTAGAGCTTGCAGACGAACTGCAGGTTCTCGCGCACGGTCAGGTCGCGGTAGAGGCTGAAGTGCTGGGTCATGTAGCCCAGCAGCGGCTTGATCTTGTGGGCCTGCTTGCCGATGTCGAAGCCCAGGCAGGTACCGGAGCCCGAGGTCAGCGGCACCAGCCCGCACATCATGCGGATGGCGGTGGTCTTGCCCGAGCCGTTGGGGCCGAGGAAGCCATACAACTGGCCTTCCTCGATGGTCATGTTGAGCTGATCGACGACGGTCTTGTCGCCAAAGGTCTTGGTGAGGTTGCGGACCTCGATGATGGGTGCTGCCACGTCCAGGCTCCGGCTCAGGAGGCCTTGGGCGCTTGAGACGTTTGTGGCGCGTTGGACGCCACCACCTTCACGCCCACCGGCGTGCCGGGAGGCGCGGTGCAGCCAGCGGGCGTGTCCAGGCGGGCTTCGGTGAGGAAGCTCAGGCGGTCGCGCAGTTCCTGGCTGAACATCATCGGCTGGGTGTACTCGGGGCGGGCGCTGACGCGGCTGATGCGCGCCGTCACCGGCTTGTCGCAACCCGAAATCGCCACGTTCACAGTGGCACCGGGCATGAACTGCGGGCGCAGGTCGTTGGGCACGAAGAAGCGCACGCGCAAGGAGCCCGAATGCAGGATGGTCAGCACGGTCGCACCGGTGGCCGAGAACTCACCCTGGCGGATGTAGAGCTCCTGCACCACGCCACCCACAGGCGCGTTCACCTTCTTTTGCTGCAGCAGCCAGGCCACCTGGTCCACGCCGGCCTGCGCGGCCGAAGCCTGGGCCGCGGCGGCGGCCTGCTCGTCGGTGCGGGCGCCTTCCTTGGCGGCACGCAGCGCGGCGCGGGCTTCTTCCACTTGGGCCTGGGCCAGCGCGACGTTGGTGCGGTCGGTGTCCACCTGCGCCTCGGACACGAAATTCTTCTTGACCAGGGACTCGCTCTTCTTCAGGTTGCTCTCGGCCTGGGCCAGCTGGGCCTTGGTGTAGCGCAGCTTGGCGCGCAGGCTTTCCAGCTCGGCCTGGCGGGCGCCCTTGCTCAGGTTCTTGGTCTGGGCTTCGGCCTGGGCTTTCTTGGCCTGGGCCTCGGCCAGGCGGGCCTGCTCCTGCTGGGACTCCAGCACGTACAGGGTCTCGCCGGCCTGCACGTTCTGGCCTTCCTTGACGGCCATGCGCGCCATCGTGCCGGACACCGGCGAGGCCACGGTCGTGATGTCCGCCTCGATGTAGCCGGGCAGCTGCAACTCGGGCTGGCTCTCAAAGCAGCCGCTCAGCAGCAGGGCCGTGGCACTGACGGCCAGCAGGGTGGGGATCGACAGCAACTTCATGTCGAGGCTTTCATTCTTGCGTGGGTGGTTCACAGGCGGCCCAGTTCCACGTACAGCGGGCGGTTGTCGATGCCAGGGCGGGGGTCTTCACCATAGCTCAGCCAGAAATGGCTGGAGAACAGTTTCTGGCGCTTGTAGCCGCGCGGCACCTCTTCGAGGGGGTCGCCGTGCGTGATGCCCACGGCCAGCGCGTCGTACTTTTGCCCCTGGTGCGCCATGACCCAATCGATCAGGCCCTGGAACACGGCCTTGTCGTCTTGGGCGATCAGGATGTTGTAGAGGCTCAGGTAGTTCAGCATGCCGCCCACCGGTGGCAGCTTGAAGCCCCCGGCGATGCCCACGTACAGGTTGTAGAGCGGGCGCAGCAGCTTGATGGCGGGCTTGAAGCCGACGATGCGTGTCTGCTTGTAGGCCTTCTGGTTCCAACCCGCCAGCATGCCGACGATCTGGCCGCCGCGCAGCGCCAGCGCGTAGTCCTCGACCTTCAGGCCGTTGTAGTACGGGTCGCCCGCGGCCATCTTCTGCATGTCATAGACGGGGTAGCCGTTGCGGCGCGGCGCCTCGCGGTCGAAGAAGGCCTGCATGGCCGGGATGTCCGAGGCGCTGGCCGCGCGGATGGTGACGCCTGCGGGGATGCGCGGCGTGATCTTGCGCGTGAAGATGAAACTCGTCTCGATGCTGTGGCTGATCCAGTACTGGAACAGCACGCCGTCGGCGGTCTTGGCCGCGGCGTCCAGCGGCGCGGTGTTCTCTTTCAACACGATGCCTTGCAGCAAATCGGTGGTGCTGCGGTGCTTTTTCTGCTCGACGAACAGGTTGGACGCGATGCCGCGGCGGCGGTAGTACGGGTCCACGCGGGTGTCGCCCGAGTAGTACACGCGGCGCTTTTGGCCGCTGATGTAGAGCTCGCGCCCGGAGATCACGGTCAGGCCGGCCAGCACATCGGGGCGCTCGTCGTCGTCGGCCACGGTCAGCACGAACTCGTCACCGATGACTTTGGCGCCCACGAAGAAATCGGGGTTGCGCTGGAAGCACATCTGCGCCGGGCCGGGCATGGTGATCTTCGTGACCAGATCCTGGATCTTGGCGTTGTCGGCCGGGGTGCCGATGCGGATGGTGATGGCCATGGCGGGTCCTGCTGGGAACGGTGTGTCTGGAAAGGGGTTGAGGTGGGTGTCAGGCGGACGTCAGGCGTCCAGCACCTGGCGCAGCACCTGGGGCACATTGCCACGCCAATGGCGCAGCGGTTCGATCTTGATGTTGCCCTCGATCATCCCGCGCTCGCGGCACTGGTCGAGGTAGAGGGCGCGCATGTGCGGCAGGGCCACGCAGGCGGCGCGTTGCAGCTGGCCCAACTCGCGGGCGAGCTTGTAGTGGAAGTTCGCCTGCAAGGCCTTCTCCACCTGGCTGGCCAAGTCGGACTGCATCGCCGCTTGCGTTTCCGCAGACGTGCCTTCCCCGCACTCCACCAGCAACACATAGCCGGGCGAGCGGTGACGGGCCTCGTCGAGCGCCAGCAGCGTGACCGGCAGGGCGCCTTGCAGCGCCAGGCCGTCTTGCACCTGCTGGGCCACGGTGGCGCTGGTTTTTTCGCCGACCAGGTCCACGCCGTCGTTGCGGCCCAGGAAGGTCAGGCTGGGCACCTGGCCGAGCGCGCCGTCCACGCGCAGCACATCGCTCATCTGGTAGCGCGACAGGCCACTGCCCGTGGTCAGCAGCGGGATCACGTCCTGGCCCTGGCGCAGCTGCCACGGCGCCAGCACCTTGCCGTCTTGCGCGTCGATGAACTCGAAGGCGTGGCTGAGGTAGGCCAGCGGGTAGCGGCCCTGGAAAGGGAAGGTCACCACGCCCTCGGTGGCCCACAGGCCCTTGCCCTGGAAGTGCGCTTGCGGCAGGCAGCCCTGCAGCTTGCGAGCCCAGGGCGTGGCCGCGGCCGTGTCCCAGGCGCTGAGCACGGCCAGGCTGGGCCACAGCGCTTCGAAGAAAGCGGGCGAGAGCTGGCCATCCCAGCTGCGCAGCAAGGCCGCCGCGCGCATGGAGCGGGGGCAAGGCACGCCCGCCATCTGCGCGTGGCGCGGGCCCCACTGGCCGCTCGACAGCACATCGGCCAGCTCCAGGCGCCAGGCCGACATCTGCTCCAGCAGCCCCAAGCCGAAGGTCGGGCTCCACACCGAGATGAAGCCCAGCGCCTCGTCGGCGGCCAGGTAGGCGATGGTGGCGAACAGCGAGTCGTCTGAACTCTTGGCCAGCGCGATCTCTTGCGGCGCCGCTTGCGTCAGGTAGGCCAGCAGGCGCTTGCCCCACGACAGCATCTTCATGTCGTCGTTGATGTCGCCGGCGGTCTGGCTGCGCAGCTCGGTCGGGATCCACGACAGCGACCAGTAATGCGTGCCCTTGCCCTGGTCAGGGAACTGCCGGTACAGGTCACCCACCCAGGCCGTGATGACCTGGTCGAGCTCGTCGAGGAACATCTTCGTGTACGGCACCCACTTCACGGCCGACGTCGAGCCGCTGGTGGGCTGGTAGCGCATCACCGGCGAATCGATCAGCAGCGATTGCTTGCGCTCGCGCTGCACCTGCACGGCCTCGGCGTAATCGCTCCAGCCCGTCACCGGCAACTGGCGCGCGTACTCCTCCCAAGACCAATCGGCGCGCACACCGCGGCGCTGGCCTTCGGGTGATCGGGCTGCAGCGGACAACCAACGGTTCAGACGGGCGCGCTGGACCGATTCCAGCTCACCGAGGTGCTGTTCGAAGCGCCGTCGCCCGGGGGCGACCAGCAGTCTGAGGAGGTGGTGTCCGAGGGTGGTTCCGGCCCCCATGCTCAGGAGGCCTTCGAGCGCTCAAGCGCATCGTCGGCGTCCCAGGAGGCCGTGCTGGCCGAAGCGGCCGCGCCACGCGCAGGCTTGTCCGCCAGGTCCAGGCCGGCCGGGCGGTGCGTGCCCAGGATGTGCTTCTTGACCCACTTCCAGGGCACGTCCACGATGGAGCGGAACAGGCTTTCGTAGTCGCAGGCGGCCAGGCAAGGCACCTCGGTGCCACGGCGCCAGTCGGGGTTCACCTTCTCGAAGAACGCGATGTGCGGGTTCGCGGCCTTCAGCTCGGGCGTGATCTCGGCCACATCGCCCTTCAGGCGCACATAGCTGTCACCGAAGTCCAGCAGCATGCGTTGCTGGTCGAAGGCCTCGGGGAAGAGCTGCTGGCAGTACGCCTCGGTGATGTTGTGGTACCGCGCGTTGCGGTCGCCACGGTTGCCGTCCACCTTGGGGTAGTAGTTGTAGAAGTTGTTCGTCATCAACAGGTAGGTCTTGTAACCCTTGGAGATGAGGAACCAGTAGAACGGCACGAAGGGGCGCTTGATGCGCTCGATGATCAGGCGGCGGTAAAACGTGTTGGCCAGGGCGTTGTTGCCCCAGTAGGCCGGCTCGATGATCGTGTCGCCACTGAAGATGCCGCGCACACGCTTGCCATCGACCTTCAGGTCGAAGAAGGTCTGCGTCGAGAAGCCGACGACGCGGTCATCGGACTTGCGCGACACCAGGATCACGCCCGACTTCTTGCTCAGGTCGCTCAGGAAGATGTCCAGCGAGGTGTTTTCATAAAAAGAGGCATACAGCTCGTACATCTGCTTGATGTGCGTGACCGTGACCGCCTGGATCGGGCGAAAGAAGGTACTGACTTTTTCTTTCTGGGCCGCTGAGGACATGCTGGTCTCCATCCGGAAGCCGACGGCTTCGTATCGATTGCTTACGCGTTGACGTTGGGGGAAGCATGCCGGCGTGCCTTCGCAGGAGCCACCGGGCTTGCCCTCGGTGTTCCCTTATATGGGGGGTGTTCAATGTGCATGGTTAGTAATAACGGGTTGCTGTGGGCGGCTGTTCTTCGCCCCTGACCGGGTGTGACAGGCTTGCGACGCGGCCCCAAGCCCGACGTTTGTGAAGTCCTGTGAACGGGGGTGTTGGCCGCGGTGCCATGCGTGCGTATAATCTTTAGGTTTTGCCGACGCCGGGTGGCGCTCGGTTGGCGTTTCAACCCAGAGTGGATTGCACCTTGAAGTCCTTGCCGTCTTCTGAGTCTCACAAGGCTTCCAAGTCCTTGCGCAGACAGGAAGAGCAGAAAGCGCAGGACTCAGGCTACGACTCGTTCTGGGGCGAAGACGCCGACCTGCCCATCAGCTCGCTGACGCGCACCGAGGCCCAGGCCCTGGTCGCCAAGCACCCTTCCATGACCGTGTGGCAGGCCTTGGCCTCCCAGGCGCTGTTCGGAGTGCTGGTCGCGCTGATCTGGGGTTTGCTGTCGCGCAGCCCGGCCTCGCTGATGTCCGCGCTGTATGGCGTGGCGGTCGCGGTGGTGCCCAGTGGCCTGATGGCCTACGGGGTGTTCGGGCGGCGCGCTGCGAGGGGTGCGGGCGGCGTGGGTGGATTGCTGGTGTGGGAGATCCTGAAGTTGCTGATGGTCGGCGCGATGCTGGCGATGGCACCGGTCTGGATCGTCCCGCTGGACTGGGTGGCCCTGCTGGTCACGCTGGTGCTGAGTTTGAAGATGGTTGGGGTGGCGCTGCTGATCTGGCAGCGTCGCGCAAAGAATAACGTTTGACGAGAGTTGCTGATGTCTGCTGACGCTGTTGCGAACCACGGGCCCACGGCCGGTGAATACATCAATCACCACCTGCGCCACCTGCAAAACCATCACACCCCGCAATCCATTGCGGACTTTTCGTACATCAACTACGACTCGCTGTTCTGGTCGGTCACCCTGGGCCTGCTGGCCGTGTTCATGTTGTGGCGTGCCGCCAGCAAGGCCACGTCCGGCGTGCCGGGTCGCTTCCAGGCCGCGATCGAAATGATCGTCGAGCTGGTGGACACGCAAGCCAAGGGCATCGTGCACAACGCCACCTCGCGCAAGGCCGTGGCGCCTGCCGCCCTGACGGTGTTCGTGTGGATCTTCTTCATGAACGCCATGGACTTGCTGCCCCTGGACCTGCTGCCCACCCTGTGGGAGAAGGCCTACGCAGCGCAAGGCCTGGATCCGCACCACGCCTACATGCGTTCCGTGCCCTCGGCCGACCTGTCCATCACCCTGGGCCTGTCCATCAGCGTGCTGTTGATCTGCCTGTACTACAACATCAAGATCAAGGGCCTGTTTGGCTGGATCAAGGAGCTGTTCACCGCTCCCTTCCACGCGCACAGCCCGGTTGGCATCATCTTGCTGGCCCCCGCCAACTTCGGTCTGAACCTGATCGAGTTCGGCGCCAAGACCATTTCCCACGGCATGCGACTGTGGGGCAACATGTACGCCGGTGAGCTGGTGTTCATGCTGATCGCATTGATGGGCGCAGTCGGTTTCTCGTCGCTGGGTGGCATTGGCCTGTGGATTGGCCACGTCATCGCCGGTACCGCCTGGGCCATCTTCCACATCCTGATCATCACGCTCCAGGCCTTCATCTTCATGATGTTGACCCTGGTGTACATCGGTCAGGCTCACGAAGGTCACTGACCGGTTAGCCCCCCCTCTGGTCATTGGTCTTCTTCATTCCCCGGTTTTTCAACCTCTTTTCTTTTCTATCTAGGAGTAATCATGGAACTCGTGTTGGGTAACGTTGCACTGGCTTGCGGTCTGATCATCGGTCTGGGCGCCCTGGGTGCTTGTATCGGCATCTCCCTGATGGGCGGCAAGTATTTCGAAGCCACCGCTCGCCAGCCTGAGCTGATGAACGAACTGCAGACCAAGATGTTCCTGCTGGCCGGTCTGATCGACGCCGCCTTCCTGATCGGCGTGGGTATCGCCATGCTGTTCGCTTTCGCGAACCCCTTCATCGCCAACCTGGCCAAGTGATCGGTCCTTCTCGACTGACGTTTGATTAACCGAGAAAGGTCCGAGCCGTGAATCTGAACGCAACGCTGATTGCGCAGATCGTGGTCTTCCTGATTCTGTGGGCTTTCACGATGAAATTCGTGTGGCCCCCGATCACGAAGGCTCTCGATGAACGCGCATCCAAGATCGCGGGCGGTCTCGCTGCGGCCGACAAGGCCAAGGCAGAACTGGCGTCCGCCAACCAGCGCGTGCAGCAGGAACTTGCTCAGTCCCGTGAAGACATCGCCAAGCGCATCGCCGACGCCGAAAAGCGTGGCAATGCGCTGGTCGAGGAAGCCAAGGCGCGTGCCAGCGCCGAAGCCGCCAAGATCGTGGCCGATGCCAAGGCAGAGTCCGCTCAACTTGTCGTGCAGGCCCGCGAGGCCCTGCGCGAACAGGTGGCAGGACTGGCCGTCAAGGGTGCCGAGCAGATCCTGCGCCGCGAGGTGAACGCACAGGTCCATGCCGACCTGTTGAGCCACCTGAAATCGGAGCTGTGATCATGGCTGAGCTTGCCACCATCGCCCGCCCCTACGCAGAAGCCCTGTTCAAGGCCGTGCCAGCCGCCGAGTTGTCGTCCTTCGTGACCCAGCTCGACGCCCTGGCCGCCGTGGCCAGCGACCCGCAACTGCACCTCCTCGCCGACAACCCCAAGGTCACTGACGGCCAGGTGTTCGACGTGATGGTGGCTGCGGCCAAGGTCCAGCTGTCCCCGTTCTTGGCCAACTTCCTGCGCACGGTCCTGGAAAACGGTCGCCTGGCGGCCCTGCCCGTGATGAACGTGCAGTTCCTGGCCCTGGCCCAGGCCCAGCAGGGTGTGTCCGAAGCCCGCGTTTTCAGCGCTTACCCCGTCGATGCGGCCCAGTTGGCCGACATCCTCGGTCCGCTGGAAAAGCGCTTCGGCCGCAAGCTGGAAGCCAAGGTCGAACTCGATCCTGAACTGATTGGCGGCGTGCGCGTCGTGGTGGGTGACGAGGTGCTGGACACCTCGGTCAAAGCCCGCCTCGAACGCATGAAGGCCACTCTGATGGCCTGAGTCGCGCAATTCCTACCGGTGGTTTTCATGCCACTCCTGACAACCGCCGGTCGTTGTCAACGAGGTTTGCCTTTGAGCAGCCCTTGACCAGACTGGGAGCAAAGCAATGCAACTGAATCCCGCAGAAATTTCCGAACTGATCAAGAGCCGCATCGAGGGTCTCGGCGCGGCTGCCGACATTCGCAACCAGGGCACCGTGATTTCGGTGACCGACGGCATCGTCCGCGTGCACGGCCTGTCCGATGCCATGCAGGGCGAAATGTTGGAGTTCCCCGCTGACGCCAACGGCGTCCCCACCTACGGCCTGGCCCTGAACCTCGAGCGCGACTCTGTCGGCGCCGTGATTTTGGGTGCCTACGAGCACATCTCCGAAGGCGATACCGTCAAGACGACGGGCCGCATTCTGGAAGTGCCGGTCGGCCCTGAGCTGATTGGCCGCGTGGTCAACGCCCTGGGTCAGCCCATCGACGGCAAGGGCCCGATCAACGCCAAGCTGTCTTCTCCCATCGAGAAGATCGCCCCGGGTGTGATCGCCCGTGAATCGGTGTCCCAGCCGCTGCAGACCGGCATCAAGTCGATCGACGCGATGGTGCCCGTCGGCCGTGGTCAGCGCGAGCTGATCATCGGTGACCGCCAGACCGGCAAGACGGCCGTGGCCATCGACGCCATCATCGCCCAGAAGGGCCAGGGCGTCACCTGCATCTACGTCGCCATCGGTCAGAAGGCTTCGTCGATCAAGAACGTCGTGCGCTCTCTGGAAGTCGCTGGCGCCATGGAATACACCATCGTCGTGGCGGCTTCGGCCTCCGAGTCGGCGGCCATGCAGTTCGTCTCGCCGTACTCCGGCTGCGCCATGGGCGAGTACTTCCGCGACCGCGGTGAAGACGCCCTGATCGTCTATGACGACCTGTCCAAGCAAGCCGTGGCTTACCGCCAAGTGTCGCTGCTGCTGCGCCGTCCTCCCGGCCGCGAAGCTTTCCCCGGCGACGTGTTCTACATCCACTCGCGCCTGCTGGAGCGTGCAGCCCGTGTGAACGCCGACTACGTCGAAGCCTTCACCAACGGTGAAGTCAAGGGCAAGACGGGTTCGCTGACGGCACTGCCCATCATCGAAACGCAAGCCGGTGACGTGTCCGCCTTCGTGCCCACCAACGTGATCTCGATCACCGACGGCCAGATCTTCCTGGAAACGTCGCTGTTCAACGCTGGCATCCGCCCCGCCATCAACGCCGGTATCTCGGTGTCGCGCGTCGGTGGCGCTGCACAGACCAAGATCATCAAGGGCCTGTCCGGCGGTATCCGTACCGACCTGGCGCAGTACCGTGAGCTGGCTGCGTTCGCGCAGTTCGCTTCCGACCTGGACGCCGCCACCCGCAAGCAGCTGGACCGCGGTGCCCGCGTGACCGAGCTGCTCAAGCAGGCTCAGTACTCGCCGCTGTCGATCTCCCTGATGGGCGCCACCCTGTATGCCGTGAACAAGGGCTACATGGACGACGTCGATGTCAAGAAGATCCTGGCTTTCGAAGCTGGTCTGCACCAGTTCCTGAAGACCAGCCACGCCGCTCTGCTGAGCAAGATCGAATCCTCGAAGGCCCTGGACAAGGACGCTGAAGCCGAAATGCAATCGGCCATCGTCGCGTTCAAGAAAACCTTCGCCTAAGCTAGGAGCACGCCATGGCGGCAGGCAAGGAAATTCGCGGCAAGATCAAGAGCGTCGAGAACACCAAGAAGATCACCAAGGCCATGGAAATGGTCGCGGCTTCGAAGATGCGCAAGGCGCAGGATCGCATGCGTGCGGCCCGTCCTTACGCTGACAAGGTGCGCAACATCGCGGCGAACTTGGCCAAAGCGAATCCGGAGTACGTCCACCCCTTCATGCTGGCCAACCAGGCCGGCAAGAAGGTGGGTTTCATCGTCGTCAGCACGGACAAGGGCCTCTGCGGTGGCTTGAACACCAACGTGCTGCGCGCCGTGACCAACAAGCTCCGCGAGCTGGACGGTCAAGGCATCAAGGCAGACGTGGTGACCATCGGCAACAAGGCGACCGGCTTCTTCGGTCGCATCGGTGCCAATGTGGTGTCGCAAGTGGTCGGTCTGGGCGACACGCCCCACCTGGAAAAGCTCATCGGCCCCGTCAAGGTGCTGCTGGACGCTTACCAGGCGGGTGAGGTCTCCGAGGTGTATCTGTGCTTCACCAAGTTCATCAACACGATGAAGCAAGAGCCCATGGTCGAGCAGTTGCTGCCCCTCAAGGCATCCGACTTCCAAGGTGAAGCCACCCACCAGTGGGACTACATCTACGAGCCGGACGCCAAGGGCGTCATCGACGACCTGATGGTGCGTTACGTGGAAGCGCTGGTGTATCAGGCCGTGGCCGAGAACATGGCGTCGGAGCAGTCGGCACGCATGGTGGCCATGAAGGCCGCCACCGACAACGCCGGCAACGTGATCAAGGAACTGAAGCTGGTCTACAACAAGACCCGTCAGGCCGCGATCACGAAGGAACTCTCCGAGATCGTTGCCGGTGCGGCCGCGGTTTGATTCAAGAATTGATTGATTGAAGGAACGAAAAATGGCGAACACTCAAGCAGTGGGCAAGATCGTTCAGTGCATCGGCGCCGTGGTGGACGTGGAATTCTCCCGCGACCAAATGCCCAAGGTGTACGACGCCCTGAAGATGGACGGCTCCACCCTGACCCTGGAAGTGCAGCAGCAGCTGGGTGACGGCATCGTCCGCACCATCGCGCTGGGCTCGTCCGACGGCCTGCGCCGCGGCAACCAGGTCTATAACACCCACGCCCAGATCACCGTGCCGGTGGGTCCCGCGACCCTCGGCCGCATCATGGACGTGCTGGGTGCGCCCATCGACGAGCGTGGCCCCGTGGACAGCGCCCAAACCGCGCCCATCCACCGCAAGGCTCCGGCTTACGACGAACTGTCGCCCTCGCAAGAGCTGCTGGAAACCGGCATCAAGGTGATCGACCTGGTCTGCCCGTTCGCCAAGGGCGGCAAGGTGGGTCTGTTCGGTGGCGCCGGTGTGGGCAAGACCGTGAACATGATGGAACTCATCAACAACATCGCCAAGGCCCACAGCGGTCTGTCGGTGTTCGCTGGTGTGGGTGAGCGTACCCGTGAGGGCAACGACTTCTATCACGAGATGGCCGATTCCGGCGTCGTGAACCTGGAGAACCTGGGCGAGTCCAAGGTCGCCATGGTCTATGGTCAGATGAACGAGCCGCCGGGCAACCGCCTGCGCGTGGCCCTGACCGGTCTGACGATCGCCGAGTCCTTCCGTGACGAAGGCAAGGACGTGCTGTTCTTCGTGGACAACATCTACCGCTACACCCTGGCCGGTACCGAAGTGTCCGCCCTGCTGGGTCGCATGCCTTCCGCCGTGGGTTACCAGCCCACCCTGGCCGAAGAAATGGGCCGCCTGCAAGAGCGCATCACCTCGACCAAGATCGGTTCGATCACCTCGATCCAGGCCGTGTACGTCCCTGCGGACGACTTGACCGACCCGTCGCCTGCCACGACCTTCGCTCACTTGGACTCCACCGTGGTGCTGTCGCGTGACATCGCTTCGCTGGGCATCTACCCCGCCGTGGACCCGCTGGACTCGACCTCGCGTCAGCTGGACCCGAACGTGGTCGGTGAAGAGCACTACCAAGTCGCCCGCGCCGTGCAAAACACGCTGCAGCGCTACAAGGAACTGCGCGACATCATCGCCATTCTGGGCATGGACGAACTGGCTCCGGAAGACAAGCTGCTGGTGGCCCGCGCTCGCAAGATCCAGCGCTTCCTGTCGCAGCCTTTCCACGTGGCCGAAGTCTTCACCGGTTCGCCCGGCAAGTACGTGCCCCTGAAGGAAACCATCCGCGGCTTCAAGATGATTGTGAACGGCGAGTGCGACAGCCTGCCCGAGCAAGCCTTCTACATGGTCGGCACCATCGACGAGGCCTTCGAAAAGGCCAAGGCAGCCCTGAACTAAGCGGCTGCGCTGGACGCGCGGCCCTTCGCGGGGCGGCGTCCGGTCGGTCGCTCTCACTGAAAGAGCACCATGTCCACCATTCACGTTGATGTGGTTTCTGCCGAAGAGTCCATCTTCTCCGGCGAAGCCACCCTGGTGTCCCTGCCGGGTGAGGTGGGCGAACTCGGCATCCTGCCGAAGCACGCCCCCCTGATCACGCGCATCAAGCCAGGCGCCGTGCGCATCCAGCGCGCCGACAACCAGGAAGAAGAGTTTGTCTTCGTGGCCGGCGGCATCCTGGAAGTGCAGCCTGGCTGCGTGACCGTTCTGGCCGACACCGCCATCCGCGGCAAGGACCTGGACGAAGCCAAGGCCAGCGAAGCCAAGCGCCTGGCCGAAGAGGCCGTCAGCAACGCCAAGGGCGAGCTGGACCTGGCCGCCGCCCAAAGCGAGCTGGCCGAACTGGTGGCCCAGCTGGCCGCCATCCGCCGCCTGCGCAAGAAGTGATCGCCTGACGCCCGCGTGCGTCAACGGTCCGGGCAGACACGCTGCCCGCCAAAAACCCGCCACAGCCTGGCGGGTTTTTTTTCGCCCCCCCCCACCACCTCACCACCTCATCCACCTCACCACCTCACCCACCCGTGCGCCCCGGGATTGCGGGGAGCGAGATACAAGCTCGTTCGGCACGTCGCATCCTCGGTGCATGATCCCACCATGCGCAAGCAACCGCCGAGGCGGCTGGGGTGACGCGACAAATACACAGGCAGTTCGGTGCGCGTCCAGCGACGCACCGGTGGGGGATCACGAGATGGATGCAACGCGCGAAGTGGGGGGCGGCCCCGCACAAAGCCCAAGACCGGCACCGGGGCGACATGGCGCCGACATGGTGCGTTCGCGGGCGCAGGCGGCGCGTTTGCGCCTGATGATCCCGGGCAACCCGGAGCCCAGTGAGGCCGAGTGGCAGGCCCTGGGCCAGGCGCATTGGCGCGGTGACCCGCTGGCCGATGCCGTCATCGACTGGATGCAGGCCGAGGGCATGGACCGCACCTGGCCTCGGCTGGAGGCCGCGCTGGCGCAAGGCCTGTCTGCCGTGGACCCGCAGGATCATGCCTTGCGCGCCTACCTCCAGGCCACCTCGGTGACGCCGCCATGGCTGGATGCGGCCCGTGTGCGCCGCGGCGCCGAGGTGCTGCAAACCACCGGGCTGCACGGCATGATGGTGTTGCGCGACGCGGGCTTGATGGCCGGCTACCAGGCCTCGGCCATCAACCAGACCCTGGTGCAGACCGGCGCCTTGCACGGTGGCGCCCACAAGCGCGTGGCCGAGACCGCTGCCTGGTGGCTGGATTGCACGGCCGATGACGGCATGGCCCTGGGCGCCAATGGCCACCGGCAGACGCTGCGGGTGCGCCTCATGCACGCGCTCGTGCGAGGGCGCCTGCAGCGTTCACCCCAGTGGGACGCGAACTGGCTGGGCTTGCCCATCAACCAGGTGGACATGCAAGCGACCTACCTCGCCTTCAGCGTGGTGCAGCTGCTGGGCCTGCGCATGACGGGCATGCTGATCAGCCGCAGCGACGCGGATGCCGTGATGCACCTGTGGCGGTGGATCGGTTGGCTCATGGGCGTGGAAGACGCGCTCATGTGCGACGACGAAGCCACGGGCCGTGTGCTGCTCTACCGCAACGTCATGGGTCAGGCGCCCGCCGATCACACCAGCGCGCAGCTGGCCCAAGCGCTGATGGACGAGCCCTTGAGCCGTCCGTATCCCTGGGCCCAGGCCTTGAGGGGCCACATCGACCGTGAGCGCCACCTCAGCCTGGTGAGTTGGTTCGTCGGCGCCCAGGGCATGCGCAACCTGGGCTTGCCGCAGCGCGCGCCCTGGTACCCCTTGATGTTGCTGGCACCCACCGCCGCTGGCAGCCTGGCCTTGCGGGCCTTGCCCTTTCTGGAAACGCCCTGGCGGGCGGTATCGCGTTGGCAGCAGACGCGCTTCCACCGGCACATGGTGCGCGAGCCTCTGGCGCATGAAGCCGGTGCCGAGGTGACGGGGGGTGCCCCGGCGCGCAAACGCTAGACTGTCGGGCCCTGCACCCGTCCTTCGGAGCCCCGTCCATGTCCACCGCGCGTCCTGCCGCACCTCAGAAAACCGCCCAGCCAAAAGCTGTTGTGAAGGCAGCAGTCAAAGCGTCCAGCAAGGCGCCAGCCAAGCCCCCCGCCCCACTGAGCATCCAGGACTACCTCCGCAAGATCCTCACCAGCCATGTCTATGACGTGGCCATCGAGAGCCCGCTGGACGAAGCGCGCAGCCTGTCGCGCCGCCTGGGTCACCACGTCTTCTTCAAGCGCGAAGACAAGCAACCCGTCTTCAGCTTCAAGCTGCGCGGTGCGTACAACAAGATGGCGGGCCTGAGCAAAGCCCAGCTGGCCAAGGGCGTGATCTGCGCCTCGGCGGGCAACCACGCGCAAGGCGTGGCCCTGGGCGCCAAGCGCCTGGGCTGCCAGGCCACCATCGTCATGCCGACCACCACGCCGCAGGTCAAGATCGACGCGGTGCGGCATTTCGGCGGGGACCATGTCCAGATCGTGCTGCATGGCGAGAGCTACTCCGACGCGGCCCTGCACGCCAAGGAGCTGGAGCGCAAGAAGGGCATGACCTTCGTGCATCCTTTCGACGATCCGGACGTCATCGCCGGCCAGGGCACGGTGGCCATGGAGATCCTGCGCCAGCACGCCGGCCCGATCGATGCCATCTTCGTGGCCATTGGCGGCGGCGGGCTCATCAGCGGTGTGGCGGCCTATGTGAAGGCCGTGCGCCCGGAGGTGAAGGTCATCGGCGTGCAAATGAGCGACTCCGACGCCATGGTGCGTTCGGTGAAGGCGGGCGAGCGCGTGACGCTGTCCGACGTCGGCTTGTTCTCCGATGGCACGGCGGTCAAGCTGGTGGGCGAAGAGACGCTGCGCCTGACGCGCGAGCTGGTCGATGACATCGTCACCGTCAACACGGACGCGGTGTGTGCCGCCATCAAGGACATCTACCAAGACACCCGCTCCATCGTCGAGCCCGCAGGCGCACTCGGTGTGGCCGCGCTCAAGCAGTACGCCGAGCGCCATGGCGGCCAGGGCAAGACCTACATCGCCATCAACTGCGGCGCGAACATGAACTTCGACCGCTTGCGCTTTGTCGCCGAGCGCGCGGAGGTGGGCGAGGAGCGCGAGGCCTTGCTGGCCGTGACCATCCCCGAGGAGCGCGGCTCGTTCAAGCGCTTCTG
The DNA here is from genome assembly GCF_004362855.1 of Aquabacterium commune. Lineage (GTDB taxonomy): Bacteria > Pseudomonadota > Gammaproteobacteria > Burkholderiales > Burkholderiaceae_C > Aquabacterium > Aquabacterium commune. The sequence continues at coordinate 175,027 of NZ_SNXW01000008.1, forward strand.
CGAGACGGTGGGCCCGCGCAGCGTCACCGAGTTCAACTACCGCATCTCCGACGAAAAGCGCGCCCACGTGTTCGTGGGCCTGAGCACGAAAGAGAAGGGCGAGTCCAGGCAGATCGCCAAGGCCTTCAAGGCCGAGGGCTTCGCCACGGTGGATTTGACCCACGACGAGCTGGCGAAGACGCACATTCGCCACATGGTCGGCGGGAGATCACCCCTGGCCGCAGGCGAGCGGCTCTACAGCTTCATCTTCCCGGAGCGCCCCGGCGCGCTGATGGGCTTCCTGACCAGCTTGCCGCCGGGCTGGAACATCAGCCTCTTCCACTACCGCAACCAGGGCGCCGACTATGGCCGCATCCTGGTGGGCTTGCAGGTGCCTGAGAACGAGGCCAAGCGCATCCCCAAGGTGCTGGACAAGCTGGGCTATGTGTACGTGGACGAGACGCGCAACCCTGTGTATCAGTTGTTCCTGCGCTGAAACACAAGGGTCGCTGGTGTGCGGCTCAGGCGCCTTCAGGCGCTGCGAGCGCACCGCTGGCGGCCTCGTGAGGCGGCGCCATGCGCGCAGGCATTTGGCCACTCGTTTGCCCGCCCAGACCTGCCTGGCCTGCCATCGGGCCGCCGGCGCCACCTGACAAGGGCATGGGCGTGCTGCCGTTGACCACGCCTGTGGGCGGGGCCAGCGAGCCTGTGCTGGGGGGAGGCAGCGGCGGGAGGTCCAGCGACACCAGCACGGGCCCTTGGCCTGGGCCGATCTGGGCGCCGCGCTGGTGGATGGCCAGCAGCGTCATCTCGCCATCGATCACGCCGCCGACGCGCACCGCACGCGCTGGTTTGCCGTCGATGGACAGCAGGGCCACGCCCTGGTCTGTGCCGCTGCGGGGAGCGATCACACCCAGCAGCTTGAGGCGCGCCGACAGTGTGGCCGCCGCGCCCATGTCCACCACCGGGGCGCCCGGGGTGGCCGTCGCGGGGCCGGTCAGCAGGCGGCGGCTGTCGCCGTGCGCGCCGCCATCCAGCGTGACCGACGAGGCGTTGTAGGGCACACCCGCGGGACGGGCGATCCAGCGCAGGCCCCAGAAGGCCAGGCTGGCGGCCACGGCGGCCCAAACGAGGAGTGCAAAGAGACGTGATGCCATGATGTGGACATTATGATGGTTGCCAGGCGCATGGTGCATCGAGAAGATGACCGGTGAACCCCGGGTTCATCCCCCGTCGTCGCGGCGGCCCGCTCGGGCATGCTGGCGGCCTTGGTCATGCCGGGCGCTGACTCACACCTTGGACTGGAACATGAAGACGTTTGCACATTCTCCGCGCTGGGCCCGCCAGGCGGCGCAGGCCGCACAGCGCGGCTTCACCCTGATCGAACTGATGGTGGTGCTGGTCATCATCGGCTTGCTGGCCGCACTGATCGTGCCCAACGTGCTGGACCGCGCCGACGACGCCCGCGTGACCGCCGCGAAAACCGACATCAGCAACCTGACGCAGGCGCTCAAGCTGTATCGCCTGGACAACCAGCGCTACCCGACGGGCGAGCAAGGCCTGCAGGCCCTGGTGAGCAAGCCCACCGCAACGCCGATCCCCAACAACTGGAAGCCCTACCTCGAGAAGCTGCCCATGGACCCCTGGGGCAAGCCATATCAGTATGTGAGCCCGGGTGTGAAGGGCGCGGTCGATGTGTTCAGCTTTGGCGCAGACGGCCAGAGCGGCGGCGAAGGTCGGGACGCCGACATCGGTTCCTGGCAGTGACCCTGTCTGGCCGTGACGCCGTCCGGCAGCGTGGCTTCACCCTGCTGGAGTTGATGGTCGTGGTGGCCATGATCGCCATCACCACGGCGGTGGTCAGCTTCGCCATCCCCGACACCTCGACGACCCGCCTGGAGCGCGAGGCCGCCCGGCTGATCGCGCTGATCGAGTCGGCCCGCACGCAGGCGCGCTCGGGCGCGTTGACGGTGTTGTGGGTGCCGCAGTCCAAAGGCGACGAGGCCGATTTCCAGTTCCTCGGCCTGCCGCCGGCCTTGATGCCGCCGGTGCGCTGGATGGAGCGCGAGGTCCGCGCAGAGGTCGTCGGCGGTCGCAGCATCGTGCTGGGGCCCGAGCCCGTGATCGGCGCGCAAAGCATCATCCTGCGCCTGGAAGGCAAGCAAATCATCATCGGCACCGACGGCCTGGCGCCTTTCGAAGTCACCACGGGTGAGCCCGCTGGCAATGGCGCAGCCGCGGGGGCGCGGCCATGACGGCGCGCGGCATGACCCTCATCGAGGTGCTGGTGGCGCTGGCCATCGTGGCCATCACGCTGACAGCGGGCCTCAAGGCGGCCGGTGGCCTGACGGTCAACGCGCAGCGCATGACCGACCTGACCTCGGCGCAGTGGTGCGCAGAGAACCAGCTCACCGCGCTCAAGCTGGGCAAGATCTACCCGCCGGTGGGCGACAGCGATTTCACCTGCCAGCAAATGGGCCGCCAGTTGCCGGGCCAGATGGTGGTGCGGCCCACGCCCAATGTGAACTTCCGTCGGGTCGATGCGGTGGTGATGGACGAGGCGCAGCAGCCCATCGTCAAGCTTTCGACCGTGCTGTCGCGGTTCTGACGGTCCAGCATGGCGCACACCCCTTTCACCCAACGCGGCTTCACCCTCATCGAGGTGCTGGTGGCGTTGCTGATTTTGTCGGTGCTGGCCGCGACAGCCTCGAAAGGCATCGACGCCATCAGCACGGCCCGCCAGGTCGCCGATGGCAGCCTGAAGCAGACGCTGCGTGTGCAGTCGGTGATGACGCAACTCGATGCCGATTTGTCGCAGGTGATCGACACCCAGATTGTCATGGGCATGCAGTTCGACGGCGCCAACCTGCGCCTGACGCGCCGCACCTCGGCCGGCGTGCAGGTGGTGGTGTGGACGGTGCGTGAACGCCGCCTGCTGCGCTGGGCCAGCCCCGAAACCTCCCGCGTGGGCGATTTGCAGGCCTACTGGCGCAACTCCAACCAGTTGCAGGGCCGCGAGGTGGGCACCCTGGTGGCGCTCAATGGCGTGGACCAGTGGCAGGTGTTCTGCTTCCGCAATGGCAGCTTGAGCAATTGCCAGTCCACGGGCAATGTGGTGCGGGTGCCCACGGCGTCAGCGGCGTCGGGCGCTGGGGGCTCGGGCGGCAGCACGACTGGCGGCACCACCAGCGGTACAACCGGCGCCACCTCCGGAGAGGGCGCCGTGGCCGCGCTGGCCAACCGCGAGCAGCTGCCGCAGGCCGTGCGTTCCCAGCTGACGCTGGGCGAGGGCAGCGGCATGGCCGGCATCGTCACGCGCGACATGATGTTGTCGCCTCAGCCATGAAGCAACAAGCACCCTTGCACCCCCAGCGCGGCGCCGCCCTGCTCATGGCCATGGTCATCGTGACCCTGGTGGCCACGATCGCCTCGTCGATGGTCTGGCAGCAGTGGCGCGCGGTGCAGGTCGAAGGCGCCGAGCGCGTGCGGGCCCAGGCCACCTGGGTGCTGAGCGGTGCGCTGGACTGGGCGCGGCTCATCCTGCGCGAAGACGCCCGCAATGGCGGCCCCGATCACCTCGGCGAGCCCTGGGCCATCCCGCTGGCCGAGGCCCGCCTGTCCACCTTCCTCGCGTCTGACAGCAACAACACCGCCGCCGAGGACGCGCCCGATGCTTTCTTGTCGGGCAAGGTCGATGACGTCACCTCGCGCTACAACTTGCGCAACGTGGTCTCGGCCGATGGCGACGTCGTGCCGGAGGAGCTGACGGTGCTCAAGCGCCTGTGCGAGAACGCCGGTCTGCCGCCCGCTTTGGGCGATGGCCTGGCGCAGTCGCTGCGGCGTGCCGTGCTGGCCGCCGTGTCGGTGCAGTCCGACAACGCCATTTTCCTGGAAAAGCTGGGCGGCGATTCGGCCCGCCAGACCGCGCCGCTGATGCCGCAGACCTTCGACCAGGTGACCTGGCTGGGCATCGACGCCGCCACCCTGGAGCGCCTGCGCCCCTACCTGACCCTGCTGCCCGAGGGCACGCAGGTCAACGTCAACACGGCGCCGAAAGAGGTGATTGCCGCGGTGGTGCCCAACCTGGACCTGGCCCGCGCTGCCCGCGTGGTGCAAACCCGCCAGCGCGCCGCCTTCAAAACGACCGACGATGCGCGCGCCACGCTGGGGGCGGGCAATTGGGACATGGGCCGCCTGAACGTCAAGAGCGATTGGTTCGAGGTGCGCGGCCGCCTGCGCCTGGAAGACAACATCATCGAGCAGCGTCACCTGGTGCAGCGCACGGGCGACGATGTGACCGTGCGCAACCAGTCGCGCTTCTCCGGGGTCGAGCGTGGCGCAGATCAGCCCCCCAACCCATGAGATCCGTGTGGCGCCATGTGCCAAGACGGTATCAATCCTTAAAAGACCGCTATTTCAGCGCTCCTACAATGCCCAAGCGCCTAAGCTTGTGGCACGAGCCATTTGTGCGGCTTTGCGCCTTCTTTGTGTTTTTGTTCCGCCACCCGATCCAATGACCTCACCGGCATGAGCCTCCTCATCATCCAACTGCCGACGCGCGCCCGCCCCCAGGCCGAGGCACCGGCGCCCGATGCCGCTGCCGCCAGCCCGGGGCCGAAGGAGTACAGCTACGTCCTGAGCGCAGACGGCGTGAGCGTGAGCCGCCAGGGGCGCTGCGTGGCCGCGATGCTGCCGCGCGCCGACAGCGTGGTGGCCGTGATGCCCGCCACCGACCTCAGCTGGCACCAGGTGAGCGTGCCCAAGGCGCCCGTGGCCCGCTTGCGCGCGGCCTTGGCCGGCATGCTGGAAGAAGTGTTGCTGGACGACCCCGAAGAGCTCCACCTGGCCCTGGCGCCCCAGGCCAAGGCCGGCGACAAGGCCTGGGTGGCGGTGTGCGACCACACCTGGTTGACCAGCCAGCTCATGGCGCTGGAAAAAGCCAAGCTGCGCCTGGACCGCGTGGTGCCCGCCGTGGCGCCCGACGAGCCCGCTTCGGCCTATTTCCACGAGGCCCAAGACAGCGCCTCCAGCGAAACCGACGCCAGTGGCGAGATGCTGTTGACCTGGTCCTCGGCCGATGGCGTGTCCACCTGGCCGGCCACCGGCAGCCTGGCGCGCAGCCTGCTGCCCGAGCCGCTGCCCGTGCAGACCCGTTTCTTCGCCACCCCGCCCGTGGCCTCGCCGGCCGAGCGCTGGCTGGGCCGTGCCGTGACGGTGCAGACCCAGGCCGAGCACCTGCTGATGGCGTCGCGCTCGCTGTGGAACCTGCTGCAGTTCGAGCTGACGCCGCGCAGCAAAGGCGTGAACGCGCTGTCTGATCAGTGGCGCCGTGTCATGAGCCCGCAGTGGCGCCCGGTCCGTGTCGGCCTGATGGCGCTGGTGGGGGTGCAGCTGCTGGGGCTCAACCTCTGGGCCTGGCAGCAAAAGCAGCAGCTGCAAGGCAAGCGCACCGAGCTCGTGCGCATCCTCAAGCAAGCCCACCCGCAGGTGCAGGTGGTGCTGGACGCGCCCGTGCAGATGCAGCGCGAAACCGAATCCCTGCGGGCTGCCGCGGGCGCCACGGGCGACAACGACCTCGAGGCCCTGATGGGACTGGTGGCCATGGCCTGGCCGCCTGAGCGCCCGACGACGTTCCTGCAGTACGACGGCACTGCCCTGACCTTGATGCCCCCGGCTGGCTGGGGCCCGGACGACCTCACCCAGTTCCGTGCGCGCATGGGCGCCTCGGGCGTGCAGGTCGAGCCCCTGACCGATGGCCGCCTGCAGGTGCGCCGGGCCCCGCGGGGCTGAGGCCGCGCCACGAAAGTCACCATGAGCGAACAAGTCTCCAAGCTCCAATCCCTGCGCGCCGATGGCCTGGCCCGCTGGGCCGCCATGGCCCCGCGCGAGCGCCGCCTGGCCACCGCCGCGGCCTGGCTGGCCGGCTTGACCTTGCTGGTGCTGGTCGGCGTGCGGCCGGCCTGGCGCACCCTGTCGCAAGCGCCGCTGCAGTTGCGCGAGGTCGATGCCCAGCTCGACCAGATGCGCCGCCTGGCCGACGAGTCCACCGCCCTGCGTCAGCGTCCGCCCGTGCCACCGGCCCAGGCCGAAGCCGCCCTCAAGGCCGCCACCGACCGCCTGGGCGCTGGCGCCCGCCTGGCCGTGCAGCCCGACCGCGCCAACCTGACCCTGACCAACGTGCCGGGCGAGGCCGTGGCCACCTGGCTGGAAGAAGCCCGTGTGGGCGCGCGCGCCCGCCCGTTGGAGGCCAACCTGCAGCAGGTCAAGCCGGGCGTGTATTCCGGCACCGTGGTCGTTGCCCTGGCTTCTGCCATGAACAACCGTTGAGGCGCTCCCTGAGCTGATCCCCCCACATGGCAGGCATCCCCCTCTTCAACCGACGCCCAGGCTGGATGCGTGGCGCCACCGCGCTCACCACGCGCTGGCTGGAGTCCACGCTTGAGGTGGCGCGTTGGGAAAACATGCGCCGCGCCGGCCGCCGCTGGGGCTGGTGGGGCGCGGGTGCGGGTGCTGCGCTGGGCCTCATCGTGTTCGCGCCGGCCGCCTGGCTGGCACAGGGCGTGTCGGCCTTGAGCGACGGCAAGCTGCTGCTGGCCGACGCGTCGGGCACCATCTGGCAGGGCGATGCCGTGGCGGTGCTCACCGGCGGGCGCGGCAGCCGCGATGCCCGCGCGCTGCCGGGCCGATTGAATTGGGGCATGCGCGTGGCGGGGGGCGGTTTGCGCCTGTCGCTGCAGCAGGACTGCTGCCTGCCCGTGCCGCTTGTGCTGCAGGTCAACCCACGCTGGTCTGGCATGCAGGTGCAGGTGGGCAGGCAGGCCGATGCGGCATCCTCTGTGCAACCCGCAGGCGCCACCCACGAGCTGGGCCACTGGCCCGCTGCCTGGCTGGGCGGCCTGGGCACGCCTTGGAACACCTTGCAGCTCAGCGGCGTGCTGCGCCTGGCCGCCCAAGACCTCCGTTTCGAATGGGTGCAGGGCCGCCTGCGCCTGTCGGGGCGGGCCGAGATTTCCCTGGACAACGCCGCCTCGCGCCTCACCACCCTGGAGCGCCTGGGCAGCTACCGCCTGAACGTGGACAGCGATGCCGACGGCCAGGTGCAACTGCGTCTGGGCACCCTGGACGGTGCCCTGCAGCTGTCGGGCACCGGCGGGCTGACCCCCACCGGCATGCGCTTTCGCGGCGAAGCCCGCGCCAGCGACACGGACCCGGGCGCGTTGGACAATTTGTTGAACATCATCGGGCGTCGCGAAGGCGACCGTTCCGTCATTTCGATCGGATAAGGCATGAAGACCCATCCCTTGACCTTCTCCCGTGCCACCGCGCTGGCCACCGCCCTGGCGCTGACCTTCGGGCCCACCGGCCTGATGCCCGGCTTCATGGCTTCGGCCGCGCTGGCTGCGCCCGTGAAGAAGGGTGGCGCCACCGTCACGCTGAACTTCGTCAACGCCGAGATCGAGGGTGTGGCCCGCGCCATGGCCGTGATCGTGGACAAGCAGATCATCGTGGACCCCCGCGTCAAGGGCGCCATCACGCTCTACAGCGACCAGCCCCTGACCCCGCGCGAGGCCTACCTGAACTTCCTGGCGGCCCTGCGTGGCCAGGGCTTCAGCCTCGTCGAGGTGGGTGGCATGCTCAAGATCCTGCCCGAGGCCGAGGCCAAGCTGCAGACGGGCACGGTCGAGGTGGGCTCGGTCAAGCGCTCGGGCGACCAGGTGCTCACCCAGATCTTCCGCCTGCAGTTCGAGAGCGCGGCCAACATGGTGACGGTGCTGCGTCCGCTGATCAGCCCCAACAACACCATCAACGCCAACGCGGGCACGAACACGCTGGTCATCACCGACTACGCCGACAACCTCAAGCGCCTGGGCGAGATGATCGCGGCGCTCGACGTGCCCTCGGCCACCGACATGGAGGCCATCCCGCTGCAGTACGCCATCGCTGCCGACCTCGCGCCCATGGTGCAGAAGCTGGCCGATGGCGGCGGCACGGCGCCCGGCGCGGCCGCGGGTGCGGCGGCGGGCCAAGCCACGCTGGTGATGGCCGAAGTTCGCACCAACACGCTGATGGTGCGTGCGCCCAACGCGGCCCGCATGTCCCTGGTGCGCGCCCTGATCCAGCGCCTCGACCGGCCCGGCGCCGCTGGCCTGGGTGGCAGCGGCATCCACGTCGTTTACCTCAAGAACGCCGATGCCGTGAAGCTGGCGCAGGTGTTGCGCGCGGCCTTCCCTGGCGCGGGCGGCTCCAGCAGCAGCGGCGGCGGTGCCAGCAGCACCCCCGGTGGCGGCAGCACGACCACGGCGCCTTCCGGCATCAACCTCAGCAGTGGCGGCGGTGCTGCGTCCAGCGGGGCGTCAACGCAGTCCACCTCGCCGGTGGCGGCCTCGGCCCAGCCCTCCACGGGCGGCTTCATCCAGGCCGACCCGAGCACCAACTCGCTCATCATCACGGCCACCGATGCGCTGTACCGCCAGCTGCGCGCCGTGATCGACCAGCTTGATGGCCGTCGCGCCCAGATCTACATCGAGGCCATGGTCGTGACGGTCAATGAGCAGAAGCTGGCCGAGGCGGGCTTCCAGTGGGCGGGTGGCGCCGGCAGCGAGAACCAGGTCGTGGCAGGCACCAACTTTCAGCAAGGTGGTCTCCCCAGTCTGTTCAGCCTGGTGGGTGCGTCCCAGCAGACGGCAGCGGCGGTCAAGGGCCTGAACGTGGCCTTTGGCCGCAAGCTCTCCGATGGCAGCTACAGCCTCGGCGCCCTGGCCAGCTTCCTGGAGACGAACGGCGATGGCAACGTGCTGTCCAAGCCGAACCTGATTGCCCTTGACAACGAGGAAGCCAAGATCGTCGTCGGCCAGAACGTGCCCTTCGTGACCGGCTCTTTCACGAATGCCAACACGGGCAGCGGGGGCAGTGTCAACCCGTTCACCACCGTGGAGCGCAAGGATGTCGGTCTGACGCTGCGTGTGCGCCCGCAGGTGGGCGAGGGCGGCACGGTGCGCATGACCGTGTTCCAGGAGAAATCGGATGTCGATGCTTCCAGCCGGGGCAACAGCCAGGGCCTGACCACGAACAAGAGCTCCATCGAGACCACCGTGGTCATCGACGACGGTGCCACGCTGGTGCTCGGCGGCTTGCTTCAAGATGACTTCAGCAATAACAGCAGCCAGGTGCCCTTGCTGGGCGACATCCCGGTGCTGGGCAACCTGTTCAAGAACCGATCACGCTCGCGCAACAAGACGAACCTGATGGTGTTCCTGCGCCCCGTGGTCATCCGCAACCAGGACGACGCCAACGCCCTGACTTCGGACCGCTACGACTACATGCGCCAGCGCCAGATCAACAGCCAGCCCGAGCCCAGCGCGGCGCTCAACAAGATCGATGCCGCGCCGGTGCTGGACCCGCTCAAGCTCAGCAACCAGCTGACCATGCCGTCGGTGAAGCAGCCGCTGGACGACCCCAACGCGTCCGCCCCGACGGTGCTGATGCCAGGCACTTCGGGCTACGCGCCCAAGCTGGCGCCGCAAGCCGCCCCCAAGGCCCCCTGACCCGACCCGCGAGGCTCCACATGGGCGCACGTCACCCCCTTCCCTACACCTTCGCGATGGCCAATGGCCTGCTGCTGGAGGTCCTCACCGAGCAGGATGGCGACCGCGCCACGCTGTGGGCCACGCCAGGCGTGTCGCCCTCGGCTCTGTCCGAGGTGATGCGCAAGTTCACGGTGCATGCCATCGAGCAGGAGCCGGCCGAGACCCTCTCGCAGCGCATCGCCACGGCCTATGCCGCGGGTGAGGGCAGCGCCGCCGCGGTGGTGGGTGAGGTCGAAAGCGCGGTGGACCTGTCCCGCATGCTGCAGGACCTGCCGGCGGTGGAAGACCTGCTGGAGTCCAGCAACGACGCGCCCATCATCCGCATGCTCAACGCGCTGCTGACGCAGGCCGCGAAAGACGGTGCCTCCGACATCCACATCGAGCCCTACGAGCGCTCCTCGGCCGTGCGCTTCCGCGTGGACGGCACGCTGCGCGAGGTGGTGCAGCCCAACAAGGCCCTGCACGCCGCCTTGATCTCGCGCCTGAAGATCATGGCCGAGCTCGACATCTCCGAGAAGCGCATGCCGCAGGACGGCCGCATCTCGTTGCGCATCGGTGGCCGCGCGGTGGACGTGCGGGTGTCAACCTTGCCCTCGGCCCATGGCGAGCGCGCGGTGCTGCGGATCCTGGACAAGGGCGACGCCAACAAGTTCACCCTCGAATCGCTGGGCATGAGCGGTGACTCGCTCAGCCGTTTCAAGCGCCTGCTGCGCCAGCCCCACGGCATCGTGCTGGTCACCGGGCCCACGGGTTCGGGCAAGACGACCACGCTGTACGCGGGCCTGAGCACGGTGGACGCGGCCACGACCAATGTGCTGACCGTGGAAGATCCGGTCGAGTACGAGCTGCACGGCATCGGCCAGACCCAGGTCAACGCCAAGATCGAGCTGACCTTCGCCAAGGCCCTGCGCGCCATCCTGCGCCAGGACCCGGACGTCATCATGATCGGTGAAATCCGCGACTTCGAAACCGCGCAGATCGCGGTGCAAGCCTCGCTCACGGGCCACTTGGTCCTGGCCACGCTGCACACCAACGACGCGCCCAGCGCCGTCACCCGCCTGACCGACATGGGCATCGAGCCTTTCCTGCTGTCCAGCTCGCTGCTGGGGGTGCTCGGCCAGCGCCTGGTGCGCAAACTCTGCGTGCATTGCAAGCGCCAGGACGGCGGCGGCAAGTGGCACCCGGTGGGGTGCACCGAGTGCGGCATGAGCGGCTACAAGGGCCGCACCGGCGTGTACGAGCTCATGGTGGCCGACGACGAGATCCGTGGCCTCATCCACGCGCAGGCGGCCGAGGCCAAGCTCTTCGAGATCGCCCAGCTCAATGGCATGAAGACCATGCGCGAAGACGGTGACCGCCTGGTGGGCGAGGGCGTGACCTCGCTGGAAGAGGTCTTGCGCGTGACCCGAGAATGACCCCCGAATAAAGGCCAGACCGCGCCATGCCCGCTTTCCGCTTCGAAGCCCTGGACGCCTCCGGCAAGACCATCAACGGTCTGGTCGAGGCCGACAACCCCAAGGCCGCGCGCGCGCAACTGCGCACCCAGCACATGGTGCCGCTCAACGTCAGCCTGGTGCAGGTGGCCGAGGCCGAGGGCAGCAGCCCGAAACTGTTCGCGCGCCGGGTGTTCAACTCGTCGGCGCTGTCGGTGTGGACGCGCCAGCTCTCGGGCCTGGTCGTGGCCGGTCTGCCGCTGGAGCGCGCCTTGACCGCCCTGGCCGATGAGGCCGAGGACCCGCGCCAGCGCGAGCTGGTGGCCCACCTGCGCGCCGAGGTCAACGCCGGCTCGCCCTTCGCGCGCGCGCTCACGGGCTTCCCGCGCGAGTTCGACGATGTCTATCGCGGCGTGGTTGCCGCCGGCGAGCAAAGCGGCCAGCTCGGTGGCGTGCTCGACAAGCTGGCCAACGACCTGGAAGAGCAGCAGCAGCTGAAGTCCAAGCTCATCGGTGCCACGCTGTACCCGGCCATCGTCTCGCTGTTCGCCATCGTCATCGTCATCGCGCTGCTGGTGTTCGTGGTGCCGCAGGTGGCGCAGGTGTTCTCCAGCAGCAAGCGCGCCTTGCCCTTCCTCACGCAGTTCATGCTGGGCCTGAGCGCGTTCATGCGTGGCTGGGGCTGGTTGCTGGGCCTGGTCATCTTCGGTGGCCTGGGCGTGCTCATCGTGGCCCGCCGCGAGGAGGCCTTCCGCAAACGCTTCGATGCCTTCTGGCTGGAGCTGCCCATCATCGGGCGGCTTTCGCGGGGCTACAACGCCGCGCGCTTTGCCGGCACGCTGGCCATGCTGGCCGGCTCGGGCGTGCCCATCCTCAAGGCCCTGCAGGCGGCGGCCGAGACGCTCTCCAACCGCGCCATGCGGGCCGACGCCATGGAGGCCCTGGTGCAGGTGCGCGAAGGCGCGCCGCTGGCCTCGGCCCTGGCGGCCAAGAAGCGCTTCCCCGGCTTGCTGTCCATGTTCGCCCGCCTGGGTGAGCAGACCGGCCAGTTGCCGCTGATGCTGCAGCGTGCCGCGACGCAGCTGTCGGGCGAGGTGCAGCGCCGCGCCCTGGCCATCGCCACCATCCTGGAGCCTTTGCTCATCGTGGTCATGGGCCTGGTGGTGATGCTCATCGTGATGTCGGTGATGATGCCCATCATGCAGATGAACACCTGGGTCAAATAGACCGTCCAGATGGGTGAGCCGTGCGGGGCTGGCGCGTTCTGTCATTCAGCGACATGCGCATGGCGTAGGATGGCCGCATGAAACTGCTGTTGATTGACGACCATCCTTTGTTCAGGGATGGCCTCAGCCTGCTGATCCAGCACCGACTGAGCCTGCCCGACCATGCCGCGCTGTCGCTGCTGGAAGCGGGTGACCTGAGCGAGGCCGCTGCCGTGGTGCAGGCACATCCCGATGTGAAGCTGGCCCTGCTCGACCTCAACCTCGGTGACCGACAGGGCCTCGACACGCTGCAGCAGTGGCGCACCATCGCGCCCGACGTGCCGGTGGTCGTGCTGTCCGCCGACGACCGCCCGGCCACCATCGTGTCGGCCATCGACCACGGTGCCGCTGGCTTCATCCCCAAGACGGCCCAGGCCACGACCATGCAGGACGCCTTGCGCCGTGTGCTCGCAGGCGAGGTCTATCTGCCCGAGCTGACGGGGGTCGAAGACGGTGCGGGTGAGGACGCCCTGTTGCCAGCCTTGTCCGACGACGCGCCCCCGGAGTCCTTGCTGGGCCTGTCGGACCGTCAGCTTGACGTGCTGCGCCTGCTCATCGAGGGCAAGCCCAACAAGGAAATCTGCCGCATGCTGGTGCTGTCGGAGTCCACCGTCAAGACGCACCTGTCGGCCATTTTCCGCAAGCTGCGCGTCAACAGCCGCACCCAGGCGGTGGTGGCTGTGGCGCGTGCCGGTGTGGCGCTGGGACCGCTGTCGCGCAGGCCTTGACGCGTCAGGCGGCGCACGGCGCTTGTGTTCGGGTCAGCCCGCATTCGCGGGGGAGCGCCGCGCCGATCGGCCGAACGGACGAAGCGCTCAGGGGTGCGTTCTTGCTACGCTAGCACCATCAGACGCTGTCATCTCGATCTGCCGCGCGGGCCATGGTATCCACGATCATGGCCCGCATTTTTTCGCTCCTGAACGGCTTGTGCAGCACGGGCAGGCCGCTGCGGGCCAGCTCGGCCAGTTGCTCGGGCGAGGTGTCACCGGTGAGGATGAGCGCGGGCAGCCCTGGCTGTGCCGACCGCAGGTGGGCGATCACTTCGCGGCCGGTGCCATCGCCCAGGCGGTGGTCGGACACCACGAGGTCCCAGCAGCCCGCAGGCAGGGCACTGACGCTGGCCAGGCTGTCGCCAGCGTGCACCTCGGCCACGCCCCAGCTTTGCAGCAGGCTCACGAGGGTGTCGCGCAGGCCGCGGTCGTCTTCGATGACCAGCACCCGCCTGGCGGGGATGGCGGGCAGCGCCGTCGATGCGCCGGTGGGGCCTGCCTGCAGGGTGCTGTCCGATGCGGCGATGCCGTTGCCGTTGCCGGTGCGATGGCCGACGCCGTGTGCCAGCGTCGCGGCCGGCATCGTCACGCTGAACACCGAGCCCCGCCCGACCACGGAGCGCACGCCGACCGCGTGGTCGAGCAGGGTGGCGGCGCGTTGCACGATGGCCAGGCCCAGGCCCAGGCCTTGTGAACGCTCGCGCGCGGGGTTGGACAGCTGCACGAAGGCTTCGAAGATGCGCTGCTGGTCGGCGGGCTCGATGCCCGGTCCGCTGTCCCAGACCTGCAGCACCCAGGCGTTGCCGCGCCGGCGCATGCCCACCAGCACGCCGCCCTGGGTGGTGTGGCGGATGGCGTTGCCCACCAGGTTGCGCAGGACCTGCTCCAGCAGCACCGGGTCGGTCCACACGGTGGCGTCGGTGGGGCGGATGCGCAGTCGCAGGCCCTTGTGCCGCGCCGATTCCATCTCGTGGTTGGTCACGGCCTCCAGCAGTGGCTGCAGCTTCACCCGGCGGCGCTGCACGTCCACCGTGCCCGAGTCCAGCCGGGAGAGGTCCAGCAAGCCCTTGAGCAGGCTTTCCATCGAGTTCACGGCGCGCGTGAGTCGGTCCGTCAGGCTGCGCAAGGCAGGGTCGGTCACGCGGGACTGCAGCAGGTCGGTGATCAGGCCGATGGCCGCCACCGGTTGGCGCAGGTCGTGGCTGGCCGATGCCAGGAAGTGGCTTTTGGCAGCGTTGGCCGCGGCCAGCTCGCGGGTGCGTTCGGCGACCTTGGCTTCGAGGTGTTGGTTGGCCTGTTCGATCTCGTCGAAGGCGGTGGCGATGCGCTTGATCACGAGCATGGCGAACTGAGGCATCATCATCGGGATCGCCCAGGGCAACCAGTAGCTGAAGGTCACATTGCCCACGATGCGCCCCAGGGCAAAATCATGGATGCTGGCCAGCAGTGCAAGCAACCAGCCCACGCCCATGCCGAACAGCAGGTTGCCTGGCACCAGGGTGTGGCTGCGCTTGAGCATCAGCATGGATGGGGGCAGCAGCAGCAGCAATGTGCCTTGCAGGATGTTGCGGGTGTGGGTGAGACCGGGGTCCCAGGGCATGGCCGCCAGTGCGATCAGCGGAAACCCCGGCAAGACGACGCACAGCACCCGGTGCAGGGCAGGCCAGTGCGTGCGTGACAGCGCCAGGATGAACCAGCTCTGCAGGCACGTGGCAAGCACGTGGGCCGTGAAGTAGAGCCACGAATCCACATTGGCCGACAGCTGCAGGTCGCCCTCGACGAAGTAGCGGCAGTTGCGCAAGGCGCCCACGGTCATGAGCAGCCCGAACAGCCCGGCCGTGGCCTCTTGCCGGCGCATCCACCACAGGGTGACCACGAACAGCGAGAAGGTGATGCAGACGATGTTGAGGACGACGAGCAGGTCCCGAGTCACCACCCTGTAGATCCAGTAGGCGCCTTGCAGGTCGGCCTTGCGGCCCAGTGTCACGGGTGTCAGGCCGCACTGTGCTGCGCAATGCATTTCCACCACCAGGGTGTTCTGGCCAGGACGCACAGCCCCGCCAGGCACGTCAATGAGGTGGGGCGCACCGAGTGTCAGCCAGCCGCGGCGGGGCAGGGTGCTGTGCACCAGTTGCCCATTGAGCCAGACGCGGTGTGCGGGGCTGAGGCGGTCGATGCGCAGGGCCCAAGGCTGTTGGGCTGCATCTTGCGCAGCAGGTGCTGACGCCGCCAGCGAGAGTTCATAGCGTCCCACGCCCTTGTTCATCAAACCGTCGGGTTGCCAGCTGTGTGGCAGTTGAACGTCGATGGCCTGGGCCAGCCGGCTTTCGCCGCTGAGGTCGTCCTGCAGGGCCACCAGGCGGATGCTGGGCCACTGCACGCCCGGGGCGTTCTGAGGTTCGGGCTGCAAGGTCACCATCACCCAGAAGCTCAGCAACAGCAGTGGGGCGACCAGCCAGTTGCTGCCCAGGCGGCGGCCCAGCTGCATGAGCTGGCGAACGCGGCCGCTGTCAGGCGGTGGCTGCGTGACAGCGGATTCGTCGATGGCGGGTGGTGAGGAGCGCGGGGTCATCGTGACGTGGTGCGAGGGCGCCGGGACATGAAGCAAAGAGATGGCGCAAAGCCGACATTGTGCGCATCCTGTGCGCCGCTCCCCGGGGCGACCACCTTTGCGTGCGCGGCATGCGGTGATATGACTGCCACTGTGCCCCTTGTTCGGGGGCTCACGCCGCGCAGGCTTTGCTGCAATCATGAGACGCAGTGGCCTGGCATGGAGGTCTGAGATGAGTGCTTGTACCGATCTGGTCCCGGTGAGCCGGGAAGGCTGGGGTGGGGGCGAGGCGCGCGGTGCGCGGCATGGCGGTCGCATCCCGATCGCGCACATGCGCCACGTCTATCGCGTCGATGAGGTCGAGCGGCGCCTGGGCAAGCTGCCCACGCGCGAGCACGAGTCCTTGCGCGCCACCTACGAGCGCATGCTGGAGAAGGGCCCCGACCGCTTCCAGGTCAAGCCCTCCGGCCTGCCTGCCATGGCCCACCTCTACGACGAGCTGCCCAACTTCCACGAGGTGCTCGACGACCTCAAGCGCCAACTCGCGCTGTGCAGCGACAGCCACGACGCGCTGGAGCTCACGCCCATGCTGCTGCTCGGTCCGCCCGGCGTGGGCAAGACGCACTTCGCCCGCGAGGTGGCGCAGCTCTTGGGCACGGGCATGGGCTTCATCTCCATGAGCTCGATGACGGCGGGTTGGGTGCTCTCGGGCGCCAGCTCCCAATGGAAGGGCGCGCGTGCCGGCAAGGTCTTCGAGACCCTGGTGGACGGCCAGTACGCCAACCCCGTCATGGTGGTCGATGAGATCGACAAGGGCGGCGGCGAGCACGCCTACGACCCGTTGGGTTCGCTCTACAGCCTGCTGGAGCACGACACCGCGGGCAGCTTCACCGACGAGTTTGCCGAGGTGCCCATTGACGCCAGCCAGGTCATCTGGGTGGCCACGGCCAACGATGTGCGCGGCATCCCCGACCCCATCCTCAACCGCATGAACGTGTTCGACATCGACATGCCGGACGAGGCTGCGGCGCGGCAGATCGCCGCCAAGCTCTACCGCAGCATCCGCGCCGACCACGACTGGGGCCAGCGCTTCGACCCCGAGCTGTCTGACGCCGTGCTGGGCGCCTTGGGCCGCATGGCACCGCGCGAGATGCGCCGCGCGCTGATGACGGCGTTCGGCAACGCCAAGCTCGATGGCCGCTACGCGCTGCAAGCGCGCGACTTGCCCGATGCCGGCGCGAAGAAGTCCAGCATCGGCTTCGTCCAGTGAAGTGCAGTGACGTGCAGTGAAGTGCCGTGAGGGCTTGACCGGCGCTGCGGGCACCGAAGCGCGGCGGCATGGGCCATACTCGGCCCATGCCTGCCAGCCTTGACGGCCGCCTGGTGGTGGCCATTTCCTCTCGCGCGCTTTTCGACTTCGAAGAGGAGAACCGCCTCTTCGAAGGCTCGGACGACCGCGCCTACATGGACCTGCAGCTCGACCGCATCGAGGTGCCCGCCAAGCCCGGCGTGGCCTTCTCGCTGGTGCGCAAGCTGCTGGCCTTCAACCCGCCCGATGCGCCGGACCAAGCGCGCGTGGAGGTCGTCATCCTCTCGCGCAACGACCCGGCCTCGGGCCTGCGCGTGTTCCGCTCGGTCTCGCACCACGGTCTGGTGATCGAGCGTGGCGTGTTCACGCGGGGGCGCAGTCCCTGGCGCTACCTCAAGCCCTTGCAGGCCCACCTCTTCCTGTCGGCCAACGAGGCCGATGTGCGCCAGGCCCTGGTCGCGGGCGTGCCGGCGGCGCGCGTGCTGCCGCATGCGGCCCGCGCCGGTGACGCCCACCCCGACGAGGTCCGCATCGCCTTCGACGGCGACGCCGTGCTGTTCTCCGACGAGGCCGAACGCATCTACCAACAAGGTGGGCTCGACGCCTTCCAGGACCACGAGACCGCGCGGGCCCGCAAGCCCTTGCCCGACGGGCCTTTCCGGCCGCTGCTGCAGGCCTTGCACGACCTGCGGCGTTCCAGCGAAACACCGGGCGGCCCGGCCATGCGCATCCGCACGGCGCTGGTCACGGCCCGCGGCGCACCGGCGCACGAGCGTGCCATCCGCACCCTGATGGACTGGGGCATCGAGGTTGACGAGGCCTTGTTCCTGGGCGGCCTGCCCAAGGGCGAATTCCTGCGCGAGTTCGAGCCCGACTTCTTCTTCGACGACCAGACCGGCCACGTGGACAACGCCGCGCCCCATGTGCCGGCGGGCCACGTGGCGGCGGGCATCCGCAACGGCTGAGTGGGCCGTGGGTGAGGCGCCTCAGGCGTCCTTGCGCATCTTGGCGGCGAACAGCTCGCGGATGCTGACCTCGCGCGGGCCGGGCTCGACCTCGAAGGCATCGCCTGCCGCGATGGTGCCTGGCGAGCGCACCGACAGGTAGTAGCCGCAGTAGCCCGACTGCGCCATCATCTTGATCGCGTGTTGGAAGCCCAGGCGGGCCTCCAGCTTGTAGCAGGGCCGGCGCGGCTCGCTGATGGCCAGCACGCAGTCGGGGAAGCGCAGCACGTCGCCGATGTGGGCGTCGGCTTCGAGCAGGCCCGTGAGCGTGAGGTTCTCGCCCAGCATGCCGTGCGGCATCGCGTCGTGCCAGCCTTGCAGGCCGGCCTGGGCGCGCACGGTCTGCCAGAAAGCGTAGTGCGCGTGGGGGTAGGCGTACACGGCTTTGCTCAGACCGCCGTGCACGCTGAGGTCGGCCTGCTCGTCGCCGGCCAGGCCCAAGAGGCGCACGGCGATGCGCTCGGCCACGCCCCCAGGCTGCGCCAGCGTGCTGACCGGCTGCTTGCCGATGCCCGAGAGGATGCGCCGCCCCTGGATTTCCATGGCCGCGGCCTGGGCCACATTGACCGAAAGGACGCGGCGGGCGGCGGTGTCGCGGGCAGGCGCAGCAGGGGCGGTGGACATGGTCGTGGACGGAAGGGGTGACGAGGCCACGATGCTAGCGCCAGGGCGACACCGCCGTGGCCATGGCCTTGAAGCCCACGATGCAGGGCTGGCCCGGCGCCCAGCCCATCTGCTGGATGGCCTTGCGCGTCAGCAGCGCCCACAGCGTGGCGCCGGGCTTGACGTGGAGGTTGGCCGCATCCAGCTCGCGCGCCAGCTCCACCCCCACCGCGCCATAGGTGCCGTGCTCGCCGGCCAGCATGACTTGGGTGATGCGGCCGCGCAGGTGGTTGCTGGCGCTGGTGTCGCTGGGGTTCTCTCGGTGCAGCGTGATGTCGCGGGCCCGCACCTTCAGGCGCACCTTGCTGCCCACGCCGTGCAGCATCGCCGGCACCGTCACGCACTGCCCGCCGACATCGACCTCGCTGAGCAGCCACTCGATGTCGTGCCGCGTGACCTCGCCCTCCAGCACGCTGCCGGCATGCACGCCTTCGAGGAAGGTGGACAGGGACACGTCCGACAAAATCTGCGCCACCGGCCCCGCACTGGCCATGCGCCCCTCGTGCAGGATGACGACGTCGTCGGCCATGCGGATGACCTCGTCCATGCGTGGCGTCACCAACACCACCGGCAGCTTGAAGCGCGACGGCACCTCGGCCAGCAACGCCAGCAGGGGCTCGCGCTCGTGCTCAGGCACGCCGCCCAGGACATCGTCCAGCAGCAAGGCGTGTGGGTGTGCGGCCAGGGCGCGCGCCAGGGCCACGCGCACGCGCTGCGCCGGCCCGAGCGCATCGGTCTTCAGCTGCAGCACGGACTGCAACCCCGCCCAACGTGCCACCGCGCCGACGTCCGCACCGCCGGTGGCCGACCACCAACGCCCCAGCGCCCGCCGCCCGTAGAGCAGGTTGTCGCGCACATCGAGGTGGGGGAAGACGTGGGCTTGCGCGTCCAGCCAGCTCAGGCGGCGCACATGCGGCGGCAGGTTGATGCGGGCGCTGGTGTCGTAGAGCACGTCGGGCCCGAGCGCCACGCGACCGCTCAACGCCGGGGCCAGGCCGGCCGCGGCCTTCAGCAAAGCGCTTTTGCCAGACCCCTGTCGTCCGACGATGGCGCACACGCGGCCCGGCAGGGCGCGGAACTGCGCGCGCACGTCCAGGCCGGGCTGACGCAGGTGCAGTTCGACGCTCAGGGCGCGCGGCAGGGTGGGCTGGGGCATGGCGTGTGAAGGGCAGATTCAAGGCTGGCTGGGCGCAGGGTTCGGCATGTGCAATCGGGTGCGCCACCTGCGGCGCCAGCGGGTGCGGGCCAGCTCGCTGAGGCCCACGGCCAGCAGCGCCACGGCCCAGGCCACGGCGGCCAGGTTCCACGCCGACATCTGGGCTGCGCCGGCCTCGTCGGGGCGCGCCAGGCTGTGTGCGAGCTCCGCCGCGAGGGCCTGCACCACGTCCAGGGGCGCCGCTGTGCCGCCCAGGCCCTGGGCCTGCAGCAGCCCGGCCAGCAGGAGGGTGGCCACAGCCTCGCCCCAGGCGACGGCCAGACCCAGTGCGGCGGCCGAAGCCACAGCGGGCGCGGCCATGGGCAGGGTCAAGGTCCACCAAGCCCGCCACCGCGACGCGCCCAGCGAGCGGGCCACGGCCAGCAGCATCGGGTCGGTGGCTTCGAAGGCGGGGCGCAGCAGCCGCACCATCCAGGGCAGGGTCATCGCCAGGACGGCCAGCACCACGCCGACCGGGAAGAAGCTCAGGCGCCAGCCCAGGACTTCGTGCAGCCAGTCGCCCAGCGCGCCGCCATGGCCCAGGCCCAGCAGCAAGCCCACGCCGATGAATGCCGGGGGCAGCCCCATGGGCAGAAGGATGAGCGTGTCCAGCACGACCTTGCCTCGCCACTGGGTGCGTGCCATGACGGTGGCCAGCGCCACGGCCAGCGGCGTCGCCAGCAGCACCGTCACCACGGCGAGCTGCAGGCTCAGCCACAAGGCCTGTGTTTCCAGGTCCGACATCGGGGCGTCAGCCTCGGGGGGCTTGCCAGGCCGGCGCGGAGGCGCGCACGGCCTGTTGCCCCAAGGGCCCTTGCAGCCATTGGGACAGCATGCGCGCGCCCGGATGCCGGGTGCGGAACGGGCGGGCCACTTCACAGGCCAGGCCCATGCCGGTGGCGCCGGCCGTGCCGCCTTGCAGCCAGATGCGCGTGTTCGCCATCTGGCGCCCGCGCTGGGTCTGCTCCGTCTGCCACTCGGCCCGGGTGCTCAGCCGGTAGGGCACCTCGCCCGCAGGTCGGGCCTTGGCGCCACTGGCTGGGGGCGGGGCCTGCACGCCCAGGCCGGCCAGCCACGCGGCCAAGGCGGAGTCGGGCGCGGGTGCCTGCCAGGACGCGGCACCCGCGGCGTGAGCGGCCAGCACCTGGCGCAGTGCGCCTGCCGGCGCGGTCTCGCTGCGGATGCCGGCGTCGTCCTGGGTGGGGCCCAGCAGCAGCACATCGGTGCGCGCCAGCACGTGCCTGTCGTGGATGAGCCCCTCTTGCGACAGCCGCTCGGCCTGCGGGTGGCTCAGGAAGAGGCCCATGTCGATGTCACCCTGCGCCAGCGCGCGCAGCAGGGCGCCCGAGGGCAGGGGTGTCCAGCGGGCCACCCAGCCCAGGTCGCGGCGCATGGCCTGGCCCCAGCGGGCGGTCAGGCCCGAGGCCACCAGGGCCGGGTCCACGCCCACCTCCGGGCTGTCGGCCCGAGGCGCCACCCGTGGGTTCGCCCAGGCGGCATCGCCCATCAGGGTCGCGCCACCCAGGGGCATGCCCGCCAGCACCCAGGCCGAAGCGCACAGGCGCAAGGCGTGGCGGCGACCGCCGAGGTCGGCCGGTGGGCTCAACGTCAGGGGGCGGGCATGGCGCGGGGGCAAGGGCATGGGCGGGTGCGTCGGAGGCTGGAAATGAGGCTGGAAATGGGGTCGGTCATGGAGGATCACAGTGTGCCGCCGAGGCCTGCGCGAGCCCCCTGTGGCTGACCCGCAGTTGTATCAGGATCTGAAAAGCACGGGCGTTCGTGACGCTGTGCTCACTCTGTCGCACCCTCTCCCTGGGTTGCCCCGCGGACGAGGGGGCAGGCGAACTTGGGCCGGCTGGATTAAACTACGAAGTTCCCGCCGAAGCTGCCGACGGGGTGTCGAGAGCGTTGTGTGGCGCTGGATTTCCAAGCCGGAGGCCTGGTCCGGGCCCGAGCCACAGCGTTGTCGAGACCCTGTTTTTTCATTTTCTGGAGCCCTCACATGTCAACGACCGCTGCCCAGGTGAACGCACCTGCTTACGTCAAGAACACCCGACTGATTGCCTGGGTGGCCGAAATGGCCGCGCTGCTGCAGCCCAAGGACATCCACTGGTGCGATGGCAGCACCGAAGAGTACGACCGCCTGTGCGGCCAGCTCGTCGAGGCCGGCTCCTTCAAGAAGCTCAACCCCGAGCTGCGCCCCAACTCCTACCTGGCCTGGACCCACCCGTCCGACGTGGCCCGCGTGGAAGACCGCACCTACATCTGCTCTGACCGCAAGGAAGACGCCGGCCCCACCAACAACTGGTGTGACCCGGCCGAGATGCGCGCCAAGCTGCAAACCGGTGAGCAAGCCCTGTTCAAGGGCGCCATGAAGGGCCGCACGATGTACGTCGTGCCCTTCTCGATGGGCCCTCTGGGCTCCAACATCGCCCACATCGGCATCGAACTGTCTGACTCGGCCTACGTGGCCGTGAACATGAAGCTCATGACCCGCATGGGCAAGGGCGTCATCGATGTCCTGGGCACCGACGGCGAGTTCGTGCCTTGCGTGCACACCGTGGGCGCCCCCCTGGAAGCCGGTCAGAAGGATTCGGCCTGGCCTTGCAACCCCGACACCAAGTACATCGTCCACTACCCCACCACGCGTGAGATCTGGTCGTATGGCTCGGGCTACGGCGGCAACGCGCTGCTGGGCAAGAAGTGCTTCGCCCTGCGCATCGCCTCCACCATGGGCCGCGACCAAGGCTGGCTGGCCGAGCACATGCTGCTGCTGGGCGTGACCAACCCCGAAGGCCGCAAGTACCACGTGGCAGCCGCTTTCCCCAGCGCCTGCGGCAAGACCAACTTCTCCATGCTGATCCCGCCCGAGGGCTACAAGGGCTGGAAGGTCACCACCATCGGTGACGACATCGCCTGGATCAAGCCCGCCGCCGACGGCAAGCTCTACGCCATCAACCCCGAAGCGGGTTACTTCGGCGTGGCCCCCGGCACCAACACGCTGACCAACTTCAACTGCATGGAGTCGCTCAACCGCGACGTCATCTTCACCAACGTGGCCCTGACCGATGACGGCGACGTGTGGTGGGAGTCCATGACCGACGAAGCCCCGGCTCACCTGATCGACTGGCAGGGCAAGGACTGGACCCCGGCCATCGCCAAGGAAACCGGCGCCAAGGCCGCGCACCCGAACGCCCGCTTCACGGTGGCCGCCACCAACAACCCGGTGCTGGACCCCGAGTGGGACAACCCCGCTGGCGTGGCCATCGACGCCTTCATCTTCGGTGGCCGTCGCTCGACCACCGTGCCGCTGGTGACCGAAGCCCGCGACTGGACCGAAGGCGTGTACATGGCCGCGACCATGGGCTCCGAGACCACCGCTGCCGCTTTCGGCCAGCAAGGCGTGGTGCGCCGCGACCCCTTCGCCATGCTGCCCTTCATGGGCTACAACATGAGCGACTACTTCCAGCACTGGCTGGACCTGGGCGCCAAGCTGCAAGCCTCTGGCGCCAAGCTGCCCCAGATTTACTGCGTGAACTGGTTCCGCAAGGGCGCCGACGGCAAGTTCGTGTGGCCTGGCTACAGCGAAAACATGCGCGTGCTGGAGTGGATGCTGGGCCGCCTGGAAGGCAAGGCCGGCGGTGTGGAAAATGCCTTCGGCGTGAGCCCCACCTACGAAGACATCAACTGGCAGGGCCTGAACTTCACCAAGGACCAGTTCCAGTCCGTCATTGGCATCGACGCTGCCGCCTGGACGCAAGAACTCCAGCTGCACGACGAGCTGTTCACCCAGCTGGCCCACAAGCTGCCTGCGGCCATGCCCGCCACCAAGGCCAAGCTGGCACAGCGTCTCGCCGCCTGATCGGCTGACATGCGCGTGCTCGGCTGACGTGTCCTTCGGCACGTCCACCCGGCCCGCAGCAGCACCACCCCGCACGCCCCTGCACGCCCTTGGCATGCGGCAAGGCCTGCGGGGTTTGTTTTGCCCGGCTTTTCCGCAGATGCTGCGGCGCAACACCGCGTCAGGATGTCCCTTCCTGTGTCGCGGTGCACAAACGGATCAAGCCGCACAAAGTGTGATGTCATTCACAATGGCGTTTCACATGGCGAACGGACCCGGTTTTGATGACAAATCCCCCTGTGCAGGGGGTATGAGGCGTCAGCATCGGCATCAACAATCGTTGTGTAGATGTGGTTGGTCCCTCTGAATCACCGCGTCACCTGTTGATTCAGTGCCGCCTGCGTGCGGCTTCTAGGGAGCAAAATGAACTTCGTCAAACACACCCTCGCCGCTGTCGCCCTGCTGTGCGCTGGCGCCGCCCAGGCGGGCAGCGTGGTCATGCCCGGTGGCAACCTGGGTGACCTGAACATCTTCCCCGCGCAGTTCGGTGATTCGGCCACCCAGGACGGTTTCACGCCTTTCGCCGCGACCTTCCACTTCAGCCTGAGCGTGCTCAGCGACGTGTACGGTTCGGCTGCAGCGCTGGACGCGTTTTTCGGCCAGACCCTGTCGCCCATCATGCTGATCGGCGCTGCCATCGACGGCATCGACCTGCTGGCGCAGCCCTCCGGGGCTCCCGCCAGCGGCTTGACCTTCAGCCTGGGCAACCTGGCCGCCGGTGACCACACCCTGACCATCGCTGGTGTGGCCATGCCTGGCGCCACCGCCTTCACAGGCAGTGTTTACGCCCAGGCGGTCACGCAAGTGCCCGAGCCGGCCTCTCTGGCCTTTGCCCTGGCCGGTGTGGCCGTGGTCGGTGGCCTGCGTGCACGCCGCAACACGGACGAAGCCACGGCCTGATCCGCCGGTGTCCGCGGCGCTGGCCGCCGCAGACGGCGCAAAGGGCTCCTTCGGGAGCCCTTTTTCGTTGGGGTGTGCCCCGTGTCAGGGCAGCAGCGGCGCGATCCAGTCGGCGAACCAGTCGCTGAGCAGCACGCGCTGGCTGGTCGGGTTGGCTTCGAAGGCGCGCATCACCGGGCCCTTGCCGTCCAGCAGGTTGTCCACGAAGGCGCCCACGTCGTGCAGCTTGGCCTCGACGATGCTGGTGCCGCCGAAGGTCACGATGGTCAGGCAGTGCGAGCCATTGAGTTCGCGCTTGTTCGGGATGTACCAGCCCACATTGGGCTGCGGCTGCATCTGCGCGATCCAGGGCGTCAGCTCCTGGCGCCACTTCTGGTTGAGCAGTTTGAGCCGGGTGGCGTTGTCCGGGGCGTTGGCGATCTCGGGGTAGAACTTCTGGTATGAGAAGGCCGAGAAGTTGGTGTCTTCCTGGAAGTTGGCGTAGCCGATGCGGTCGTTGGGGAAGATCTTGCCCAGGCCGGCGGTGATGCTGCCCAGGTTGTCGGCGTTGCCCGCGCCCGGGTACTTGTTGACCAGCTCGGTGACCAGGCCATTGGCGCCGTCCAGGCCCCACACGGTGCGGATCTTGTTGTGCAGCAGCACGGACGGCGCCTGCTCGGGCGTGGCGTTGCGCGGCACGTCGAACAGTGGGCCGGAATCCGACAGCAGCGCCATCTTGCGGGGCTTGAGGGTGTCGCGGAAGGCCGGGTAGAGCGCCGCCGACCCCACGCCACCGGCCGAGAAGCCGGTCAGCAACAGCTGATCGGGTTGCTTGAGGTTGGAGGCCATCCAGCGGGCCACGGCCTTGGCGTTGATGGCACCGCGGTGGAAGTAGCTCAGGGGCTGGGCCGGGTCCACGTTGTCATAGACCGCGACCTTGTTGCCCGTGTGCACGTCGCCGGTGCAGTAGGTCAGGTAGATGATGTTCCAGCCCTGCGTTTGAACCGACTGCAGCGGGTGCAGGCGCATGGTGAAGGGCGTGACCAGGCCGAGCTTGGCCTGGCGGTTGAAGTCCGTCATGTAGTTGGCCGGGATGCCGTCGGGGTTGACAGCGTCGAGCAGGGTGCCGCCCTTGCACGCGGCCTGGTCCCAGCAGGCGCCGCCGCCTTCGAACATCACCACCGTCTTGCTGGTGAAGGGGGTGCGGTTGACGAAGAAGCGGTAGGGCGTGCCGTTGCCGCAGCTGGCACCGCTGGCGGCGGGCAGTTCGACGGCTTCCCACTGGAAGTAGCCGGCCTGGGCGGCGGAGCAGGCCAGACTCAGGCCGAGGGCCAGCCCCCAGGTGTGGCCGGCTTTCATCAGCAGGGGGCGCAGGGACATGGCATCTCTCCTTCAACGGTGTTGTGTCGTTCCGTGGAGGAGTCTCGGTCCGTGCAACGTGTCACGGTCTGCGCGTTTTCCTGGGGCGCAAGGCTGTGGCACCGCAATGCGGGGGGCGCAATTGTCAGCTGCCTGACGCTTGGCGCTTTGGGCCGATGGGGTATTCCCGAGCGACCGCTTCAGGCTGCTTGCGCCGCGCTCAGACCACGTCGGCGGGCGGGCGGCGCTGCAGCACCCCGATGGGCGGGGCCCAGCGCGCGCCCTTGGCCTTCTTGGCCGTCACCAGCGTCACGTCGGCGGGCTCGAAGACCTCGACGTTGTGCGTGATGGGCGTGGTCAGCACGTACTGCGCGCGCGTGGAGCGCAGGAAGTGGCCGACCAGCTGGATGTTGCGCACGTCCAGGTGGGCGAAGGGTTCGTCGATGAAGACGAAGCCGCCGGGGGTTTCGTCGTCCTTCATCAGGCCCACCAGCAGGATCAGGGATTTGATGACCTGCTGGCCGCCCGAGGCTTCGCCGTCGTTCAAGCCGATGTGGCCCTTGCCGTCGAAGTTGAAGTGCACCTTGAGTTCGGCCTGGCGCAGGCTGACGTCGTCCTGGCCGAGGTGGGGCAGCTCGCACTGCACATCGACGCCGGCCAGCTGGCCCAGCTCGATGATGTTCTTGCGGTAGCGGCGCACGGTGACTTTGAGCACGTCGGTGTAGCGGTCGCGGGCGTTGTCCACGGCGATGGCCGCGGCGGCGTTGCTGGCCTTGCGCTGGCCGAGTTCGTCTTCCTGGCGCAGCACGTTGGCGTTCATCAGCGTGAGTTGCTCGGCGACGGTGCCATCGGTCTCCCACTGGCCTTCGCTGAGTTCGCGGTCCACGGCCTCGGCGCGCAGGCGGGCCTGGGTGGCGTTGCCGTAGTGGGTCTGCATGTCGCGCAGGCGCTCGGCGCGGCGCCAGGCCGCGGGCAGCGAGAGCTTGACCTCGCGGGACATCACGGCCTGGCCCATGAGGTCGTCGAAGCGGGCCTGCCACTCGCGCTCGTGCTGGGCGCTGCGTTGCTCGATGTGGGCCAGGCGCTCCTGGGCCTGGCGGTAGGCGTGCTGCGCGTGGGTCTGCGCGACCACGGCGCGCTTGAGGTCGGCTTCGGCCTGTTGCCAGCGCTCGCCGGCGTCCACCCGGGCCTGCTTGAGCACGGGCAACTGGCGGCGGGCCTCGTTGAACTCGGCTTCGCGCTCGATCAGTTCGGCCGCGGCGGTGAAGCCTTGCGCGGCCTGGCGGGCGTCCTGCAGCTGGCGCTCGAAGAAGGCCTGGTCGCGCACGATGCGCGTCATTTCCTCGTCGAGCTGGGCCAGGCGATTTTCGATGGAGGCGCGGCGCGTGGCCACGGCCGAGGCGCCGAACTGGTGCTGGCCGGGGTCCACCCAGACGGAGCGGCCGCCACGGCCATCGCGGTGGTAGGCCTCGGGGGTGATCCATTCGCCACCGGCTTTCACACCGGCCTCGGTGCTGTCCACGCGCTGGATGTGCGAGAGCTGGCGCAGCAGCCAGCGCGGTACCGGGGCGCTGAATTTGAGCACGGCCAGCAGGCTGTGCTTGTCGGTGCCGGTGAGGCTGGCGGGCGCGTGGTCGGCATCGGCCACGATGTAGTGGCGGTAGCGTTCGCGCTCGGCCAGGGCCATGGCCTGCGCTTCCTGGCCGGGCTGGGCCAGCACCACCACCCAGCGGCTGCCGCGCAGCACGCCTTCGGCGGCGGCACGCCAGCGCTCGTCGGCGATCTCGATGACGTCGGCGATCAGGTGGTGATGGATGCCGGCCTCGTCGAGCACGCGGCGAAAGCGCGTGACGTCGGGCGGGGGCGGGGCCTGGCGCTGGCCTTGGAGGGCACTGAAAGCTTTTTGCGCGTCGTCGCGCTGGTCCTTCAGGCGCTGCCATTGGGCGGACAGCTTTTGCTTGTGTTCGCTGAGCTCGGCGATGCGCGTGGTGAGCTGGGCCGCATCGCCCTCGACCACGGCCAGGCCTTGCAGCTCGTCGGCGCGCTTGACGGTGAGCTCCATGGGGCGCTCGGCGTCACGGGCTTCTTCCTGCAGGCGGCGTGCGGTGCGGACCTTGGCTTCGAGCGATTCGACGTGCTCGGCCGCGGCGGTCTGCTCGTGCAGGCGCTGCAGCAGTTCGGCCTTGACCTGGCCATGGGCGCGGCGGTCATCGCTCGATTGCAGGCGCTGGCGGTGCAGCTCGCGCAGCTTGGTGGCGAGCTGCTTGCGTGTCTCGTGGTTGGCCATCACGGGCACGACCTCGGTGGCCAGGCGCTCGCGCTCCTGGCACTTGAGCTCGTACTGGCGGTGGTTGTTGACGCGCACCTCCAGCTCGGCGCGCTGGGCGCGGCCGTGCGAGAGCTCGCGCTCGGCGGCTTCGACTTCCTGCGTCAATTGGCGCTGGTGGCTGCGCGCCTCGTCGTAGCGGTCGAGCACGTCCTGGTCGCCGAAGACGTCGAAGACGAGCTTGAGCAGCTCTTTGGGCGAGTACTCGCACAGGCGGTCGGTCTGGCCCTGTTCGAGCGCCAGCACCTTGGCGATGGCGCGCGACAGGCCCGCACCTTCGAGGCGCTTGCGCCAGTTGTCGATGCCCAGCCAGTCCTTGTCGCTGGTGACGCTGGGGCCGCCCGCACTGCCCGTGCCGCTGCGCTCGATCAGCTGCTCGATGCTGACATCGCCTTCGACCATGGTGTAGCGGCGCGTCCAGTCGCCGCCGTTGCGGTCGATGCGGCAGGCCAGGGTGACGACGTCGGCGTAGAGCAGGCAGCGCGCGAAGGGCCGGTTGGACGATTGGCGGTTGCGCGGGCGGTTGTCCACCGTGGCGCGCAGCCAGGCGCAGTCGGCGTTGGCGTGGCGCGCGTAGGTTTTGTAGCTGCGCCCGCCCGAGCATTCCAGGCCGAGCAGGGTGCGCATGGCGTCGAGCAGGGTGGTCTTGCCCGAGCCGTTGGGGCCGGCCACGGTGATGATGGCGCCGTCCAGCGGCAGGGTCAGGCGCTGGCAGTAATCCCAGTGCAGCAGTTCGAGGCTTTGCAGGTGGAACATGGGGGGTCAGGCCTCGCCTTGGTTTTCTTCTGGTGCGGTGTCTTCCGGGCCGTCGTCGGTCTCTGCCAGCGCCGGCTGGGTCAGCGCCAGCGGCAGGCTGGCTTGCAGCTCCTTGGCCTGGGCCAGCACGTCGCCGAGGGCGCCTTGCAGGATGCGCGGGGCGAGCACGTCGTAGTCGAGCAGCAAGTCGAGCAGCGGACCTTCGGTGATGTCCTCGCCCTTGCGGACGATGAAGCCGTGGTTTTCCAGGCGCTTGAGGTTGGTGTCCAGGCGCGTTTTCTTGCCCAGCTGCACACCGAAGTCGGCCAGCAGCGCGCGGTAGGACACCAGCGGGCTGACGCTGGCGGCGGTGGGCACGGGCTTGTCCTTGCCGAACATGTCGTTCTGGGTGTCGCCCTCGCCGTGCTTGTCGATGCTGGCGGCGCGGGCGGCCTGGCGTTCGCGCTTGGGCAGCACAATCAGCGCCCACAGCAGCACCAGCAGCGAGACGGCGTCGCGCGGCAGGTCGATGTTGTTGTGGCTGTTGAGGCCGGCTTCGCCGAAGACGGCGGTCTCGGCCGGGCGCAGCAGGGCGACGCTGACGTGGTCGGCGTAGAGGTTGTCGATCAGGCGCAGGCCGACCTGGGCCAGGCGCTCTTGCGTGGCGGCCCAGAGGTCGGCGTCGATGAGGGCGCGCTTGACCTTGGGGTGCTGGCGCGGCAGCCAGCGGCGCGCCAGCAGTTCGGCCGACAGCAGGGCCGCGTCATCGAGGTGGGTGCTCATGGGGTGTTCGTGTCAGGTGCGGTGTCCAGCGGGCGCAAGGTGCCGACGCTGATGAGGGCCACGGCCTCGTCGTCTGTGCCGGTGTGGCGGGGCTCGAAGGCCCAGGCCCAGGGCGTGCGCGCCAGGTCGCCGGTGAGGCCCTTGAGCGTTTGCGCCTGCGCGTCGCCCACCAGGGGCAGCAGCTGCAGGCGGTAGGCGGCCTGGGCGAAGCGGCCGCCCAGGATGGCGTCGCTCAGCGGGCGGGTGGGGTTTTGGGCCTGGCCTGCCTGTTCGTGCCAGCGGCCGAACTGGTGGACCAGCGCGCCGAGCTCGGCCGGCAGGCTCAGGGTTTCCAGCGCACCCTCGGCGGCGGCGGCCGGTGGGGGCAGGCCGGCGGCGGCATCGGGGCTGGGGCGGTCGCGTTCGAATTCGCCCTCGGCCACGTCCAGCAGGTCGTGCGGGCTGACCAGCACAGGGCGCACAGGCACGCTCAAAGCATCGCCCAGCAGCGCGTGCAGGGCCGGATGCTGCTGCAGCCACAGGCGCACGTCCGAGGTCGTCAAGCCGGTGGAGCCCAGCGTGACGCGCTGGCGGTCGGCCTGTTGCAGCGCGCGGGTGAACTGGCTGGCCATGGCCAGCAGGCGGGCCTGCTCCTGGCCGATGGCGCGGGCCTCGCGCTCCAGGCGCGGGTCGTCGTGCTCGGCGCGGATCAGCGCAGTCAGGGCCTGGCCGGCGCGGTCCACCAGTTGCAAGGCGCGGTCGAAGCGGGGCTGGGCGGCGCGCAGGCGGGCTTCGGAGCCGCTGGCGATGGCTTCGGCGAAGCCGTCGTGCAGCCGCGCCAGCTGGGCGTGCAGGTGCTGGAGGTGGTTGGCGTTGACCAGGCCGAGCTGCTGGGCGCCGGCCACCTGGGCCAGCAGGCCGGACATCTCGTCGTCCTCGGCCGATGTGCTGGGCGTGGTCAAGGACGCCAGCAGCGCGTGCACCTGCTGCGCCAGCGGCGAGAGGTGGTAATCCTGCGGGGTGGCATCCCAGACCAGCAAGCCGAGCTCGCGCAGGCGCTTGAGCGCGCTGTCCAGCGCCTCGGGCAGCAGCATGTGGAAGAGCCGGTTGACGTCGTCGCGCGAGAGGCGCGCCTGCGGCTGGCTGGCGAGCGCCATGAAGCACCACAGGCGCAGTTGCACGCCGGCCTGGGCGCCGCCGAACAGGCCACGCAGGGCGTCGATCAGGCGCAGGCGTTGCTGCAGCGCCGAGGCCAGGGGCTGCTCGGGGACGGCGTCGGCGTCGCGAAAGAAGTGTTCGAAGCGCTGGCTGTCCGCGGGGGTGTGGCCCTGGCCAGGGCCGCTGCCGCTGCCAATGCCGAGGCTCGTGGCGCCGTCCGTGGCACGGTGTGCGAGGGCGCCGTCGTGCGGGGCCGGGCGCGGAAGCTCGTGCAGGGGCTCGGGCATGGCTCGTGTTGGACGCGTGAAAAGTGGGGGCGCGAGGGCGCAGGGTCGGGTACGCATTATCCCGGACTTGCCGGCCAGGGCCGCTCCGCAAATCCAACCCCGCACACCCCCGCATCACCCCCGCATCACGCCCGTGTTGCCGCCCGTGTTGCCGCCCTGCGGGCAAACCCCGCTACCATGCACGCGGATGAGCGACACCCCCCGCACCGAATGGACCGGCGCCGATGGCGTGACCCACACCCTGCGCTGGTGCAGCCTGGCCGATGTGCCGCCGCCGCGCCGCGTGCAGCTGGCCGATGACACCCTCTCGGCCGATGCCGCCTACCGCCTGGTGTGCGAGGGCACGGCGCTGCTGTGGCAGGGCGATTTCCACCAGGCCCGCCAGATGCTGCAGGCCCTGGGGCGCCGCGTGGACAAGGCCGCGGAACGCGCAGCACAACGCGCCACACAGCGTGCCCCCCGCGCCACCGACATCACCCAGACCTTCCACCGGCACCGCAAGGCCCAGGCCGAGCGCGCCCGCATCCTGGGCCTGCTGCTGGTCCCCTTCGATGCCGACCACGGCATCCCGCTGCGCCGCGCGCCCGACGCCCGCCTGGCCTGCCGGGAAGCGCACGGCGCCGTCGATGCGCCGTACGCGGCCTCGCTGCGCGAACTGCAAGGCATCATCGGCGCGCACGAATGGCGCAAAAAAGGCGTGCCCGTGCCAGCGCTGGGCGCCAGCGTCCACCCGCACCACGGCGTGTTCTCGCCGGTGCGTGGCGAGTACCTCGACCTCATCCGCGACGCGCCCTTGCCCGCCGCCCTGACCGCGCAAGGGCCGCAAGGCGAGGCCTGGGACATCGGCGCGGGCACCGGGGTGATCGCGGCCCTGCTGGCGCGCCGCGGTGTGCCGCACGTGCTGGCCACCGAACTGGCGCCACGGGCCCTGGCCTGCGCGCAGGACAACCTCCAGCGCCTGGCCCTGGCCCGGCGCGTCACGCTGCTGCAGGCCGACCTGTTCCCGCTGCCTGCAGCCGATGGCGCCACCCGCCGATCGGCCCTCATCGTCTGCAACCCGCCCTGGTTGCCCGGCCACGCCAGCTCGGCGGTCGAACAGGCCATCTACGACGCCGACAGCCGCATGCTCCGTGGCTTCCTGGCCGGCCTGGCCGCGCACCTGCTGCCCGGCGGCGAGGGCTGGTTGATCCTGTCGGATTTCGCCGAGCGCCTGGGCCTGCGCTCGCGCGAGCAGCTGCTGGGCTGGACCGCAGACGCCGGCCTGGCCGTGGCCGGGCGCCTGGACATCCGCCCGCGCCACGGCAAGGCGCAGGACCGCGACGACCCGCTGCACGCCGCGCGCTCGGGCGAGGTCACATCCTTGTGGCGCCTGGTGGCGGCTTGACGGCCACCCCCGCCCCCACCCCCGCATTCACGGCATCAAGCGGGCAGAGTGCGCCCACTTCGCGCCGGTGTGCTTCAGGTTTTGTGCGACAGTGCTGACAAGGGCCCCCCGGCCCGCCCCACCGCGAGGAGGTTGCCATGATGCTGCTCGACGAGATGCTCTCGCTGAACCTGCTGACCGCGGACCAGCACCACGAAATCGGCGCCTGGGTGCGCCAGGCCCGCACGCCCGAACGCATCTTGCAGATGCCGCCCCACCTCTGGAAGGTGCTGGAGCAGGCCAGCGTGCTGCTGGACTTCGACAACCCGGCCGGGCCGCTCCACTGAGCTGAGGCGCTGACCCCGTCGCTCAGTACGGGTTCGACGTCAGCGCGCCCGAGATGGCGTCCACATGGTAGGCCGGCAGGCCCGTCCAGTCGCTGAGGTTGAACACCGTGTCATCGGCCAGCTTGCGCACCTCCACGCTCAGCACCGTCAGCGGCTGGCCGCTGGCACAGGCCGTGGGCGCTTGCAGCGTGCGCAGGAAGTAGGCGGCGCTCTCGGTCGTGGTGGAGACGTTGGTCACGCGGCGTGCCGTGTAGCTGTAGGGTGCGGCGTTGCCCTGGCCCTCGACCAGCACGGCCGTTTCCACACCGATGCCGATGCCGCGCACCTGCGTGGCCGGCAGCACGCCGCCGGCACAGCCGAAGCTGCCAGCACTGGACGGCGAGGGCTGCACCAGGCGCGACATGAATCCGATGAGGCGACCCATGCGGTCGCGCGTGTCGAGGTGGCTGTCGGTGATGGTGCCGGCCAGCGCGGGTGGCGCGATGAAGCCACCCGTCAGCGCCAGCGGGCTCGGGTCCAGCGTGACGTAGCGGTTGTAGGGGTTGGACAGCGTCTGATCGGTGGTCACGGTGCCCCGGAGCGCGGCGAAATCGAACTGACCCAGCACGGCCAGGCCGGCGCTGGTGCCGCCCACCGGCACGTTGCGCGCCATGAGCTGTTGCAGGGTGCGGTCCAGGGCCGTGCCCTTCCAGGACTTGATGTAGTCGGCCTGGTCGCCGCCGGCGATGAAGACGGCGTTGGCCTTGGCCAGCACCTCGCTCACGCCCGGGTCGTTGGCCGCGGCCAGGCTGGGCACGACCAGCGTTTCCACCGAGCTCAGTCCGAGCGCCGCGCCGCCCACCCAGCCGTCGATGGCCGGGCCGGTGGTGCTGCCGTTGGCGTCGCTGTGGAAGATGTAGGGGTCGTAGGCCTCGGTGCCAGTGGCACGGATGACGACGAAGCGCCCACCGGTGCCCGGACGGACGCCAGCGCGCGTGA
Organism: Aquabacterium commune; assembly: GCF_004362855.1. Classification (GTDB taxonomy): domain Bacteria; phylum Pseudomonadota; class Gammaproteobacteria; order Burkholderiales; family Burkholderiaceae_C; genus Aquabacterium; species Aquabacterium commune. Next base: position 208,878 of record NZ_SNXW01000008.1, read on the forward strand.
TCATCCAGCGGAAGGCCTCATCCACATCGGGGCCGCCGCCCATGAGCACCAGCGAGGGCGCAGCCGGCGCCAGCGTCTGCACCGCGGCAGTGGCGTCGCCCGTGACGAAGTAGGAGAAGGGCTTTTTGCCCGCCTGGGCCGGGCCGCTGAGGGCGATGCCGGCCAGCAGGCCGAAGCCCAGCACCAGTCGGGTCGCCAGCCGGTTCGCAGGTTGGCTCGCGGCTTGGGTCGCCAGATGGCGGGTGGGGGCGGTGCGGGACATGGCGGAACTCCTCAGGCAGGCGGGGCAGACCCTCATCCTAGACCTGTGGCGTGACGCTGGAAAGACGTGATGCCCCACCCATCCCAGGAAAACCCTGGACACAGGGGTGACCCGGGAGGCGTCGGCTGGCCTACGATCCACGGGTCATGCTGATTTCCCCGATCCACCTCCGCACCCTCGTTGACACGCTGGACCTCGCGGGCCACCCTGCACGCACCGTGCTGGCCGAAGCCGGCCTGTCGCCCGAGTCGATCGACCCCCAAGGCCCCTGGGTGCCCGAAGAGCGCTTCGACCAGCTCATGCGCGCCTCACAGCAGGTCACTGGCAACCCGGCGTACGGCATGCTGGTCAGCACCAGCCTGGCCCTGACGCGCTACGGGCCGCAGGCCATGTTGATCATCCAGGCGCCCACCATGCGCCACGCCGTGCGCGACACCCGCCACTTCTCACCCTTGCTGCTCGAACAGCCCGAGCTGGACATCCGCGAACAAGCAGGCGAGGCCTGGTTGAGCGTGAAACCGCTGGGCACCACCCTGGCGGGTCAACGCTTTCGCACCGAGTGGCTGATGTGCCTGGCGGTGCAACTGGCCCGCCGTGCAGGCGGCCGTGAAGGCGACCTGCGCGAGGTGCGCTTTGCCTACCCTCGCCCCGATTACGCAGCGGTGTACGAAGCCAACTTCGGCGCGTGCCTGCAGTTCGATGCGGCCGAGAGCGGCCTGCGCTTCCCCAGCGCCTTGCTGGACCTGCCCATCCCTGGCCACGACCGCATGGTCTATGAAGGGATGCGCGTGCAGGTCGATGCGTTGATGGCGCAACGGCTCAACCGGGTCGATGTGGTGCAGGCGCTGCGGGGCCGCATCATGGCCGCCTTGCCGCGCCTGATGGCGGTCGATGAGGCCGCGCAGGCCATGGACATGAGCGGGCGCACCTTGCGCCGCCACCTGTCGGCGCGTGGCCTGGGTTATGCCGAGCTGGTCCAGCAGTGCCAGCGCGAACTGGCCGAGCGCCTTTTGCGCGAGGGGCGCGTGCCACTGAAACAGATCGCCGACGAAACCGGCTTTTCATCGCCCAGCTGCTTCCACCGCGCCTTCCGGCGCTGGCACGGGGCCACGCCGCTGGAGTGGCGCGAACAGCGCCCGTGAAGCGCCAACGTGCCGGGGTGGCGCGCTTCAGCGCCCTGGCAGCCCCAGGCCCTTGGGCAGCATCAGCTCGCCGCTGGACGTGAAGCTCACGCCGCCCAGCGCCGTGCCGGCGAGGCGACCGCGCAGCACGTACTCGACGCGGTCGGTCGGGCCGCTGCCGCTGGCCACGCCCATGGCCTGACGCACCAGCGACAGCGCCGACACCGACACGGGCACGCTGATGACGGCCTCGCCAAAGCGGGGCACGCTGCCGCGTTCGTTGCTGACGCCACTGGCGAAGCGGCTACCGCGCACGTCCAGCGTCACGGACAGGCCATCGAAGTCCAGGGCGTTGTCGTTGGGGTTGGTCACGCGCAGCTTGAGCGCCAGGCGCAACTCCAGGCCCTCGCCGGGCAGGGGCTCCACGCCGACCACGTCCACGCGCACCGGCTCGCGCTGCAACAGGCTGGCGCAGCCGCTCAGCAGCAAGGCGCCGGCCCCCAGGCCCAGCCGCCAGCCGCCGACCAGGGCTGCGCGGCGGGACAAGGGTTGGGAGATGTCGGTGGGCTTGCGGGAGGTGATGTCGGCCATGGCCCATTCTAGGCAGTGCCGGGCCTCAGAACCCCACGTTCAGCGTCACGCGCACGGTGCGCGGCTCGGCCGGGTGCGAGTGCACGTCGTTGATGCCCTCCAGCGGCTCGCCACGCAGGCGGGATTTGTAGAAGTAGTCGATGTCGCTCACCTTGCGGTTGAACAGGTTGAACACATCGACCGACACCTTCGTGCGCGCATCGAGCTTGTAGCCCAGGCGGGCATAGGCCAGCGTCGTGCCCTTGGAGCGCACGCTGTTGTCTTCGACCAGCGGGCGCGGGCCGAAGTAGCGCAGCTGTGCCTGGCCGAACCAGCGGCCGAACTCCGTCACCGTCGCGCCCAGCGAGACCACCGTGCGCACCGAGCCCGGCACCTGCGTGCCCACGTTCGGATCTTCCCCTTGAGGCGTGCTGAAGCGCGCCTGCGAGAAGGCCACGTCGGCGTCCAGCAGCAGCCAGGGCGTGGCGAGGTAGTGGTTGTTGAACTCGATGCCGCGGCGGCGCGAGGCCCCGCTGGCTTCGGTCTCGCCGGCATCGCCCACGAACACGAGCTCCGAGTTCAGGCGCAGCTGCCACAGCGCCACCGAGCTTTGCAGTCCGGGGATGAGCTCGGTGCGCAGGCCCAGTTCGCTGCCCTTGGTGCGCACCAGCGGCACGGCCGAGGCGATGGGCTCGCCGGTTTTCGCCGTGACCCGCGCCGTCATGCCGCGCGCGTCGTTGCTGTGGAAGCCCCAGCCGGTGTTGGCGAAGAACTCGGTCTGCGACCACGGGCCGAAGACCAGCGAGAGCTTGGGGCTGCTGATCCAGGCGCTGCGCTGGCCGCTGTTGTCGGTGATGTTGCTTTGCACATCGACGTTGACGCGGTCGGTGCGCAGGCCCGCGATGCTGCGCAGCCAGGGCGTCCAGCGCGTGTCGTTCTGGCCGTACAGGCCCACGCTGGTCTGGCGCACGCGGCTTTCCTGCGTGAGGCCGGTGCGCACGCCGCCTTCGGCGGTGTAGAGGCCCACGGGCGAGAGGCGGTCGTGGCGCACTTGCACGCCCAGGGTGTTGCTGCTGTCGCGGCCGGCCAGCGTGCCCGTCCACAAGCGGCTGAGCGAGCCGCCATAGACACGGCGCTGCTCGGCCTGCTCGAACTGGTCGCCCGTGTCGGGGTTGTCCAGGAAGTAGGTGAAGTTCGAGAACAGCTTGAGCTGCGAGCCAATGGCATAGGCACTGGCGCGCCACTCGCCGTCGTCTTCCACCTTCAGCGCGTTCCACGACAGGCTGGTGCGGCGTGTGGCACCCCGGTCGGTCGGGTCGATGGCGTCGAAGCGGCCGATCTGCCCGCTGGTGACGGCGCGCTGCGGCACCTGGTCGGTGCTGTCCCACCGGGCGGTGTAGGCCATCAGCGTGAGCGACTGCTTGACGCCGCCTTCGTTCAGGCTGTAGCGCAGCACGCCGTTGAAGCGCTTGAAGTGCTGGGGGTTGGTCCAGGGGCCGTTGTTGTGGGCGGCCTCGACCGCGGCCAGCAACGTGCCCGTGGTCAGTGCCGTGGACTTCGCCACCAGGGCGCGGGCGTAGCCCTTGCCACCCAGCGTGAGGCTGGCCATGCCGCCGTGCGCGCCGACCGCGCTGCCGGGCAGTGTGTCCATCAACTGGATGCGGGCGGTGCCGGCGGAGCTGAAATCGCCGTCTTCCGCGGCGTACACGCCCTTGCGGTAGCCGATGCTGCCGACCAGTTCGGGGATGAGGAAGTTCAGGTCGCTGTAGCCCTGGCCGTGGGCGTGGGTGGGCATGTTCACCGGCATGCCATCGAGGAAGGTGGCGAAATCGGTGCCGTGGTCGAGGTTGAAGCCGCGCAGGTAGTACTGGTTGGCTTTGCCGTCGCCGCTGTGCTGCGAGACGATGACGCCAGGCACGAACTCCAGCACCTCGGCGGGGCGCAGGGTGGGGCGGCTCTGGATGAGCTTGGCCGTGACCGTGCCCTCGCTGGCCGCGGTGCTGCTGCCCACGGCGTTGTTGTAATTGCCTTTGACGACGACTTCAGCGAGCTCGCCCTCGGCCGCATGGGCCAGAGGTTGCAAGGCGATGCCGGCCACGGCCAGGCACAGCAGGCCGGCGGCCTGCGGGATGGCGCGGCGCGGTGCCGATGGCGGGGGGGTGTGGGGCGTGTGCATGGGGGTACTGCGGAAAAGTGATCGGTGTGGTGGGTGCAGGCGGTGTGGACCGGCAGGGCGTGCTCAGGCCCAGCCCGTGTGCAGCGGCACGAAGCCGCGCGTGGGCATCTGCCACAGCCGCAGGCGCTCGGGGGTTTCGCGGCGGGCTTGCGAGAGGCGCCCCGACAGCGCCGCGACACGGGCCCACTCGGCCTCGCTCAAGGCCTCGCGCCAGCGCAGCAGGGCGGCCATGACGGCGGGTTGCAGCCAGACGTCCCAGCGGGTGTCGTCCAGGCCGTGGCCCTCGGTGTGCTTGAGGCCTTCGTGCACCGCGTGGCCCAGGGCGGCCAGGCGCAGGCGCGCAGCGTCGCTGCGGCAGGCGCCGCTGAAATCGCGCAACAGGCGGTTCTTGCCAGCCTGGCGCAGGCAGTGCTCGGTGAACAGGCGCTGCACCTGCTGCAAGGCCAGGCGCACGGCGTGCACGGGCAGCGGGGCGCACAGGGGCAGGGCGGGCGCGTCGTGCGGGCAAGTCGCGTGGCAAGGGCCCAGCATCAGCGCGGCCAGGCGCAGCCACTCGGTGGGCGTCAGGCCTTCGCTGGGCTCGGCCGCATGCGCCCGTGCCATCACCTGCGCGAAGCTCAGCGCGCCCTTGGCGCGGTTGGCCCGCACGCTCATCACGGCGAGGTTGCTGGCCGCGTAGGCCGCGTCGTTGTTCAGGCGGTCCACCGACGCATCGGTGTCTTGCAGGGTGCCGTGGGTCAGCACTTCGCGCGTCACCGGGCAGCGGGTGACGTCGAGTTCACGCAGCAGCTGCGGCGTGACGTCGTTGGCCACCGCGCGCTGGCGGCGCCAGGCGTTGAGGCGCAGCTGCAGCCACTTGCGGGTGAAGCGGTCGGCGTGCGGGCGGCGGTGCGCGGGGCCGGGTCTGTGTGCGCGGCTGTGCCCATGGGCCGCGGCGTCAAAGCCGGCGCACACGGCGGCCGGCCAGTCGGCCTGTTTGGGGATCTGGGTCAGTGTGTGGAAGTCGTGGCCGAGCGCGCGGCCGGCTTCTTCGATGTCCACGTGGGCATGGTCATGCCATGGGTTCATGGTTCACCCCTGGGGTGCGCCACGCCGCGTGCAGCGTGGCAGGTCGCTCCGGCCAGGCACGGGGTGTGGGCACCCGCTCAGGGGTGCGCACCGCGCCTGGCAACCTGGGGCGGGCAGGCGCCGCAGCGCCGTCCCGCGGGAGGACGCTCAGGCCTGCGGGGGGCGCTGCAGGGGTGCGATGACGTGGCTGCGCCAGACGCTGGACGCGGCGCGGCGCCAGGCGGCCGTGCCGTCGCTGGGCGCCAGGGCCTGTACGCTCGGCTCGGACGCGAGGGGGAAGGTGCCGCCACCGGCATCGAGTGCCGGGGCACCGCCGGCGGCGTCCGGGGCCTGGGTGTGTTCGCCGAGGGCGACCACGCTGCTGTCGTGCGGGTCGTGGATGTGGCGCTGGAAGGTGTCGTGGGCGTGCTGGTGGGCGCGTTGGTGAACGTCCGTGGGCTGGGCAAACGGGTGGGTTTTCAGCTCGGCCGCACGCTGCCAGGCGTGGTCGCGGGCGTGCATGGTGTCGATCAGTTGCAGCGCACCCGGGCCGGCCACGCTGGCCACCAGGCTGCGCAAGGTGCGTCGCGCGCTCCAGGCGGTGATGCCCGGGCTGTCTGCGCCCTGGGCCACCGCCAGGGTGACGTCGCTGTGGCGGTGCGCCGCTCCCATCACCTGCAGCAGCACGTTGGAAACCCCGTGCACCGGCAAGGCAAGCACCAGCACCCACACCATCCAGGGGCGCAGGCAGCTCAGTCGCAGGCGTTGCAGAAAACGGGTCATGGTGACCTTATACGCAAGACACATGTACCTTGGATGACGGGTGAGGCTGCGACAGTGAGCCCCACCCAGCCCCACCCCGTCCAGGGGGATCCCGACTTGCGTAGCATCGGCGCCATGAACACCGCTTTGACCCTCGATGTCGTCTCTGACATCTCCTGCCCCTGGTGCGCCGTCGGGCTGTCGGCTTTGCAGCAGGCCATCGCGCAGGTGTCGGCACAGGTGTCGGCGCAGGGCAGCGACCCGGCCACTGAGCCGCCCCTCACCGTGAGCCTGCGCTGCCAACCCTTCGAGCTCAACCCGCAGATGCCGCCCGGCGGCCAGGACATCGGCGAGCACCTGACGCAGAAGTACGGCAGCACGCCCGAGCAGCAGGCGCAGATCCGCGAGACCATCCGCCAGCGCGGCGCCGAGGTCGGCTTCACCTTCAACACGCAGGGCCGCGGCCGCATCTACAACACCTTCGACGCCCACCGCCTGCTGCACTGGGCCGACATCGAACACCCCGCTCAGCAGCTCGCCCTCAAGATGGCCTTGCTGCACGCCTGCCACACCGAGCGCCAGGCCATGGACGAGCCTGAGGTGCTGCTGGCCGCGGTGCGCGCCGCCGGCCTGGACGCCACCCGCGCCCAGGCGGTGCTGGACAGCGAGCTGTTCGCCGAAGAGGTGCGCGAGCAGGAGGCCTTCTACACCTCGCACGGCATCCACGCGGTGCCGGCGGTGGTCATCAATGGCCGGCACCTGGTGTCGGGCGGGCAGCCGGTCGAGGTGTATGTGCAGGCTTTGCGTCAGGTCGCGGCCGCCAGTTGACGCCCCGTGGGTGCGCGGTGCGCGCCGCGCTGGGATAGCATCGCCCATCCGCAGCAACGATGGCCCACCGGGCCCCAAGGCACCCCCATGAAAGCCATCTGGAACGGCGTGACCATCGCCGAAAGCGACGACATCGTCACCCTCGAAGGCAACCACTACTTCCCGCGCGAATCGCTCAAGGACCAGTACACCACCTTCAGCAACCACCGCAGCAGCTGCGTGTGGAAGGGCCAGGCGCAGTGGTTGAGCCTCTTCGTCAACGGCGACATGAAGCCCGATGCGGTCTGGTTCTACCCCGAGCCCACGGACGCCGCCAAGGAGATCAAGGGGCGCGTGGCGTTCATGCCGGGCGTTGAGATCACCGAGTGAACGTGACGCCGCCCGAGCGCTTGCCGCCCGATGCGCGTGACGTCAACGACGCCCGCACCGCACCCGTCCCGCAAGGCCGCACCAGCCGCTTCCTGCACCTGGGCCGGGCGGTCGGTGAGATGGCACTGGGTGCTGCCGCGCAAGGCCTGAGCCAACTCGCACAGGGCCAGCGCCCCGTCTGGGCCGATGTCATGCTGAGCGCGGACAACGCGCGCCGCCTGGCCGAGCGCCTGTCGCAGATGCGCGGCGCGGCCATGAAGCTGGGCCAGCTCATGTCCATGGACGGCCAGGGCGTGCTGCCACAGCCTTTTGCCGATTTGCTCTCGCGCCTGCGCGACCAGGCCCACACCATGCCGGCGCTGCAGCTCGCCGAGGTGCTGGAGCGCGAGTACGGCGCCGGCTGGCACCGCCGCTTCCAGCGCTTCAGCTACGCGCCCATCGCCGCGGCCTCCATCGGGCAGGTGCACCGCGCCGAAACCCACGAGGGCGCCGTGCTGGCGCTCAAGGTGCAGTACCCGGGCGTGCGCCGCAGCATCGACAGCGATGTGGCCAACCTCGCGCTGCTCATGCGCGTGCCCGGCCTGGTGCCCGCAGGCCTCGACCTCGCGCCCCTGCTGGAACACGTGCGCCAGCAACTGCACCACGAAACCGATTACCTCGCCGAGGCCCAGGCCCTCAACGCCTACCGCCAGGCCCTGGGCGAGGGCGCCGCCGATGCGGCAGATTTCACCGTGCCCGAGGTGCACGCCGCGCACAGCACCGGCCACATCCTGGCCTTGGGCTTCCTCGATGGCCACCCGCTGGACCGCCTCACCCAGCCCGATCAGCCGCAGGCCCTGCGCGACCGCGTGGCCACCGCGCTGTGCCGCCTGGCCATCCGCGAACTGTTCGAGATGCGCCTGGTGCAGACCGACCCCAACTTCGGCAACTACCTGTTCGACCCGGTCGGCCAGCGCATCGGCCTGCTCGATTTCGGCGCCACGCAGGCGGTGTCGCCCGAGCGCGTCGAGGCCTTCCGCACGCTGGCCCGGGCCCTGCGTGACGACGACGTGCCGCGCATCGAGGCCCAGGCGCGCGCCATCGGCTTCATCGGCGAGGCCGACACCCCCGCGCAGGCCCAAGGCGTCATCGACCTGATGCGCGAGGCCGGCGAGGTGCTGCGCCAGCGTGGCCCCTACGACTTCGGCCAGTCCGATTTGCTCTCCCGCCTGTCGCGGCTGGGACAGGCGCAGCTGCGCGACGCGGGCGTGGGCAGCGTGCCGCCAGAGGACCTGGTGTTCCTGCAGCGCAAGTTCGTCGGCACCTTCCTGCTGTGCACGCGCCTGCGGGCCCGCGTCGATGTGGCCGCGTTGTTCGCGCCGGTGCTGGACGCTGCCTGAGCGCCTTCCAGCATGCGGGATGCGCAAGCCGCGCCCGTTGCCGGGATAATCGCGCATGACCACATCTCCTTCCTTCGCCACGCTGCCCCTCTCCGAGGCCATGCAGGCGAACCTGCAAGCCCTGGGTTACGCGGCGATGACGCCCATCCAGGCCGCCAGCCTGCCGATCACCCTGGCCGGCCAAGACCTCATCGCCCAGGCCAAGACCGGCAGCGGCAAGACCGTGGCTTTCACGCTGCCCCTGCTGCACACGCTCGACACCAAAAGCTTCGCCGTGCAGGCCCTGGTGCTCTGCCCCACGCGCGAGCTGGCCGACCAGGTCACCACCGAAATCCGCCGCGTGGCCCGCGCCGAAGACAACGTCAAGGTGCTGACCCTGTGCGGTGGCAGCCCCATCCGCCCGCAAACCGAGAGCCTGGCCCATGGCGCCCACATCATCGTCGGCACGCCGGGCCGGGTGCTCGACCACCTGGGGCGTGAAAGCCTGAACCTCGATGCGCTGCAAACGCTCGTGCTCGACGAGGCCGACCGCATGCTCGACATGGGTTTCGCCGATGACATCGCCCAGGTCGTGGCGCACTGCCCGAAGCAGCGGCAGACCCTGCTGTTCTCGGCCACCTACCCCGAGGGCGTGGACAAGCTGGCGCGCCGCTTCATGCGCGATGCGCAAGAGGTCAAGCTCGCAGAAAAGCACGACACCAGCCTCATCCGCCAGCGCTTCTACGAGGTGACCGAGCCTGAGCGCCTGCACGCCGTGGGCCTGCTGCTCGACCACTTCCGCCCGACCAGCACCCTGGCGTTTTGCAACACCAAGCAGCAGTGCCGTGACCTCGTGGCGGTGCTGCAGGCGCAAGGCATCGTCGCGCTCGAACTGCACGGCGACCTCGACCAACGCGACCGCGACCAGGTGCTGGTGCGCTTCGCCAATGGCAGTTGCAGCGTGCTCGTGGCCACCGACGTGGCCGCGCGCGGCCTGGACATCGCCCAGCTCGAAGCCGTCATCAACGTGGACATCACGCCCGACACCGAGGTGCACACCCACCGCGTGGGCCGCACCGGCCGTGCCGGCGAATCGGGCTGGGCCTTCAGCCTGGCCAGCATGGACGAGATGGGCCGCGTGGGCCGCATCGACCAGATGCAGGGCCGTGCCAGCGAGTGGCACCCTTTGAGCGAGCTCACGCCCTCGACCGACGCCGAACCCCTGCGCCCGCCGCGCGTGACGTTGCAGATCCTCGGGGGCCGCAAGGAAAAGATCCGCCCGGGCGATGTGCTGGGTGCGCTCACCAAAGACTTGGGGCTAGATGGCGCCCAGATCGGCAAGATCAACGTCAACGAGTTTTCAACCTACGTGGCCGTGGACCGCGCCATCGCCGACCAGGCCTTGAAGGGCCTGCAGGGTGGCAAGGTCAAGGGCAAGTCCGTGAAGGTGAGGGCACTGTGAACGAGGACATCAACAAGGATGTGGACAAGGACCTGGACGTGCCCCGCAACGACGCCGCATCGCCCTTCCTCGCGCTGGGCCTGAGCGCCGACCTGGCCGAAGCCTTGGAGGCGGTCGGCTTCGACGAACCCACCGCCATCCAGGCCGATGCCCTGCCCGTGGTGCTGGCCGGGCGCGACGTGCTGGCCACGGCGCAGACCGGCTCAGGCAAAACGCTGGCCTATGTGCTGCCCGTGCTGCAGCGGCTGCAGGACGCTTGGCTGAAGGCCCAAACAAAGGGCTTGGATGAGCCCACCGGCCGCCGCCCCACCCGCGTGCTGGTGCTGGTGCCCACGCGCGAGCTGGCCTTGCAGATCGGGCAGACCTTGCACGAGCTGGCCCCGCACCTGCAGGCGCCGCTGCGCTGGGGCTGCGTGTTCGGCGGCGTCTCCATCAACCCGCAGATGATGGGTTTGCGCGGTGGCGCCGACATCGTCGTGGCCACCCCGGGCCGCCTGCTCGACCTCATCGACCACAACGCCCTGAGCCTCGATGGCGTGCAGACCCTGGTGCTCGACGAGGCCGACCGCCTGCTGGAGAAGGGCTTCGAAGACGAGCTCAAGCGCGTGCTGGCCCTGCTGCCGGCCCAGCGCCAGAGCCTGATGTTCTCGGCCACCTTCGCGCCTGCCGTGGAGGCGCTGGCGCAACAGCTCTTGCACGATGCCGCGCGCATCGACGTGCGTGCCGATGAGGTGTCGGTGCCTGACATCACGCAGCGCGCCATCCACGTCGATGCGGCCCAGCGCACGCCGCTGCTGCGCCACCTCATTGCGCAAGAAGGTTGGCAGCGGGTGCTGGTGTTCGTGGCCACGCGCTATGCCTGCGAGCTGGTCACGCACAAGCTGGAGAAGGCGGGCATCCGTGCCGCGGCCTTCCACGCCGACGCCAGCCAGGGCGCGCGCCGCGAGGTGCTGCGCGCCTTCAAAGCAGGTGAACTGCAAGTCGTGGTGGCCACCGACCTGGCCGCGCGCGGCATCGACATCGCGCAGCTGCCCGCCGTCGTCAACCACGACCTGCCGCGCTCGCCCGACGACCACATCCACCGCATTGGCCGCACCGCGCGCGCGGGCGAAAGTGGCGTGGCCGTGAGCTTCGTCAGCGCCAACACCGAGGCGCACTTCCGCCTGATCGAAAAGCGCCAGGGCCTGCGCGTGCCGCGTGAGCAGGTGCCCGGTTTCGAGATGACGCAGACCGAGCCCGTGAACGCCAACCCGCTGACCGACCCCGAGGGCACGGGCGGCATCAAGGGCAAGCGCAAGAGCAAGAAGGACAAGCTGCGCGAGGCGGCGGCTTTGGCGGCGGCGACGCCCGCGGGCCAGCGCTCAGGGCGCTGAGCCACGGCCCTCACTGCCATGATTGGGCCATGATTGGGCGATGACTGGGCGACGGTCAAGCCGATGGCTTGGCCTGCAGTTGGGCGATGCGGCCTTTCAGCGTTTCGACGATGTCGGGCAGCCAGCGCGGCGCATCGCTGGTGCCGCGCACCTTGCCCCAGGCGGCCAGCGCCTCCCGGTAGCTGGCCAGGGCCAGCGCGGGCTTGCCAGACATCTGGTGCAGGCTGCCGATGCGGGTGAGGGTGCGCGCCAGGGCCTGATCGTGTTTGCCGGGTTCTGACGCGGCCATGCGCAGTTGCAGGCCCAGCGCCGCGAGGCTCCATTGCGCCGCCAAGGCCGATTGGGCCGGGGCCAAGCCTGCCTCGCTGCGCGATGCGTCCTGCCATGCCTTGATCTGAGCTTCCCATTCGGCGGCTGGCAGCGCTTCCAGGGCGGCGCTGGTGGGCAGGGAGAGGGGGGTGTGGCTTCGCAGGACCGACGCCGCGGTGTTCTGGCAGGTGTCAGGTGGCAGCGGTGGGCGAGCAGACCGCTTTTTGCGTTCCAGGAACCTGGCTGGGTCGATCTCGGCCAGCTCATTCACGATGCGGGTCGCCTCGCGCCACGCCGCTTCGCCCAGGCAGGTCTGCTTGAGTTTCTGGTGGGACAGCTCCTGGTTCAGCAGGGTGGTGGCCAGCTCGTATTGGCGCATCAGGGTGGGTTCGCGCGCGGCCAGGGCGCGGCGCCAGACGAGCACGTCGCTCAGCGTTGCCAGGGCTTGCGCGTGCTGGCCCACCATGGCTTGCATGCGGGCGGCGTTCAGGCCAGCGCGCGAGGCGGCATCGGTGTGGACGGTGTCAGCGTCCGAGCGCATGGCCGCGTGCAAGCCCATCGCCTTCAGCCAGTGCTCACTGGCTTCGCCCGGGCGTTTCATGCCTTCGAGCAGGCGGCCCAGGGTGTCGTGCAGTCGGGCGACGGCCGTTTGGTTGTCGGTGGGGTACAGCGCCAGGGCGCGGGTCAATGAGCCATGGGCGCGGGTCAATGCACCATGGGCTTGAGAGAGGGTTTCGCCCGGGTGGTGCATTTGCAATTGACCCAGCAAGTGCCACAGCTCGGGGCGTTCCGGCAGTGTCATCGTGGCCAGCCAACCTGTGTCGATAGCTGCCGGGCTGTCGCCGAGGGCGAGCTGCAACATGACGCGGAGCATCCAGGCTTGAGCCAGGTCGGCATCTTTTGACGGTGTGCCGACAGGAGCCCTCTGGAGCGCGATCATCGACAACACCTGCAGCGCCTGTTTTGGGTCTCCCCGCCACCAGTCTTGTAACGCCTCGCGGTACAGCGCAGGCATCTGCGCCGCATGGCCTTTGCCGGCCAGCAGGGCCCATGTGCCGGCGGGCTGGCCGAGGGGGTCGAGGGCCGCAGCCCACTCTGCAAGCCCCTCCATTTTCAGCTGTTGGGGCCCCACTTTCGTCGCGGCAGCCAATGCCGCGACGCGCGCCTGTTCGCTGGTGCGCAACACCAGCTGCCCCAAGTGAAATTCGCGCCACGCGACCACCGTCTCAGGCGCGGACACCAGCAGCGTCACCGGCGCAGGGGAGGCGGCAAGCGATGCAGGCCAGGTCAGCAGCACGTCGTTGACCACGGCCATGGCCTCGCCCGGCCGGCTCAGCTGCAGCGTCACCGCCTCCTTGCCAGCCGTTGCAGCGGAGGGGCGTGGCCAGCGGATCGCGAAGCGGCCTTCCGCATCGGTGGTCGCCACGACTTTCTGCCCGATGAGCACCGAGACCCCGGCCAGCGGCGCGCCGTCCAGTTGGTCCAGGCGCACCTGGCCGCTCAGCGTGGGCACATCGGCTGGGGCGGCGAGCGCACGGCCGGACAACAGCAATGCCGCAAGCACGGCCCGCAGCAGCCACCAGGGGTGGGTCCAGAACGCGGGCCTCATTTGCGCAAGGTCCTGGTGCCGCCACATGCCGCGGCGGTCTGGCCGGAGCGCGCCACCAGGGCCGCAGTCTCGTCCTGGAGGGCCTCGTGGCGCACATTGAAGGCCGCCACGCTGGCATTCGCTGCCGTGTTGCGGGCGTTGTGGGCCGCCACGCGCTGTTCGAAGGCCGCGTGCTCTTTCAGCAAGCGCGAGCGCCATTCACGCAGGCGCTCCAGCTCGGTGTTGTGCGCTTTGACCAGGGCATTGAAGGCGGTCACGTCGGCTGGACGCTGGGGGCGCTGCAGGCGTTTGCGCTCGAGGTCCTCGGCCTGGCGTTGCAGGGCGGTGTTGGCCTCGGACCAGCGCGCAGACTGCGCCTTCATGGCCTCGCTCGCCTTCTCCAGTTCGGCCATGGCGGCGTGCAGTGTGTTGCTGACCTGCTCCAGGCTGGCGCGTTCTTGGGTGAGCGCCTGCTGACGTTGCCGCGCGGCGTGCACGTCCTGCTGCATCGCCATGTCCTGGCCCAGGCAGCGTTCGATGTCGTCCAGGGTGATGTCGGGGGCCTCCGGCGCACCGGGGCGTCGCAAGCGGGAGGTGATGGCCGGCAGGCGAACGACGGGCTGGATGGCGATCGGGGCGCCGGGCTGGGCGGCAGCCTGGGCCGCAGGCGCTGCCGAGGGTGGGGCGGAGGGCGTGGCCACCGACGTGCCAAGCAAGGCGGTGGTCAGTGCGGCGGCCAGGGCGCGGGCGGCCAGCGGCTGGGGCATGGGATGTCTTCCTGAGGGAGGGCACCTCCGGGAAGGGGTGCGCGGATGGTGCCGCGCATCCTGGCAGTGACATGTGGCGCGTTCATGTCACCCCCTGGCTCAAGCGGTCGGCGGGGCGGCCTGTGGCGTGTCCTTCAAGGCCTGCCTGGTCTGCCACGCCCGCAGCGCCTGGCGGTGATCGGCCATGGCCAGGTCGTGGGTGTCGAAGATGCAGGGGTCGCAGCCACTGCCGCAGCAGGCGTTGATGTCCGGCGGCTCGGGCGGCAGGGGCATGGGGTCGTGGTCGGGGCTGGCTGGGTCGCTCATGGCCCGATTTTCTCGCAGGGGCTCGCGCGGCGGGGCGGGCGCAAGCCAAAAACCCTCGCGCACCGTGCCAAACGCCTTGCGTGCAAGCCGCCACGGGCCGTGCACCGGCCGGAACGTGCCGTGCGCCGAGTCCCCGGGTGTGGCCGGTGCGTCGAGTCGGCTTGCGCGCCGAGCAGATGGCCTGGCGCGCGACCCGCGCGGAGCGGCACCCCGCCCGACATGACTTGCGCTCGCGGCCATGGCGTGTCGCGCGTGCATGGTCACGGCTTGCGCGCGACCCGACAAGACTTGCGCGCGAAGCCAATGGCCTTGCGCACCAGGCCAAACGGGCGGCGTGCCGCCTGTTCAGCCCGGCGCGCCGCTCAGTCCGCCGCTTTGATGAGCGCCAGCACCTCGCGGAAGCGCGCGTGCTGGCAGTCGCCCAGCCACTCGAAGAGCACCATCTCGTGCGTGACCACGGTGGTGCCGGCCTGGCCCATGCGCGCCATGGCGGCGGCGTGGTCGCTCGCGCGGCGCGAGCCGCTGGCGTTGGCCACCACCCAGACGCGCCAGTCTGGCCGGGCTCGCAGCAAGCCCAGCGCGGTCTGCAGCAGGCAGACGTGGGCCTCGCAGCCCGCGATGACGATGTCGGTGCAGCCCGGCCGGGCGGCTTGCACGGCGTCCACCAGGCCGTCGGGGCAGGCGTCGAAATGCGTCTTGGCGACGGTGGTGTCGCACAGGGCTTTGAGCGCGTCCGCGTTCGGCCCCAGGCGCGCGGGGTTCTGCTCGGTGCCGATCACCGGCACGCCCAGCAGGCGCGCGCCTTCGGCCAGCAGCACGGCGCGCGCCAGTGCCTGGCCGCCCTCGTGGATGGCGGGCATCAAGCGCCCCTGGTAGTCCACCAGCACGAGCACGCTGGTGTCGGCGTGCATCGCGTGGGCCAGGCCCGTGGCCGTGGTGTCAGACACGCTGTGCCCGCTCAGAAAAAGGCCTGGATGCCGGTCTGCGCACGCCCCAGGATCAGCGCGTGCACATCGTGCGTGCCCTCGTAGGTGTTGACCACTTCGAGGTTGACCAGGTGGCGGGCCACGCCGAACTCGTCGCTGATGCCGTTGCCGCCCATCATGTCGCGCGCCAGGCGGGCGATGTCCAGCGCCTTGCCGCAGTTGTTGCGCTTCATGAGCGAGGTCAACTCAACGCCGGCCTTGCCTTCGTCCTTCATGCGGCCCAGGCGCAGGCTGCCTTGCAGGCCCAAGGCGATCTCGGTCTGCATGTCGGCCAGCTTCTTCTGGATGAGTTGGTTGGCGGCCAGCGGGCGGCCGAACTGCTGGCGGTCGAGCACGTACTGGCGGGCGCGCAGCCAGCAGTCTTCGGCCGCGCCCATCGCCCCCCAGGAGATGCCGTAGCGCGCCGAGTTCAGGCAGGTGAAAGGGCCCTTCAAGCCGCGCACATCGGGGAAGGCGTTCTCTTCGGGCACGAACACATCGTCCATGGCGATCTCGCCGGTGATGCTGGCGCGCAAGCCCACCTTGCCGTGGATGGCCGGGGCGCTCAGGCCCTGCCAGCCCTTCTCCAGCACGAAGCCGCGGATGGCGTCTTTGCCGTTCTCGTTGAACTGCGCCCACACCACGAACACGTCGGCAATGGGCGAGTTGCTGATCCACATCTTGCTGCCGCGCAGCGTGTAGCCGCCATCGACTTTCGTGGCGCGCGTCAGCATGCTGGCCGGGTCAGAGCCGTGGTTGGGCTCGGTCAGGCCGAAGCAGCCGATGAACTCGCCCGACGCCAGCTTGGGCAGGTACTTGGCGCGCGTGGCTTCAGTGCCGAACTCGAAGATGGGCAGCATCACCAGCGAGGACTGCACGCTCATCATCGAGCGGTAGCCCGAGTCCACCCGCTCGACCTCGCGGGCGATCAGGCCGTAGCTGACGTGGTTCAGGCCCGCGCCGCCATACGCGGTCGGGAGGGTCGCGCCCAGCAGGCCGAGCGCGCCCATCTCGCGGAAGATGGCCGGGTCGGTCTGTTCGTTGCGGAAGGCCAGGGTCACGCGGGGCAGCAGCTTGTCTTGCGCGTAGCTGCGGGCCGCGTCGCGCACCATGCGTTCTTCCGTCGTGAGCTGGTCGTCGAGCAAGAAGGGGTCGGCCCATTGGAAGGCGGGGTTGGCTTGGCTCATGGGGGCTCCGGTGGGGCTGGGGATGTGGGCTTCGGACATCGTGGGCGCGAGCTTATGCCGAGGCACCCAGGGCGATGAAGCGCTGCAGGTGGTGGTCCTCGTCGCCCAGCTGGGCATCGATGAGCACCAGGCGCTTGGCGCAGTGCGACAGTGGCAGCTCCCAGGTCATGCCGATGCCGCCGTGCAGCTGGATGGCTTCTTCGGCCACCAGCGTGCCGATGCGCCCGATGCTGACCTTGGCCGCCGACAGCGCGCGTTCGCGGGCGAGGCGCTCGCTGCCATCCAGCGCGGCGGCGGCGTTGATGACGGCCGAGCGCGCCTGTTCGATCTCCAGCAGCACGGTGGCCATGCGGTGTTGCAGGGCCTGGAAGCTGCCAATCGGCACGCCGAACTGCTGGCGCGTCTGCAGGTACGCGATGGTCATGCGCTTGGCCACCTCCATGGCGCCCAGACTCTCGGCGCACAGCGCCAGCAGGCCACGGCCCACGGCGTGCTCCAGCGTGGCCAGGCCTGCGTCCACGTGCGCCTCGCCGCCCAGCAGGGCCGAGGCCGGCAGGCGCAGCTGGTTGAACATCACGTCGGCCACGCGGCCGCCATCGTGCGCGGGCAGGCCGCGGCGCACCAGTCCCGGCGCATCGGCCGGCACGACGAACAGCGAGATGCCTTGCGCGTCGGTCGTGGCGCCCGCGGTGCGCGCCGACACCAGCAGCCAGTCGGCCTGGTCGCCCAGCGGCACGGCGGTCTTGTGGTCTTGCAGCACCCAGCCCTCGCCATGGCGCTCGGCCCGCGTGGCCACGTGCTGCACGTGGCCGAAGGCGCCCGGCTCGTCGTGGGCCAGCGCGGCCACGTGCTCGCCGGCCATCAGCGGTGCCAGCAGCGTCTTTTGTCCGTGGGTGCCCGCGTGCGCCAGCGCGCTGCCGGCCATCAGCGCGGGCAGGAAGGGCTCCAGCACCAGGCCGGCGCCCAGGGCTTCGAACACCACGGCGATGTCGAAGCCCGCGCCGCCATAGCCGCCATCGGCCTCGGTGAACAGCGCCCCGATGGCGCCGAGTTCGGCGAATGCCGCCCAGCGTGCGCGGCTGAAGCCTTCGGGGGATGCGGCCGCGGCCATGCGGGCCTCGAAGCCGGCTTGCTCGGCCACGTAGCGGCCCAGGGTGTCGGCCAGCATGCGGCGGTCTTCGGTGTGGGTGAAGTTCATGGCGTGGTCCTCACAGTCCCAGGATCATCTTGGCGATGATGTTTTTCTGGACCTCGTTGGAGCCGCCGAAGATCGACAGCTTGCGGTTGTTGAAGTACTGCGCGGTGGCGTGGTGCACCTCGGGCTCGGCGCCCAGCGGGCTGTCCACGCCGGGGCCCACGAGCGCCCGTGCGTGCGGGCCCATGGCGCGGCGCAGCAGCGCGTTGAGCTCCTGGCGGATCTCGGTGCCCTTGATCTTCAGCATGGAGCTCTCCGCGCCCGGCGCACCGCCCCCGGCCACCGCCGCGATCACGCGCAGGTTGGTGGTCTTCATGTTCTCCAGCTCGATCTCGATGTGCGCCATGCGCGCAGCGAACAGCGGGTCCTGCGCCAGGGGCTTGCCGTTCTTCTTGACGCGCTGGGCCACGTCTTTCAGGCGCGCCATGGCCGCCACCGAAAAGCCCACGCCCGCGATGTTGGTGCGCTCATAGGTCAGCAGGTACTTGGCGCAGGTCCAGCCCTTGTGCTCCTCGCCCACCAGGTTCGCCACCGGCACCTTCACATCGGTGAAGAAGACCTCGTTGACCTCGTGCGCGCCGTCCAGCGTGACGATGGGGCGCACCTCCACACCGGGCGTGGCCATGTCGATCAGCAGGAAGCTGATGCCTTCTTGCTTCTTGGCGTCGCGGTCGGTGCGCACCAGGCAGAAGATCATGTTGGCGTGGTGGCCCAGCGTGGTCCAGGTCTTCTGGCCATTGACCACGTAGAACTGGCCGCTGGCGTCTTTCACGGCGGTGGTTTTCACGGCGGCCAGGTCCGAGCCCGCGCCGGGTTCGGAGTAGCCCTGGCACCACCAGTCGCTGCCATCGAGGATGCGCGGCAGCCAGTGCCGCTTTTGCGCTTCGCTGCCGTACTTGATGAGCACGGGCCCCAGCATGTTCACGCCAAAGGGCACGGTGCGCGGGCAGCAGGCCAGGGCGCATTCGTGCTCGAAGATGAACTTCTGCACGGCGCTCCAGCCGGTGCCGCCCCACTGCTGGGGCCAGTGGTTGGCCAGCCAGCCCTGGGCGTTGAGGATGGCATGCCACGCTTCGTGGTCGGCCTTGCCCAGGTGCTCGCCGGCGCGGACCTTGTCGGTCAGGTGGGCGGGCACCTTGTCGCGCAGGAAGGCCCGCACTTCGTCGCGGAAGGCCTGTTCTTCAGGCGTGAAACTCAGGTCCATGGGGCGTCCTCAAAAGTTGTTCAGGCTGTCGAAGGTCTGGCCCTCGGCCACGAGTTTTTCCAGCAG
Organism: Aquabacterium commune; assembly: GCF_004362855.1. Lineage (GTDB taxonomy): Bacteria > Pseudomonadota > Gammaproteobacteria > Burkholderiales > Burkholderiaceae_C > Aquabacterium > Aquabacterium commune. The sequence continues at coordinate 227,793 of NZ_SNXW01000008.1, forward strand.
CGCAGACGGCTGCCAGAACAGCGGGTCTGCCTGCGCGAAGGTGCGGATGTCGGTCAGGATGCTGGCCAGACCGACCGTGTCGGCGTGCTTCATGGGGCCACCGCGCCAGCGCGGGAAACCGTAGCCATGCACCAGCGTGACATCGACGTCGAGCGGGCGCAAGGCGATGCCCTCATCGACGACCTTGGCACCCTCGTTGACCATGGCGGCCAAGTAGCGGCGCTGCATCTCATCCAGCGTGAAGTGGCGCGGCGTGATGCCGGCCTTGGCGCGCTCTTCGGCGACGATGGCCTCAACCTCGGGGTCGGGCTTGCCGCTGCGCGAGCCGGCTTCGTACACGTACCAGCCGCGGCCTGTTTTCTGGCCGAACCAGCCGCGCTCGCAGAGCCGGTCGGCGATGTGCACATACCGGGCCTTGGGCGCGTTCGGATCGCGCGTGGCGGCACGGCGCTTGCGCGTCGCCCAGCCGATGTCGCCACCGGCCAGGTCGCTCATTTCATACGGCCCCATGGGGAAGCCGAAGGCGCGCACCATGGCGTCGATCTCGTACGGCGAGGCGCCATCCGCCATCAGGTGGTCGGCCGCCGTGCGATAGACGGCCAGGATGCGGTTGCCGATGAACCCATCGCACACCCCGGCGCGCACCGCCACCTTCTGGAGCCGGGCGGCCAGCGCGAAGGCCGTGGCGACCACGTCGGCGCTGACCTGCGTGGGCACCACGATTTCCAGCAGCTTCATGACGTGGGCCGGCGAGAAGAAGTGCAAGCCGATGACGTCTTGCGGGCGCGATGTGGCTTGCGCGATGGCGTCGATGTCCAGGTAGGACGTGTTGGTGGCCAGCACGGCGCCGGGCTTGCAGTGGCGGTCCAGCTCGGCGAACACCGCGTGCTTGACGGCCATGTCCTCGAACACCGCCTCGATGACCAGGTCCACGTCCTGGAGCGCGGCGTAGTCGGTCGAGCCTTGCAAGCGCGTCATTACCGCGGCCTTGCCCTCGGGCGTCAGCCGGCCCTTGGCCACGCGGCCGTCGTGCACCTTCTCCACCCGCGAGCGCCCCAAGGCCACAGCGGCTTCGTCGCGCTCGACCATCACCACCGGCAGGCCGGCGTCCAGCACCGCCACGGCGATGCCCGCGCCCATGGTGCCGCCACCGACCACCCCCACCGAGGCCACCGGGCGGGGTCTGCCCCGGCGGGCTTGGGGGGTGTTGGCGGCCGCTTGTTCTGCGCGCTGCAGGTGGGCGAGGGCGGCGTCTGCGAGGGCGCTGTCTGCCTGGGTGATCTCTGGGGCTTGGGTCATGGGCAGGGGGGCTTGTGCGGTGTTCGTCGATTGTTCGAGGGCGAAGCAGTTTTGACAATCCGCACAAGCATTGACAGGCTGTCAAAGGAAATTTGACAATCACACCATGTCTGCCCCCATGGACCTCCACGCCCTGACCTTGCTCGTTGACATCCTGGACGCCGGCTCCCTGAGCGAAGCCGCGCGCCGCCTCAAAACCAGCCGCGCCAACGTCAGCTACCACCTCAGCCAATTCGAGCGCAACCTGGGCCAGCAGTTGGTGCGCCGCAGCACCCGCCGCATCGCGCCCACCGAGGTCGGCTTGCAGCTCTACGAGCACGGCCGCAAGATCCGCGACGAACTCGCTGCCGCGCGCGACACCGTCTCCACCCTGGGCCAGACCCTGCAGGGCCGCGTGCGCCTGAGCGTGCCCAGTGGCTACGGCCAGCTGGTGATGGCGCCCTGGCTGATCGAGTTCAAGCGCAGCCACCCTGGCATCGTGCTGGACGTCGCCTTCGAGAACCGCGTGGTGGACCTGATGCGCGACGAGGTGGACATCGCTGTGCGCGTGATGTCCGAGCCGCCCGACCAACTCGTCGCCCGCGACATGGGCCCGGTGCGCTACGTGGCCTGCGCCTCGCGCGCCTACGCCGAGGCCCACGGCATGCCGGCCCAGCTCGGCGACCTGTGCACGGCACCGCTCATCACCTCCGCCGTGGTGGGGCGCCAGCTGCGCCTGGCCGCCTACCTGCACGGCGAGCGCCACGAGGTGCCGCTGTCGCCCACGCTGACATCCGAGAACTTCCACTTCCTGCGCCAGGCCATCGAGGCGGGCGTCGGCGTCGGCCTGGTGCCCGACTACGTGGTGCAAGACCTCATCGACCGTGGTGAGGTGCTGACCGCGCTGGACGACTGGAAGCTCAGCATCTTCGGCACCCGCATGGTCATGCTCTACATGCCCAACCGCCACCCCACCCGAGCGGCCGCCACCTTCGTGGACTTCGTCCTGGCGCGCGCCCGCCAAACCTGAGCGGCGTTGCACTTCGTTGCACATACGCCCCAAAAGGGGGAGATGCCGCCGCATGGGCTGCTCCTAAACTCGGCCCACACCAAAACACAGTTCAGGGACCGATGGAATTGCCAAGCCAGATCGACGAGATCGGCGGGATTGGCGCGCTGGCGGAGCGCTTGCTGTCCATGTGGACGCAAGACAGCCGGCTGCACACCCTTGCCACCCCGCCGGGTGCCGACGCCGCGGGCGCCTCGGACCTCCTGCTGGAGCGCTTCGAGCTGCACGAGGCGGTGTCCGAGCCTTTCCGCCTGACGCTGCAGGTCTTGATGCTCGACGCCCACGTGCCGCTCAAGCAGCTGTGCGGCCAGGCCCTCACCCTGCGCACCCAGTTGGCCGATGGCGGTCACGTCCTGCGCAGCGGCATCGTCACCGAAGCCCGCGCCCTGCACGCCGACGGCGGCTTCGCCCGCAAGGCGCTCACGCTGCAGCCCTGGATCGCGCTGCTGGCCCACACCCTGAACAGCCGCATCTGGCAGGACCGCAGCCTCATCGACATCGTGGACGACGTGCTCTCGCAGCACCCCGATCTGGCCGTCTGGCGCTGGGACGAAGGCGTGGCCGAACACGTGGCCCAAGGCCTGTTCGCCCGCAACGGTGGCCAGCGTGCCTACTGCGTGCAGCACCGCGAAAGCGACCTCGATTTCCTCCAGCGCCTGCTGGCTGAGGAGGGCGTGGCCTGGCGGGTCGAGGAAAGCGACGACGCCCCGGCCGGCCATGGCCTCGTCTTCTTCGTGCACAGCCAGGCCCAGCCCCAGGACCCGACCAGCGCGGGCGGATGGGGTGCGGGCATGGGCTTGGTTGGCGCAGGGATCCGCTTCCACGCCAGCCCGGGCCAGGACAGCCAGGCCTCGCAAGACAGCATCCATGCCCTGGGCCACGAACGCCGCCTGGGCCCCACCGCCCACACCGTGCTGGGCTGGGACCACAAGGCCCATGCGGCCATCGCGGCCGAGGTGCCGTCCCGGCCGGACTGGGGCCCTGAGGGCGACCAGGGCGTGGCCCAACTCACCCCCTGGCTGGCCCAGTACGACCCGACCAGCGGCTACCTGTTCGGCACGCCCGACGAAGCCCGCTTCGCCGCGACCTTGCTGCAACAAGCCGAAGAAGCGCGCACCCTGCGCTGGATGGGCCGCGGCAATGTGCGCACCCTGCGCGCCGGCACCTGGGTGGCCGTGGCGACCGACGGGGGGCTGTTCGGTGGCGTGTCAGGCGCGCATGGCGACATCCCCGAGCTCTTCGTCACCCGCGTGCACGCGATCGGCGTCAACACCCTGCCCAAGGCCGCGCGTGGCGACCATGCCGACCCCAAGGATCACAGCGATCACATCGCCTTTGCGGATGCCGCCGACGACACCGATGCCGGCGCCCACAGCAGCGAACTCCAGCCCCTGGCCGCGCGCACCGGCCACGCCTGTGCCTTCGAAGCCGCGACGCGCGCCCAGCCCTGGCGCCCAGCCCTGCAAGACGGCACCGGCCGACGCCTGCGCCCCCGACCCACGGCTGCGGGCCCGCAGACCGCCATCGTCGTCGGCCCCCAGGGGCAGCTCAGCCCCAGCGGCGCCGATGACATCCACACCGACGCCATGGGTCGCGTGCGCGTGCGCTTCCATTGGCAGGGTGGCTGGCAGAGCGACGCCCCAAGGGGCGCCGAGGCCCTCGACAGCTGCTGGTTGCGCGTGCAGCAACGCTTGGCTGGCGCGGCCATGGGCCACCAGTTCATCCCCCGCATCGGGCAGGAGGTGCTGGTCGGCTTCCTGGGCAACGACATCGACCGGCCGGTGGTCATCGCCAGCCTCTACAACGGCCAGGGAGAATCGGGCATTGCGCCCACGCCGGCTGGGCTCACGCACGATGGTGCCGACGCTGGCGGTGCGCCACGCGCTGCAGGTGCGGCAGGGGTCTCGGCGGCCCTGGCCCAGTCCAGCGACCACACGCCCGCCAGCCAGATGAACCTCATCGGCGAAGGCGCGGGCGGCCACAGCCCCGCCTGGCACGGTGCCGCGCCTGGTGCAGCCACCGAGGGCAACCCTGGCCAAGCCAACGCCGCAGCGCTGAGTGGCGTCAAGAGCCAGGAATTTGGCGGCAGCGGCCACAACCAGCTGGTGCTCGACGACACCCCACAGCAGCTGCGCGCCCGCCTGCACACCACCCAGGCCCAGACCTGGCTGGAGATGGGGCACCTGCTGCACCAGGCCGACAACCACCGTGGCAGCCTGCGCGGCCAGGGCCTGGAGTTGCGCACCGACGCCTGGGGTGGTCTGCGCGCGGCCCGCGGCCTGCTGCTGAGCACCTACAGCCTGCGTCCAGCGGGAGGCTCCGGCCTGGGCATCTCACCCGAGCCCGCGGGCGACAACGCCGCCGGCATCGCTTTGGCGCGGCAGATGCAGCAACTCACCCAGGCCTTCCACCAGGCCGCCAGCACCCACCAGACCGTGGGCCTGGCCAGCGGCGTGCAAGCCAGCCGCGACCTGGCGCTCAGCCTGCGCGGCAGCGTCGGCACCCGCAGCCTGAACGATGCCGTGCAAGACGCCCAGGCGCGCAACACAGCCAGCACCTCGCCGGCCTCATCGGCGTCATCGGCCTCATCGGGCAGCGCCACCGTGCCGCACCTCGCCGACCCCCACATCGCCCTGGTCGGCCAGGCTGGCGTGGGGCTCACCGCCGGCCAGGACGTGCACCTCAGCAGCCAGGGCACCACCATCCTGGCCAGCGGCCAGGACAGCCACTGGGCTGTGGGCGGCCAGGCGCGCGTCCACACGGGCCAGGCCATCGGCGTGCTCGCAGGTGCCGTGCAGCCAGGCGGCGCCGACGCCTCGGGCCAAGCGGCAGCAGGCAAAGGCCTGACCCTGATCGCCGCGCAAGGCGCCATCGACCTGCAAGCGCAGAACGGCCCAGCGCAGGTGGCGGCCCAGCAGACGCTGGAGATCAAAACCGCCCAGGGCGTGGTGAACATCGCCGCGGCCAAGCGCGTGGTGCTGGCCGTGAGTGGCGGCGCCGGCATCACATTGGAAGGTGGGCAGCTCACGGTGCAGTGCCCGGGCAAGATCACGGTGAGGGCGGGGCAGAAGTCGATGGTGGGGCCAGGCACCATCACATGGCAGATGCCCAACATGCCGCGCAGCACCTACCAATTCGAGCCTGAAGCTCCATTTCCATTCTCTGTGTGAGTTCAAGGCCCCTGCACCATGCTCATCAGTTACCCTGTTCTACCTGCCCGGCCAGAAACCGAAGCTGAAGATGCCTACCTTGAACGCATCCTCAACACCCATGTTCTGAGCAGTGAAGGCCGCTTCCCCGTCAGCACCATTCCCACCACCAAGGGGCCGATCCATCGCTGGCACGGCGGCATCCACATCCAAGGTCTGGGCGAGCCCATCAGGGCCATGGCCGATGGCACGGTCGTGGCCTTTCGCTTTGCCAAACAGGCAGAGATTTACGAGGGCCTGGGCCAGTACGACACCAGCTTCGTGCTGATCCGCCATGAAACGCAGACAGGCGAGAGCACTTCCGTGGCGTATTACTCGCTGTACATGCATTTGGCCAACCGTGACGACTTGCTGCCTGATCGCTACCAGCAACTGCCGCCCTGGCTGCGCAGCCCGGCATGCACGCCAGGCCCTGCCGTGCAAAAGCCATCCAACCTCAAAGTCTGGCGCAAAGACGTGCTGGGCTTCGCGGGCAAGCTGTACGACAAAGAGGCCTGCCACATCGAGATCTTCACCACGCAAGCAGGCCTGAGCGCGTTTTGGCGCGACAGCACATCTGTCAAGCAAGGCGCAGGCAGTGCGGACTTCTATGGCGATGCACACTTTGTGATTCCGGCCAATCGAGACTTTGCCGTGCGCCACCCCAGGGCAGCCGAAGTTGGCGCTCACCGCATCGACTTTCCCGGCAAGAATGACTTTGCATTGCCCCTGGGGACAGCCGGGCGGAACACACAAGCCCTGCACGTCTGCGTCAAGCTAGACAAGGGCCAACGCATCGCCACCAGCCACGTGCTCAAGCCAGATGGCAGCTATGAGCAACTGGGCGCTCCCGTTGTTCAAGAGAACTACGAATACGAGCTGTTCCAGCTGGCCACGGCCCTGTACCCGGATTGCCCCAGCGCCGGGCTGGAATGGCTGCGCTTTGGTCGTGTTCTGGGCAGCGACACCACCACCCGCAATGAGAACTGGCAACTGGTGCGCTACAGCGAAACGGCTGTGGGCTACATTGACTTGGCGCCGGAGGCCATAGTCAAGCTCAGCGATGCCGACTTTGTGCATTGGCAAGGCTGGGAAAAGCGCGAGGAAGGCCAAACAGCCAAAGCGGCAGACGGCATCTGCGATGACGAGCGCACGATCAAGCTGTGCCAAGGCGCGGACTACGCATCGCGCACCAAGGCCCGGCACCTGGTGTGCAAAGCGCCCAGCGAATGGGATGCAAGTGATTTGCAAGCCCGCTATGGCCGCTTGCGCGAACCCGGCGCGATCTTCGCATCAGATGCGGCGTGGCAGAAGTTCGAGGATCACGCCAAGAAAATGGCGTTCTGGACCGAAGCCGGCCTGGGTGAGCGCAGCGTGTGGCATTTCCACCCCATGCAGTTTGTGCGGCACTTCAGGAAGTGCGGGTGGTTGAGCCAGAGCGAGTTGCTGCAGCTTGTGCCCAGCCATGCGATTCGCACGGGCAAGCATGTGATGTGGGAGCCCGTCAACTTGCCCCCGATCAAAAAGGAAACAGATCTGGTGGTTGCGCACCGCATTCCACTCAACAAGGCCCTTCGCAAATACAACATCACGTCCCCGATGAGGCAGGTGGCATTCTTCGGCAATGCAGTGCAGGAAACCTCTTGGCTGAGCACGCTTGCGGAGCTTGGCGGCCAAGGCCTCTGGTACTCGCCTTGGTATGGTCGGGGCTTTCTTCAACTGACCAACCCCGAGAACTATTGCGACTATTGGGCTTGGCGAGGTCTGAAGGTTGATGCGAAATCACGAGCTTCGGTGATCGATGCCTACAAGAAAATCGCAGCACAGCCAGCCGGCCAGAGGAGCAACGCGGCGCTGGTGGATTCGAACTTCGGCATGGATGAGAACATTGCGAGATATAGAGACGATTTGGCTGCTGTCAAGCGTCCTGGTAGCGATGATTACAAGATTGCTCCCGCAGACAGCGCAGCCTTCTATTGGTACAAGATGCGAATGTCTTTGTACGCAGACCAAACACATGCGCTGGAACGTCAAGTGATCTCGACTGACCAAGGCGCCAAGGTGCTGTATCGAAGTGTCGCATTCTGGCGTGCCTCTGCGGCTGTCAATTTGCCTGGGGCTATCAACAGAACGTACTCCAAGGCTCTCAATGGTTTCGATGCACGTTGTTGTGCATTTGGCGTTGCTCTGGCTGTTTTGACCGAGGTGCCCTTGCCAGACGCACAGAAGCAAATGAAGCTTCAGTTTCCTGAAGGGTACGAAAGACGTAATCCATGAGGGTCAAAAATCATTACGTGCCTACAGTTATCGCGCTCACGGTTACGTCCGTATTCGCTGGCATGCCTGCGCAAAATCTAAGGCAGAGCCTGCCGACAATCGAGCAGAAGATCGTGACGAGCCTTGGGGATGGCTGCCGTATCAGCATGCTCATTCCTGATGTTGCAAAGCGGCAGTGGCTGGTGGCCGGCAGTAGCACTCCATCAAAATTGAATGAGGGCAGTGTCTACATTCGCTACGGGGATATCCCAAAGTCTTACAAAGGGAAGCAGTGCGCTGATTGCGCATTCACCATAGGGATTGGTTGCTACAACGCCACAGACCCCGCCCCGTCCAAGCCAAACTTGGCTGATGGCTTTTCGGTCAACTTTGACGTCAAGGCCAACCGCTGGGTCAGTGACAGAAGCCGATTCGAAGCTCATCTCAGAGCGCAAGGCATGGACGAGGAGTGGGTGAAGAAATACGCTGACGCCGATCATTTCTATGAACTGACGACCAGGACGGCCAAGGGCTTTGCGATGACCCGCGATCATGTCATTGGCGATGAGTCGCGACGTGAACGCCATCTTCACTACTGCTTGATCCGTGAGCCTAAAGCCGTTTGTGGGCAAGGCGTCATGGGAGCACTAGAAGATATCAAGAGGCGTCCCAAAACCGATCTGACACCATACGCTTTGCAGATCCTGCGCACCATCGAATTTGTGGACGACGTCCCGTCAAGCGATGGTGCAGCTTCATCTCCATGAATGTCGCTCATCAAAGTGGTCGCATGGCCGACTTCGGTGTATGCCTACGCCGGCCAAGCCAGATGCCCAGCTGAGCACCCAAGTCAAGCCTGACGGCACGCAAGTCGCTCAGGCCAGCAGCACGCCTCGCAACGACCAACGCGGCTGTGAGGTGCATGTGTTGCCCAGCCGCACCATCCCGGTGGTGTTCATCCCCGGCATCATGGGCAGCCACCTCAAGCTCACGCCACAGCGCCAGGCGGAGCTCAAGAAAACGACGGACGTGTCTTGGCGCCCGGAGGCCACCATGGAGACACTGGCAGTGATCTTCAAAACCCCGGCGCAGCGGCAGATGCTGCTGGACCCGCAGGCCACCGACGTCGATCGCTATGACTTGAGCAAGCCTGCGGCTGACAAAAGGCACAGCAACGTCGAGGATGTGGCCTATCTGCATGATGGGCCTGCAGCAGACTGTGCCGACCCCGATGCGCAACAGCAGCGTGATCGCCGTGCGCGCTTGCGAGGCTGGAGCGAGGTCTTCTTCGACAGCTATGGCGGGCTGCTGCAAACGCTGGAAAGCCAGCTCAACCAGATGTGCCGAGACGGGCAGGTGCGCTCTGAGTGGGCGTCCGGCAAGCACAAAGTGATCGGCGTGCCACCCACCGAATGGGGCGGCAATGGCGGCGAGGCGCTGCAGCCGAGTGAGTTGCAAACCGTCTCTGACGCCTGGTACCCCGTGCACGCGGTCGGCTACAACTGGCTGCGCTCCAATGGCGAATCGGCCAAAGACGTGGCCAAGCGCATCCGCGAAATCATTGCCTATTACCAACAACGCCAATTCGATTGCGAGAAGGTCATCGTGGTGACGCACTCGATGGGCGGCTTGGTGGGCCGGGCCTTGATCCACCCCGACTTTGGCAATGCGCAAGACGTGGTGGCTGGCATCGTGCATGGCGCCATGCCGGCAGTGGGCGCAGCGGCGGCCTACAAACGCATCCGCATGGGGTTTGAAGGCTCGGGCGTCAAGGGCTACGTGTTCAAGAAGGTGGTGGGCGACACCGGCCCCAAGGTGACCGCGGTGCTGGCCAATGCACCGGGTGGCCTGCAACTGCTGCCCAGCGAACGCTACGGCCCGGGGTGGCTCAAAGCCAAGGTGGGCGATGAAGAGGTGTTGTCGCTGCCCAAGTCGGACCCCTACACGGAGATCTACACGGTGCAGGACAAGTGGTACCGGCTGATCACGCCGGAGTGGGTGAATCCGGCGGGGATGGAAACATCATCCGAGCAAGACACCTGGAAGATGCTTTTCAAAGCACAACAGCTTCATCAAGTGATTGGTGCCCAGTATCACGACCATACCTACTTGAGTTTCGGGAGTGATGAGGGGCAGCTCGCTTGGGGCGACGTGGTCTGGCTTGTCGGCAAAGCCCCGTTCTTCCACGGCGGTGCAGGTCAGCGCCTGGGTTTAGAAAAACTGCATGTGGGCACGCCTGCTGAGGGGTGGCAGATCGATCAAGACGATGGCGACGGTTTGGCGGTTCTGATGGATGGTCTGGCCGGGCACACTGAACAGAAGTTTGGCGTCAGGATTGCCGACCCTGCCCAGCCGGGCGATGGTACTGTGCCCGCAGAGCGTTCAGCCCAAGAGCCCGTGCGGCAAGGCAAGGCCAAGATCGCCTACCAGCAGACTGGCTACGAGCATCAAGGCAGCTTCGAGAGTCATGCTGTGCAGACATCGACGCTCCACGCCATTTGCACAATCGCTCTGCAAGCCTTTGCCTGGAAGACCCAAACATGAGTCGATTGTTTGCCGCGCTGTTACTCGCTCTGACCTGTATTTCTTGCCAAACCGAGGCCCGCAACATGACCCAGCCCCGTATCGACAAAATGTTCGAAAAAACCAAGTCAGTGTGTTTTGGGCGGTTCGTGATGGATGTGCCGATGGCGGCACAGGTGGTGCCCGGGCCGCAGGCTTTTGGGTCGCGCATAGAGTCTTTGCAAAACGACGCAAAGGGGTTGACCAGGAGAGCCAGGGCGAAGAGGGAAGAAGTTCACTCCAAGACTCAGACGATTGATCGTGCTGAAGTTGTCTCCTTAAATGAAGGCCCAACGGCGGGGAGTTGGATCCTTCGCTATTGGGACGATGAAATTTCGAAGAAGGTTGGCTTGCAAGATATCGTTGGCTATTTCGCCGCGCAGCCCCACGGTTTCATCTATCCATCAGCGACACGGAATCACAAGACGCCGGAGCAGGTGCTCGATAGCCTCACCTACATCGCCACCCACCTCCGAGCCCGCGACCCCGCCGAAGTCCCCCAAGAACCAGGCGTTTGCCTGGACGTGGGCTTCATCGCCGACGACACCGGCAAGTTCCAGGAAATTTTTGGCATTGGCTTGCGCTTCCCCGAGCTGCCCGATGCCAGCTTCTCCATCTCCACCAACAAAGACGCGCAGCAGGGCGACAGCTTCGAAGCGCGTCGCTCAGAAGCCCGCCGGGCGGCCCTGATGGTGCCTGAGCTGGCCACAGCGTTTGCCAAGATCAAAACCCTGCGCGAAGGCAAGCGCAAAGTGCAGCAAGGCGATGGCAGTGAAGCCCTGTTCCGTCGTCCCCTGGGCGACACGCCAGGCCACTGGCACGAGTTCCAGTTCGAATACGCAGGCAAGCGTTTCGACCACCGCAACCCCTCATGGGACGCGGCCTTGTTCACCGGGGTCGAGCGTGATCAGGCCGGGTCTGTGGCCTCGGGCCTGAGCGACGATGAGGCCATCGCTTTGTGGGATCGGTTGATGGCGAGCGTGCGCCTGCGGGTGGTGAAGTAAGGCGCGGCGACGGCCTGAAGCAGCCGCATCGCAGTTCAAGAGCCGGGCTGCCAACGCCCCACCAACCACCCGTTGATGTCCTCCACCTCTTCCATGCACAGGCTGTGCGCCATGGGGTAGGTGTGCTGACCTGCCCCCTCCTAGCCATACCAGTTGAATGGAAGTGAGGTCCGTCAACCTGGAGAATGACGGACATGAGGAAGAGTCGATTCACGGAGCAG
>NZ_SNXW01000009.1 GCF_004362855.1 Aquabacterium commune
AACGCCAACCCATCAACCACCAACGCAGGATCAGTTAACCTGCAAACCCCTGGACCTTTCTCCAACTGATTGGTATGGCAAGAGGGGGCAGGTCAGTGCCAGTCCACGGTGTAGCCCAGGCCGCGCAAATGGTCACGGGCCGCAGCGCCCCGTGCGGGCACGACCACGTCGTCGGCATCGCCATGGGCCATGAAGATGGGCGTGTGCTGGTTGGCCGGGTGGCGCTCGGCTGCGGTGGTGTCGAGCAAGGGCAGGTAGCCCGACAGCGCGATCAGGCCCGCCAGTCGGTGCGGGTTGCGCAGGCCAGCCATCAGCGTCATGGCGCAGCCCTGCGAGAAGCCCATGAGCACGATGCGGTCGCTGGGGATGCCGCGGTCGATCTCGCGCTGGACCAGGCCGTCGATCCAGCCTTGTGCGCGGCGCAGCGTGGCCTCGTCTTCGCGGCGTGGGCCGCTGTGGCCCGAGGTGTCGCTGTGCGGCACGGGCAGGATGTCGTACCAGGCGGGCATCTCATGCCCGCCGTTGAGGCTCACCGGCATCACCGGGGCGCTGGGCAGCACGAAGCGCAGGCCGCCGTCTGCGCCGAGGCCAGGCACACCGCTGAAGTCGAGCTCCTGGCAGAAGGGCGCGAAGTCGCTGCCATCGGCACCCAGGCCGTGCAGGACGATGAGGCTGGCGGTTGGCGCGGGGCCGGTGGCGAGTTCCTGGATCTGGAGGTTCATGCGCGCATCTTCGCCGAATTCGCCGCGTCCGCCGAGGCCCAGGGGCGCCTCAGGCCAGCCACTCGATGCCCGGCAGCTGCGCGCATTCGCTGCGCATGATCTCGGCCATGTCCTGCATGTAGGGGCGGCTGGCCAGGGCCTTGGGGCAGATGGCGTGCAGCGCGCTCCACAGGCCTTTCGGGCCGATGCGCAGGCCTTGCACGTAGTCGTGCGAGAGGTAGCTTTGCAGGCCCCAGCTGGGCAGGGCGGCCACGCCGCGGCGGCTGGCGGCCAGTTGCACGATGGCCACCGTGAGCTCGGCGGTGCGGCGCTGCACCTGCACGCCGGCAGGCTGCAGCACTTCGCGGATGAGGTCGATGCGGGCCTCGGGCACCGGGTAGGTGATGAGGGTTTCGCCAGCGAAGTCGCACGCGCTGAGGTGGCGCTTGTGGCGCAGCGGGTGGTCGTTGGCCAGCACGGCCAGGATCTCGAAGCGGAACAGCGGCAGCACGTGCCAGGGGCGCTGCGCCTTCGGTGGTGTGCCGATGACGAGGTCGGCGCGGCCTTCTTTCAGCAAGGCGATGGGGTCGGCGTGGAAGCCGGCCACCAGGTCCACCTCGACACCGGGCCAGCGCTGGCGGAAGCGGTGCATCACGGGCATGAGCCAGTCGAAGCAGGTGTGGCATTCCAGCGCGATGCGCAGCTCGCCCGTGGCCTGGCCGTTGAGCTGCTGCAGGTCGCGCTCGGCGGCTTGCACCTCGGCCAGCACGGTGCGCGCCAGGGCCAGCAGGCGTTCGCCGGCGGGCAGGAAGCGCAGGCCTTGCGGGGTGCGCTCGAACAGCGGCAGGCCGTGGTGCGCCTCCAGCCCGCGGATCTGGTGCGACAGGGCCGACTGGCTCAGGTGCACGCGCTCGGCGGCGGTGGCCAGCTTGCCGGTGTCGGCGATGGCCACGAGGGAGCGCAAGTGCCGAAGGTCGATCATGAGCCGTTTGTGTCAAGGATGTGAAGTACCTGCATTCTATTCATGTGGATGCTGCTGCGGCACAATGAGGCGCCCTTCTTGCCAACCCTCGCTGGAGATCCCATGGGTCAGATGATCGACGTGCCGCGCCCCGATGGCGCCACCCTGCCTGCTTACCTGGCCGAGGCGCCCGGGGCCACGGCATCCACCCCTGCCATCGTCCTCGTCCAGGAGTGGTGGGGCCTCAATGGCCACATCCGCGAGGTGGCCGACCGCCTGGCCGCCACGGGCCACACCGTGCTGTCGCCCGACCTCTACCGCGGCCGCCAGACGACCGATGCCGACGAGGCCGGCCGCCTGATGAACGGGTTGGATTTCATGGACGCCACGCACCAGGACCTCGCGGCTTGTGTGGCCTGGCTGGGCCAGGGCGGGCGCAAGGTCGGCATCATGGGGTTCTGCATGGGCGGTGCGCTCACCGTGGCCGCGGCCGTGCACGTGCCTGGGTTGTCGGCGGCGGTGTGCTTCTACGGGATCCCGCCGAAAGAGGTGGCCGACCCGTCGCGCATCCGCATCCCCTTCCAGGGCCATTTCGCCATGGCCGACACCTGGTGCACACCGGCCGCGGCCGCGTCCCTGCAGCAGGCCATGCAAGGCGAGGGCCAGTCGCCCGAGGTGTTCCATTACCCCGCGCAGCACGCCTTCTTCAACCACAGCCGGCCCGAGGTGCACGATGCCGATTGCGCGGCGCAGGCCTGGTCGCGCATGTCGGCGTTCTGGCAGAGGCACCTGTCGGCTTGATCTGGGTCGGTGCCGGGGCGGTGTGGCTTCGTGATACCTTGGTGTCTTCACTGGCTTCATGGTCTGCACGATGAAGGTGTTCTCCTGGCGCGTGGCCCAGTGGGGTCTGTGGGCCCTGCTGGCCGTGGGCGCTTTCCTGGCATGGCGCACGTTCATGCCCGCCCGCACCGACGCGGTCTCGCTGGTGCGTGCACCCCTGGTGCGCACCGTGCAGTTCAGCGCGCGCGTCAAGACCCCGGCGCGGGTGGAACTTGGCGCGACGCTGACGGCCCGTGTGGCCAAGGTGCGGGTGCAGGAAGGCGATGCCGTGCGTGCTGGCGACGCGCTGGTTGAACTCGAAGCCGAAGAGCCCCGCGCCGCCCTGGCGCAGGCCGAGGCCAGTTGGCAGCAGGCGCGCGCCCGCCTGGAGAGCCAGTCGGCGCTGTCATTGCCCACGGCGCAGGCCAGCCTGGCCCAGGCCGATGCCAACCTGCAGGCCGCCGAGCGTGACCTCGTGCGCACCCAGGAGCTGGTGGCGCAGAAGTTCTACAGCCAGCAAAAGCTCGACGAGTCGAAGCGCGCGGTCGATGTGGCCCGTGCCCTGCGCGATGTGGCGCGTGTGCAAACGCAGGCCAACGGCCGCACGGGCGCTGAGCGCGCCAACGCCCAGGCGCAGTTCGAGGCCGCGCGTGCGACGGTGGAGGCCGCGCGGGCCAAGCTGGCCCAGTACACCTTGCGCGCGCCGGGGCCGGGCCGGGTGCTGGTGCGCAGCGTCGAGCCCGGCCAGATCGTGCAGGCCGGCAAGGCCTTGCTGACGGTGGCCGTGCAGGGGCCGCTGGAGCTGCAGGCCCAGGTGGACGAGCGCTTCCTGGCGCAGCTGCAGCCGAAGCAGCGCGCACGCGTGCTGGCCGATGCCTACCCCGAGCGCCCCTTCGATGCCCTGGTGGACCGCCTCGCGCCGTCGGTGAACGCGCAAAGCGGTTCGGTCGAAGTCACCTTGGTGGTGGCCGGCCCGCCTGACACGCGCCCCGACACCGGCCCCGACACCCGCCCCGATTTCCTGCGCGAGGACATGACCTTGTCCGTCGAGGTGCTCACCGGCGAGCGGCGAGAGGCCCGCGTCCTGCCTTTGCGAGCCTTGCGCGCAACCGCTGCCGCCGCGGCACCGGCCGATCCGCGCGATGGTGCGGCCACGGGCGCCGTGCTGGTCGCCGAAGGGGGCCGTGCCGTGGTGCGCGAGCTCAAGCTGGGCCTGCGCACCCTGTCCGAGGTGGAGGTGCTTTCCGGCCTGCAGGACGATGACCTGGTCCTGCTCGACCCGACCCTGACGCCGGGTGTGCGGGTGCGCGCCCGCCGTGTGGAGACTGCGTCCACCGCGCGCAAGGCGGCCGACACCGGCGAGACCTTCGGCAATGCCGTCAGCCAGGGGTTCTCGCGTTGACCCAAGCGCTGCCCCTGGCCTTCGAGTTCAGCGTGGCCTTGCGCTTCTTGCGCGAGGGGCGCTTTCAGAGCTTGCTCATCATCGTGGGGGTGGCCGCAGGCGTGGCCGTGGTGGCCTACATCTCGGCGCTGGTCACGGGCTTGCAGACCAACACGCTCAACAAGACGCTCGGGGCGCAGGCGCACATCGTGATCTCGCCGCCCGACGAGCGCGTGGCGCCGGCCTGGCCGGTGGCCCCCGGTGAGCGCCATGCCAGCGAGACCCAGGCCCGGGCCCAGCGTCTGCGCACCATCGCCAACTGGCCGGCGGTGGATGCGGCCATGTCGCGCCGCGCTGGCATCACGGCTGTCTCGCCCATGACCTCGGGTGCGGCCCTGGCGCGGCGCGGCGAGGCCACCCGCGCCATCGCGCTCACGGGCGTGGACCTGGCGCGCTACGACCGCATCGTCAACCTGCGCGAAAAACTGGTGGCGGGCAGCTTCCGCATCGGGCCGGGCGAAGCCATCGTCGGCAAGACCCTGGCCGAAGACCTCGGCGTGCGCGTGGGCGACCGCATCACCCTCAGCACCGACAGCCGCAGCGATTCGGTGCGCATCAATGGCCTGGTGGACCTGGGCATCAAGGACCTCAACCGGCGCGTCGTCATCGTGCCGCAGCGCTCCGCGCAAAGCCTGCTCGACCTCACCGGCGGCGCCACGCAGATCGACCTGCGCGTCAACGACGTCTGGGCCGCGCAGGCCCTGGCCGCATCGCTGGCGCGCGAGCTGCCATGCAAGGTCGAGAGCTGGCAGGACGCCAACACCCAGCTGGTCACGGCGCTCAATGCGCAGAGCATCAGCACCACGCTCATCCGCAGCGTGGTGATGGTGGTGGTCGTGCTCGGCATCGCCAGCGTGCTGGTGGTCTCGGTGGTGCAGAAGCAGCGTGAAATCGGCATCCTGCGGGCCATGGGCGCGCAACGGGCGCAGGTTTTGCGCATCTTCCTCATCCAGGGCGGGATGGTGGGTTTGCTGGGCTCGGTCTTGGGCGCGGGCATCGCCATGGGCATGATCAAGGTATTCACCACCTTCGTGCGTGGCGCAGATGGCCTGCCGCTGTTCAGCATCACCCTGCCGCCCGAAACCGCCCTGCAGACGATGGCGATGGCCTTGGCCGCAGGCCTGCTCGCCGCCGTGGCACCGGCCCGCCGCGCCGCGCGCATGGACCCGGCGCAAGCCATCCGGATGTGAGCGAGGCCATGGCACTCCCCAAGCGCATCACCGCCAACCCAACAGCCAGCCCATCGGCCAACCCATCGGCCCGCCAGATGGGCGCCGAGCTGGTCCAGCTCAGTGGCATCCGCAAGGTGTACAACGCTGGCCAGCCCAACGAGATCGAGGTGCTGCACGGCCTGGACCTGCGCATCCGCCAGGGCGAGTTCGCCGCCCTCATCGGCCCGTCTGGCTCGGGCAAAAGCACCTTGCTCAATGTGCTGGGCCTGCTGGAGCGCGCCAGCGCCGGCGAGTACGTGCTGGCCGGGAAGGCCGTCAGTGCGCTCGATGACGATGGCCTCACGCGCCTGCGCCGCGACACGCTGGGCTTCGTCTTCCAGTTCCACCACCTGCTGCCCGCGTTCTCGGCCGAAGAGAACGTGACCATGCCCGCCCGGGTGCGCGATGGCGTGGTCACCCCGCAAGCCCGTGCTCGTGCGCGCGAGTTGCTTGATGCGGTGGGCCTGGCCCATGCGATGGACCGGACGCCCGCGCAGCTCTCGGGTGGCATGCAACAGCGTGTGGCCATCGCGCGGGCCTTGATGCTGCAGCCGGCCTTGGTGCTGGCCGACGAGCCCACCGGCAATCTGGACACCGCCTCGTCCAACGAGGTGTTCGGCCTGATGCGCCGCATCCACGACGAGGTGGGCACGTCCTTCCTCGTGGTCACGCACGACCCGCGCCTGGCCGCGCGCTGCGACCGCGTCATCGAGCTGGTGGACGGCCACATCGACCGCGATGGCCCGATCTCTGCGAGCACATCGATGCCCTCATCGCCACCTTCATTGCCACCTTCATTGCCACCTTCATCGACATGAATTGAATTCAAGTCGATGTGAAAACATCTCGCTTGATTCATGTGGTGCCGCTGGCCACACTGCCTGCCATCGCCCCGCCTGACGTGGGGCCTGGACACACGCCGAACAAGGCACAGAAGGCAGCACATGACACACGCACACACCCTGGGATTCCCGCGCATGGGCGCGCACCGCGAGCTGAAGTTCGCCCTGGAAAGCTTCTGGCGCGGCGACAGCAGCGAGGCGCAACTGCGCGACACCGGCCGCACCCTGCGCCAGCGCCACTGGGCCTTGCAGCGTGAGGCGGGCCTGGCCCAGGTGGCCGTGGGCGACTTCGCCTGGTACGACACCACGCTCACGCTCGCGGCCACACTGGGCGCCTTGCCCGCACGCTTCGGTTTCGACGCCAAGCGCCTGACGCTGTCGCAGTACTTCGAACTGGCCCGTGGTCGCGCCGACCAGCCCGCCATGGAGATGACCAAGTGGTTCGACACCAACTACCACTACCTCGTGCCCGAGCTGAGCGCGGACACCGCCTTTGACGGCGGCGTGGACTGGTTGTTCGACGAGGTCGATGAGGCGCTGGCCCAGGGCCTTGTGCCCAAGCCCGTCATCCTGGGGCCCATCAGCTTCCTGTGGCTGTCCAAGGTGCATGGCGCCCAGTCCGCCGCCAGCGCGGGTTTTGACCGCCTCAGCCTGCTGCCCCGCCTGGTGCAGGCCTACCGCCGCCTCCTCGCGGGCTTCCAGCAGCGCGGTGTGCAGTGGGTGCAGGTGGATGAGCCCGTGCTTTGCCTGGACCTGCCTGCCGACTGGCTGGCCGCCTTCCAGCCCGCGTACGACGAGCTGGCCACGCCCGGCCTGAAGCTGCTGCTGGCCACCTATTTCGACACCGCGGCCGACCACGCCGTGTTGGCCGCACAGCTGCCGGTGCAGGGCTTCCACATCGACCTGGTGCGGGCGCCGCAGCAGCTCGACGCGTGGCTGGCCGCGCTGCCGCCGCAGGCGGTGTTGTCGGTGGGCGTGGTCGATGGGCGCAACATCTGGCGCAGCGACCTGGGCCGCATCCTGGCGTGGCTGCAGCCTTTGCAAGCGCGCTTGGGCGATCGCCTGTGGATCGCGCCCTCGTGCTCGCTGTTGCACGTGCCGGTGACGCTGGCCCACGAGGTCAAGCTCGATGCCGAGGTGCGCAGCTGGCTGGCCTTCGCCACCGAAAAAATCGGTGAGTTGAAGGTGCTGGCCCAAGGCTTGCGCGACGGTGTTGACAGCGTGGCCGAGGCCCTGCAAGCCAATGCCCAGGCCCTGGCCGCGCGCCGCGCCTCGGGCCGCGTGACCAACCCCGTGGTGCAAAAGCGCCTGCAGCGCATCAGCGCCGACATGGCCCAGCGCCACAGCCCCTTCGTGCAGCGCCAGGCCGCGCAGCGCGAGGCCCTGCAGCTGCCACCGCTGCCCACCACCACCATCGGCTCCTTCCCGCAGACGGCCGAGATCCGCCAGGCCCGTGCCGCCTGGCGCCGTGGTGAGCTCAGCGCCACCGACTACCTGCAGCGCATGCGCGCCGAGATCGAGGCCGTGGTGCGCAAGCAGGAAGAGCTCGGTCTGGACGTGCTGGTGCACGGCGAGGCCGAGCGCAACGACATGGTCGAGTACTTCGGCGAGCAGCTCTGGGGCTACGCCTTCACCGACAACGGCTGGGTGCAAAGCTATGGCTCGCGCTGCGTGAAGCCGCCGGTGCTCTACGGCGATGTCTTCCGGCCCGAGGCGATGACGGTGGAGACCACACGCTACGCCCAGTCGCTGACCACGCGGCACATGAAGGGCATGTTGACCGGCCCGGTGACGATGCTGCAATGGTCCTTCGTGCGCGATGACCAGCCGCGCGACACCACCGCGCTGCAGCTCGCGCTGGCCATCCGCGACGAGGTGAGCGACCTGGAGCAGGCTGGCATCCGCATCGTCCAGATCGACGAACCGGCCTTCCGCGAAGGCTTGCCGCTGCGCCGCACGGACTGGCCGCGCTATCTCGATTGGGCGGTACAGGCCTTCAAGGTCTCGGCCTGCAGCGTGCGCGACGACACCCAGATCCACACGCACATGTGCTACTCGGAGTTCAACGACATCCTGCCGGCCATCGCCGCGCTCGACGCCGACGTCATCACCATCGAGACCTCGCGCTCGGCCATGGAACTGCTCGACGGCTTCGGTGCCTTCGATTACCCCAACGAGATCGGCCCCGGTGTGTACGACATCCACTCGCCGCGCGTGCCTTCGGTCGATGCCATGGTGCGCCTGCTGCAACGTGCCGCCGAGGTGATCCCGGCCGAGCGGCTGTGGGTCAACCCCGACTGCGGCCTCAAGACCCGCGGCTGGCCGGAAACCGAAGCGGCCTTGCGCAACATGGTGCAGGCGGCGCAGCGCTTGCGTGAAGGATCCGCGCTGGCGGCGTGAGCCGACGCAGGTTGGCCGCTGAGCGATGTCACACACGCTCACCTTTGCTTGAGGGGGATGTCACGCTGCACCCATGGGCTGACGCTACATTGGCACCGACACACAAAGACCGGTGCCAACATGACAGAACACAGGGAATCACAGGGGCGTGACCTCGGCGCACCGCCTGCCAGCGCGGCGCCGTCTGCCGGTGAGCGCCATCTGGCCTGGCCTGCCGCGGTCACGTTGACGGCCATGGCCCCCTTGGCGGGATGCGGTGGCGGCGGGGGGGACCCAGCGCCTGCGCCTGCGCCCACGGACGACCCGCAAGTCCTGGCCGGCACCACCGCCTTGCTGCCGGAAGAGGATGCCGCGCGTTTCCTGGGCCAGGCGGCCTTGTCGGCGCCCATGGCCGAGGTGACCCGCCTGGTCAATGGCGGCTTGAATTACAAGGCCTGGCTCGACGAGCAATTCGCCAAGCCCGCGCGCACCGACAGCGCCACGGCCCTCAACGGCCGCACCGCTTTCCAACTGGCGCTGGACCAGGGCGCGCTGGCGTTGGACGCCAGCGGGCAGAACTACGCCCACATCGGCGGTGATTTCGGGCTCGACAGCGCGCTGTGGTTCCGCCTGATCACGTCCGACGACGTGCTGCGCCAGCGCATCGTGCTGGCCTTGTCGGAGATCTTCGTGGTTTCGCAGCGCAACATGCCCATCCCCTGGGGCCACATGGCCTGCCTGGCCTACTGGGACCTGCTGGAGAAGCATTGCTTCGGCACCTTCCGCGAGCTGATCGAGGCCATCACCCTGTCGCCGGCCATGGGCACCTACCTCAGCCTGCGCGGCAGCCAGAAGGCCGATGCCGGCGGGCGCCGCCCCGACGAAAACTTCGCGCGCGAACTGCTGCAGCTCTTCACCATCGGCCTGGTGCGCCTGGACGACGGCGGCCAGCCCGCGGGCGGCGAAACCTACGGCATCCAGGACGTCACCGAGCTGGCGCGGGCGCTCACCGGCTGGGATTTCGACCGGCCCACCCCCCCGAGCTACACCCTGGGCACCTTGCCGGACTACACGCGCCGCCCCATGACCCTGGTGGCCGACCGGCATGACGACGACGCCAAGGCCTTCCTGGGCCTGACACTGCCCGCCGGCGCCGGTGGCGCACAGGACCTGAAGGCCGCGCTGGACGGCATCTGCGCCCATCCGAACGTGGCGCCGTTCTTTGCCCGCCAGCTCATCCAGCGGCTGGTGTCCAGCAACCCCGAGCCCGTCCACGTGCAGCGGGTGACGCGGGTGTTCCGCGACACCGGTGGCGACCTGAAGGCCGTGATCCGCGCCGTGTTGATGGACCCGCTGGCGCGGCGCGCCCTGTCCGGCACCGCGGCGGTGCGGCGCAGCAAGTTGCGCGAGCCCATGCTGCGCTTCGTGCAGTGGGCCCGCCTGGTCCAGTTGCGTTCCACCGACAACCGGTGGTCGGTGGGAGACCTGTCGGCCAGCGACCGGCTTGGCCAGAGCCCGCTGCGCTCACCCTCGGTCTTCAACTTCTTCCGGCCGGGTTACGTGCCTTTGAACTCCGGCGTCAGTGCCGATGGCTTTGTCGCGCCCGAGTTCCAGATCACGAACGAATCCACCGTGATCGGCTATGCCAACTTCATGCTGACGCACATCGCGGGCTCGCCCCAGCAAGGCCTGGTGGTGGATTACAGCGATTGGTTGCCCCTGGCGAGCGACCCGGCCAAGCTGGTGGACCGCCTCAACCTGCAGCTCAGCGGGCGCGCCCTGGCCGCGGCCAGCGTGGACCTCGTCACCCGGGCCGTGCGCAGCCTGCCGGCCACCAGCGCCGAGCAGCAGTTGCGCCGCGTCCAGATGGCGTTTTACCTGATGCTGGTCTCGCCCGATTACCTCGTGCAGCGCTGAAGGAGCCCGCCCATGTCGCACCCCCCCCTCCCTTCCGATGCGCTGCCGCAGCAGGCCTCCAGGCGTGACTTCCTGCGCCGCGGCGGCGCCTTGTCGCTGGGCGCAACCCTCCCCGCCTGGGGCATGAACCTGGCCGCCATGGCGGCCTCGGCCGATGCCGCCGCGGCGCTCAGCAACACCGGCGATGGCTACAAGGCCCTGGTCTGTGTGTTCCTGCAAGGCGGCAACGACCACGCCAACACCGTCGTGCCGGTGGACGCGGGCGGCCACGCGCTGTACGCCCGCCTGCGCGGCGCCCTGGCCACGCCACGTGCGCAGCTCTTGCCGCTGTCACCGCTGGCAACGGCGCCTGCCGTGGCGGGTTTGGCGGGTGGGCAGCTGGCGCTGTCGCCGGCCTTGCCGAAGCTGCAGAACCTGTTCAACACCGAGCGCCGCCTGGCGGTGCTGCTCAACATCGGCCCCTTGCAGCAGCCCACGACGCTGGCGCAGTTCAGGGCGCGCAGCGTGGCGCTGCCGCCCAAGCTGTTCTCGCACAACGACCAGCAATCGGTGTGGCAGTCGCATGCGGCCGAGGGCAGCACCGTGGGCTGGGGCGGCGTCATCGGCGACCAGGGCTTGCTGCTCAACCGCGCCGCGCAGGCCACCGAGTCGCTGAGCTGCGTGAACCTGGCGGGCAACGCCGTGTACCTGGCGGGGCAGCAGGCCGGGCAGTTCATGGTCAACCCGCTGGGTCCGGACCGCCTGCTGGCCTTGCAGCCGGCCAACATGCTGGGCTCGCAAGATTGCGTCGATGCCTTCAAGGCCCTGGTCGGCACCCAGGAGCCCGCGGTGCACCGCCTGGCCAAGGAGCACAGCGCCATCATGCGCCGCGCCATGGACACCAACGCTGTGCTGCTGGACAAGCTCTCGGCCATCACCGTGCCGGCCGAGCGCACGCAGCCCAGCGGCAACCCGCTGGCCGACCAGCTGCGCACGGCGGCGCGCATCATGGCGGCCCACCGCAACCTGGGCGCGGCGGGGGCAGCGGGTTCCGGCGGCACCGGCTTGCGCCGCCAGGTGTTTTTCGTCTCGCTCGGCGGCTTCGACCTGCACGACAACCTCAGCGGCCAGCACCCGGTGCTGCTGGCGCAACTCGACGAGGCCCTGGCGCAGCTCGACACCGACCTTGACGCGCTGCAGATGCGCGACCAGGTCACGGCCTTCACCGCCAGCGACTTCGGCCGCACGCTGAGCTCCAACGGCGATGGCTCCGACCACGGCTGGGGATCGCACCACTTCGTCATGGGCGGCGCGGTGCAGGGCGGGCGCTTCTGGGGAGACTGGCCCGAGGTCACCGACCACGACAGTGGCGCGCAGAACATCGGGCAAGGCCGCTTGCTGCCCACGATGGCGGTGGACCACCTCGCCGAGGCCCTGGCGCGCTGGATGGGCGTGAGCGATGCCGCGGCGCTGGACCGCATCGCGCCACATCGGGCGGCTTTTGCGGGCAACTCGCCGTTGACGGGGTTGATGTCGGTCTGAGATCGCAGCGGATGTGGGCTGATGTGTGGCGGATGGGGGCGTTTGCCCTTACCATCCGGGCCCTTCGGCCTCCTTCCTTGGCCGCCACCTTCCTCGGCCCGCACCATGTCCACTGCCCGCACCCCGAACAAGCTCGCCCGCACCGTCGCCGGGTTCCAGCGCCTGCCCCGGGGCCTGCGCACCTGGGCCACCAGCTTCGCGCTGGGCCGCGTGGTGCCGCTGGTGGGCACGGCGGGTTTGCGCTATGAAGAGATCACACCGCAGCGCGTGGTGGTGCGCATCCGCAACCAGCGCAAGGTGCAAAACCACATCCAGGGCGTGCACGCCGCGGCCATGGCCTTGCTGGCCGAGACCGCCACGGGCTTTTGCGTGGGCATGAACCTGCCCGACGACAAGCTGCCGCTCATCAAGACGATGAAGATCGACTACGTGCGCCGCTCGCAGGGCGACATGGTGGCCGCGGCCAGCCTGCGCCCGGAGCAAATCCAGCAGATCCTCACGCAGGACAAGGGCGAGGTGACGGTGCCCGTGACCATCACCGACGCCTCGGGCGAGCAGCCCATCCAGGCCGAGATGGTCTGGGCGTGGGTGCCCAGGAAGCGGGGCTGATCAACGGGCGCGGGCCAAGGCCCACTGCCATCGCCACTGCCATCGGCTCAAGCGAAGTCGGCCGGGGCGTGCCGCAGCAGCGTCTGCACCAGCGCCTCCAGCTCGATGGGTTTGACGACCAGGTCCACCATGCCTGCAGCCCGGCACTTGTGGTGCTCTTCGGCCATGGCGTGGGCGGTCTGGCCGATCACCGGCAGGGTCGGTGCGAAGGCCTTGATCAGGCGGGTGGCCTCGTAGCCGTCCATCAATGGCATCTGGATGTCCATCAGCACCACGTCGAAGGCCGCGCGGCCACTGGCCTGCAGCTCGGCCACCACCGCCAGGCCGCTGTCGCTCATCGTGACGTGGGCGCCCTCGAAGGCCAGCAGCTCTGTCAGCACCATCTGGTTGACCGGGTTGTCTTCGGCGGCCAGGATGCGCAAGCCCTCCAGGCGGCGCAAGCGCTGTGGCTGCACCGCTGGCGGTGTGGCGGGTGCCTGGGGCGTGGCATGGGCCGCTGCGGGCGCAGCCTGTGCAGGCAGGAATGGCAAGCTCACCTCGAAGCGCGTGCCCTGACCGGGAGCGCTGTGGACCTGGATGTCGCCTTCCAGCATCTCCACCAGGCGCTTGGTGATCGTCAAGCCCAGGCCGGTGCCACCGTACTGCCGGGTGGTCGAGCCGTCGGCCTGTTCGAAGGGCTGGAACAGGCGGTCAACTTGCGACGGGCGCATGCCGATGCCGGTGTCGGTGACGGTCAGCACCAGCCGGGTGTGGCGCAAGCTGGCATGGACGTGGACCTCGCCCTGGGCCGTGAACTTGACCGCGTTGGACAGCAGGTTCAAGAGGATCTGCTCCAGCCGCAGGGCATCGCCCATGCACGTGGGCGGCAGGTCGTCGGCCAGCGCGACGTGGATCGCCAGCCCTTTGCCGTCGGCGCGCTCACGCACCACTGCGACGGTGCGGTCGATCAGGGCCCGCAGATCGACCGGCTGCAGCTCGATGTGCAGCTTGCCGGCTTCGATCTTCGAGAAATCCAGGATGTCGTTGATGATGCCCAGCAGCAAGCGCCCCGAGGCGTTGATCTGCTCGAACACCTGCCGGGCCGGGCCGCTGTGGTCGCGCAACCCGATCTGTGCGAGGCCCAGCACGCCATTGAGCGGTGTGCGGATCTCGTGGCTCATGTTGGCCAGGAATTCGCTCTTGATGCGGGTCAGGCGCTCGGCCTCCTGGCGGGCCGCTTCGAGTTCGGCGGTGCGCTCGCGGACGGTTTGCTCCAGGCGCTCCTGGTGGGCCTGCAGCGCGGCACGGGCTTGCTGCACCTCGCTGATGTCCTGGATGGCGCCTTCGATGCGCACCACGCGGCCATCGCATTGCACGGGCTCACCCTGGGTGCGGATCCATTTGACCGCCCCCTTGGCACTGGTGAGTTGCAACTCCAGCGCGTAGGGCTCGCCGCGTTCGACGGCCTGGCGCAGGGTCTGGGCGATGCGGTCGTGGTGCTCGCCCTGGAAGTATTTCAAGCCGTCGTGGAAGGTCAGCGAAGCGGGGTCGCTCGGGTCGAGGTCCAGGATGCGCGCTGCGCCGTCCGTGCGGGTGCCCATGCCGGTGGCAACATCGATGCCCCAGCCGCCGACCTTGGCCAGCGTGCTCATGCGGTCGAGCAGGGCCTGCTTGTCGCGCAAGGCGGTCTCGGTGTGGCGTTGTTCGGTGACGTCCAGGGCCAGGCCGATGACGACGTTGCCGCTGGTGGTCTGCAACCCGCGGCCGTGGACTTCCAGCGCCACCGTCGAGCCATCGCGGCGCCGACCGGCAAAGCCGTAGCGGACCTCGCGGCCCGGGTTGTCGAAGCGGTCCTGCAGCTGCGCGCGAACGCGTTCGCGGTCTGCCTCGGCCACCAGCTCGCTGACGCGCACTTGCTGGACGATCTGCTGCGGGCTGTCGTAGCCCAGGATCCGCGCGAACTCCGGGTTGACGTAGAGGAAGTCGTCGCCCTGGACGATGTAGATCCCCGCCAGCGTCTGTTCGACGAGCGCTTCGAATTTGCTGTTGCCCGAGCGCTGCTCGGTGCGGTGCAGCCACTCGATGCCCATGCTGATGAGCAGGCCCATGGTCACGAACACCCCCATCGCGATGGTCTCGCCGGGGTTGCGCACGGCCCAGTGCCCATGGGGTGAGAGGAAAACGAGCCAGGTCAGGGCCGCGGACACGGAGGTGGCCAGCATGCCCGCCATCCAGCCACCCATCCAGGCGGCCACGAACACCGCCGGGTACGACAACAGCCACGCAAAGGGCTGGAGGTGTGTCCAGAAGTCCCATTGGAGGGTGGTGGCCAGCACCGGCATGCCCACGCCCCAGAGCACGGCCGTGCGGCGGCTGCGCTGCGGCGTGCTTCCCAGCAGCTGGATGTCGGCTTCGGCAGGGACGTTCTGCAGGGTCAACCACAGGATGGCGGACGTCGCAGCGACGAAGGCCAGCCCTTTGAACATCGAGAAACGGGCCAGGGTCTCGGGGTCACTGAACTGCCCGAGGACGCGGTCTGACAAGAAGATCCAGGCCGCAGCGAAAACGGCGTAACCCGCCGTGGCACGCAGGCTGAACAGCTTGCGACGAGAGACCGACATCCATGCTCCTTCCCACCCAGCAGGGCGGTCTGGATTATCGCGCCGGGACAACCGGCGCGGTGCGGGGATCTACAGGGTGTCCGCCCCGTTTCAGCCAGCGTTCAGCCGGCGTTCACGCGGGCCGTCACCGCCTTGCCGCTCTGCAGGCCGAGCTTGGCCATCAGCGCCTGGTCCTTCTCGAACTCGGGGTTGCCGGTGGTCAGCAGCTTGTCGCCGTAGAAGATCGAGTTGGCGCCGGCCAGGAAGCACATCGCTTGCACGGCCTCGCTCATGGCCTGGCGACCGGCGGACAGGCGCACGCGGGCCGTGGGCATGGTGATGCGGGCCACGGCGATGGTGCGCACGAATTCCAGCGGGTCGAGCTGCGGGGTGTCGGCCAGCGGCGTGCCGGGCACGCGCACCAGGTCGTTGATGGGCACGGACTCGGGGAAGGTGGGCAGGTTGGCCAGCTGGGCGATGAGGCCGGCGCGGCCTTCGCGCGTTTCGCCCATGCCCACGATGCCACCGCTGCACACCTTCAGCTTGGCCTTGCGCACGTGTTCGAGCGTGTGCAGGCGGTCTTCCAGGTCACGCGTGGTGATGATGTCGCCGTACAGCTCGGGCGCGGTGTCGAGGTTGTGGTTGTAGTAGTCCAGGCCGGCATCTTTCAAGGCCGTGGCCTGGGTGTCGGTCAGCATGCCCAGGGTGCAGCAGGCTTCCAGGCCCTCTTGCTTGATGACGCCGATCAGCTCGGCGACTTTCTCGATGTCGCGGTCTTTCGGGGCTCGCCAGGCGGCGCCCATGCAGAAGCGGCTGGCGCCGGCGTCGCGCGCGGCGACCACGGCCTCGCGCACCTCATCTGGCGACATCAGCTTGCTGGCTTCCACGCCGGTGTCGTAGGACGCCGATTGCGGGCAGTAGCCGCAGTCTTCGGGGCAGCCGCCGGTTTTCACGGACAGCAGCGTGGCGTGCTCGATCTCGTTGGCGTTCCAGTGCTGGCGGTGCACCTGCTGGGCCTGCCACAGCAGGTCGTTGAAGGGCAGGTTGAAGAGGTCCAGCACCTTCGCGCGCGGCCAGCGGCCATTGTCGAAGTTGGGGTCGGTGCAGTCACCGCCGCAGCCGTGGGCGTTCAGCACGGGCTTTTTGGGCACGAGCTGGATCGGGCGCTCGGCGGTGGCCGGTGCGCTGGTGGGCTGGGTGGACGTTGAGCAGGAAGACATGGGCGTTCGGCGCTGGGTGAGCGCGAAGGGCAGCAAAACCAAGTGCGCAGTTTAGTCCTTCTGCCTGGGTGACCGTGTTGACCACGGATGCATCCGGTTGACGTCAGGTGCCGTCCGCGTCAGCGGTGCGTGCAGGCCAGGAAACCGGAGCGCGGCTGGGCTAAGCTTGGCCCATGCGCTTCGAACACCTCATCGAGATCAACTCCCACCGCGTCAGCATCGGCACCGTCGTGCCACCGTTCACGCGCGAGCAGCTCTGGCGCGGCCTGATGGTCCGGGTGCAGATGCCGCAGCGTTTTCCCATGGGCCCGGAGCGCTGCGACTGGACCGAGACCGAACCCGGCCGCATCCAGCGCACCGTGCATTTCGGGCAGCACGTCATGCACGACGAGGTGGTGGTCGAGCCAGAGCAGCGCCTGGTGTTCACGCCCCAGGCCCATGGCGACACCGCCCCCATCCGCTTGAGCATCGCCATCGAGGAGCCCCAAGCCGGGCAGATGGTGCTGCGCTTCACCTACGAGGCCCTGGCCGCGCAGACGCCCGAAGAGGCTTACTACAACGACTACCGCCACAACGCCTGGCTGCACAACGACCGCGACATGGTCCGCACCCTGCGCCAGTGGTTGTCAGACGAGGGCCTGTGACGCGGGCTCGGTGTCGGTGTGGGCCTTGCGGGGGGCGTCACCGCGTGGCAGCCGCAGCGTGAAGCAGCTGCCCTGACCGGCCTCGCTGTGCACCGTCACGCTGCCGTGCATGCGCTGCAGCAACTGCCGCACGATGTACAGGCCCAGCCCCGTGCCTTCGATGTGGGCCGAGCCCTGCGTGGGCCGCTTGAAGGGCTGGAAGAGCTCGGCTTGCTCGGCTGCGGTCATGCCCAGGCCGGTGTCGCAGAGGTCGATGACGATGGCGTCGGGCTCCTCGCGCGCCGACACGCTGAGCTGACCACCGTCGCGGTTGTACTTGCAGCCGTTGCTCAGCAGGTTGATGAAAACCTGCTGCAGGCGCTGCGGGTCGGCCGTCACCAGCAGGGGCGCGGTGGGCAGGGCATCGACGATGTGCACATGCCGTTCGGCGCGCATGGCCTCCACCAGGGGCAGGCAGTCGCGCACGACCTGCTGCAGCACCAGGGTTTGCGGACGCATGCTGACCTCGCCGGCCTCGACCTTGCTGAGGTCCAGCACGTCCTCGACCAGCGCCAGCAGCTGTTGCCCGGCGCGCAGGATCCATTGCACCTGCTGGTGCTGGGGCGCGGACATGCCGCTGCTGCGGTCGAGGTCGAGCAGTTGCGCGAAGCCGAGGATGGCGTTGAGCGGCGTGCGCAGTTCGTGGCTGAGGCGAGAGAGGAAGGCCCGCTGGGATGTCGCCACCCGCTCGGCGGCATCCCGCTGGACCTCGGCCTGGGCCTGGGCGACCTCGTCGGTCACATCGCGCAGCACGCCCATCAGGTGCAGCCCGCGGTGCGGGTGGGTGAGTCCGACGCGCCCGGTGTTCTCGACGTGGCGGACGCGGCCATCGGGCTGCACCACCCGGTAGCGCAGGGTGGCGATGTGGCCGTGCAGGATGGCGTCGTCGAGCTGCCTTCGGGTGGCGTCCCGGTCGTCGGGGTGGATGCGCTGGCGCAGGGCATCGCGGTCGAGGCTGAGCGCATGCGGCGCCAGGCCGTGCAGTTCGGCGGCGCGGGCGTCCAGGGTGTAGCGCTGGTTGTCGATGTCGAGGTCGAAGCGGCCCAGGCCGGAGGACCGCACGGCCAGGTCCCAGCGTTCGCGTGCCTGGTGCATGGCCTGGGCGTCGCGCTGGCGCCGCTGCAGCGTGCGCAGCGCGACCCAGGTGTAGGCGCCGGACATCAGCAGGGTGGCAGCCAGCAAGCAGGCCTGCAGGATGTTTTCGGTGGTGTGGGCGGCCTCGTTGAGGCTGCCGATGAACTGCTTTTCCTGTGCCAGCAGGCGCTGGTTGATGTCCCGGATGCGGGCCCGGGTGTCGGCTGGGGCGTGGGTGCTGGGGCCGTGGGCTGCGCGGTGTTGCGCCGCCACGGCGCGCAGTTCGGCGAGCAGGCGGTCGCCGGCCACCCAGGCTTGCAGGGCGTCGCGGAAGATCCAGCTCTGGCCGAACAGGCGGAACAGGCCGATCATGCCGTCGATGTCGCTGGCGCGGTTGCCGCCGGCCAGGAAGCCCGCGCGTGCGGCCGCCACATCGACCGGGTCGCGCAGCAGGGCCTCGCGGGCTCGGCGGTCGCCATCGTTGACTTGCAGTGCTGCCTCGAAGCGGGCGAAGGCTTGCGGTTCGCCGGACTGGACGTGCGCGTCGAGCGCCATCACCGCGTCGCTGCGGGCCTTGGACCACAGGCTTTCGCCGGTGACGTAGGCGCGCACTGCGGCCATCATGTGCAGGCTGCCCACGCCGAGGCCGCACAGCAGGGCCAGCACCAGCAGCGGCGGGCCCAGCACCATCAGCCGCAGGTGGGGTTCGGTCGGAGCGTGTGGCTGATCGGTCAGGTGATCGGGCATCTGGACGGGGCCTCCCGGTGACCTGGGTTGGAGCCTCAGCATGACGCAGGGGCCGCGACCGCGTCATCGGGGATTCCACCGGGCGGTGCGCGGTCTCAGAGCACGGGGTGCGGCAAATCGGGGTCGTGCACCTGCGTGGTGCCGATCTCGCTGCGGCCCAGCTTCACCGCGGAGCGCAGCGCCGGCACCGCCGCCTGCATGGCTGCGGCGTTCAGCCCCAGGCCGCGCACCACGCACACGGCTGCGGGCTGGCAGGCGGCAAAGCGGCGCACATCGGCCGGGGTGAGCAGCCCGCCGATGGCCACGACCGGCGCGGGGCTGTGGGCCAGCCACCAGCGCAGGTTGTCTTCGCCCTGGGGCTGCCAGGGCATGTCTTTGGTGGTGGTGGCTTGGACCGGGCCGCAGGCGATCAGGCTGGCGCCGCAACCGGCCGCGCGGGCCAGCTCCCACAGGCTGTGCGAGCTCAGGCCGAGCATGATGCGGTCGCGTTCGGCCAGCAGGCGGGCGCGGTCGTCGGGGCTCAGGGCCTGGAGGTCTTCCTGGCCCAGGTGGACGCCCAGGCGGAAGCCGGCTTCGGTCGCCATGCGCGGCGGCAAGGTCAGGGCGGCGCGCCAGTGGTCGTTGACGAAGAGTTGGGCGCCCGCCTGTGCGGCATCGGCCAGGCTGGCATCGAGCTGGGCTTGCAGGGCCTGCAGGCTGGCAGGGTGCTTGTGGCGCAGCTGCACGCAGCGCAGGCCGGCGGCCAGGGCCGATTGCAGCAGGGCGTGGTCGGGCAGGATGCCGTAGAGGCCGTCGGTGGGCGGGGTGAAAGGGGCGAACAGCGGCGGGGTGCGGGGTGTGCCAGGGGGGGCGGGGTTGTCAGATGCGCTGGGCGTGCCCAGGCTGAGTTGCCAGGGCAGGTCGGTGCCCAGGCCCAGCCAGGGCAGGGGGGCGCCGCCGCGTGCTGGGCCGGCCGCGAAGCCCGCACGCGCCTGCACCGGGCCTGCGCCGCGGCCTGCCGCATGACCTTGCGCCAGGGCCTGGCGGGTGAGCATGTGGGCCAGCACGATGGCATCGGCATCGGCGTGTCCCAGGGCCCAGGCGCCGGCCACGCCGCTGGCGAAGGTGCAGCCGCTGCCGTGGTGGTGCGGGGCGTCCAGGCGCGGTGCGCACAACCAGCCCTGGGCTTGCGGGGTGTCCAGCCAATCCAGGCACCAGGCCTGGCCATGGGGTGAGGGCACCTCGTCGGGGGCGTCGCCACCGGTGATGACCACGCTGCGTGCGCCCAGGGTGCGCAGGGCGGCCGCCAGCGCGGGCAGGGTGTCGCGCGGGCCGCCGTGGCCGCCCGCTTGTTGCAGCAGCAGACGGGCTTCGGCGCGGTTGGGCGTGAGCACGGTGGCGCGTGGCAGCAGCCACTGGCGGTAGGCCTGGCGGACGTCGTCGTCGGCAAAGGCGGCGCCACCGGCCGAGGCGCCCAGCACCGGGTCCACCACCAGGGCCAGTTGGCGGTGGGGGTCTTGGCCCGGGGGCGTGCTGGCGCGGAAGTGGTCCACGCATTGCGCCACCAGGCGCACGGCGGCCACGCTGCCCAGGAGGCCGGTCTTGATGACGCTGGGTGGCATGTCTTCGGCCAGGGCCTGCAACTGGGCCTGGAGCGGGTCTGGCGGCACCGGCCAGACGGCGGCCACACCTTGCGAATGCTGGGCGGTGAGGGCCGCGGCCACGGGGCACAGGTGCACGCCCAGGGCGTCGGCGGCGCGCTGGTCGGCGCTCAGGCCGGCACCGCCGGCGGTGTCCAGGCCGGCGATGCTCCAGACGATGGGCGGGGAGGAGGTCATCGGCAGGGCGGCGTTCACAGTTCGGTGCTCACAGCAGCACGAAGGGTTGGCCACCGACGGGCGTGGTGGCCACGGCGACATCGCTGGTCGGCATCAGGCCCGCGCGGAAGCCTTCGCGTCCGGCGGCCACGGCGTGGCGGAAGGCGCGGGCCATGCGCACCGGGTCGGTGGCTTGCGAGACGGCCGAGTTCAGCAGCACGGCGTCCATGCCCAGCTCCATGGCGGCGGTGGCGTGCGAGGGCGCGCCCAGGCCCGCATCGACGATGAGGGTGATGCCGGGCAGGCGTGCGCGCAGGGTGCGCAGGGCCCAGGGGTTGAGCAGGCCCAGGCCTGAGCCGATGGGCGCCGCCCAGGGCATGAGGATGCGGCAACCGGCATCGACCAGGCGCTGGGCGCTGATCAGGTCATCGGTGCAATATGGCAGCACCTCGAAGCCATCGGCCACCAACTGGCGTGCGGCATCGACCAGCTCGAAGGGGTCGGGCTGCAGGGTCTGTTCGTCGCCGACGACCTCCAGCTTGACCCAGTGCGTGCCGAGCAGCTCGCGCGCCATGTGGGCCAGGGCGATGGCCTCGCGGGCGCTGCGGCAACCGGCGGTGTTGGGCAGCAGGTGGGCGCCTTGGGCGCGGGCCGTGTCGCGGATGGTTTGCACGAAGCCGTTGTCGTGGCCCATGGCGACCGCGCCCGTGCTGGCCGCCAGCGTGCGCTTGAGGCCCAGGGTCAGCACCTGGCTGCCCGAGGCGACGATGGCATCTTGCAGGGCCTGGGGCGAGGGGTGGCCGGCGGTGCCCAGCAGGAAGCGGCTGTGCAGCACGGTGTCGCCGATGCGCCAGGTGTCGGCCGTGTCAGCGTGGTGGGGCTCAGGGCGCATGGGGGTCAGCCTCCGGTGATGGGGGAAAAGCACAGCACGGTGTCGCCATCGTGCAGGGGGTGGGCGCTGCGGGCCTGTCGGGCCACGAAGCTGCCGTTGACCGCAGTGGCCACTTGCGTGGCATCGGTTTGCGTGCCAGCCAGCAGGGCCGCGACCGCATCGGCCAGGGTGCTGTCGGCGGGCAAGGCCAGCGGGCCGCGCTCGGTGTGGACGGTGAGGGTGTGGGCGTCTGGGTGGGTCATGCGCGAGGGTGTTCCTGTCATGCGGACGGGGCGATGGACGTGTCTGGCAACCCTGGCAACCCCGGTAACCCCGGCAGTGCCAGCGCCCGCAAGGCCTCGTCGGCCAGGGACGGTGCCAGCAGCCAGCCGTGGCGGTACAGGCCGTTGAGGCGCATCAGCCCGGGCTCGGTGTGGATGTGGGGTCGGTGGTCGGGCAGGGCGGGGCGCAGGTTGGCGTCCAGCCGCAGGATGCGGGCCTCGGCCAGCGCTGGCAGGATGCTGTGCGCCGCGGCCATGAGCTCGACGGCGCTGCGCAGCGTGACGGGGCCGCGGTCTTCGGTTTCGAGCTCGCTGGCGCCCACCAGCAGGCACTCACCGGGCCGGGGCACGATGTAGATGCGGTGGCGCGGGTGCAGCAGACGCACCGGGCGGTGCAGCCTCACGCCGGGCGCATGCAGCCACACCACCTCGCCGCGCACGCCGCGCACGGGCAGGGCGGGGCGCGCACCCACCCCACGCACATCGCAGACCAGATCGAACGCGTGCGCTGCGGCCGGTGCCGCTGAGGGGTCGGCCAGCGGGGCCAGCCACAGGCATCCGGGCGTGACCTGCTGCACCCGCGTGCCCCAGTGCCAGCGCGCGCCGGGGGCGCCGTCGTGCAGGGCCTGCATCATGGCCACGGTGTCGATGTGGGCCTCGCCGGGCAGCAGCCAGGCGTGCAGCGGGCCGCCGCTGCCGTGCAGCTCTGGCTCCAGCGCGCGCAGTTGTTCGGGGCTCAGCGCTTGGGGCTGGGCATGGGCATGGATTGGAGTTTGGTGCGCTGCGAATCCCGCAGCCAGCAGCGCCTGCGGGCGGTCCAGGCGCGACAGCACCCGCCGCGCGGCACCCAGGTCGGGGCCGTGCGCCACCATCAGGCTGCCGTGCTGGGCAAAGTGGGGCGGTGTGCGTGGCGGTTTGCGGGGCGGCTTGCGGGGCGCGATGTGTTCGCCCAGCTCCGCCGCGATGGCCCGCCAGTGCGCGATGCTCTGCCAACCGCGCACCGCCACATCCGGCTCGGCCGTGTCCAGCTCGGCCAGCGGGCTCAGCATGCCGGCGGCCGTGAAGCCCGCCGCGCCCTGCCCGTCGTGGGTGGGCAGGGCGTGCGGCGCCGGGTCGAACACCTGCACCTCGTGGCCGTGGCGTGAGAGCTGCCAGGCCAGCAGGCGGCCCAGCAGCCCTGCGCCTGCGATGCCAATCGTCATGTTGCGCATGGTGAGCACCTGGCCGTGGCCTCAAACCGGCTGGATGGGGATGTAGAGCTCGCCGCCCACCTGTTTGAACTCCTCGGACTTGGCGGCCATGCCTTGTTGCAGCGCATCGCCCTCGGCCAGGCCTTGCTTCGCAGCGAACTCGCGCACCTCCTGCGTGATCTTCATCGAGCAGAACTTCGGCCCACACATCGAGCAGAAGTGCGCCACCTTGGCCGCGTCCTTGGGCAGCGTCTCGTCGTGGAAATCGCGCGCGGTTTCGGGGTCGAGGCCGAGGTTGAACTGGTCCTGCCAGCGGAAGTCAAAGCGTGCTTGCGAGAGCGCATCGTCGCGCGCCCGAGCGGCTGGATGCCCCTTGGCCACGTCCGCCGCGTGCGCCGCGATCTTGTAGGCGATCAGGCCTTGCTTGACGTCGTCCCGGTTGGGCAGGCCCAGGTGCTCCTTGGGCGTCACGTAGCACAGCATGGCCGTGCCCATCCAGCCGATCATGGCCGCGCCGATGGCCGAGGCGATGTGGTCGTAGCCCGGCGCGATGTCGATGGTCAGCGGGCCCAGCGTGTAGAAAGGCGCCTCGTGGCAATGCGCGAGTTGCTCGTGCATGTTGGCCTGGATCAGGTGCATGGGCACGTGGCCGGGGCCTTCGATGAGGGTCTGCACATCGTGCTGCCAGGCGATCTGCGTGAGCTCACCCAGCGTGCGCAGCTCGGCGAACTGGGCCTCGTCGTTGGCGTCGGACAGGCAGCCCGGGCGCAGGCCATCGCCCAGCGAGAAGGTCACGTCGTACGCCTTCATGATCTCGCAGATGTCTTCGAAGTGCGTGTAGAGGAAGTTCTCCTTGTGGTGCGCGATGCACCACTTCGCCAGGATCGAGCCGCCGCGCGAGACGATGCCCGTGCGCCGGTTGGCCGTCAGGTGGATGAAGGCCAGGCGCAGGCCGGCGTGGATGGTGAAGTAGTCCACCCCCTGCTCGGCCTGCTCGATCAGCGTGTCGCGGAAGATGGCCCAGGTGAGGTCTTCGGCCACGCCGCCCACTTTTTCAAGCGCCTGGTAGATGGGCACGGTGCCGATCGGCACGGGGCTGTTGCGCACGATCCAGTCGCGCGTGGTGTGGATGTGCTTGCCGGTGGACAGGTCCATCACCGTGTCGGCGCCCCAGCGGATGGACCACACCAGCTTCTCGACTTCCTCTTCGATCGACGAGCTCACGGCGCTGTTGCCGATGTTCGCGTTGACCTTCACCAGGAAGTTGCGCCCGATGACCATCGGCTCCAGCTCGGTGTGGTTGATGTTGGCCGGGATGACGGCGCGGCCACGGGCGACCTCGTCGCGCACGAACTCGGGCGTGATCTCGCGCGGGATCATGGCGCCCATGGGGTTGCCACGCAGGCGGGCTTCGCGTTCGGCATCGTTGCCATATTTGGCGCGCCAGTCTTCGGCGAGCTCGATGCGGCGCTGGTTCTCGCGCAGGGCGATGAATTCCATCTCGGGCGTGACGATGCCTTGGCGCGCGTGGTGCATCTGCGTGACGTTGCGGCCACCACCGATGCCACCGAGCGCCCGGCGCGGCTGGCGCTGCAGGCCCGAGGCGGCCTCGCGCAGGGCGGCCATGCGGGCGTCGTGGCGCTCACCGTCTTTCAGGCCATCGTCCAGCGCCTGCACGGCACGGCCTGCGTAGGCTTCGGTGTCGCCGCGCGACAGCACGGCGGCCTCGCGCACCGCGGGCAGCCCACGCGTGACGTCGATGGCCACGGCCGGGTCGGTGTAGGGCCCCGAACAGTCGTACAGCGTGACCGCTTCGCCGTTGGTCAGCGAGACTTCGCGCATCGGCACGCGCACGCCGGGATGGCTGCCCTCGACATAGACCTTGCGCGAAGCGGGCAGTGGCTCGCGGGTCAGGCGGGTGCGCTCGTGGAGGGACGCGGCGGCGGGGGGCAGATCGGTGCCCGGAGCGGTGTCTCGGGCGGTGTCTGGGGCGGTGTCTCGGGCATTCACGGTCGGCTCTCCTCGGTGTGGGACAGGTGCCACGGCAGATGCCATGGGACACGTGCTCCGAGGGGTGCCAGCGGGCACAGGAAAGCGACCAGGGAAGGGGTGAGCCCGATGCGCAGCGGCCCAGGAGCAGCGCACGCACATCGGGCTGCCCCCGTCACGGACCACCACAGGCCAGACAGGACAGCTCTTCTTTCGCCGGTATGAGCCGGATCAAGTTCAACGGGTTCGGTGCATCACCATCTCAGCGTCACTGCGCGGCATCGAGCGAAGTCGAAGCGCACGCGGGACACACCCCGGAGCAAGCCCACAGTGTAGCGCGAGCCGTCCGGGCGGGCCGATCACCGGGGTCGGTTTCGGGGGAATGGGCCTTCGGCCGTCAGGGTGGTGAGGCCCGCATGGGTGCGCTCTGGGGTGTGCAGGGCCGTCGGCGCACGCTCCACAGTTTGGCGTTCCGAGGCGGGGTGCTGTCCGGGGGCCGATGCCGTGCTGGACAAGGTCGCGCGCTCGGCGTCCTGGCGCGCCTGCTCACCCGCGTCCCAGCGCACAGGGCGGGGACCGGCGAAGGCCAGCAGCAGGGCCAGGGGAGCGATCGCGAACAGGGGGCGCATGGGCAAGGGGGCAACAAGGTCAGCAGCCAGGCCGATGGGCCCGGCCTCGGCGCCAGCACCCAAGGAGATGCTGGGAATGCCGTGGATCAGCCCAGTGTAGGCAGCCTGGGTGTGCGCTCACACCCCCGGCACGCGGGGCTCCCCCCTGACGGCGGGTGGCCCGCTGCAAGGCGCTCGGGTGGGCTGTCGCGATGGCGCGTCAGTGTTTCGCCTGGCGCGGCGGGTGCCAGTGCACCGCCTCGGCGCCGGGCACCGCATGGGCGGTGGCGCGGTGGGTGCGGTGGTCGCGCGAGGGCGTGGCAGGGCCGCTGCCACAGCCGCCACTGCAGCTCTGGCAAGCGCCCGATGCCGATGAGCTGGCCGTGGGCGTGCCTGGCGTGCCGGTGCCGCAGTGGGTGCCACTTTGGGCCAAGTGGGCAGCCTCACGGCCCGGCCACCAGCGGCGCACCAGGTAGGCCAGGGCCAGCAGGCCAATGGCCAGCGTGATCCAGGTCTGCCAACTTTGCCAAGTCTGCCCGCTGTGCGCCAAGCTCATCTCACAGCCCCCAGGCCATCGCCGTGTGATAGACCAAGAACGATGCGCCATAGGCCAGCGCGAACAGGTAGCCCAGCATCAGCAGCGGCATGCGCCAGCCGTTGGTCTCGCGCTTGACCACGATGACGGTGGACAGGCACTGCGGCGCGAACACATACCAGGTCATCAGCGACAGGGCCGTGGGCAGGCTCCAGGCGTGGCCGATCAGCTGCACCAGCGCGCTCGACAGCTCGTCGCCCGTCTGCGACATGGCATAGACCGTGCCGAGCGCGGCCACGGCCACCTCGCGCGCGGCCATGCCCGGCACCAGCGCGATGCAGATCTGCCAGTTGAAGCCGATGGGCGAGAACACCACCTCCAGCCCGCGTCCCAGCATGCCGGCCAGGCTGTGCTCGATGGCCGGC
This sequence comes from Aquabacterium commune, assembly GCF_004362855.1. Classification (GTDB taxonomy): domain Bacteria; phylum Pseudomonadota; class Gammaproteobacteria; order Burkholderiales; family Burkholderiaceae_C; genus Aquabacterium; species Aquabacterium commune. The sequence goes on from NZ_SNXW01000009.1 coordinate 26,400, forward strand.
CCGGTGGCACCGGCGGGCGGGGCCGGGAAGTTCGAGAGGAACCACAGCACGATCATCAGCGACAGGATGATGGTGCCCACCCGTTTGACGAAGATGGCGGTGCGCTCCCACAGGCCGAGTGCCAGGTTGCGCAGGTGGGGCACGTGGTAATCGGGCAGCTCCATCAGCAGGGGCTGGGCGGCGCTTTGCTTCATGAAGCGCTTGAGCACCAGCGCCACCGCCATGGCCGAGACGATGCCCGCCATGTACAGCGCGAACAGCACCAGGCCTTGCAGGTTGAACAGGCCGCCCACCTCGCGGTCGGGGATGAAGGCGGCGATCAGCATCGCATAGACCGGCAGGCGTGCCGAGCACGTCATCAGCGGAGCGATCAGGATGGTGACGAGGCGGTCGCGCGGGTCGGCGATGGTGCGCGTCGCCATGATGCCGGGCACCGCGCAGGCGAAGCTGGAGAGCAGCGGGATGAAGGCGCGCCCCGACAGGCCCACGCTGGCCATGACGCGGTCGAGCAGGAAGGCCGCGCGCGGCAGGTAGCCGGAATCTTCCAGGGCCAGGATGAAGCCGAACAGGATGATGATTTGCGGCAGGAAAACGAGCACGCTGCCCGCGCCGCCGATCACGCCCTCGATCAACAGGCTGCGCAGCATCCCGTCCGGCATGTGCGCCTTGAGCAGGTCGCCCAGCGCGCCCATGCAGGCCTCGATGGCGTCCATGGGCGCTTGCGCCCAGCTGAACACCGCCTGGAAGACCAGGAACATCAGCGCGGCCAGGATGAGCGGCCCGAACACCGGGTGCAGCACGTGGCGGTCCAGCCGCGCGGTCAGCGGCGAGGCGTGGTCGGGCATGGTCACGCAGGCCGCCAGCAACTCGCCCACGCGGCGGTGGGTGGCCTCGACCGGCGTTTGCGCGATGCGCGCCATGGGCCTGGGCGCATCGGGCACCGGCAGCTTGGCCCAATCCAGGGTGTCGAGTTGGGCCAGCAGGGCGCGTTCGCCGCCGGCACGCACGGCCACGGCCTCGACCACGGGGATGCCGAGTTCGGCCTGCAGGCGGGCGGTGTCGATGTGGATGCCACGGCGCGCGGCCAAGTCCATCATGTTGATGGCCAGCACCATGGGCACGCCCAGGGTTTGCAGCTCCAGCACCATGCGCAGGTTCAGGCGCAGGTTGGTGGCGTCCACCACGCAGACCAGGCCCACCGGGGCGGCTTCGCCATCGCGGGTGCCGGCGATCACATCGCGGGTGATGGCCTCGTCGGGTGTGGCCGCCAGCAGGCTGTAGGCGCCAGGCAAGTCCAGCACGCGCCAGCCCTGGCCTTGCGGCGAGACGAACTGGCCCTCCTTGCGCTCCACCGTCACGCCAGCGTAGTTGCCGACCTTCTGGCGCGCGCCGGTCAGGCGGTTGAACAGGGCGGTCTTGCCGCAATTGGGGTTGCCCACCAGCGCGATCAGCGGGGTGGCCAGCGGGGTTGCCGGGTGGATGACGTCGGGGGACGCGGTCGCCATGGGGCGCTCCTGGGGGTGCGGCCGTCAGGCCAGCACGACTTCGATCAGCGAGGACTCCAGCTTGCGCATGGCGAAGGTGCTGGTGCCCACGCGCACGGCCAGCGGGCCGTGGCCGAAGAACACCCGGCGCAGCACCTGCACGCGCTCGCCCGGCACGAAACCCAACTCCATCAGGCGGCGTTTGAGGGCGCCACCGTCGTGGCCGGCCGTCTGCACCTCGCGGATGGTGGCCATGGCGCGCACGGGCAGCTTGTCCAGCGTGGTGACCGAAGGCTCGGCGCCCGGGTGGGGGCTGTGTGGGGCGGCATGTGCGGTGCCCGGCGCGGGCTGACGTTGCGACTTCATGGGCCCATTGTGGATCAAATGAGAACGATTCGCAATGCAGCCACTTTGACGCAGGTCAGGTGGGGGCTGCCCTCCCTCGGGGTGGGTTCGCCCGGATTCACGGTGTGAAATTCCTCAACGTTCACTTCCAGACACCTTTGCAGGTCATTGATTCATAAGGACTTTTTTTGCGCGCATTTCCCTGAAAATCGCCGCTAAGTCTTTGATTTCATTGAACTTTTTTTCACACCCACCTTGTTGCGGGGGTGTTGATCGGGTAAAGTGGGATTTAGTGCAAATTCGTGGGGTTTTGTGTGAGTCTGATCTTTCAAGGTGCATCAGCGCTGTCGCTGGACGCCAAGGGCCGCTTGGCGGTCCCGGCGCGCCATCGTGACGCCCTGGCCGCCTTGTGCAGCGGTCAGCTCACCCTCACCAAACACCCGGAAGGTTGCCTGATGGTCTTCCCCCGTCCGGCCTGGGAAGCCTTCCGTGACAAGGTCGCGGCCCTGCCCATGTCGGCCTCCGGCTGGAAGCGCATCTTCCTGGGCAATGCGATGGACGTGGACGTCGATGGCGCCGGCCGCGTGCTGGTCTCGCCCGAGTTGCGCGCTGCCGCCGGCCTGAGCAAAGACGCCATGCTGCTGGGCATGGGCAGCCACTTCGAGTTGTGGGACGCGCAGCGCTACGCCGCGCACGAAGCCGAAGTCATGGCCCAGGCCATGCCCGATGCGCTGCAGGACTTCACCTTCTGATCGGACGCACGGTGAACGCACCTTGGCAGCACCACACCGTCCTGCTGCGCGAGGCGGTCGATGCCTTGTGGGATGAGGCCGACGGCCCGCAGCCCGATGGCATTTACGTCGATGCGACCTTTGGCCGTGGCGGTCACTCGCGCCTGATCCTCTCCAAGCTGGGGCCGGGCGCGCGCCTGATCGCGCTGGACCGCGACCCCGAGGCCATCGCCCACGCCACGCAGGGCCCCGACGCCATCACCGACCCGCGCTTCCAGATCGTCCACGCGCCGTTCTCGTCCTGGGGTGAGGTGTTGCGCGAGCTGGGTTGCACGCAGGTGCAGGGCATCCTGATGGACATCGGCGTGTCCTCGCCACAGATCGACAACCCCGAGCGCGGTTTCAGCTTCCGCTTCGATGCGCCGCTGGACATGCGCATGGACACGACCCAGGGCATGAGCGCGGCCGACTTCCTGGCCCAGGCCTCGGTCGATGAGATCGCCGACGTCATCCGCAACTACGGCGAAGAGCGCTTTGCCGGCCCCATCGCGCGGGCCATCGTGGCGCGCCGTGAAGAAGGCCATCCGCTGCAAACCACCGGCGAGCTGCAGGCCCTGGTGGCGCGTTGCGTGAAGACCCGCGAGTTCGGCCAGGACCCGGCCACGCGCACCTTCCAGGCGCTGCGCATCCAGGTCAACCGCGAGCTGGGCGAGCTGGAAGACGCGCTGGACGCGGCCTTGCAGATGCTGGCGCCCGGTGGTCGCCTGGCCGTCATCAGCTTCCATTCGCTGGAAGACCGCATCGTCAAGACCTTCATCGCCCGCCACAGCAAGGAAGAGGTCGATCGCCGCGTGCCCTTCGCGCAGCCGCGCCCGCTGATGCTGGACGCCGTGGCGCGCATCAAGCCGTCAGACGAGGAGATCTCGGTCAACCCGCGTTCGCGCTCGGCGGTGCTGCGCGTGGCCGAGCGCACCGCGGTGCCCTGGTCGCCCGAGGCGGTCGCGGCGGCCTCGCCTTTGGCGAAAAAAGCAGGTGCCAAGGCGGCATCGAGGGCGCCGGCCAGGCCTGCGGGCAAGTCGGCTGGCAAGCCCGCTGGCGGCAAGGGAGGGCGCAAGTGATGCTGCGCCTCAACCTGCTGCTGGCCATCGTCTTGCTGGGCAGCTGTGTCTGGCTGATCCGCACCAGCCATGAGTCGCGCCGCCTGTTCGTGGCGCTGGAGCGGGCGCAAAGCGAGTCGCACGAGCTGCAGATCGATTTCGAGCGCCTGGAAGTGGACAAGCGCGCCCAGGCCACGCCGCTGCGCGTGGAGCGCCTGGCCCGCGAGAAGCTGCGCATGTACGGCAACAGCCCGACACTGACGCAATACGTGAGCGCTTCGGCCTCGTCGCCGATGGTGGCGCCTGCTGCGCCTTCTGTGGCACCTCCCGCGGCCGCGTCGGGAGCGCGTCCATGAGCCGGGTGGTGGGTCGCATGGCCGACCTCTGGCGTCGCCTGCGTGGCCAGCCGCGTCGCCAGGGTGGCCAGGGCATGCCCACGGTGCGCTACGCCACCAGCCCGCTGCTGGCCTCGCGCACGCCGCCCTGGCGCGTCAAGTTCCTGATCGGTGCCATCGGGCTGGGCTTTGCGGTGCTGATCGGCCGCGCTGCCTGGATCCAGATCGTCCACAACCAGTTTTACCTGGACCAGGGTGCCAGCCGCTACGAGCGCCGCATCGAGCTGCAGGCCACGCGCGGCCGCATCCTCGACCGCAATGGCGAGCTGCTGGCATCGAGCGTGCCGGCGCCTTCGCTGTGGGCCATCCCGAAAGACCTGGACGCCTCGCCCGCCGAGCTCCAACAATTGGCCAAGCTGCTGAACATGCCGGTGGCCGACCTCAAGAAGCGGCTGGCCAGCAACCCCAACTTCGTGTGGCTGCGCCGCAAGGTCGAAGACAAAGTGGCCCAGCAGGTGGCTGCGCTCAAGGTCCGGGGCGTGTACGAGCTGCGCGAGGCGCGCCGCCAGTACCCCGAGGGCGAGTCGGCGGCGCACATCGTGGGCTTCACCAACATCGAAGACGAAGGCCAGGAAGGCATCGAGCTGGCCTACCAGAAGCAGCTGGCCGGCCGCGACGGCTCGCGCCACGTCATCAAGGACCGCCTGGGCCGCCCGGTCGAGGCCGTGGGCGACGCCATCCCCGCGGTCGATGGCCAGGCCATCCGCCTGTCGGTCGATGCCAAGGTGCAGTTCTACGCCTACCAGCGCATCCGCGACGCCGTGCTGCAGCACAAGGCCAAGGCGGGCAGCGTGGTGGTGCTCGACGCCGTCACCGGCGAGGTGCTGGCCCTGGCCAACGTGCCCAGCTACGCCCCGGGTGACCGCCGCAACCTGACCGGCGCACAGCTGCGCAACCGCGCGCTCACCGACACCTTCGAGCCGGGCTCGACGATGAAGCCCATCGTCACCTCGCTGGCCCTGGAAACCAAGCGTGTGCGGCCCGAGACCATCATCGCCACGGCGCCGGGTCGCTTGACCATCGACGGCTCGACCATCTCCGACTCGCACGCCCACGGCGACCTGACGGTGGAGCAGGTCATCCAGAAATCCAGCAACGTCGGCACAGCCAAGATGGCCTTGATGATGCAGCCCCGCGAGATGTGGGAGATTTTCTCCGCCGTCGGCCTGGGCCGCAAGCCGCAGATCGGCTTCCCCGGCGCGGTGACGGGCCGCCTGCGCCCGTACAAATCGTGGCGTCGCATCGAGCAGGTCACCATGAGCTACGGCTACGGCCTGTCGGCCAGCCTGTTCCAGCTGGCGCAGGCCTACACGATCTTTGCCACCGACGGCGAGCTGATCCCGATGACGCTGCTCAAGCGCGATGGCGCGGCCGATGCCGTGGCGCCGGTGCGCAAGGTGGCGCAGTCGGACACAGGCGCGGAGACGGGTGACGGCCCCCGTCCGGTGCTGGCTTTCAAAACCGCCTTCCGTCCCGGCACGGACAACGACGCCATGCCCGCATCGCCGGGCGAGCCCGTGCAGGTGCATGGCACGCGCGTGATCTCCCCGGCCACTGCCGCTGCCGTGCGCAAGATGCTCAACCTGGCCACCATGGCCGGCGGCACCGCACCCAAGGCGCAGGCCCTGGGTTACAGCGTGGGTGGCAAGACGGGCACGGCGCACAAGGTCGAAGGCCGTGGCTACTCGGGCAACAAGTACCGGGCCTGGTTCGTGGGCATCGCGCCCATCAGCAAGCCGCGCATCGTCGTGGCCGTGATGGTTGACGAGCCCAGCAACGGCGTCTATTACGGTGGCGATGTGGCCGCGCCCGTGTTCAGCCAGGTCGTCCAGCAAACCCTGCATCGCCTGGGTGTGGTGCCCGACCTGGAGGTGCAGCCGCAGATCCAGACCAGCATCCCGGCCGAGGTGGAGAGCTTCTGATGGCCGCCCCCTTCGCCCACCTCCACAGCACGGCCGAGGCCTTGGACTGGCTGCGCCAGCAGGGCGTGGCCGAGCTGACCGTGGACAGCCGCGCCGTGCGCACCTTGCCTGACGCGGCTTTCATCGCCTGGCCCGGTGCGGCGCGCGATGGCCGCGCCTTCGTGGCCCAGGCGCTCAACGAGGGTGCCCGCGCCTGCCTGGTCGAAGCCGAGGGCGTCGAGGCCTTCGATTTCGCCGGTGCGCCGGCAGGCCGCATCGCCACGGTGAGCGGCCTCAAGGCACGCAGCGCCGAGATCGCCCATGGCTTCTACGGCGAGCCCAGCGCCGCGCTGAACGTGGTCGCCGTGACCGGCACCAATGGCAAGACCTCCACCTCCTGGTGGACGGCGCAGGTGCTGCAGGCCCTGGGCCAGCCCTGCGGTGTGGTGGGCACCTTGGGCGTGGGCCAGGTGAACGCGGTGGTCCACACCGGCCTGACCACGCCCGACCCCATCACCTTGCACCGGACGTTCCAGGCCTTCGTGCAACAGGGCCTGAAGGCCGCGGCCATCGAGGCCTCGTCCATCGGCATCGAAGAGCTGCGCCTGCACGCCACGCACATCGCCGTGGCCCAGTTCACCAACTTCACGCAAGACCACCTCGACTACCACGGCGACATGGCCGCCTACTGGCAGGCCAAGCGCAGCCTGTTCGACTGGCCGGGCCTGCGCGCCGCCGTCATCAACCTCGACGATGCGATGGGCCGCGAGCTGCTGGCCCACGCCCTGTCGCGTGGTCTGGACGCCTGGAGCTACACCCTGACGGCTGGCAGCACCGCGCGCTTGCAGGCCCAGGCCGTGCAGCACCTGCCCGCCGGCGTGGCCTTCACCGTGGTCGAGCGCGCACCGGCGTCGGGTGAGGTGCTGGCGCAGGTCGCCGTGAGCGCGCCCGTCACAGGCGGCTTCAACGTGGCCAACCTGCTGGCCGTGATCGGCGCAGCGCGCGCCCTCGGGGCCTCGCTGGCCGATGCTGCCGCGGTTTGCGCCCAACTCCAGGCCGTGCCGGGCCGCATGCAGATCGTGCCGGCGCCCGCAGACCAGGCCGCTGCGCCCCTGGTGGTGGTGGACTACGCCCACACGCCCGACGCGCTGGAAAAAGCCCTGACCGCGCTGCGCCCCGTGGCCCAGGCCCGCGGTGGCCGGCTGTGGTGTGTGTTCGGCTGTGGCGGTGACCGCGACCCGATCAAGCGCCCGCTCATGGGCGCCACCGCCGACCGCCACGCCGACCACGTCGTGCTGACCAGCGACAACCCGCGCAGCGAAGCGCCATGCTTCATCCTCTCGCAGATCCTGGCCGGCGTGCCGGGCCGCGACGAGGTGGCCGTCATCGAAGACCGCCGCGAAGCCGTCGCGCATGCCATCGGCCAAGCCGCCGCGCACGACGTCATCCTGCTGGCCGGCAAGGGCCACGAGACCACGCAAGAGGTGGGCGGCGTGAAGACACCTTTCTCCGACCTGGACGAAGCTGCGGCGGCCTTGCACGTGCGGGCTTCGTCGGGTGCCGCCTCGCAAGGAGGTGCCGCATGAACACCACGATGACGACCCTGGCCCAGGTCCATGCCCTGCTGCCCGGCTCGGTGCTGCATGGCGACCCGGCCACGCCGATCACCCGCGTGCACACCGACACCCGCACGCTGCAAGCCGGTGACCTCTTCCTGGCGCTGTGCGGCGAACGCTTCGATGCCCACGACTTTCTGCCGCAAGCGGCGCAGTCGGGTGCCGTGGCCGTGATCGGGCAGCGCGGTGTGGCCGCGTGCGGCCTGCCGGGCCTGACGGTGAGCGACACCCGCGCGGCCCTGGGCTGGCTGGCGTCGGGCTGGCGCGCGCGCTTTGACATCCCGCTGGTGGCCGTCACGGGCAGCAATGGCAAGACCACGGTGACGCAGATGGTGGCGTCCATCCTGCGCGCCTGGATGGCGTCGCAAGGCGATGCCGATGCCGCCCTGGCCACGGCCGGCAACTTCAACAACGACATCGGCGTGCCGCTGACCCTGCTGCGCTTGCGCGAGGGCCAGCACCGCTGCGCCGTGGTCGAGCTGGGCATGAACCACCCGGGTGAGATCGCGCAACTGGCCGCCATGGCCGCGCCCACCGTGGCCCTGGTCAACAACGCCCAGCGCGAGCACCAGGAGTTCATGCACACGGTCGAGGCCGTGGCCCGCGAGAACGGTGCCGTGTTGCAGTCGCTGTCGCGCACCGGGGTGGCCGTTTTCCCGGCCGACGACGCCCACACGCCGATCTGGCGGGCGCTGGCCAACGGCTGCCGCGTCATCGACTTCGCCACCGAAGGCGCGGCGGCGGTCACGGGCAGCGCCACCTGGCAGGCTGCGCCCGCGCCGCACTGGCAGATCCGCCTGCGCACGCCGCAGGGCGAGGCCGACGTCGCCCTGGCCATGGCCGGTCAGCACAATGTGCGCAACGCCCTGGCCGCCACCGCGGCCGTCCTGGGCGCGGGCGTGCCGCTGAACGCCATCGCCGCGGGCCTGCAGGCCTTCGAGCCGGTCAAGGGCCGCTCGCAACTGCGCCAGGCCCGCCTGCGCGGTCAGGCCGTCACCCTCGTCGATGACAGCTACAACGCCAACCCCGACTCCGTGCGCGCCGCCATCGACATGCTCGCCGGCCTGCCGGGCCCGCACTGGCTGGTGCTGGGCGACATGGGCGAGGTCGGTGACCAGGGCCCCGCTTTCCACGAGGAAGTGGGCGCCTACGCCGCCGAACGTGGCATCGAACACTTCTGGACGGCAGGCGCGCTGTGCGCCCATGCCAGCCATGCAGCGCAGGCTGCACAGCCCGCAGCCGCCCGCCCACAAGGCGAGGCCGCCGTGCCGTCCGTCCGCCATTTCGACAGCGCCGCCGACATCGTCGCGGCCCTGTCCCAGCCCGATGCGGCGCCGCCTGCCGCGTCCATCCTGGTCAAAGGTTCTCGCTTCATGAAGATGGAACAAGTCGTCGCCAACCTCACCGGAGGTGCCCATGCTGCTTAGTCTGGCGTCTTGGCTGCAAGGGCTGCACCCCGAGTGGGGCTTCCTGCGCGTCTTCCAGTACCTCACCTTCCGCTCGGTGATGGCGGCCATGACGGCGCTGCTCATCGGGCTGCTGCTGGGCCCGTGGGTGATCCGCAAGCTCACCGAGCTGAAGATCGGCCAGCCCATCCGCGAGTACGCCATGGCCAGCCACCTCAGCAAGCGCGGCACGCCGACCATGGGCGGTGCGCTCATCCTGCTGGCCATCGGCCTGTCCACGCTGCTGTGGTTCGACTGGTCCAACCGCTTCGTGTGGATCGTGATGATCGTCACCACCGGCTTCGGCCTGGTCGGCTGGAGAGACGACTGGCGCAAGGTGGTCAACAAGGACCCCGAAGGCATGCCCTCGCGCGAGAAGTACTTCTGGCAGAGCGTCATCGGTCTGATCGCGGCCATCTACCTGGCCTTCAGCGTGTCCGAGACGAACAACCTGCGCGTCGTCGAGTTGTTCTTCCGCTGGATCGCCTCGGGCTTCAGCAACGACCTGCCGCCGAAGGCCGACCTGATCGTGCCTTTCTTCAAGACGGTGAGCTACCCGCTGGGCGTGTGGGGCTTCATGCTGCTGACCTACATCGTCATCGTGGGCACGAGCAACGCGGTCAACCTGACCGACGGCCTGGACGGCCTGGCCATCATGCCGGCCGTGATGGTGTCGGCCTCGCTGGGCATCTTCTGCTACGTCACGGGCAATGCCGTGTTCGCCAAGTATTTGCTGCTGCCGCACATCCCGGGCGCGGGCGAGTTGCTGGTGTTCTGCGCAGCCATGGCCGGCGCGGGTCTGGCCTTCCTGTGGTTCAACGCCTACCCGGCGCAGGTCTTCATGGGTGACGTCGGTGCGCTGGCCCTCGGTGGGGCCCTGGGCACCATCGCCGTCATCGTGCGCCAGGAGATCGTGCTGTCCATCATGGGCGGTGTCTTCGTGCTGGAAGCCCTGTCGGTGATGGTGCAGGTGGGCTACTTCAAGTACACGAAGAAGAAGTACGGCGAGGGCCGCCGCATCCTGCTGATGGCGCCGCTGCACCACCACTTCGAGAAGTCGGGCTGGAAAGAGACGCAGGTCGTGGTCCGCTTCTGGATCATCACCATGCTGCTCTGCCTGGTGGGGCTGTCCACCCTCAAGCTGCGTTGACCGGAGCGACACACCATGCACCACCTGCGTGACCTCACCGTGCTGATCCTGGGTCTGGGCGACTCGGGCCTGGCCATGGCGCGCTGGTGCGCCCGGTGCGGCGCGACCGTGCACGTGGCCGACACCCGCGCCCACCCGCCGCAGGCCGCCACCCTGGCCGCACAGGTGCCCGCGGCGGCGCTGCACCACGGCCTGGACCCGGCGCTGCTGGCGGGCGTGAACCTGGTGCTCAAGAGCCCCGGCCTGGTGCCCGACGCACCCGATGTGGCGCCGCTGCTGGCCCGCGCCGACGCCCTGGGCATCCCGGTGCGCGGCGAGCTGTCGCTGTTCGCGTCGGCCTTGGCCGACCTGAAGGCCGAGATGGGTTATGTCCCGAAGGTGGTGGCCATCACCGGCACCAATGGCAAGACGACGACGACCTCGCTGACGGCCAAGCTGATCGAGCGGGCGGGACTGCGCGTGGGCCTGGCCGGCAACATCGGGCCGACCCTGCTGGACACCCTGCGCGAGGCGCTGGAGCACGAACCCACCCGCTTGCCCGAGGGCGATGCGCTCGATGCCGACCGGGCCGCCAACGCTCTGCCCGAGCAGCATCAGCCCGACGAGCCCAGGTCCGATGAACCTCTGCCCGATGAACCCCTGCCTGAGAACGACGAGCCCCCGCTGCCGGTCGGCGAAGACGGCGATCTGGCCGTGCCCGCCCAGGGCCTGTCGGACGATGTGGATGGCGCAGATGCCGCAGATGCCGCGGACGCTCCGCTGGTGCAACTGACCCCGCCGCCGCTCGCCGCGCCCACCTTCGAGGTGCTGCCCGAAGCCTGGGTGCTGGAGCTCTCCAGCTTCCAGCTCGATGGCGTCCATCACTTCGAGCCCGACGCGGCCGTGGTGCTCAACGTCACGCAGGACCACCTCGATTGGCACGGCACCATGGTCGCCTACGCCGAGGCCAAGTCGCGCATCTACGGCCATCGCACGGTCATGGTCGTCAACCGCGACGAGCCCTTGGTCGAGGCCATGGTGCCGGCGCCCGAGGTCATCAAGTCCGGCGTGCGTGGCCGTCCGGCCCGCGTGGTGCACCGCAAGGTCGTGCGTTTCGGCCTGGACGCACCGCGCGCGCCGGGCGATTTCGGCTTGGTGGTCGAGTCGGGCATGGCCTGGTTGGTGCGTGCCCTGGAGGCCGACCCGACGATCAAGCGCGGCAAGGGCAAAGGCGCGCAGCTGGAAGACGAGGAGATCGTCCTGCAGCGTCTGATGCCCGCCGATGCGCTGCGCATCCGCGGCCGCCACAACGCGTCCAACGCCCTGGCCGCGCTGGCCCTGGCCACGGCGATCGGCTGCCCGCTGGCGCCCATGCTGCACGGCCTGCGCGAGTACCGCGGCGAGCCGCACCGCGTCGAGCACGTGATGACGCTGCGCGGTGTCGATGCCATCGACGACAGCAAGGGCACCAACGTCGGCGCCACCGTGGCCGCCCTGCTGGGCCTGGGCGCCGATCTGTCGCCGGGCAAGCTCAGCCTCATCCTGGGGGGCGACGGCAAGGGCCAGGACTTCGGCCCGCTGCGCGAGCCCGTGGGCCGTTTCGCCCGTGCCGTGGCCCTGATCGGCCGCGACGCCGACGCCATCGGCCAGGTGCTGTCCGGTGTGCAGACCCCGGCGGGCGACGACATCGTGCTGCAGCGCTTTGACAGCCTGGAAACCGCCACCGCCTGGGCTTTCGAGCAGGCCGCCGAGGGCGATGCCCTGCTGCTGAGCCCAGCCTGCGCCAGCCTGGACATGTTCCGCAATTACGCCCACCGCGCCGAGGTCTTCGTGAAGACTTTGCAGGCGCTGGCGACCGACCTGGGAGACATCGCATGAGCGTGGCTGCCAACCGTCCGTCGCCGCTGGCCTGGTTGGGCCGGGCCGTGCGCAGCCTGCGTGGCCAAGGCCAACAGGGCGAAGGCACCGAGGGCGGCCCGTTGCCTGTGCGCGACTTCGTCAGCGTCAGCACAGCCCAGCCTTCGCGCCTGCTGGGCTTTGACCAGCCCCTGGTGTGGGTCACGCTGGGCCTGCTGCTGGCCGGCCTGATCATGGTCTATTCGGCCACCATCGGCCTGCCCGACAGCCCGCGCTTTGCCAACTACGCGCCCACGCATTTCGTGATGCGCCACCTGCTGTCCATCGTCATCGCCATCGCGGTGTCGGCCGTGGTCACGCAGATCCCGATGGCGACCTGGGAGCGCATCGCGCCCTGGTTGTTCGTGGCCTCGCTGGTGCTGCTCATCCTGGTGCTGATCCCGCATGTGGGCAAGGTGGTCTATGGCGCGCGGCGCTGGTTGCCGCTGGGCATCATGAACTTCCAGCCGTCCGAGTTGGCCAAGCTGGCCATCGTGCTCTACGCCTCGGACTACATGGTCCGCAAGATGGACGTCAAAGAGCACTTCTTTCGCGCCGTGGCCCCGATGGCCGTGGCCGTGGCCGTGGTCGGCTTACTGCTGCTGGCCGAGCCCGACATGGGCGCCTTCCTCGTGATCGCCACCATCGCCATGAGCATCCTGTTCCTGGGCGGGGTGAACGGCCGCATGTTCTTCCTGATCACGGCGGTGCTGATCGGTGCCTTCATGCTGATGATCTCGCTGAGCCCGTGGCGGCGCGAGCGCATCTTCGCCTACCTCGACCCGTGGAACGAGAAGAACGCGCTGGGCAAGGCCTACCAGCTGACCCACTCGCTGATCGCCTTCGGCCGCGGTGAGATCTTCGGTGAAGGGTTGGGCTCCAGCCTGGAAAAGCTGCACTACCTGCCCGAAGCCCACACCGACTTCCTGCTGGCCGTCATCGGCGAAGAGATGGGTTTCGTCGGCGTGGCCGCGGTCATCATCGCCTTCTTCTGGCTGGTGGTGCGCCTGTTCAACATCGGCCGCCAGGCCATCGCGCTCGACCGCGTTTTCTCAGGCCTGGTGGCCCAGGGCGTGGCGGTGTGGATGGGTGGCCAGGGCTTCATCAACATGGGCGTGAACCTGGGCGTGCTGCCCACCAAGGGCCTGACACTGCCGCTGATGAGCTTCGGAGGCTCGGGCGTGCTGCTCAACTGCATCGCCCTGGCCATCTGCCTGCGGGTGGACATGGAAAACAGGCAGTTGATGCGCGGAGGCCGCGCATGACGCAAGCACCCCGTCACCTCGTCATCATGGCCGCGGGCACTGGCGGCCACATCATGCCCGGCCTGGCCGTGGCCGATGAGATGAAGCGCCGCGGCTGGACCGTGAGCTGGCTGGGCACCGAGGGCGGCATGGAAAACCGCCTGGTGCCGCCCACCGGCATCCCGCTGGACACCATCTCCTTCAACGGCCTGCGCGGCAAGTCGGTCAAGGACACGTTGTTCGGCGGCGTGCGACTGCTCAAGGCCTTCGCCGACTGCTTCAAGATCCTGTCGGCGCGCAAAGCGAATGCCGTGCTGGGCATGGGCGGCTACGTCTGCTTCCCCGGTGGCGTCATGAGCGCCGCGCGCGGCCTGCCGCTGGTGATGGTCAACGCCGATGCGGCCATGCTGCTGAGCAACCGCGCGCTGCTGCCCATCACCGACGTGCTGGCCTGCGGTTTCGATGGCCCGGCCGCCAGGCACAAGGTGTCGCGTGTGACGGGCAACCCGGTGCGCGCCGAAATCGAGGCCATCGCCGAACCGGCTCAGCGCTTCGCCGGCCGCAACGGGCCGCTGAAGGTGCTGGTGGTCGGGGGCAGCCTGGGCGCGCGCGCGCTCAACCAGGCGCTGCCGCTGGCGCTGGCCCGCTTGTTCAAGGATGTGCCCGCCGACCGCCGCCTCCGCATCACGCACCAGACGGGCATGGCCAACCTCGCAGACGTGAAGGCCGACTACGTCAAGGCCGGCCTGGACCCGGCCAGCGATGTGGAGCTGCTGCCCTTCATCAACAACATGGCCCAGCGCCTGGCCGACTGCGACCTCATCGTCTGCCGTGCCGGCGCCATCACCGTCAGCGAACTCTGTGCCGCGGGCGTGCCCAGCATCCTCATCCCCTTGGTGGTGTCCACCACGGCCCACCAGCGTGACAACGCCGAGTTCATGGCCGCCCACCAGGCCGCCATCCACCTGCCGCAAACCGAGCTGAGCGCCGAGACCCTGGCCGCTCAACTGCAGTCGCTGCAGCGCAGTAGCCTGGCCGAGATGGCCGGCCGCGCACGGGCCCTGGCGCGTCACCAATCCGCTGCCGCGGTGGCCGATGCCATCGAGCAGTTTGTCAAACCCACTTCAGTAAAGGCGTCGGCATGAAGCACGCCGTCAAGCACATCCATTTCGTGGGCATCGGGGGCGCCGGCATGAGCGGCATCGCCGAGATCCTGCACAACCTGGGCTACCGCGTGTCGGGCTCGGACCAGTCCGACAGCGCCACCTCGCGCCGCCTGGCCTCGCTCGGCATCGCGGTGCACATCGGCCACGAGGCCGCGCACATCGCCGGTGCCGAAGCCGTGGTCACGTCCACCGCCGTGAAGGGCGACAACCCCGAGGTCATCGCCGCACGCGCCAAGCGCATCCCGGTGGTGCCGCGCGCCGTCATGCTGGCCGAGCTGATGCGCCTGCGCCGCGGCATCGCCATCGCGGGCACGCATGGCAAGACCACCACCACTTCGCTGGTCACGGCCATCCTGACCGAAGCCGGTGTCGATCCGACCTTCGTGATCGGCGGCAAGCTGCACAGCGCCGGTGCCAACTCGGCCCTGGGCAAGGGCGAGTACATCGTGGTCGAGGCCGACGAGTCGGACGCCTCCTTCCTCAACCTCATGCCCGTGCTGTCGGTCGTCACCAACATCGATGCCGACCACATGGACACCTATGGCCACGACTTCGCCAAGCTCAAGCAGGCGTTCGTGGACTTCCTGCACCGCATGCCCTTCTACGGCGCGGCCATCCTGTGCTCGGACGACCCAGGCGTGCGCAGCATCATCCCGTTGATCTCACGACCGGTCATCAGCTACGGCTTCGGTGAAGACGCCCAGGTGCGCGCGGTCGATGTCGAGGCCTTGCCCGGCGGTCAGATGCGCTTCACCGTGCAGCGTCGCAATGGCACCGTCATGCCCGACCTGCACGTGACGCTGAACCTGCCTGGCCGCCACAACGTGCTCAACGCGCTGGCCGCCATCGCCGTGGCCACCGAGATCGAGTTGCCCGACGAGCCCATGGCCAAGGCCCTGGCCGCCTTCACCGGCGTGGGCCGCCGCTTCCAGCGCCATGGCGATTTCCCCGCCGCCGACGGTGGCCGCTTCACCCTGATCGACGACTACGGTCACCACCCGGTGGAGATGGCCGCCGTCATCAGCGCCGCGCGTGGCGCCTTCCCCGACCAGCGCCTGGTGCTGGCCTTCCAGCCGCACCGCTACACCCGCACCCGCGACTGTTTCGAGGATTTCGTCAAGGTGCTCGGCACCTCCGACGCCGTGCTGCTGACCGAGGTCTATGCCGCTGGCGAAGCGCCCATCGTCGCGGCAGACGGCCGTGCGCTGACCCGCGCCGTGCGCGTGGCGGGCAAGGTCGAGCCGGTGTTCGTTGACGACGTGGCCGAGTTGCCCCAGGCCATCGTCGCCAATGCCCGTGGCGGCGACATCGTCATCTGCATGGGCGCAGGGACCATCGGCAGCGTGGCCGGCAAGGTCGCCGAGATGTTGAAAGAGAGCGCCTGAGATGAGCAACGTGCATGTGAATGCCTCCCCCATCGACGTGGCCTCGCTGGGCCGCGTGGCCGTGCTCTTCGGTGGCACCTCGGCGGAACGCGAGGTCTCGCTGATGTCGGGCAGCGGTGTCTTGAAGGCCTTGCAGTCGCAAGGTGTGGACGCCTTCGCTTTCGACCCGGCCGAGCGCCCGCTGCAAGAGCTCAAGGCCGAGGGCGTGAGCCGCTGCTTCATCGCCCTGCATGGCCGCGGCGGGGAAGACGGCACCGTGCAAGGCGCGCTGGAGTTGCTGGGCATCCCCTACACCGGCTCGGGCGTGATGGCGTCGAGCATCGCCATGGACAAGGTCATGACCAAGCGCATCTGGCGCTTCGAAGGCCTGCCCACGCCGGACTGGCGCATGGTGGGCAGCGTGGCCGAATGCGAGCACGCCCTGGTGGCGCTGGGTGCGCCCATGATCGTCAAGCCGGCGCGCGAGGGCTCGTCCATCGGCCTGAGCAAGGTGACCGATGTGTCGCAGTGCGCCGCCGCCTATGCCGCCGCCGCCCAGCACGACCCCGAGGTGCTGTGCGAACAGTTCATCGAGGGCGAGGAAACCACCTGCCCGGTGCTGACCGTCGAAGGCGAGGCCCTGGCCCTGCCGGTGATCCGCATCGTTGCGCCCGGTGGCAACTACGACTACCAGAACAAGTACTTCACCGACGAGGTGAAGTACCTCTGCCCGAGCCAGCTTGACGCCGACGAAGAGGCCGAGATCCAGCGCCAGGTGCTGCGCGCCTTCAAGACGCTGGGCTGCCGTGGCTGGGCCCGTGCCGACGTGATGATCCGCAAGACCGACCGCCAGCCCTTCCTGCTGGAGATCAACACCTCGCCGGGCATGACCGGCCACTCCCTGGTGCCCATGTCGGCCAAAGCGGCCGGCCTGAGCTACGAACAACTCTGTGTGCACCTGCTGGCCTCGGCCAGCCTGGACCAGCCCGCCTGAGGAAGCCGAGCACGCCATGCAAGCCGCCGCCGCCCTCCACCTGCCACGCGAAGCCGATGAGGCGTCTCAGGACGTCCGCTGGATGAACGCGGCCGCAGCCTTGCTGCTGGGGGTGGCCGTGTGCGGCTTGCTGTGGGCCGGCATGCAGCGCCTGAGCCGCTTGCCCTTGTTCGCGCTCCAGCAGGTGCAGCTCGAAGGCGACCTGGTGCGCAACAACATCGCCACCGTGCGCGCCAACATCGTGCCGCGCCTGCCGGGTGGCTTCTTCCAGACCGACCTGGCGCGCGCCCGCGAGGTCTTCGAGGCCGTGCCCTGGGTGCGCCACGCCGTGGTGCGGCGCGTGTGGCCCAACGAGTTGCGCGTGCAGCTGGAGGAGCACCGCCCCGCCGCCTACTGGCAGCACGAAGACCGCGACGACCAACTCGTCAACACCTTCGGCGAGGTGTTCGATGCCAACATCGGCGATGTGGAAGAGCGCCTGCCCACGCTGGACGCGCCGGCCAACGCAGGCCCGGGCGAGTCCCGCGCCATGCTCGACATGCTGCGCCGCTTGCAGCCCGTGCTGGCGCCGCTGGGCAACATCGACACCCTGCACCTGAGCGAACGCGGCTCCTGGTCGGTGGACCTCGACAACGACGCCGACATCCAGTTGGGTCGCGGCAGCGAAGACGAAATCGTCGCCCGTGCCCAGCGCTTCGTGCGCACCTTGCCCGAGCTCAAGCGACGCTACCCAGCGCCGCTGTCTTACGCCGATTTGCGCTACCCCGAAGGCTACGCCGTCAAGCTCCGTGGCACGACCACCTCGCAGGAGGTCCCGAAGCCCGGCGCTGTGCGCAAACCACTGCCTCCTGCCAACAACAAAACGCCCGCGGCCCCTTCGCGAAGCGTGAATTCAACTCGATAATCGACGCACACACCATGGCCAAGGAATACAAGGATCTGGTAGTAGGACTCGACATCGGCACCGCCAAAGTGATGGCGGTGGTGGCCGAGGTCCTGCCGGGTGGCGACTTGCGACTCGCCGGCCTCGGTGTCGCTCCTTCGCATGGCCTCAAGCGCGGTGTGGTCGTCAACATCGACGCCACCGTGCAGTCCATCCAGCAGGCTTTGAAAGAAGCCGAGCTCATGGCCGATTGCAAGATCAGCCGCGTCTGGACGGGCATCACCGGCAGCCACATCCGTGGCCAGAACTCCACCGGCATGGTCATCGTGCGGGACAAGGAAGTCGCGCCCCTCGATGTACAGCGCGTGGTCGAGACCGCCAAGGCCATCAACATCCCCAACGACCAGCGCCTGCTGCTGGTCGAGCCGCAAGAGTTCATCATCGACGGCCACGAGGTCAAAGAGCCCATCGGCATGAGCGGTGGCCGCCTCGAAGTGAAGGTGCACATCGTCACGGGCGCGCAAAGTGCGGCCGAGAACATCGTCAAGTGCGTGCGCCGCTGTGGCCTGGAAGCCGAGCAGCTGGTGCTGAACCCGAGCGCATCGTCGGCCGCCGTGCTGACCGAAGACGAGAAGTCGCTCGGCGTGGCCATGGTGGACATCGGCGCCGGTACCACCGACGTGTCCATCTTCACCGATGGCTCGGTGCGCCACACCGCCGTCATCCCCATCGCCGGTGACCTCATCACCAGCGACATCGCCATGGCGCTGCGCACGCCCACCAAAGACGCCGAGGACATCAAGGTGGACTTCGGCGTGGCCAAGCAATTGCTGGCCGATCCGAACGAGCACGTCGAGGTGCCCGGTCTGGGCGACCGCGCGCCGCGCATGCTTTCGCGCCAGGCCCTTGCCGGCGTGATCGAGCCGCGCGTCGAAGAAATTTTCTCGCTGGTCCACCAGGTGATCCGCGAGTCTGGTTACGAGGAACTGCTGTCGTCCGGCATCGTGCTGACCGGTGGCTCGGCGGTGATGCCGGGCATGGTCGAACTCGCCGAAGACATTTTCTTGAAGCCGGTGCGCAAGGGGACGCCCTTGTACTCCGGCGCACTGCACGACATGGTGGCGAGCCCCCGCTCGGCCACCGTCATGGGCTTGCTCGAAGAGGCAAGACTCGCGCGCATGCGCGGGATGAAGGCGGCGCAACAGGCAGGGTCGGTCCAGTCCCTGTTCGGTCGCGTGCGCGATTGGTTCGTGGGCAACTTCTGACATCGAAACAGAAGCACCCGCATTGGAAATTCAATTGGCAACTGCTTGAGACAAAGAGAGGTCTGACATGGCAATCGAGATGATCGAAAACTTCGACATGGGCACCCAGATCAAGGTGATCGGGGTGGGTGGCGGCGGCGGCAATGCCGTCGAGCACATGATCGCGCAGGGCGTGCAAGGCGTGCAGTTCATCTGCGCCAACACCGACTCGCAAGCGCTCAACCGCTCCAGCGCCGAGTTCCAGCTGCAGCTGGGCAACTCGGGCCTGGGCGCAGGTGCCAAGCCCGAAGCCGGCCGTGCGGCCGCCGAAGAAGCCGTGGACCAGATCCGCACCGCGCTGGACGGCGCCCACATGGTCTTCATCACCGCCGGCATGGGCGGAGGCACGGGCACGGGCGCAGCGCCCGTGATCGCCCGCGTGGCCAAGGAAATGGGCATCCTGACCGTCGGCGTGGTGACCAAGCCTTTCGAGTTCGAAGGCAACCGCCGCATGAAGCAGGCCGACACCGGCCTCAACGAGCTGGAAGCCAACGTCGATTCGCTGATCGTCGTGCTCAACGAGAAGCTGCTGGAAGTGCTGGGCGATGACATCACCCAGGAAGAGGCCTTCAGCAAGGCCAACGACGTGCTGAAGAACGCCGTGGGCGGCATCTCCGACATCATCCACATCCCCGGTCTGGTGAACGTGGACTTCGAAGACGTCAAGACCGTGATGAGCGAGCCGGGCAAGGCCATGATGGGCACGGCCACCGCCGGCGGCCCGGACCGCGCCACCAAGGCCGCCGAAGCCGCCGTGGCCTGCCCGCTGCTGGAAGGCATCGACCTGTCTGGCGCGCGCGGCGTGCTGGTGCTGATCGCGGCTGGCAAGTCCAACTTCAAGCTGAGCGAGTCGCGCAACGCGATGAACACCATCCGCCGTTACGCCGCCGAAGACGCCCACGTCATCTACGGCACGGCCTACGACGAGAGCCTGGGCGACCAGCTGCGCGTCACCGTCATCGCCACCGGCCTGAGCGGCACCCGCCGCGCGCAAACCCCGATGACCGTGGTGCACAGCGCCCCGGCCACGCAGGTGTTTGCCCGCACCGGCACCGACAACATCCCCGTGCTGACCCAGCCTGTGGGCCACATGGCCGCACATGGCGGTGCTGCCGGCGGTTCGTCGATCGGCATGGGCCACGCCAGCGATTTCAGCGGCATGAACACGCCCAGCGTGTGGCGTTCGGGCCGCACCCAGGCCGCTGCCAAGGTCGATGCCCTGGCCAGCAATGGCATGGACGAAATCGAGATCCCGGCCTTCCTGCGCAAGCAAGCCGACTGAGGCTCGTTCCCGTTCTCTCTTTCGATCTCTCTGTCTGATTTCCCTCTGTCCCGCCCGGGGCAGAGGGTTTTTTGCATGCCGACGCTCAGGCCATGGTCTTGAAGGCCGACACCGCCTGCGCCAGTTGTTGTGCCTGCTGCCTCAAGCTCTCTGCGGCGGCCGAAGTTTCTTCCACCAGTGCGGCGTTCTGCTGCGTGGTTTGATCCAGGTTGTTCACGGCCGAGTTGATCTGGCCCACGCCCTGGCTTTGCTCGGTGCTCGATGAGCTGATCTCGGCGATCAGGTCGTTGACCTTGCGCACCTGCAGCACCACATCGTCGATGGTCTGACCGGCCTGGTTGACCTGGTTGGTGCCCATCTCCACCTTCTCCACGCTGTCGGTGATCAGGCCCTTGATCTCGCGGGCGGCATTGGCGCTGCGCTGTGCGAGCGAACGCACCTCGCTGGCCACCACGGCGAAGCCGCGGCCTTGCTCGCCAGCACGGGCGGCTTCCACGGCGGCATTCAGCGCCAGGATGTTGGTCTGGAAGGCGATGCCATCGATCACGCCGATGATGTCGGCGATGCGGCGGCTGGAGTCCTGGATGGCCGACATGGTGGCCACGACATGGCCCACGTCCTGGCCGCCTTGCGTGGCCACCTGGGTGGCTTGCAACGCCAGCTGGTTGGCCTGGCGGGCGTTGTCGGAGTTGCCGCGCACGGTGTCGTCCATTTGTTGCATGGAGGCGGCCGTCTCTTGCAGGCTGGCGGCCTGGTGTTCGGTGCGGGCCGACAGGTCGGCGTTGCCCTGGGCGATCTGCGCCGAGGCGGTGGCGATGGATTCGGTGCCACTGCGGATGCGCCCGATCAGGGACGACAGGTTGCGGCTCATGGTGTTGAGCGTTTCGCCCAAGGCGCTGAGTTCGTCCTTGCCAGACACCTGCAGCTGCCGGCTGAGGTCGCCTTCGGCCACGGCCTGGCTCAGGCGCACGGCGTCGTTCAGCGGCTGGGTGATGGAGCGGGTGATCAGCAGCGCCATGGTGGCGCAAACCAGCATGCCTGCGATCAGCACGCCCGCGGTCGTCCACTGGGCCTGGCGGTAAGCGGCATGGGCCGAGTTCACCGCTTGGCGAGCGCCTTCGGCGTTCAGCTTGGTGTCCTTCTCCAGGGTGGCGGCCAGCGCCAGGTAGGTTTTGCTGGACGCACCGTTGAGCAACTGGCGGGCTTCTGCCAAGCCCTCGTCACCTCGGTTGGACTGGACCAGCACCGGGTCCACGGTGGCGTGGTAAGCGTCCAGCTGGGTGCGGATGTCCTGGAACAGGGCGCGCTCTTCGGGCGAACTGATCATGGGCTCGTACTCGCTGAGCAGGGTGGGCAGCGTTTGGGTGCGGATGTCATCGATCCGCTTGAGCTGCGTGGCCTTGGCCGCTGCATCGGTTTCCAGGATGTGGCGCATCAGCGCGCGGCGCTCGGTGTTGACCGTGGCGTCGATGCGCGACAGCACTTGCACGCTGGGCAGCCAGTTGCCGCTGACGTCGTCGGCGCTGTCACCCATGCGGGACATGCTCAGCAAGCCGGCGCCGCCGGTCAGCAGCACCAACAGGCAGGCCATCAGGAAAGCAGCCGCCAGGCGGCCGCCGATGCTCAGTTGTCTCAATGCGTTCATGTCAGTGCCCCGGGAATCTTTGGTCCATTCACGTTGGCCTATCGGCACGTCGGGCAAAGGCATGAGGCCGAGGCGGCACCTTGACTCGGCTTTGTTGCAGATTTTGCAGAATTTGGGCGCCTGGGCGTGCACCCTGCCCACTTCAGCGCGTGCTGAGATGCTGCGTCAGGGCGTGCAGCCGGGCTTGCGCGATGCGCTGGCCGATGGCGGGACCTGTCAATCCAAGTGCGAGGGCTTGCGCAGACACGGCGGCGGTGTCCACGGCCAGCACGCAGTCCAGGGCCTGCCGCAGGCGCGGGCCCGGGGCGTAGGGCGTGTCCTCCAAACCCAGGCGACCGCGGGCGTCGCACTCGCAGGCCAGCAGCACCTCGTGGAAGCGCTGGGGTTTGCGGATGGCGTCACAGCGTTCCAGGAGGCGGAAAACTGCCTCGGCGCCGAATTCGCTGCTGCGGTGGAGGTTGCCGTGCTCGCGCGCGACCACATCGGCCAGCTCGCGGCAGTCGGTGGGCACGCGCAGGCGCTGGCCCACGGCCTTGAGCAGCTGGGCGCTGCGACCTTCGTGGCCGATGTGGCGGGGCAGCACGTCGGGCGGGGTCGTGCCTTTGCCGAGGTCGTGGCCCAGGCAGGCGTAACGCACGGCCAGGGAGCCTTGCAGGCGGGCGCTCATGTCGAGCACCATCATCAGGTGCACGCCGGTGTCCACCTCCGGGTGGTAGTCGGCGCGCTGCGGCACGCCCCACAGGCGATCGACCTCGGGCAGCAGGCGGGCCAGGGCGCCGCAGTCGCGCAGCACCTCGAACATGCGCGAGGGGCGGTCTTCCATCAGGCCGCGGGCCAGCTCCTGCCAGACGCGCTCGGCCACGAGGTGGTCCACCTCGCCGGCAGTCACCATCTCGCGCATGAGCCGTGCCGTTTCGGGCGCCACGCTGAAATCGTGGAAGCGGGCGGCGAAGCGCGCCAGGCGCAGGATGCGCACCGGGTCCTCGGCGAAGGCGGGCGAAACATGGCGCAGCACCCGCGCGGCCAGGTCGCGCTGGCCGCCCCAGGGGTCGATGACGGTGCCATCGGCATCCTCGGCCATGGCGTTGACGGTGAGGTCGCGGCGCGCGAGGTCGTCTTCCAGGGTGACGTCTGGCGCCGCGTGGACGGTGAAGCCGTGGTAGCCGTGGCCGCTTTTGCGTTCGGTGCGGGCCAGGGCGTGTTCTTCGCCGGTGTCGGGGTGCAGGAACACGGGGAAGTCTTTGCCGACGGGGCGAAAGCCCGCGTCCAGCATGGCTTGCGGCGTGGCGCCCACGACGACCCAGTCTCGGTCACCCACGCTGCGGCCGAGCAGGCGGTCCCGCACGGCACCGCCCACCAGGTAGGTTTTCATGCCGGTTTTCTGACCTGTGCGGCCAGGGCCAGGTACTCCGCCACGGGCACTTCTTCGGCGCGGCGCTGCAGGTCGAAGTCGGTGGTGATGCCTTGTTGGGTGATCCAGGCGCCCAGGGTGTGGCGCAGGATTTTGCGGCGCTGCGAGAAGGCCACGGCCACCATCGCTTCCAGCACCTTGGGGTCCACGTCGGGCACCTCGGCCAGCGGCGTCATGCGCACCACGGCGGAGTTCACCTTGGGCGGCGGGTCGAAGGAGCCCGGTGGCACATCGACCACGCATTCCATGTCGTAGCGCCACTGCAGCATCACGCTCAGGCGGCTGTAGTCCTTGTGGCCGGGCGTGGCCACCATGCGGTCCACCACCTCTTTTTGCAGCATGAAGTGCTGGTCCACGACCACGTCGGCGCAGGGCAGCAGGTGGAAGAGGATGGGGCTGGAGATGTTGTAGGGCAGGTTGCCGATCATGCGCAGCTTGACGCCGCGCTCGCGCGCGAGCTGGGCGAAGTCCACCTTCAGCACGTCGGACTCGATCACGTCGAGCTCCGGGCGCAGGCGCAGGCGCGCGGCGAGGTCGCGGTCCAGTTCGACCACGGTCAGCTTCTCGCAGCGCTCGACCACCGGGTCGGTCAGTGCACCCAGGCCGGGGCCGATCTCCACCAGTGCTTCGCCCGGCTTGGGCGCGATGGCGCGGACGATCTCGGCGATCACGCCCTGGTCCACCAGGAAGTTCTGGCCGAAACGCTTGCGCGCGATGTGACCGCCGCCGCCAGCGACCGCGCGCGGGCGACCCTGGCCGCTGTGGCTGCTGGTGTGGCCGCCGTGGCCGGGGCGCTTGCCGCCGCGCTCAGGGCGCATCGCGCATTTCCACGTAGGCCGCGGCGCGCAGCTCGCGGGCCCACTCTTCGTACGTGGCTTCGAACTTGCGCTCACGCAGCACGCTGCGGGCGGCTTCGCGACGCTGGGCATCACTCAACTGGGCTTCGCGGCGCTCGATGAGCTGGATGAGGTGCACGCCAAACCGGCTGACCACGGGCTCGGAGATCTGGCCCGGCTGCAAGGACAGCAGCGCCTTTTCGAACTCGGGCACGAACTGGCCGGGCGAGGCCCAACCCAGCTCGCCGCCCTTGGCGCCGCTGCCGTCTTCCGAGTGCTGGCGCGCCATCTGTGCGAAGCTGGTCTGGCCGTCCACGATCTGTTTGCGGATCTCGTTCAGGCGGTTGACCAGGGTGGCGGTGTCCCCCTGGGGCGTGCTGCGCAGCAGGATGTGCCGGGCGCGTTGCTGCGTGTAGGTGGCCTGTGCGCTGCTTTCGCGCTCCAGCAGCTTGACGATGTGGAAGCCCGCGTTGGAGCGCACCACCGGCGCCACCTGCCCGACCTTCAGGCCCTGGGCGGCGTTGACGAAGAGCTCCGGCAGCCGGCTGAGCTCGCGCATGCCGAAGGCGCCACCGTCGTTGCGGGTGTTGCTGTCGTCGGAGTGTTGCTTGACCAGCTGCGCGAAATTCTCGCCAGCAGCCACGCGGCGTTGCAGGTCTTCGGCCTTGGCCTGCAGCTGAGCCACTTGCGCGGGCGTGGCGCGCTCGGGCACACCGATCAGGATGTGCGCCAGGTTCAGGGCCGTTTCGGTCTGGGCGGCCGGGTCGGTGGCCAGGAAGTTCGTGACCTCTTCTTCGCTGAGCGCGATGCGCGCCGTCACCTCGCGTTCGCGCAGCCGCTGCAGCAGGAGCTGCTCGCGCAGGCTGCTGCGGTAGCGGTCGTAGTCCAGACCGTCCACGGCCATGCGCTGGCGCAGCTCGCTGAGGGTGAGCTGGTTCTGTGCAGCGACGTTCTCGATGGCCTGGTCCAGCTCCGAATCACCCACATTCAAGCCAATGACGCGGGCGTGGGAAATCTGCACCTTCTCGTCGATGAGGGCGTCCAGCACCTGGCGGCGCAGTTCCTCAAAGGGGGGCAGGCGGGTGCCTGGCGCGCTGGCGTCCTGGATGCGGCTGACACGCTTGTCCACCTCCGTGTGCGTGATCAGCTCCTGGTTGACCACCGCGACGATGTAGTCGGACGTGGTCTGGACGCCGGCGATCTTGAGTTCCTTGCTCAGGGCGCGGTCACCGGGGATGCGTGGCGTCAGCGAGGGGCCGTCGTTGCGGCGCAGCTGGGCCGATGCCGGCGTGGCCACCACGACCACCGCGGCCGCGGCCAGGCACAAAGCCACGGCGCGCGACAAGGTCCTGAAGGCACGAACATCTGCAAAGGGGGCGCTGGACATCAGGGGTGCTCGCTCATTCATCGCTGTAGGGGGTGGTGTTGCCGGGCTGGGCCAGGGGCTTGCCCTCGTCGCGCAGCAGGCGGTAGCCAGGCACATTCTGCTTGAGGACGCGCAGCGGGTTGGCGCCCAGGGCGAGCTGGGACAGGCCCAGCAGCTCCAGCTGGAACATCACGCGGGTGTTGGCCTTGCTGGTGCCGAGTGCGACGCGTTCGGTGACGACGCGGCCGATCCAGCAACCGGCGTCGTATTCCACGCCCACCAGGGAGTTGATGATGCGCTGGTCGCGCATGCTGTGCGTGATGCGGCCCACGGTGTACCAAGTGCCGCCACAAGCGCCTCCGGCCGAGGGGCGGCGCGGGTTGAGGTCGAGCAGGTCAGGGGAAGTGGCCTGGGTCATCACCTGCTGCAGCGGCGGTGTGTGCCCGGCAAAAGGCCATTGCCAGCCAATTTCGACCTGCTCCGACGCGGTGCGCCGGTAGCGGTAGGTGGCGCTGACGGTGCGCCAGTTGCCCGGGTAGTAGCGCACCGTCATGGCGCCTTGCTCGGTCTGGCGGTTCTGAGCGCTGTACTGCACGGTGCTGTCCACCGACCAGTTCGGGATCACCGAGGTCGAGGCCTGCAGCAGCAGGTCGGACAGGCGCTGCGTCACGGGTTTGCTGTCCAGCGGGTTGATGCGCTGGTCGGCCAGCAGCACCTTCTGCGCGATGCCCAGGCGCAGGGCCTCCGCACCCGTCTTGCTGTCCAGCAGGCGGGACTGCACGCCCACCGTCACCTGGTTGGCGTCCGAGATGCGGTCGCCGCCGGTGTAGGCGTTGTCGGTGTAGATGGCGTACTGGTTGAAGTCGCGCGGTGCGCTGTCGAACAGCGGCAGGTCGTTCTGGCGGTGGTAGGGCGTATAGACGTAGAGCACGCGCGGCTCCAGCGTCTGGATCAGGTCGCGGCCGAACAAGCTGGTGGCGCGCTCCATGGAGAAACCGCTGTCCAGGCTGAAGGTCGGCGTGACGATCGTGGCGCTGCGGCGGTTGCCATCGGCGACTTTGTCGAGGTCGTAGCTGACGCCGCGCAGCGTGGCCCGCGGCAGCACGTTGATGCCGCCCAGCGTGAAGGGCCGCTCGACGATGGCGTTGGCGTTGACGCGGTTGCCCACGACCTGGGTCGGGTCCGCGTTGCCGAAGCGGTTGAACTCGCCTTGCAGGCCGAAGACGACACCGCTGTCGCTCACACTGCGGCTGCGAAAGCCCATCTGCGGCTCGCGGCGGTAGGGCGTGCTGATGTTGCTTTGTGTCGGGTCGGAGGGCGGCGCGAGGTCGCGCAGCGTCTGCCAGGACTGCACGCTGCCGTAGAAGGTGGTCTGGCTGTTGCCCAGGCCCCAGTAGCGCTGGTTGAGGGTGGTCTCGACGTTGGCGTGGCTGTCGTACAGGCGCGGCGTGGTCGAGAACTGGATGTGGGAGAAGTCCTTCCAGAAATTGTCGTCCGAGGCGCGCAGCAGCTTGATGTCGTAGGTGGTCTGGGCGAGGGCGTCCGTCTTGCCCAGGCTGCCCTTGTGGACGAAGTCGATCAGGCCGCGCGTGCTGCCGCGCAGCTTGTCGTCCGGCAGGCCGAACACGCGCAGCTTGCCGGTGTCCTGCGCCTCCATGTAGCGGAACTCGATGTCGGCGCCAGCGCCACGGCGGGCCGACACGGTGGGCGCGATGGTGGCGTCGCGGTTCGGCGCGATGTTCCAGTAGTACGGCGCGGACAACTCGAAGCCGCTGGCGCTGTCGAAATAGAAGCTGGGTGGCAGGAAGCCCGATTTGCGCTGGTTGTCCAGCGGGAAGGTCAGCGACGGCGCGGCCAGCAGGGGCACGCCCATGAAGCGGATCACCGCGTTCTTGGCCTCGCCTTCGCTCTTGTCGAAGTCCAGGTCCACCTGGCTGGTCTGCAGCTCCCAGTCGGGGCGGCCGGGTGTGCCATCGGGTTCGTCGTCCGGTGTGCAACTGGAGTAGCGCGTGCTGTGGGCGCGCAGGCGGTTTTCGCCCAGGAATTCCACCAGCTCGGCCTGGCCGCCGGCTTGCGTGCGGGCGAACCAGAAGTGCGGGCGGATGAAGTTGCCTTCCAGTGTGTCCAGCCTGAGCGTCAGCTCCGGGCCGGTGAACAGGTTGCCGTTGCTGGAGATGCGCACGTTGCCGCGCGCCCGCGCCGTGTTGTCGGCCTGGGTGTGGACGAGGTCGTCGGCGCGCACGCGCATCTCGCCCTGGCGCAGGCGCACCGAGCCGCTGGCGTGGGTGCGCTCGCCGGAGGTGCCGTCCATCGAGTCGGCCTCGAAGAACAAGGGCAGCTTGCCGTCGCGCCGGTTCATGCGCGGCGCGGGCAGCGAAAAGCTCATGCGCGAGGCGGGTGTAGAAGGCGCGCTGGCCGCAGCGGCGGCGCTGGCTGCTGTGGGGGGCGTGCCTGCTTCGGCCAGTGCCTGCGCATCGGCGTGGTGCCAACCGGCTTGGGCCACAGCCCAGGCGCAGGCCAGGGCGACCGGTGTCCACCCAGATGCCAGCGGGGCCGACAGGCGCGAGCGCACCCTGGCACCTGCCTGGCGGGCGCGGGCAAGGTGGGCGGAGGGCTGCACCCGGGCGGGCGAGGTCTGGCGAGGTCGGTTCAAGGGTGGGGTCACGGGTGGCGCGTCGCAGGGGGCTGCAGCAGGGGCTTCCCGTCAGGTGAGCCGGCCTTGCCTAGAATCGCCGCATTATTTCATGAGCCGGCCTTGCCGCCGCCTCGCGCACACATGACCACCGCCGACACCTCCTCCACCGCTTCCCCCATCGCCTGGGCCGACCCCGCCCGTGCCCAGGCCTTCGACGCCTGGCTGGACGGCCTGCGCGCCGAACACGGCCTGCTGCCCGAGACGGTGCGCGCCGCCAGCGCCGACGCCAGCTTCCGGCGCTATTTCCGCATCGACACGGCCGCAGGCGCCTCCTTGATCGCCATGGACGCCCCGCCAGACAAGGAAGACTGCCGCCCCTTCGTGGCCGTGGACCGCCTGCTGGCCGCCGGTGGCGTGAACGTGCCCACCATCCATGCCTGGGACGAGGCACAAGGCTTCATGCTGCTGAGCGACCTCGGCGCCCACACCTTCTTGTCCACCCTCGACATGACCGAGCTGGACCACCACCCCGGCCGCCCCAACCGCCAGCGCTACACCGCCGCCCTGGCCGAGCTGCTGCGCATCCAGGCCGTGCCGGCCGACAGCCTGCCGCCTTATGACGACGCCCTGCTGCAGCGCGAGCTCGACCTGCTGCCCCAGTGGTACTTCACCCAGCTGCGCGGCCAGGTGTTGTCCGACGCCGACCGCACGATGCTGGACCACACCTTCGCCCTGATCAAGGCCGAATGCCTGGCCCAGCCCGTCGGCTTCGTGCACCGCGACTTCCACAGCCGCAACCTGATGGTTGACCCGACCGACCCCACCGCCCGCCCCGGCGTGATCGACTTCCAGGACGCCGTGCGCGGCCCGCTGACCTACGACCTGGTCAGCCTGCTGCGCGACGCCTACGTGATCTGGGACGAAGACATCCAGCTGGACCACGCCGTGCGCCACTGGGAAGCCGCGCGCAAGGCCGGCCTGCCCCTGTCCGACGACTTTGGCGAGTTCTGGCGCCAGTTCGAGTGGATGGGCCTGCAGCGCCACCTCAAGGTGCTGGGCATCTTCGCGCGACTGGCCATCCGCGACGGCAAGCGGCAGTACCTGGGCGACATCCCCCGCGTCTGGACCTTCGCCCACCGCGTGGCCTCGCGCTACCAGGGCCTGGGGCCGCTGGCGCGCCTGCTGGAACAGGCCGAAGCGGCCCATGGCGGCACCCAGACCCAGGTGGGTTACACGTTTTGAGCCTCCGTTTGAGCCGATCGTGGGGTGTCATCTGAGGGGATGCGTGCGAAAAGTGCGCAAAAAAACGGCAATCCAGGGATAATCCCGCCTTGATGACCGACCACACCCCCGAGATGAACGCCGCAGCGGACGCTGTGCCCGCAGCCCCTGTCGATGCAGCCGTCCCCGCCGCCACCGATGCCGCGGAGGCCGCGCCCCCCGCGCCGGCCCGCTTCGACACCCTGCCCCTGGACCCGAAGATCCTCGCCGCCATCGCCTACCCGACGATGACGCCGATCCAGGCCAAGGCCATTCCCCTGGTGCTCGCGGGCCGCGACGTCATGGGCGCCGCGCAAACCGGCACCGGCAAGACCGCCGCGTTCTCCATCCCGCTGCTTCAGAAGATGATGAAGCACGAGAACGCCAGCATGTCGCCCGCTCGCCACCCGGTGCGCGCCATCGTGCTGGCCCCCACGCGCGAGTTGGCCATCCAGGTCGCCGACAACGTCAAGACCTACGCCAGCAAGTGCAACCTGCGCTCGGCCGTGGTGTTCGGCGGCATGAACATGAAAGAGCAGACGGTCGAGCTCAAGGCCGGCGTTGAGGTGCTGATTGCCACCCCGGGCCGCCTGATCGACCACATCGAGGCCAAGAACTGCAACCTGTCGCAGGTCGAGTACGTGGTGCTCGACGAGGCCGACCGCATGCTCGACATCGGCTTCCTGCCGGACCTGCAGCGCATCCTGAGCTACCTGCCCAAGACCCGCCAGACCCTGCTGTTTTCGGCCACCTTCTCGACCGAGATCAAAAAGCTGGCGCAAAGCTACCTCCAGGACCCGGTGCTGGTCGAAGTGGCCCGCCCGAACCAGACGGCCACGAATGTGGAGCAGCGCTTCTACAAGGTCGATGACGATAACAAGCGCCACGTGATCCGCCAGATCCTGCGCGACCGCGACATCAAGCAGTCCATCGTTTTCGTCAACTCCAAGCTGGGTTGCGCCCGCCTGGCGCGCACCTTCGAGCGCGACGGCCTGCGCACCTCGGCCCTGCACGGCGACAAGTCGCAAGACGAGCGCATCAAGTCGCTGGACGCCTTCAAGCGCGGCGAGGTGGACCTGCTGGTGGCCACCGACGTGGCCGCACGCGGCATCGACATCGCGGCCCTGCCGGCGGTGTTCAACTTCGACATCCCCTTCAACGCCGAAGACTACGTGCACCGCATCGGCCGCACGGGCCGCGCGGGGGCGTCGGGTCTGGCCGTCTCGCTGGTCACGAGCAGCGACGCCCGCCTGATGGGTGACATCGAAAAGCTGATCAAGAAGAAGATCGACGTCGAGGCCTTCGAGCTGCAGGGCAGCCGGGGTGGCGATCGCAGTGACCGCGGCGATCGGGGTGAGCGCAGCGAGCGCCCGACCTACCGCCGTCGCGACGAGTCCTTCGACGACCGGCCCGACCTGCCCTCGGCAGGCGCTGCCTTCGGTGCCCCGCGTGAAGCCCGCGAAGCCTACGCCCCGCGCGACCGCGACAGCCGCCCCAGCCGTGCGACCCCGCGCCGCGCCCCGGCCGACCCCTTCTTCGACAAGCCCTACGAGCCTTCGGCCGCCGCCGAGCCAGCATCCTGGGAAACCAAGGATTCGGTCTCCACGGCCGCTGCCGGCAACGGCCTGTCGCGCTTCATCAAGCCCAAGCGCAAGGTCGCGGCCTTGCTGGGCGGCTCGGGCACCACGCGCCGCTGAGCCGCTGAAGCTGCGCCGGAGGCCGCTCAGGCCGCCGCAGACAGTGGGCCTGGGCCGAGGTGTGGGCCGGTGTGCGGCACCAGATGCTGCTGGGCCCTGGCCGCCACGGCCGCGTCTGTCTGGCGCAGTCGCCACACCGAGGGCGACACGCCGTACTCCCGCTTGAAGGCCTGGCTGAACGCCGCCTCCGAGGCATAACCGACCTGGTCGGCCACCTTGCCGACCGACAGCGCCGAGTGCGCCAGCTGCCGCGCGGCCAGCCGCATGCGGTGGCGCGTCAGGTAGGTCAGGGGCGGCTCGCCCAGTGTTTGCGTGAAGCGGTCGGCGAAGGCCGAGCGCGACAGGCAGGCCTCGCGGGCCAGGTCGGGCACCGTCCAGTTGTGCTGCGGGTCGCGGTGGATCAGCGCCAGCGCCGTGGACAGCGCGCGGTCTTTCAGCGCGGCCAGCCAGTTGCCCGAGCCCTCGGCCACCGTCTCGACGTGGTCGCGGATGCACTCCATGAAGAGGATGTCGCCAATGCGGTTGAGGATGGCCTGCTGGGCCGGGCGACGCTGCATCACCTCCAGGGCCAGGAACTGCAAACCGACCGCCAGCCAGGGCGGCGGGGCCTCGCCCAGGCCGCGCACGTGCAGCACCGGGGGCAGGGCGCGCACCAGTGGCGCGGCCATGTGCACATCGAAACGGGCGTGGGTGCTGATGAGGTGGCAGGCCTGCGGGCTGTCGCCGTCGGTGGGGCTGCTGCTCACGCGGGCACCGACCACGTCTTGCGCCATGTGGGGCAGCAATTCCTGGGCGATGGCCGCGCTTTGGGGGCGGTCCTGGATGTGGTGCGGGGTGCCGTTGGGCAGCACGACCAGGTCGCCTGTTTCCAGCAGCAGCGGCTCGGCGTCGTCGCGCATCAGCCAGGCTTGACCCTGGGTGATGACGTGGGCACAGGCCAGGCCAGGTGTGGCCAGGCGCCAGGACCAGGGCGGGGCATTGACCGACGAGACGAAGACCACGCCGTCGAAGTGCATGTCGTCCAGAATCAGGCTGAGGGTGTCCATGCTGACGCAGCTTGCCACGGATGCAAGCGCCGCGCACCGGGCAAAAGTCCGCATCGCCAGCGCGATCCGCCGTCATGCGCTGTGGCTTGCGCTGTGCAGGGTTTGTCCGCCCCTGCGGTCGGCGCATCGCACAAGTCCTGCGGCCGCTGGCGGCTTCCGCTGCGGGCGCTGTTTGCCGACACTGTGGCCATCGAACAAGGAGTTGTCCCATGTCCCAAGCCACCCTCCACCCGACGCCTTCTGCGCATTGGGCCGACCCCAAGCGCTACCTGTGGCTGCTGGGCCCGGCCATCCCCGTCATTGGCGCTGCCATGCTGGCCGTCTATTGGCAAACCCAGGCCACCTGGAGCCTGTGGTTCGCCGTCGCTTTGGTGCACCTCATCCTGCCCGTGCTGGATTTCATCTTCGGCGAAGACGCCGCCAACCCGCCCGACGCGGCCCTCAAGGCGCTCGATGCCGACCGCTACTACAGCTGGGTGCTCTACGCCTTCGTGCCTTTGCAGATCGCCGTGACCATCCTGGGCGCCTGGATGGCCGCCACCCTGGACATGCCCTGGCACCACCTGCTGGGCCTGGCCATCAGCGTGGGCATCGTCAATGGCGTGGCCATCAACACCGCGCACGAACTTGGCCACAAGAAAGACAAGCTCGACCGCTGGCTGGCCCGCATCTCGCTGGCACCGACCTTCTACGGCCACTTCTACGTCGAGCACAACCGCGGCCACCACAAGAACGTGGCCACGCCGGAAGATCCGGCCAGCTCGCGCTTTGGCGAAACCTTCTGGGCCTTCTGGCCGCGCACCGTGGCGGGCAGCCTGCGTTCGGCCTGGCACCTCGAGGCCGAGCGCCTGCAGCGTTTCAACAAGGGCGTGTGGAGCCCTGACAACGAGAACCTGCAGTCCTGGGCGATGTCGTTCGTGCTGTTCGGTGGCCTGCTCGCCGTGCTGGGCTGGAAAGCCTTGCCCTTCCTGCTGATCCAGGCGGTGTATGGCTTCTCGCTGCTGGAGGTGGTGAACTACCTGGAGCACTACGGCCTGAAGCGCCGCAAGAACGCCGATGGCCGCTACCAGCGCTGCGAGCCCGAGCACTCGTGGAACAGCAACCACACCATCACCAACCTCTTCCTGTACCACCTGCAGCGTCACAGCGACCACCACGCCAACCCCACGCGCCGCTACCAGACCCTGCGCCACTTCGACGACAGCCCGCAACTGCCCTCGGGCTACGCCGGCATGATCACGCTGGCCTACATCCCGCCGCTGTGGTTCGCGGTGATGAACAAGCGCGTGATCCGCCACTACCAGGGCGACCTGGACCGCATCAGCTTCGACCCGGCCAAGCGCGAGGCCCTGATGGCCCAATACGCCGACCACGCGGCCAGCGTGCGGGCGCAGGCCACGGCCTGACAGCCTCCGACAGAGGCCGACCGTGGAGCGGACGCGCTACAGTGCAGGGGCGTGATCCGCGCCGCCCCTGCACCCCGTCGTGTCGCCCACCCATGTCCGTCCCTGCGAACGCTCCTGCCCTGGAACCTGAGCCTGGCCCCGCGCCCGACAGCCTGGCCGACGCCGGCTTCGTGGCCGGCCTGCGCCAGCAGATGGTCAAGTTCGCGCGCCTGCACCTGGGCGACAGCCACCTGGCCGAGGACGCCGTCCAGGAGGCCCTGGTGGGCGCCTGGACCGGCGGGCAGCGCTTTGCCGGGCGTTCGGCCTTCAAGACCTGGGTGTTCGCCATCCTCAAGCACAAGGTGGCCGACTTGCTGCGCCACAAGCAGCGCATGGTCGATGCGAGCTCCTTGCTCAAGGAAGGCGAAGGGCAATCCCTCGATGACTTCTTCGACGACAAGGGCCACTGGCTGCAAGACGCCAAGCCCGCCGCCTGGCGCTGCCCCGAGGCCAGCCTGGAGCAGCAGCAGTTCTGGGCCGTGCTGGAGGTCTGCCTGGACGGCATGCCGGCCGCTCAGGCCCGCGTCTTCATGATGCGCGAATTCATGGATTTCGAGACCGAGGAAATCTGCACCACCGTGGGCATCAGCAGCAGCAATTTCTTCGTGATGATGCACCGTGCCAGGCTGCGCCTGCGCGAGTGCCTGGACCAGCGCTGGTTCGCCAAGGAGGCATGAGCATGGGCAAGCACCGCGTGATGATCCAGTGCGACGAGGCCACCCGGCTGCTGTCGGACGCCCAGGACCGCCCACTGGGCGCGGGTGAGCGCACCGTGTTGCGCATGCACACCTGGATGTGCAGCGGCTGCCGCCAGTTTGGCGCACAGGTGGGCTTCATCCGCCAGGCCATGACGGGCTTTGCCGAGCGCTCAGGGGATCTCGACGCCCCCCATGCGCGCGACGATGGTGCCTGAGCGGCCCATCACATAGGCCGAGCGCGGCTGCAGCTCGAAGCGCTTGGGCGCGGGCAGCATCACCGCCAGGCGCGCAGCCTGTGCGGCGCCCAGCTGGCTGGCATCGACCTGGAAGTAATGGCGTGATGCCGCTTGTGCGCCGAACACGCCTTCGCCCCATTCCACATTGTTGAGGTAGATGTCGAGGATGCGGTCCTTGCCCAACAGGCCTTCGAGCATGAAGGTGATGGCGAACTCCTGGCCCTTGCGCAGGAAATTGCGCTCGCTGCTCAGGAAGAGGTTCTTGGCCAGCTGCTGGGTGATGGTCGAACCGCCGATGACCTTGGGCGTGGCGTTCAGCGCCGTGGGGGGCGGCGGTGCCGCGCGGCCGCGCTTGGCGGCGCGCTCGGCCGCACGCTGGTAACGCGCTTGCGCGTCGGCGCGGACTTTCTCTGCGCGGGCCTGGGCCTGGTTGTTCTTCTTCCAGGCGTTCTGCAGCGCGTCCCACTCCACGCCGTGGTGATCGACAAAGTTGGCGTCTTCCGAGGCGATCACGGCGCGGCGCAGGTGGTCGGAGATGCGACTGCCGTCCACCCACTCCTGGCGCCAGGCGATGCGGCCTTGCGTGCGCAGCAGGCGGGCCGCTTCGCTGCGCTGGAAGGTGGTGGATGGCGGGTCCACCACGCGCATCAGCGCGATGCGACCGAGGAAGAACAACTGCAGGCTCAGGACGCTGAGCACGAGCAACACGGAGATCCGCCAGACAGCGCGCATCGGTGTCAGGCTCCGGGGGCGTCCACCAGGGCGCGCAGCTCGCGCAGCACCGGGGCGGTGTCGGGGCGCACGCCGCGCCACAGCAGGAAGCTCTCGGCCGCTTGCTCGACCAGCATGCCCAGGCCGTCGCGGCCGGTGGCGCCGTGCGAGCGGGCCCAATCCAGGAAGCCTTGGGCGGCCGGACCGTACATCATGTCCAGCGCCAGGCTGCCTGTGCGCAGCACCTGCGGGCCCACGGGCACGCCTTCGCCCGAGAGGCTGGTGGCCGTGCCGTTGACGACGACATCGAACGCCTCACCGGCATCCTGCAGCGACCGCGCGCTCAGGCGCACGCCGTGTTGCCGGGCGACGTCAGCGTGCCGCGCCACCAGTTCTTCGGCCTTGGCCACGGTGCGGTTGGCCACCACCAGCTCGGCGCAACCCGTTTCGATGAAGGGCCCCATCACGCCCGCGCTGGCGCCACCCGCGCCGATCAGCAGCACGCGCTGGCCCGCCAGGGGCACACCGGCGTTGACGGTGATGTCACGCACCAGGCCGATGCCATCGGTGTTGTCGGCCAGCCAGCCGCCATGGGCATCCGCATCGAAACGCAACACGTTGGCGGCCTGGGCCAGTTCGGCGCGGGCTGTGCGGCGTGCGGCCAGCGCGAAAGCCTCGAACTTGAACGGCACGGTGACGTTGCAGCCGCGTGCGCCATCGGCGGCGAAGGCCTGCACCGTCGCAGCAAAGGCATCGAGCGGGCAGAGCAGGCGGCCGTAATCCACCGCCTGGCCGGTTTGCTGGGCGAACAGGCTGTGGATGTGCGGCGAGCGGCTGTGGGCCACCGGGTTGCCGGCCACGGCGTAGCGGTCAACGCGGTGATCGACCGCGCGGTCGAGGGTGCTGTCTGCGGTGCTCATGGTGCGGGCGGGGGCTCGGGTGTCTGGGGGGCGGGCGTGGCCGGGGTGGCGGACTGCACCGTGGTGGCTTCCAGGCCGGCGTCGCGGGTGAAGCGGAAGCGCGAGGAAATCAGCAGCAGGTCGTGGCCGGCGCTGACCTCGGGGGGCACCGGGTCGAACTGGCCCATGGCCATGACGATGCCGCGGGCGCGCTTGTCCAGCGCCTTGTTGCCCGAGCTGCGCGTGACGATGGCCTCGACGATCTTGCCCTGGCGGTTGACCCACACCTCCATCACCAGCTCGCCGTACAGCTTCTGGCCGTTGGCGCTGGGGAAGTGCTCGGTGCCGGCGCGCTCGACGCGGGTGCGGAAGGCGCTGTAGTAGAGGGCATCGGCCGATTTCAGCGTGGCCGGGCTGAGGTAGCGCTTCTTGGGCCGGGCGTTCTCCTCAAAGATGCGCTTTTCCAGCTCGGCCAGCAGCTTGGTGAGCTGGCGGCGGCGCTCCTCTTCGGCCTGGGCCTGCTGGGCGTCGGTGGGCGCGCGGGGCTGCGGCGGAGGCAGGGCGGCCAGTTCCTGGCGCACCTGGGTGAGCAACTGCTGCTGCTCGGCCTGCATCTGCTCGATCATGCGGGCGGTTTGCGCCAGTGCATCGCCGACTTCGTTGTCGGGTGACGGCGGCAGGGGCGAGGTGGCGCGCACGTTGGTGCTGGCCTCACCGCCACCGGCCAGGTTTTGCTGCGCCAGGGCTTGGGCCTGGTCGGGCTTGGCCTCGCTGCCGGCGTTCACCAAAATCACTTCCAGCGGCGTGTTCTCGAAGGTGCGCTGGAAGCCCTCCGGGTCCACCAGGCGGAAGCTGAACAGGCCGATGTGCAGCAGCGCCGACACCCCCAGGCAGACCTGCAGCAGGCTGAGGGACTTCCACAGGGCGATCAGGCGAGGGGGCATCGGCAGGTGCTTCGCAAGATGACGGCGGGGGACGGCGGGCAGTGGCTGGCGGCGGTGGCCTGGCTCAGGCGCCAGCGGCCGGTGCTTCGGGGGCATCGGCATCGGCCACATCGATGGCCAGCGTCAGCGGCCCTGCATTGTCCAGCACCTCGCTGTCGTCTTCCTCGCTCGCGTCAGCCTGGGCCGCGTCGCCTTGGGACTCGGCCTCATCGAGTCGGGCGATGACGCTGGCGTGCACATCGAGCGTCAGCAGGTCCACGCCGGTGACGCGCACGCGCACCTTGGCATGGCGCGGCAGGTTGTCGGCGCCAATGGCCTTGAAGACCAGGGGCAGGGTGTCGGCGCGCACCAGGCCGTTGACCATGACGGCGCAGTCCAGCTCGCTGATGCCTTCCTGGCCGAGGTGCTGGATCGTCCAGTAGCGCTCCATGCTCGACTGGAAGCCGTTGTAGGCGCTGTAGGCCCCGTCGAAGTTGGAGATGACGGCGAACAGTTCGGCGTCTTTGGGCTTGAAGGGCGCGACCAGCGCGGCGGTGCGGCCGTTCTTGGCGCAAGCGATGATCTGCCACTGGTTGACGAGGTCCACGTAGCGGCGCAGCGGCGAGGTCGCCCAGGTGTACTGCGCCACGCCCATGCCGGCGTGCGGCGCGGGCTTGGTGGACATGCGCACCTTGATGCCCGGCTGCAAGCTGGCCTGGCTGCGGTAGATGCCGGGCACGCCGAGCTCGGCCAGCCAGCCGCCCCAGGTGCTGTTGGCCAGGATCATGGCCTCGGCCACGATGAGGTCGAGCGCCGAGCCGCGCTGGCGCGTGCCGATGAGCACCTGCTCGTTGCCCTGCGGCTCGATGCCATCGGACATGGTGTTCGCACCGTTCGGGCCGATCAGCTTGAAGCTGTAGTCCGGGCGGTTGAAGATTTCGGGCTTGCCGCGCACCACCTCGCGTTGCGCCTTCAGGTGCTGGGCCAGGCGGAAGGCGAAGGCCAGCTCGGGCGCGAAGGCGTAGTCGGCCGGGGCCTCGCCGCTCAGCGTCGCGTTGGTGATGACGCCGTCGAGCTGATCGTGGCGCAGGTTGGCCGCGATCGGCACGCGCTCCAGCTTCGTTTCGCTGGCCTTGCGCTCCAGCGTGGCCTCGTCAAAGCTCACGTACAGCGAGACCGCCGGGCAGTCGCGCCCTTCGATCAGCGTGTAGGCCTGCACCACCTCGTCGGGCAGCATGGTGATTTTGTGGCCGGGCATGTAAACGGTGGACATGCGCGCGCGGCCAAGTTGGTCCACCGGCGTGCCCGGGGCGATGGCCAGGCCCGGTGCCGCGATGTGGATGCCGTAGGTGACGGTGCCGGTGCCCAGGCCCTGCACGGACAGGGCGTCGTCGATCTCCGTGGTCATGGAGTCGTCGATGGAGAAGGCCTGGACGGCGGCCAGCGGCAGCTCGTCCTTGACGGGCGGGGCCTCCAGCGGCGAGAAACCCGTGCCCTTGGGGAAGTGCTCGAACAGGAAGCGCTTGTAGTGGAACTGGTAGGGGCTGTCGATGGCGCCGGCCTCTTTCAGCAGGTCCAGCGGGGCGCGCTGCGTGGCCTTGGCCGCGTCCACCACGGCCTTGTAGGCCGGGCCGTTCTTGTCCGGCTTGAACAGGATCTTGTAGAGCTCGTCCTTGATGGGCTGCGGGCAGGTGCCGGCAGCCAGTGCTTGCGCCCATTGTTCGATCTGCAAGGCCTGCTGCTTCTTGCGCTCGATGGCGACCAGGGCCTGTTTGAGGATGTCCTCGGGGGCCTTGCGGAAGCGGCCCTTGCCACGGCGGTGGAAGTAATGCGGCGTCTCAAAGAGGCGCATCAGCATGGCGGCTTGCTCGACGGCGCTGGCCGTGGCGCTGAAGTACTCGCGGGCGAGCTCGTCGAAGCCGAACTCTTCTTCCGGGGCGGTCTCCCAGACGAGGTCCACGTCGATGTCGGTGGCGAGCGCGGCGGCCTGCGCCAGCAGCTCGGCCGGCGCCGGCTTGGCGAACTTGATCAGCACGTTGGCGGCTTTCGCCTTCACGCGCTTGCCCGAGTCGAGCTCGATCTGCATCGAGGCGTCGGCTTCGGACATCACACGGCCAGCCAGGAACTTCCCGGCATCGTCAAACAGGGCAAACATCGAAAGGGGGTCTCTTTGGGTTCAGGCCGCGATTGTCCCATTTTGGCGCGACGGCTTGATGCCTTGGCCTGTCGGGCGTGTCGGGGCTGTCTGTCAGGCGCCGCGCTGGGTCAAGCCCAGCCAACGCAGCAGCGCCGGCATGTGCAGTGCGAAGTCGCTCACCGCGTGGTCGCTGCCGTCGAGCAGCGTCACCTGGGCGCCTTCGTGGTGAGAGAACATCTCGCGCCAGTCCAGCACCTCGTCGCCCTTGGCGATCAGCGCCCAGTGGCGCTCCGGGTGGTGCAGGGGGTAGGGGTCCAGCAGCGCGAACTGGTGGATGAATTCCTCGCGAAAATAGAAGCGCGCGCTCGGATCGTGGCAGGCGGTTTGCTCGCCGATGTGGCGGGCCAGGTCGCGGGCCGGGGCCACGGCCGGGTTGATGAAGGCCGCGCGGCAACCCAGCAACTCGGCCAGCACCGCCGCGTAAAAACCGCCCAGGGACGAGCCGATGACGGCCATGTTTTCGCGCGGCCACAGCGCCACCAGCTCGCGCAGTTCGGCCACCGTTTGTGTGGGCGATGGCGGCAGTTGCGGGCAGTACCAGGCCACATCCACCCCTTGTTGCTGCAGTTGCTGCACGGCAGCGCCCAACATCTGCGCCTTGTTCGAGTGCGGCGAAGAGCGGAAACCGTGCAGGTAGAGCAGGTGGGTGGGCGGCGTCATGCCCCGCATTGAACGCCCGCAGGCGGTGACCCGTCAAGGTCACCGCCCGATGCCCGGTTCACAGGTGCGCGTGCCTCACTTCGCGATGAAGGCGTCGCGTGCCTGGCGGCCCAGGAAAGGGTGGTCGGTGAAGAAGCCGTCCATGCCCAGCTTGAGGAAGGCGGTGATCTGGCCTGCCAGGTCACCAAAAACGCCCGCATCGGCAGGGTTGGTGCTGCTGTCGAAGTCGCTGGGCAGGAAGTTGTTTTCGGCGCGGAAGGTCCAGCCGTGCACCTTCAGGCCGACCGCGTGCGCGTCGCTCACCAGCGTGGTGGGCGTGCCCAGCTTGCCGCCCACCAGCGGGATCATCAGGTTGGTGTTGGCGCCCACACCGGTGGCGTAAGTGGCGATCTCTTTCAGGCCTTCGGGCTTGGCGAGGTCGGCGTAGGTGCGCTTGTCGCCGGCCACGGTGAAGTCATAGGGCTGGCCCGAACCGTTGAGCAACTGCACCAGCGGCAGGCGTGTGCGGGTGGCCAGGGCCTTGAGGTTGCCCACCTCGAAGGACTGGATGAACACGGCGGCGTTGGGGCCGCGGTAGCCGTGGCGGTGCAGGCTGCGCAGCAAGGGCTCTTCCAGGGAGAGGTTGATGCCGTCGAAGTAGGTTGGGTGCTTGGTTTCGGGATAGACGCCGATGGGCTTGAACTTGGCGGCGGCCTTGTGGCCACCTTCGGCCAGGGCCCTTGATTGGGCATGGGCGCGGCGGCGCTCGTTGGCCTGGTCCACCAGGTTCAGCACCTCTTCGAAGGTGGGCACCTCGAACATGCGGTCAAAGCGGGTGTTGGCCACGCGCAGGCTGGGCAGGCGCTCCTTGGCGCGCAGGGTTTTCAGCTCGGCCAGGGTGAAATCTTCGGTGAACCAGCCGGTCAGGCTGACGCCGTCGATGAGCTTGGTGGTCTTGCGGTCGGCGAACTCGGGGCGTTCGGCCACGTCGGTGGTGGCTTCGCGGATGCTGCCGTCGGCGTTGACGATGGCGATGGCGTTCTCGTGGCGGGCCACCAGCACGCCGTCCTTGGTGCTGACCAGGTCGGGCTCGATGTAGTCGGCGCCTTGCTCGATGGCCAGCCAGTAGGCCAGCAGCGTGTGCTCGGGCACGTAGCCGGACGCACCGCGGTGGCCGATGACCAGGGGCGCGGCCATCGTCGGCTGCGAAGTGGCATGGCGGGTGGCGTCGCTGGCGTCAGCACCGGCATCGTGGGCCTGGCTGAGGTTGGCGCAGGCGGCCAGGGCCAGCGCGGCGATGGGGGTCAGCAGGCGTGCGGCGGGGCGGGCGTGGGTGACGGGGCGGAAGGACATGGCGGGCTCTCCTGGATCTTGCGTGTGGTGAAAACAAGCTGTCTGGCCAGACTAGGAGGACCGTGTGTCGCCTGCGTGAACGGGGGGATGCCGTGAGGCTTGTCACAAAGCTGTCAGGGATAGCCCAATAGGATCACGTCCGTTGCGTCGCCCGGCTTGGGCGTCGTTGGAAGGATCTCCCCCGATGAACATGTCTCGAGCGCCCCGCAGCCGGGTGCGGGCTGAACTCGTCCCTGTTGTGTCCCGCGTGCTGCCTGGCGTGCTGCCCCGCACGCAGCGCGGCTTCACCCTGCTGGAGCTGCTGGTGGTGCTCGTCATCATCGGTTTGCTGGCAGGCTATGTGGGTCCGCAGTTCTTCAAGCAGATCGGCAAGTCCGAAACCAAAACGGCCGCCGCACAGGTCGATGGCCTGGGCAAGGCGCTGGACCAATACCGCCTGGACACCGGCCATTACCCCAGCACCGAGCAGGGCCTGGCCGCGTTGTGGGTCAAGCCGGCCGATGAGTCCCGCTGGTGGGGCCCTTACCTGCGCAAGGCCGTGCCCAAAGACCCCTGGGGCCGCGAGTACCAGTACAAGGCCCCCGGCGAGCACGGCGACTACGACGTCTATTCGCTGGGCAAGGATGGCCGCGAGGGCGGTGACGGCGAAGACCAGGACATCACCAATTGGTGATCGCCATGAGCCGCACGCCTGTCCCATCTGTTGCCCGACCTGCCGCTGACACCCCCGTGCCCCGTTCGCGCCGGCGGTCTGCGGCCGCATCGGCACAGGCACAGGCACGCCCGGGCGTGTTGCAGCGCCTGCAGGGGCAGCAGGTGTCACAGCGCCGCGTGGCGTTCCCCCGCCGCCTGTTCTGCCAGGAGCTGGCCGTGCTGCTGGACGCGGGCATCCCGCTGTACGAGGCCATCGCCACGCTGTGCGAAAAGGAAGAGTCGGGCGATGTGGCGCGTGTGCTGAACTCGCTGACCACCGATTTGTCCGAGGGCCGCACGCTGTCGCAGGCCATGCGCCAGCAGCCGCAGGCTTTCAGCTCGCTGCTCATCGCTTCCATCGAAGCCAGCCAGCGCACGGGCCAGACGGCCGAGGCGCTGCGCCAGCACGCGGCCTACCTGACGTGGCTGACGGGCTTGCGCGACAAGCTGGTCAGCGCGGCCATCTACCCGGCCATCCTGATCGGCGCCAGCCTGGTCGTCATCAGCTTCCTGACCGTGTTCGTGGTGCCGCGCTTCGCCGACATCTACGAAGGCATGGGCGGCGAGATGCCCTGGGCCTCGGCGGTGCTGCTGGGCATTGGCAAGGGCGTGGGCGACCACCCCTGGTTGACGCTGGGCGGCCTGGTCGGTCTGGGCATGGCCATCGCGGCGGCCTGGAAAGCCCCGGTGGTGCGCGCCGCGGTGTCGGAACGCCTGTGGCGCACGCCGGTCATCGGCCCGCGCCTGCGCCTGATCGAGCTGGCCTCGCTGTACCGCACGCTGGGCCTGCTGTTGCAGGCCGGTGTGGCCGTGGTGCCAGCGCTCGAAGCCTCGCTGGAGCTGGTCGGGCCCTCGCTGCGCCCCTCGATGACCCAGGCCACGCGCCGCGTGCGCGAAGGCGCCCGCCTGTCGGACGCGCTGCAGCGCCACCACCTGACCACGCCGGTGTCCGTGCGCATGATGCGCGTGGGCGAGCAGACCGGTGAGCTCGGCCCCATGCTGGAGCGCGCCGCGACCTTCTACGACGAAGAGCTGGCACGTTTCACCGAGTGGGTCGGCAAGGTGGTGAGCCCGGCGCTCATGCTCATCATGGGCGTGCTGATCGGCGGCATCGTGGTGTTGATGTACCTGCCCATCTTCCAGGTGGCGGACCAGATCCAATGACGGGGGCCACACCATGAGCGCACAACTGCAAAGCAATGGCCAGCCCGAAGGCAGCAATGTGTTGCCGCTCGACGGCATGCTGAACTGGGTGCCCGATTGGCGCGTCTGGCCGCTGGCGCGGGCCTTGCGCCTGCGCGTGGTGGTCGCCCGCGACGGCGAAGGCGATGCAGCCGACGCCGGCCACCTCTGGGCCCTGACCCCGCACACCGACGACGTGCTGCTGCGCGAGGCCGTGGGCCGCGCCGTGCCGCAGCCGCTGCGCTGGCGCCATGTCGAGGAAGACACGCTGTGCCTGTGGCTGGCGCAAGGCGAGCAGGCCTTCGAGGCCCGCGGCACGCTGTTCGATGTCGAAGGCGCTGTGGGTGGCGCGGAGGGCGGTGCCGAGGTGCACGCCCTGTCGGTGGACACCATCACGCGCGAGACCAGCCAGGTCGTGCGCATGCTCGACGCCACGCTGTTCGATGCGCTCAAGGCCCAGGCCAGCGACTTGCATCTGGAATCGACCGCCACCGGCATGGTCATCCGCCACCGCCTGGACGGCGTCATGGTGCACGTGGGCGATGTGGGTTCGCGCGAAGTGGCCGAACAACTCGTGTCGCGCCTGAAAGTGATGGCCGAGCTCGACATCGGCGAACGCCGCCTGCCACAAGACGGCCGCTTCAAGCTGCGCGTGCAGCAGTCGGCCGACAGCGGCGTGCGCGAGGTCGACTTCCGCGTCTCCATCATGCCCAGCAGCTTTGGCGAAGACGCCGTGCTGCGCATCCTGGACCGCTCGCGCTTGTCGGAAGAATCGAGCGCGCTGAGCCTGGAAGGCCTGGGCTTCGATGCCGACGACGCCACCGTGGTGCGCCGCCTGGCCAGCAAGCCCTACGGCATGCTGCTGGTGACCGGCCCGACCGGCAGCGGCAAGACGACGACGCTGTACGCCGTGGTCCAGGAGATCAACACCGGCGACGACAAGATCATCACCATCGAAGACCCGGTCGAGTACCAGCTCGGCGGCGTGGTGCAGATCCCGGTCAACGAGAAGAAGGGCCTGACCTTTGCGCGCGGCCTGCGCAGCATCCTGCGCCACGACCCGGACCGCGTGATGGTCGGTGAAATCCGCGATGCCGAGACGGCGCAGATCGCCTCGCAAGCCGCGCTCACCGGCCACTTGGTGCTGTCCACCATCCACGCCAACAACGTCTTCGACGTGGTCGGCCGCTTCATGCACATGGGCGTGGACCTCTACAACATGGTGTCGGCGCTCAATGGCGTCGTGGCCCAGCGCCTGATGCGCAAGCTGTGCACGCACTGCGCCGTGCCCTGGCAGCCCAGTGCGCTGGACCTCAAGGCCGCGCAGCTGCCGCTGGACACGCACGGCACCTTCTTCCAAGCCGTGGGTTGCGCGC
Organism: Aquabacterium commune; assembly: GCF_004362855.1. Taxonomy (GTDB): domain Bacteria; phylum Pseudomonadota; class Gammaproteobacteria; order Burkholderiales; family Burkholderiaceae_C; genus Aquabacterium; species Aquabacterium commune. Next base: position 70,924 of record NZ_SNXW01000009.1, read on the forward strand.
ATTGCCGCGACACCGGCTACCGCGGCCGCAAGGCCGTCACCGAAATCCTGCTCATGGACGACACCCTGCGCGACCTCATCGTCACCCGCGCCTCGCTCATCAAGATCAAGGCCCATGCGCGCGCCAGCGGCACCCGGCTGTTGCGCGAATCGGCCCTGGCCTGCGTGCAGCGCGGCGAGTCCACGCTGGCAGAACTCAACCGCGTCACGCTGGCGGAATGAGCATGGCCGTGCAAGCAGTTTCCTCCCGCGGTGCTGGCATCGCCACAGAGGCGGCAGCCGATGCCAGCTGGCAAGCCAGCCTGGGCCAGCAATTGCAGCGCCAGTGGCATCGCCTGCAAGCCCGCCTGCGCAGCACCTGGCGGCCCTTGACGGTGGCCTTGTTGGCGCCGCCCCATGTGCCGGGCGATGCCTTGGCCGTGGATGCCGCGCTGGACGCCTTCGATGCCTGGGCCGCCGAGCACGAAGGTGTGAACGTGGCCGTGCAGCTGTCCAGCCGATGGCTGCTGTGCTGTGCCACGCCCGAGGCCGCCAACGGTGCGCAAGCGCGCGAACTGGCGCAGCAGCAGTGGGCGCATTACTTCGGCCTGGAAGCCGAGCAGCTGAACGCCGAATGGCTCACCGTGGACGCGCTGCAGGGCGGTGCGAAGACCGCGGCGCTGGGCGATGTGAGGCTGGTGTGCGCCGTGCCCCGTGCCCTGATCGATGGCCTGAAAGACGTGGCCCGCGAGCGTGGCCTGCAACTGCAAGCCGCCATGCCCTGGTGGGCCGAAGGCCTGCAGGATTCCTTGGACGCCGATGCCGTGGCCGTGCCCGCCGCCGCCCAGCCGGAAGGCAGCACCCGCGCCTGGGCCTGGGCCGAGCCGGGCCTGCTGAACCAGGCGCAGGCCGAGGCGCGCGAAGGCCGCTGGGTGCTGACGCGGGTGTGGTCTGAGCTGGCCTCTGACGTGCGCGCCGAGCCAGGGCGAACGCCCGAGGCCGTGGCCGCCATGGCGCCGCCCGAGCCTGGCGCGCTGGCGTGGCCGCTGAGCCCGGCACCCCGCCGCCACGAAGGCTGGGCCGAGGGCCTGAACTTCCTGGGCCCGCGCGTGCGCACCAGCTTCTGGGGATGGGCCTTGCTGGCCCTGGGCGTGGTCGCGGCCCTGCACGCGGCCGACCGTGCCGCCGCCGTGCAGGACGAGCTCACCGAGGCCCAGGCCGTGGTCAAGCGCCTGCAGCGCGGCGAGCGCCAGGTCAGCGTGCAGGCCCAGGCAGCCTCGGTCGCCCAGGCCACGCAAGCCGCCAGCGCGCCCGAGCTCCAGGCAGAGAGCTGGCGCCACGCCGCCCAGCTCGCCCAGTGGCTGGGCTTCCCCTGGGCCGACACGCTCGACCACATCGACGCCACCTCGCTCAAGCACAAGGCGGTGCTGGCGCAGTTCAGCCTCGACCTGGCCACCCTGGCCAGCAACGAAGGCGTGCAGCCCGACCTCAAGCTGCAGGCCGCCGTCATCGACGACACCGCCGCCCTGCAGTGGCTGGCCGCCCTGGGCCCGCAAGCCATGCTGCGCGCCCGCGAACCGCTCAACACGCCCTTCCTCACCGCGCAAGGCCGCTACGCCTGGCGCCTGGACGTCGTCACCACCGGTGGCACGCCATGAACGCGGCCTCCTGGACGATCTGGTTGAAGCGCCTGGGCTGGCCCGGCCTGGTCGGCATCGCCGCCCTGGCGGGTGTGCTGTGGGTGGAGCGCGCCTGGTTGCCGCAGCAGCAGGCACAGGTCGCGCAGACCGCGTCCGACGCGCGCCGCCTGCGCCATGAACTGCAAGCCCGCGCCGATGCCGTCCAGGCCGCGGCCAGTGCGGCGTCCAGCGCCAGCCAGGCCATCGACCCGAAGGCCGGCCCGCGCGCCGTCTGGGCCGTGCTCTGGGACGGCCTGCCCGACGCCTCCGAGCGCCTGGCCCTGCAAAGCGGCGTGCTGAGCGCGGCCCAGGACGCCGGCATCGCGCTGGGCTCAGTGCAACTGCGCGGCGAGCTCTCGCCCTGGCTCGACAAGAACCAGCCGCAAGGCCTGTGGCGCCAGCGCATGGTCATGCCCGTGCAAACCAGCTACCCGGCCTTGCGCACCTGGTTGGCGGCCTTGCTGCGCCAGCCGGCCCTGAGCATCGACTCGCTCGATATCCAGCGCGCCGACCCCATGTCCGACCAGGTCAAGGCCCAGGTCACCGTGTCGCTGTGGTGGCGCCAGGACCGGAGCCACTGATGCGCGCACCCTTGAAGATCGCACTCGCCGTGGCCGTGCTCGGCGCCGGATGGGCCGCCATGCAGCCAGACGATGGCGTCGAGCTCGCCGTGAGCGACAAGCGCGGCACTTCGAGCGACAAGCGTGGTGCTGCGACCGACGATCGCAGAGGCACTTCACGCCCGACCTCCGCCCCCGCGATGGCCAAGCGCGGCGCGGCGCCAGCGGCGGCTGCGTCTGCACCCTGGACCGATGCCGCTTTGAGCGAGGGCGTCCGCGCCTGGCGCCTCAGGTTGACCGATGCCGAGGTGCTGCCGCCGGCCCGCCCGATGACAACGTCGTCACCTTCCGCCTGGGCCTCGATGGCGCCCCCGCCACCGCCACCCGTCAAAGAGGCGCCCCCGCCGCCGCCCCCGCCGCCGATGGCGCCGCGTTTCCCACATGCCTGGATCGGCCGCGTCAACGACGAGGCGTCCAGCGCGGCCGGTGCGGCCAGTGCCCCTCGCGCCATCCAGCGCGCCGTGCTCGCCGGCCCGGTGGCCACCTGGGTGGTCAAGGAGGGCGACGTCATCGACAGCCAGTGGCGCGTGGACCGCATCCAGGACAGATCCATGAGCCTGACCTACCTGCCCCTGCAGCAAAGCCAGACCGTTTCCATGAAATGACCATGAGCAAGCATTCCTTCATCCGATGGCGCCTGAGCGGCTGGGGTCTGGCCGCAAGCCTGATGCTGGCCGCCTGTGCCGGACCCGCAGCCATCGAGGAAGCCGAGATGCTGTCCCGCGGTGGCCAGTACGAATCCGCCGTGGCCCGCCTGCAAGGTGCCCTCAAAGAGCGCCCCGAAGACCGCGCTCTGCGCCTGGCCGTGCTCAAGGAGCAGGACCGCGCCGTCGCTGCCTTGTCGGCCCAGGCCCATGCCGCGCGCGACGCCGGCCAGCCCGACGAGCTCAAACGCGTCTTCACCCGCATGGCGCAGATCGCGCCGCAGCACCCGCGCACCCAGGCCTTGCGCACCGAGGTGGACCGCCTGCAGCGCCGCGCCCGCCTCTTCAACGACGCCCAGGCCGCCGTCGAGGCCAAGACCTTCGAGCGCGCCGAAGCCTCGCTGCGCGAGTTGCTCGCCGAGGAGCCCCACAACCCGCGCGCCCGCAACCTGCTCAACCGCGTGGAAGACATCCGCGCCAACCAGGCCCGCAAGCAGGCCACGCAGACCCTGGCGGTCGGCACCAAGCCCGTCACGCTGGAGTTCCGCGAAGCCCCGCTCAAGAGCGTGTTCGAAGCCCTGGCCCGCGCGGCCAGCCTCAACTTCGTCTTCGACAAGGACGTGCGCGGCGACACCAAGACCACCGTCTTCCTGCGCAACATCTCGGTGGACGAGGCCCTGCGCGTCATCCTGGGCACCCAGCAGCTCGGCTACAAGCTGCTCAACGAGAACACCGTGCTCGTCTTCCCGGCCACGCAGCAAAAGCAGCGCGACGTGCTCGACACCGTCACCAAGAGCTACTTCCTGGCCAACACCGACCCCAAGCAAGCCCAGGCCCTGGTGCGCACCGTGGCCAAGACCCGCGACATCTTCATCGACGAGCGACTCAACCTGATGGTCGTGCGCGACACGCCCGAGGTGGTCCGCCTGATCGACCGCCTCATGCAGAACCTCGATGTGGCCGAGGCCGAGGTCGTGATGGAGCTGGAAGTGCTGGAAGTCTCCAGCACCAAGGTCGATGAGATCGGCCTGAGCCTGCCCGAAGTCTTCAACTACGGCGTGCCCAACAGCACCGCGGCCCTCTCGTCGGTCAGTGGCCTGCGCTGGAGCACCGCCAACCCCGCGGCCATCGCCACGCTCAAAAGCTCACGCGGCATGAGCAACCTGCTGGCCAACCCGTCCATCCGCGCCCGCAACCGCGAGAAGGCCAAGGTCCTGCTCGGCGAAAAGCTGCCCGTCTTCACCACCACCTCCACGGCCAACGTGGGCGTGTCGTCCTCGGTCAGCTACCTCGACGTCGGCCTCAAGCTCGAGGTCGAACCCCAGGTCCAGCTCGATGGTGACGTCACCATCAAGGTGGCGCTGGAAGTCAGCAGCGTGACCCGGCAGGTGGCTGGCCCGCAAAACTCCATCGCCTACCAGATCGGCACCCGCCAGGCCTCGACCACGCTGCGCATCCGCGACGGCGAAACCCAGATCCTCGCCGGCCTCATCAGCGACAACGAAAGCCGCAACTCCTCCGGCGTGCCCGGCCTGCACGACCTGCCCATCGCCGGCCGCCTGTTCGGCACCACCAAAGACTCGCGCGACAAGACCGAGGTCATCCTGCTGATCACACCGCGCGTGGTGCGCAACGTCATGCAGCCCTCGGTGGCCGGCGCCATGTCGCCCTCGGGCACCGAAGCCCAGCCGGGCGCCATGCCGATGACGCTGCGCGACGACGCCCAGGCCGTCCTGCCCACGGCGGGTTCGGGCCTGGGTGGCCTGCCGGGTGCGCGTCCTGGCGCGACGGGCCGGGCCGGTGCGGGCGCGGGTGCCCCCGTGCTGGGCCTGACCGGGCCGGAGGAAGTCCTGCCCGGGGCGTCCTTCCAAGTCATCGTCAACAACCCCACGGCCCAACCCATCACCACCACGGTGACGGTGGACAGCACGGTGCTCGACATCGCCACCCCGGGCGGCGAGTCTGGCCGCATCAGCGTGACCGTGCCGCCCAAAGGCCGCAAGCCGCTGATGCTGCGCGCCAAGGCCGAGGTCACGCTCAGCGACACCATCGTCGGCATGGACGCCGGCGAGCCCCTGCGCCTGCGCGTGCGCAACCCGGCCACGCCCGACCCGGCCGATGCGGCCGACAACGTGGACCCGACCCAGCTCGAGGCGCCGCCCCCAGCGACCAACCCCGATGGCAGCCCCGCGAATGAATTCCATTGAGATCAGCGGCAACCCGCGCCTGAAGATGAGGGGCTTCACCCTCATCGAGATGGTCGTGGTCGTCATGATCGTGGGCATCCTGGCCAGCGCGGCCATGCCCTTGATGGCGCTGCACAAGCGGCGCACGCAAGAAGCCGAGCTCAAGGAATCGCTGCGCACCCTGCGCCGTGCCATCGACGCCTACAAACAGGCGGCCGACAAGGGCGACATCGCCAAGCGGCCCGACGACAGCGGCTACCCGCCCAGCCTGGACGTGCTGGTCAAGGGCGTGCCCAAGCTCACGCCGGGGGCGTCCCTGGCCGCGGGCAAACCGGGTGAGGCCAACAAGCCGGGGGGCAGTGGTGCCGCCGCGGCTGCGGGTGCTGCGCCGTCTGCGGCCAACGCCGCCTCCAGCGCCTTCTCGCTGAACCTCTTCGGCACGAGCACCGGTGGCGCCACCGACGCAGCCACCGGCAAAGCCCCGGCCACCATCTACTTCCTGCGCCGCCTGCCACGTGACCCCTTCGCCGACCCCACCGTGCCCGCCGCCCAGACCTGGGGCCTGCGCAGCTACGCCAGCCCGCCCAACGCGCCGGCACCCGGGGCCGATGTGTTCGATGTGTACTCGCGCAGCGAAGGCGTGGGCCTCGATGGCGTGCCCCTGCGCGAATGGTGACATCCCCATGGCCCCGATGACACCGTCCACCCCAGGCCACCAGCGGCGCCGCCGTGGCTTCACCCTGATCGAGCTGATCGTGGTGCTGGCCATCATCGGCCTGCTCGCCAGCATCGTCGCCCCGCGCTATTTCCGCTCGGTGGACAACGCCCGCGAAGCCGCGCTCAAAACGTCCCTGAACGTCATGCGCGACGCCATCGACAAATACGCCGCCGACCGCGGCAACTACCCCGAATCGCTCGACGACATGGTGCAGCGCGGCTACCTGCGCCAGGTCCCCGAAGACCCGCTCACTGGCCGGCGCGACAGCTGGCAGATGCTCGGCCCCCGCCCCGGCAGCGTCATGCAGGGCCGCGTGGCCGACGTGCGCAGCGGTGCGTCCGGGCGTGGCCAGGACGGCCAGCCCTACAGCAGCTGGTGAGGCCATGCCACGCCACCGCGGCTTCAGCTACCTCATGGTCTTGCTGTGGGTGGCCATCAGTGGGGTCATGCTGATGGCCTTGTCGCGCGCCTGGCTGCTGGAGTCCCGCCGCGAGCGCGACACCGAACTCATCTACCGCGGCGAGCAAATCCGCGAGGCCCTGAGCGCCTACGCCGCCGTGCCCGTCAGCACGGGCCGCAGCCGCGCGCCCGAACGCCTCGAAGACCTGCTCGAAGACCGCCGCAGCGGCCAGGTGGTGCGCCACCTGCGCCGCGTCTGGCGCGACCCCATCACCAACAGCCCGAGCTGGGGCCTGGTGAAAGACGAGAACGGCGGCATCGTCGGTGTCTTCAGCACCTCGCCCAAGGTGCCGCTGCTGGGCCCGCCCGGCACGCGCAGCTACAAGGAATGGCGCTTCGAAGCCGGGGCAGGGGCCGAGCCCGCCGCGTCCGCCGATGCGGCATCGGTGCCTTCCGCCATGGCCGCAGCACCCAACGGCCAGGCGGCCAGCCCGTGAAACGTGAAACGTGAAGTTTCGTCAACAAACCGTCATTCGGCCTACCTACACTCCGCCCATCAATCACCCGGCATCATGACGACGTCCCTATCCATTGCCCCCGACCAGTCGGAAGTGCTGCTGCGCGTCATCGAAGCCGCTCCGCAGGTGTGCAGGCGTCACCAGTTTTTTGTCTGGACCCAGGGTGATTTCCAGCGCTGGCTGCCCCACAAAATCAGCATCTGCGGCTCCTACGACCGCGACCAGCGCGACGTCGTCTTCGACATCTTCAACAGCATCCCGCTGCCCGAGGCCGTCGTCCAGAGCCTGCGCAGCATGCGCTCCGAAATCGTCCAGGCCGCATTGACCTCCTGGCGCAAGAGCCGTTCGCAGGCCGCCGTGCTGTCCCTGCAACGCGATGTGCTGCCCCAGCCTCTGTCCGCCGCCCTGATCGAGTTGGGCTACGACCAGGTCATGGTGCACGGCCTGACCCGCCCTGGCCGTGCCGACGAGCTCGAAAGCTTCTTCATGTTCACCCAGCCGCGCGCCGACTACGGCGTGGCGTCCCAGCAGGCGCTCGACATGCTCCTGCCCTGCGTGCACATGGCCTACCAGCGCGTCTGCGTCACCGAGCGCCAGATGGACACCGGCCGCGGTGCGTCCTACGCCAGCTCGGGCCAGGGCCTGCCCCGCCCGACCCCCATCACCGAACGCGAGCGCGAAATCCTGCTGTGGGTGCGCGACGGCCTGAGCAACCAGCAGATCAGCGAAAAGCTCGGCATCAGCGCGCTCACCGTCAAGAACCACGTGCAGAAAATCCTGCGCAAGCTGGGTGCCGCCAACCGCGCCCAGGCCGTGGCCAAGGCCATGACCATGAACGCCCTCGGTGCAGCGCACATGCAGTTTGGCGAGTCCCATTATTGAAAGATCCAGCCATGTTGTCTCGACACAGCAAGGGGCTTCGGCCCCTCTCGTTTTTGGTGATGAGCCTCACGCTCGTGTCGGCGGCTGTGGCGCAGATGGCGCCGCTGAGCCAGATGGCCACGCAAGCCACACGCGATGTCAATGAGTTCAGCGCCTTCGAGCGCCCTGCAACAGAGCCTCCACGCACCGGCCCGCTGGACGATGCCCAGTTCGCCGTGCTGCGCCAGGGTGGTCCGTGGTCGGTGGCCGACGTGCAGCCTGTGTCAGCCGAGGTGCGGGCGCTGTTCGTGCTGGCCCGTCAGGGCGACTGGCCCAAGCTGGTGGAGGGCCTCAAGGCCAGTCGCGCCAACCCCAATGTGCGCGACCAGGACGGTGCCACCCTGCTGACCCTGTCCGCACGCGCGGGCAACTTGCCTGCGGTTCAGGAGTTGCTGCGGCGCGGGGCGGCGCCTGACCAGCGTGGGCTGGCGGGGCACACGCCGCTGGCCGCTGCCGCTGTGGGTGGGCATGACCTGGTGGCGCGCGAGTTGCTGCGCATGGACGCCCGCACCGACCAAGCTTCGGCCAACGGGCAGTTGCCCTTGCACTTGGCCGCTCGCGGCGGTCACACCCGGGTGGTGCGCGTGCTGCTCAAGGCCCAAGCCGAACCTCTGGTGTGGAACCGCGAGGGTCGCCACGCATTGGCCGAGGCGGCATTGGGTGGGAGCATCCCCGCGATGGAGATGATCATCACCGCAGGCGTGCCCTTGAACGCCCCTGACCGCCATGGCCTCAACGCCCTGCATGCCGCGGCCCTCGGTGAACAGGCGGTGGCGGTGGCCTGGTTGCAACAGCGCGGCGTGCTGGTGACGCATCCCCTCACCTCGGTGATGCTGCAGCGCCTGGCCGAAGGCCTGAACACCACGCCCTGAATGAGGTGATGCACCCCCCGCGTTTGAAGGGGGGCGTTGAACTGCCAAACACCGCATTTCCTGGGAAGACCCCGGGCTGCTGATCCGATCGGACCACGTTGCAGCCTGGGGTCTTCCTTTGTGTGCGTCACACCCCGTGGCTATCTTGGTGGTCGATGTGACCAGTGGCTTGCCTCGACCCGAAAGGACTAGGGCAGACCCGTGGTTCAACCCCCATGGTTGTCACACGCCATGGGGACACTGCAGGCTGCTCTTGGCACACAGCAGTCGCCTGGAGTACTCAAAATTTTCCTTCCTTCCCTTTCGGAGATAGACAAATGCAAATCAAGCACATCCTGGCCGCTGCGGCCCTCGTCGCCACCGGCGCCGCCAACGCTGCCATCCAAAGCGGCACCAACGGTGACGGTTCCCTGTTCCTGATCGCCTTCGACAACCAAAACGGCACCACCACCGCCGGCCTGTTCGACCTGGGCTACAGCCTGACCAGCTTCGCTGGTGCTGGCAACGCATCCGCCACCAGCACCTTGGGTGCTTTGGCTGCCGCAAACACCACCGTGGTGTGGAACTTCGTGAACAACTCCGTCACCCTGAACGGCAGCGTTGTTACGACCCTGGGCACCAACAACTGGTCTGCCGCTTACGCCACCCTGCTGGCCAACTCCAACGCTGGCGAAATCCAGTACGTCGTTGGTGCCAACGACACCACCGGTACCAGCACCAACAAGCGTTCGCTGATCACTGGCTCGCTGACCCCTTCGGCACAAGACCTCCTCAACCAGAACACTGCTAACAACACGGCACTGGGCCAGATTTCGAACAGCTTCGACATCTTCACCCCGATCGCCACCAAGGGCACCATCGGTTCGGCTGACAACGGTGCGTACACCTTCACCGCCGCTGATGGCGCCACCGTCGTCGCCAACGGCTACGTGATGGCTGACGATGGCTTCTCCAGCAACTGGCGCCTGTCCAACAAGCTGGGCGGCACCGTGGACGCTGGCGTGACCAATGGTCTGTGGTTGGCTGACGGCGGTACCGCCGGCAACGAGCGCCTGCTCGGCCGCGTGACCTTCAGCGCTGCCACCGGCACCCTGACCTACACCAACGCTGTGACCTCCAACGTGCCCGAGCCCTCGACCTACGCCCTGGCCCTGCTGGGTCTGGCCGTCGCTGGCGTCGCTGCCCGCCGCCGTCGCGCCTGAACCGTCGGGCCTTCGGGCCTGACGTGACCCACGCTCACACCTGAGCAGGCGGGGCCCAGCAGGGCTCCGCCGGGTCAACTGTTGTCTGCTTCCGCCTTCTTCCCGTTCCCATCCTTCCACTTTTGGAGCACTCCATGAACTTCACCAAGATCGCTCTGGCCGTTGTCGCCACCGTCGGCGTCGCTGCCCAGGCCCAAGCCGCCACCGTCAACCTGACCGGCGCTTCCGCCACTTCGTTGTCCTACGTCAAGGCCCTGAAGGGCCTGTGCGGTGGCACCTTCACCGTGTACAAGACCGATGCCACGGCCACCGCCCTGGGCAATTTCTTCACCGCCAAGTGCTCGACAAACTTCACCGGCCTGAGCAACGCCGGTGGCGTGGCCGTTGACGCCGTCGCCTTCAACGTGTCCGGTGGCTCCTTCACCGCCGTGTCGGGCTCGGCTGGCAATGCCAGCTTCGCCTTCGTGCCCACCACCGGCGGCACCGCCACTGCTGGCACCGGCAACCTGGCTGGCGTCAACCTGCAAACCGGCGTCACCGCTTCCCTGACCGGCCAGAAGTCGGTTGGTGGCTTCCTGGACATCGAGCCCACTGCCTTCCCCAAGTCTGAGCTGACCACCGCTGGCGTCGTCGCTTCGGGCCTGACCTCCAAGACCTCGGCTGCCAACTTCAGCCAAGTCTTCGGCGTGGCCGTCAGCAACGACCTGTACAAGGCCCTGCAGCGCGCCCAAGGCATCACTGCTGCCACTTCCACCGAAGACGACCGCCTGCCCCAGTTCCAGCCCACCATCAGCCGCGCCCAGTACGCTTCCATCGCCGCTGAGACCTTCAACTCGTCCAAGGAAGACATCGGTGCTCTGTTGGGCCTGCAGGCTGCTGACTCGGCGGATGCCAACGGCAACCGCTTGCTGACCCTGTGCCGCCGTGCCTCGACCTCGGGCACCCAGGCTGCTTCCAACCAGTTCTTCCTGAACACCTTCATCGGCACCGGCGCAAACGGTGGTGCAACCAACCCGGCTAACGCCGCTGACTACGCCATCGCCAACTCTGGCTCCACCACCTTCGACCTGAAGGAAGGTGCCGGCACCTCCAACGCCCGTGACTGCCTGAACGCTGACGGCTACGGCATCGGTGTGCTGTCCCTGGAAAACAGCCCCGCCGCGGCCATCGCCACCGGCGAGCTGGGTGGCTACCGCTTCGTCAAGCTGAACGGTGTGGCCGCCTATGACGGCGTTGGCAGCGTTGCTTCCGCCAAGGACGGCACCTACGAGTTCTGGTTCCAGTCGCAGAAGTTCGCCAACAACGCCACGGCAACTGCTGTGTTGAACGCCATCGACGCCGAACTGAACGTGCTGACCGGCGTGACCGGCCTGTTCCCGAACGCCGAGAACCTGTTCTCGCGCAACGGTAACAACAACAACATCATCACCAAGCAGTAATTGTTGAGGTGCCTCACCCCCCCTCTCGGGGGTGAGCGAGGGGTGCGTAATGACCCTGAAACGACAGTCCCCAACCATGGGGACTGTTCCTTTTTGTAGCGCCGTGAAAATGAAAAAAGCACTCGTCCTCGTCCTGGGGCTGTCTGCCACCCTGATCGCGCCCGTGTGGGCCCAGGCGCCGGCACAGGCCAGCGCGCCCAAGCAGGCCGCCGCTGCCGAGCCCGTCTTCGACGTGTACGAGTACGTCATCGAAGGCAACACCGTTTTGCCCTCCGCGGTCGTCGAACGCGCCGTGGCGCCTTTCATGGGCCCTGGCCGCCAGTTTGCCGATCTGGAGCAGGCCCGTGCCGCCCTTGAGAAGGCCTACCAGGACGCCGGCTACCTGTCGGTGCTCGTGAGCCTGCCCAACCAGCGCGTGGACACCGGCGAGGTGCGCCTGGAAGTGGTCGAGGCCGCGGTTGAGAAGCTCAATGTCACGGGCGCTCAGTACCACCTGCCCAGCCGCATCCGCGACGCCGTGCCCAGCCTGAAGGCCGGCGAGGTGCCGCATTTCCCGCAGGTGCAGGAAGAGCTGGGCGCATTGCAATCGGCCGACCTGCAGGTCACGCCCGTGGTCAATGCCAGCGACAGCGGTCGCGGCATCGATGTGGACCTGAAGGTCGAAGACAAGGCCCCCGTGTCGGGCAGCATCGAATTCAACAACGGCCAGAGCTTCAACACCACGCGTGGCCGTGTGGCGGGGTCCATTTCTGTCACCAACCTGTTCCAGCGTGGCCACACCTTGGGCTTGAGCTGGCAGTACGCGCCTTACCGCCCGAAGGACAGCAACACCTTGTCCCTGGTCTATGGCTTGCCCCTGAGTGGCCGCGATGACCTGCTGGCGTCCATCACCGAAAGCCGCAGCGACACGCTCACGCGCGTCAGTGGCACTGGTCCGGCCTCCACTCTGGTCAAAGGTGTCTTCGCGGGTCTGCGTTGGTCGCGGCGCCTGGCGGGTCTGAACTGGCCTGTGCGCCACAGCTTCTATGTGGGCGTGGACTACAAGCACAACCGCGACTTCAACACCTTCCTGGACGGCGCGATTGTGCAGCGTCCGCCCACGCGCTATCCCTTGCTGTCGGCAGGTTACAGCCTGACCCACAACGGCGAGGGCGACACCCTTTCCAGCGTCAGCACCGCGATCAAGGGCAGCACCCACTCGCTGGCCGGTCGCAAGGTGGATTGCAACGGCGTGTCGCTGGAGCAGTTCGATTGCAAACGCGCCGGCTCCAGCGCCGACTTTCTGGCCTGGCAGATTGGTGTGGGCCACGGTCGCCCCGTGTTCGGCAACTGGCGTCTGAACCTCAGTGCCGATGCGCAGATGGCTTCTGGCCCGCTGCCCAGCGGCGAGCAGTACGCCTTGGGTGGTGCCAGCACGGTGCGCGGCTACTTCGACTATGAGCAGACCGGCGATCAGGGTTGGAGCGCCCGCGCCGAGTTGGTTACTCCGGTGTGGTTGGAGTTGTCTGGCATCCAGGCCACGGCCTTGCTGTTCTCTGACCGTGGCTGGGTCCACCTGCTCAACCCGCAACTCACCCAGGTGGCCCGCACGCACCTGGGCAGCCAGGGCCTGGGCCTGCGACTCACCAATGGCCAGGGTGGCTTGCAGGTCAACGTCGATTTGGCCCGCGTGGCCTTCGACACCCAGCGTCCCACCGACAGCGGTGCCCGCCAGTTTGCCAGCGGCCCCAAGGCCGACCGCCTCTACCGCTTGAACGTCAGCGTTCGCCAGTCGTTCTGATTTCGCCCGATCCCGCCTGATCCATCGCCCCGCTCGCCAGGAAGTCCATCATGAACAAGCACGTCCACCGCCTTGTGTTCGACCGCCGTCGCGGCATGCGAGTGCCCGCGCACGAGCACGCCCGCTCGGCAGGCAAAGCCGCTGGCGGCCAGACCCGTGCTGTGGCCTTGGTGAGTGCCTTGTCGCTGCTCGCGGCAACGGAAGGTGCGGTGGCGCAGATGAGAGCCGATGGGGCGGTGGACAGCACGGCGGTGACACGTCCCCAAGGCGCGGTGTCGGTGGTGCCCGCTGCGCGGCCGGTGTCTGAACTGGTGCGCTCCGCGCTGGAGTTGACGCAGGCCAACCTGCCCAAGTACACGGCCGATGGCAAGTGGGCGTTGAACACGGGCAGCTACACGGACCCCAAATTTTCTGACGATGGCAAGATCCTGACGCTGACGCAGAAGGGCACCACCATCGTCCTCAACTGGGACAGCTTTGACATCGCCAATGGCTACACCGTGCGTTTCGTGCAGCCCGATGGAGGTCGTGCACTGAACCGTGTGCACAACTTGACGCCTTCTGTCATCAACGGCGTGCTCACGGCGACGGGTGAGGTCATGCTGGAGAACACCGCTGGCGTGATTTTCGGCAACAACGCGCGCGTGGACACGCGCAGCATGGTGGCCACGGCACTGAAGGTCAGCGACGCTGCATTTGAGGCAGGCATCCGCAGCTACCGCAAGGGTCAGGCCTCGTTTGGTGGTGACAACACGGCCGTCAACGGCTTTGTGGCTGTCGAACGGGGGGCGCAGATTCGCTCTTTGCCGGGTGGCGATGTCATCCTGGTGGCGCCCCGTGTGGTCAACCAGGGCCTGATCGAAACGCCGCAGGGCCAAGCCATCCTGGCCGCTGGCAAGACCGTGTACCTGTACGCACCGCTGGACCTTGCTCAGCGCGGTTTGCTGGTGGCGATCGACAACTTTGACGAAGCAGCCCTCGCCACTGCGCCTGACCTGGGCAGTGTCGAGAACGCACGCGTCAGCAGTGACACCAACAGCGGCACCATCCGCGCAGACAAGGGCACCATCAACCTGGTGGGTGCGGCCATCCGCCAGAAGGGCACGCTCACGGCGACGACCGCGGTGAAGGGCCAGAACGGCGCCATCTTCCTGACGGCCATGAAGGACACGGTCACACGCACGCCGGAGAACGACAAGGGCGCACTGGTCCGCGTGGCCAACAACACGGGCACCGTCGAGCTGGGCGGTGGCAGCGTCACCGAAGTGTTGCCTTCGGTTGACGGGCTGCTGCTGAGTCAGGCTCAGGTCAATGAAGGCAAGATTGGCGTCAGTCCGGACGAAGTCATGCGCGTGCGTGACAAGCCTGTTGCCCCCAAGACCTTGGCTTCCACGGCCACCGACGCTGAGAAGGCCCAATTCGCAGCGGACAAGGCTGCATACGAGGCCGATCTGAAGGTCTATGAAGCCTTGCTGCAGCAGGCCAGCGACACCTTCTACCGTTCGCGCATTGACATCATCGGCAAGGAAATCACCTTGCGTGCAGGCTCTGCGGTGCAAGCGCCGGCAGGCGAGGTCAACATCCTGGCGACCAGCAATTGGGCCACGTCGCCTCTGAACAATTCGCAGTCTGCCCTGGGCAAGGATGACAGCCGCATCGTCATGGAGGCAGGCGCCAAGGTGGATGTGTCAGGCTTGAACAACCTGCTGCTGCCCGCCTCGCGCAACCAGCTGCAGGGGCGCCTGTTTTCCATCGAGTTGGCAGACTCCCCCCTGCAGCGCGATGGCGTGATCTACCGTGCAGACTTGCTGGCAGACGCGCGTCGCCGCATCACCATCGGTGACGTCACCGGCCTCTACAACGACATCCGATACAGCGCAGCCGAGTACTCGACCGCCGGCGGCATGTTGCGCATGCAGGCTCAGGGCGCGATGCTTCTGGACGCGGGCGCCAGCATCGATTTCAGCGGCGGCAAGGTGACTTACGACGCAGGCACCCTCGTGTCTTCGCTGTTGCTGCGCAATGGCGCTGTCGCGCGCCTTGAAGATGCCAGCAAGGACCTGCGCTACTCCGAGCTGATCTCCGACCCCAGCAGTGCCACCGAGGATGAACTTGCCCGCCTCGGGTTGGCCGACCCAGGCGTGACCGCGCCGAATGTGCTGGAGTCGCAAACTGTGGGCATGAGCGCAGGTGTTGCCCTGATGTCGGCCCCGGTGATGTCACTGGGTGCCACGCTGAATGGTGGCGTGACGATGAGCGATGTGCAGCGATTGTCCACCGATGTGGCTGAGCGCGACAAAGCCTTCAACACCAGTATCACGCTGGGGGCGGTGACCGACTTCTCCCGCGTGGTCAACCGCTCTGCCGCACTCACAACACAGCCTCATCTGTATGCCTCGCTCAAGCCCACCGCGGGTTTGCTGGTGCTGGGCCAACACCATGGCACGGTGTCCAATGGCGTGGAGGAGCGCACGGTCCAGTCTTCCATCCAGGTCACGACCAGTGGCTTGAGCCTGCCCACGCTTGCAAGCGCCTGGACCACGGAAAGTTGGCAACAAACCTTGGCGCAGGTGGGCACAGACCTGAAGGTGTCGGCCGCCTTGATCAATGCGGCTGGTCTTGCAGGGCTGACGTTGCAGGCTGACAAAGTGAGCATAGGCTCAGCAGTCCAGGGTGACTTGCCTGCGCTCAGCTTGGCGTCGGGTGGCAGCTTCGAAGCGAATGCCTTCTCCGGCGTACAGGTGGATGGGCGCATCGCCTCGGCCGGCGGTGCCATCTCGCTGTTGGCACGCAAGGAGGGGGCTGACGTGGTGCTGGGCAGCACCGCATCGCTGGATGCTGCTGGCACGGTGCGCGATGAGCGGGTGAGTGCTGCGCCCGCCAACGAAGGTGTTGCCCGCAAGGGGGGCACTGTGACCCTGCAGGCAGCACGAAGCGTGCTGGCCGCAACCGGCAGTGACATCGATGTCTCTGGCGCCGCGTGGCGTTCCAGCGGTGGCGCCTACGTGCAGGGCACGGCGGGTGAGCTGTCGATTGCTGTCAACCAACAGTACCTTGACAAAACCAGCGCTCCGGCGGGCACCTTGTCGCTGGGCAGCACCCTGAGTGCTTATGACTTCAGCGCTGGCGGCACTTTCACGCTGAAAGGCATCCCCGCCTTGGTGATTGGCGGCACCCGCAAGGGTGCGTTTGCCATCGGCAACCAGCTGTTTGCCGACCGTGGCTTCGGCAAGCTGGACGTGACCACGATTGGTCACATCGACATTGCCAGCGGGGCTCTTGTCCAGCCCACGCTGGTCAACATGGTGCCCACCGCAGCGCGGCTGGCGGGCCTCACCGCCCAGCCCTACGAGCTCACGGTCCTGGAGGCTGGCCGACGTCAACCCTTCCGTTTGACGCTCAAGGCAGAGGCCTTGCCTGGGACCACCGCGGCGGACACCACCTCCGGCTTGCCCAACGGGGCCAACCTCACGGTGGGCCAGGGAGCGTTGATCGATGTCGGCATTGGCGGCGCCATTGACCTGAGTGCGGGCGGCAGCATTGAAATGGACGGCACCTTGAGGGCGCTGGCTGGCAACGTCAGTCTGAAGTTGCTCGGTACACGCGGTGCGTCGGCCACGGACACAAGCGCGTTTGAGGCCCAAGGATACTTGAAGGGCCAGCGCATCCACCTGGACAACGATGCGCTGATTGATGTTTCTGGCGTGGTCAAAAGCTACCTGATTGACGGTGGCCTTGCTGCTTTCCTGGGGCTGGGTCAGCGTGAGGTGGGTGAAGTGCTCTCCGGTGGCACGGTCACCTTGGGTGGGAGTGATGGTACGGCCACGCGCGGTCAGCTCATCATGGACAAGGACGCCACCATCCGTCTCAATGGCGTCAGTGGTTTGCTGGACCGCAGCGCGCTGCCGGGCAAGAGCCTGATCAGCGCGGGCGCGGGTACTTTGAACATCATGTCCACCGACGGCTTCCAGTTGCTGGGCAAGGTGGAGGCGGCAGCACCGAATGCGTCTGTGTCGGGCGGCACGATCAACATTGCGCTCAGCCAAGAAGGCTTGGTGGACCGCACGGATCCGGCCTTGGTTGCCGAGGATGGCGTGGAGTTCAAGAAATATCCCGAAGGTCAGCGCAGCATCCGAATCACTGGCAGCCAGGCGCAGGCCGTGACATTGGCTGAATCGGGGCTGGGATTTGGCGAGGGCGTGGTGTCGGCCGAGTTGCTCAACACCTCGGGCTTTGACCGCATTCAGTTGCGAGCCGACCAGAGCGTCCAACTCAATGCGGGTGCCAATTTGGTGGCAGCGGACAACCGCACAAGGTTGCAGTCTGTTGTGCTCAATGCCTCGGTGATCGACGTGGCCGATGGCGCGGGACACACCATCCAGGCACACCAAGTCAGCATGGGCCCCAAAGGCAAGCCGGGTGATGCGCTGCCTGTGGCACTGCCTCAGGTCACGGCAGCCAGCAAGCGTGCGGCGGCCGGCGATTTGGGCGGCACCGGCTCCCTGGAGGTGCAGGCAGGTTTGATCGAGGTGGTGGGCGACACGGCGGTGCTGGGCACCGACAAGCTCACGCTCAATGCCACCTTGGCGCCTGCAGCAGCGGCATCGCTGGGTCGCACCAATGGTGAGATCCGCTTTGTGGGTCAATCGTCTGCGAGCAATGCGGCCTTGACGGGACAACTCAGCTTCAGCGGTGAGTTGAACTTGGTGGCGGGACAGGTGTATGCGACCACGCTGTCCAAATTCAATGTGAAGGGTTATGACACGGCCGGCGCCGACATGAAGGGCACTTTGAACATCCTGACGCCGTCCGCAGGGATCAGCAGCAGCCAGACACCGTTGTCCGCCCTGGCTGCTTTGAACCTGCGTGCCAACAGCATCACGCTGGATGGCACCGTGCGACAGCCCTTTGGCAGCATCGACGTCGAGGCCAACACACTGACCCTGACCGGTCGCGCCGACTTGTCGGTTTCCGGTGATGGCACCAAGGTGCCCGTGGGCACCACCCTCAACCAGACGCAATGGGTGTATGGCACCCAGGGCACGGTGACGACCACAGGCACCGCCGCCAACATCGCGCCCAAAGACAACGCCACGGCCATCGACCTGAGCCAGCTGCCGCTCAACAAGCAGATCACGCTCAATGGCAAGACACAGCTGAAGATCGACAGCCAGTCTGCCGTGGACGTGCGTGCCGGTGGCGACATCGTGGCCTCCGAGTTCAAGCAAGGCGTTGGCGGCACCACCGACACCTACCTGCGCAAGAACGTTTTTGCTGTGCTGCCCAACTACAGCTATGACTTTGCGCCCACGGATGCCGACATCGGTGCCACCGCGCAGAAGGTGGGTTCTACCCTGAGAGCCGGTGACCAGATCACCATCGCCACCGACAACGGCGTCTTGAAGGCTGGCACCTACACCCTGATGGATGCGCGCTACGGCATCCTGCCCGGCGCGGTGCTGGTCAGCGCCACAACCTTGCCCGTGACGGCTCCCCTGCCTGTCGCCGTGCAGAACGACGACGGCTCGGTGATCGTGTCTGGTCATCGCAAGGCCACAGGCACAGCGCAGAGCGGCGGTGGCGATCAACGCCTGGCGCTGACCCTGGAGCCCGAGGCAACCTTCCGCAAGAAGTCCGAAGTCATCCTGACCTCGGGCAACGCGTACCAGCAACAACAGTCGGTCCGAAGCGGCAACACCCTCTTCAACCCAGGAGATGCCGGACGTGTTTCGCTGCTTTCTGAGAAGGCATTCGATTGGGCTGCACGCTTCAATTTCTCTGGCAAGGCTCAAGAGGGTTTGAGCGCGGGTCAGTTCGACCTGTCCATGCTGAACATGGTGGTTCAGGCCGACCCGTCACAGGCGGGGCCGACAGGGGCCAAGAGCGTCAGCCTGGATCAGCTCAACGCCCTGGGTGCCGACAGTGTGTTGCTGGGTGGAAAGCGCACCACTCAGGCCGATGGCAGCATCAAGGTTGAACGCAATGCCAACAGCATCACGTTCCAGGCTGATCTGGATGCGAATGGCGCTCCTGTCGTGGGAACGGCTGAGGCGCCGCGCAATGTGCTCAGCACGGGCGGTGAGCTCATGGCCGTGGCAACCCGTGAACTCACGGTCGAGAATGGCTTGACCATTGTGTCCACCGGGGCAGACACGGGTGCATCGCGGCGGTATGAAATCCAGAACGCGGGTGCTGCGCTGCAGGTTGGCAACTTGGCCAACACCGACATCAGCGTGGTATTCAGCGACGGCGCTTTGACGGAGACCGCACAGGGCAACCTGACGGCTGGCAAGGACGACAAGGCCGGCAATGTCAAGCTGCAGGGCAACTCGGTACAGTTGGACGCCACCCATGTGTTGTCCGTGGCCCAGTCCACCGAACTCATCACGCGATCCTTGAGCCTGGGCGGCCAGCGCGTGGCCGTTGGCGCAAGTGGCGAGGACGAGCTGGACGATGCCACGCTCTCGGTCAGCGACAAGTTGCTGACCGCAGCCAACAATGCAGACCGTCTCAAGCTGCGTTCTTACACGAGCATTGATTTCTATCGATCCGTCGAGCTGGGCTCCGATCAGATGACCCGACTGTCGCTGGACGCGCCGCAGTTGCTGGGGCGCGGTACCGCGGCAGACACGGCGGTCGTTCGTGCTCGCGAGGTGGTGCTGGCCAACAGCTCGGGCCGCAAGGCGCCAACCCAGCAGGTGACGGAGAACGGCAACTTCGTGACGAAGGCTGAGTTGGGGGCATCCGCGCTGCTGGTGAGCGCCAAGCCAGTCCTGCGCGATGGCAAAACGGGTGGCCTGACCATCGCTGCCTCCCTGACGGCTCAGCAGAGCGCTGAGGCGCAGGCGGGACAGCGCCTGGCCTTTGGCAAAGGCACGCTGCAAAGCGCCGGGGACATCATCTTCTCAGGCCGAGGCCAGACCGTGGCACAGGGTGACTTGACCCTGCGCGCAGCCCGCGTCACCGCGGACAGCACGTCCGATCAGACCGTCGAAGCCACAGGGGCACTCAACATTGAGAAAGCCCCAGGCGGTAAAACGCTGAACGAGTCCCTGGGCGCCGGCGGCAAGGTGGCCCTGGCCGGAGCGACCGTGACCCAAGCAGGCCTCATCGACATCGAGGCTGGCCGGGTGAGCATGATGGGCGCGGGGGTGACTGGCCAGACCGACACCGTCGTTTTCGCTGAAGGTTCCGAGACGCGCGTGGATGGTCGCACCCTCAAGGTGTCAGACACTCACGCCGTGGCATCAGGTGGTGGGCAGATCACGGCCCAGGCCCGCACGGGCCGCATGGTGATCGATGGCGCGCTGTCAGCTGCCGCAGCCGCGATTCCGGAGGGGATGACGGGCGATGCGCCATACGCTGGCACCGTCACGTTGAAGGCGGCGGATGCCGTGGTGATGGGTGAGAAAGCGGCCATCAATCTGGAAGCCAGCAGTGGCAAGGGCGGCAATCTGAATGTCGATGCCGGCAAACTGCTGCTCGGTGACAGTGCACAGGCCGCAGCGCTGGCCAATGCCAGGGTCGCGCAGAGTGGTCTGGACAAGCTGATGGACATCAGCCGCAACGCCAGCGGCAATGCGCACCGCGCCGTGGATGTGCGCGTGCGCGCCGATGACCTCAGCCTCAACACGTCCGTCAAGGCTGCCATGGTGGCCCTGACGTCGGACAGCGGCAAAGTCACTTTGGGCGGGCAGTCCAAAATCGACGCCACGGCCCTGCAAGGTGGTGTGGTGCAACTGCAGGCCAAGGGTGACCTGACCCTGCAGACCGGTGCGCAGGTGTTGGCCCAGTCCACGCGTGCGGGCGCCAACGGAGGGGACATCCTCCTGTCCTCCACAAGCGGCCAAGTGCTTTTGGGCAAGGCCACGGTCAAGGCTGACAGCGAGGGTGACACTGCCGATGGCCGCATCGTCATCCGCGCAGGCCAGACCCAGGATGCGGCTGGCAACTACACCGGCGACGTGAATGTGGGTTTGCTGCCTGCAGGCGCAGCCGATGCAGTGGATGACAAGCTGACGCTGCAAGCGGGTCAGATCGAGATCGAAGCCGTGCGCGTGTACAAGGACGCGGCTGACACTGCAGTCAACGCACAACACACCAGCCTCATCGCTGGGGTCAGCAGTGGCCAGGCCTGGGGTCTGACCACCCTGGTCGAAGACGCTGCCAAATTCGCCACGGACACCAACAAAGCCAAAGTTTTGAACAATCTGGGCTTGAGCAACCGTCCTGAGGTGCACGTCAAGGCCGGTGTGGAGGTGCAAACTTTGGGCAACCTCACGGTGGACAATGGCACCACCGAGATCACGCTCAACACGGTGAGGGCAGGTACAGAGCCGATCACGCTCACCATCCGCTCAGCAGGGGACATCAATGTCAACAGCACGGTGAGCGACGGTTTCACCGCGGCCAGCGGCATCCTGAGCACCGCGGCCGGTGACGCCACTTCCATGCGCTTCGTGGCCGGTGCAGACACCTCGTCGGCCAAGCTATCGGCCACACAGGCTGATGCAACAAAGGGGCACTTCACGCTGGCGGGTGGCAAGTTCATCCGCACCACGGCAGGTTCCATCGACGTCAACGCTTCGGGCGACGTGCGCTTGATGGCGCCGACGCTGGCGACGTCATCGGCCATCTACGTGGCGGGCCGGACGTCGGCCCTGGCCAGCAATGAGCGCGTCACGTCCAACCCGTCTGCCAACGCCAGGTTCACTGAGCGCGGTGGGCGCCTCACGGTGGCGGCGGGCGGCAACGTTGGCAGCTACTTCCTCGACAGCGACAATGCCAACGCGTTGACCCAGCAGCAGGTGGCCCAGATGACGGGCAACTATTTCTTCCACGGTGGCACGACGGCTATTCCGGTGGCTTGGTGGACGGGCTTCAACGCTTTCCGCCAGGGCTTTGGTTCTTTCGGTGGCGGCAACATCAGCGTCACTGCAGGCAATGCCGTGAGCAACGTGGCGGTGGTCGCACCCACGAGTGCTCGCACGGTGCAGGTGGTGGATGCCGCAGGCAAGGTGTTGCGCACGGAACTCAAGGAGCTCAACGGCGGCAACATCGAGGTGCTGGCCGGTGGCGACATCGACGGCGGTGTCTATTTCCTGGGCCGTGGCCAGGGACGCATTGCGGCCGGTGGTTCGCTCAACCGAGGGGCGGACCAAGTGTCGGACAAGCTCGTTGATGGCGTCGTCCCTCGTCCTGATGGCACAGTCGTCTATGAGCCTGGCGCCATGTTGGGCTTGATGGCTGGCACTTGGGATGTGTCCGCTCTGAAGGACCTGAACGTGTCCTACATCTTCAACCCGACGGTGCTGCCTTTCCGCACCAACGGTCAGAGTCCGTACAACACCGGCAACATCACCAATGCCGCCTCGGGGTTGAATGCCAACAATGCATCGGTGTACTTCACGTACGCCGCAGACGCTGGCGTGACCCTGACCTCTGTGCAAGGCAGCGTGAACTGGGAAACCAATGCCCAGGCGCTCAATTTGATGCACAGGAACGCGGACGCCACGTCAGCCGCCGCTGGCATTGGCTTGACTCCTACAGGCGCGGCGGCGTCGACATTGGGCTCGCTGGCCAGCGTGGCGCCGCCTGTGGTCAGCATCAACAGCCTCCAAGGCAATGTGCTGATCAACACGGCCGGTCGTGCTTTGGCAGAGGAAAACGGCACCATACCGAGCACCAACGGCATTGCGGTGCAACCCATTTACGTGATGCCGACCGCCAAATCGGACGTCAACATCTACGCGGCCCAAGACCTGGTTCTGCAGGGCAATTTGCAGCTCTTGGACGCCCAGCAGGCGCAGCTGGGCTTGCCCAGTATGACGAAGCCTGCATTGGTGGCTGGCAACACCACCACGCTCACCAGCAACAACATTGCAGCGCTGAACAATAACTTGCAGCCAGGCTCCAGCACGACGGTGACCTCTGCCAACGGCCTGCGCGTATCGAGTGATCTGGATGTTCTGAGTGCAACGACCATCAGCGACCTGGGGCAGGCCGCCAACGCCAAGGTGGTGCACGTTTACGCCGGGAGGGACATTGTTTTTGATACCAAGACAGATGACGGTCTGGTGGTCGATCCATTCTTGCGCAGCAATCGGCCGATGGAGTTGGTGGCGGGTCGTGACATGGTCAATCCTGCGGTTATCGGCCAGAACTTCACAGAAGACGATGTGACCCGCATCGCGGCAGGCCGTGACATCACTGGTGGCACCACCACCAGCAGCCAGATATTGCTGGGCGGGCCCGGTGCCTTGCGTGTCGAGGCGGGCCGTGACATCAACCTCAACCAGTCGCTGGGTGTGGTTGCGGTGGGCAATGAGATCAACACTGCCTTGCCCGAGCAGTCGGCCAAGATCACACTGTCTGCAGGCAATGCACGTACCGTCAACCTCTCGCAGTTGTTGGCCCAGCACGGGGCTGACCCTGCCTTGCGCTTGGCCATGAACGCTGCGCTGGAAGCCAGCAAGCTGCCTGTGCCTGGGGGCGCGGACAGCTGGGCGGCGCTCGGCTTCGAGGCTGCCCTGTCCGCCTTCAGCGGGCTGACAGACGGGCACCAGGTGGCTGCAGTGAGCCAATACCTCAATGCGGTCTTCGTGGCGCGCTATCTGCCTGACCAGGCCGGTCGTTCCGACGCTTACTACCGCTCTGACGCTTTCCTGCGACTCAAGCAGGAGGCCATGTGGAAGGAGGCCATCAGCCTGGCGGGTCAAGCCGTGGCCATTGCCGTGTCCAGCAACGCGGCGGAGGAAGCCACTCGCGCAGCGCAGCGCAAGGCTCTGTTCGCGCAGGCTGCCGGTGTGGTGGACCTTGCTGGCTTGGGCGCCAGCTTCAATCGCAGCGGTGACATCAACCTCTCCAATGCCAAGGTCCATAACCTGGGTCTGGGTGGCGGCACGCAGTTGGGACAAGTGGACAACAGCCTGGGAGGCATCGATTTGGTCGCGGCTGGACAAGTCACCGCAGGCCTGCCAAGCGCCGATGCGAGGAAACCCGGTGGCTTCATCAACTTCCAGGGTGGCAGCTTCCGTTCTTTGACGGGTGGTGACTTCCTGGCAGAAGACCAGAAGGTCATTGTGGTGGGACGTGGCAACCTGTACATCTACACGCTGGATGGCAGCATCGACTCGGGCAAGGGCTCCAACACGAGTGCGGCCAAGCCACTGCCTGTACGCGTGTTCGACGCAACGACCGGCCGCGTGATCACGCAGGGCCAGCCGCCGACCTCGGGCAGCGGCTTCCAGGCGGTGGGGGCGCCCAGTGACGTGGAAACCGTGATCGGCTTGTACGCACCCAACGGTGAAATCCGCGCCCTGGACGCCTTCATCAAGGGCAGCAAGGTCGAGATCGCTGCACCCAAGGTGGTTGGCGCTGACAACATCGCTAACGCCACTGGCACCACGGCCCCACCGCCGCCAGTGGTCTCCTTGAGCCTGACGCCCAAGGTGGCTGATACGGCAGCGGGCGTGGCGCAGGCGATCGATGCTGGTGACGCACGCGGCCGAGACAAGGCGTCCTCGTCGATGCTGACCGTGGAGCTGTTGGGCTTCGGTGACGGCAACGCCACAGCGGCTGGCGCCGCCGAGCCACCCAAAGAAAAAGACAAAGACAAAGAAAAGCGCTGATCCCGCCGAGGGCCAGGCCCTGATCCAGGGGGGAGCCCCCCGGATCCCTCATTTGTGAATGTTGCGTGACTGGTTTTTGGGGTGCATTGATCCGTATGGATTCAATGCATTCCCTAACCAGGACACATGATTTTTCAATAATCCACTCTCTTTTCTTCACCGGTCTGATCATGAAGATCAAGCGCATCCTCACTTCGACGTTGTTCGCAGCAGCAGTTTGTCTGCCCACCCTGGCGCAAGCTTGGTGGAACGCCGATTTCAAGCACCGCACCAAGGTGGTGTTGAACACCACCGCCCAAGGCGTGGAAACCAAGGAAGCCCTGTCGGGTGTGGTCGTGCCGGTGCGCTTGCACTCGGGCAACTTCGACTTCCTGGGCGCCAAGCCGGACGGCGCCGACCTGCGCGTGGTGGCCGCTGACGACAAGACCCCGCTGAAGTACTGGGTCGAGCGCTTCGACGGTGCCAATGAGTTGGCCGTGGTCTGGGTTCAACTGCCCAACACCCTGCCCGGCACGGACAAGAACCTGGTCCATGTGTATGCCGGCAACGAAGCCGCTGCCGCCGAGGCCACCAGCCCCGCCATCTTCGACGGCGCCATGGCCGCGGCCATCACCTTCGCTGGCAAGACTGGCGAAACGGCCGATGACGTCAGCGCCCAGGTCAAGTCCGCAGGCCCCGTGGCCCGCGAGAACACCGGCCTGATCGGTGTGGCCGCCAAGCTCGACGGCCAGCCCCTCACCTGGACCTCCGACAAGCTCAAGGCCGGTGGCACCGGCCCCTACAGCGTGAGCCTGTGGTTCAAGCCCGAAGCCGTCACGGGCACCTTGTTCAAGCAAGGCCCCCTGTCGCTGGCCCTGGCCAATGGCAAGGCCACCGCATCGCTGGGCGCCGCCACGGCGGTTGGCGGTGAGCTGCCGACCGCTGCCTGGGCCCACCTGGCCGTGACCGTGGGCAACGGCAAGCTGACCTTGTACGTCAACGGTGCCCAGGCCGCCCAGGCCGATGTGCCCGCGACCGTGGCCCCCATCGAAGGCGCCCTGTCGGTGGGCCAAGGCATCACTGGCCTGGTGGACCAACTGGAAGTCGCTGGCACCGTGCGCAGCGCCGACTGGGTCAAGTTCGCCCACGCCGCCCAAAGCGCCGACGCCAAGCTCGTGCTGTCCACCACGCAAACGCCTGACACGGCCGATGCCGACGCGGGCCACGGCGAGAAGGGCCACTTCGCCATCCTGGTCGAGAACCTCACCACCGACGCCTGGGTCGTCATCATCATCCTGGCCATCATGTTCGTGATCGCCGTCTGGGTGATGTACGACAAGGCCGTGCTGGTGGGTCGTGCCGACAAGGACAACCTGAAGTTCCTCAGCAACTTCCGCAGCGCCAAGGACGTGCTGTCCGTGGGCACCACCGACATGAAGCACTCGCAGCTGGCACGCCTCTACAACGCCGGCCTGCGCGAGCTGAACAAGCGCGACGTGGGCAAACCCGGCGCGGCCCCCTTGTCGGGTGCTTCGCTGGACGCCGTCAAGGCCGCGGTCGATGCCGACCTGATCCGCGAAAGTCACACCCTCAACAGCAAGATCGTGCTGCTGACCATCGCCATCTCGGGCGGCCCCTTCCTGGGCCTGCTGGGCACGGTGGTGGGCGTGATGATCACCTTCGCGGCGATTGCCGCGGCTGGCGACGTCAACGTCAACGCCATCGCCCCCGGCATCGCGGCTGCGCTGCTGGCCACCGTGGCCGGTCTGGCCGTCGCCATCCCCGCGCTGTTTGGCTACAACTACCTGGCCGCGCGCATCAAGAACATCTCGTCCGACATGGGCATCTTTGTCGATGAGTTCATCACCCGTGTCGCCGAGAACCACGGTGCCCGCTGAGCGCGCACAAGGCTTGGTCATGGCAGTCAGCATGAACACGGGGGTTGAGCATGGCCGGTGATGTCAAAGGCGATCTGCAGGCGTACGACGACATCAACGTCACGCCCATGCTCGATCTCGCCTACGTGCTGCTGGTCGTGTTCATCATCATGACCACGGCCTCGGTGCAGGGCGTGAAGGTGACGCCCCCGCTGACCCAGGCGGCCAACAACCTGGCCAAGCCACAGACCAAGGGCATCACCATCACGGCCGATGGCCAGGTCTATCTGGACGCCTACCCCGTGAGCATGGACGAGCTGCAAACCACCCTGGCCCAGTACAAGGCCGCCAACCCTGCGCTGCCGGTGGTGCTGAAGGCCGACGCGGCCACCCAGTACGAGAAGGTCATGCAGGTGCTGGAAATCGCCAAGCGCCTGGACATCACCGAAATCGGCTTGGCCACCAAACGCGCGCAATGAGCTGAGCCATGCAGGTCCAAGACGAAACCAAACCCTACGACAGCATCAACGTCACGCCGATGCTGGACCTGGCCTATGTGCTGCTGGTCGTGTTCATCCTGATGACCACGGCTTCGGTGCAGGGCCTGAGCATCAACATGCCCAAGCCCAGCAACAAGCCCAGCACCGAGAAGCACGAGCTCAAGGTGGTGCAGGTGATGCCGGGCGGTGCCTTGCTGCTCAATGGCGTGCCGGTCACGGCCACCCAGCTCGAGAGCGAGCTGGTCCAGGCCAAGCAGCGCGACCCGAAGATGAGCGTGGCCATCAAGGGCGACGCCCGTTCGCAATACGCCCAGGTGGTCACCGTGATCGACCTGTGCAACAAGCTGGAGGTGTCCATGGGCCTGGTCACCGCCAAGATCGGAACCTGAGATGAGCGCCCCTGACATGGACCGTGGCGACCAGGCCGCCGAGGACACCCAGGACGGCGGCGCCAAGCGCTTCATCGTGCCCGCGGTGCTGGTGCTGGCCCTCGTGGTGGCGTCCTACCTGATCTACAGCCAGATGGGCAAGGGCGGTGGTGGCCCCAAGCGCCAGACCGTGAAGATCGCGGTCCTGCCCGACACCCCGCCGCCGCCGCCGCCGCCCCCGAAGGACGAGAAGAAGCCCGAGCCCAAGCCCGACGAGAACAAGCCTCAGCCGCAAGAGCAAAAGCAGGTCGAGGCCCCGCCCGAGCCGCAGCAGCTGAAGATGGAAGGCGCGGCAGGCGATGGCCCGAGCGCTTTCGGCTCAGGCAGCGTGAACAGCGAGTACAAGGGCGGCGCCATTGGCACAGGCACGGGCGGTGGCACCCTGGCCGACAAACTGGCTTTCGGCAGCTTCGGCAATTCGGCGCGGCGCGAAGTCAATGACTTCCTCAACCGAGACCAGAACTTGCGGCGCAGTGGTGACTACAAGTTGCCCTTGAGCCTGTGGGTACGTGCTGACGGCAGCATCGAGCGTTTTGAGCTGGATGCGAGCTCCGGTAACCCAGAGGTTGACAGCCGCCTTCGCCAGGCCCTGGCGCAGTTCCGTGGGTTCCGTAACCCACCGCCTGCTGGCCTGCCTCAGCCCATCAGGCTGCAAGTGACCAACCGCATGACAGGCTGAGTGCGCTCGGGCGCAACCGTCATCGTTTTTCAAGCGACATCATCATGACCATCAAGCTTTTCACCCGTTGGCCCGCGCTCACTGTCCTGGCCATGGCCCTGGCAGCGCCTGTTGCCCACGCTGACGACCGTGCAGCCCTGGAAACTTTGCGCCAGACCACCCGCAACTTGATCGATGCGTTGGTTGAAGGCGGCGTGATCACGCGCGAGAAGGCTGACGCCTTGTTGAAGGCCGCGGAGCAGCGCTCTGCCGCTGAGTTGGCCAGCAAGCCAGTCGCGCCTGCTGCCCCTATCACCACGGCCGATGGCAAGCCGGTGCTGCGCGTGCCTTATGTGCCCGAGAGCATGCGCAACCAAATCCGTGACGAGGTCAAGGAGGAAGTGATTGCCCAGGCACGTGCCGAGCGTTGGGGTGTGCCCAATGCCACACCGTCTTGGGTGGACCGCATCCGCATTGATGGTGACATGCGCTTGCGCTACCAGAAAGATGATGTCAACAGCAACAACACGGCTGCTCTGACGTACCTCGCGGCAGAAGTTGGCAACGCGAATGGTATTTCCCGTATTCCTGACTTTGCAGCTTACCGGCTGACCAGCAACAACCTACCGCTGCCAGTGAGTGACACCACGGCTGATCGCACACGTGAGCGCATCCGCTTGAGGTTGGGGTTGACGGCGAAGGTGACGGACGAGGTCTCCGTGGGACTCCGGTTGGCCACTGGCAGCGCCACCGATCGCGTCTCCACCAACCAGACCATGGGGCAGAACTTCAACAAGTACCAACTTTTTGTGGACCGTGCCTTTGTGCGCGTGGACCCGGCTGAATGGGTGACGCTGCAAGGCGGTCGCATCCCGAATCCCTGGTTCAGCAGCGAGATGACCTGGAACGAAAACCTCAACTTCGAGGGTTTTGCCGCCACTTTCCGTCACCCTGATCAGAATGCAGCCATTGCGCCGTTCCTGACCCTGGGCTACTTCCCCTTGCGCGAGGCCACGCCACCGACCCGCAACTCGCGCTCACTGTGGGGCGCGCAGATCGGCGCGAACTGGGCGGTGGATTCCCGCACCCGCGTCAAGCTGGGGCTGGCTTACTACCAATACAACAATATCGAGGGCCGTTCGGACAACGACTACACCATCACGGGCACCACCGTTCCAACCGGTTCGACCTACGGGCAGTATGAATACCCCGTGGGTTTGCGTCAGAAGGGCAACACCGTCTTTGAGACCAACCCGCTGTTGTCGGGTTCTTTGGACACTGCCCCCGTGTGGGGCTTGGCCTACCGCTTCAAGCCGCTGGTGTTGACGGCATCCGCCGAGTTCACGCACTTCAATCCGTTCAACATCTTGTTGTCGGCCGAGTACGCCAACAACACAGCGTTCAGCGCCTCGGACTTCCGTCGTCGCGCGACGTTTTCCAGCTACGCCAATGTGGACCCGGGCGGCAAGCGAGATGGCTATCAGATCAAGCTGGCGGTGGGCGCCACCGATGTGCGTGAAGCCGATGACTGGCAGGTGCAAGCCACCTACCGTCACCTGGGCTCCGATGCCGTGCTCGACGCCTTCACAGACAGCGACCTGGGTTTGGGCGGGACCAACATGCGTGGTTACATCCTAGGCCTCACATATGGGCTTTACCGCAACACCTCGCTGGGCCTTCGCTACCTGGCCGCCCAAAACATTGACAGCACCATCAACAGCAACTTCCCCAACGCGACCTTCAAGGTCAACTCCCTGCAGGTGGATTTGAATGTTCGCTTCTGATCACCCCATGCCCCGACCCACTCACCGGGTGCTGCGCGGCCTGATCGCGCTGTCGCTGGCCGTGTCCGCCTCGGTGGTGTTCGCGCAATCCGACAAGGACGCCGAACAAACCAAGCGCTTGCGCCTGCAAATGCGTCAGATCCAGCAGCAGCAACAGGAGGCGCAGGAAGCGCAAGCCAAGGCCGATCAGGCCCGCCAGCAAGCAGAGCAAAGCCTGAAGGCGCAAGAGTCTGACCTGCAAAAGCAGCGGGCTGCAGCCGGCAATGCCCAGCGCAAGGCCGCCGTGCTGGACAAGGAGCTGGAGAAGCTGAAGGCCGACCACGAGCGGCTCAAGGCTGATTTGGCCGCCCTGACCGAGAAGCACCAAGGCGTGTTGGCCACGGCGAAGGCCGCACAGGAAAAGGCCGCGGCTGCCGAGTCCCGCCTCACGCAAGAGGGGCAGCAGCTCACGCAGCAGTTGCAGCGCTGCACGGCCGACAACGCGACCCTGGTGGGCCTGGGCAACGAGTTGCTGGTGCGGTACGAGAGCAAAGGTTTGGGCGAGGTCTTGTCCGCCAACGAGCCCTTCGTGCAGACGGGCCGCGTGAAGCTGGAGAATTTCAAGTCGCAGTACGGCCAGCGCATCGAGGCGGCCAAGGTCAAGGCGGGGGATTCCCCTGCGCGTTGATGCGTTGATGGGCGCCGATGCCAGCCCTGCGCCTTACACTGAAGCATGCCCATCACCTTCAAATCCCAAGCCACCGGCGACCTCGTGATGCTCGACAAGCACGCCGAGGCCTTGCTCCAGCTGCTGGGCAAGACCGCCAAAGCCGCGGGCGTCCTGGAGCCGGCAGACATGGCGCACGCGCTGACGGTGTTGCGCGCCATCGAGGACCCGCGTGACGCGCAAGCCGCAGCCCGTGCCGAGCGCGCGGCGGAAGCGTCGGCTGGCGACGAGCAAGAGGACGAGAAAGAGCAAGAGGATGAGGCCCCCGGGCTGACCTTGTCTTTCCAGGACGAGCCCGTCAGCCTGCGCCAGCGCGCTGCACCCTTCATTCGCCTGATCGAGCAGGCCCAGGCCGAAGGCAAACCGATCGTCTGGGGCGTCTGAAGCCCGCTTCCGGCTTGTGCACTGCAGCATGGCTGAGGCATGATGGCCGCATGTCCGAGTTCGCCACCCGCCTCATCGCCGTGCGCCACGGCGAAACCGCCTGGAACCGCGTCTCCCGCATCCAGGGCCACACCGACATCCCCCTGAACGAAGCCGGCCTCTGGCAGGCGCGCCAGGTGGGGCAGGCGGTGGCGGCCGAAGGCATCGACGCCATTTACAGCTCGGATTTGCAACGCGCCGCAGACACGGCCCGGGCCATTGGCCGTGCCGCGGGTGTGCCGGTGCAGTTGGATGTGGCCTTGCGTGAGCGCCATTTCGGCGAACTCGAAGGCCTGACCCATGACGAGATCAACACGCGCTGGCCCGAGCAAGGCCGGCGCTGGCGCGGCCGGGACCCCGACTACGGCCCGCAAGGCGGCGAAACGCTGAAAGATTTCCACGCGCGCTGCGTGGGCGCCCTGACCCGGCTGGCGCAACGCCATCCGGGCCAGACCGTGGTGCTGGTGGCCCACGGCGGTGTGCTCGACTGCTTCTACCGCGCCGCCAATGGCGTGGACCTGAGCGTGCCGCGCAGCTGGACCATCGGCAACGCCACCATCAACCGGCTGCTCTACAGCCCCGACGGCCTGACCATGATCGGCTGGGCCGACGATGGGCACCTGCAGGCCGAGCGGGGCCTGGACGAGTCCTCCGATGGGGCCGTGGCGCCTGCCTGAGTCCCGACGCGCGTCGGGGCATTGCGCAAAACTTAACAATGTGTTTTTGAAAGCTGGCTATCATCCCGGGCAGAATATTGACTAGGCAAGTATTTACGAGGTGAACATGGCGCGTCGCAATCAGGGTGTCGATCAGGGTGTCAGGCTGGGGATGTTGGCAGGTGCCGCCTTGGCGCTGGCCGTGCTGGCAGGCTGCGGCAAGGGGGGCGATGCCACCGCGCAAGCGCCCGCGGGCGCCAAGCCGGCCATGCCACCGGCGCAGGTGGGCGTGGTCACGGTCAAGTTGCAGTCCGTGCCCGTGATGAACGAGCTGCCCGGCCGCCTGGAAGCCTTCCGCACCGCGCAGGTCCGTGCCCGCGTGGCCGGCATCCTGCAGCGCCGTCTGTTCACCGAAGGCGCCGACGTGAAGGCGGGCCAGGCCCTCTTCCAGATCGACCCGGCCACCTACCAGGCGGCGCTGGACAGCGCCCTGGCCACACAGGCGCGCGCCGAGGCCAACCAGGCCCAGGCCCAATCCCTGGTCAAGCGCTACGAACCGCTGCAAGCCGCCAAGGCCATCAGCCCGCAGGAGTTCCTCAATGCCCAGGTCGCAGAGCGTCAGGCCAATGCCGACGTGCAGTCCGCCAAGGCCGCCGTGCAGACGGCGCGCATCAACCTCGGCTACGCCAGCGTGAGCTCGCCGATTGCAGGCCGCATCGGGCGTGCGCTGGTCACCGAAGGCGCGCTGGTGGGGCAGGGCGAGGTGACGCAGCTGGCCGTGGTGCAGCAGGTCAACCCGCTGTACGTCAACTTCACGCAGCCGGCCAACGAGGTGATGAAGCTGCGCCAGGCGCTCAACAGCGGTGCGCTGAAGAAGGCCGGCGAGCAGGTCGCCAGCATCCGTGTCGTGATGGACGATGGCCGCGAGTACCCACTGGCGGGCAAGCTGCTGTTTTCCGACCTGACGGTGGACACCACCTCGGGCCAGGTCTCGCTGCGCGCCGAGCTGCCCAATCCGCAAGGCCTTTTGCTGCCGGGCATGTACGTGCGCGTGCGCCTGGAGCAGGCCCAGGTGGACGGCGGTTTCCTGCTGCCCCAGCAGGCCGTGACCCGCACCGCGCAGGCCGACACCGTCATGGTGGTGGCAGCCGATGGCATGGTCTCGCCGCGCCCGGTGAAGATCGGGGGTGCGCGCGGCAACCAATGGGTTGTGTTGGGCGGCTTGAAGGACGGCGAGCAGGTGATGGTCGATGGCTTCCAGAAGATGATGAACCCCAAGGTGCCGGTGAAGGCCGTGCCGTGGCAGGCGCCTGCGCAGAACGCGTCGATGGTCGCTCCGGCGGCATCTGCCGCCTCTGCTGCGTTGGCACCGTCCGCCGCGGCTTCGCGCTGATGTCCCGCTGAAGGAGCCCGCATGTCACGTTTCTTCATCGAGCGGCCCATCTTCGCGTGGGTGATCGCGCTGTTCATCCTGGTGTTTGGCGGCGTCGCCATCACCAAGCTGCCGATCGCGCAATACCCGACCGTGGCACCGCCCTCGGTCGTCATCAGTGCGACCTACCCCGGTGCGTCGGCCAAGACGCTGGACGAGAGCGTCGTCAGCGTGATCGAGCAGGAGCTCAATGGTTCGCCCGGCATGGCCTACATGGAGTCGGTCAGCCAAGCCAACGGCACGGGCAGCATCACCGTGACCTTCGAGTCCGGCACCAACATCGACCTGGCCCAGGTGGACGTGCAGAACCGCCTGGCCCGTGCCACGCCGCGCTTGCCCTCGGCCGTGACGCAGCAGGGCGTGAAGGTGGACAAATCGCGCAGCAACACGCTGATGTTCGTGATGCTGTCGTCCACCAACCCGGCCTTTGACCCTGTGGCCCTGGGCGATTACGCCTCGCGCAACGTGCTGCCCGAGTTGCAGCGCGTGGCCGGCATTGGCCAGGTCACGCTGTTCGGCACCGAGCGCGCCATGCGCATCTGGGTGGACCCGGCCAAGCTGCTGGCCTACGGCCTGAGCCTGAGCGACGTCAATGCCGCCATCCGCGCACAGAACGCCCTGGTGCCGGCCGGCGCCCTGGGTGACCGCCCCAACCTCATCGACCAGACCTTGTCGGCCACCGTGGTGGTCAAGGGCCAACTGGAGAACACCGAGCAGTTCGGCAACGTGGTGCTGCGCGCCAAGGCCGATGGCTCGACCGTGCGCCTCAAAGATGTGGCCCGGCTTGAGTTAGGCGCCCAGACCTACGGCACCTATGCGCGCCTGAACGGCAAACCGGCACTGGGCATGAGCGTGCAGCTCTCGCCCACCGGCAATGCGCTGGAGGCGGCCAAGCTGGTCAAGGCCCGCATGGAGCAGCTCAAGAAGTACTTCCCGCAGGGCGTGGATTACTCCTTCCCCTACGACACCTCGGGCTTCATCGAGATCTCCATCAGCCAGGTGGTCGAGACCCTGGTCGAGGCCGTGGTGCTGGTGTTCCTGGTGATGTACCTGTTCCTGCAGAACATCCGCTACACCCTGATCCCGACGCTGGTGGTGCCCGTGGCCCTGCTGGGCACCTTCGGCGTGATGCTGGTGGCGGGTTTTTCCATCAACGTGCTGACGATGTTCGGCATGGTGCTGGCCATTGGCATCCTGGTGGACGATGCCATCGTGGTGGTGGAGAACGTCGAGCGCCTGATGGTCCAGGAAGGGCTGTCGCCCCGCGAGGCCACGCGCAAGGCCATGGGCCAGATCAGTGGCGCCATCATCGGCATCACGGTGGTGCTGGTGTCGGTGTTCATCCCGATGGCCTTCTTCGCGGGCTCGGTGGGCAACATCTACCGGCAGTTCTCGCTGGCCATGGTGGCCTCGATGCTGTTCTCGGCCTTCCTGGCCTTGTCGCTGACGCCGGCCTTGTGCGCCACGCTGCTCAAGCCCGTGCCGCACGGCCACCACGAGAAGCGCGGCTTTTTCGGCTGGTTCAACCGCTTCTTCACCTCGACCACGCACGGCTACGAGGGCATCGCGGCCAAGCTGGTGCGCCGCGGCGGCCGCGTGTTCATCGTCTATGCGCTGATCGTCGCCACCGTGGGCTGGCTGTACGTGCGCATGCCATCGGCCTTCCTGCCCAACGAAGACCAGGGCAACCTGATCGTCAACATGCAGCTGCCGCCGGGTGCGACGGCACCGCGCACGGAAGCCGTGGTCAGCCAGGTGGAGCAGTACTTCCTCAAGCAGCCCGAGGTGAAGTCCATCATCGGGGTGGTGGGCTTCAGCTTCTCGGGTTCGGGTCAGAACGCGGCGCTGGGCTTCGTCACCCTCAAGGATTTCGACGAGCGCCAGGGCGAGGCGCACTCGGCACAGGCCGTCGCCAAGCGTGCGTTCGGTGCGCTGAGTGGCGTGCGCGATGCCTTCATCTTCCCGCTGAACCCGCCGCCCATCCGCGAGCTGGGCAATGCCACGGGCTTTTCGCTGCGCCTGCAGGACCGCGCCGGCCTTGGCCACGACGCCCTGCTGGCGGCACGCAACCAGTTGCTGGGCATGGCCCGCGAGAGCAAGGTCGTCACGGGCCTGCGCCCGGATGGCCTGGAAGATGCGCCTCAGCTGCAACTCGACATCGACCGTGAGAAGGCCTACGCCCTCGGTGTGAGCTTCGATGTGCTGAGCGCAACGCTGTCCACGGCCTTGGGTTCCAGCTACATCAACGACTTCCCCAACCGCTCGCGCCTGCAGCGCGTGGTGGTGCAGGCCGATGCCCCGGCGCGCATGCAGCCCGAGCAGATCCTGCAGCTCAACGTGACCAACACGCAGGGCCAGAGCGTGCCGCTGTCGGCCTTCGTGACGACGCGCTGGGTGACCGGCCAGATGCAGGCGGTGCGCTACAACGGCTACCCGGCGATGCGCATTGCCGGTGACGCGGGCGCAGGCTTCAGCACGGGCCAGGCGATTGCCGAAATGGAAGCCCTGGCCGCCAAGTTGCCGCAAGGCATCGGCATCGAGTGGACGGGGCTGTCGCGCGAAGAGCAGCTCTCGGGCTCGCAGGCCACGACGCTGCTGGTGTTCTCGCTGCTGGCCGTGTTCCTGTGCCTGGCCGCGCTGTACGAGAGTTGGTCGATCCCCGCTGCGGTGATGCTGGTGGTGCCGCTGGGCGTGCTGGGCTCGCTGCTTGGCGCGAACCTGCGCGACCTGCCCAACGACGTCTTCTTCAAGGTGGGCCTGATCACCATCATCGGCCTGTCGGCGAAGAACGCGATCCTGATCATCGAGTTCGCCCGCGAGCTGCAGGACAAGGGCATGGGCCTGCTGGAGGCCACGCTGCAGGCCTGCCACCTGCGCTTCCGCCCGATCATCATGACCTCGGTGGCCTTCATCCTGGGCGTGCTGCCCCTGGTGATTTCCACCGGCGCCGGCTCGGCCAGCCAGCGCGCCATCGGTACCGGCGTGATGAGCGGCATGATCGCGGCCACCGTGCTGGCGGTGTTCTTCGTGCCGGTGTTCTTCGTGGTGATCCGCCGCTGGTTTCCGGCCAAGCCCGCCGCAGAAGCCACGACACTGGCCGCAGACACGGCACACGCCCATGAAGGCAAGGAGTGAGGCCATGGCCGCAACGATGCAATCCCCGCGCCCGATGCTGCGCCCCGCGATGACCGTGGTGACGCTGGCCAGCCTGCTCACGCTGCAGGCCTGCTCGCTGACCCCGACCTACCAGCGCCCTGAGCTGGCCGTGCCTCAGGCGCTGGCCGGTGCCGATGCGGCTTCTGCCACCGCTGCGTCGGCTGCTGGGTCGGCTGTTTCGGCGGCTGTTGCATCGGCGTCCCCGCCTGCCGTGGCCGAGCTGCCCTGGCGCACCTACTTCCCCGACGCCCGCCTGCAATCGCTGGTGTGCGAGGCCCTGGCCCACAACCGCGATTTGCGCGTGGCCATCCTCAACATCGAGCAGCTGCGCGCGGCCTACCAGATCCAGCGCGCCGACCTGTTCCCCACGGTCAACGCCAGCCTGAGCGGCACCCGCCAGCCGTCCACCGTGTCGCCCTACCGGCTGGGCACCACGGCCACCGGTGGCCTGGCCATCCCCGCTTTTGAGCTGGACATCTTCGGCCGCGTGCAGGCCCTGAGCGATGCCGCCGCCGCACAGGTGCTGGCCTCGGAAGAGGCGCGCCGCTCGGTGCACATCAGCCTGGTGGCGTCGGTGGCCACGACCTACTACACGCTGTGGGCCGACCGCTGGCAGCTGGCCCTGGCCGAGCAGACCCTGGCCACGCGCCTGGATTCGTTCAAACTGCAGCAGCTGAAGTTCGACAACGGCGTGCTCAATGAGCTGGATTTGCGCTCGGCGCAGTCCACCGTGGAAGCCGCCCGCGTGGCCCGCGCTCAGGCCCAGCGCGCCGTCGCCCAGGACGTGCAGGCCTTGGCCCTGCTGGTGGGCAAGCCGGTGCCCGCCGAGTGGTTGCCGCCGCAGGCCAACCTGGCCCTGAAAGACCCCGCACAGTTCGTGCAGGCCAGCCTGTGGCCTGGCTTGAGCGAGTTGCCCGTGGGCCTGTCGTCGGACGTGCTCTTGCAGCGCCCCGACGTGGCCCAGGCCGAGCAAACGCTGATCGCGGCCAACGCCAACATCGGTGCCGCGCGCGCCGCCCGCTTCCCGCGCATCGCCTTGACGGGCAGCGCCGGTGTGGCCAGCAACTCGCTGTCGGGCCTGTTCGACGATGGCCGCTTCGCCTGGAGCTTCGGTGGCAGCTTGCTGGCGCCGATCTTCGACGCCGGGCGCACCGCCGCGGGCGTGGACAGCGCCTTCGTCAAGCGCGACATCGCCATCGCCCAGTACGACAAGGCCGTGCAGTCCGCCTTCCGCGAGGTGGCCGATGCCCTGGTGGCGCGGCGCACCCATGCCGACCAGGCCGAAGCCCAGCTGGCACAGGCCCGGGCCGAAGCTGCGCGCTTGAAGCTGTCCACCCTGCGCTACGACAACGGCGTGGCCAGCCAGCTCGACCTGCTGGACGCCCAGCGCGCGCTGTTTGCAGCCCAGCAGGCGCACATCACCGCGCAGCTGGCGCGGCAGTTGGCGCACATCGGTGTGTACAAGGCCCTGGGGGGCGGTTGGGTCGATCCGAGATAATCTCGTTGTGAGCACGAACACCTGCACGAGCCTGCGCATGACCCCCACGAGTCCTTTGACCCTGCGCGACCGCTGGGCCCTCTACCTCGACCTCATCCGCTGGAGCCGGCCGCAAGGCTGGCTGCTGCTGTTGTGGCCCACGCTGGCGGCTTTGTGGCTGGCGTCGGACGGCATCCCCAGCGTGCACATGCTGGCGGTGTTCACGCTGGGCACCATCCTCATGCGCAGCGCGGGTTGTGCCGTCAACGACGTGGCCGACCGCGACTTCGACCGCCACGTGCAGCGCACCGCGCAACGCCCGATCACCAGCGGGCGCCTGTCGGTGAAAGAGGCCCTGGCCGTGGGCGGCGTGCTCACGCTGGCGTCGTTCGCGCTGGTGCTGACCACCAATGTGCGGACCATCGCGTGGTCGGTGGGTGCCCTGGCCGTGACCATCCTCTACCCCTTCACCAAGCGTTTCTTCGCGATGCCGCAGGCGGTGCTGGGCGTGGCCTTCAGCTTCGGCATCCCGATGGCTTTTGCCGCCGTGCAGGACCAGGTGCCGCCGGTGGCGTGGTGGCTGGTGGCGGGCAACCTGGCCTGGGTGCTGGCTTACGACACCGAGTACGCCATGGTGGACCGCAACGACGACCTCAAGATCGGCATGCGCACCTCGGCCATCACCTTGGGCCGCTTCGACGTGGCCGGTGTGATGGGCTTTTACGCCCTGTGCCTGGCCTGTTGGTGGCAGGCAGGGCAGTTGCTGCACCTGGGCTGGCCCTGGTCGCTTGCGCTGGGGGTGGCCGCGGCACAGGCTGTGTGGCACGGCTGGCTCATCAGGGGCCGTGAGCGTGAGCGGTGCTTCCAGGCCTTCCGCCTCAACCATTGGCTGGGGCTGACGGTGTGGCTGGGCGCGGTGCTTGATCGGGCCTTGGCGGCGCTGCCGCCTGTTGGCGCCTGAGCTTGCTGGGGCTCCGTGATGGTGGGCCCCGTCTGGCGACGGCGCTCAGCGCATGCCGTCCAGCGCCGCGCTGACGCGGTGCAACACGCCTGACCAGTCGCCGGCCTGTGCCTGGCGGAAGATGCGGGCGCCGGGGTACCAGGGGCTGTCTTCGCGCTCCGTGAGCCAGCGCCAGTCGGCGGTGTGCGCGGCGAGCAGCCACAGCGGTTTGCCCATGCTGCCAGCCAGGTGGGCCACGCTGGTGCACACCGACACGACCAGGTCCATGTGGGCGCACAGCGCGGCGGTGTCGTCAAAGCTCTGGAGCTCGCTGCCGAAGTGCCGCAACTGCTGCTCTTGCTGCAAGTGGCCCGAGCGCATCGCGGCCTCGTCCCACGGGCGCACCTCTTGCTGAAGGCTGATCCATTCGATGCCAGGGTGCAGCGCGGGCAGCAGGGTGGTCAGCGGGATGCTGCGGTGGATGTCGTCGCTTTGCTGCGGGTTGCCGCTCCACACCACGCCCACGCGTGGCCGGTCGCGCGGCCCCAACCGTGTCTGCCAGTGGTTCAACCGAGCCGCATCGGGCTGGACGGCAAGCGGGGGCGGCAGCCCGGACGCATCGGTGCACAAGGCCAGCGGCAGGCTCATCAGGGGGCATTGCAGGTCGTGCGGCGGCAGGGGCTGGCCACGTGCCACGACCTCGGTGTTCGGCAGGGCGGCACTGATCAGGCCCTGCAGCGGTGCTTGCACTTCGAACACCACCTGCGCGCCCATCGCTTGCAGCAGCGGGACGAAGCGGCCGAACTGCAAGGTGTCGCCCAGCCCTTGCTCGCTGTGGACCAGCAGGCGCCGCCCCGCCAGGGGCATGCCGGTCGCCCAGCGCGGTGCCGCCGATGGCGCTTGCCAGCCTTGTGCGGCGAACAGGTCCAGGCGCGCTTCCGAGTGTTGCCAGCCGCTGTGCCACTGGCCCAGGCGCAGTTGCGTCATGCCGATGTTCCAGCGCGCCAGGTGCAGGTCGGGCTGCAGCGCGAGGGCGGCTTCGAAGGCCGCGATGGCTTCGTCCCAGCGGTGCAGCCGGCTCAGGGCATTGCCGCGGTTGCCGTGGCTTTGTGCGTTGTCGGGGCGCAAGGCCAGGGCCTGGTCGAACGCCGCCAGGGCATCGGCCGGGCGGTGCATGGCCAGCAAGGCCAGGCCGCGGTTGGCGTGGGCAAAGTCGGCCCGCGGTTGCAACTCGGCCACCTTCTCGAAGTTCAGCAGGGCCAGCGCGGGTTCGCGCAAGGCCAGTTGCGCGGCGCCGCGGGCGTTGAGGGCGTCGGTGTGCCGAGGCGCGAGCTTGATCAAGCGCGTCAGCAGGGACACGGCCAGCGCGGCATCGCCCATCTGCAAGGCCAGCTGCCCAGCGGTGAGCAGCGCCGGCATGTGCTTGGGCTGGGCCGCCAGCGTTTGTGCGAAGGCCTGCGCGGCTTGGGTCCACGCTCGGCGGCTCAGGCAGTTCAAGCCAGCCTGGAAGAGGGCGTCGGCCGAACGGGCTCCGGTGGTCATGGCGGTGGGCGGTGGTGCTTCAGTGGTCAGAGGCGCGATCTTGCCTCGCCCGTGTGGCCGGCCCGTGAATGCCCCAGCTCAGCGCCCGAACTCAGCGCCCGAACTCGTCGCCGAGCTCGCCGGCCCGCTGCTCGGCGGCGCGCATGGCCGCCACGAAGGTGGCTTTCACGCCGGCGTTCTCCAGGTGCGTGAG
Source organism: Aquabacterium commune (assembly GCF_004362855.1). Taxonomy (GTDB): domain Bacteria; phylum Pseudomonadota; class Gammaproteobacteria; order Burkholderiales; family Burkholderiaceae_C; genus Aquabacterium; species Aquabacterium commune. The sequence continues at coordinate 111,261 of NZ_SNXW01000009.1, forward strand.
CGCCGCGTGGGTGGTGCCGCCCTTGGACGTCACGCGCTCGCGCAGCACGGTGGGGCTGTCGCTCGATTGCGCGGCCAGCGCCGTGGCACCGGCGAAGGTGGCCAGGGCCAGCTGGCGGCCTTCGCTTGCGCTCAGGCCCATGTCCTGCGCGGCCTGCACCATGGCTTCGATGTAGTAGAAGACATACGCCGGTCCCGAGCCCGACAGCGCGGTCACGGCGTCGAGGTCGGCCTCGCGGCTCAGCCACAGCAGCTGCCCGGTGGGCGCGACCATCTGCGCCACGGCCTCGCGCTCATCGGCCGAAACCTCGGGGCGCGCGAACAGGCCGGTCATGCCCTGACCCACCAGGGCCGGGGTGTTGGGCATGGCGCGCACGACACGCTGCGTGCCCAGCCAGCGGGCGATGTCGTCGGTGCGCAGGCCGGCCATCACGCTGAAGTGCAGGGCGCCTTGCGTGAGGGCGGCGCAGGCGCTGGCGGCGTCCTTGAACTGCTGCGGCTTGACGGCCCACACCACGGTGCGGGCGCTTGACAAGGTGGCTTCGGGCGCGTCCGGGGCGGCGGCGGTGCGCACACCGAGCGTTTCGCTCAGGCGGCCGCGCTGCTCGGCGCTGGGGTCGATGACGAGGATGCTGGACGGTGCGCGCCCTTGGCGCAGCAGGCCGCCGATGATGGCCGTGGCCATGTTGCCGCCACCGATGAAGGCGATGTCGGCATGGGTCAGGTCGGCCGGGGAGGTGGTGCTGTTCATGGCCGGCATCATGCCGCATCTGCCGCATCGGGGGCTGGGGCGGGGGCCGTCGAGTCGGCCAGCATCTGCAGCAGGCGTTCGGCCTCGATGGGTTTCTTCAGCAACTGCACGCGCGCCTGGGCGGCTTCGTCCGTCAGGCCCTCGGAGGCCTCGCCCGTGAGCAGGAAGGCGGGCAGGTCGTCGCCGAATTCGTAGCGCAGCTGGCGGATGGCGTCCAGGCCATTGATGGACAGCCCCAGGCGGTGGTCGCTGACCAGCGCGGCTGGCATGTCGCCCTCGGGCATGCGGCCCTTCTCCTGCAGGGCGGCGACCGCGGCCAGGGCCTCGTCCGGCGTGGCCGCGCCCGCGACCTGCCAGCCGTGCTGTTGCAGCACCAGCGAGGTGCTGTCGCGCACCTGGGGGTCGTCTTCCACGAGCACGACCACGCCCCGCCCAGCGCGAGCCATGGCCTGCGCTGTCGTGGCCGGGGCCACAGGCTTGGCAAGGGCCTGGGCGGCTGCCTGCGCTTGGCCGCCACCCGCTGCCGGCGTCACTTCGGCCAGGCTGGCCGGGATCAGGCGCGGCACGCGCACGCTGAAGCACGAGCCCCGCCCCAGGCGCGACAGCACCGTGACCGGCGTCGGCCCCAGCAGGCTCAGGCGGCGCACCACGGCCAGGCCCAGGCCCAGGCCCTCGCTGCTCAGGCGCCCGTCGTTGCGGGCCTGGAAATAGTCGTCGAAGATGCGGTGGCGGTGCTGGCGCTGGATGCCCACGCCCGTGTCCCACACCTGGCAGATCACCCAGGGGCCGCGCTTGCGAGCGCGCAGGCGCACCTCGCCGTGCTCGGTGTAGCGCACGGCGTTGTTCAGCAGGTTGCGCAGGATGCGCTCCAGCACATAGCCATCGGTCTGCACCCATTCGCTGGTGGCATCGAGCTGCCAGCGCAGGCCCTGGCTGGCGCACAGGACGGAGAACTCGCTGTCCAGCCGCGCCCACATCTCGGCCAGGGGCAGGGCCTCGGCGCGGTAGTCCACGCGCTGGGCGTCCACCCGCGCCACGAAGAACATCTGCTCGAACATCGCCCCCAGCGAGCCCAGCGCCGTCTGCAGCTTGCGCAACAGGCTCTGGCCCTCGTCCTGGTGGATCCAGGGCTTGAGCGCGCTGCTCAGCAGCATCATCACGTGCAGGGGCTGGCGCAGATCGTGGCTGGCGGCGGCGAAGAACTCGCCTTTGAGGCGGTCCGCCGCTTCGGCGCGGGCCTTGGCCTCGGTCACTTTGTTGATCTCTTCGCGCAGTTGCAGCACCAGGCCGGCGTTCTCGTGGCGCAGCAGCACGGCCTCGCGCAGGCGGCGGTTCACGCTCAGCGACACGCCCATGCAGGTCAGCAGCGACACCACCAGGACCAGGGCCAGGAAACTGGAGCTGCCGTTGTGCTCGTTGGCCAGGCGCCCGGCCACCAGCAGCAGCACGGGCACGCTGCCCACGAAGGCCACAGCCCAGTCGTGGATGGTGACCAGCATGACCGTGTAGCCATAGACGATCAGCGCGGCCACGATGGTCATGCGCCATTCGGGCGTGGCCACGGGCAGCAGCGCCACCGCGATCAGGCCCCACATCGTGCCTTCGAGCGTGTGCCAGATCAGCAAGCGCGTGCGCCAGCGGCCATAACCGGACTCGGTGATGCCGAAGCGGTGAAAGTGCCGCACCAGCATGCCCACGGTGGCCCACACGGTGAGGTGGCCGAAGGCCGGCAGCACCCATTTCCAGTGGGCCATGGGCCAGTCCCGCACCATCCAGCCCAGCATGAGCAGGGCGGCAAGTTGCGCGCCGATGGAGCCGGGCGAATGCCGCCAACTGTCGTTCAGCAGCTGCAGGTCGATGCGCGCCTCGATGGGCGACAGTCCCCGCAGCGACCGCCGCAGGATGCTCACACGCTGTCCTGTTGCGGGTCGTGCTCGGTGCTGGTGTGCTCGTCAGCCTGGGGGCTGGCCGCTTGCGGGCTGCGCGAGCACAGCAAGACGAGTTGGGTGCGGCTGTGCACGCCGTAGGCGCGGAAGATCGCGCTGACGTGCAGCTTGACGGTTTCGGCGCTGATGCCCAGGGCCGTGGCGATGGCGTGGTTGGTGCAGCCCTTGAGGATCCACTGCAGCACGTCCTTCTGGCGCGGCGTCAGGCGGATGGTGCGCAGCGCGCTGTCCTCGTCGGGCGCAGGGAAATCCACCTCGCTGGGCGACAGCAGCTCCGAGGGGAAGTGCAACCGGCCTTCGACCAGGGCCTGCAAGGCGCCGGTGAAGCCATCGATCTCGGCGAGCTTGGGGATGAAGCAGGAGGCACCGTGGTGGATGCACTCCAGCGCCACCTGCACATCGGCCTGTCCGGTGATGATGCCGATGCGTTGTGTTGGCGCGGCCGCACGCACGGCCTGCAACGTGGCCACGCCGCGGCTGTCGGGCAGGCCGAGGTCGAGCAGCACCACATCGATCGGGTCGGTGGCGGCGGTGTCTTCCAGCTTGGCCAGCGTGCTTTGCAGGGAGTTGGCCTGCGAGAAGCGCGCGGTCGGCGCAAGGCTGCGGATGGCCTGCATCATGCCTTCGCGGATGAGGCTGTGGTCGTCCACCAGCAGGTAATGGGGCGCGGGAGATACTTCCATGGCAAGTCTTTCTTCAGACGGGCATCTTAGTGGGTGCGTCAGCGCTGGCCGAACAGGGCAGTCCCCACCCTGACCAGGGTTGACCCTTGTTCCACGGCCACTTCGAGGTCTGCGCTCATCCCCATCGACAGGGTGTCCAAGGGAAGACCCTCTGATTGCAGGAGATCGAAGACGACACGCACCGCCTGCAATTGCCGCCGCTGTTCGGCCGGGTCGGGCGAGGGCGCAGGCAAACCCATCACGCCGCGCAGTTGCAGGCGGGGCAGGGCGGCCACGGCCCGGGCCAGCGCCAGGGCTTCTTCGGGGGCGACGCCGCTTTTGCTGTCCTCGCCGCTGGTGTTGACCTGGATGCAGACCTGCAGGGGCGGCAGGTGGGCCGGGCGCTGCTCGCTCAGGCGCTGCGCGATTTTCAGGCGGTCCACCGTGTGCACCCAGTCGAAGGCCTCGGCCACCACGCGGGTCTTGTTGCTTTGCAGCGGCCCGATGAGGTGCCAGGTGATCTGGTCGCGCAGGTCGGCCAGCTCGGCGATCTTGTCGAGCGCCTCCTGCACGTAGTTCTCGCCGAACTGGTGCTGCCCGGCGGCCACGGCCTCGCGCACCGTTACCGCTGGAAACGTCTTGCTCACGGCCAGCAGCGTCACGCTGCCGGGTGGGCGTCCAAATTCCGAAACAGCACGGGCAATCCTGCCCCTCACGAGTTGTAGCTTGTCTGCGATCGTCGCCATAATGGGTCTCATCCGTTGTGCCCAGTTTCACATCATCCATGGACATCACCCAGCTGCTTGCCTTCTCGGTCAAAAACAAGGCGTCTGACCTGCACCTGTCGGCGGGCCTGCCGCCCATGATCCGGGTGCATGGCGATGTGCGTCGCATCAACGTCGATGCGCTGGACCACAAACAGGTCCACGACATGGTCTATGACATCATGAACGACGTGCAGCGCAAGCACTACGAAGAAACGCTGGAGGTGGACTTCTCTTTCGAGATCCAGGGCCTGGCGCGTTTCCGCGTCAACGCCTTCAACCAGAACCGCGGCGCCGGCGCCGTGTTCCGGACCATCCCGAGCAAGATCCTGACCTTGGAGCAACTGGCCGCGCCCAAGGTGTTTGGCGACCTGGCGCTCAAGCCGCGCGGCCTGGTGCTGGTCACGGGCCCCACGGGCTCGGGCAAGTCCACCACGCTCGCCGCCATGGTCAACCACCTCAACGAGACCGAGTACGGCCACGTGCTGACGGTGGAAGACCCCATCGAATTCGTGCACGAGTCCAAGAAGTGCCTGATCAACCAGCGCGAGGTCGGCCCGCACACCCTGAGCTTCGCCAACGCCCTGCGCTCGGCCCTGCGCGAAGACCCGGACTGCATCTTGGTGGGTGAAATGCGCGACCTGGAAACCATCCGCCTGGCGCTGACCGCCGCCGAAACCGGCCACTTGGTGTTCGGCACGCTGCACACCTCGTCGGCGGCGAAAACCATCGACCGGGTGGTGGACGTCTTCCCCGCGGCCGAGAAGGACATGGTTCGCGCCATGTTGTCGGAGTCGCTGCAGGCCGTTGTGTCACAGACGCTGTGCAAGACCAAGGACGGCAACGGCCGCGTGGCCGCGCACGAAATCATGATCGGCACGCCCGCCATCCGCAACCTGATCCGCGAAAACAAGATCGCGCAGATGTACTCGTCCATCCAGACCGGCAACAGCCTGGGCATGCAGACGCTGGACCAGAACCTCGCCGACCTCGTGCGCCGCAACGTGATCTCGCCGTCCGAGGCACGCGCCAAGGCCAAGATCCCCGAAAACTTCCCGGGATGACCATGAAGCGCTTCCTGGACCGCTTCGTGGGCGCAGGCAAACGGCCCGATGACCCGAGCCACGCACCCGCCGAGGCCGACGACGAAGGTTTTTTCGCCACGCAGTTCATGGAGCGCCCGGAAGACGTGCGCGCCACCTCGGCCTGGAACGCCCGCGCCCTGGCCGTGGGCGCCCACCCGCTGGAGCCCGAGCTCGGCCTCAAGCTGCTGCTGGCGGCCTGGGGCAGCGATGTGCTGATGGCCTCGCTGTCCGACGAAGACCACCGCAAGGTGCTGGAGCACCTGCAGTTCGTCACCGTGCCGCCGGGGCGTGAGCTCATCGTGCAGGACGAAAAGGGCGACTACGCGCTCATCGTGCTCGAAGGCCTGGTGGCCGTGGACCGCATCCAGCCCACCGGCGCGCATGCCCGCCTGGCCGAGGCCCGCGAGGGCGATGTGCTGGGCGAGATGTCCCTGCTCGATGCCGGCAGCCGCTTCGCCTCCTGCCTGACGCTCAGCCGCGTGTCGCTGGCCGTGCTCAGCAGCCACGCGCTGGACGAGCTCGCCATCGAAGACCCCCGCCTGGGCATGGCCCTCATGACCTCGATGGCGCGCCGCCTGTCGCTGCGCATGCGCCAGCTCAGTGCGCGCCTGGGTGCGCTGCTGACGGCTGGCTGACCCTCCACCCCATTCCGGCAGACCACCATGGAACGCGATCAAGCCTCGAAGTTCATCACCGACCTGTTGCGCCTGATGGTGTCGCGCGGTGGCTCCGACCTCTTCCTCACGGCCGAATTCCCGCCCGCCATCAAGGTGGACGGCAAGGTCACCAAGGTCTCGCCGCAGCCCTTGACGCCGGGCCACACCCTGGCCCTGGCCCGCTCGGTCATGAACGACAAGCAGGCCGCCGAGTTCGAGCGCACCAAGGAGTGCAACTTCGCCATCTCGCCCAGCGGCGTGGGGCGTTTCCGCGTGAACGCCTTCGTGCAGCAAGGCCATGTGGGCATGGTGATGCGCGTCATCCCGCAGGTCGTGCCGACCATTGACGCGATGCACCTGCCGCAGGTGCTCAAGGAAGTGTCGTCCACCAAGCGCGGCCTGGTCATCCTCGTGGGGGCGACGGGCTCGGGCAAGTCGACCACGCTGGCCGCCATGGTGGACCACCGCAACGAGAGCTCCTACGGGCACATCATCACGCTGGAAGACCCGGTCGAGTTCGTGCACCCGCACAAGAACTGCATCGTCACGCAGCGTGAAATCGGCATCGACACCGACGACTGGGGCATCGCCCTGAAGAACACCCTGCGCCAGGCGCCCGACGTCATCCTGATGGGCGAAATCCGCGACCGCGAGGCCATGGAGCACGCCGTGCAGTTCGCCGAAACCGGCCACCTGTGCATGGCCACGCTGCACGCCAACAGCGCCAACCAGGCGCTGGACCGCATCATCAACTTCTTCCCCGAAGAGCGCCGCCCGCAGCTGCTGATGGACCTCTCGCTCAACCTCAAGGCCCTGGTCTCGCAGCGCCTGATGCCGCGCCAGCAAGGCAAGGGCCGGGTGGCGGCGGTCGAGATCCTGCTGAACACGCCGCTGATCGCGGACCTCATCTTCAAGGGCGAGGTCGGCGAGATCAAGGAGATCATGAAGAAGTCGCGCGAGCTGGGCATGCAGACCTTCGACCAGGCGCTCTACGACCTCTTCGAGGGCAATGACATCACCTACGAAGACGCGCTGCGCAACGCCGATTCGGTCAACGACCTGCGCTTGCAGATCAAGCTCCACAGCCAGCGCGCGCGCAACCAGGATCTGGGCGCCGGCACCGAGCACCTGAGGATCGTCTGATGTCCGTGACCGACAAGGCTTACGCCCCGCACCCGTCCACCCGCGTGGCTTTCATCGGCCTGGGCACCATGGGCGCCCCGATGGCCGCGCACCTGCTGCGCGCCGGCCACCACGTCACCGTGTACAACCGCACGGCCGCCAAGGCGCAGGCCTGGTTGACCGAGCAGGCGGGCGCGGTGGTTCAGGCGCAGGCTCAGACCGCCGTCACCCCGGCCGAGGCCGCCCGCGGCGCCACCGTGGTGTTCACCTGCGTGGGCAACGACGACGACCTGCGCGAGGTGGTCAGCGGCCCGCAAGGCGTGTTCCAGACCTTGCAGCCTGGCGGCACCGTGGTGGACCACACCACCGCCTCGGCCGATGTGGCGCGTGAACTGGCGGCAGCCGCCCGCGAGCGTGGTTTGCAGTTCGTCGATGCGCCCGTGTCGGGTGGCAATGTCGGCGCCATCAACGGGGCACTGACGGTGATGTGCGGTGGCGATGCGCAGGCTTTCGCGCAGGTGCAGCCGCTCATCGTGGCCTTCGCGCGGGCGGTCACCCACCTGGGCGACAGCGGCGCGGGGCAGTTGGCCAAGATGGTCAACCAGATCTGCGTGGGCGGTGTCTTGCAAAGCCTGGCCGAGGCCCTGGCTTTTGGCGAGAAGGCCGGGCTGGACATGCCCAAGGTGCTGGACGTCATCTCGCAAGGCGCGGCCAGCAGCTGGCAGATGGTCCACCGGGGCCCGACCATGCTGCGCAGCGAGTTCGACTTCGGCTTCGCCGTCGACTGGATGCGCAAGGACCTGGGCCTGGTGCTCGACGAGGCGCTCCGCCTGGGCGCCCGCGTGCCGGCCACAGCCCTCATCGACCAGTTCTATGCCGATGTGCAGGCCATGGGCGGCGGCCGCCAGGACACCTCCAGCCTGATCCGCCGTTTGCGCTGATTCAGCGCTGAATCAGCGCTGAATCAGCGTGGGGAGGCTGGCGCGTTCGCTGGCTCGCTGCTCACCGGCTTGGGTTGGCGCTTGGCCAGCTCGTCCTCGCTGATGATCTGGAAGACCTTCACGACCTTCTTGACGCCGTCGATGCTGGCGGTCAACTCGGCGGCGCGGTTGGCTTCGCGCTCGCTCACGATGCCCATCAGATAGACCTCGCCGCGCTCGACGACGATGTCGAAGGCGCTGCTGATGACGTCGCGGGCGTCCACCAGGGTGGCGCGCACTTTGCTGGCCAGCAGCACATCGTTGGAGCGCGAGCCCAGCGTGCTGTTGGTGGCCACGACCAGCTGGTTGACCACGGTGCCGGCGTTTTCCACGCGGGCCGCGATCTGCTCGGCCGTCAGGCGGTCGGGCTCGGCCGGCACCTCGCCGGTCAGCAGCACCATGCGGTTGTAGGCGTTGACGTTGATGTGGGCGCGGCCACCGAAGGCATCGCCCAGGCGGTTGCTGGTTTTCAGTTCGATGGCCTTGTCTTCGACCTGCGCGCCCGAGGTGCGGCGGTCAGAGGCGACGAGCGCGCCACCGACCGCAGTGCCCAGCAACAGCGGGGCACAGGCGCTCAGGCTGGCGGCGGCCAACAGGGCGCAGACCAGGCGGGTGCGCAGGGCGGGGGTGTGCGGGGTCGTGCGCAGTGGGGTCATTCAGCTTCTCCGAGCAAGTGGTTGTCAACGGCTGCGCACAGGCCATGCAAGGCCAGCCATCCCAGGGCGAAAAGGGTGGGTGCCTGGGTTCCCGGCAGGGGCACCCAGACGTCGGTGTCGCGCAGTTGCGGGCCCAGCACGCTGGCGGCTTCGCCGGTGAAGGCGACCAGGGTGAGGTCCAGCTCGCGCGCGGCTTGGGTGGCGGCGAGCAAATCGGGCTCGTCGCGCTCCATCGAAAAAGCCAGCCAGACATCGCCCGGGTGACCGAGCGCATGGAGCTGCTGGGCCAGGGTGGCGTGTTGCGGGCTGCTGGCCGGCACCAGGGCGTGTGCCGCCAGGGGAGGGCGCTCGCGGCCCGACCCTCGCACCAGCAGGTTGGCGGCTTGTTGGGCCAGCCAGGCGGCTTCGGCCTCGCCGGCGCACAGCACGCGTCCGCCAGCGGTCAGGGTGTGCATCAAGGCTTGTGCCGCGAAGTTCAGCTGCAGCGCCAGGCGCTCGGACGATTGGTAGAGCCAGTCGGCGGTTTCCAGCAGGGGCTGCTGCAGGTGGGTGGGCAGGTAAGGGGTCTCCGGCATATGCGGCCGATGATATGTCAGCTCAGCTGGCATCGAAGGCCGCGGGCAACCAGGTCAGGGCCTCGCCGTCGATGGCGACCACGTCGAAACGGCAGGGCGGCCACACCGACAGTGTCTGGAGGTAAAACTTCGCGCCGAGGATGCATCGGCGCTGCTTGCCCCGCGTGACGGAGGCCGCGGCGCCGCCGTGGTCGGTGTCGGCGCGCTGGCGCACTTCCACGAACACCAGCGTGCCGTCGCGGTCGCGCATGATGAGGTCCACCTCGGCGCCGCGCGCGCTCGGGCCCCGCGCCACCCGATAATTGCGCTCGACCAGCGCCAAGCCTTGCGCCAGCAGGTGTTGCAAGGCGCGTTCCTCACCCTCATCGCCCCGGGATTTCGTTGTGACCCTTGATGTCAATTTGCTGCTCCAGGCCGCTCAACAGGTGGCCGGCAGCCAGCAGTATCCCAAAGGCGCGCTCTACCTCGTGCCCACGCCGATCGGCAACCTGGCCGACCTGAGCCTGCGCGCGGTGCAGGTGCTGTCGCTGGTGGACGCCGTGGCCTGCGAGGACACCCGCGTCAGCGGCGGCCTGCTGCGCCACCTCGGGCTGGACAAATCCCTGCTGGCCTTGCACCAGCACAACGAGGCCCAGGCGGCCGAGCAGGTCATCGCGCGTCTGCAGCAGGGCCAGCGCGTGGCCTATGTCAGCGACGCGGGCACGCCCGCCATTTCCGACCCCGGCGCCCACCTCGTGCGTGCCGCCCAGGCGGCCGGCCTGCCCGTGGTGCCCTTGCCCGGGCCCAGCAGCGTCACCACCGCCCTGAGCGCAGCGGGCGACGTGCTGGCCCACGGTTTCCGCTTTGAAGGCTTCCTGCCGTCCAAGGGCATGGCGCGCCTGAGCCGCCTGCGCGCGCTGCTGGGGCAGGACCACAGCGTCGTGCTGTTCGAGGCGCCCCACCGCATCGAGGCTCTGGCCGCCGAACTGGCCGAGGTGCTGCCCGACGGCCAGGTCACGCTGTGCCGCGAGCTCAGCAAGCAGTTCGAAGCCATCGCCACCGTGGCCGTGGCCGGGTTGCCGGCCTGGTTGGAGGCCGACGCCAACCGCCTGCGCGGCGAGTTCGTGCTGGTGGTGCATGCCCAGCCCCCTGCGCCGCAAGCCGCCGGCATCTCGCCCGAGGTCTCGGCCTTGCTGGGCGAACTGGTGCGCCATGTGCCGGTGAAACAGGCCGCCGCCCTGGTGGCCGATGTGCTCGGTTTGCCGCGCAAGGCGCTGTACGACGACGCCTTGCGCCTGCGCCAGGCCGATGACCTCGCCGACGATCGCGCGGACGATACCGCCTAAGACGTCGCCAGCGAAGGCTGAAGCCCACATCCCCCGATGCCCCCCACCCGGCGTAGCCCGCCCGGGTGGTCATTCCCCCCTGTGTGCGGAATTTCACACCCTGGTGGCGTGGGTGGTCGCGCTTTCGGGCGCTTTCGGACGTCGATGGCATGCCTGGGCACGTCCTCACCCCCCTCATCTGCGGGGATTTGCGCGCAATTTGCCGCCAAACGCGCTTTACACACATCGAGGGAGAGAGGTTTCCCCGCCGCGAGGGTATGCCCTGAATTTAACGAAAAGTGTTCTCCAGATACTGCGTCTGTCTGCGTTCAACGCACATCCGATACCCCTTCCGCAGGCACACACAACAGGAGCACGAGCATGACCTTCTCTTCGACCCGCAAGGGCGCCCTCAAGGCGGTCTGCGCCGCCGCCGCTGTGGCTGGCCTCGCACTGGCCGCCCCAGCCGCCCACGCCGCTGGCACCACCGCCAAGACCAAGTACCCCGTCGTGCTGGTGCACGGCTTCATCGGCTTTGACAGCATCCTGGGCGTCGTCAACTACTTCTACGACATCCCCGGCAACCTGCGCAACGAAGGCGCCACGGTCTATATCGCCTCGGTCAACCCCTCGCAGACCACCGAATTCCGCGGTGAAGAGCTCATCCAGCAGATGAAGCAGTGGGCCGCCAAGGACGGCGTCGCCAAGTTCAACCTGATCGGCCACAGCCATGGCGGCCCGACCGTGCGCTACGCCGCTGGCACCGTGCCCACGCTGGTGGCCTCGGTCAGCACCGTGGCCGGCACGCACTTCGGCACCGTGGTTGCCGACGAGCTGGGCCCGCAAGTCTCGGGCGACAAGACGCTCAATGGCCTGGCCACCGCCGGCCTGAAGCTGATTTCCTGGCTGACCGGCAACAAGACCACCGACAGCACCAACCTGGCCGCCGCCCTGAGCTCGCTGTCCACCGCTGGCGCCGCCACCTTCAACGCCAAGTTCCCCGCCGGCGCGCCCACCACCGCTTGCGGCACGGGCCCGGAAGTCGCCAGCGTGGCCGGCAACAGCATCCGCTTCTATTCCTTCTCCGGCACGGCCGTCAAGACCAACGGCTGGGACATCTCCGACCTGATCCTGGCAGGCACCGCGCCCTACTTCAAGGACGAGCCCAACGACGGCCTGGTGGGCCGCTGCTCCAGCCACTGGGGCAAGGTCATCAAGGACGACTACGCCTGGAACCACCTCGACGAAATCAACCAGGTGCTGGGCACCATCGGCAAGGGCGCGCCTGACCCCGTCGCGTTCTACAAGCAGCAGGTCAACCGCCTGAAGCTGGCTGGCCTGTGAGGCTGACGGCACGCACCCTCAACACCGGAGACAACACCATGAAATTCAAGCTTTCGCTCTCGTCCGTCTGTGCCGCCGCCGTCGTGGCTGGCGTCGCACTGGCCGCGCCTGCCGCCCATGCGGGCGTCCAGGCCAAGACCAAGTACCCCATCGTGCTGGTCCACGGCTTCATCGGCTTTGACAACATCCTGGGCGCCGTCAACTATTTCTACGACGTGCCCGGCACCCTGCGCAACGAAGGCGCCACCGTCTATGTCGCTTCGGTGAACCCGTCGCAGACCACCGAATTCCGCGGTGAAGAGCTCATCCAGCAGATGAAGCAGTGGGCCGCCAAGGATGGTGTGACCAAGTTCAACCTGATCGGCCACAGCCATGGCGGCCCGACCGTGCGCTACGCCGCCGGCACCGTGCCCACGATGGTGGCCTCGGTCAGCACCGTGGCTGGCACGCACTTTGGCTCCAAGGTGGCCGACGTCATCGGCGCGAACACCACCCCGGGTGGCGGCTTCGACCAGGCTGCCACGGCGGGCCTCAAGCTGATTTCCTGGCTGACCGGCAACAAGACCACCAGCAACACCGACCTGCTGACCGCCCTAGGCGCCCTCAGCAGCGAAGGTGCGGCCAAGTTCAACGCCAAGTTCCCCGCGGGCGCCCCGACCACCACCTGCGGCGTTGGCCCCGACAAGGCCACCATCGCCGGCAACAGCATCCGCTTCTACTCGTTCTCGGGCACTTCGGTGAAGACCAATGGTTGGGACGTGTCTGACGCCATCCTGGCCGAAACCGCCAAGTACTTCGGCAGCGAGCCGAACGACGGCTTGGTCGGCCGCTGCGCCAGCCACTGGGGCAAGGTCATCAAGGACAACTACACCTGGAACCACCTGGACGAAATCAACCAGGTGCTGGGCACCATCGGCAGCAGCTCGCCGGACCCGGTGGCCTTCTACGTGCAGCACGCCAACCGCCTGAAGTGGGCTTTCCTGTGATCTGAGCCTGTGCTTTGAAGCAGTTCGACCCGGCTGGCGCTGGCCTGGCCGGGTCGATGTTTTGGCGCGTGTCCGTGGCCACGGACACGCGCGGCCAGCGAGTCAAAAGGTGTGCGCGATGCAGATGCGTGGATGGATGAAGGGCGCCGCCGTGGCGCTTGCCGTGGGTGCTGTGGCTGCCGGCTGGATGGCCTCGCAGCGGCCGGGAGGTCTGGCCAGCATCGCCGGTGCGGCCGCAGGTGGTGGCTGGGGCATGATCCGCCCCGACGAAGCGCCTGCCCCCGCAGACGCCACCGCGCCGGTCACGGCCAGCCTCAGCGCCGAACAGGTGCGCGTCAAGCTCTTCAAGGAAGGCTCCTTCCAGGGCACAGAACCCTCTGGCAACTGGTGCGTCACCGGCGACAAGCTGGCGGCCTGCCCCGAGCTGCGCAAGCGATTCGAGTACTACATCCTGGGTCTGGGCGAAGTCACCATCGCCGACATCCGCAACCTCGTTGACGACGAAGCCCGCCGCGCCCATGGCGACGCACTCGCCAACGCCATCATGGCCATCTGGGACAAGCACTGGCAGGTGCGCACCTACGCCTGGCGCAGCGTCTTCGTGCAGGCCGACCAGTCCACCTGGCGCCCCGCCTTCGAGGAGCAGCGCCTGGTGCGCCGCCAGATCCTTGGCGAAGACTGGGCCAAAGCCTTCTACGCCGACGACGAAGCCAAATTCCAGCAGTTCATGGCCCAGGTCGAGTCCGGCCAGCCGCCGCCGCCGGACCCCGGCGAGCCCGTGCCCCAGATGGCACCTGGCAAAGACCCCGCTGCCGTCCACGCCGAGCGTGTCGCCCGCTACGGCCAGGCCGCCGCCGACCGCCTCTCCAAGGCCGACGAAGAATGGGCCGACTGGGAGCGCCGCCTGGCCTCGGCCCGCAGCGAGTGGGAGCGCCTGAAGGCCTCGGGCCAGCTGTCCGACCTGCAGCGCAAGCAGGACATGGACGCCTACATCAACGCCAATTTCAAGCCCGACGAGCACCTGCGGGTGCGCGCCTTGTTGCATCTTTGAAGCACCTCTGAGGCCTCTCTGAGGCACCCCCGAGCCCCTGCCCGGCGCAGGCGGGGCGCCCGTGCCACAATCCACCGCATGATCGCCGTTGAAGCCACCCTCGCACGCCTGCAAACCGCCCGTGACCTCCTGCTGGCCCCGTACGGGCTGGACGAGTCCAGCCTGCTGAACGCCCTGCGCGTCATCACCCAGCACCGCGTCGACGACGCCGACCTCTACTTCCAGTACACCCGCAGCGAAGGCTGGAGCCTGGAGGAGGGCATCGTCAAGTCCGGCAGCTTCGGCATCGACCAGGGCGTGGGCGTGCGCGCCATCGCCGGCGAGAAAACCGCCTTCGCCTACTCCGACGACATCTCCGAGGCCGCCCTGCTGGACGCCGCCCGCACCGTGCGCACCATCGCTGCCGCCGGCCAGAGCCGCCGCGTCAAAGTCGGCAGCCACCGCGTCGTGCCCAGCCGCAGCCTCTACGCCTCCTTCGACCCCATCGCCTCCATGGACAGCGCCGCCAAGGTGGCTCTGCTGGAGGACGTCGAGCGCCGCGCCCGCGCCAAAGACCCGCGCATCGTGCAGGTCATGGCCGGCCTGGGCTGCGAGTACGACGTCGTCATGGTGGCCCGCGCCAATGGCGTGCTGGCCGCCGACGTGCGCCCCCTCATCCGCCTGTCCGTCACCGTGATCGCCGAGCAAAACGGCCGCCGAGAAGTGGGCTCCGGCGGGGGCGGTGGCCGCCACGACCTGGCCTATTTCACGCCCGAGATCGTCCAGACCTACGTGGACCAGGCCGCGCACGCCGCCCTGGTCAACCTCGAAGCCCGCCCGGCACCGGCCGGCGAAATGACCGTCGTGCTCGGCAGTGGCTGGCCTGGCATCCTGCTGCACGAAGCGGTGGGCCACGGCCTGGAAGGCGACTTCAACCGCAAGGGCTCCAGCGTTTACGCGGGCCGCATCGGCCAGCGCGTCGCCTCCAAGGGCGTCACCGTGCTTGACGACGGCACCCTGCCGGACCGCCGCGGCTCGCTCAACATCGACGACGAAGGCCACGTCAGCCAGCGCAACGTCCTGATCGAAGACGGCATCCTGCGCGGCTACATCCAGGACGCCACCAACGCCCGCCTGATGAAGACGGCGCCCACCGGCAACGGCCGCCGCGAAAGCTACGCCCACCTGCCCATGCCGCGCATGACCAACACCTACATGCTGGCCGGCGACAAGGACCCGCAGGAAATCGTCGCCTCCATCGACCGCGGCGTCTATGCCGTGAACTTCGGTGGCGGCCAGGTGGACATCACCTCCGGCAAGTTCGTCTTCTCGGCCTCCGAGGCCTACTGGGTGGAAAAGGGCAAGATCCTCTACCCCGTCAAGGGCGCCACGCTGATCGGCAATGGCCCCGACGCCATGAACCGCGTCAGCATGATCGGCAACGACCTGGCGCTGGACAGCGGCGTCGGCACCTGCGGCAAGGAAGGCCAGAGCGTGCCCGTGGGCGTGGGCCAGCCCACCCTGCGCATCGACGGCCTGACCGTCGGCGGCACCGCCTGAGCCTGCCCACCCCAGGCCTTGGCGCCTGGGCATGTCAGGACTCGGTCACCTATTTCTCGTCTTGTGTGCACGGGGGCTTGACCAGCCACTCCAAACGCGTGCATAATGCAAGGCTTCGCTGTTGAAGAGTTTGTTTTCGGTCTGCCACTCCTTGGCGGGTTTCTTCGAAACAAGCACTTTTTCAGATCCGCCCGATTCTTCGGGCCCAAGACTGATGGTTCGTTGTTGTGCAGTGGTTTGCGCAGCCGAACGATCAAGTTGGGGTACACCATGATCCAAATGCAATCGCGACTCGATGTCGCAGACAACACGGGTGCCAAGAGCGTCATGTGCATCAAGGTGCTCGGTGGCTCTAAGCGTCGTTACGCTGGTATCGGCGACATCATCAAGGTGAGCATCAAAGAAGCCGCACCGCGTGGCCGCGTCAAAAAGGGCGAGGTTTACAGCGCTGTGGTCGTTCGCACCGCCAAGGGCGTGCGTCGTCAAGACGGCTCGCTGATCAAGTTCGACGGCAATGCCGCCGTGCTGCTGAACGCCAAGCTGGAGCCCATCGGCACCCGCATCTTCGGCCCCGTGACGCGTGAACTGCGTACCGAGCGCTTCATGAAGATCGTGTCGCTGGCCCCCGAGGTCCTCTGACCGTCGGCCAACGCAGTTCAGCAAAGGACAGCTCAATGAACAAGCTCAAAACTGGCGACCAGGTCATCGTTCTGACCGGCCGCGACAAAGGCAAGCGCGGCACCGTGTCGGCTCGCATCGACGTGGACCACCTGCTGGTTGACGGCGTGAACGTGTCGAAAAAGCACGTCAAGCCGAACCCGCTCAAGGGCACCACCGGTGGCATCGTCGACAAGACCATGCCCATCCATCAGTCCAACGTGGCCATTTTCAACCCTGCTTCTGGCAAGGCTGACCGCGTGGGTATCAAGCTCCTGGCAGACGGCAAAAAAGTGCGCGTCTTCAAGTCCAGCGGCGAAGAAATCAAGGCTTGAGGTCCAACATGGCTCAACAACAAGCTCGCCTGCAGCAGATCTACCGCGAAAAGATCGTTCCCGAACTGATGAAGCAGTTCGGCTACAAGTCGATCATGGAAGTGCCGCGCCTGACCAAGATCACCCTGAACATGGGTGTCTCGGAAGCCGTGTCGGACAAGAAAGTCATGGACCACGCCGTTGGCGACCTGACCAAGATCGCTGGCCAAAAGCCCGTGGTCACCATGTCGAAGAAGCCCATCGCCGGCTTCAAGATCCGCGAAAACATGCCCATCGGCTGCATGGTCACGCTGCGTGGCGTCACCATGTTCGAATTCCTGGACCGCTTCGTCACCGTCTCGCTGCCCCGCGTCCGTGACTTCCGCGGCATCTCGGGTCGTTCGTTCGACGGTCGCGGCAACTACAACGTGGGCGTCAAGGAACAGATCATCTTCCCGGAAATCGAATACGAGAAGATTGACGCTGTCCGTGGTCTGAACATCAGCATCACGACGACCGCCAAGACCGACGACGAAGCCAAGGCTCTGCTGACGGCTTTCAAGTTCCCGTTCAAGAACTGAGGCCCCCCATGGCAAAAGTCTCTCTGAAGCAACGCGAAGAAAAGCGCGAAAAGCTGGTTGCCAAGTACGCCAAGAAGTACGCGGAACTCAAGGCCATCATCGACGACAGCAAGAAGTCGGATGAAGAGCGTTACCTCGCTCGCCTGGAGCTGCAAAAGCTGCCCCGCAACGCGAACCCCACGCGTCTGCGCGCACGCTGCAACCTGACTGGTCGCCCGCGTGGCACTTTCCGTCAGTTCGGCCTCGGCCGCACCAAGATCCGTGAATTGGCTTTCGCTGGCGACATCCCCGGTGTCACCAAGGCAAGCTGGTAATCCCGGCAGGGCACGAACAGGAGTTATCCCATGAGCATGAGTGATCCCATCGCCGACATGCTGACACGCATTCGCAACGCCCAAATGGTCAACAAGACCAACGTTGCACTGCCGTCGTCCAAGCTGAAAGTCGCGATCGCCCAAGTCCTGAAGGACGAAGGTTACATCGACGGTTTTGCCGTCACCGGTGAAGCCGCCAAGCCCACGCTGGAAATCACGCTGAAGTACTACGCTGGCCGTCCGGTCATCGAGCGCATCGAGCGTGTGTCCCGTCCTGGCCTGCGCATCTACAAGGGCCGCCACGCCATCCCTCAGGTCATGAACGGCCTGGGTGTTGCGATCGTGACGACCCCCCAGGGTGTGATGACCGACCGCAAGGCGCGCGCCGCCGGCATCGGTGGCGAAGTCATCGCCTACGTCGCCTGATAGAGGAGCATCGCAAATGTCCCGCGTTGGAAAAATGCCGATCGCCGTCCCTCAAGGTGTGGACGTGAAGATCACCCCCGAGGCCGTGACCATCAAGGGCGCGCTCGGTTCGCTGAGCCTGCCGGCCAACAGCCTGGTCACCGTCTCGCAAGACGGCGCCTCGCTGAAGGTGGCCCCGGCCAATGACAGCACCGCTGCCAATGCCATGTCTGGCACTTTCCGTGCCCTGCTGAACAACACCGTCAACGGTGTCAGCAAGGGTTTCGAGAAGAAGCTGACCCTGGTTGGCGTGGGCTTCAAGGCCCAGGCCGCTGGTCAAAAGCTGAACCTGCAAATTGGTTTCTCTCACCCGGTGGTGAAGGACATGCCTGCCGGCATCAAGGTCGAGACCCCGACTCCGACCGAGATCCTGATCAAGGGCTCTGACCGCCAGGTCGTGGGCCAGATCGCTGCCGAGGTGCGCGCTTTCCGTCCGCCCGAGCCCTACAAGGGCAAGGGCATCCGCTATGCGGACGAGCGCGTGGTCATCAAAGAGACCAAGAAGAAGTAAGGAGCTGATTCATCATGGCAACGAGCAAGAAGGAACAGCGCCTGCGTCGAGCACGCCAGACGCGCGCACGGATCGCCCTGCAAGGCGCCGTTCGTCTGACGGTCACCCGCAGCAACCTGCACATCTACGCCAGCGTCATTTCTGGCGACGGCACCAAGGTCATCGCCAGCGCTTCCACGCAAGAAAAGGAAGTGCGCGAGCAGATCAAGAACGGCGGCAACGCCGTGGCCGCCACCCTGGTGGGCAAGCGCATTGCCGAAAAGGCGAAGGCTGCTGGTGTCGAGAAGGTCGCTTTCGACCGCGCTGGCTACCAATATCACGGTCGTATCAAGGCCTTGGCCGAAGCCGCGCGTGAAGCCGGCCTCGTGTTCTAAGCCATCCAAGCTGCGATACGCAACCGGAAGGAATTCAAATGGCAAAGTTTCAACCCAAGGTGGCAGACGAAGGTCGTGACGACGGTCTGCGCGAGAAGATGATCCAGGTGAACCGCGTGACCAAAGTGGTCAAGGGCGGTCGGATCATGGGCTTCGCAGCACTGACCGTGGTCGGCGACGGCGATGGCCGCATCGGCATGGGCAAGGGCAAGGCGCGTGAAGTGCCGTTGTCCGTCCAAAAAGCGATGGACCAGGCGCGCCGCGGCATGCTGAAGGTGCCCCTCAAGAACGGTTCTGTCTTTCACAACCTGACCGGCCACCACGGCGCGGCCAAGGTGCTGTTGGCGCCGGCTCCCGCCGGTACCGGCATCATCGCTGGTGGCCCGATGCGCGCTGTCTTCGAAGTGATGGGCATCACCGACATCGTGGCCAAGAGCCTCGGTTCGTCCAACCCTTACAACATGGTTCGCGCCACGTTCGACGCCCTGAGCAAGGCGACGACCCCGGCCGAAGTCGCTGCCAAGCGCGGTCTGACTGTTGAAGACATCTTCAACTGATCGCAGGAGAAGCTGACATGAGCGAAAAGAAAACCGTCACCGTCAAGCTGGTGCGCAGCGTGATCGGCACCCGTGCCGATCACCGTGACACCGTCCGCGGTCTGGGCCTGCGCCGTCTGAACAGCACGTCCGTGTTGGAAGACACGCCTGCTGTGCGCGGCATGATCAACAAGGTTCGCTACCTGGTTGTGGTGCTCTGAAGCACCACGATCTCTGGGGAATACCATGGAACTCAATAGCATCAAGCCCGCCTCGGGTGCCAAGCATGCCAAGCGCCGTGTCGGTCGCGGCATCGGCTCCGGCCTGGGCAAGACCGCAGGTCGCGGTCACAAGGGTCAGAAATCGCGTTCGGGCGGCTACCACAAGGTCGGCTTCGAAGGCGGTCAAATGCCTCTGCAACGCCGTCTGCCTAAGCGCGGCTTCAAGTCGCACCTGCTGAAGTACAACGCCGAGATCACTCTGGGCGAACTGCAAGCATTCGGTGCTGCTGAAGTTGACGTGCTGTCCCTGAAGGCTGCCGGTCTGATCCCTCAGATCGCCAAGGTCGTCAAGGTCATCAAGTCGGGTGAACTGACTGCCAAGGTCGTGCTCAAGGGCATCGGTGCCACTGCTGGTGCCAAGGCCGTGATCGAAGCAGCCGGTGGTTCGCTGGCTGAATAAGCCCGCCAACCGAGCAACACGAACGTCAAAGCCTGAACAGGACTCAGCGTGGCCACATCCCCCTCTCAACTGGCTCAAAGCGGCAAGTTCGGTGACCTCCAGCGTCGCCTGACTTTCCTGCTGCTGGCGCTGGTCGTTTACCGCATCGGGGCGCACATCCCCGTGCCCGGTATCGATCCATCCCAGCTGCAGCAGCTGTTCAAGGGTCAGCAGGGCGGCATCCTGAGCCTGTTCAACATGTTCTCGGGCGGTGCGCTGTCGCGCTTCACCGTGTTTGCGCTGGGCATCATGCCCTACATCTCTTCGTCCATCATCATGCAGATGATGGGCTATGTGGTCCCTCAACTTGAGCAGCTCAAGAAAGAGGGCGAGGCTGGCCGTCGCAAGACAACCCAGTACACACGCTACGCCACCGTCGGCCTGGCGCTGTTCCAGTCCTTCGGCATTGCCGTGGCCCTGGAAGGCACCGCCGGCCTGGTCATCAACCCTGGCTTCGGCTTCCGCATGACCACGGTCATCAGCCTGACGGCCGGCACGATGTTCCTGATGTGGTTGGGTGAGCAGATCACCGAGCGTGGCCTGGGCAACGGCATCTCGATCCTGATTTTCGGCGGCATCGCTGCCGGCCTGCCCGGTGCCATGGGTGGCTTGTTTGAATTGATCCGCACCGGTGCCATGAGCATCCCTGCCGCGATCTTCATCGTTGCCCTGGTCGGTCTGGTCACGTTCTTTGTGGTGCTGGTCGAGCGTGGTCAACGCAAGATCTTGGTCAACTACGCCAAGCGCCAGGTGGGCAACCGTGTCTATGGTGGTCAGTCTTCGCACTTGCCGCTGAAGATCAACATGGCCGGTGTGATCCCGCCGATCTTCGCGTCGTCGATCATCTTGCTGCCAACCACCGCTGTGGGCTGGTTTGCGACAGGCGACAGCATGCGCTGGCTGAAGGACATGGCCAGCATGTTGTCCCCCGGTCAACCGATTTATGTGATTCTGTATTCCGTTGCCATCGTCTTCTTCTGCTTCTTCTACACGGCCCTGGTGTTCAACAGCCGCGAGACCGCAGACAACCTGAAGAAGAGTGGTGCATTCATTCCTGGCATCCGACCTGGTGACCAGACCGCGCGTTACATCGACAAGATCCTCGCCCGTCTGACCCTGGCTGGTGCCGCCTACATCACCGCGGTGTGCCTGCTGCCCGAGTTCCTCGTGCTGAAGTACAACGTCCCGTTCTACTTCGGTGGCACGTCCTTGTTGATCATCGTGGTTGTCACGATGGACTTCTGGGCACAGGTACAGTCCTACGTGATGTCTCAGCAGTACGACTCGCTGCTGAAGAAGGCAAATTTCAAGTCGAGCTGATTTCAGTTCGGCGCTGGGCCCCGGCGGCTGGGGACACCCCGATGGTGTCCAGGCAGTTTGGATGTCCCATGAGTTGATTCGTGCTCGCATCGTGTTCCGGGCGAGGTGAGCTTGAGAGTGAAATGACCCCGGAAACGTGGGCGAATTTCCGCAGAGCAGTTCTGCGGTTCAGGAGAAGACCATGAAAGTTTCGGCATCCGTCAAAAAGATGTGCCGCAATTGCAAAATCATCCGTCGCAAGGGTGTGGTTCGCGTGATCTGCACCGACCCGCGTCACAAGCAGCGTCAAGGCTGATTGGCCTGACGTAGCGACGACACACGCGTTCAGAGGACTTTATGGCACGTATTGCTGGCATCAACATTCCGCCGCACAAGCACACCGAAATCGGTCTGACTTCGATCTACGGCATCGGTCGCACCACCGCGCAGAAAATCTGCACGGCTGCGGGCATTCCCTTCAACAAGAAGATCAAGGAATTGACCGACGGCGACCTCGAGAAGATTCGAGAAGAAGTGGGCAAGCTCACCATTGAAGGTGACCTGCGCCGCGAGCTCTCGATGAACATCAAGCGCCTGATGGATCTGGGCTGCTACCGCGGCTTCCGTCATCGCCGTGGCCTGCCGATGCGCGGTCAGCGCACCCGCACGAATGCACGCACCCGCAAGGGTCCGCGCAAGGCGATTGCTGGCAAGAAGTGATCTGCGCTGGTTGACTGAGTTCGAAAGAGATACATCATGGCAAAAGCACCTGCGAACAGCGCTGCCCGTCGTGTGAGCAAGAAAGTCCGCAAGAACATTGCGGACGGCATCGCCCACGTGCACGCTTCGTTCAACAACACCATCATCACCATCACGGACCGTCAGGGCAATGCCCTGTCCTGGGCTTCGTCGGGTGGTCAGGGTTTCAAGGGCTCGCGCAAGTCCACCCCCTTCGCTGCCCAGGTGGCTGCCGAGGTGGCTGGCCGCGCGGCTCAAGAGCAAGGCATCAAGAACCTGGACGTCGAGATCAAGGGCCCCGGTCCTGGTCGCGAGTCCTCGGTTCGCGCCCTGGCCTCGCTGGGCATCCGGATCAATTCGATCTCGGACGTGACCCCGGTGCCGCACAACGGTTGCCGTCCTCAGAAGCGTCGCCGCATCTGATGGGGTGACGGGGCGGGCCACAAAGCCTGCCCGCGCCTGATGTCGGCGGCGCTCGCGCGGTCGGCATCGAACAAGCTGTTTTTCCGAGTGACCCGACGGGGTTTCTGGAAAAGCAGCTTTTCTTGCTATACTGGCAAGTTCTCCGAAGGGCCAACCGCTGCGTGCTTTGCCACATGGCGGTTTGCTTGTTTCTCGAAGCCCACCGTCTGGATGACCGCGTCAGCCAGACTCGCGCCGCGCCCGCCTTTCCGACGGGGCGACGTCAGATCTAACAAGGACACGAAACGTGGCACGTTACCTCGGACCCAAGGCCAAACTGGCCCGCCGTGAAGGCACCGACCTTTTCCTCAAGAGCGCCCGCCGCCCCATCAGCGACAAGGCCAAGTTCGACACCAAGCCCGGTCAGCACGGCCGCACGTCTGGTTCGCGCACCTCTGACTTCGGCCTGCAACTGCGTGAAAAGCAGAAGGTCAAGCGCATGTACGGCGTGCTGGAAAAGCAATTCCGCCGCTACTTCGCCGAAGCCGAGCGCCGCAAGGGCAACACCGGCTCGAACCTGCTGGTCCTGCTCGAGTCGCGCCTGGACAACGTCGTCTATCGCATGGGCTTCGCCTCGACCCGCGCCGAAGCGCGTCAGCTGGTCGGCCACAAGGGCGTGGTCGTGAACGGCCAGGTCGTGAACATCCCGTCCTTCCTGGTGAAGACCGGTGACGTGGTGGCTGTGCGTGAGAAGGCCAAGAAGCAAGTCCGCGTCCTGGAAGCCTACAAGCTGGCCGAGTCCATCGGCCTGCCGGGCTGGGTCGCTGTGGACGGCACCAAGCTGGAAGGTGTCTTCAAGAAGAGCCCTGACCGCGACGAATTCGGCTCCGACATCAACGAATCGCTGATCGTCGAACTGTATTCGCGTTGATGTCTCTCACGGCTGCGCGGCACGGTCCTCTGGAGCGTGCGGCGTGGCCTTGTGCCGTTTGGTTTTCGGACCGAGCGGCATGTGTTTTTCGCGCCGAGGCATCCGCCTCGGTTGGTCCAGCAGCCTTATCGGTGTAACGAGCCGAGGGTAATGACAGGAAGACCTCATGCAAACGAATTTGCTGAAACCCAAAGCCATCCAGGTGGAGCCGCTCGGCGGTCACCGCGCCAAGGTCACGCTCGAGCCGTTTGAGCGTGGCTATGGCCACACCCTCGGCAACGCGCTGCGTCGCGTGCTGCTGTCGTCGATGGTCGGTTTCGCACCCACGGAAGTCACCATCGCCGGCGTGCTGCACGAGTACTCGGCCATCGATGGCGTGCAAGAAGATGTCGTTCACATCATGCTGAACCTCAAGGGCGTGGTGTTCCGTCTGCACAACCGTGACGAAGTCACCCTGGTGCTGCGCAAGGATGGCGAAGGCCCCGTGACCGCGGCCGACATCCAGACGCCCCACGACATCGAGATCGTCAACCCGAACCACGTGATCGCACACCTGTCTGCCGGCGGCAAGCTGGACATGCAGATCAAGGTGGAAAAGGGCCGCGGCTACGTGCCGGGCAACATCCGCCGTTATGGCGAAGAGTCGAGCAAGGCCATCGGCCGCATCGTGCTGGACGCTTCGTTCTCGCCGGTTCGCCGCGTGAGCTACACGGTCGAAAGCGCCCGTGTGGAGCAGCGCACCGACCTGGACAAGCTGGTCATGGAGATCGAGACCAACGGCGCCATCTCGCCCGAGGAAGCGATCCGTGCGTCGGCCAAGATCCTGGTGGAGCAGCTGGCTGTGTTCGCGCAGCTGGAAGGCTCCGAGATCGCCGCGTTCGATGCGCCGGCCAAGTCTGCGCAGCACTTCGATCCGATCCTGCTGCGCCCGGTGGACGAGCTCGAACTCACCGTTCGCTCGGCCAACTGCCTCAAGGCCGAGAACATCTACTACATCGGCGACCTCATCCAGCGCACCGAGACCGAGCTGCTCAAGACCCCGAACCTGGGTCGCAAGTCGCTCAACGAGATCAAGGAAGTGCTGGCGTCGCGTGGCCTGGCCCTGGGTTCGCGCCTGGAAGCCTGGCCGCCGCAAGGTCTGGACAAGCGTTGATTTTTTGAAAGTGGATGCACCCGGTCAACGGGGCATCCGGTGCACCCGGCGGTACCTTGAAACGGCCGTCGGTTTTGATAACGAAAGGAAAGCACCATGCGTCACGGAAACGGACTCCGTAAACTGAACCGCACCTCGTCTCACCGCGCCGCCATGTTCCGCAACATGGCCAACTCGCTGATCGAGCACGAAGCCATCAAGACCACCGTGCCCAAGGCCAAGGAACTGCGTCGCATCGTCGAGCCGCTGATCACCCTGGCCAAGGTCCCGACCGTCGCCAACCGCCGTCTGGCGTTTGATCGCCTGCGCAACCGCGACAACGTGGTCAAGCTGTTCGACGTGCTGGGCCCGCTGTTCGCCAAGCGTCCCGGCGGCTACACCCGCATCCTGAAGATGGGCTTCCGCGTGGGCGATAACGCCCCGATGGCCTTCATGGAGCTGGTGGAGCGCAGCCACGACGAAGCCGCTGCCGAAGACAACGCCGCTGAGTAAGCTGCCAGAAGATCGGCCGATGAACACGGCAGCACTGTGATCAGGCTTCGGCCTGGTCCGCACAGGAACCCGCCACGCCTTGCGCGTCGCGGGTTTTTTCTTGGGACCAGCTCTTTTTGCTTTATTGCAGGGGCATCTGGTCAAAGTGTCAAAGATGTGCCATAATCTATGTCTCTGTCGCGGGGTGGAGCAGTCTGGTAGCTCGTTGGGCTCATAACCCAAAGGTCGTTGGTTCAAATCCGGCCCCCGCAACCAAATCATTCGGATCATGTGCCGCCACGCAGTGGGTTCACTGCGGTGTTCGGCGCCAGGTCCACCAGCACGTCAAGCGATGCCCAGGCAGCGCGGCCGTGGTCACCATATCCTGTCGCGGGGTGGAGCAGTCTGGTAGCTCGTTGGGCTCATAACCCAAAGGTCACAGGTTCAAATCCTGTCCCCGCAACCAACATGTTGCCTGCACGCTTTGGCCTGCAGGGCACAGCAAGAAGCCACCCTCGGGTGGCTTTTTTGTTGCCTGAGCGCGGGACGCACCGTCGGGCTGGCGCCGTGGGCATGCCACTTTCAGTGCGGCATGCCCCAGCGCATCAGGCCATCAGCCCCTCAATCAGCCCAGGGTCGGGTAGTCGGTGTAGCCGTGGGGGCCTTGGCCGCCGTACAGCGGGGCGTCGGCGAACAGCTCGTTGAGCGGCGCGTTTTCCTGGAAGCGGCGCACCAAGTCGGGGTTGGTGATCATGGCGCGGCCGAAGGACACCAAATCGGCGTGGCCGCTGGCGACAGCCTGCTCGGCCATCTCCTTGGTGTAGCCGTTGTTGACGATCCAGACGCCGCTGTAGAGCTTGCGCAGCGCGGCGTAGTCGAAGGGTGCGTTGTCGCGCGGGCCGCCGGTGGCGCCTTCAACGACGTGGATGTACACCGGGTGCAGCTTTTCCAGCTCGCGCACGACGTGCTCGAACAGCGGCTGCGGGTGGCTTTCGCTGGAGTCGTTGACGGGCGAAACGGGCGAGATGCGGATGCCGACCTTGCTGGCGCCGATTTCGCCGATCACGGCCGCCATCACCTCGACCAGGAAGCGCGCGCGGTTCTCGATGCTGCCGCCGTAGGCGTCGGTGCGTTGGTTCGAGCCGTCGCGCAGGAAGGCGTCGAGCAGGTAGCCGTGGGCGCCATGGATTTCGATGCCGTCAAAGCCGGCGTCGATGGCGTGGCGGGCGGCGGTGCGGAAGTCGTCAACGATGCCGGCGATCTCGGCCGTTTCCAGGGCGCGCGGCTCGGAGGTGTCCACATAGCCAGCGCCGGGGATGAAGGTCTTGGCCTTGGCGCGGATGGCCGAGGGGGCGACAGGCGCCTTTTCACCGGGCTGGAAGGCGGTGTGCGACATGCGGCCGGTGTGCCACAGCTGAACGAAGATCTTGCCGCCTTGGGCGTGGACGGCGTCGGTCACCTTGCGCCAGCCGGCGATTTGCTCGGGCGTGTGCACGCCGGGTGTGGCGACGTAGCCCTGGGCCTGGGCCGACACCTGGGTGGCTTCGGCGATGATCAGGCCGACACTGGCGCGCTGGGCGTAGTACTCAACCGTCATGGGGCCCGGCACATTGCCTTCTTCGGCGCGGTTGCGCGTCAGCGGGGCCATGGCCATGCGGTTGGACAGGGTGATGTCGCCGAGGCGAACGGGCTGGTAGAGGGATGCGGTCATGGCGGTCTCCGAAGCGGGTGGGGAAGGGTGCGTCAAGGTTGGACGCGAGGGTTTGATCTGTGTCAGGCGCGTATTTCAACTGCGTGTCTCAGCCGGGTGGCCCAGCGCGGGGTGGCTGGGCGAGCAGGTGGTCGATGAGCAGGGCGGTGGTCTGCTGGAGCGGGGCGGTGGATTGCGCGATCTTCATGCGCAGCAAGGCGCCTTCCCAGGCGTCCCAGAACAGGGTCGACAGCAGGGCGGCATCGACGTCATGGCGCACGCTGCCTTCTTCCTGGGCGCGGGCGATGAGTTCGGCCAGGCGAACGCGCCAGGCGTCCATGCAGGCTTGCAGCACGGCGCGGCAGTTGGCGCTGGATTCGGCCACCTCGGCGGCGAAGTTGCCCACCAGGCAGCCCTGGCATTGGGTGTGGCCATGGTGCGCGATGAAGCGCGCGAAGGTGTGGCGGATGGCGCCCAGGGCGTCGGGCGGCGCGTCGGCCTGGCACTGTGCCCAGGCCTGGTCCACCCAGGCGGCGTAGTTTCGGATGATCTGGGCGGCGAAGGCGTCTTTGCTGTCGAAATGGTTGTAGAACGAGCCTTTGGGCACGCCGGCCTGGTCCGTGATCTGCTGGATGCCGGTGGCGTTGTAGCCGAAGCGGGTGAACAGCAGGTAGCCGGCCTCGGCGAGGCGACGCGGGATGTCGGTTTTGTCGGCGGTACGGGGCATGCGCAAAGAATATGACCAGTCGTCTTGAAACGTCAGACGGGGAATCCATGCCCTGTCGCCGCGTGCGGGATTGGACCTGGATCAAGACAGCCGCGCAAGGATGTGGCACCGCCCGCGCACGCGCCAGTCAGGCCATATGCTTGTCATACCGCCGCCCGACGATGGCTGCACGCGATGTCCCCCAGCCTGAACTCCTTGCCGAACGCGATGAACTTGCCATGAGCGCCTTGACCAACCTGACTTTCGACCAGATCGACATCGGCGCCTCGCTGGTGATCCACCACACGGTGACGCGCCACGAGGTGGAGCTGATGGCCCTGGTGTCGGGCGAGGCCAACCCTTTCGCGCCGCGGGATGGTGCAGCGGCCAGCGACGGCCCGGTGTGCGAGGGCGTGAGCGCCGAGGCGCTGGTCCACGGCATGCTCAAGCGCCAGTTGCCCGGGCCTGGCACCGTCATCCTCTCGCACCAGTTGGTGTACGGCGGCACGGCCCGCATGGGCGATGAACTGATGGCCACGGTCACGGTGGTGGAAAAGCAGGCGCCCGACCAACTGACCTTCGATTGCCAGGTGCGCCACGCCGACGCCCTCTTGCTCAGCGGTGCGATCACGGTGCGGGCGCCGTCCACGCAGCAGTCCGTGGACGAGCGCGACCCGGTCGATGTGGTGCTGCGGCGCAACGACGTGTTCGGGCGGCTGTTCCGTGAGTGCGAGGCACTGCCGCCGGTGAGTTGCGCGGTGGTCCACCCTTGCGATGCCAGTGCCTTGCGCGGCGCGCTGGAAGCCGCCCGCCACGGCATGATCACGCCCGTGCTGGTGGGCCCGCGCGCCAAGATCCAGGCCGTCGCCCAGGCCGAGGGCCTGGACCTGACGGGCCACCGCGTGGTGGACACCGAACACAGCCACGCGGCGGCCGAGGTGGCTGTGGCGATGGCGCGCAGTGGCGAGGTGCAGGCGCTGATGAAGGGCAGCCTGCACACCGATGAATTGATGGCGGCGGTGGTGCCCTCGGCCACGGGGCTGCGCACGGGGCGGCGCATCAGCCACGTCTTCGTGATGGACGTGCCGGCCTACCCGCGCATGCTGCTGGTCACGGACGCGGCCATCAACATCGCGCCCACCATCCTGGACAAGGTGGACATCGTGCAAAACGCCATCGACCTGGCGCAGGTGCTGGGCGTGGCGGTGCCGAAGGTGGCCATCCTGGCGGCGGTGGAAACCGTCAACCCCGAGATGCAGGCCACCATCGACGCGGCCATGCTGTGCAAGATGACCGACCGCGGGCAGATCACGGGCGGGCTGGTCGATGGGCCCCTGGCGTTCGACAACGCCGTGAGCCTGGAGGCCGCGCACACGAAGAAAATCACGTCCGAGGTGGCGGGGCAGGCCGACATCCTCGTGGTGCCCAACCTGGAGGCGGGCAACATGGTGGCCAAGCAGCTGCAGTACCTGGCCGGGGCCGACAGCGCGGGCATCGTGCTGGGCACGCGCGTGCCGATGATCCTGACCAGCCGCGCCGACAGCGTGCGCACCCGGCTGGCCTCGGCGGCCGTCCTCAAGTTGCTGGCGCACGCGCAGGCGGCCAAGCAAGCGAAAGCGGGCCAGGCATGAGCCAGGCCATCGTCGTGTTCAACGCGGGCTCGTCGAGCCTGAAGTTCTCGCTCTTCCCGGCCACGCCTGCGCTTGGCACGCAGGACGAAGCCTGGTTGCATGGGCAGATCGATGGCCTGGGCGTGCACCCGCACCTGCAGGCCCACACGCCCGATGGGACGGTGGTGCTGCAGCGCGACTGGCCGGGCAGCCTGGGGCACGACGAGGCGCTGAGTTTCTTGCTCGATGCCATCCAGCCCTTCCTGCAAGGCCACACGCTGTGCGCCGTCGGTCACCGCATCGTGCACGGTGGCACCCACTTCCACGCGCCGGTGCTGCTCGACGACGCCGTGCTGGCCGAGCTCGACACCCTGGTGCCCCTGGCACCCTTGCACCAGCCGCACAACCTGGCGCCGGTGCGGGCCTTGCAGCGCGTGGCACCCGGCCTGCCGCAGGTGGGCTGCTTCGACACGGCCTTCCACACCACCTGCCCGCCGGTGGCCCAGCGCTTTGCCTTGCCGCGCGAGCTGCACGAGGCTGGCGTGCGCCGCTATGGCTTCCACGGGCTGTCCTACGAGTACATCGCCAGCCAGTTGCCACAGGTGGATGCGAATGCAGCCCAGGGTCGCACCGTCGTCATGCACCTGGGCAATGGCGCCAGCATGTGCGCCCTGCAAGGCGCGCGCAGCGTGGCCAGCAGCATGGGTTTCACGGCCCTCGACGGCCTGATGATGGGCACGCGCTGCGGCAGCCTGGACGCCGGCGTGCTGCTGTGGTTGATGGACGAGCGCGGCATGGACGCCCGCGCCATCGAGCGCCTGCTGTACAAGGATTCCGGCCTGCTGGGCGTGTCGGGCGGGGTGTCCTCGGACATGCGCACCTTGCTGGCGAGCGACCGCGTGGAAGCGCAGGAAGCGGTGGCGCTGTACGTGCACCGCATCACCCGCGAGCTGGGCGCGCTGGCGGCGGTGCTGGGCGGGCTGGACGCCATCGTCTTCACGGCGGGCATCGGCGAGCACGCGGCGCCCATCCGTGCGCAGGTCTGTGCACAGGCGGCCTGGCTGGGTGTACGCCTGGACGAGGCGGCCAACGCCGGCGCATCGGCCCTGGACGATGGCCAGAGCCTGCGCATCAGTGCGCCCGACAGCGCCGTCGCCGTGTGGGTCATCCCCACCGACGAGGAACGCATGATCGTCCAGCACACCCGCCGCCTGGCGCTGGGCCGCTGACCGCCCTCGGCGCTACAATCGAAAGCTCTGGACACGGCTTGGATGGGCGCCCCCTGTCGGCGCACAGCCCGTGCACACTGGACACTGAACAAGGACACCCCCATGTCGATGGACGACCGCGACGGCAAAATCTGGATGGACGGCAAGATGGTGGAGTGGCGCGACGCCAAGATCCACGTCCTGACGCACACGCTGCACTACGGCTGCGGCGCCTTCGAAGGCGTGCGGGCCTACAACACCGTCAACGGTCCGGCCATCTTCCGCCTGCGTGAGCACACCGAGCGCCTGTTCAACAGCGCCAAGATCTTGCGCATGCCCATGCCCTTCACGCAAGAAGAGGTCAGCCAGGCGCAGATCGACGTCATCAAGGCCAACAAGCTGGAAAGCGGCTACATCCGTCCGCTGGTGTGGCTGGGCTCCGAGAAGCTCGGCGTCAGCCCCAAAGGCGCCAAGGTGCACCTGATGGTCGCGGCCTGGACCTGGGGCGCCTACCTGGGCGAAGACGGCATGAAGCGCGGCATCCGCGTCAAGACGTCGAGCTACACGCGCCACCACGTCAACATCACGATGACGCAGGCCAAGGCGGTGAGCAACTACACCAACTCCATCCTGGCCAACATGGAGGCCACGGACGATGGCTACGACGAGGCCATGCTGCTGGACGCCTCCGGTTTCGTGTCTGAGGGCGCTGGTGAGAACCTCTTCATCGTCAAGAACGGCGTGGTCTATACGCCCGACCTGTCGGCTGGTGCGCTCAACGGCATCACCCGCAACACCATTTTCGCCATCGCCCGTGACCTGGGCCTGGAGATCAAGGAAAAGCGCATCACCCGCGATGAGATCTACATCGCCGACGAGGCCTTCTTCACCGGCACCGCCGCCGAAGTGACGCCCATCCGTGAACTCGACCGCATCGAGATCGGCATCGGCTCGCGCGGCCCGATCACCGAGAAAATCCAGTCTGCGTTCTTTGACATCGTCAACGGCCGCAGCCCGAAGTACGCCGAGTGGCTGACGCCCGTGGTCTGAGCCTCTGACGGAGTTTTCCCCATGAGCAACAGCAGCAAGCAACAAGCCCCCGCCACCGTGGAAGTCACCGCCGCCGAGCTGCAAGGCCCTGGCGTGGTGTTCTGCCCGAACCCCAAGATGGCGCTGTGGAGCAACCACCCCCGCGTCTTCATCGACGTGGCGGGCCATGGCGAGGGCAAGTGCCCTTACTGCGGCACCGTGTACAAGCTCAAGGCGGGCGAGAAGGTGTCGCACGGTCATTGAGACGGGCACCGATGACAAAAAGCCCGGCATGCCGGGCTTTTTTCATGGGCCAGTGCGGAACGCGCTGGCCGACCGACCATCACATGGCGGGCTTGTAGAAGACGTAGTCGGCCTTGTAGCCCACGACCTTCTTGTCGCCCTTTTGCTCGGCGCCGCAAGGCAGGGCCGGGGCCACACCGCCCACGGTGTTCAGGCGCTGGATGAAGCTCACGCCCTGCATGACGCCGGCGCCCGAAGCGGGGTTGGCCTTGACCAGTTGCAGGGGGATGTTGCCGGCGGTGGCGGGGCTGACGGCGACTTGCTTGCCGGTCACCTTGGAGCCGTCGTTGGACTCCCAGGTCGGACCAGCGTAGTACTTGCCGACCACGGTGCCCTTGGCATCGCTCAGGGTGGCGACGGGACCGACGAAGGCCCACTCGAACGCACCGGCCATGTCCTTCTTCTCGCGGCATTCGTAGGTCAGCTCGCCGCTGCCGACGGTGAACATCGACTGGGTGTGGCCGGCCGGCACGCGCACGGCTTCGGGCAGCTCGGCGTTCTTGACCATGGGCTGGCTGGCGCAACCGGCCAGAACGGCCACGGCGGCAACAGCGGTCAGGGACAGGGCGCGCAAGGACAGGACAGAGGTGTTGTTCATGAGGGGTCTCCGGTGAGCTGGGTGCGCCGGCCTGGGGCCTGGACACCGGCGCGCAACATGCGCGCTTGAAGACCACTACGCGCCGACCCCACCCGACAGATGCAGCAACCGGTGCCAACGCACCACCCAGATGCAGGTTGGGCGCGTGCAGCGGCAATTTGTCACAGCTGGAGCTTGCCCACCGAGACGATGGGGCCCGTGGGCTGGCCAGATGGCGAACCGCCCGGAGGCTCGACCGTCAATGCGAAGGCCGCCGTGTCTTTCAGCAGGGCCGTGCGCAACACCGTGGTGGCGTTCTGCTGCGAGACCACGCCCAGCGAGCGCGGCGCGCCCTTGGCCGGCACGGCCCAGAGCTCCAGCGCCTTGTTCAGGGCCACGGTCTGGCCCTCGCTCAGCGGTTTGAGCACCAGGCTGCGCCCATCGCCGCTGACGCTGGCCACGAAAGACGCCGGCTGGATGCCGTTGCCAGCCGCGCCGCTTTGCGCGCCCATGACCACCACGATGGGCGGTTGCACAGGCACGGGCTGGGCCAACATCACGCCCAGGGTGATGGCGGCGGCCGTGGCCATGCCCGCGGCACCTTGCCACAGGGCCAGGCGTTCCCACCAGCGCACCACGCTGCGCGCGGCGTCCGAGGCCATCTGCCCGATCTGGCTGCCCGAGGCCTGCAGCGCGTCGTGCGCACCGAACAGGCGGTTCTGGATGCCCTGCCAAACGCGGGGCGGTGGCGCCACCGCGGGGGTGGACGCCGTGAGCGTTTCCAGTCGGCGCTCCCAGTCGGTGGTCGCGCGGCGCAGGCCGGGGTGGGCCGGCAGCAGGTTTTCGAAGCGGCGCCGGGCCGGGCCCCTCAGGGTGCCCAGGGCGTACTCCGCGGCCAGTTTGTCGGCCAGTTCGGGGCGGCTGTAGTCCATGTCAGTTCAGGGCCAGCGAGGCCCGCTCCAGGCAAGTCTTCAGGCTCTGCAGGCCGCGGCGCACCCAGCTTTTCACGGTGCCCAGCGGGTGCCCCAGTTGTTCGGCGACCTCGGCGTGCGTCAGGCCCTGGTAATAGGCCAGGGCCAGGCTGTGCTGCTGCTCGCCGCTCAGGTCTTTCATGCAGGTCGTGAGTGCGCGGGCGTTGCTGGCCTGCTCCAGGAGTTCGAGCGGGCCAGGGGTGTCGGCGGCGATGTCTTGCAGCATGTCGGTGTCATCCTCGTCCGTGCCTGCCTGGAAGCGGCTGATGGTCTGTGGCTCCGACTGGCGACGGCGCAGGCTGTCAATGGCCCGGTTGCGGGCCACGCTGTTGAGCCAGGTGCGGGCCTGGCTCAGCGCGGGATTGAAGCTCTGCGCCGAGCGCCAGACGTTCACGTACACCTCTTGCAGCACGTCCTCGGCTTGGGTTCGGTCTCTTTGTATACGCAAGATCACGCCCAGCAGATGCGGACTTGTGTCACGGTAAAGCCGGTCGAATGCGGCGCGGTCGCCCAAAGCGACGCGCGAGAGCAGGTCGGACAGGGCTTGGGAGCGGTCGGCGGCGTCGGGCAAGGGGGCCATGCGTCCTCGTGGTGCGGTGTCGGTGGCGTGGACTGACGGGGGGATGTCGCGCGGTGTCGGTGAGCCCGTGGCTTCGGCACAGCAGAGCCATTCTAGGGTGAGGGACCGTCACGGCAGGCCCCTACAATCGGCAGCACCATGAAGAAGCCCCAAGAATTCGTCCTGACCCTGTCTTGCCGCGACACCACCGGCATCGTCCATGCCGTGTCGGGTCTGCTGTACCAGGCGGGCTGCAACATCATCGACTCCCAGCAATTCGGCGATGTGCTCAGCGAGGACAGCACCGGCCTGTTCTTCATGCGCGTGCACTTCTCTGCGCCCGAGCACCTGGCCGATGCCACCACGCTGGACAAGCTGTTCTCGCACGTGCGCGAGCAGTTCGGCATGGCCGCGCAAATCCGCGCCCTGGCGCGCAAGCCGCGCGTGCTGGTCATGGCCAGCAAACATGGCCACTGTCTCAACGACCTGCTGTTCCGTTGGCGCTCGGGCTGGCTGAACATCGACATCCCGGCCATCGTCTCCAACCACCCGGATTACGCAGAGCTGGCGGCCAGCTACGGCATCCCCTTCCACCACCTGCCTTTGCCCACGGGCTCGGGCGCCGAGGTCAAGCGCGCCCAGGAGGCGCAGGTGGAAGCGCTGGTCGATGCCGAACAGATCGACCTGGTTGTGCTGGCGCGCTACATGCAGATCCTCAGCCCCGAGTTCTGCGCTTTCCTCAAGGGCCGCGCCATCAACATCCACCACAGCTTCCTGCCCAGCTTCAAAGGCGCCAAGCCCTACTACCAGGCGCACGACCGCGGCGTGAAGCTCATCGGTGCCACGGCCCACTACGTCACGGCCGACCTGGACGAAGGCCCCATCATCGAGCAGGACGTCGAGCGTGTGGACCACACCCTCAGCCCCGAAGATTTCACCGCCGTGGGCCGGGACGTCGAATGCGTGGTGCTGGCGCGTGCCGTGAAGTGGCACACCGAGCACCGCGTGCTCATGAACGGCCACAAGACCGTGGTCTTCAAGTGATCTGAAGCATGAGGATGCCCGCATGACCGACCCGCGCGCCAAAGTCACCCAAGCGGTGTTGCTGACCACGGCCGATGAAACCGAGGCCTCGTTCTACGACGCCATGCAGCACGCCGACCTCGACCGCATGATGCAGGCCTGGGCCGACGACGAAGACATCGCCTGCGTGCACCCCGGGGGCCCGCGCGTGGTGGGCACGGCAGCCGTGCGAGCCGGCTTCGAAGCGGTGTTCGCCAACGGGCCGGTGCACATCGGCATCGAGCACGTGCGCCGCATGGAGACGGCGGTGTGCGCGGTGCACCACGTCACCGAGAAGGTCCAGGCCATGGGCCCGGACGGCCAGATGCAGACGGCCTTTGTCATGGCCACCAATGTGTACCTGCGCACGTCCCAGGGTTGGCGCATGGTGGCCCACCACGCCAGCCCGGGCCTGGCGCAGGACCTGCCCGACATCACCGAGCCGCGCGGCGTGCTGCACTGAGCGGGCGCCGTCTCAGCGACACCGGTCCACTTCAGCGCCATGCACAGCTACCGCGCCCCCCGCTGGCTGGCCGGCGCTGGCCCCTTCGCCGGCAACGTGCAGACCATCTGGCCCGCGCTCTGCAGCCGCGTCCACGCGGAGCACCGTGTCGGCCCGGTGGCCTACCTGCGCGAGCGCTGGGACACGCCCGATGGCGATTTCATCGACGTGGATTTCCTGCCCGCACCCGCTGGCACGCCCAGCCCACGGCCCTTGCTGGTGATGTTCCATGGCCTGGAGGGCTCTTCGCAAAGCCACTACAGCCGGGCGTTCGCGCTGTGGGCGCATGCCCAGGGCTGGGACTTCGCCGTGCCGCATTTCCGCGGCTGCTCGGGCGAGATCAACCGCGCGCCGCGCACCTACCACTCGGGCGACCACGCCGAGGCCGACTGGATCCTTCAGCGCCTGGCGCGTCGCCATGCCGGCCCGCTGCTGGCCGTGGGCATCTCGCTGGGCGGCAATGTGCTGCTGCGCTGGGCCCAGGAGGCAGGCGCCGAGGCCGAACGCACGGTGCGCGCCGTGGCCGCCATTTCATCGCCCGTGGACCTGGCCGCGGCCGGGCACGCACTGGCGCATGGCTTCAGCCGGCACATCTACACGCGCATGTTCCTGCAGTCGATGAAGCCCAAGGCCCTGGCCAAGCTGCAGCAGCACCCCGGCCTGTTCAACGAAGCCGCCCTGCGCGCTGCGCGGGATCTCCACGCCTACGACAATGCGTTCACGGCCCCGCTGCACGGCTTTGCCAACACGGAAGACTATTGGGCGCGTTGCTCGGCCAAGCCGGGGCTGGAGGCCATGCGCCACGTGCCTGCACTGGTGCTCAACGCGCGCAACGACCCCTTCATCCCTGCGGCCTGCCTGCCCTCACGGGGCGAGGTGGGCCCGGCCGTGACGCTGTGGCAACCGCACGAAGGTGGCCACGTCGGCTTCCCCGCTGGCCGCTTTCCGGGCCATGTCGCCGATTTGCCGCAGGCCGTGGGGCGGTGGCTGCAACATCATCTGTGAGCGCCACACCCCAAGGAGACACATGGACGACATCGTCAAAGCCGCGCTGAAGAAGTGGCCCAACGTGCCCGACTGCTACGACTGGCTGGCGCTGGACGCCCGCGGCGACTGGTACATGCGCGACGACCGCATCCAGGCCGCAGGGCCTTTTCCGCTGGTCAAGGGCAGCCGCATCGTCCACGACAAGCTCAAGGAGTTCATCCACCGCAACTACGACCACGACGACCGTGGCGCTTGGTTCTTCCAGAACGGGCCGCAGCGCGTGTATGTGGTGCTGGAGGCCGCGCCCTGGGTGCTGGGCGTGCAGCGTGGCGATGCGGGATTCGAGCTCGACGCCCACACCAGCGAGCCGGTGCACGAGGTGCGCGCCACCTTCGTGGACGAACACGGCCGGCTGTTCCTGCACACCGAGTTGGGCCTGGGCGTGTTGAGGTCGATGGACATGGACGTGGCCGCCGACGCCCTTGTGGCGGGCGTCTGGCCCGAGCCTGAAGAGGTGGCTTTTGAGGATTTGGCCGCGCGCTTTGGCCACGTGCTGGCGCCGCGCAAGGGTTGAGGGCTGAGGGCCGCGCCGTTGCGCACACACCGCCATCCAGCAATCATCATCCAGAAATCGGCATGAAAAAACCGGCCCTATGAACGCGTCATGGGCCGGTCGTGTTCCGGTCATGTGCCGCTTGACCGCGGCGTGGCCTGCGGAGTCTCAGGGCGCCGATGCCGCCGCAGCAGGCGCCGCGGGTTCGGCCAGTTTGCCGCCAGAACCGTTGGCCATGTACACCACGGCGCGGTGCACTTCGTGATCGGAGTAATCGGCGCCGCCCTGGGCCGGCATGGCGTTGAGGCCCTTGAGCGCGTGCTCCAGCAGCTTGGCATCGCCTTGACCCAGGCGGCCGCTCCAGGCGCCCGCGTCACCGAACTTCGGTGCACCCAACATGCCGGCACCGTGGCAGTTCACGCACTGGGCCTTGTAAACCTCTTCACCCGAGCGCGGGCCGGTGTTGGCCGAGGCCAGTTTGATCTCGACCGTGCCCACCGGCATGATGCGCTGCGCCGTGGCCTGCCCACTCAGGGCGTCGCTGCCGGCGGCGTCCTTGGCGGTCGAATTCACATAGTTCACCAGCAGGGCAATGACCGCCACCGGCACGATGAACGCAGCCGCCACCGCCGCCATCAGCTGCTGTGGGGTCTGGATCGGGCCTTCGTGGCCGGACTCGTGGGATTGGGGCGCTTGGCTCATGGGTGTTCGCTACAGGCTGGTTTGACGCGGTGGGACGCGTGGGCGCCGCGCGTTGTGGTGCGCGGTGGGAACGATGGGCGAGATTATAGGTCGTGGCAGAGGCGGTCGCGCTGTTAGAATCCCGCAGCGCTGCGCCCGTAGCTCAATGGATAGAGTACTGCCCTCCGAAGGCAGGGGTTGCTGGTTCGATCCCAGCCGGGCGCACCACTCTGTGGCCTGGGGCAAACATCCCGCACAGAAGGCTCTGCAATTTATACGCAGGCCTTTTTCCGACAATTCTCCGACACTGCTTATGACGGAGACGTCGGAGGATGACAGATGGCCAGCTTCTACAAGCGCGGCGACTACCAGTGGGAAGCCAAGATCCGCAAAGCCGGATTCCCTCAGCTTGCCCGCACTTTCGAGAGTAAATCAGACGCGATGGCCTGGGCCGCCGAGGTCGAGACCGAGATGCGCCGTGGCACCTTTGTGTCGCGGGCACTTGCTGAGCGCAAGACGCTGGGCGCGCTGATCGGCCAGTATGTTCAAGATGTTTCCCCACTGCACCGTGGCGCAGACAGCGAGATCGCGCGGCTGAAGGCCATGGCGCGGCGCAAGATTGCCGAGACGGCCATGGCCAACCTGCGTCCCATCGACATTGCCCGCTATCGCGATGAGCGCCTGAAGGTGGACGGCGTTTGCCCGGCCACCGTGGTGCGCGAGATGGGGCTGCTGCAGCGCGTGATCGCCCATGCCATGCAGGAGTGGGAGATTGGGGTGCACAAACGGTCGATCACCAAGGTGGTCTTCTCGCTAGGCGGTGGATCGGACCTTTGCCCTGGACCCCGATGAATCATCGTTGGAGCCTTCTGCTTGTGGAACTGTGATCGCAATAAGAGGCTCGTGTGCGGTGGCCCTTTGGAAGCAGACAGTGCGCCAAGTGAAACGCGATAGCATCTATGGAGTCATTTGGAATTAGGGAAGGTCTGCATAAATCGCCCGGACACGTGCTTGGCGCCGACC
Organism: Aquabacterium commune; assembly: GCF_004362855.1. GTDB lineage: Bacteria > Pseudomonadota > Gammaproteobacteria > Burkholderiales > Burkholderiaceae_C > Aquabacterium > Aquabacterium commune. The sequence continues at coordinate 149,608 of NZ_SNXW01000009.1, forward strand.
TGATTGCCTGAGACCATTGAGCCCATGAAGCAGAGCAGCCTTGGATT
>NZ_SNXW01000010.1 GCF_004362855.1 Aquabacterium commune
ATTGCTGTTCCTGCTCCATCTGATGCTCCTTGCATGAGATGGGTGGGGAAAATTCAAATGCCACAAGTGGGGATTATTGGCCGACCACTGACACCGTGCTTGATGAGCTTGAGAAAGCCATTCAGCTTGAGCTGAAAAAAGATCAGGAGCCGTCGCAGCTTACGTTGTTCTCTGAAGACGAACGAACACAACTCAGGCGCGACACCGCCGCACTGGAAGCGCGTCTTGCCCGCATTCCAGCCGAGCGCCAGCAGGAGGCTGAAGCCATCGAAACCCGCTACGCCAAAATCAACGACCGCACCTTTCCGGTCGCGGTCATCTTTCTGGTGCCTGCATCTGCCGTTCAAGGAGATGCCGCATGAGTGCTCCCAGCGTGCATGACGGTTGGCTGTCGCTGATCGAGATCTCCGGCCCTTTCCTCGCCGTTCCCGTTCTGAAGGAATCCTTTCCACAAGGGCTGGAGGAACTGGATGCCACCAAGCGCAAACGGCTGCGCCAAGCCTACGAGGAATGGCGCGAAGCGATGGAGCTGGAAGACTCGCAATTCGCTGAGTTGCACGTGGCTTGGATCGACGAGGTGCTGTCGCGTGGCCTTGAGCTTGATGAAGACGGCAAAGGCGACGTTCTCAAGCGAGCCGACTGGTGCACCGCCAATCTGCAGGCCATCTTGCCCGAACATGGCGTGACGCTATCGCCCGATCTTGCGGTAGTCGACGAACAACGCGCCAACAAGCCACTGCTGCTGATCCAACACTATGCGCAAGATATCGACATCAATGCCACCCTGAAGCAAGACGGCTGGGCCGCCACGCCCGCCGATCGCATGGTTGCCATGTGTCGTTCACTAGGCTGTCGGCTCGGGCTGTTGACCAACGGCGAGCGCTGGATGCTGGTAGATGCCCCGGTTGGTGCCGTCACCACCTTTGCCAGTTGGTATGCCCGCATCTGGAGCCAGGAGCCCATCACCCTACAGGCTTTCGTGCACCTGCTCGGCATTCGCCGTTTCTTCGTCGACGAATCCGAACAACTGCCCGCACTGTTCGATCGCTCCCTGAAGTTCCAAGACGAAGTCACCGACGCCCTTGGTGAGCAAGTACGCCGCGCCGTCGAGGTGTTAATTCAGACCCTCGACAAAGCAGACCAGGACCGAAACAGAGAGCTCCTGCACGGTGTCAAAGAACCCGAGCTGTATGAGGCCGCGCTGACGGTGATGATGCGCTTGGTGTTCCTGCTCTCCGCCGAAGAGCGTGGCCTGCTGCTGTTGGGCGACCAGCGTTACGAAGCCAACTACGCGCTCTCTACCTTGCGAATGCAGTTGCGCAAGGAATCCGAGGAAATTCTGGAGCGCCGCTGGGATGCCTGGTCGCGCCTGCTGGCGATTTTCCGCTCCGTGTTCGGAGGAATTGAGCATGAAAACCTGCGCCTGCCAGCCTTGGGCGGTTCGCTGTTTGATCCGGACCGCTTCCCCTTCCTCGAAGGTCGAGCCAAAGGCTCCAATTGGCGCAGCGATGCAGCCAAGCCACTGCCCATTGACAACCGCACCGTGCTGCTGTTGCTGGAGGCCATCCAGCAATTCCAAGGCCGCGCGCTGTCCTATCGCGCGCTGGATGTCGAACAGATCGGCTACGTGTACGAGGGTCTGCTCGAACGCACCGTCAAACGCACCGATGAAGTCACGCTAGAACTGGATGCCACCAAGAGCGCCAAGACGCCATGGGTCAAATTGGCCGAACTGGATTCGGCACGCTTGGATGGTGCCGCGCGACTGGCCGAGTTGCTGCAAGAGCGCTCCGGCAGTTCCGCCAGCCGGGTACGCAATGATCTAGCTGAGCCTGTCGATGACACCTTGGCAGATCGACTGCTGTCTACTTGCCAAGGCGACACCAAGCTCCGCGACCGCGTTAAACCCTATGCCCATCTGTTGCGCACTGATCCATGGGGCTATCCGCTGGTCTATCCCGCTGGAGCCTTCATCGTCACCACCGGTTCCGACCGCCGCGAAACCGGCACCCACTACACCCCGAAGTCCCTGACCGAAGCGATCGTCGCCGAAACACTCACGCCGGTGGCCTATGTCGGCCCGGCAGAGGGAACGCCGCGCGAGCAGTGGGCGCTGAAATCTCCCGCCGAACTGCTCGACCTCAAGATCTGCGACCCAGCCATGGGCTCGGGTGCCTTCCTGGTGCAGGCCTGCCGCTGGTTGTCTGACCGCCTCGTCGAGGCGTGGTCACAGGTCGAGGCAACGGGCAAAGCCGTGAGCGTGGATGGTGAAGTTCTGGATGCCGTATCAGCCAAGGAACCACTTCCCCGCGACAGCGAAGCTCGCACGGTGATCGCCCGCCGCCTCATCGCCGAGCGTTGCCTGTATGGCGTCGATTTGAACCCGCTGGCAGTCGAACTGGCCAAACTCTCGATCTGGCTGGTGACTCTGGCCAAGGGTCGCCCCTTTGGCTTTCTTGACCATAACCTGCGCTGCGGTGACAGCCTGCTCGGTATCCTCCGGCTGGATCAGCTAACTGAGCTCTCAATGACGCCGACCGGAAAAGGTCAACAGCGCCTGTTTGGGCAGAACATTGAGCGGGCGGTTCACGAGGCGATCGAGTTGCGGCAGCGGTTGCGCCAGATGCCGATCCGCGATATCCGTGACGTCGAAGCAATGGCGCGGCTGGATGCCGATGCACGCCAGAAGCTCGAAGTGCCGGAACATATCGCTGACGCTTTTGTTGGCGAAGTCGTCGCATCAGCCGGTAACGTCACGGCGCTGGGCGTGGCCTTGGCATCCCTGGCCATTCAGGCCGGGCAGGTTATTGACGGTGACTTAGGTGTCCTTGCTTCATTGCGCACGCGTTCTATCGCCGCGCTCTCGACAGAACTTCCAACCGAAAAGCCTGTGCGTAAGCCCTTCCACTGGCCGTTGGAATTCCCTGAAGTCTTTCAGCGTGATTTTCAAGGATTCAACTCAATCGTTAGTAATCCACCTTTCATGGGTGGATTAAAAATTAGTGGGGCTTTCGGAACCGGTTATCGCAAGTGGATTGACTCTCAATATCCTCACGGCAATGGTCGCGCTGATTTTTGTGCTTACTTCCTGCTGCGCTTCTTAGGGCTCGTGGGGCGCAGTGTTGGCACATTCGGAATGGTCGCAACAAACACAATTTATGAAGGTGATTCCCGTGAAACTGGTCTTGGATTTGCTATTCAAAACGGTGCAGTAATTTATCGAGCGACTAGAGAGCTTAAATGGCCTGGGCACGCAAGCCTCACGGTTAGCGTTCTGCACGTTGCACAGGCGTCAAGTTGGCTGGCTAGACCCGTTCTAGATGGTGTTTCTGTTGATCGCATTTCCCCCTCTCTTACTGATGATTTAGAGGCGACGACGCCACACAAGTTAGCAGCGAACAAGGGGAAGAGCTTTCAGGGTGCCAACGTTCATGGCATGGGATTTATCTGTGAGAATGCAGAGGCAGAAATATATCTTCAAAACCAAAACAACTCGGTATGCCTGTATAGGTTCATGATCGGTGACGATCTCAATAACGATTCTCTACAACAACCCTCAAGATGGGTTGTCGACTTCCGAGACCGCCCACTTGATGAGTGCGAAGCCAAATGGCCAGACTTAATTGAGAGAATTCGCTCATTAGTCAAGCCGTTTCGGGATACACAAAACGATAAGCGGGCTCGTGAAAAGTGGTGGTGTCACTATCGCCCTGCTGCATCGCTATATGCTGCAACAAGCAACATGGAGCATGTTTCTCGCAACGTGCGAAGTGACAAAGCATCTATCCTTTTCCTTTGTAAAGCCAGGGTGGGTAATATCATCCAATGTGGACGTGATCGCCCTTCAAGGGTACGAAAACTTTTCCGTTCTTCAATCATCCATTCACGATGCTTGGGCAAGGAGATGGAGTTCTCGTCTTGAGACGAGACTGAAGTATTCAAACGGCAATGCCTTTGAAACGTTTCCATTTCCGCATGACATTTCATTTCTTATGGACATTGGCGTTTCTTACCTATCCATCAGGGACGAACTAATGCGTCTCAACGGAGAGGGGCTCACAAAGACCTACAACCGTTTCCATGATCCAAGGGAAAAGTTTTCGCTTATCGAGTGTCTGCGACTGGCGCACCGAGAGATTGATCGAGCGTTGGCTGACGCTTACGGATGGGTCGATCTTGACCTTGGTCATGATTTTCATGAGGTCTCATATCTGCCGGAGAACGATCGCGTCCGCTTCACCATTTCGGAACCTGCTCGTATTGAAGCGCTTCGTCGGCTTTCGGAGTTGAACCGACAGCGTTACGAGGAAGAAGTCGCTGCAGGCTTGCACGGCAGCACCGCGAGCCGCTCAACGGCCCGTGCGCCAAGGGAGCGCCGTGCCGCCAGCGCCGACGCTGCGCAGCCTACATTCAATTTCGATGGGGACGCGCCAGCTACAAAGCACACGGCCGACCCAGCTGCCGCTATCTTGAGTTTCCTGGCATCACGCATCGGCTGGCACGCCAAGGCAGATGTTCTCGCCGCCACCAGCATCACTGATGGCCAGTGGAACGCTGCGATAACCGATCTGGTTGCAGGCGGAAAAGTTGAACGCCAAGGTGAGCGGCGCGGGGCACGGTACCGAGCGACAGCTGCGGTGGGGGCTGCGCAATGATGCCCCAGGCCTGGTTCGAGATGGCTGAAATCCGCCGTCGAAAGTTTGCAGCATCAGCCTGGATACCGCTGAGAGCGGTTCAGCCAATCTGCGAACAGGGAAATCGTTGCCATCTTGGGTTCAAGGATGAGTTCTTTGGCGCTGGCTCGCTTGCCGTTCCTGTTGCGCTCAAAGACAAGGCAACCAAGCTTGGTTGGTCAGATGTTGGCATCAGTCACGAACACCGGGCCTGTGTCGACGATGACAGCATTGACATTGCCGCGCTGCAAGAGATCGCTGCGCCACCAAAGAGCGAGAAGTGGGGCTCACTCAAATCGCTTGAGAAGGTTCTGGCGACGGTTTGCTCACCAGAGGAGGCACGCCGTGCTCTTACGCCACTGGTAGGGACATACCAGCTTCGTCTTGCAGACGCACATTTGCCGGGGAGCGAGCTAGCGGAAGCGATAAAGCTGGCTGGCATTGACGGTTCAAGCCCTGCACTACATCAGGGACAAACGCTGATTGCGAACTGTGCCAGTGCTGCGATGGCGATTGCTACGTTGCTCGAACGCCTGATCAAGAGCGAAAACGACAAAGGGAATAAGAATGGCTGAAGCCAACCAACAGAAATCACCGAACGCGTGGATCGCCATTGACCATGGCCTTGCTAGCGATCTAACGCTTGCACCCTACACGTTGCAGCTAAAGGGCGAGCGTTCGCTGTATCAAGCCATAGCTGATGACGATTGGGTGTTGATCCTGAACACCACTGGCCACATCACGCGTGTCGGACGGGTACTGCGGGTTCGCTCTGATCTGGAAACCACCACGATCTACTTCGATCGCATGCTGTTGGTCGATCCGGCTGTTCCGCTTGGCCCTACGTCGCTCACCCCGCCTTCGGCCGGTAGCGTTGGCCGGATTCAATGGACAGACTTCCTGGAGTCGCTCCACAAGGCATTGCAAAAGACCATCGCAGAAGTGCCGACCATTGAGGATCAGGCCTATATCCGCGAACTGCTGCAATTGGCTGTGATGGACGACCTGCTCGGCCCCGCTGGCGGCCCCCGTGAACGTATTGTCGACATGGGTGTGCGTGACCGCTACCTGGTTGGCAAACTGGCCCCGCGGGAGGCCGCACAGGGCGGCGTCGAGGGGCTGGACGGGCCACTGGCCAATGACGACGCCGAAGAGCCCACAGAGGCCAAGGCTCCCGGACGGCACGAGCCGGGTGCGGAGTTTGGAACGGCCACCGGGCGTGTGGAGCCGGAGTCGGATTCGTCTGACGAAATTGATGCCGCCAGCAACCAGTCGCTGGTACCCAGCAGCCTGGGAATGACCTTCTGTGTGGATGGTGACGCCGATCGGATCGAGATCGAGGCGCGCTGGGGTCGGTACGAGCGCAGTGACGAGCACGAAATATTCCGCACCCGCAAGAACAAGGAAACCGGTACCGACGTGCAGACCAAGGCTAAGGTCTGGCAACGCATTCCTTGTGGCGGCAAGATTGTGCTGCCGCTGACCGAGGGCGTGATTCCGCATCAGGCACCTGACAACGAGTTTCCTGAAGTTCGTGTGCAGGGTTCCATTCGGGCTAAGAACGCCAATGGCGATCGGCTGGTCACGCTGTTCCTGGTGAATGCACAGGAAGAGCCCGACACCAACCGCGATACGGCGTGGGTGTTTCAACCCGAGCTGATCGTTCGTTCGGAGAAGGATGCCGCCAAGCGCGCCATCTTCCGGCGCAGGCCAGTGCTGGACGCTGACGGCATGGACCCTGAGCGTGAAGCGTTGGAGATGATCTACCGCAACCGCGTCGAGTTCGCCGTGGGCCATGGGGTTGCCGTCCATGCCGAAACGGCAGAGGACGTGACACTGGCCACCGAGGTGCGCACCACGGTGATGCCGCAGTACGAGGTGCAGGTCACAGAGACGCCCGGACTTGATCCGAGTGATCGCCCGGCGATGCGCGAGATGGTCAGCAGCGGTTTGCTCGATATGCAGCGGCTGGCGACTTTGGATATTGATCCGCTGGTCGATGCCCTGAGCATGCTGACCAAGGACTACGCCGCATGGATTGATGAACAGCGGGCTCGCGTCGGGGCAGAGGTGACCGGCTATGACACCCAGTCGCAACAGGCGATGGACCGATGCCAAGAGATCCACACTCGCCTGCAGCAGGGCATCGACACGCTGAAAGGCAATGAGAAAGCGCTGGCCGCCTTCCGGTTTGCCAACCGTGCGATGGCGACGCAACGGGTGCGTAGCCAATACGCGCTGGCCATGCGTCGGGGCGAGGATGTCAACATCGACAAGTTCGACGTGCTGAAGAACCGCAGCTGGCGTCCATTCCAGTTGGCGTTTCTGCTGCTCTCGATTCCGTCACTGGCAGACCCAAGCCATCCGGATCGCGTTGAGCCTGTCGAGGCCTACGCCGATCTGTTGTGGTTCCCCACTGGCGGCGGCAAGACCGAAGCCTATTTGGGCGTGGCGGCCTTCACCATGGCCATTCGGCGCATGCAGGGCAATCTTGGCGGGTACGACAGTTCACGCGGTTTGGCCGTGATCATGCGTTACACCCTGCGCTTGCTGACGCTGCAACAGTTCCAGCGCGCAACGGCTTTGATTTGCGCCATGGAAGTTTTGCGCCGTGAAGCGCTGGATAGGGGCGACAAATCTCTCGGCACGGAACCCTTCACCATCGGCCTCTGGGTTGGCAACAAGGTCACGCCAGGTACAACCGAGGACAGTCACCGCGCCATTGAGGATGTGCGCAACCCCGGCAAATACAACGCAGGAGCGGCATCCCCCGCGCAACTCACCAGTTGCCCTTGGTGCGGCTCGGAAGTGGCCCCAGGGCGCGACGTGGAGGTCGACAAAGGCTCTGGCCGAACCTTCGTCTACTGCGGCGACAAGAAAGGCCGCTGCGATTTTTCCAAGGGCAAGTCCAGCAAGCTGCCGCATCCGGGGATTCCGGTGCTGGTGGTCGATGAGGAGATCTACCACCGCCCACCCACGATGATGATTGCCACCGTGGACAAGTTTGCCATGATGGCGTGGCGTGGTCAGGTGCGCACACTGTTTGGTCGGGTAGGCCAGGAATGCGAGCGCCACGGCTTGCTTTGGCAAGGTGCCGATTGCAACGGCAATCACCAAGCGGGCAAGGGCTTCCCTTCATCCAAGGTGAAGGTCATCAACCCGATTCGCCCGCCTGACTTGATCATCCAGGATGAGTTCCACCTGATCAGTGGGCCGCTGGGCACCATGGTGGGTTTGTATGAGACCGCCGTGGATGAACTGTGCGGCTGGATTCTCAATGACAAGACAGTCAAGCCGAAGATCATTGCCTCCACGGCGACAGTGCGCAAAGCCAAGGAGCAAGTGAACAACGTCTTCATGCGCCGTGTTTCGGTGTTCCCCCCGCATGGACTTGACGTGGAGGACAACTTCTTCTCCGTGCAACGACCGATCGAAGACAAACCGGGACGGCGTTACCTCGGGGTGTGCTCCCCTGGCAGTTCGCGCCCCGCGATGTTGATCCGTGTCTACACCGCGTTCTTGACGGCAGCACAGGAACTGTTCGATCACTTTGGCGAACCCGCTGACCCGTACATGACCATGGTCGGCTACTTCAACTCTCTGCGTGAGTTGGGCGGTATGAAGCGGCTGGCAGAGGACGACGTGCAGACTCGCGCCTATCGCGTGAAGATGAGCATGGTGGACAGGCCAGGGTTAGCCCAGCGGCGGATGCACGCTGACAGCATCAAAGAACTCACGTCCCGTGTTTCGAGCCAAGACATCCCCAAGTACCTCGACAACTTGGAGGTCAAGTTCAAGTCCGAATTCGATCCTGATACTGGCAAGTATGTGACCCGTTGGGGCAAAGGTGAGACTCACGCCATTGATGTGGTTCTGGCGACCAACATGCTGTCCGTGGGTGTTGACGTGCACCGGCTCGGGCTGATGGCCGTGAACGGACAACCTAAGGGAACCGCAGAATACATTCAGGCCACCAGCCGTGTCGGGCGTTCCTTCCCCGGCTTAGTCTGCACGGTGCTGACGTGGGCTAGGCCGCGCGATCTCTCTCACTACGAGACCTTCGAGCACTACCACGCGACGTTCTACAAGCACGTTGAGGCGCAGTCTGTCACGCCATTCTCACCGCGTGCGATGGACCGAGGTTTGACAGGCGCGATGCTGAGCTTGATGCGTCTTGAGAACGATGTCTTCAGTCCGAACGAAGGCGCGGGCCAACTGAGCATGTCCAACCAAGCCGAGATGACGGATGCTATCAAGATCTTGGCGACTCGCGCAGGCAACGTCGCTGAAGACAACTCGCGCAAGCAGTTGGCTGAGACTGAGTTGAAAGAGCGCGCAGACGAATGGGCGAAAGAAGTTAGCAAGGGTGGCCGCATCTTGGCGTATGAGAAACGTGGCCCCGAAAAAGACAGAACCGTTGCATTGATCAAATCGCCCGGGCTTCAAGCTTGGGACAACTGGACCGTGCCGATGTCGATGCGGGAAGTGGAGCCCGGCGTGCGCCTGATCATGAACACGAGCCATATCTCGGACGACCACGATTGGAAGCCTCGTCCCGTAGCTAAGGATGAGGATTGAACATGATCATCAACAACAAAACACCAGTCGGAGAAGTACGCCCGAGCCAATTGCTTTGGACGTATGGGCCAGGCGCATTGATCGACCTGCCAAGCCTGTCTGTGGTCACACTCGGTATCGACCGATGGGAGAAGGACCGCTGCCAGCCGATACAAGAGGCACGGCTGCTTGCTGCCGTTCGGAAGGTTCTAGGGGTACAGGTCGAAAACCTGCGCATGCCGCCGTTCCAGAAAAGCGAGCTCGTTGACGTCTGGTCAGCCGAGGCCAACATCGGTGTGCCCGTGCTACCTTTTCCGCGCTGGATGCGCTGCGTGAAGTGTGGCCTGCTGTCGCCCTTTGATGCGGGCCTGTTTGAAATCAAGGAGAACCGCTTCAGGCCAGAGAGAACTCGCTTTGTTCACAAAGGCTGCCGTGGCTCCAAAGGAGACCAGCCTGCAAAGGACGCGGATGCTGTCCCCGCTCGTTTCCTGCTGGCCTGCCGTGACGGTCACCTTGATGACTTTCCTTGGCACTACTTCGTCCATGGCGGCAACAGTTCGTGCAAAGGCACGCTGCGCTTCTTCGAGAGCGGTGCGTCATTGCAGACGGAAAACCTGTGGGTGAAGTGTGACACCTGTGGAGCTTCGAGAAGCTTGGCGCACGCCTTTGGCAAGGCAGGAAAAGAGAACCTGCCGGGTTGTCGAGGGCGACATCCGCATCTTGACCACTTCGACCACGAATGCGGAGAGGAAGCGCGCGCGGTTCTGCTGGGTGCCACAAACAGCTGGTTTCCGATCACGCTCTCCGCGCTCGCCATTCCTCAGACCAAAGACCCGCTCAGTCAACTCATCCAGGACGGCTGGGAGTTTTTCGAAGACCTCGATTCCGAAGGCGAGGTGTCGGTAACGGTGAAGACCTTGAAGAAGACCGGAGCGCTGCCTGGAATCGACAAATATCCGGCGGCGTCAATCTGGTCGGCGATTGAGGCTCACCGCAAAGGTGGCGGACAGGATGTCGTGGGTGAGGCCGACATCAAAGGGCCCGAATGGACTGTGCTGACAGAGGCCAACCCGCCCACGGACTACCCGCACTTCATGAGCAAAAAGGTCGGCACCCCACAGGGATTTGGTGGCCATATCAGTAGAGTCTTGCTCCTTGAGCGCTTGCGCGAGGTGAATGCTCTGCTGGGCTTCACTCGGGTCGAAGCACCCGAAGAATCCGGCGACCCGAATGAACGCCCACAGATGGCTAGTCTGACGCGCGGCAAACCCGAATGGGTGCCAGCCAACCAAGTTCATGGTGAAGGGATCTTCATCCAGTTCGATGAGACAGCGCTCGTCAAGTGGGAAGCTCTACATGGCGTGAAGAAGGTCGACCAGATGCTCCGTGGTGGCCATAAGGGATGGCGTAATTCGCGGCATCTCGACCCAAACGAGGGCTACCCCGGCATTCGCTATGCAATGCTGCACACGCTGTCTCACTTACTGATTCGCGAGCTGGCTTTGGAGTGCGGGTACAACGCCGCGAGCATTCGCGAGCGCATCTATGCCGATACGTCGGGCGACAGCCCGCAGGCAGGCATCCTCATCTACACCGCAGCAGCAGATTCCGACGGTACGCTAGGCGGTCTCGTTGATCTTGGCAAGCCAGAAAACCTCGGCCGCTTGCTGGAACAAGCGCTGAACCGTTCGAAGATCTGCTCGTCTGATCCACTGTGCTCAGAACATGACCCCGAGAAAGATCGCTCATTGCATGGAGCTGCTTGCCATGCGTGCTCTCTAGTGGCCGAGACCTCGTGTGAGCGGGGCAATCGCTATCTGGATCGAGCGCTGCTCATACCGACACTCGAACGCGACGATGCAGGTTTCTTCAAGGGCTTCTGACATGGATGAACTGTTGAACGCCATCGCAGCCTTGGTCTCTCTGGTTTCGCCAGAGAAGGTAAGGGGAATTGCAGCTCGTGTTCGTGGGGTCGATGCCAGCAAGGCCACGACGACATTGCCGAGCGTGGTCGGAACCCCGTTGGCCAGCACTGTGGTCGAGCAACTTGCGGCAGCGTGGCAAAACACCAAGGTCAGTTCAGACGAACTGGCATCGATGCTCATCGCTGCCAGCTACGTTTACACCAAAGCAGCTTCTGAGCAATCAACGGAACTCGTCTGGACTGGCCCGACGACACCATTCGTATCGGCTCGTCGAACTGAGCAGGCGCTTTTGCAGGTCATCAATGCGGCTGAACAGTCTCTGTTCATCACCAGCTTTGTGGCCTACGACGTGTCAACCATCGTCAAGGCACTGAACGCAGCAAATGATCGCGGTGTCGCCATCTCAATGCTGCTCGAATTGTCCCAAGATCATGGCGGCAGCATCACCTTCGATGCGATAGGCAAAATGAGGACGCTGGTTCCGGCCGCCAAACTCTATGCTTGGCGCGACAAGGCTGATCCGTTTTCCGACGGGCGCGTCCACGCCAAAGTCGCCGTCGCAGATGGAAAGACATGCTTCATCACAAGCGCCAATCTGACCGGATTTGCGATGGAGCGCAACATGGAAGCTGGCGTGCTAATCGTCGGCGGACAAGTACCCATTGCACTTGATAAGCACTTACAAGCATTGATCGCAATGAAGGTCGTCGTGACCGCATAAATCAACTACCCCTCGACCTCACCCAACGCGGGGATAACATCAGCGCGCGGCATCCAATCACGCAAACCCATGGCTATTGATCTAACTCTATTGGGCTCGAAACTGGCTAAGTACCGAGGACAACTGACGGAGTCGGTTGCCGAAGTTGCCGGAGCCACAGGCATTGATGCCTCGCGACTGACGTTGATTGAGGCAGGCAAGGCCGAGCCGACAGGAGACGAGATCTTGATACTCGCAGATCACTATCGCTGCGACTTCAAGTTCTTCATCTCAAATGACCAAGTTGCCCCATTCGAGCAAACTGAAACGCTCTATCGAGCGCACGGAAACGACTTCACCAAACAGGACCGGAGAGCGGTTCAGGACTTCCTTTACCTCTGCGAGACCGAAGCCTTTCTGATGCAAGAGCTAGGCATCCAGACCCTAGCCTTTGAGTTCCAGCCCAAAGGGGGCTACTTCAAGGGACAGGGGGAGGAGGCTGCCGCCCGATTGCGAGCCGCACTTGGGCACGCCGATCGTGCCGTCCCACGCGACATCTACGAAGAATTTCGACGCGTCGGAGTTCATGTCTTTCGGCGGCAACTAGGGAACTCGAACATCTCTGGGTTGTTCATCATGCATCCAGTCGCGGGCCCGTGCGCGTTGGTCAATTTGAGCGAGGACATCTACCGCCAGCGATTCAGTGCCGCCCACGAAATGGCGCACGCAATATTCGACCATGCCCACGGTGCGAGCGTCTCATACGAACGACCCGGTCAAGGAGACATGCTGGAGACACGCGCAAACCGATTTGCCTCTTGCTTCTTGATGCCACCCGCGTTCCTAGCCAATCTTCCGTCGCCCGATTCATGGTCTGACGAACAAGCCCAGCACTGGGCCAACGAACTGCGTGTTAGCTGCATCGCTCTGGCCATTGCACTCAAAGAAGCTCAGTTGATCAGTCAACAAACTTATGACCGTATTCGCAAGCTGCGGGTGCCCAAAGAGTCAAAAATTGATCCTGAACTGCCAAGCAGTTTGAACGAACGGCAGCTGGCACAAAAGTCACATCTTCTTGAGCTTGGCCTGTCCAACTTCTATGTGGGACTCTGCTTTGATGCATTTAGCCAAGGGGTCATCAGCATTGGGCGACTCGCTGAAGCACTGCTTTGCAGCCAAGGCGAACTTTCCGAACTAGCAAGCCTGTATGGCCGAAAGTTGCAGGGCCATGGCCATTGATCCTTCCAAGTTCCATCCGATCAACGTGGCTGATACATGCTCGGTCTGGAACATACTTTCTTCGCCACGACTACACAATGCAGCCAAGGAGGCACGATGCAATTTTTGCCTGACCAGCTTCGTTCACTACGAATGCCTGATCAAGCCACGCAAGGCGCCAACAACCAACGAGGTTGAGTTGATGAACAGGCTGAAGCTTGAGCAACAGCGTGGTGGCTTTGCTCCTCATTCGTGCGACATAGCTGACCTTCAGACGATCAAGCTGCTTGAAAGCAGAAAGCGCCTAGGCAAGGGTGAGCTGTCGTCGATCGCGTTCGCGATGAAGATCGGTCAAGCCGTCATTACAGACGACATGAAAGCTCGAAAGCTATCAACGGATTCTGGCCATCAGCTTACACAGACCACACCGCATCTGTTCGCCTGGCTACATTTTTCCGGCTACCTTGGCGACTCGGATAAAACGACTGTGATCTCGCAGCATACGGCCATGGACAGGCCTCTCGGCCCACACCTTGAGAACGCATATGTGATGGCCTTGCAATGCAAACGCAACTCCGTCAGCACGAGCAACAATGACGACGGAAAGCTCTGACGCTAAGAGACCGATGGTTGGAGAGGGTCACACCTCGTCCAACAATGCTGGGGTCGCAGCCAAGTCTGAGTCAATTCCTGATGAACTGAGAAGGCTGGCCGACGAGCACTTCTCCGCCGTGGTCTCAAAATTGCCGACAGACCGAATGGAGCGCTTTTTGTTCTTCGTTGAAGTCGTGCGTGCTAATGACTATTGGGGCGTTTTCGCTCAGGCATCAATTGAAACGCCAGAGTGGCAATTCGACATGATGCAGTGGGGATGGAACATGGCTGTTGCCACGCTATTCGAGCCCGTTGAGGTAGTCGGGGCATTCCCAATGATGCGGAGTACCCAAGAAACTAGAAGAATTGCGATCGGCTTCCTCCAAGATCTCGGGAAGGTATCCCTGCTCCGTAGGCTTTCAGATATGGCCCATTACGGAATAGTTGGAGTAGAAAGGCAGGATGATTTTTTGGAGATCAAGGTGTCGTCCTATGCAACTGCCCAGTTTGCAGATGTGAAGGAGATGGATCAGCTTAGACTGGCAGAAACGAGGATCAGATCAGGCGACACGCAATGGCAAGTCGTAAGTATGAGAGAAGCGGAGAAAAATCCCACGAACGCAATGGCGTTTTGGGCAAAAGCAAACTCTCCTGTGAAACGTTGGTTAAAGCCTGACATAGAAATTGAAAAACTGATCCTCACACTTGTCCGTCCTTGGGAAACCAAGTGGGGAACAATGGTTGCGTACGGCGCCTACATAGAAGTTGACAAGCACTTCATGGCAGAAGCCTTGGAATTGGCAACTGGATGGAGAGCGTCGGCAGGACTTCACCCTGATGCCAAGCTCGGTTCAATCACGGGTGCTGATGTGGCAAGTGTCATGGTGGCGTTGATAAGCCTGCATTTAAAGCACGTCTATTCTGTGGTCATTGCAGCAAAGCACTTCAAAGAAATCTCTATTGCGCAAAGCTTAGCCATTTGGGGGCCGCGTCAAGAACTCGAAGAGTCGATATCTCTCATGAGCGGCCTTTCTAAAGCGACTGTTCACGCAGTTTTCGACGTTATTGCATTGACTGCTGATCGGGCCAAGCAAATGGCCAATCACTCCACTCCCTTGATGCCACTGCTCTTCGACCTAGGAAATGGCTTTGTTCTTCGTCCTGTGGCATCCCTGACGCGCAATCCATTCACTGCCGCAACAACTTTGCACCGCTGGGAAGATCCTCGCTCAACCAATGCTATTGCAGCAGATCGTGAGAGTTGGATGAGGTCTGACCTCTATGGACTGTTCAAAGGCAATCGCTACAAGTGCATTCTTGGAAACATTAAATTGCGATGCGGACCCACTGTTGTGACCGACGTTGACGCGGCTGTTTATGACACCTGTACTGGCGAGCTTGGGATTTTCCAACTGAAGTGGCAGGACTACTCGACAAGCGACGTCCGTCAGCTTCGCAGCAAGGCGTCAAACCTCGCTGCAGAGTTGCAAAGTTGGACTCAAGCGACCCAAGAATGGATCAGTACAAATGGATTTCGGTCATTAGAGCAGTCATTGAGACTCAAGCCCAAGCGCGGCGAAATCATCCGAAGCGTCTACCTGTTCGCAATTTCTAGATCCGCAGCTCGCACTCAAGGGTACGGGATCCCGATCAATCCACCCCAACTGGCCATCTCGGTATGGGCCCAGTTCATGCGAACTCGCACTGATGTTGGCCCATCACCAAACGTCCTACAAGATCTGCACAAGCGGCTCATAGAGGAACGCGAATCGACATTAATAGCTGAGCCAATTCCAGTTTCTATTCAACTTGCGGGAAAGACTGTGCACATTCACAACTTATGGAATCGCTGGGACAAGAGCGCAGACGAAGCACCAACACCCAGCGCAGGTATGCACTCTTTCTGAATCGCGGCCACCATTGAAAGCCGAAAGGGCCAGGGCTCTGTAGACATCAGTTTACAGAGCCTTAGTTCACAACTTTATTGGTTGGGAAGCACCGATAGTTCGCAACTTTATTAACCGGTTCTCAACTTTATTCTGAGCAACCAGGTGTTCAGCGAATCAGAGCCTCACTCGACCGTGACCGACTTGGCGAGGTTGCGCGGCTTGTCGACGTCGGTGCCCTTGGCGCAGGCCGTGTGGTAGGCCAGCAATTGCAGCGGCACCACGTGCAGGATCGGCGACAAAGCACCGTAGTGCTCGGGCATGCGGATCACGTGGATGCCCGCTTCGGCGTGGATCTGCGTGTCGCCGTCGGCGCACACGTACAGCTCGCCGCCACGCGCCTTGACTTCCTGCATGTTGCTCTTGAGCTTTTCCAGCAGCACGTCGTTGGGCGCCACCACCACCACCGGCATCTCTGCCGTGACGAGGGCCAACGGGCCGTGCTTGAGCTCACCCGCCGGGTAGGCCTCGGCGTGGATGTAGCTGATTTCTTTCAGCTTGAGCGCACCTTCCAGGCCGATGGGGTAGTGCAGGCCACGGCCCAGGAACAGGGCGTTGTCCTTGCGGGCAAAGGCTTCGGCCCAGGCCACGACCTGCGGCTCCAGCGCCAGCACCGCTTGCAAGGCCGCCGGCAGGTGGCGCAGGTCCTTGAGGTGCTGGGCTTCGGCTTCGGGGCTGAGGTGGCCGCGCAGCTTGGCCAGCGTCAGCGTCAGCAGGAAGAGCGCGGCCAGTTGCGTGGTGAAGGCCTTCGTTGACGCCACGCCGATTTCCACACCGGCGCGCGTCACGTAGTTCAGCTTGCACTCGCGCACCATGGCGCTGGTGCTGACGTTGCAGATGGTCAGCGTCTGTTCCATGCCCAGGCCGCGCGCGTGCTTGAGCGCGGCGATGGTGTCGGCCGTCTCGCCGGACTGGCTGATGGTGACGACCAGGGTGCGCGCATCGGGCACGCTGTCGCGGTAGCGGTACTCGCTGGCGATCTCGACCTGCGTCGGGATCTTGGCAATGGATTCCAGCCAGTACTTGGCCGTCGAGCCCGAGTAGTAGCTGGTGCCGCAGGCCAAAATCAGCACGCGGTCGATCTGGCCGAACACGGCTTCGGCATCGGCACCAAACAGCGTGGGCGTGATCGACTCGACACCTTCGAGCGTGTCGGCGATGGCGCGCGGCTGCTCGAAGATTTCCTTCTGCATGTAGTGGCGATACGGGCCGAGCTCGACGGCGCCGCTGTGCGCGGTGACGGTGCGCACCGGTCGGTCGGCGGCGTCCATGCGCACGTGCTCGCTGGCACCGGGCGCGATGTGCTCGATCCAGTGGCGGCCCGGCTGCAAGTCCACCACGTCGCCTTCTTCCAGATAGACGATCTGGTCGGTCACGCCGGCCAGGGCCATGGCGTCGGACGCCAGGAAGCGCTCGCTGCTGTCGGCGCCGCCCACGCCCATCACCAGGGGCGAGCCGTGGCGCGCACCGATGACGCGCTGCGGCTCGTCGCGGTGGAAGGCGGCGATGGCGTAGGCGCCGGTCAGGCGCTGCGTGGCGGCCTTGACAGCGGCAAACAGGTCGCCGTCATAGAGGTGGTCGATCAGGTGGGCGATGACCTCGGTGTCGGTCTGGCTCAGGAAGACGTAGCCCTTGGCCTGCAGCTCGCGGCGCAGCTCTTCGTGGTTCTCGATGATGCCGTTGTGCACCATGGCCAGGCGACCGGGCTTGGCGGTGGCGGCGTCGGCACCGGGGCCGTGGGAGAAGTGCGGGTGGGCGTTGTGCACCGCGGGCGCGCCGTGCGTGGCCCAGCGGGTGTGGGCGATGCCCAAAGTGCTGGAGATGCCGTCAGACGCGGCTTGCGCTTCGAGCTCGGCCACGCGCTGGGTGCTGCGCGAGCGGCGCAGCTGGCCGTCTTGCAGCACGGCCACGCCGCAGGAGTCATAACCGCGGTACTCGAGGCGCTTGAGGCCTTCGACAAGAACCGGCGTGATGTTGCGCGCCCCGATGGCGCCGACGATGCCACACATGCATGACCTCCCAAAGTGTTGCAGTGCAATGTGCGTCGATGCTAGGCCATGGCATGGGAAATGTTCATCCAAAATTCATTGAAATTCGGATGAATTCACCTCTTGTGATTTTTTCACGCACAAAAAATCCATGAATATGAATTTCGAGAAATAATTTCCCATGGATGCCACCTCCCCCTCCACGCTGGACGCCGCCGACCTGCGCCTGCTGGCCTTGCTGCAGGACGACGCCAGCCTGTCCAACCAGGCCCTGGCCGAGGCCGCCCACCTGTCGGCAGCGACCTGCCACCGCCGCGTGCAACGGCTGCAAACGCTGGGCTTGATCGACAGGCGCGTGGCCATCCTGAACCCGCAGCGCCTGGCCGACATCACCGGCTGGGGCCTGAGCGCCCTGGTCGAGATCAGCCTGGACGTGCAGACCGCCGAGGCCCTGGACGCCTTCGAAGCCCGCGCCGTGGCCGAGGGCGCGGTGCAGCAATGCTGGCGGGTGTCGCCCGGTCCGGACTTCGTGCTGGTGGTGCAGGTGGGCGACATGCCGGCCTACCAGGACCTGGCACGCCGCTTGTTCACCGAAGACAGCCTCGTGCGCAATGTGCGGACGTTCTTCGCGGTGAAGCGGGCCAAGTTCGGCACCGCCCTGCCCTTGCCTTCGGGCGGCGCACGCGCTCAGGGTTGACGCGGGTCGGCCGGGGCAGGCGCCAAAGGATCCACCAGGCTCGTTTCGACCCGCAAGCGGATGGGGCTGCCGTCCAGCATGTGCGGGCCGCGCGCAGGCACCGCGGCAGCCACACTGCCGACCGCAGCGCTGCGTGGCACCGGCTGGTCATCCAGCGCAGGCAGGGCCTTGACCAGCTCCTCGTCGCTCATGCGGGACAGCTCTTCCACCGTGGGACGCCGCACCCCGCCAACCACGTCGGCCACCACGGCCGTGGGTTGACCGGACGGCGTCATGTGGTCTTGCGCCACACCGGGCTGGCGAATGGCGTGGGCCGCGATGGAACGGTCCAAGGGGTGCTCGCCCTCGTCCATGCGCCACAGAGCCGCCACCACCAAAGCCACCACAACCGCCCCGATGCCGCCCCCAAGCACGATGTGCTTCGGGCTCGGCGCCCAAACGGTGCGAGATGTCAAAGGCTGCTGGCCTTGCCAAGGGCGCTCCAGCTGGCTGTCGCCCATGCTGGAGGCCGCAGCGCCATCGAAGCTGGCAGCGGCATGCGCCTCGCTCAGCGGTCGTGCCGCGGTGACACGCATCGGCTCCAGCGTGGCGTCGTAGTCGCGCCGCAGCAAAGGGTCGATCAGGATTTCGTAAGCCGCGTTGAGCGAGGCCATCTGCTCATGGGCTGCGTCGTCAGGGCCACCGACACCGCCGTTGCGGTCAGGGTGCAGGCGGTTGGCCAAGGCGCGGTAGGCAGCGCGGACGACCTCTGGCGGAGCGTCTTGCGTGACTTTCAGGCGTTCGTAGTGGTTCACGGCGTGCGTTGGTCCAAGCCCATCAGAAGGCCGGCCCGGGAGGCCGGCGACAGGGCGTTTGGCAATGTGAGTGACAGCATGTTAACGGCTGTCTGCGGGCGCACTGTAGGGCCAATGCGACCGCGTCAACCCCGCTGCGGCCTCAGCCGCCCTGCTTTTTGGGGTGCTTTTGCGGCCGTTGCCAGCCGGGCAGAGACACCTGCCTGGCGCGCGACACGGTGAGTTGGCCGGCCGGCGCATCCTTGCTCAGCGTGCTGCCACCGCCGATGGTGGCGCCATCGCCCAGGGTGATGGGCGCGATCAGCACGCAATTCGAGCCCACGTGCACGTCCTGGCCGATCACGGTGCGGTGCTTGTTGGCGCCGTCGTAGTTGGCCGTGATGCTGCCCGCGCCGTAGTTGACGCGCTCGCCCACGGTGGCGTCACCGAGGTAGGCCAGGTGGTTGGCCTTGGCGCCATCGGCCAGCGTGCTGTTCTTGACCTCGACGAAGTTGCCGATGTGGACCTCGCGGCCCAGCTGAGCCCCCGGGCGCAGGCGCGCGAACGGCCCGACCAGCGAGCCCTCGCCGACCGTCACACCGTCCTTGTCGCCATCGATGTGGGTGAAGGGGTGGATGACGGCGCCGGCGTCGATGCGGGCGTTGCGGATGACGCAGTTCGCGCCGATGCGGACCTCGTCACCCAAGGTCACGGTGCCTTCGAAGACGCAATTGACGTCGATGTCCACGTCGCGGCCGCATTGCAGGGTGCCGCGCACATCGAAGCGGGCCGGATCGGCCAGGCGCACGCCCTGCTCCATCAGCGTGGTGGCTTGCGCCAGCTGGTGGCGGCGCTCCAGCTCGGCCAGCTGCGCCGGGCTGTTGACACCCAGCACCTCGACCTCGTCCTGGGGCTGCGCAGCCACCACGGCCAGACCTTCGGCCTGCGCCATCGCGACCACGTCGGTCAGGTAGTACTCGCCCTGGGCGTTGTCGTTCGTCAGGCGCGACAACCAGCCCTTCAGGCGGGCCGTGGGCGCGGCCATCATGCCGGTATAGACCTCGCGGATGGCGCGCTGCTCGGGCGAAGCGTCCTTGTGCTCGACGATGGCCAGCACGCGCTCGCCCGAGGCGTCACGCACGATGCGGCCATAGCCGGTGGGGTCGGCCAGGGTGATGGTCAGCAGGGCCAGCTTGTCGCCGCCGCAGGCATCGACCAGGGCCTGCGCCGTGCTGGCCTGGATCAGCGGCGTGTCGCCATTGAGGATGAGCGTGATGCCTTCATCGGGCAGCACAGGCACGGCCTGCTGCACGGCGTGGCCTGTGCCCAGCTGCGGCTCCTGGCGCACGAAGCGCAGCGGCGCCTCGGGAAAGGCTTTGGCCATGTCGGCCTCGACCATGTCGGCGCCGTGGCCTGTGATCAGCACCTGCTGCTGCGCGTGCAGCGTCGAGGTCGTGCCGATGACGTGGGCCAGCATGGGCCGGCCGGCAATCTTGTGCAGCACCTTGGGGCGCGCGGACTTCATGCGGGTGCCTTTGCCCGCGGCCATGATGACGATCGAAAGCGACATGGAACTCCTGCCTGATCCTGAGAATGTCAAAGGGTTGGGGAACGATGCACAAGGTCTGTGACAAACCCCGGAGCATGCCATGCGCCGCACCAGGCCTGGCCAGGCTCAAGGCGCATCCTGCGGCAAGGGGACGTCGATCACCCGGGGGCCGGGGGGCGCGTCGGGGAAGCCCTGGAGCGCCGCCCGGAACAGGTAGGGCAGGACCGACTCGTCCACCGCGCCCAGGCGGTCGTGCGACGCATGGGCTTCGTGCAAGACCTGGCTGGTGCGGCGGTCGCGCAGGATGACGCTCACCCGCAAAGTGACCCAGGGCGGCTCCATCGAGGCCACCCACCCCGGGCCCCACCAGACCGAGCCACCGCGCCAGTGATGCGGCGAGCGCCCGTGGGGGTAGGCATAGGCACCCGGAGGGAACAGGCCCCAGGGCCCGAACGGTCCATGAGATCCATAAGGCTCGTAACGCAGCCGCGGCTCCACCCGCACGGCCAGCCCCAGCTGCACCAACACGTCGGCGCGCTCGGCCTGGTCGGGTGACAGGAGGCTGAAGCCCAGGGATTGCAGCGTTGGCAGGGCCGCAGCCTGGAGCTTGTCTTGCGAGACCGCGCCCGGCGCTTGGGGCGCCTGCTGCGAGGGCAGCACGTCGAACACGAAGGTGCCCGCCTTGCGCCCAGGGGGCCACTGGCCGAAGCTCTGCACCTGGCTGGTGACGGAGGTGGCGGCACAGCCGCTCAGCCAGGCCGCACCGCAGACGACGCACAGCAGCATGAGCCAGCGCACGAACCCGCGCATGCACCCGCGCAGAAAGCTGCGCAGGATGCCTGGGTGTGCCATGCGCAGGCCCATCGCTCAGTCTGCCTTGCGCATGCGCAGCGAGGCCAGCGAGACGCTGGCTTCACCGGGCAGGCCAGCCGATGCGGCACCCGGCGTGTCGCCACAAGCCTCGTCTTCGTCGAAGGCGATGTCGCCGCCCGGCACGGGTGCGCCGGTGGCCTTGATCGTGGTGAAAGGGTAGAGGCTGCGGTCCATCATGTGCGAGGGAACGATGTTGGCCAGCGCGGTGAACATGTTGTCCACGCGGCCGGGGAAGCGGGTGTCCCAGTCGTTGATCATCTCGCGCATCTGCTGGCGCTGCAAGCCTTCCTGGCTGCCGCAGAGGTTGCACGGGATGATGGGGAATTCACGGTGTTCGGCGTAGGTGGCCAGGTCTTTCTCGCGGCAATAGGCCATCGGGCGGATGACGACGTGCTCGCCGTTGTCGGTCACCAGCTTCGGGGGCATGCCCTTCATCTTGGAGCCGAAGAACATGTTCATGAACATCGTCTGCAAGATGTCGTCGCGGTGGTGGCCGAGCGCGATTTTCGTGCAGCCCAGCTCGGTGGCCACGCGGTAGAGGATGCCGCGGCGCAGGCGCGAGCACAGCGAGCAGGTGGTTTTGCCTTCGGGCACCACGCGCTTGACCACGCTGTAGGTGTCCTGCTCTTCGATGCGGAAAGGCACGCCCACCTTCGTCAGGTACTCGGGCAGCACGTGCTCGGGGAAGCCCGGCTGCTTCTGATCGAGGTTGACGGCCACGATCTCGAAACTGATCGGGGCGCGCTTTTGCAGGTTCATCAGGATGTCGAGCATGCCGTAGCTGTCCTTGCCACCGGACATGCACACCATCACCTTGTCGCCGTCTTCGATCATGTGGAAGTCGGTGATGGCCTGGCCCACTTCGCGGTGCAGGCGCTTGCTGAGCTTGTTCACCTCGAAGGCGTGACGCTTGGCGCGGGCGGCGTCTTCGGCCTGGGCATGGGCCTGGGCCTGCGACGCTTCGGCGCGCTCGGCGGCGTGCAAGGCGGCTTCGGCCACCGGCACGCCCGCCGCGGCTTCAACGGCCAGGGCGGCCTGCGCGAACAGCTGCGCGTCGGCCGCGCGGCGGGCAGGGTCGGCAGACGGCGTGTCGTTGAAGAAGGACGGCAGGGGGGCGTTGGCTTGGCTCATAACCCTCCATTTTCGCCGATGTGGGCCCCGCTGTCACCACTGACCGGTTTCCATGCGGATGGCCACTTCGCAGTCGTCGAAGATTTCGAGCTTGGCAATCTTCACGCGCACGCCCTGCACGCCGGGCAAGGCCATCAGCCGGTCGCAGACCTTGCCGATCATCGTCTCCAGCAGGTTGATGTGCACCGCGGTGCACTCCTCGATGATGATGGTGCGCACCTTGCGGTAGTCCAGCACGTTGAGGATTTCATCGTCGCGCGGCAGCAGGGGCTGGCTGCCCATGTTCAGGTCGGCATCGACCATGATGGGCTGGGGCGCGTTGATTTCATGGTCGAGCACGCCCAGGCTGGCGTCGAAGCGCAGGCCGGTGAGGCTGAGGGTCTGGGTGCCTTTGGTCAGGGACATGGTCGGTCCTCTTTGCCGGTTCTCACCGGGTTCACATCATCGAAAAATCACGCTCGAAGCGCTGCAGGTGCTGGCCGCCATCGACCAGCAGGGTGGTGCCGGTCATCGAGCGGTTGCTCAGCGCGAAAGCCACGGTCGCGGCCACGTTCTGCGGGGTGGAGGAGCGCCCCAGAGGCGACAGGGTGTGCGCCTGCTGGAACTGCTCGCCCTGCAGCCATTCGCTGCTCAGCGTGAGCCCGGGCGCCACACCGACCACGCGCACGGCGGGCGCCAGGGCCAGGGCCAGCAAGGTCGTGGCCGATTCCAGCGCGGCCTTCGACAGGGTGTAGCTGATGAAGTCCGGGTTGGGGTTCCACAGCTTCTGGTCGAGCAGGTTGACCACCGCGCCGTCGCCTGGGCCTTCGCCTTGCCGCGCCCTGACATGCTCGGCCAGCATCTGCGCCAGCACGATGGCCGGCGCGGTGTTGGCACGCAGGTGGCGCTCCAGCATCGCGTAGCTGAAGGATGCGGCGTTGTCGTACTCGAAGGTCGAGGCGCTGTTGACCACCGCGTCCAGGCGACCCAGCGCCACCACGGCCTCGGGCACCAGGGTGCGGGTGGCGGCCTCGTCGGCCAGGTCGGCGCACAGCACGGTGGCGCGGCGGCCCAGGGCGCGGATGTCGGCAGCCGTGGCATCGGCCTCGGTGCGCGAGGCGCGGCAGTGCACAGCCACGTCCCAGCCCTGACCCGCCAGGCACAAGGCGATCTCGCGGCCCAGGCGCTTGCCAGCACCCGTCACCAGTGCGACGCGGACACCGGGCTCGGATGACGCCGGTGCGCCGGAGGGCAAGAGGTCGTTCATGGATGCATTCAAGGCTTGGTTCTCGGAAGCGCTCGCGGCAAGGTCACCGGTGGGCTGCGCCTTCCGACACAATGCGGCCATGAACCGCACCACGCCATCCACCCACCCGTCCAGCGACAAGGGCCACAGTGTAGTGGCCGCGCCCGTCACCGCGCACCCTCTGGCCGAGCTGATCGCCCATGAAATCCGCGAGCGCGGTGGCTGGATGGGCTTCGAGCGCTTCATGGAGCTGGCGCTGTACGCCCCCGGCCTGGGCTACTACAGCGGCGGGCGGCGCGTGCTGGGCCAGCGCCCGCAAGACGGCAGCGACTTCGTCACCGCACCCGAACTCACGCCCCTGTTCGGCGAGGTGCTGGCGCGCCAAGTGCTGCAGGCCCTGGACGCCACCGGCACCGACGAGGTCTGGGAGTTCGGCGCGGGCACCGGCGCCCTGGCCGAGCAGCTGCTGGGCGAGCTGGGCGACCGCATCCAGCGCTACGTCATCGTGGACCTGTCCGGTTCGCTGCGCGACCGCCAGCACCAGCGCCTGCTGAAAGCGCACCCCAGCCTCGTCCACAAAGTGATCTGGGCCGACAGCCTGCCCGAGGCGATGTCGGGCGTCATCGTCGGCAACGAGGTGCTCGACGCGATGCCCGTGCACCTGCTGAGCTGGGATGGCGCGCGCTGGCAGGAGCGCGGCGTGGCCTTGGCGCCCCAAGGCGACACCCCGCACCCCACCTTCGCCTGGGCCGACCGCCCGGCCCCCGAGGGCGTGCGCCCGCCCACCGAGCACCCCGACAGCGCCTACCCGCCCGGCACCGTCACCGAAACGCACGGCCAGGCCGAGGCCTTCGTCGCCACCCTGGCGCAACGCATGGTGCGCGGCGCGGCCTTTTTCCTGGATTACGGCTTCCCCGAGGCCGAGTACCACCTGCCGCAGCGCCACGGCGGCACCCTGATGTGCCACCACGCCCACACGGCCGACGCCGACCCGCTGGCCATGGTCGGCGACAAGGACATCACCGCGCACGTGAACTTCACCGGCATCGCCCTGGCCGGGCAGGAGGCTGGCTGGGAGGTGCTGGGCTACTGCAGCCAGGGCCGCTTCCTCACCAACTGCGGCCTGGGCGAGGCCCTGGCGCGCACCGGCCAGGCCAGCAACGCCGCCGACATCCAATCCCGCGTCGCCCTGCAGATGCTGGTGGCCGAGCACGAAATGGGCGAGCTCTTCAAGGTCATCGGCTTCGTCAAAGGGCCCTGGTTCGAGGCCATCGGCTTTGCCCACGGCGACCGCACCCACACGCTGTGAACGCCCGCCATTGGCGCCGTGCATGAGGGCCATCGGCAAAAGCTCTCGCGCGCTTGCTGCGCCGCAGCGATAATTCGCGTCATGCTGCAACAACGCACCCTCAAATCCCTGACGCGCGCCGTGGGCGTGGGCCTGCACAGCGGCCAGCGTGTCGAGCTGACCCTGCGCCCCGCCGCACCGGACACCGGCATCGTCTTCCGTCGGGTGGATTTGAGCCAGCCGGTGGACATCCCCGTGCGCGCCGAATCGGTCTGCGACACGCGCATGGCCACCACCATCTCGCCGGGTGGCGACCCAGGCGCGGCCAAGGTCAACACCATCGAGCACCTGATGTCGGCCTGCGCCGGCCTCGGGCTGGACAACCTCTACGTGGACATCACCGCCGAGGAAGTGCCCATCCTGGACGGCTCCTCCGCTGCGTTCGTGTACCTGCTGCAAAGCGCCGGCATCGAACTGCAGAAGGCACCCAAGAAGTTCCTGCGCGTGCTCAAGCCGGTGGAAGTGCGCGAGGGCGAAGGCCGCAACCTCAAGTGGGCCCGGCTGGAGCCGCACCACGGCTACAAGCTCGCCTTCGAGATCGACTTCGACCACCCCGCGGTGGACCAGACCGGCCAACGCGTCGAGTTCGATTTCAGCAGCGGCAAGTACAAGCAGGACATCGCCCGCGCCCGCACCTTCGGCTTCACCAAGGACGTCGAGATGATGCGCTCGCGCGGCCTGGGCCTGGGCGCCAGCATGGACAACGCCATCGTGGTGGACCGCTACCGCGTGCTCAACAGCGACGGCCTGCGCTACGACGACGAGTTCGTCAAACACAAGATCCTCGACGCCATCGGCGACCTGTACGTGGCCGGCCACCCGCTGCTGGCCTCGTACACGGCCTTCCGCTCGGGGCACGCGCTCAACAACAAGCTGCTGCGCGAGTTGCTGTCCCAGCCCGACGCCTTCGAGGTCGTGAGCTTCGAGGACGAGCGCAAGGCGCCGCGCGGCATGGCCGAGCTGGCCCCGGCCTGGTAAGCCCGGTCAGGCCCCGCACAACCATGGTGCTCTTTCGCTTCCTGGCCGTCGGTCTGGCCCTGGCCTTCCTGCTCAACATGGCCGTGTTCACCCTCACCGGCCAGGCGCAGTGGCGAACCCGCGCCATGCTGTGCCTGAAATGGGGCGTGGTGCTGGGCCTGTGCTTTTTCGGCTTGCTCGTCCTCAAGCGGGCGGCCGTCTTCATCTGAGCGCCCACCAGCGCGCGCCGCAGACCGGGGGATAGCCCCCTGTTCATGGGGCAGGGTGAGCCCTAGCATGGACCGTAACAAAAACAAGCCCACTGTGATGGTGGGAAACGGTTCCATGAACTACCCGGCCTTCCACGCGCGCTCGATCCGGCAGCGCGACGCCTATTGGCGCGAACAGGCGCAACGCATCGACTGGCACCGCCCCTTCCACACCGTGTGCGACACCCGCAACCCGCCCTTCGCGGAGTGGTTTGTCGGCGGCCAGCTCAACCTGTGCCACAACGCGGTGGACCGCCACGTGCCCCACCGCCCGGACCAGCCGGCGCTCATCTTCGTCTCCACCGAAACCTGCACCGAGCAGACGCTGAGCTACGGCCAGCTCTTCGTCGAGGTGCAGCGCATGGCCGCGGTGCTGCGTGCCCAGGGCGTGGGCCGCGGCGACCGCGTGCTGATCTACATGCCCATGATCCCCGAGGCCGTGATCGCCATGCTGGCCACGGTGCGCCTGGGCGCCATCCACTCGGTGGTGTTCGGCGGCTTCGCGGCCCATTCGCTGGCCACCCGCATCGAAGACGCCACGCCGAAGGTCATCGTCTCGGCCGATGCCGGCTCGCGCGGCGGCAAGGTCATCCCCTACAAGCCCCTGCTCGACGAGGCCCTGCACATCAGCAAGCACAAGGTGGACAAGGTCGTGCTGGTGCACCGCGGCCTGTCGCCCGCCGGCCTGGTCGAAGGCCGTGACATCGACTACAAACAGGCGCGCAGCGAGGTCATGGACCAGGTCGTGCCCTGCGTGTGGGTCGAAGCCACCCACCCCAGCTACACGCTCTACACCAGCGGCACCACGGGCAAGCCCAAAGGCGTGCAGCGCGACACCGGTGGCTACGCGGTGGCCCTGGCCGCCAGCATGGACCAGCTCTTTTGCGGCCAACCCGGCGAAACCTTCTTTTGCACCAGCGACATCGGCTGGGTGGTGGGCCACAGCTACATCGTCTATGGCCCGCTGCTGGCCGGCATGAGCACCATCATCTACGAAGGCCTGCCCATCCGCCCCGATGCCGCCATCTGGTGGCAGCTGGTGGAGAAGCACAAGGTCAGCGTGATGTTCTCGGCGCCCACGGCCGTGCGGGTGCTGAAGAAGCAAGACCCCGATTGCCTCAAGCGCCACGACCTCTCCAGCCTCAAGCACCTCTTCCTGGCCGGCGAACCGCTGGACGAGCCCACCGCGAAGTGGATCGGGGACGCCATCGGCAAACCCATCATCGACAACTACTGGCAGACCGAAACGGGCTGGCCCATCCTCAGCGTGCCACGCGGCATCGACCCCTCGCTGACCACGCGCCTGGGCTCACCGGGCTTCCCCATGCCCGGCTACGACGTGCGCCTGCTCGATGACCAGACGGGCGAGGAGCTGACTGAGCCCCACCAGAAGGGCGTGCTGACGCTGCAGTACCCGCTGCCGCCGGGCTGCCTGCAAACCGTGTGGCGCGACGACACCCGCTTCGTCAAAACCTACTGGAGCAGTTTCGCCAACCGCCCGGTCTATAACACCTTCGACTGGGGCCTGCGTGACGCCGACGGCCACCACTTCATCCTGGGCCGCACGGACGACGTCATCAACGTGGCCGGCCACCGCCTGGGGACCCGCGAAATCGAGGAGGCCGTGAGCGCACACGCCGCCGTGGCCGAGGTGGCCGTGGTGGGCGTGGCCGACGAGCTCAAGGGCCAGGTGGCGCGCGCCTTCGTGGTCGTCAGAGACGCCAGCCGCGTGGCCGACGATGCCGGACGCAAGGCCCTGGAGGCCGAGATCATGCAGACGGTGGACCAGCAGATCGGCGCGGTGGGCCGGCCCTCGCGCGTGTACTTCGTCAACGCCCTGCCCAAGACGCGCTCGGGCAAGCTGCTGCGCCGCGCCATCCAGGCGGTGTGCGAGGGCCGCGCCACCGGCGACCTCACCACCATCGAGGACCCGACCGCCATCCAGCAGCTTCAGGACGCGGTGCTGCGCTGAACCGGCGCTGACCTCAGACCGCCGTCTGGTGGATGAGGTCGCGCACGCGCGGGTAGATCTCGCGCTGCCAGCGCTTGCCACTGAAGACGCCGTAGTGGCCCACGCCGGTCTGCACGTGGTGCTGGCGCCAGCAAGGCCGCACCGCGGTGCACAGGTCTTGCGCGGCCACGGTTTGCCCGACCGCACAGATGTCGTCGCGCTCGCCCTCCACCGTCATCAGCGCCGTGCGGCGGATGGCGCTGGGGTCCACCACCGTGTCGCGCCACGACAGGCTGCCACGCGGCAGGTCGTAGGTCTGGAAGACCTTGCCCACGGTCTCCAGGTAGAACTCGGCGGGCAAATCGGCCACGGCGAAATACTCCTCGTAGAAGGTCTGCGTGGGCTTGGCTTCGTCGTACAGGCCGGCCGCCAGACGCTGACGCATGTCCTGGAAGGCCTGGCGGTGGCGGGCCTCGTTCATGCTCACGAAGGCCGACAGCTGCACGAAGCCGGGATAGACGCGCCGGCCGACGCCACGCAAGGTCCACGGCACGGTGTGGACCAGGTTCTGTTCGAACCAGCTCAGCGGCTTGCTGGTGGCGAGTTCGTTGACGGCGGTCGGGTTGACGCGGCAGTCGATGGGGCCGGCCATCAGCGTCAGGCTGCGCGGCTGCGCGGGGTGGCCGTCCTGCGCCATGAGGGCCGTGGCCGACAGCGCCGCCACACAGGGCTGGCAGATGGCCATGAGGTGCGCGCCCGGCCCCATGCGGGTCAGGAACTGGATGAGGTGATCGGTGTAATCGTCCAGACCGAACACGCCGTGCTTGAGCGGCACGTCGCGGGCGTTGTGCCAATCGGTGATGTAAACGTCATGGTCTTGCAGCAGGGTGCGGATGGTGTCGCGCAACAGCGTGGCGAAGTGCCCTGACATGGGCGCCACCAGCAGCACGCGCGGTTGCTCGGGCGCGCCCTCCTTGCGAAAGCGCAGCAGCGTGCCAAATGGCGTGCGCATGACCTGCTCTTCGACGATCTCGAACTCGCGGCCCTGGCTGGACACGCTGGCGATGCCGAACGCCGGGCGGTGGTGGGTCAGCGCCAGGCGCGCAAAAACCTCGCAGGAGGCCAGCACGCTGCGCGCGACCACGCCACCGGCCATCAGCTCCTCGATGCTGGACTGCACCGGTCCTTCTGGCAGCAGGCGGTGCAGGGTGTCGGCCAGGCCACGGGCGGCAGCCCGCCAAGGCGCCATGGCGGTTTGGTGGGTCTCGTAGGCGGCATACAGCATGAGCGTCTCTTGGGATGTCGTCCAGCGACGGGATGCGTCTGTGTGAGCAAGTTGCGAGCCACCTTGATGCAAGGCACCACCGTGGCACGCACCTTGCACGTGCATGACAAAGAACCCCACCCGCCGGAGACACCATGGCCACCGTTGCCCCACCCGCCGTGAAGACGCGCGCTGCCGCGAAGAAGGCCCCGAGCTCGAAGGTCGGCGCCGCGAAGCCCGCTGCGTCGGTGTCGAGCGGCACCACGCTCACGCTCACCAGCAAGAACTACTCGTCGTGGTCGCTGCGCGGCTGGCTGCTGGTGCGCTTTGCCGGCCTGCCCTTCCAAGAGCACGTGCTGCCACCGGACGACCCCTCCACCCGGGCCGAGATCCTGCTGCTGTCCTCGTCCATCCTCGTGCCCAGCCTGGTGCACGAAGGCGTGCACGTGTGGGACACCCTGGCCCTGGCCGAGTACCTCCACGAGGTCTGCCCCGAGGCCAAGCTGCTGCCCACGGACCGCGCCGCGCGCGCGCACTGCCGCGCCATCAGCGGCGAAATGCACTCCGGTTTCGCCTCGCTGCGGGCCTCGCTGCCCATGAACCTGCGCGCCCACTTCCCGAAGTTCAAGGTCTGGTCGCGTGCGCAGGCCGACATCGACCGCATCTGCACCATCTGGCGCGATTGCCTGGCGCAGTACGGCGGCCCCTTCCTGTTCGGCCAGCACCGCACCATCGCCGACGCCATGTACGCGCCGGTGTGCACGCGCTTTGCCACCTACGACGTCCCGCTCGACCCGGTTTGCGCCGCCTACCGCGACCTCATGCTCGGCCAGCCCGAGATGCAGGAGTGGCTGCGCGGCGCCCAGGCCGAGCCCGCCGACATCGACGAGCTGGACGTGGAGTTCTGACCGACCTTGAGGCCCTGAAGCCCTGAGGCCGCTCAGCATTCAGGCCTCGGGGCCATCCCACGGCGTCGGTGGCGGGATGTCGCACACCGCCGGCACATCGACCGTGCCGAAATCGGCCGGACCGACGATCTCCAGGTACTCCATGTCCGGCGAGTAGTCGAACAGGTAATGCCGCACGCCGGGGCGCTGGTGCACGCAGTCACCGGCCTTCACCAGGGTTTCCTGGTCCTCGTACATGAAGCGCGCCCAGCCCTTGGTCATGATGACGATCTGGAAATCGGCCTCATGTCGGTGCCAGCCGGTGCCCTTTTCGGGGGCATGGTTCGCCTTGACGAGGTGCGCGATCACCTTGCCATGGGTGGCTTTGGCCACGCCCAGGTCCTTGTAGAGGAAAAAATCGCGCAGCCCATCGCTGCGCCAGACAGCGTCTTCCGCCTTGAGGTGGGAAAACTGGGTCGAAGTGTCCAGCATGGTGACGTCCTTTCTGCGCCCAAAGCGCACAGCCCTTGACGCAGGCTCGCCACGCACGATTCATTCCCGGCACAATGCAGCTTTCGAGTGCACGCGAGCCGACATCCATGAAAAACACGCCAGTCCTGACCGACGCCGACATCAACGAGCTGGACGAGCTGCTGGCCGCCGTGCCGGCACCTTTTGAAACCGTCGATGCCGTCATCCTCGATGGCTACCTGGCCGGCGTGCTGGTCCAGCCCGTGCACCTGGAGCCCGAACAGTGGCTGCCCCCCATCTTCGGCACCGACGGCATGCCCGAAGGCGGCGTGCCGAACTGGAGCGAGGCGCAGCACAACCGCCTGATCGAGCTGATCACGCGGCGCAAGGACGAAATCCTGCGCGGCATCCTGGAAGAAGGCTGGTTCGACCCCATCGTCCCGATGATCGAAGACGAGGACGGCAAGCCCGCGGTGGGCAAGGACGCCCTGGAAGGCCTGGGCTACTGGGCCGCCGGCTTCGAATGGGCCCTGGCCAACTTCCCGCAGCTGGAAGAAGCCGCCCTGCCCGGCGTGCCCGACCTGCTGGACTCCATCTGGCGCCACCTGCCCGAGCAGGACGAAGCACAGCAGGCCCTGACCAAGGCCCTGGACGAAGAGCACCCGCTGAAGAACATCGACGATGGCATCGAGGCCATGGTGTTCGACGTGGTGGACCTCGCCCAGATCGGCATCGAGCAGCGCCACAAGGTCGAGACCGTGGTGCGCGACGGCCCCAAGGTCGGCCGCAACGACCCCTGCCCCTGCGGCAGCGGCCGCAAGTACAAGCAGTGCCACGGCGCCAACTGAGGCCCGTCCCAGGCCCGTTCCCTGAGACCTCCGCCGATGTCGATGTCCGCACCGACCGTGGCCGGCTTGCGCCTGCAGCTGGCCTCTGACCTCCACCTGGAGCGCTACCCCGACTTCGTGCTGGAGGCCGACCCACACGCCGATGTGCTGGTGCTGGCTGGCGACATCGGCTCCTACCAGGCGGGCTCTCGCCTGGCAGAGCGCGCCGATGCCGACTTCGGCCTGGGCCAGTTCTCGCCGCTGCGGCCGGGCTCGCCCTGGCAACGGGTGCTGTTCGTGCCCGGCAACCACGAGTTCGATGGCATCGAGTTCGCCGACGCTCAGCCGCGCCTGCGCGCCACCTGCGAGCGCCTGGGCATCACCTGGCTGGACGGCGAGGCGGTTGTGATCGACGGCGTGCGCTTCCTGGGCAGCACGCTGTGGAGCGACTTCGCCGCCCTGGCCGTGCGCGAACATGGCGTCACGGCGCAGATGGCTGCACTCGACAAGGCCTTGCGCGCCGCCAACTTCTACCTGCGCAAGAACAGCACCCTGCGCGATGGCCAGCCCATGCTGTCCGAGGACCTGCGCGCGTTGGCCCTGCAGAGCCAGGCCTGGCTGCGCGAGGCCCTGCAGCAGCCCTTCGACGGCCCCACCGTGGCGGTCACGCACTTCGCGCCCACGCTGCACAGTGCCGACCCGCGCTACGGCCTCACGCCAGGCACCGCGGGCTTCTGCAACGGACTCAACGATCTGCTGCCCTTCGCCGACCTCTGGCTGCACGGCCACCTGCACTGCCCCAACGACCACACGGTGCGCGGCCAGCGCGAGGACGGCAGCGCCTGGGCCTGCCGCATCGTGGCCAACCCGCGCGGCTACTTCGGCAAGGGCGAACAGGCCGGGTTCGTGGCGCGTTGCGTGCTGTCGGTGCCCGACGCGCACGCGGCCAAACCCATGGCCGCCATCACGGCGGCGTGATCTTCACGGCTGGGTCAGCAAGCCGGGCTCGGCCAGAGGCTCACCCACCACGATGCCACTGACCTCGTCCAGCACGGGCGACAACCAGCGCATGGGCGAGGCCAGCGCCGCCACCAGGGTGATGTGCGAGGTGCGCGGCATGCTGCGGGTCTCGACCTGCGCGCCCACGCTGCGCAAGCGGTAGGCCAGCGAGTCGGTGTTGAGCGTGGCGCTCACGAAGCTGTCGGCCGCGGCGGTGAACAACCAGCTTGGCGGGGCCGACGCATGCGCGTGCAGCACCGGCTGGGAGTCTGCCGGCGTCTGCGGGAAGCCGAACACCGGCTTGAGCGAGTCCACCCGCAAGGGCAGGAAGTTGTAGGGGCCGGCCAGGCCGATGAAGCCCGCCAGCACCGACGGCTGCAAGTTGTGCTGCGCCAGCCAGCGGGCGTCCAGCGCCACCATGGCGGCGTTGTAGGCCCCAGCGCTGTGCCCCATCACGAACACGCGGCGGCGGTTGACCTGCCACTCGCCCGCCTGCTGCCAGGCCCAGGCCACGGCCTGGGCGCTGTCTTCGATGAACTCGGGGTAGCGCACCTCCGGGTGCAAGCGGTAGTCGGCCACCACCACGACCATGCCGCGTGCGGCCAGCGAGCGGCCCACAAAAGCGTAGTCGCCCCGCTCGCCGCTGCGCCAGGAGCCGCCATAGAAAAACACCACCATGGGCCAGCCGCCAGCCGGCGCCTGCAGGCCTTCGGGCGGCAGGTACACATCGGCGCGCTGGCGGTCGTGGCTGCCGTAGGCCTGGGAGACCCGGCGATCGCCCAACAGGCCCTGGCGTCGCAGCGTCCAGTCGGTGGCGCTGTTGAGCAGGCTGGTGGTGTCCAGCGGCACGGCCACGGCCAGCAGGCCGAGCACGAAGGGGGTGGCCAGGGCGCAGGTGTTCATGGCGAGGGCACGGCAGAGGTCATGCCGATCACTACGCAGCGGGGCGCACGTTGGATGCACCCCGGGCAGCACCTGCCACACCGCAAAGCCTTTGCCGTGGTTCCGTCCTACACTGGAACGGTCACTCAACCATCGGCCCGCCAGGGCCCTGACCTTCCATGAAAATCCTGCTCCCCGTCGATGGCAGCCCCTTCACCAAGCGCATGCTGGCCTGGCTGGTCACGCACGAAGAGTGGCTGGCCGCCAGCCACGAGTACACCGTGCTGACCGTGGTGCCCATGATCCCGCCGCACGCCGCGTCGATGTTCCCGGCCGACCAGCTCAAGTCCTATTACGAAGACACGGCCGAGGCCATCTTCAAGCCCATCCGCAAGTTCACCGCCAAGCACGACCTGGCCACGGCCTACGTGTCCAAGATCGGCCACGCACCCGAAGTCATCGCCAAGATGGCCGACAAAGGCAAGTTCGACCTGGTGATCATGGGCTCGCATGGCCACAGCAACCTGATGAACCTGGTCACCGGCTCGGTGGCCACCCGCGTGCTGGCGACCTCGAAGGTGCCGGTGCTGCTGGTCCGCTGACCACACCCCCCCCTGTTCAAGGGGGATGGCGCACAGGTCAGGGCGCGGACGCTGCGCTGGCCGGGATGGCCGGTGCGCTTTGGTCTGCGTTTCGGCCTGCCCCGTGCGGCTGCACCACCACCCCGGGCGACAGGGAGATGTCGTCCACCGGCGTCACCCGGCTGACGTAGTAGCGGGTCTCGCCGAAACAGCTGGTGGGCAGGCCGACGCGCTGCTCGTAGTGCAGGGCCACGCGCTGGCCCATGCGGCGGTTGATCTGCTCGGCCACGGCGTCGTCCGTCACGGTGAAAAAGAACTTCTCCATCGGGGCGCCGGGCATGGACACCAGCGCCAGCTCGCCCTCCCAGGTCTTGCAGAGCCAGCCCTTGTGCGAGAACTTCTGGACCCAGCCGGCACGCTCGCCGCTGGAGTAACTCCAGTTCAGCACGGCCGCGAAATACGCCGCCACCAGGGCGACAAGGATGAGCAGGGGCAGGATCAGGCGCTTGAACATGGGGCAGACCGGTGAACGCGTTGCACGCGCAATGCGCCGATCTTGGCATGAAAGTTTGACAACGCCGCTGCCCAGGCCAGGCTCAAGCCAGGCGGAAGCGCCCCACGGCGACTTGCAGGCGCTGGGCCTGGTCGCTCAGGCTGGCCGCCGCCGCGGTGGACTCCTCCACCAGCGCGGCGTTTTGCTGCGTGGTCTGGTCCAGCAGGGTGACGGCCTGGTTGACCTGGGCAATGCCTTGGCTCTGCTCGGCGTTGCCCGTGGCCACTTGCGTCATCAAGGCGCTGGCCTGCTGGATGCGCTGGATGAGGGTATCGATGGACTCGCCGGTCTCGGTGGCCAGGGCGTAACCCTGGTCCACGCAGTCCACGCTTGCGGCGATCAGGACCTTGATCTCGCGGGCGGCCTCGGACGAGCGCTGCGCCAGCGAACGCACCTCGGACGCCACCACCGCAAAGCCACGGCCCTGCTCGCCGGCACGCGCGGCTTCGACGGCAGCGTTCAGCGCCAGGATGTTGGTCTGGAAGGCGATGCCGTCGATGACGGCGTTGATCTCGGCGATCTTGGCGCTGGAGCGCTTGATGGCCTCCATGCGCTCGGTGACCTGCGCGAAGATGCGCCCGCTGTGAGCCGCGCCTTCGGACACCTGCTGCGCCAGTTGCTGGGCCGACGAGGCCGTGTCGGCGTTCTGGCGCACGGTGGCCGACATCTGCTCCATCGACGAGGCGGTTTCCTGCAGCGACGAGGCCTGGTTTTCGGTGCGCGCGCTCAGGTCCATGTTGCCCTGGGCGATCTGGCTGGAGGCCGTGGCCACGGATTCGCTGGCGGCCTTGATGCCCAGCACCGTCTGGCGCAGCTCGGCCGTGGCGCGGGACATGGCCTGCAGCAGCTGGCCGACTTCGTCGTGGCGGTCCTGTGCCAGGGTGCGGCTGAGGTCGCCGTGGGCCAGGGCTTCGGCCGCGTCCACCGCGCAGGCCACGGCACGCGTGGTGGTGCGGGTGATGAAGGTGGCCAGCACCGCGCCCAGCGCCAGCATGGCCAGGACCAGCCCGGCCGTGAACGCCACGCCCCGGCCTTTCGCCTGGGCACGCGCCGCGATGAGGCCTTCGAGTTGCGCCGACATGCGCTCGCTCAGCGCGAATTGCGCCTGGATGGCCTGGGTCATCTGGTCGAAGTACTGGGAAGGTGCCATGGCGATCGACTCGCCCGCTGCGGTTGCGGCGACGGTTTGCGCCAGCTGTCTGGCCTGGGCAAGGGCCTCCCGGGCCTTCAGCGCGGGAGCCTGCAACACCTCGACGGCGTCCGGGTTGCCTTCGCGGGCGCGGGCCAGGTCGCGTTCAAGGTCATGGGCACTGACTTGGGCAGACACCAGCAGGCTCATCAGGTTGGCGCTGTGCTGCGGGTCGCTGCTGCGCTGCGCCAGCATGCTGACGCCGCGGGCGCGGGCCAGGCCCAGAGATTCGGTCAGGCGGGGCAGGTCGCTGAGCGCCGCCCGGATCAGGTAGTAAGACGCTGCGTCGGCGTCCAGGGCCAGGCCGCTGACGGCCGCCTCGTCTTCCACCGCGTCCAGCAATTGCTGCACCAGGTGGGTGTGGCGCTTCAGGCTCTCCGGGGCGGACACCCCGCCGCCGCTGACCTGCCGCGACAGGCCCTGCCACTCGGCCTGCAGCGCCTTGAGCTTGTCTTGCATGGCGGACTGGCCCAAGGCATGCACCTCATTGCCCAAGGACATGAACAGGGCGTCGATGGCCTGTTGGCGCTCGGCACGGGCTGCCTGCTTGCTGCTGTCGCCGTTGAGGATGGCCGCCGAC
This sequence comes from Aquabacterium commune, assembly GCF_004362855.1. GTDB lineage: Bacteria > Pseudomonadota > Gammaproteobacteria > Burkholderiales > Burkholderiaceae_C > Aquabacterium > Aquabacterium commune. The sequence goes on from NZ_SNXW01000010.1 coordinate 36,608, forward strand.
ATGCCGCGGTGCTCCTGCGTCAGGCGGACCAGTTTGAGCATGCCCATGGCCGGCTTCAGGCCCGACTGCTCCTGCTTGAGGCCCTGGTAGGTCTGCACCGATTCGGTGAGCACCAGGAACGACGGCGCCCCCGCCATCACCAGCGCCACCACGCTCAGCAGCACAAACTTGAACCGCAGGGGCAGGTTCACGATCCATTGGGACATCGAACACCTCGACAAGGTTGTCAATCCAATGCCCCGCGCACAGGGGGGCAAGGGTTGCGCGTCTCGTCAGGGCTCACTGGACGCATGCGTGGACACGGCACGGCGCCCCAACGGCCAGCGTGTGCCACGTCAGGGCACCTCTCAGCGCCCCGCCTCTGCTGCGATATCGGCGGGTTTGCGCTCGACTTGAGTCGGCTTGGCGCGTTCGGTCAGAGGTCTGTCACAAGCAGGGGCAGGAGGGAGTCCCTAGAATGTTTGGCCCTGCCCGCTCTGCAGCGATCCACCGTCGATCCATTGTCACAAGGCCCCTCATGTCCGACATCCGCATCCGCGGTGCCCGCCAGCACAACCTCAAAAACCTCGACCTCGACATCCGCACGGGTGAGCTGACGGTCGTGACCGGCCCCAGCGGCTCGGGGAAATCCTCGCTGGTGTTCGACACCTTGTACGCCGAAGGCCAGCGCCGCTACGTCGAGACCTTCAGCGCCTACGCGCGCCAGTTCCTCGACCGCATGGACCGCCCCGCGGTGGACAAGGTGGAGGGCGTGCCCCCGGCGATCGCCATCGACCAGAGCAACCCGGTGCGCACCTCGCGCTCCACGGTGGGCACCATGACGGAGCTCAACGACCACCTCAAGTTGCTGTTCGCCCGCGCCGCCCGCCTGTTCGATCAAAAAACCGGCCAGCCGGTGCAGGAAGACACGCCGCAGTCGGTGTTCGCCGAGCTGTTGCGCCGCTGCGCGCAGCACGAGGGTGGCCAGCGCGTGGTCGTGACCTTCGCGGCCGAGCTGCCCGCCAACACCTCGCCCGAGCAGATGGCAGAGTGGCTATCAGCCAGCGGCTTCTCGCGCATCCAGGCCCAGCGCAAGGTCGAAGGCGCTGATGCCGAGGGCAAGCCCACCGAGCGCCTGGCCCTGGACGTGGTGGTGGACCGCTTCCGCATGGGCGCCGATGCCAGTGGCGCCGACCTGGACCGGCCCCGCGTCATGGAAGCGCTGGAGCTGGCATTCCAGCGCGGCGGCGGCCATGTGACGGTCTATGCCCTGCAGGATGAAGGCGAGGCCGAACTGTGGCGCTTCTCCAGCGGCCTGCACTGCCCGGAAAGCCACCGCCGCTACAGCGCGCCCACGCCGGGCATGTTCTCGTTCAACTCGGCCGCAGGCGCCTGCCCGACCTGCCGCGGCTTCGGCCGCGTCATCGGCGTGGACTTCGGCCTGGTCATCCCCGACGGCAAGAAGACGCTGCGCGGCGGCGCCATCAAGCCGCTGCAAACGCCCGCCTGGGCCGACTGCCAGAACGACCTCGTCAAGTACGCCGGCGACGCCGCCATCCCGCGGGACACGGCCTGGTCCCAGCTCACGCCCGAGCAAAAGGCCTGGGTGATCGACGGCGACCCGGCCTGGAAGGGCAACTGGAACAAGCAGTGGTACGGCATCAAGCGCTTCTTCGAGTACCTGGAGAGCAAGGCCTACAAGATGCACATCCGTGTGCTGCTGTCGAAGTACCGCAGCTACACGCCCTGCCCCGACTGCGAGGGCGCGCGCCTGCAGACCGAGTCGCTGCTGTGGCGCCTGGGTTCGCGCGAGGATGCCGATGCGGTGCTGGCGCCTGCGCTGCGCTTTGCCCCCAAGGGCGTGACCGCAGACCCGGGCATGGCGCGCGAGGCCTTCGAGGCCCTGCCCGGCCTGAACGTGCACGACCTGATGCTGCTGCCGATTTCGCAGCTGCAGCGCTTCTTCGCCTTCGTGACCCTGGCCAAGCGCGGTGACACCGAGGCGCTGTCGCTGCTGCTCGATGAGATCCGCACGCGGCTGAAGTACCTGGTCGATGTCGGCCTGGGCTACCTCACGCTGGACCGCCAAAGCCGCACGCTGAGCGGTGGCGAGGTGCAGCGCATCAACCTGACCACGGCCCTGGGCACCTCGCTGGTCAACACCCTGTTCGTGCTGGACGAGCCCAGCATCGGCCTGCACCCGCGCGACATGGACCGCATCAACCTGGCCATGCAGCGCCTGGTGGACGCGGGCAACACGCTGGTGGTGGTCGAGCACGACCCGGCCGTGATGCTGGCCGCCGATCGCGTCATCGACATGGGCCCCGGCCCCGGCCACCAGGGCGGGCGCATCGTCTTCGATGGCACGCCGGACGACCTGAAAAACGCCGAGACCCTGACCGGCGCCTACCTGGGCGCGCGCCGCCGCATCGGCATCGGCCAACGCCGCACAGTGACCGAGGCCACGCCCCGCCTCATCCTGCAAGGGGCGCGCGAGCACAACCTGCAAAACCTCGACATCGACTTCCCGCTGCAGCGCCTGGTGGGCGTGACCGGCGTGAGCGGCTCGGGCAAATCCACGCTCATCCAGGACATCCTGCACCCGGCCCTGCTGCGCCATTTCGGCGAAGCCACCGAGAGCCCCGGCGCGCACGACGAGCTGCTGGGCGCCGACTGGCTGAGCGCGGTCAACTTCGTGGACCAATCGCCCATCGGCAAGACGGCGCGGTCCAACCCGGCCAGCTACGTGGGCGCCTTCGACGCGGTGCGCAGCCTGTTCGCGCTGACGCCGATGTCGCGCGAACGCAAGTACACCGCCGGCACCTTCAGCTTCAACGCGGGCAATGGCCGCTGCCCAACCTGCGGCGGCTCGGGCTTCGAGCACGTCGAGATGCAGTTCCTCAGCGATGTGTACCTGCGCTGCCCGGATTGCGACGGCACGCGCTTCCGCGCCGAGGTGCGCGAGGCGCAGATCGAGCGGCTCAACAAGAAGCTCAGCATCTCGGATGTGCTGGAGCTGACCGTGGCCGAGGCCGTCAAGCTCTTCGGCCAGGACGTCGACGTGGTGCGCGCCCTGCAGCCCCTGGCCGATGTGGGCCTGGACTACGTCAAGCTGGGCCAGCCCGTGCCCACGCTGTCGGGCGGCGAGGCGCAGCGCCTCAAGCTGGCAGGCCACCTGGTGGAAGCGGCGGCGCACAAGTCCAAGTCGGGCCAGCGCACGGCGCGCAAGGGCACGCTGTTCATGTTCGACGAGCCCACCACGGGCCTGCACTTCGACGACATCGCCAAGCTGATGCGGGCCTTCGCCAAGCTGCTGGACGCGGGCAACAGCATCGTCCTGATCGAGCACAACCTCGACGTCATCCGCGCTTGCGACTGGCTGATCGAGCTCGGCCCCGAGGGCGGCTCGGGCGGCGGGCAGCTGGTGGCCGTGGGCGCGCCGGAAGACCTCAAGCAAGGCGACACCCACACGGCCGTGGCCCTGCGCGAGTACGAACGCGCCATGGGCCTGGACGATGCGCCCGTGGCCACCGCCCTCACTGACATCAAGGCGGCTGAGCGGCCTGCCACGTACGACCTCTCGCCCCAGACCGCAGCCAAGGTGTCTGCCGACGATGGCACCTCGCTGCAAGCCGTGATCGCCGCGCGCCGCAAGCAGCGCCGCGAAGCCGCCGCCAAAGCCCCGGGGCATGACGCCATCGAGGTGGTCAACGCCCACGAGAACAACCTCCAGGGCCTGAGCGTGCACATCCCGCGGGGCAAGTTCAACGTGATCACCGGCGTGTCGGGCTCGGGCAAGTCCACGCTGGCGTTTGACATCCTCTTCAACGAGGGGCAGCGCCGCTACCTGGAGTCGCTCAACGCCTACGCGCGCTCGCTGGTGCAACCGGCAGGCCGGCCCGAAGTCGATGCGGTGTATGGCATCCCGCCGACCGTGGCCATCGAGCAGCGGCTGTCGCGCGGCGGGCGCAAGTCCACCGTGGGCACGACCACCGAGGTGCACCACTTCCTGCGCCTGCTCTACGTCAAGCTGGGCACCCAGCACTGCACCAGCTGCGTCGATGCCGAAGGCCAGCCCATCCCCGTGCTGCCGCAAACGCCCGAGGCCATCGCCGCGCAATGGGTGCGCGACTTCCGCGGCCAGCACATCGGCCTGATGGCGCCGTTGGTGGTCAACCGCAAGGGCATCTACACCGAGCTGGCCAAGTGGGCCTCCACCCGCGGCTTCGACTACCTGCGCGTGGACGGCGAGTTCCTGCCGAGCGCCGGCTGGGGCACGGCCAAGGGCCCGCGCATCGACCGCTACCGCGAGCACACCATCGAGCTGCCGGTGGGCGACGTCGTCGTCACGCCGGAGAACGAAGGCCGCCTGCGCGAGCTGCTGGCCACGGCGCTGGAACACGGCAAAGGCGTGGTCCACCTCATCAGCGGGCTGGAGGGGCTGTCGGAAGCGCTGTCGAATGGCAAGTCCACCCTGCACATGGGCCGCGTCAAGGTGTTCAGCACCGAGCGCGCCTGCCCGAGCTGCGGCACCAGCTACCCCGAGCTGGACCCGCGCCTGTTCAGCTACAACAGCAAGCACGGCTGGTGCCCCGACTGCGTGGGCACGGGCCTGGCGCTGACGCGAGAGCAGCGCAAGGTGATGGACGATTCCACCGCCGCCGAGGAGAACAAGGGCCGCGAGCAAACCTTCGCCGAGCCCGAGCTGGACGACGTGGAAGATGCGGCCTGCGGCACCTGCCACGGCGCGCGCCTGAACCCGGTGGCCTTGGCCGTGCGCCTGGTCGGCCCGGGCCGTGGGCAGTCGGTGGCCGAGGTCTCGGCGCTGTCGGTGAAGGACGCGCGCAAGTGGACCGAGAAGCTCAAGCTCGACGGCCGCGAAGCGACGATTGCCCGCGACATCGTCAGCGAGATCAAGTCCCGCCTGAGCTTCATGGAGCAGGTCGGCCTGGGCTACCTCAGCCTGGACCGCGCCGCGCCCACGCTCTCGGGCGGCGAGGCCCAGCGCATCCGCCTGGCCGCGCAGTTGGGCTCCAACCTGCAGGGCGTGTGCTATGTGCTCGACGAGCCCACCATCGGCCTGCACCCACGCGACAACCAGATGCTGCTGGACGCCCTGCACACGCTCGGCCAGTCGGGCAACACGCTGGTGGTGGTCGAGCACGATGAAGACACCATCCGCCGCGCCGAGCACATCATCGACATCGGCCCCGGTGCCGGTGTGCGCGGTGGCACGGTCGTGGCCCAGGGCTCGGTGGCCGACATCATGGCCAGCGAGGCCTCGGTGACCGGCCGCTGCCTGCGCTCGCCCATGCAGCACCCGCTGCGCGTGGACGCGGACGGCCAGGCCGTGGGCCGCCGCCCGGTGGCCACCGACACGCCGCAACTGCACGTGCACAAGGCGCGGCTGCACAACCTCGACCAGGTCAGCGCCGCCGTGCCGCTGCACCGCCTGGTGGCGGTGACCGGCGTGTCGGGCTCGGGCAAATCGACCTTCGCGCGCGACGTGCTGCTGGCCAATGTGCAAGCCGCCGTGGCCATCCCGCCCAAGCAGCGCGCCACCACCGCACCGTTGTGGACAGGCTGCGAGGGCGTGGACGGCTGGGGCGCCATCGACCGCGTCCTGGAGGTGGACCAGACCCCCATCGGCAAGACGCCGCGCTCGTGTCCGGCCACCTACATTGGCTTCTGGGACACCATCCGCAAGCTCTTCGCTGACACGCTCGAAGCCCGCGCGCGGGGCTGGGCCGCGGGCCGCTTCAGCTTCAACGCCGGCGCCGGCCGCTGCCCCGACTGCGAAGGCCAGGGCATCCGCACCATCGAGATGGCCTTCCTGCCCGACGTGAAGGTGCATTGCGACAGCTGCCACGGCATGCGCTTCAACCCCGAAACGCTGGCCGCCACCTGGCGCGGCAAACACATCGGCGACGTGCTGAAGATGGAGGTGGACGAAGCCGTCGAGTTCTTCGCATCGATGCCGTCCATCGCGCACCCGCTCAAGCTGCTGCAAGACGTCGGCCTGGGCTACCTGACGCTGGGCCAGCCCTCGCCCACGCTGTCGGGCGGCGAGGCGCAGCGCATCAAGCTCGTGACCGAGCTCAGCAAGGTGCGCGACGACATCGGCAAACGCGGCAACAAGGCGCCGCACACGCTCTACGTGCTCGACGAGCCCACCGTGGGCCTGCACCTGGCCGATGTGGAGAAGCTCATCCGCGTGCTGCACCGCCTGGTGGACGGCGGCCACAGCGTGGTCGTCATCGAGCACGACCTCGACGTCATCGCCGAGGCCGACTGGGTCATCGACATGGGGCCGGAAGGCGGCTCGGGCGGTGGCAAGGTGGTGGCCGAGGGGCCGCCGGCGGTGCTGGTGGCCAAGGGCACGCACACGGGCCTGGCGCTGAAAGGCGTGCTGAAGCGCCAGGCTGCGGGCTGAGGGCGCTCCGCAGCGCGCGGCATCACACCGCCGCGTGCACCCGCAGCACGCTGGACCACAGCAGCAGCGTGACCACGGCCGCGGCCGTCGTCCACAGGATGACGCGCGCCACCATGGCCGTGTCCGCGCCTTCGCGCTCGGCCAGCATGGACACATTGGCCGCCGAGGGCAAGGCCGCGGCCAGGGTCAGGGCCAGCACGCTCAAGTGCGGCAAGGCGTGGCCCAGCTCGGCGGCCACGGCCGCGGCCAGCCACACCAGCGCCGGGTGCACCAGCAGCTTGAGCGCCACCAACCACCACAGGGAAGGCGTCACGCCTTGCGCAGGCACGTCTGCGAGCACGCTGACGGCACTGGCATTCACACCGGGCCGCATCTGCGAGCGCGCCACGATGGCGCCCAGCGTCACCAAGGCGACCGGCGTGGCAGCCTGGCCCAGCAGGCGCAGGATGTCGTCCACCGGCTTGGGCAGCGTCCAGCCCAGGGTGGACAGCACCAGGCCCAGCGCCATGGCCTGCAGCAAGGGGTTGCGCAAGGCACCCAGCAGGGAGCGCTTCAGCGCCACCAGCGGGCCCGGGTCGTTGGCGTCCAGGTCCGCCGGCAGGTCGTCGGACTCACCCGCGGGTGTGTCAGGGTGCGGATGAGGGTGGGAGTGCGCCCAGGCCATCGCCAGCGAGCAGCTCACCAGCACGTCGATCAGCAAGGTCGCCGCCACCGGCCCGGCCGCGTCCGGCCCCAGCAGGCTGGTCAGCAGCGGCAGGCCCAGGAAGCCGGTGTTCGGAAAGGCCGTGACCAAGGCCGCCAGCGCGCCGTTGCGCCGCGACAGGCCCGCACGCCGCGCCCACCACAGGCCCAAGCCCATCACCGCCAGGCTGGCCGCGGCATAGACCCACAGCAGCGTGGCGCTGGCACCCGCCTGCAAGCGCCCTTGCGCGGCCAGCCGCAGCAGCAGCGCCGAGAGGGCGAAGTACAGCACGAAGGTCATCAGGCCGCCAATGCCATCGACCGGCAGCAAGCCCCGGCGCGCGGCAATCCAGCCCAGGGCGACCAGGCCAAAGAATGGCGCCATCAGCGCGAGTACGTCCAGCATGGGCGGGATTGTGCCGCGTCAGGCCTTGGGCGCGAACCGCAGCATCAGGTCCACCAGGTGCTCGCCGGCCGGCGTGAGCGGCAGGTCGGGCCGGCGGATCAGCACCACATCGGGGGCGGGCAGGACCTCCTCGACGGGGATGATCTGCAAGGCATCGGCCGTGAGCGGGAAGTCTTCCCACTGGCGCGGCAGCATGGCCAGCAGGTCGGTCTGTGCCAGCGCCACCATCAGCGACAAGGCGCTGCCCGCCTGCAGGATGACGTTGGGCGGTGGCAGCGCGTAGCGCGCGAACAGCCGGGCCAGGTCTTCGCTGGCGTTGTAGTCGATGGAGGTGGTGGCCCAGTCGGCCGAAGCCAGCGCCTTCAAGGACGAGGCCTGGCTCAAGGGGTGGCCCTTGCGCCCCACCACGGCGCGCGTGTTGCTGAACAAGGTCTCGACCGCCAGGCCCGGTGCGGGTTGCAGGCGCGGCGCGGCACCGAGGTAGAAGTCCACGCTGCCTTCGCGCAAGCGGCTTTCCAGGTCGGGGAAGAGGCCCTCGATGAGCTGCAGGCGCACGCCCGGGTAGCGCTTGCGGAACATGGGCAAGGCCCCGGGCAGCAAGCCCGCGTGCGGCATGATCGACAGCCCCGCCACCAGCGTGCCCTGCCCATCGCCCAGCACCTGGCTGAGCTCGTCGCGGGCGCGCCGTGCTTCGTTGACGATGAGGCTGGCGCGCTGGTAGAAAACGCGCCCGGCGGCGGTGAGCGTCATGCCCTGCGCCTGGCGGTCGAACAAGGTGGCGCCCAGGTCCTTCTCCAGCGAGCGCACGCTGCGCGTCAACAGGGGCTGGGCGATGTCGAGGTGGCGGGCAGCGGCACGCAGGCTGCCGTGCTCCACGATGGCGACGAGGTCGCGTAACTGCGTGAGTTTCACTAGGGTTTTGCCGGGATGAGCAATGCGTATCGCTTTGCCGATTCTGGCATCTTCTCCGCATCCCTTCGCCTGTCTAAAGTGCACTCAACCGCCCGATGAAGCGGTCAACAAGGAAGCACCTGGACCATGAAGCGAAGCACCCCCTGGGTTAACACCCATGCGCCCCGCAGCGCCCACCAGACCGGCTTGCCGGACTGACACCGGCCCAGGCCCAGCCCCTTCCGCCCACCCTCTCCATCCCGTCAACCCGATGCGTTCGGGCCCGCACCTGCGGGTCGCGCCGCTGCATGCCTCACCCGCATGCCTCACCCCAAGGAAACCACCATGTCCACCTCTCCCCGCAAGAAAGCCCTCGTCACCGGCGGCGCCACCGGCATCGGCCGCAGCGCCGTGCTGGCCCTGGCCCGCGCCGGCTTCGACGTCGCCATCAACTACGCATCGAGCGCCAAGGCCGCGCAGGCCGTGGCCGCCGAAGCCCAGGCCCTGGGCGCGCAAACGCTGCTGCTGCAGTGCGACGTCAGCGACGACCAGGCCGTGCGCCAGATGATGGCCAGCATCGGCGAGGTCTTCGGCCACCTCGACGCCCTGGTCAGCAACGCCGGCACCACCGCCAGCTGGAAGGTCAAGGACCTCGACAGCCTGGACATGGCCGAGTGGGACCGCTGCTTCGCCGTCAACGTGCGCGGCAACTTCCAGGTCGCCCGCGCCGCCGTGCCCCTGCTCAAGAAGGGCACGAACCCGGCCATCGTCAACACGGCCAGCATCGTCGGCCTGCGCCCCGGCCCGCAACCGCCGGCCTACGCCGCCAGCAAGGCCGCCGTGGTCAACCTCACCAAGACCCTGGCCTGGAACCTCGGCCCCGAGATCCGCGTCAACGCCGTCGCCCCGGGCTGGATGGAAGGCGAGTGGATGGAACGCATGCTGGGCGAGAAGTACGAGGACCTCATGGGCAAGCGCGCCAAGCAGACCCCGCTGCGCCGCTGCGTGACGGCCGACGACGTGGCCGAAGTGATGCTCAACCTGCTGACGGCCAACCGCTTCGTCACGGGCGAGATCGTGGTCATCGACGGTGGCTTCACCGCATCGACCTGATCCGCACACACCCCGAGGAGACCCCCATGCTGCAAGGATTCGTGCCCTTCCCCGAGGATTTCGCCGCGCGCTACCGCGCCCAGGGTTACTGGCGCGACCAGTCCCTGGCGCAAGAGTTCGCTGCCGTGTTCGAGCGCTTCGCCGAGCGCACCGCGCTGATCGACGGCGAGCGCCGCTACACCTACGCCGAACTCGACGCTGTCAGCGACAACCTCGCCCTCAACCTGCTCGACCTCGGCCTGCAGCCGCTGGACCGCGTCGTGCCCCTGCTGCCCAATGTGGCCGAGTTCGTGGTGTTGTACTTCGCGCTGCAAAAGCTCGGTTGCATCCCGATCGCGGCGCTGGTCACGCACCGCCACGCCGAGCTCAACCAGTTCGTGCAGCTGTCGCAGGCGCGCTGCGTGGTCTATCCGACCGCGGTGCGCGAGCAGGGCGGCGAGTTCCGCTTCGCACCCATCGTGGAGCGCGTGCAGGCCGAGCACGCCTGCCTGCAGCTGCGCCTGGTGCTGGGCGAAGCCGGCCCTGGCGAGCACTCGCTGACCGCGCTGATCGCCCAGCCCGCCAAGCGCCCGGTTGCGGACCTGCGCAAGGTCCGCATCGAACCGACCGACCCGTGCATCTTCCAGCTCTCGGGCGGCACCACGGGCATCCCCAAGCTCATCCCGCGCACCAACAACGACTACGCCTACAACAGCAAGGTCGCCGCCGAGGTGGCCGGGGTCGATGCGGAATCGGTGCTGCTGCTGGTGCTGCCCATCGCGCACAACCTGCCGCTGGCCTGCCCGGGCATCCAGGGCTTCCTGTTCAACGGCGCCACGGTGGTGCTGCACGCCAACACCAAGCCGGCCGAGATGTTCCAGCTGATCGCCCAGCATGGCGTGACGCACATCAAGGTGGTGCCTGCGCTGCTGATCCGCCTCATCAACGACCCGGCGATTGCCGAGGCGCAACTCGACTCGGTCAAGCAGATCCAGAGCGGTGGCCAGCGCATGCAGCCCGAGGTGCGCATCCGCACGCGCCAGCTCTTTCGCAACGCCTTCGTGCAGGAGAACTTCGGCATGAGCGAAGGCCTGCTGATGTTCGTGCGCCAGGGCGACCCGGAAGAGGTGCTGCTGGAGACCTGCGGCCGACCGGTCTGTGCGGACGACGAGCTCAAGCTCATCGACGACGACGGCCGCGAGGTGCCCGATGGCGAGGTCGGCGAGCTGGCCTGCCGCGGCCCCTACACCCTGCGCGGCTACTTCGGCGTGCCCGAGTACAACGCGCGCCAGTTCACCGCCGACGGCTTCTACCGCTCCGGCGACCTGATGCGCAAGCACCCCTCGGGCAACTACGTCGTCGAGGGCCGCAAGAAGGACCTCATCAACCGCGGCGGCGAGAAGATCAGCGCCGAGGAGGTCGAGAACCTCATCCTCATGCACCCGGCCGTGCAGAACGTGGCCTGCGTGCCCATGCCCGACGCCGCCCTGGGCGAAAAGATGTGCGCCTTCGTCGTGCCGCGCGCCGGCACCACGCTGACGTTGCCCGAGCTGGTGGCCTTCCTGCAAACGCAGGAGATCGCCCGCTTCAAGCTGCCCGAGCGCCTGGAGCTGCTGCCCGACTTCCCCGTGTCCACCTTCGGCAAGGTCTCGAAGAAGGCGCTGGGCGAACGCATCGCGGCGCAACTGAGCGAAGAAGCCCAAGCCAAGGCCCTGGCGGCCTGACACACCCACCCCTCACAGGAGCACCCCATGCGCATCATCGACCTGCACTGCTACCCCGGCACCCCCACCTGGATCGACTCCCAGGGCCCCTACCCCGAAGCCCTCGCCCGCTACTGGAAGCGCGAATGGGTGGGCAAGTCGGAAGAAGACGTCGTTCAAGAGTTCACCACCGCTGGCGTCGAAGCCTGCCTCGTGGCCCTGGACTTGGAGACCACCGTGGCCAGCCCACCTTGCACCAACGAGTACGTGCACGGCATGTGGCAGCGCCACCCCGATCGCATCATCCAGTGCTGGGGCGCGGTGGAGCCGGCCAAGGGCGAGATCGCCATCCGCCAGGTGAAGAAGGCCGTGACCGAGCTGGGCTTCATCGGCTTCCACTTCCACCCGATCATGCAGCACTTCGCCGTCAACGACCGGCGCCACTACGACCTCTTCGAGGAGATCAATGCGCTCGGTGCGGCCGTGATGATCGACGTGGGCACGACGGGCATGGGCGCGGGCATGGCCGGTGGCCACGGTGCGCGCATCCGCCATGCGCACCCCGGTGCCATCGACGACCTGGCCGCCGACTTCCCGAACCTGAAGATCATCATGGCCCACCCCGGCTGGCCCTGGGTGGACGAGACCACGGCCGTGGCCTTGCACAAGGGCAATGTGTACTGGGAGATGTCGGGCTGGGCGCCCAAGCACTTCCCCGGCAATTTGAAGGTGGACATCCGCGGGCGCCTGCAGGACAAGATCATGTTCGGCAGCGACTACCCCAGCCTGCCGTACGAACGCATCCTGCGCGAATGGTCCGAGCTGGGCTACAGCGACGCGGTGATGGACAAGGTCATGCACGGCAACGCCGAACGCGTGTTGGGGATCTGATGACCCACCCCCGAGCGGCCACGGCCGCTCCCCCTCAAGGGGGCGCTGCCATCGGCCCGGCAAAGCCGGAGCCTGGGCAGCCGCTGGATCGGGGTGGCGCACGGCCACCTCCTGTTCACTTTGGAGACCTTTCCCCATGAATGCAGCGTTCATTGTTGACGGCATCCGCACGCCCATCGGCCGCTACGGCGGCAGCCTCTCGGGCATCCGCACCGACGACCTCGGCGCCCTGCCACTGCAGGCCCTGATGGCCCGCCACCCGCGGCTGGACTGGGACCAGCTCGAAGAGCTGTACTTCGGCTGCGTCAACCAGGCCGGTGAAGACAACCGCAACGTGGCCCGCATGAGCGCGCTGCTGGCCGGCCTGCCGGTGACGGCCGCGGCGGCCACCGTCAACCGCCTGTGCGGCTCGGGGCTGGAAGCCATCGCCAGCGCGGCACGCGGCATCGCCTGCGGCCAGCTGGACCTGGCGATCGCCGGGGGCGTGGAGAGCATGAGCCGCGCGCCGCTCGTCATGCCCAAGCCGACCAGCGCGTTTTCGCGGCACGCCGAGGTGCACGACTCGACCATCGGCTGGCGCTTCGTCAACCCGCGCATGGCCGCCCTGCACGGCGTCGATGCCATGGGCGAGACGGCCGAGAACGTGGCCGAGCAATGCGGCATCTCGCGCGCCGACCAGGACGCCTTCGCGCTGCGCAGCCAGCAGCGTGCCGCTCGCGCCCAGGCCAGCGGCGTCTTCGACATCGAGCTGCTGCCCGTGCTGGTGGCCAAGCCCGATGGCCGCAAGGGCGAGACCACGCTGTTCAGCGCCGACGAGCACCCGCGTGCCGACACCACGCTGGAAACGCTGGCCCGCCTCAAGCCCGCCTTCCGCCCGCAAGGCAGCGTGACGGCGGGCAACGCGTCGGGCGTGAACGACGGCGCCGCGGCCCTGCTGCTGGCCAGCGAAACCGGTGCTGCGCGCCACCACCTGCAGCCCCTGGCCCGCGTCATCGGTGTGGCCACGGCCGGCATCGCGCCGCGCGTCATGGGCCTGGGGCCGGTGCCTGCGGTGCGCAAGCTGCTGGCGCAAACCGGCCTGTCCATCGGCGACTTCGACGTCATCGAGCTCAACGAAGCCTTCGCCGCGCAAGGCCTGGCCGTGCTGCGCGCGCTCGGCCTGCCCGACGACGGCGAGCACATCAACCCCCACGGCGGCGCCATCGCCTTCGGCCACCCGCTGGGCATGTCGGGCGTGCGCCTGGCCCTGACCGCCGCGCGCCAGCTGCACCGCTGTGGCGGCCGCTACGCGCTGTGCACCATGTGCATCGGTGTGGGGCAAGGCATCGCCGTGGCCATCGAACGCGTTTGACCGGAGACACCATGTCCACCACCGACCCCATCCTGCTGGAGCGCCGCGGCGCCATCGCCATCCTCACGCTCAACCGGCCCGAGACCCGCAACGCCCTGAGCGGCGAGGACTTCTTCCAGGCCTTCGAGACCCTGTTCGCGCAGCTCAACGAAGACCTCTCGGTGCGCGCCATCGTGCTCACCGGCACGGGCAGCGCCTTCTGCTCGGGCGGCAACGTCGCCGAGATGCGCGACCGCCAGGGCATGTTCGGCGGCAGCCCCGAACAGATCGTGGCGCAGTACCGCGCCGGCATCCAGCGCATCCCGCGGGCCTTCCAGGCCCTGCACGTGCCCATCATCGCGGCCGTCAATGGCCCGGCCATCGGCGCGGGCAACGACCTGGCCTGCATGTGCGACATCCGCATCGCCTCGACCCAGGCGCGCTTCGCCGAGAGCTTCGTCAAGGTCGGCATCGTGCCGGGCGATGGCGGCGCCTGGCTGCTGCCCCGCGTGGTCGGTGCGGCCAAGGCGGCCGAGCTGGCCTTCACGGGCGACACCGTCGATGCCGACGAGGCCTTGCGCATCGGGCTGGTGTCGCAGGTGGTGGCGCCCGAAGCGCTGATGGACGCGGCCCTGGCCCTGGCCACGCGCATCGCGGCCAACCCGCCGCAGGTGCTGCGCTGGACCAAGCAGCTGCTGCAACAGGCCCGCAACGCCACGCTGGACGAGGCCCTCGACCACGCCGGCCACTTTCAAGGCTTGGCCCACCAGACGGCCGACCACGCCGAAGCGGTGGCCGCCTTCTTCGAGAAGCGCCGCCCGGTCTTCACCGGCCGCTGAGAGGGACGACCATGAGCAACACCGACCTCCTCCTCGAAGAACGCCCCGCCCCCGGCGTGGCCGTGCTGCGCCTGCACCGGCCCGAGGTGCTCAATGCCCTCAACCTGGCGCTGCGCCGCGCCCTGGCCGAGGCCTTCACCCGGCTCGATGCCGACGAGGCCGTGCGCGTCATCGTGCTGGCCGGCAGCGCCCGGGCCTTCTGCGCTGGCGCCGACCTGGGCGAGTACCTGGACGCCACGTCCACCGAGATCATCGAGCGCCAGATGGACCGCCTCTGGGGCGCCATCGCCGCCTGCCGCAAGCCGGTGATCGCGGCGGTGCGCGGCCACGCCCTGGGCGGTGGCTGCGAGCTGGCCATGCACGCCGACATCCTGCTGGCCAGCGACACCGCCGGCTTCGGCCAGCCCGAGGTGCTGCTGGGCCTGATGCCCGGCGGCGGTGCCACGCAACGACTGAGCCGCGCCATCGGCAAGTTCCGCGCGATGAAGCTGCTGCTCACCGGCGAGCGCTTCGGTGCCGAGCAGGCCCTGGCCATGGGCCTGGTCAGCGAGGTCGTGCCCGATGCCGCGCTGGAAGACCGGGCCCTGGCCCTGGCCAGCCAGCTGGCGCAAGGACCGCGCCTGGCCCAGCAGTTCATCAAGGAAGCCGTGCTGGAAAGCATGAACAGCCCGCTGGCGCTGGGCCTGCAGTTCGAGCGCAAGTCCTTCCAGCTGCTGTTCGCCACGACCGACAAGCACACCGGCATCGCCGCGCGCCTGGCCAAGCAAGCGCCGCGCTTCGACTGAGCCTGTTCCGACAGTCCCTGTTCCCGACCGATCATGTGGCCCGCGGTGCAGCGCACAGCGGGCCATCCCCAGGACCGCTCACACAGACGGTCCGAGACAATGAGGAGACGATGATGCGCAATTCCCCTTCCAAGCCATTCTCCAATCCCTGGTGGGTGGTGGCCGGCTCCCTGCTCGGCCTGACCGTCGGCAACGGCCCGGTGATGCAGTTCACCTTCGGCGTGTTCGTCAAGCCGCTGAGCGAGGCCATGCAGACCGACCGGGGCACCATCTCCGGCGCGCTGCTGGCCGGCCTGGTGGCCACCGGCATCGCCACGCCCTTGATCGGCCGGCTGATCGACAAGCACGGCACCCGCCGCGTGGCCCTGCCAGCCATCGCGCTCTTCGCGCTCGGCATGGCCGCCATCGGCCTGTTCGCCAATTCGCCTGCCGCGCTCATCCTGATGTACGCGCTGTGCGGCATCGTCGCCGCGGGCCAGACCCCGCTGCCCTACAGCAAGGCCATCGCCGCCGTGTTCGACGAGCGCCGCGGCCTGGCCCTCGGCATCGCCACCGCCGGTGTGGGCCTGGGCACCATGCTCATGCCCATGCTGGCGCAAAAGCTGATGGCCAGCTTCGGCTGGCGCGGCGCCTACATGGGCCTGGGGCTGGTGACGCTGCTGGTGGCCCTGCCGGCCATGGCCGGACTGGTCACGCGGCGCCGCGAAGAGGCGGCCTCTGCCGATGGCGCCGCTGCCAGTTCGACACGCGCCACCCCCCACGCGGCAGCACCCGGCATGAGCGCGGCGCAAGCGCGCGTCAGCGGTCGCTTCTGGTGCCTGGCTGTGGCCTTCTTCACCGTGGCGCTGGCCGCCTCGGGCGTGGTCGCGCACATCGTGCCGTTGATGACCGACCGCGGCGTGCCCGCGGCCTCGGCAGCCGCCGCCATCAGCGCCGCGGGCCTGGCCCTCATCGTCGGGCGCCTGGCCGCAGGCTGGTTGCTCGACCGCCTGCACGCCCCGCACGTGGCCATGGTGTTCTTCAGCCTGCCGTTGCTGGGCATCGCCCTGCTGCTGGGCACCGCCGACGCCCGCTTCGGCATCCCTGCCGCCATCCTGGTCGGCCTGGGTCTGGGCGCCGAGGTGGACCTCATCGCCTTCCTGCAATCGCGCTACCTGGGCCTCAAGGCCTTCGGCGAGATCTACGGCTACCTCTTCGCCATCTTCATGCTGGGCTCGGGCCTGGGCCCCTTCCTGATGGGCCAGAGCTTCAAGCTGCTGCACAGCTACGACCCTGCCCTGATGGTGATGGCCGCTGGCCTCGTGCTGGCCTGCGTGCTGATGGCCCGCCTGGGTGCCTATGCCTACGGCAGCCGCGGCCAGGGCGCCACCGCAAGTGCCACACCCACGGCACCTGTGAAGGCCGCCACGCTCGAAGAGCCCCGCGCCACGCGCGCCGCCTGAGCCCCGCCTCGGCGGCCCCGCCCGCCCCACACCGACACCGACACCCACCAGGATTCCTGCGGGAATCCCAAGGACCCACCATGCCCCACATCCAGCAAACCCCCCGCCCTGCCCTGGCCTTCGCCCTCCTGACGCTGAGCACGCTGTGCGCACCCACCGCCCATGCGCAATCCGCCGCCACGTCAACCGTGCAGATCTACGGCCTGATCGACGTGGGCGTGGAAACGCTCAACCAGGTCGGCACCAACGGCGACCACCTGACCCGCATGCCCGGCAACACGGCCTCCGTGCCCTCCCGCCTGGGCCTGCGTGGCAGCGAAGACCTCGGCCAGGGCCTCAAGGCCGGCTTCACGCTGGAGTCCGGCCTGGCCATGGACACGGGAGGCCTCAACCAGGGCAGCCGCCTGTTCGGCCGGCAAGCCTTCGTCAGCCTGAGCGGCGCCTGGGGCCAGTTCAACCTGGGCCGCCAGCACACCATGACCTTCTTCTCCCTGCTCGACGCCGACGTGATCGGCCCCAGCGCCCACGGCCTGGCCTCGCTGGACAGCTACCTGCCCAACGCCCGCGCCGACAACGCCCTGGGCTACCGCGGCAAGTGGGACGGCTTCAGCGTGGGCGCCACCTACAGCCTGGGCCGCGACACCGCCACGGCCGGCAACCCCGGCGCCACCAACTGCGCCGGTGAAAGCGCCAGCAACCACCGCGCGTGCCGCGCATGGTCGGTGCTGCTGAAGTACGACGCGGCCGACTGGGGCGTCGCCGCTGCGCAAGACACCCTGCGCGGCGGCCCCGGCGCCTTCGCCAACCTGGGCAGCAGCGCCCTCAGCGACACCCGCACCCACCTCAACGGCTGGGTGCGCCTGAGCGGCATCAAGCTGGGCGCAGGGGTGCTGCACCGACACAACGGCGGCAGCACGGCCACCCCGCGCAGCGACATCTTCTATGTGGGCCTGAGCGCACCCCTGAGCCCGGCACTGCTGCTGGAGACCCAGCTGGCGCAGCTGCGCTACAAGGACTCGGCCAACAAGGCCACGCAGGGCGTGGTGCGCCTGAGCCACAGCCTGAGCAAGCGCACCGCCGTCTATGCCTCGCTCGCCCGCCTCGACAACAGCGGCAGCCTGGCGGTGTCGGTCAGCAACGGTGCCGCAGGGGGCACGCCGGCCGCCGGCCGTGCGCAGACGGGCACGATGTTCGGCGTGCGGCACAGCTTCTGATCTGGGCGGTCACGGGGGCCGGCTGCGCCCCCTCAGCGCACCTTCAGCGCACCTTCAGCGCACCCGCAACATCCCCAGCACGCCGCCCTTGCGCATCACGCGCCAGCCCAGCAGCACGGCCAGGATGGCGGCGTACACCGCCACCTCGCCCAGGTCGTTCTTGGCCGCCTTCTTCCAGTAGAAGTGCAGCAGGCCCAGCAACGCGATGGCATAGACCAGCTTGTGCAGGCGCTGCCAGTTCCTGCCACCCAAGCGGCGGATGGCCGCGTTGAACGAAGTCAGCGCCAGCGGTGTCAGCAGCAGCAAGGCCAGCATGCCCACGAGGATGAAGTTGCGCTTGAACACGTCCTTGACGATGTCGTCCACCACCAGACCCTTGTCCAGCCAGGCATAGGCCAGGAAGTGCAGCAGCGCATAGGCGAACACGGTCACGCCCAGGGCGCGGCGGTGGCGCAGCAAGCCAGGCAGCGAGGCCACGTCGCGCAGCGGGCTGACGGCCAGCGTGAGCCAAAGGAAGCGCAAGGCCCATTCACCGCTTTCGCGGATGAGCTTTTCCGCCGGGTTGGCGCCGAGCTGGTCGGTCGCCGCACCGATGAACAGCGCCACCGCGGGCAGCGCGCACAGCGCCCACAGCAGGGGCTTGGCCCAGGGCTTGAGCAGGACCTGGTTGAGCCAGGAGGGTTGGATGGCAGCGGTGGTCATGGGGGCAGTCCAGGCTCAGATCAGAAGTTCTTTTTCAGGTCCATGCCCGCGTACAGCTGGCCCACCTGGGCCTCGTAACCGTTGAACATCAGCGTGGCCTTGCGCGGCGCGAAGAAGCCGCCTTCACCGATGCGGCGCTCGGTGGCCTGGCTCCAGCGTGGGTGGTCCACCTTGGGGTTCACGTTCGAATAAAACCCGTACTCCGATCGGTTGGCCTTGACCCAGGACGAGGCCGGCTCCTTCTCGACGAGGCGGATCTTGACGATGGACTTGGCGTTCTTGAAGCCGTACTTCCAGGGCACGACCAGGCGCAGCGGCGCGCCGTTCTGGTTGGGCAGCACCTCGCCGTACAGGCCGAAGGCCATCAGCGTCAGCGGGTGCATGGCCTCGTCGATGCGCAGGCCTTCCACATAAGGCCAGTCCAGCACGGCCGAGCGCACACCGGGCATCTGCTTGGGGTCGGCCAGGCTGATGAACTCGACGTACTTGGCGCGGCTGGTCGGCTCGGCTTTCGCGATGAGCGCGGCGAGCGAGTACCCCACCCACGGGATCACCATGGACCAGCCCTCCACGCAGCGCATGCGGTAGATGCGCTCTTCCATGGGCGCCACTTTCAGCAAGTCGTCCAGGCCCAGCTTGAGCGGCTTGCCCACCTCGCCTTCGATGCTCAGCGTCCAGGGGCGGGCTTTCAGCGTGCCGGCGTTCTCAGCCGGGTCGGACTTGTCGGTGCCGAACTCGTAGAAGTTGTTGTAGCTGGTGACGTCCTGGTAGGGCGTGAGCTTGTCCATCGCCTGGGCACCGGTCACGCTGCTGCGCACCGAGGCCAGCGCGGCCAGCTTGCCCGGTCGCTGGATGGCACCGCCCTGGGCCCAGGCATCGCCCGGCTGGGCCAGCAGCAAGCCGCCGCCTGTGACACCCGCCAGGCCAGCGGCCTTGAGCCACAGGCGGCGGTCTTCATAGACGCCACGTGGCGTGACCTCGCTGGCCACGGGGTGCTGCATCCCGCTGTCAGGGTGCAGGAGGTGGCGGGACGTGCGGATGAAAGACATGGCGGGAACTCCGTGGTGCAGGCAAGGCCGGACTGGCGATGACCCATCGGTCGCCGCGGCAGTTCCGAACCTTACACACTTTCACCTGCGGGCGGGCGCCCAGGGTCAGGGCACCATGAACTGCGGCGTCTCGCCTTGCGGCCCGTGGATCTGCAGCAAGCGCCCAGACAGCCGCGCCTGCACGCGGTCGGGCAAGGGCGCAAAGCCGGTGTCGCGGGTCAGTTCGTCGCCACGCATGAAGCACCAGTGCACGAAGCGCGCCGTCCACTCGGCCGAGGCCATGTCCTTGGGCGCCGCGTCCAGCAGCACGAAGCTGGTGGCCGTCAGCGGCCAGGCGTCGGGGCGCGGGCGGTTGAGCAGGCTGGCCGTGTCATCGCCCTTTTGGTGCAGTTCGGACGACAAAATCGCCGCGCGGAAAGCCGCCTCGCTGGCCATGACCGGCTTGCCGGCGGCGTTTTTCAAGCGCACCGCGGCCAGGCGGTCGCGCAGCACGCGGTCGAAAGACACCACGGCGATGCCGCCCGGTGTGCCACGCAGCAGGCCCACCACGCCGTCGTTGCCCTTGGCCGCGCGCGGGGCCTGTGCGCCCGGCACGCCCGCAGGCCAGGTCGGCAAACCGCTGGCCGGCACGGCGGCCTGGAAGCGCGCCGAGGCCTCGCCCAGGTAGCGCAGCAGGGTCTCGGTGGAGCCCGACGCTTCCTGGCGCACCAGCCGCACGATGGGCAGGGCCGGCAGGCGCACGCCCGGGTTGAGCGCCGCGATGCGGGCGTCGTCCCAACGCGTGATCTGACCTTGGAAGATGTCGGCCAGCAGCGGGCCGTCCATGACGAGCTGGTTGCCCTCCACGCCGGGCAGGTTGAGCACAGGCACCAGGCCGCCCACCAGCATCGGGATCTGCACCAGGCGGGCTTCCTGCAGCTTGTGCGCGCTCAGGGGCACGTCGGTGCCGCCGAAGTGCACGGCACGCGCCGTGGCCTGCTTGACGCCATCGCCCGAACCCGTGGGCGCGTAGCTCACCTTCACGCCCGGGTGGGCCTGCGCGAACTTCTGGGCCCAGCGGGCATAGACCAGCGACGGGAAGGTGGCGCCCGCGCCGCGGACGTCCACCTGGGGCGCACCTGAGGGGCCGCCCGCACGCGCGCCGCCCTGCGCAGCCGCCATCCCGGGCAGCATCGCGCCGGCCGACACCAGGCAGGCCGCCCACACACCCCGCCCCAGGGCATGCAACGCCCTGCGTGCACCCTGGCCCCATCCACCGCTCTGCCACGTCATCTCACCACCTGCACGCTCGACTTCTCAAGGCGCGAACGATAGCGCAGGAACGTGGCAATGGTCCGATCAGATCAAGGGAAAACCTGGATCCGCGGGAGGATGCACGTCAGGCGGCTTTTTTGGCGGCCGCCTTGGGGGTGGCTTTCTTGGCCGCTTTCCTGGCGGCCGTCTTGCGCACCGCCCCGGTCGCCGCAGTCCCCTCCGCCAGGGCAGCGTCCGCCTCCTCCGCGCCCTGGGCAGCGCCCTTGGACGCGAACCTGCCAGCGGTCTTGCCCGCCGCCTTCGGCGCCCGCGGTTCGAACTCGAAGCCCACCTTGCCCGCCTTGGCGTCCCAGCTCAGGAAGGCCTTGAACTTTCGCCGCGTCTTGTTGGACACGAAACCGTCCAGCAGGTCGGTCTTGCCGTTTTCCAGCAGCTTGGCGAGCTGCTCCGGCGTGATCGGCTGCTGCAGGATGACCTTGCCCGTCTTGAAGTCGCAGCTGGGCTTGGGGCCGACCGACTTCTCGCAGATGTAGTTGGTGCCGTGCTCGAACACCGAGCTGTTGCACTTGGGGCAGGCGCCCAGCGTGGTCTGCGCGCTGAAGTCGATGGCCTCGCCGGACTCTTCTTCCTTCTTGGCGTCTTCGCCGAAGTCGAACTCCATCTTCCAGTTGTTCGATTCGGCGTCCTGGACCATCTTCAGCTCGGCCGTGAAGGGCCAGCCCGCCTTGGAGCGGAAGCCCTCCAGCGGGCCCAGCTTGTGCGTGCGCAACAGCTGCTCGACCTCGTGCAGCTCGAAGCTGCGCCCGGCCGGGATCTTGGTCATGCTGAAGCCGCAACCCGCGGGCGCTTCGCCGTCCGCACCGGTGGCTGCGCCCTTGCCCACGCAGGTGAAGCGGCGGTAGTTCTCCTTGACCACGCCGCCGCAGTTCGGGCAGGGCGTGCTCAGGGTGGCGTAATCACCGGGGATGGTGTCGCGGTCGTACTCCTTGGCCTTTTGCACGATGCGCTGCGTCATCGCGGCGATCTCGTCCATGAAGGCCTCGCGGCTGAGGCGGCCCTTCTCCATCTCGGAAAGCTGGTGCTCCCAGTTGCCGGTCAGTTCGGGCTTGGTCAGGTCTTCCACGCCCAGGCCGCGCAGCAGCGTGGTGAGCTGGAAGGCCTTGGCCGTGGGGATGAGCTCGCGGCCTTCGCGCAGCATGTACTTCTCGGTCAGCAGGCCTTCGATGACCTGTGCGCGCGTGGCGGGCGTGCCCAGGCCCTTTTCCTGCATCGCGGCCTTCAGCTCCTCGTCGTCGATGAGCTTGCCCGCACCTTCCATGGCGCTCAGCAGCGTGGCTTCGGTGTAGCGGGCGGGTGGCTTGGTTTTGAGCGCCGTCACACTGACATCTTCGTTGCCCACCGACTCGCCCGGCTGCACGGCCACCAGGTGGGCGTCGTCGCCTTCTTCTGCCGCTTCCTTGCCATAGACGGCCATCCAGCCCGGCTTGACCAGCACCTTGCCGTTGGTCTGGAAGTGGTGCGTGGCACCGCCCGCCGGGATCTGCGTGATCCGGGTCGTGACCATGAACTCGGCCGAGGGGTAGAACACCGCGATGAAGCGCTTGACCACCATGTCGTAGAGCTTGGCCTCGGCCTCGGTCAGGCTGCGCGGTGCCTGCAGCGTCGGGATGATGGCAAAGTGGTCCGAGACCTTGGCGTTGTCGAAGACGCGCTTGGTGGGCTTGATGTAGCCGTCGTTGAGCGCCTTGCGGGCGTGCTGGGCCAGGTCCTTGAGCGGCCCGGGCAGGTCCTCGTCGGCGATCATGCCCATGGTCTGCTGGACCACGCTGAGGTAGTCCTCGGGCAGCGCGCGCGAATCGGTACGCGGGTAGGTCAGGACCTTGTGCTTTTCGTACAGGGCCTGCGCCAGGCCCAGCGTGGTCTTGGCGGAAAAGCCAAAGCGGGAGTTGGCCTCGCGCTGCAGCGTGGTCAGGTCATACAACAACTGGCTGGCCTGGGTGCTGGGCTTGGACTCTTCCGTGACCGTGCCGCTCTGGCCGCGCACGGCGTCGGCAATGGCCTGCGCCTCGGCGGCAGACCAGACGCGGTCGGCCTTCTGTTCGGCCTCCAGCGAGCCTTCGGCCGCACCCTTGGCCTTCTTGAAGTCCGGGTTGAACCACTTGCCGTCGTAGCTGCCGGCCTGCGCGCCGAAGGTGCCGCGGATCTCCCAGTAATCGCGGAAGACGTGCTTGCGGATCTTTTCTTCGCGCTCCACCACGATGGACAGCGTCGGCGTCTGCACCCGGCCCACGGTGGTCAGGAAGAAGCCGCCATCGCGCGAATTGAAGGCCGTCATGGCCCGCGTGCCGTTGATGCCCACCAGCCAGTCGGCCTCGGAGCGGCAACGCGCCGCAGAGGCCAGCGGCAGCATCTGTTCGTCCGTGCGCAGCTGCGCGAAGCCGTCGCGGATGGCCGCCGGCGTCATGCTCTGCAGCCACAGGCGGCTGACGTCCTTGCCCAGGCCCTTGGCGCGGGTGGTGGCCGTGCTGTCGGCGGCGTACTGCACGATCAGTCGGAAGATCAGTTCACCCTCGCGCCCCGCGTCACACGCGTTGATGAGGCTGGTGACGTCCTTGCGCTTGATGAGCTTGACCAGGGCGTTGAGGCGCCCCTTGCTCTTGTCGATGGGGTTGAGGTCGAAGTGCGGCGGGATGACGGGCAGGTTGGCGAAGCTCCACTTGCCGCGCTTGACGTCGAACTCGTCGGGCGCCTTGATTTCCACCAGGTGACCCACGGCCGAGCTGACCACGTAGTGCTCGGACTCGAAGTACTCGTCGTGCTTGTCGAACTTGCCGTCGATCGGCGTGAGGGCACGCACGATGTCTTGGGCGACGGAAGGCTTCTCTGCGATGACCAGGGCTTTGCTCATGAGCGGGCGTGTTCGGAAATGTTGGAGACCGTACTTACAATCGGGCTTCTCGCGCGCACACACGTGGGCGCAGGGGCGCACACGCGGGCACGCGCGCGCCCACCAATTCAATGTACCCAAACTGGCCGATGACGCAAGCAGCCTCTCGAAACTCATCCGCGCCCCAACCCGCTGTGCGGACGGCCAAACAACACTCTGAGGCCGCAGACCGGGGCCGCCGCACCCAGGTGCGCGAGTCCGGCGTGCATGGCAAGGGCGTCTTCGCGATCCGCCCGCTGCGCGCAGGCGACACCGTGCTGGAGTACAAGGGCGAGATCATCACCTGGAAAGAGGCGCTGCGCCGCCACCCGCACGACCCGGCCCAGCCCAACCACACTTTTTACTTCCACCTCGACGACGGCCACGTCATCGACGGCAAACACAAGGGCAACTCGGCCAAGTGGATCAACCACAGCTGCGCGCCCAACCTGGAAGCCGAGCAGGATGGCGACCGCGTCTTCCTCCAGGCCCTGCGCGACATCGCCGTCGGCGAAGAGCTGTTCTTCGACTACGGCCTGATCATCGACGCCCGCCTGACGCCCAAGCTGAAAAAGGAATACGCCTGCTGGTGTGGCGCCGACGCCTGCCGAGGCACCATGCTGGCTTCCAAGCGCCGCCGCTGAGCCCCTCGGCGCCCCACCCCACCGGCCTGCCACCGCCACCGCGCGCAGCATGGACACCACCCAGAGCACGCCAGACTTGGCGCCGATCCTGGCCGACCTGAACCAGGCCGCCGAGCGCTTGTGGGTGGCTTGCGCGCCCACCACGCCTGGCTTGGTGCTGGACGTTGTGCCCGAGACCGAGTCCACCAACACCGCGCTCATGGCCCAGGGCCGGCGTGGCGAGGTCTGGCCGACCGCGATGGTGGCCGTGCGCCAGACCGCAGGACGCGGGCGCCGCGGCCGCAGCTGGGAAGCCCGCCCGGGCGACACCCTGACCTTCTCCCTGGGCCTGCCCCTGCACCTGGACGCCGTGCCGGGCGGTGGCAGCGCGCTGTCGCTGGCCGTGGGCCTGGCCCTGGCCGATGCGCTCGACACCGGTCTGCAAGCGCACCACGCCGAGCGGGGTGGCGCCCTCCCCCCCGCCATCGGCCTGAAATGGCCCAACGACCTGTGGCTGGGCGGGCGCAAGGTCGGTGGCATCCTGATCGAAGCCACCCCGGCCCCAGGCCTGACCGAAGGGCAACGCTGGGTGGTCATGGGCGTGGGGCTGAACGTCCAGCCGGGTGCCGCGGTGCCGGGTTCGGCCTGGCTGCCCACGCCGGCGCCCAGCCTGGGCGATGTCTGGGGCTGGCTGCTGCCGGCCTTGCTCCGGGCCACGCAGGCCTTCGAGCGCCAGGGGTTTGCCCCGCTGCAAGCGGCCTATGCCCGCCGCGACGTGCTGCTGGGCCAGCCGGTGCAGCTGTGGACCTCGGCCGCCAGCCTGCCGCCAGCTGCGGGGGCCGCATCACCCGGCACCCCACAGCCCGATGAAACAGGCACCGCACAGGGCGTGGACGACAGCGGTGCCCTGCTCGTGCATACTGCCTCGGGCCTCCAACGCTGGCACGCCGGCGACGTCAGCGTGCGCCCCGCCTGAGGCTTTGGCGACTCACCCAACCCTTCCGGTCCACCCACACACCCGCCCCCATGCTGCGCTACCTGGTGCTGATCCTGTTCGCCGTCAACGCCACCTTCTTGGCCTGGAGCCAGGGCTGGCTCAAGCCCCTGGTGGGCGTGCAACCCGACGCCCAGCACGAGCCCGCCCGGCTGCAGCAGCAGCGCCATGCAGACCGCATCGCCGTGCTGTCGGGGGCTCAGGCCGCCAGCAGTGGCCCAGCGGCCACCGATGCCACGACAGCCGCGGACGCCATGCCGGATGCCGCCTCGGCAACGTCGTCGGCCGCATCGGGTGCAGCGTCCATTGCGGCGTCCAGTGCAGCCTCTGGCGCGGCGACAGCGTCCGCCACCACCACCGGCATCTGCCTGCAGGCCGGCCCCTTCCGCAGCGAAGACATGGCCCAGGTGGGCACCGCACTCAAAGCGCAACTGCCCGCGGATGCGTGGACAACGCAAGCGGTGCCCATCTCGGGCATCTGGCTGGTGTACATGGGCCCCTACCCCGACGACGAGCTGTACGCCAAGAAGCTCAGCGAGCTACGCCGCATCAAAGGCTTGAACTTCGAAGAACTCAGCGCACCGCCTGCGCTCGCCCAAGGCCTCTCGCTGGGCCGCTACACCAGCCTGGCAGACGCCCAAAGCGGCCTGGCCACCGTGAAGCTGCGCGGCATCCGCACCGCGCGCATCGTCGTGCTGCGCCCGCAAGGCGAGATGCAACTGGTCCGCGTGGCGCAAGCTTCGCAGCAGGCACAAGTGGCCTTGTCGGCCACCAAGCTGCCGCAAGGCAAGACGTTCAGCGCTTGCCGCCCTTGAGCCTGTCGCCCCTGATGCGCACGGTGCGCACGGTGCGCATGGCGCGGGCCTGAGCTTCAGAGCGCCAGCGCCACCACGTCAGGCCCAGCACCGAGGCCATCAGCGCCAGGAGGCTGAGGTCGTCGGTGGCGCCGCCGCCGCCGCCACCGCTTTTGCCCGCGCTCTGCAGTCGTTGCGGCACGAAGTAGCTGGCGTAGAGAGACGGCGAGCTGAAAGTGCCCGAGGAAGCATGGTCTCTGATTGCCCGATCCAGCGCCGCATCAGCATCCAGCACCCCGCTGCCGCACGCAGCAGTGGTGCAGGTGCAATTCCCCACAGTCTGCGCCGCGAGATTGCAGGAAGAGGCTGAAGGCGCGGGGTGAGGCGTGGCAGTCTCCAGCAAGACACTCACCAGTTGGTCCACAGTCAGCGTCGGCGCCACAGAAAGTACAAGCGCTGCGACAGCGGCCACCTGGGGCGCTGCAAAACTCGTGCCCATGGAAACGTAGCATCGGCCCAGGTTGTCGCAAATATCGCCTTCCAAGGCAACACCGACGGCACCCCGTGGACCTCGGTCTGAAAGCAAGTTCAGACTCTCTGCCGAGCTGGCTGAAATACTGTCCCCTCCTGCCACAGCCAAGCCGAAGTAGCCAGCGCTGCTGCGCGTGCCATCCACAGTATTGGCATACGTCGCCTTGCTGCCGTCGTAACGCAATGCGGTCACGGCCATGACTCCAGGGCAACTGGCCGGGCGGGTCGGCCCGACGTAACCACGCGCAGTGTCGGAACTGTCGCCATTGCCAGCGGAAGAGACCACCAATGTGCCCTTAGTGCGCAATGTGGCAATCGTCTGGCGGTACAAGGCGTCACCGGATTTGGGGTCTGTGTTCTGGCAATTTCCTTGGCCACCAAAACTGAGGTTGATCACCCGTGCAGGCGCCTGGTTGATGCCCGGTGAGCCTTGGTAGTCCACACCTGCCGCCCATAACATGCCTTCGATGATGTCGCTGACCAATGCACCACAAGTGCCGCCAATGCGCACAGGCAACACTTTCGCCACCGATGGCGGCAACATGCTCAAGGCACCAGGCCCCATGAGGGTGGCAGGGTCATCCGCCAGTGGCGTCAACATGGACATCACCGACGTGCCGTGCCAAGAACTGTCATGTGCTGTGCACGTGCTGCTGTAGTCACTGACCAAGTAGTCGCCAGGGTCGGTTGGATCGGGGTCCAATCCATTGCCATCCTGTGCGAACTGAACCTCAGAAACGAAGTCGTACCCGAACCCAAACGGCGTGCGGGCGTCCAGGTCAGGGTGGGTGAGCTTACCGGTGTCCAGCACAGCCACGACCACGGGCGACAGATCCAGGGGCGATGGAATGCTGCCCGGCTTGGATGCGTTGTTCAACCTGTCCCAGGCATCCCGGAACCCCGCCACACCCAGGCCCACGTCAGCGCGCCGTTGCAGCCATTTGTGCGTCAGGTAAGCGGCATTTCCCGCCGTTGTTGTGATCCCAAACTGCACCCCTGTCGCCGCGGCCCGCTCCATCCGATTGACCACCACCCATTCCACGTCCGGGTCCTGGCGGAGCTTGGCAGCCTCGGCCTCGGCCTCGGCCACCGTGGTGTAGTGGCCCTGGTGGATCACATGGGCGCCGTAGGCCGTGGGCTTTTGCACCAGGAAGCCAACGCGCTTGCGGTTGGTGGCCGCGGCCATGCGCAGGCGCTGGGCCTGGGCCGTGTCGGACGGGCGCACGCTCGCCGGCAGGCGCACCACGGAGTTCACTTGGGTGTCTTTGAGCTTGACGATCAGGCCCAGCGCCAGGCGCTCCGCAGGCGCGGCAGCAGCACCTTGGGCCCAAGCACCCGCAGCGCCCAGGGCCAGCCCCAGCGCACAGGCCAACGCCCCGCCGCGGCGCACCCACGTGGCAACCACCTCACCCGGGCGCCCAAGCCCATTTCGACCAGCGTTCACACGACACTCCTGAACCAGCACTGACGCAACATGTCGGCGAAATTATGTCGCCCGGGGTGGCACCACAAAGATGCAAACAAGCACGTTCTGACACCTGTTGTCGGCCATGTTGCATCTGGAGTCAAATGAAAAAGGCCCCACTCGGGGGCCTTCGCGGTACAAGTCAACGCTTCGCGCGTTGTTTACCGATTTTCACATGGCGAGCAGCTCGCTCACTTGGCGGCAATGACGCGGGCCATTTCCAGACACTTGTTGGAATAACCCCACTCGTTGTCGTACCAGGACACGACCTTCACGAAGGTGCTGTCCAGGGCCAGGCCGGCTTCGGCATCGAACACCGAGGTGCAGACTTCGCCACGGAAGTCGGTGGCCACGACCTTGTCTTCGGTGTAGCCCAGCACGCCCTTCATGGCGCCTTCAGAGGCGGCCTTCATGGCCTTGCAGATGTCTTCGTACGACGCTTCCTTGTTCAGCTCGACGGTCAGGTCAACGACCGACACGTCGGAGGTGGGCACGCGGAAGGCCATGCCGGTCAGCTTCTTGTTCAGCTCAGGAATCACCACGCCCACGGCCTTGGCAGCACCCGTGCTGGAGGGGATGATGTTCTCCAGGATGCCGCGACCGCCGCGCCAATCTTTGTTCGACGGGCCGTCCACGGTCTTTTGCGTCGCGGTGGCAGCGTGCACGGTGGTCATCAGGCCGCGCTTGATGCCGAAGGTGTCGTTCAGCACCTTGGCCACGGGGGCCAGGCAGTTCGTGGTGCACGAAGCGTTGGAGATGATGGTCTGGCCAGCGTAGGTCTTGTCGTTGACGCCATAGACGAACATCGGGGTGTCGTCCTTCGACGGGGCGGACAGGATGACCTTCTTGGCGCCAGCCTTCAGGTGGGCTTCGGCGGTGTCCTTGGTCAGGAACAGGCCGGTGGATTCGATGACGATGTCGGCACCGACTTCGTCCCACTTCAGCTCGGCGGGGTTCTTCACGGCGGTCAGGCGGATCTTCTTGCCGTTGACGACCAGGGTGTTGCCCTCGATGGCCACGTCGCCCTTGAAACGGCCATGCACGCTGTCGTACTTCAGCATGTAGGCCAGGTAGTCGGGCTCCAGCAGGTCGTTGATGCCGACGATTTCGACGTCGTTGGCGAAGTTCTGGATGGCAGCGCGGAACACCATGCGGCCGATGCGGCCGAAGCCGTTGATACCAATCTTGATGGTCATGATTCGTTTACCTTGCGGAGGATGACAGAACAGGAAATCGGGTCAGGGGGCAGAGTCACGGCAGGAGCCGAAGCTCACTTCTTCTTGGCCAGCACCTTGAGGACGGTGGCCGTGACGTTCTCGGGCGTGAGGCCGAAATGCTTGAACAGCACGCCAGCCGGAGCCGACTCGCCGTAGGTGTCGATGCCGACCACCGCGTCCACGCCGTACTTCCACCAGAAGTCGGTGACACCGGCTTCCACCGCCACGCGGGGCAGCTTCGGGGGCAGCACAGCCTTCTTGTAGGCGACGTCCTGGCGGTCGAACACGGAGGTCGAAGGCATGGAAACCACGCGCACCGGCACACCGCGCTTGGCGAGCTCGGCCTGGGCATGCAGGGCCAGTTGCACTTCCGAGCCGGTCGCGATGATCACGGCAACGGCCTTCTTCTTCAACCCCACTTCTGCGGGTTCGGCCAGCACGTAAGCGCCTTGCGTGATGACATCCGCATCCTGCTTGGGGGCGTAGGGCAGGTTCTGGCGCGAGAGCAACAGCGCCGAAGGACGGTGCTTGTTGGCCAGGGCGATGGTCCAGGCCACGGCGGTTTCGGTCGTGTCGGCCGGACGCCAGACGTCCAGACCCGGGATCAGGCGCAGGCTGGCGGCGTGCTCGACCGACTGGTGCGTGGGGCCGTCTTCACCCAGACCGATGGAATCGTGCGTGAACACATGGATCACGCGCTGCTTCATCAGCGCGGCCATGCGGATGGCGTTGCGGCTGTAGTCGGAGAAGGTCAGGAAGGTGCCGGCGTAGGGGATGTAGCCGCCGTGCAGCGTCACGCCGTTCATGATCGCGGCCATGCCGAACTCGCGCACACCGTAGTTGATGTGGCGGCCGGGCTTGCCATCGGTGGTGACCACGGCACCGGTCTCGTCCACGCGGAAGGCCGGGGTGCTCTTGGTGTTGGTCAGGTTCGAGCCGGTCAGGTCGGCCGAGCCGCCCAGCATTTCCGGGATGGCGGCGGTGAAGAACTCCAGCGCGATCTGGCTGGCCTTGCGGCTGGCCACGGTTTCGGCCTTGTCGTGGGCGGCGGCCACGGCTTCCACGGCGATCTCGGGGAAGTTCGCGGGCAACTCACCGGCCATGCGGCGCAGGAACTCGGCGGCCTCAGAAGGGAACAGGGCCTTGTAAGCCTCGAAGCGGGTGTTCCAGTCGGCCACCAGGATGTCGCCGTCGGCCTTCGCGTTCCAGTCGGCATAGACCTCGTCGGGGATGACGAAGGCGTCGTGCTCCCAGCCAATGGTTTCGCGGGTCAGCTTGATCTCGTCGCCACCCAGCGGCTCGCCGTGGGCCTTGGCCGTGTTGGCGCGGTTGGGCGAGCCCTTGCCGATGTGGGTCTTGCAGACGATCAGGGTGGGCTTGTCGGCGGACAGCTTGGCCTTGGTGATGGCGCCATCCACGGCATCGACATCGTGGCCATCGACCGGACCGATGACGTTCCAGCCGCAGGCTTCGAAGCGCTGCGCGGTGTTGTCGATGAACCAGGGCGTGACCTGGCCGTCGATGGAGATGCCGTTGTCGTCGTACAGCGCGATCAGTTTGTTGAGCTTCCAGGCGCCGGCCAGGGCCACGGCCTCGTGGCTGATGCCTTCCATCAGGCAACCGTCGCCCAGGAAGGCATAGGTGTGGTGGTTGACGATGGCGTGACCGGGGCGGTTGAACTCGGTGGCCAGCAGTTTCTCGGCCAGGGCCATGCCCACGGCGTTGGTGATGCCCTGCCCCAGCGGGCCGGTGGTGGTTTCCACGCCCGGCGTCACGCCAACTTCCGGGTGGCCCGGCGTCTTGCTGTGCATCTGGCGGAAGGCCTTGAGGTCATCGATGGACAGCTCGTAGCCCGACAGGTGCAGCAGCGCGTAAATCAACATCGACGCGTGGCCGTTGGACAGCACGAAGCGGTCGCGGTCGGCCCACAGCGGCTGCGCCGGGTGGTGGCGCAGGTGACGGCCCCACAACGCCACGGCCATGTCGGCCATGCCCATCGGCGCGCCAGGGTGGCCCGAATTGGCTTGCTGGACGGCGTCCATCGCCAGAGCACGGATGGCGTTGGCCATGGCGGTGATGTTCTTGGTGGTTTGGGGCATGGTGGAGGCGGCTGGGTGGGTGGCTGCGGGAAACCCTGGATTTTAGCTTGGTCGGGGCCCGGCAGCGGCCGAAAGCCGCCTGTCATGACCACAAGCTCACGGTCACTTGCCCTGCGCACTCGCTATACAACAAAAAACAATATGTTGTATAACGCTGCATGCCCATGCACTTCACAGACCTGCCCGTTTCCGCTGCCACGGCTTTTGCACAACTGCAAACCGCAGCCATGGCCACGGAACTCGCGCGCGACGTTTCACACATCCAGGGCAGCTTCGCCTCCAAGATGGTGAAAGGCTCACGGCACTGGTACTTCGCCTACCGAGAAAACGCCCAGTCGGTGCGGCAAATCTACGTCGGCCCAGACAATGAAGCCGTCAAAGAACTGATGGCAAGAGCTGGTTTGCAAGCCCCCTTGGAACGGCTCAAACCTCTGGCCAAATCCGCACAGGCGCTGGGTTGCGCGCCCATCCAGCGCAAACACCTCAGCGTGATCTTGCGGCTCAACGAGTTTGGCTTCTTCCGCGCAGGCGGGGTGCTGATCGGCACGCACGCCTTCTTGGCCTATGCCAACCAACTGGGGGTGCGATGGCGCAGCCCAGACCAAACCTCCGACATCGACTTCGCCCATGCCGGGCGCAATGTGTCCATCGCGCTGCCGACCGACATCGCAGCCCAGCCGCATTCGGCACTGACGACCATGGAGGGTGGCTTCCTGCCATTGGTGCAGTACCGAGGC
Organism: Aquabacterium commune; assembly: GCF_004362855.1. Taxonomy (GTDB): domain Bacteria; phylum Pseudomonadota; class Gammaproteobacteria; order Burkholderiales; family Burkholderiaceae_C; genus Aquabacterium; species Aquabacterium commune. The sequence continues at coordinate 68,685 of NZ_SNXW01000010.1, forward strand.
AGCGCAGGCGCTTCATACAAGCACCGCGATGAACCCGAGTTTCAGGTGGACTTCCTGACGCCAAGAACCTCCGACAGCGAAGACCCGATACGCATTCCCAACCTCGATGTGGCCCTGCAGCCGCTGCGGTTCATGGAGTTTTCGCTGGAAGGTGTTCAGCAAACCACGCTGTTCGACCCGACAGGCCGCTGCGTGGTGGTGAACCTGCCCGCACCGCAACGCTATGCCGTGCACAAGCTGCTGATCATCGGAGAGCGCGCCGGCGCATTCAAAGCCAAAGTCAGCAAAGACTTGGCCCAAGCTGCCGCACTGATGAGCTACTTCGTGGCCAACGACCCGGAGGCCTTGCAGGAGGCTTGGGCTGATGCGCTCGGGCGAGGCCCGGGATGGCGCAAGCGGGCTGCGGAAGGGCTGAAGGCCCTGGGGCGGGTGGAGCCCGAAATCGCAAGAGAGCTTGGGGCGATGTGAGGGCTGATGCCCCACCGCCCCTCAAAAGAGCTGAACGACTTGCCCGGTGAACCTCAACACCAGAACGCGAATGGCGTTGGCCATGGCGGTGATGTTCTTGGTGGTTTGGGGCATGGCGGGGGTGGGTGCGTTGCGCTGAGTTGCGCATTTTAGCGTTTCGTGAGGCCATCTACAGAACCCCAAAACGACAGAGGGCGCCAGCAGGCGCCCTCTGTGCACCCCGACGTTCAGCCAGGGCGCTTAGGCAAAGTCAATCAAGGAGCGGCAGGAGGGGCTGCGGCTACGACAGGAGCGGTGCAACCCTTGGGAAGATACTTTGCGACGGTGTCAGAGGTGCACGTCCAAGCGCCAGCTGCAGTGCGAGCCCACTGGATGTACTTGCTGCCGACGTCCGTGCCGCCCTTCATGGTGCACTTGATGGAAGCGGTGGAGTCCGTGTTTAGCTTGACCTCATATGCCGAGCAACGCTGCGAAGTAGCAGCGGTGAAACCGTACGGTTGGATATCAGCAGCGTTGGTTGCAGTGATCGCAGCCGCCGGAATGGCTGCGCTCAGCGAGTCATCAACGTTGACCTTCGCACCCGTGATCTCAGCGAGAGATACAGTCACTTGCGAGCGTGCGGTGTAGTCTTGGTACGCTGGCAGCGCCACAGCCGCCAGAATGCCGATGATCGCCACGACGATCATCAGTTCGATGAGGGTGAAACCTTGTTGGACGCGCTTCATGGTCAACTCCTTGGGGCATGTGCCCGCTGGTCAGAGAAAGGGTTTGCGAGAAGCACCCGGCACCGCCGAGCGCATGCCAGTACAAGTGCAGCCCGCGTGCCAGCTTTCAGCCCTTGAAAAACCGTGATTTCCTGCGCGCTTTCCCGCGGGCATCCGAACGGATGAGACTGTTCAGGTCGGGGTTGTTTCTGTGTGTGAGACAGAAAGTGTCAATCCCCAGTTTGAGATGACAATTTTTGTCACTCAGGCCAAGTGAGCACGCCATGCTTGCGACCCAGAACACTGCACCGTCCTCTGTGCCACTGCCGCGCAAAGCAGGGCCTGCCTTTGGCCGAGGATCGGCAAATCTGATGCGGTCCCCGAAGGCGAGCAAGTCGTCATGGTGACGCAATTCATGGCCGCAGTGCCGGTGAAGGCCCTTGGCGATGCCGTTCAAAGCGTCGAAGCACACACGTGTGAAGTCACCGCCGCGCTGAATTGCTTGTTCAGTGGCGTTTGAGTGCAGGCATCGAGCCCCTGTTATGCTAAGGTAATACCTTGTGTGTTTTTGAAGGTCGAACTCGCCATGGCTGATGCTGTCATTCGCCCTGTTGCCATCAAAATTGGCGCCGACATCAAAGAGCGTGTGAAGCGCCTGGCCGAGGCTCGTCAGCGCACGCCTCACTGGCTCATGCGTGAGGCCATCTGCCAGTACGTTGAGCGTGAAGAGAAGCGCGAAGCTTTTCGCCAAGACACCCTCAAGGCCTGGGAAGCGTACCGCGCCACAGGCTTGCATGCCACCGCACAAGAGGTGGATGGCTGGCTGGCAAGTTGGGGCACAGACAACGAACTGCCCGCGCCTGCATGCCACAAGTGAGGTTCGCGCCGTCTGCCGTGCTTGACTTGCAGCGGCTGCGTGAGTTCCTCAGGCCCCACAACCCACTCGCTGCGCAGCGCGCAGGCCAGGCCATCATCAAGGCTGTGCAAGTGCTGGGCCTGCAGCCCCACATCGGCCGCCCCATTGAAGGCCTGCCCGACGAGTTCCGGGAATGGGTGATCGACTTCGGTGACACGGGCTATGTGGCCCGCTATCGCATCGATGGGGATGTTGTGATCATCCTCGCGGTGCGCCATCAGAGGGAAGTGGGCGGCTGATCCGCCGGCACATGGAAGCGCTGCCCCTCCCGCAGGGGCTCGATGCGGTGGCGGCTGTCCAGCGCCCGCACCTGCGACAGCACCGCCGGCACCTCGCCGGGCTTGGGGTGGGTGATGTACACGCTCACCTCGCCGTCCAGCTGCGCCAATTCCTGGGCCAGGGTTTCGGGTGAGAGGTGGCCGCTGATGTTCGCCAGGTGCGCTTCTTCGTTGCCAAACGCGGTCTCGATCACCAGCTGGGCAATGCGCAAGCCGTTCAAGGCCTGCCACAGCGCCGGGTTCGGGCCCGTGTCACCGGTGAACACCCACCAGCCCTGGGGCGTGTCCACGCCGAAACCCACGGCCGGCACGGTGTGGGCGGCTGGCAGAACGTGCACCAGGCGGTCGGTCTGGCCGCCGCGCGCGGCAAAGCGCAGCGTCTGGCCCACCTGCACTTCGTGGAACACCAGCACCGGGTGTGCCGCGCTGGGCAACCGCGTGAAATCGGGCCAGATCACGCCGTTGAAGATGTGCTGGCGCAGCGCCTCCAGCGTTTCCGGGAGCGCGTGCACGTGGATGGGTTTGAGCTGGGCAGGCCCGCCTGCGCCCATGCGCAACTTGATGACCGTGTCGGCCAGCAAGGGGATGCTGAGAACGTGGTCGAGGTGGCTGTGCGTGACGAGGACGTGGTCGATGCGGGCCAGTTCGTCCAGGCGCAACTCGCCCACGCCGCTGCCGGCATCGATCAGGATGTCGTCGTCCAGCAGGAAGGAGGTGGTGTGGCAGCGGGCCGCGATCGACCCGTAGCAACCCAGCACGCGGATCATGTCGGCACCGGCTTGTGGCTTGGCGTCAGGCTCACGCCTGCACGAACTGCATCTGCGTGCCGGCCAGCTCGATCACGTCACCGCTCTTCAGGTGCACCGGGTCGGCCGCGACGGGCTCCCCGTTCACGGTCGGGCGGGCGCTGCCCTCGACGTGGGCGAACACATAGCCGCCCGGGCGTTTGGTGATGGAGGCCACCTGCACGCCAGGCTTGCCCACGGTGGTCACGACCTTGGTGAGCGCCACTTCACGGCCTGCCGCAGCGCCGTTGAGCACCTTGATGGACGCGGGCGTTTGCTGGGGCAGGCTGCCGAAATTGCTGCCGAAGCTGCCCATGCCTCCCGAAAGCGTGCCACCGAAACCGGACAACGGCGGGGTGGTGCTCGGGCCGGACGGGCTGCGGGCGCCCAGGGCCGTTGGCAGCGGCGTGTCCGAGCGCATGATCATGGTCTTTTCGTAGTCCGAGCCCTCGTCCACCAGGAACTTGATCTTGTACTTGCCGATCTCGACCGTGTCGTTGTGCTGCAGCAGCTGCTTCTTGACGGCCTTCCCGTTGATGTAGGTGCCGTTGGTGCTGTTGAGGTCTTCGAGGAAGACATTGCCACCCACCAGCTGCAGCACAGCGTGCTCACCGCTGACGGCCAGGTTGTCGATCACGATGTCGTTGTAGGGGCGCCGTCCCAGGGTGGTCTTGTCTTTCGTGACTTGGACCTCCTTGATGACGACCCCATCGAGTGAGACAACCAGTTTTCCCATTCGTAACCTCTTCGGGTATGGATCTTGATATTGGATGTTCAGCCCAGGCCGCCCAGCCGCTTGAAGGGCCACCATGACCTGGGCACCGGTTCGGCCACTCCCTGGGCCCGCACCAGCACGACAGCGATATTATCCCGCCCGCCCGCCTCGTTCGCCGCGGCAACCAGCGCCCCCCCCATGTCCGCCAGCGAAGTGTGGGCAGACATGACGTCAGCGATCTGCGGGTCGCGCAGCATGTCGGACAGGCCATCCGAGCACATCAGGTAGATGTCGCCGGACTGGACTTCGTGCAGGTGGGTCTCCAGCAGGGCGAGGTCTTCCACGCCCAGGGCCCGCGTCACGAGGTTCTTGTTGGCCGAATACAGCGCCTGCTCGGGCGTGAGCATGCCAGCGTCGATCTGCTCTTGCAGTAACGAATGGTCTTTGGTGATCTGCTGGAGTTGGCCTGCGCGCCAGCGGTAGCCGCGCGAGTCGCCGATGTGCCCCATCAGCAGGCGCCCGGAGCGGAACACGCCCATCACCAGGGTCGTGCCCATGCCGGCGTAGGTCGGGTTGGAGTTGGCGGCGCTGAAGATGGCGCGGTTGGCGTTGTCCACGCAGATGTCCATGGCGCGCTTGACGTCCGTGTCGCTGGCGTTGGCCGCCGCTTCACTCAACCAGCGGCCGAGCTCGGCCCGGATGAACTCGCAGGCCATGCCGCTGGCCACCTCGCCCGCGGCGTAGCCCCCCATGCCATCGGCCAGAACGGCCAGGGCGCAGGGCTCCTCGAGGGCGATGCTGTCCTCGTTGTTGGTGCGCACCCGCCCGGTGTCTGTCTGACTGTAGAACTCGAACTCCATGGCCAAATTGTCGCTGTGTTGGGTCGATGCGGGGATCGGGGATGTCGTCAGGGCGTTGCGCGGAGGCCGTCAACCGAGGTCGATGTCGAGGCCACCGCCCGGCCTCGGCACCTGCGGCGGAGGCGAATCGGGCAAGCTGCGCAGCACCGCCCGCAGATCATCGGCCATTTGCTGGCCGCTGGCATAACGCGTGGCGGGGTGTTTTTGCAGCGCCAGCGCCACGATGTCACCCAATGCGGGCGGCAGCTCGGGGCGAAGGCTGAGCAAGGGCGTGGGTGGCTCCCGCCCGATGGCACGCATGAGCGCCGCCATGGAATCGTTGCGGTAGGGCAGCGCACCTGTGAGCAACTGGAACAGCGTGACGCCCAGCGAGTACACATCGCTGCGGCCGTCGGTGGGCTGCCCGGACAACTGCTCGGGCGACATGAAGGTGGGCGTGCCCAGCACCACGCCCGTGCGCGTGCGGGTGGCGTCGGCCACGCGGGCCACGCCGAAATCCATCACCTTGACCACGTCGTGGGCCAGATCGACCATGATGTTGGCCGGCTTGACGTCGCGGTGGGTGACGCCACGGGTGTGTGCGTAGGCCAACGCCTCGGCCACCCGCGCGGTGATGCGCAGCACCTGCGGCACGCTGAGCAACTGGCTGGCCTGGGCATGGCGTGCGAGGTCCACGCCCTCGACCAGCTCCATGGCGATGTAGGCCAGCCCATCGACCTCGCCCGCGTCCAGGATGCCGACGATGTCGGGGTGCTGCAGTCGACCGGCCATCTCGGCCTCGCGCAGGAAGCGGTTGCGGGCGTCCACCAGGTCGTCGCCGCTGAATTCGCGGGACAAGGCCATGGTCTTGATGGCCACGCGCCGACCCGTGGCTGGATCGTGCCCCTGATAGACCGCGCCCATGGCGCCCTGGCCCAAGGGCTTGTCGATGAGGTAGCGGCCCAGGCCCGGCTGTGACAGGGTGGGCACCGGCCGCGGCGGCACGGAGCCCCAGGAACTCACCGTGGCCACCTGGGCCAGGCCACGGACACGCATCAGGCGATGGCGCACCTCGGGCCAATCGGGGTCGATGTCGGCCATGTGCTCATAGACGTCGCGGGCCGCTTCGAAGCGGGCATCGGCCTCGAAGGCCGCCGCGATGCGCTCGCAGGTCTGCAGGGTCGCCTCGCGGTGGCTGGCATCCGGGATGTAGCCGCGCAGGGTCTCCCAGGCCTGGTCCACCGGCGCATCGCCCTGCGCTTGCAGGACGCGCTGGATGCGCTGGATGCGCTGCGGCGGCGTCAGCGGCATGGGCTGCGAGTGCCTGCCCTCTTGCGCATGGCCGTCGTCCAGGTCATCGAACCAGCTGTCCAGGGCGGGCGAGGAGCTGCGGGCGCCGCTCAGGGTGCTGTCATCGGTGCTGTCATGGGCGCTGTCTCGGACGCTGCTGGCCACGCTGTCGCCGAACACGCCGGGCGCGATTTCCTGGCGAGACGCCTCGCGGTGAGCCAGCGAAGAATCCACAAACCCGTCGCGCTCGGCCTGCCTGCGCTCACGACGGGCCTGCTGAGCGTCCTCGGCCACCGGCGCGGTGTCGGTGAAATCAGCCCAGTCGGTGGCTGCCTGTTGACTGTGGCGCCGGGCCCGCGATGCTGCACGGCGCCCCCAAGGGCTGCGCCAGATCAGCCAGATCACCAGCGGCAGCACCAACAGCAGATACCACAGCGGCATGGGCATCCCGAACGTGACGCTCAGGAAGCGCTGGGCTCAACCCGAGCGGCCAGCGCCTTGCCCACGGCCAGCACCAGCAGAGCACACAGCCCACCCGCTGCATAGCGCACGGCGTCACCTTGCGGCAGGTAGCCCTGGATGGCCGGATCGGTCACCGCCAGGGTGCCAGCGATCCAGCCCAGCAACATGCCGCCGGCTGTGACGATCATGGGGAAACGGTCCATCAAGCGCAAAACGAGGCCACTGCCCCACACGATGATGGGGATGCTCACCAGCAAACCGAAAATCACCAGCGGCATCTGGTGTCCTTCGTGTCCGGCGCTTTGGGCTGCACCGGCGATGCCGATGACGTTGTCCACGCTCATCACGAAGTCGGCCACGATGATGGTCTTGATGGCGCCCATCAGGCGGTCGCTGGCCTGCAGGTTGCCGTGGTCCTCGTCCTCGGGCACCAGGAGCTTGACGCCGATCCACAGCAGCAAGGCCGCGCCCACCAACTTCAGGTAGGGCAGTGCCAGCAGGGACATGGCGAAGAAAATCAGCACGACGCGCAACAGGATGGCGCCCGCGGTGCCCCACAGGATGCCTTTGCGACGGAGCTCAGGCGGCAGATTGCGACAGGCCAGCGCGATGACGATGGCGTTGTCGCCGCCCAGCAGGATGTCGATCATGATGATCTGGCCAACTGCAAGCCAGAACTCGGGGGTGAGGAAGGCGTCCATGTGCGATGAAAGAATCAGATCTTGAGTGTAGGGGCTGAGGATGGCGCTCAGACAAAAAACCGGGCCGGCGAACCACCCCCAGAAGGGCGATGCGCCGGCCCCTAGCATCCGACCAGAATCAGGCTGATTCAGGCCGAATCAAGTCAGAGCGGTCAGATCAGCGACTTCAGGATGCGACCCATTTCCGACGGGTTGCGCGTGACCTTGAAGCCGCACTCTTCCATGACGGCCAGCTTGGCATCCGCCGTGTCGGCGCCACCGGAGATCAGCGCACCGGCGTGGCCCATGCGCTTGCCCGGAGGGGCGGTGACACCGGCGATGAAACCGACGATGGGCTTCTTCATGTGGTCCTTGCACCATTGAGCGGCTTCGGCTTCGTCCGGGCCGCCGATCTCGCCGATCATGATGACGGCGTCGGTGTCGGGGTCGTCGTTGAAGGCGCGCATCACGTCGATGTGCTTGAGGCCGTTGATGGGGTCACCACCGATGCCCACGGCGCTGGACTGACCCAGGCCGAGTTCGGTCAACTGCGCCACGGCTTCATAGGTCAGCGTGCCGGAGCGCGAGACCACACCGATGCGGCCCTTGCGGTGGATGTGGCCGGGCATGATGCCGATCTTGATTTCCTCGGGCGTGATCAGGCCGGGGCAGTTGGGGCCCAGCAGCAGGGTTTTCTTGCCGCCAGCCGCTTCCTTGGCCTTCATCTTGTTGCGCACCATCAGCATGTCGCGCACAGGGATGCCTTCGGTGATGGCGATGACCAGGTCCAGGTCGGCCTCGACGGCTTCCCAGATGGCGTCAGCGGCACCGGCGGGCGGCACGTAGATCACCGACACGGTGGCGCCGGTTTGCTGCGAGGCTTCCTTGACGGAAGCGTAGATGGGGATGTCGGAGAACTTCTCGCCGGCCTTCTTGGGGTTCACGCCCGCCACGAAGGCGTTCTTGCCATTGGCATAGGCCTGGCAGCCGAGGGTGTGGAACTGCCCGGTCTTGCCCGTGATGCCCTGGGTGATGACCTTGGTGTCCTTGTTGATGAGGATGCTCATGATGGTTCTTTCCTGGGGCGTTACTTGACGGCGGCGACGATTTTGGTGGCCGCTTCGGCCATCGTGTCCACGCTGATGATGGGCAGACCAGAGTCAGCCAGCATCTTCTTGCCCAGGTCTTCGTTGGTGCCCTTCATGCGGACCACCAGCGGCACGTTCAGGTTCACGGCCTTGCAGGCGGTGATGACGCCATCGGCGATGGTGTCGCACTTCATGATGCCGCCGAAGATGTTGACCAGGATGCCCTTGACGTCAGGGTTCTTGAGCATGATCTTGAAGGCCTCGGTGACCTTCTCGGCGGTGGCGCCGCCACCCACGTCCAGGAAGTTGGCCGGCTCGCCGCCGAACAGCTTGATGGTGTCCATGGTGGCCATGGCCAGACCGGCGCCGTTCACCAGGCAGCCGATGTTGCCGTCGAGCTGGATGTAGGCCAGGTCGAACTTGGAGGCTTCCACTTCGGCCGGGTCTTCCTCGTCCAGGTCGCGGTAAGCCACGATTTCGGGGTGGCGGAACAGCGCGTTGGCATCGAAGTTGAACTTGGCGTCGAGGGCGATGACGTTGCCCTTGCCGTCGCGGTTCAGCGGGTTGATTTCAACCAGCGACGCGTCGGTGTCCATGTAGCACTGGTACAGCTTCTTGAAGATGTCCTTGGCCTGGGCTTGCGAGTCGGCCGGCATGCCAATGCCGTCGGCGATCTGCTGGGCTTGCGCGTCGGTCAGGCCGGCCAGCGGGTCGATGAAGACCGTGATGATCTTCTCGGGCGTGCTGTGGGCGACTTCTTCGATGTCCATGCCGCCTTCGCTGGAAGCGATGAAGGCGATCTTCTGGGTGCCGCGGTCGGTGACCACCGACACGTAGTATTCCTTTTGGATGTCAGCGCCGTCTTCGATGTACAGGCGGTTGACCTTCTGGCCCTCGGGGCCGGTCTGGTGGGTCTTGAGCTGCATGCCAAGGATGTCATTGGCCAGGCGGCGCACGTCGTCGATGGACTTGGCCACCTTCACACCACCGCCCTTGCCGCGACCACCGGCATGGATCTGGGCCTTGACCACCCAGACGGGGCCGCCGAGCTTTTCGGCGGCAGCCACGGCTTCGTCAACGGAAAACGCCGGGATGCCTCTTGGGACCGGCACGCCAAATCGGCTCAGGATCTCTTTGCCTTGGTACTCATGAATCTTCATGGGGATCTCGCAATGTGGTGATGCGTTCGTGTCGAACGTGACAAAACCCGCCCAGGCCGATCGGGCGGGGGCGAGCGCAACGCCTTCCGGGTTGGCCGGCCTGCGTCGCAGCGGTCAGCATAGCACTGCCACCCCTGGGAGTGAATGTGGTTTTCCGCAGGGCTGCATGGCGTCGCATGCGTCATCAGCCGAGGATGGCGTCTGAAGGGGTGAGATGCTGGGGGGAAGAGGGCCAATTCAGGGCTCGCCATCACCGCCACCGCGCTCAGGGCCGACGTCCAATTCCGCACCCTCGCAGGCCTCACCCCCTTCACCGCGCGTGACTCGGCGCACCACGTCGGAGGAAAAACCACGGGCTGTCAAGAAGCGCACCTGCTTGGCACGGTCTTGGGGCGCCTGGGCGACTTCGCCGTAGCGCCGGACCCACAGGGCGTGGGCGCGAGCCAATTCTGTGTCGCGCAAGGTGCGGACCACGGCCTGGGCAATGTCTGACGGCAGGCGGTGCTGCGTCAACTCGGCCTGGATGCGCGCTGCGCCAAAGCGGGCCGCTTTGCGATGGACCATGGACTCTGCGAAGCGCTCCGCCGACAGGAGGCCTCGGGCTTCCAGCTCGTCCAGTGCAGCATCCACCTGCTCGGGCGATTCGGCATGGGGCGCCAGCTTGCGCTGGAGCTCCAGACGGGAGTGCTCGCGGGCGGCGAGGTATTTCAGGGCGCGCCCCTTGAGCGACACTTTGAGCGACAGCTTCATGGGGAGCCCCTCACCGTGCGCCCAAGCACCTCAGCCCATCACTCGGCCGAGGACGCATCCGCACCCACCGGGCGCAGGGAGATGCCCAGGGATTCGCGGATCTTGTTCTCGATTTCGCGGGCCAGGTCGCTGTTTTCGCGCAGGAACTCGCGGGCGTTGTCCTTGCCTTGGCCGATTTTTTCACCGCTGTAGGCGTACCAGGCGCCCGACTTGTCCACCACCTTGGCGGTGACACCCAGGTCGATGACCTCGCCTTCGCGGCTGATGCCCTCGCCGTACAGGATGTCGAATTCAGCGGTCTTGAAGGGGGGCGCCACCTTGTTCTTGACGACCTTGACCTTGGTTTCGTTGCCCACGATCTCTTCGCCGCGCTTGATGGAACCGGTGCGGCGGATGTCCAGGCGCACAGACGCGTAGAACTTCAGCGCGTTGCCACCGGTGGTGGTTTCGGGGCTGCCGAACATCACGCCGATCTTCATGCGGATCTGGTTGATGAAGATGACGGTGCAGTTCGTCTTCTTGATGTTGGCCGTCAGCTTGCGCAAGGCCTGGCTCATCAGGCGGGCCTGCAGGCCGGGCAGCGCGTCGCCCATTTCACCTTCGAGTTCGGCCTTGGGCGTCAGCGCGGCCACGGAGTCCACGACGATCAGGTCCACCGAGCCGGAACGCACCAGGGCGTCGACGATTTCCAGGGCCTGCTCGCCGGTGTCGGGCTGGGAGATCAGCAGGTCTTGCAGGTTGACGCCCAGCTTCTGGGCGTACTGGGCGTCCAGGGCGTGTTCGGCGTCGATGAAGGCGCAAACACCGCCCAGCTTCTGCATTTCAGAGACGACTTGCAGGGTCAGCGTGGTCTTGCCGGACGACTCCGGGCCGTAGATTTCGATGACGCGACCGCGGGGCAGGCCGCCGACGCCCAACGCGATGTCCAAGCCCAGGGAGCCGGTGGAGACGACCTGGATGTCTTCGATCACTTCGCCCTCACCCAGGCGCATGATGGAGCCCTTGCCGAACTGCTTTTCAATCTGGGCCAACGCGGCCTGCAGGGCCTTGGCTTTTTCGGTGTTGAGGTTGGACTTCGCAGTGGCTTCCATGGGGTCTCCGGCACTGGGCCTGTGGGTTCGGGGTGCAGTCACAAACGGCTGTTCGCCTGTTTGCCTGCCGGGCTGTGTTGGCTGCATTATGGCAAAGACTGGATATCTGTACAGTACCTGGCAGTGATTTTTTTATCCCTCTTGAGGGGGTGTCTGTTGTCACGCGCCGGCACATGCGCTGCTTTAGACTGATCCGATGAGCACCGCCCGCACCCACGCCACCACCGCTGCCGCACCCCGGCCCCGCGTCAACCTGGCCCTGCAGGGTGGGGGCTCGCACGGGGCGTTCACCTGGGGCGTGCTGGACCGGCTGCTGGACGAGGACGGCCTGGACATCGGCGCCATCTCGGGCACCAGCGCGGGAGCGCTGAACGGGGCGGTGGCGCTGTCGGGGTACGTGACGGGCTTCCAAGGCGGCGCCTCGAAGCAGGCCACAACAGGCACATCGGTGGGTGCACCGGAAGGCACCGCAGGCGAAGCCATCCGACGGGCCCGCAAGCACGCCCAAAAGGCGCTGCACGGCTTCTGGCAAGACGTCAGCCAGCATGGCCCCCTGGTGTCGCCCATGACGCTGCAAGCCGACGGCCAGCTCAAGAGCCAGTTCAATTTCGACCAGTTCCCGGCCTATCAGTGGCTGAACATGTTCACGCGGGCCTTCAGCCCCTACGAGTTCAACCCGCTGAACCTCAACCCGCTGCGCGACATCCTGGTGCGGCACGTGGACGTCGAAGCCCTGCACACCGGCTGCGCGCACTGTGGGATCCCGCTGTTCGTGACGGCCACCTCGGTGCGCACCGGCCAGGCGCGCGTGTTCAGCGCCGAGCAGCTCAGCCTGGACGCGCTGCTGGCATCGGCCTGCCTGCCTTTCGCCTTCCAGGCGGTGGAGATCGACGGCGAGCACTTCTGGGACGGCGGCTACACCGGCAACCCGGCGCTGTTCCCGCTGATCTACAACACGCCCAACAGCGACCTGCTGCTGGTGCGCCTCAACCCCCTGCAGCGCGAGGACAACCCGACGCGCAGCATCGACATCATCGACCGGCTCAGCGAAATCACCTTCAACGCCAGCCTGATCGGCGAGATGCGCGCCATTGCTTTCGTCAAGCGCCTGCTCAAGGAAGACAAGCTCGACCCCGGCCGCTACAAGAACCTGCACATGCACATGGTCGCCGACGACGCGGGCATGGCCGAGTTCAACGCCTCCAGCAAATTCAACACCGACTGGGCCTTCCTGCAGACGCTGCACCAACTGGGCCACCGGGCGGCCAGCCAATGGCTCACCCAGCACCGCGAACAAATTGGCCACAGCAGCAGCTTCGACATCGAGGGCTTCTTCCTGGGGCAGCACCCGCATCCTTGATGTGACGCAAGTCTGGCCAGCCGCGTCCGCGCGAACATGAAGGCCTGAACCACCCAGAGCGACACGCAAGGCGCCCCATGACCCTCGACCACCACCCCCTGGCCAAAGATTTCCCCGAACTCAAGGACAAGATCCACACCTTGAAGACCAGCGATGCGCACTTCGCCCGTCTGGAGCGCGAATACGAAGACCTCGACAAGGCCATCGTGCGCCTGGAAACAGGCATCGAGCACAGCTCCGCCGCGGACTTCGAATCCAAGAAGCTGCGCCGCGTGGCCCTCAAGGACGAGCTCTACGCGCTGCTCAAGGCCTGACAAAAGCAGGACGCCGACCTGAACGCTTCTGCGTCGGTCGGTGGCATGCCACTTAAAATGGCGGGATGACCCCTCCCGCACCTGCCGCCTCCACCGCCCCCCTGTCCACCGGCACGCCTGACGCCGCCCCGCCGCCCATGCGCTTGTCGGGGCTGGAGCCCGTGCTCATCGGGCAAGGCTCGCTGTTCGTCAACGTCGGTGAACGCACCAACGTGACGGGCTCGAAGGCCTTCGCGCGGATGATCCTGGAGGGGCGTTTCGAGGACGCGTTGTCCGTGGCCCGCCAGCAGGTGGAAAACGGCGCCCAGGTCATCGACATCAACATGGACGAGGCCATGCTGGACAGCAAGGCCGCCATGGTGCGCTTCCTGAACCTGATCGCGGGTGAGCCGGAAATCGCGCGCGTGCCCATCATGATCGACTCGTCCAAATGGGAGGTGATCGAGGCGGGCCTGAAGTGCGTGCAGGGCAAGGGCATCGTCAACTCGATCTCTCTGAAGGAAGGCGTCGAGAACTTCGTCCATCAGGCCAAGCTGGTCAAGCGCTATGGCGCGGCGGCCGTGGTCATGGCCTTCGACGAGCAAGGCCAGGCGGACACCTTCGCGCGCAAGAAAGAGATCTGCGAGCGCGCCTACCGCATCCTGGTCGATGAGGTCGGCTTCCCGCCCGAGGACATCGTCTTCGACCCGAACATCTTCGCCATCGCCACCGGCATCGAGGAGCACGACAACTACGCCGTGGACTTCATCGAGGCCACGCGCTGGATCAAGCAGAACCTGCCAGGCGCCAAGGTGTCGGGCGGTGTCTCGAACGTGTCTTTCAGCTTCCGCGGCAACGAGCCTGTGCGCGAGGCCATCCACACCGTGTTCCTGTACCACGCCATCCAGGCGGGCATGGACATGGGCATCGTCAACGCCGGCATGGTCGGTGTCTATGACGACCTGGACGCGAACCTGCGCGAGCTGGTCGAAGACATCGTGCTCAACCGCCAACCCGTCTTCAAGGATGGCGAAGACACCACGCTGACGCCGACCGAGCGCTTGCTGGCCATCGCCGAGCAGGTCAAAGGTGCCGCCAAGGACGACACGGCCAAGCTGGCCTGGCGCGGCACGCCAGAGGCACCGGTGTCGGTGGCGCAACGCCTGAGCCACGCCCTGGTGCACGGCATCACCGAGTTCATCACGGCCGACACCGAAGAGTGCTATCAAGAGATCAAGGCAGACGGCGGACGCCCCCTGCACGTGATCGAAGGCCCGCTGATGGCTGGCATGAACACCGTGGGTGACCTGTTCGGTGCGGGCAAGATGTTCCTGCCGCAAGTGGTGAAGTCCGCCCGCGTGATGAAGCAGGCCGTGGCCCACCTGCTGCCCTACATCGAAGAAGAAAAAAAACTGCTGATCGAAGGCGGCGGCGACGCCAAGGCCAAGGGCAAGATCGTGATCGCCACCGTCAAGGGCGATGTGCACGACATCGGCAAGAACATCGTCACCGTGGTTTTGCAGTGCAACAACTTCGAGGTGGTCAACATGGGCGTGATGGTCCCGTGTAAGGACATCCTCGACAAGGCCAAGGAAGTCGGCGCGGACATCATCGGCCTGTCAGGCTTGATCACGCCCTCGCTGGAAGAGATGCAGTACGTCGCCGCCGAAATGGAGCGCGACGCCTACTTCCGCGAACGCCAGACGCCACTGCTCATCGGTGGCGCCACCTGCTCGCGCGTGCACACCGCCGTGAAGATCGCGCCGAACTACAGCGGCCCGGTGGTCTATGTGCCCGATGCCTCGCGCGCGGTGGGGGTGTGCTCCGAGCTGCTGAGCGACGAGCGCCAGGTGGCCTACATCGCCGAGCTCAACGCCGACTACGCCAAGGTGCGCGAGCAGCACGCCAACAAGAAAGCCACGCCGATGGTGTCGCTGGCCGAGGCCCGCACCAACAAGGCGCTGGTGGACTTCGCGGCCCACACGCCCGAGGCACCGAAGTTCATCGGCCGGCGCGTGTTCAAGAACTACGACCTGGGCGAGCTGGCCCCCTACATCGACTGGTCGCCCTTCTTCCAGACCTGGGATCTGCACGGCCCCTACCCCGCCATCCTCAGCGATGCGGTGGTGGGTGAAGAAGCCCAGCGCGTGTTCGCCGATGCCCAGGCCATGCTCAAGAAGATCGTCGAGGGCCGCTGGTTGACGGCGCATGGCGTGATCGGCCTGTACCCGGCCAACACGGTGGACGACGATGCCATCGCGCTGTACGCCGACGAGACCCGCACGACCGAGCTGATGCGCTGGCACCCGCTGCGCATGCAGAGCGAGCGCCCGGTGGTGGACGGGGTGAAGCGCCCCAACCGCTCGCTGGCCGACTTCGTGGCACCGCACCCGGAGGCCGGCGGCAAGGCCGACTACATCGGCATGTTCGCCGTCACCGCGGGCCTGAACATCGAGAAGAAGGAAGCCGAGTTCATGGCCCACCATGACGACTACTCCGCCATCATGCTCAAGGCCCTGGCCGACCGCCTGGCCGAGGCCTTCGCCGAGCGCATGCACGAACGCGTGCGCAAGGAGTTCTGGGGCTACGCCAACGCCGAGGTGCTGGACAACACCCAGCTCATCAAGGAGCAGTACCGCGGCATCCGCCCGGCACCGGGCTACCCGGCCTGCCCGGACCACACGGTCAAGCGCGACATGTTCAAGGTGCTGGACGCCCACGAGGTCCACATGCACCTGACCGAGAGCCTGGCCATGATGCCGGCGGCCAGCGTCAGCGGCTTCTACCTGGCGCACCCGGAGGCCGCCTACTTCAACGTGGGCAAGATCGGTTCGGACCAGGTTGACGACTGGGCGCAGCGCACCGGTCACAACCGCAGCGATGCCGAGCGTGCATTGGCACCGCTGCTCTGAGCCCACCCCTCTGGTTTGACCGGAGGCAGGGCGTGACGGATGTCGCACGTGCCGCCCCTTTCTGGCGCAGCCGTTTCAGGCTCTTACACCTGAGGCATCCGGCTGCAGGACGTTCACCGGGGAGCGTGGCAGATTGGCAACCATTCCGATCTGCCCTCGGTCACGGCCGCCATGCCGAACCGCTCCGCCATGTTGTTGCTCGCCCGCGTCACGCCCTTGCTGCACCGCACCACCCTCGCCAGCCTGGCCTGGGGGAAGCGCGCCGCCATGGTGGCCGGGATGGCCGTCATGCTGGGCCTGGGCGCCTGCGGCGGCGGGGACTCGCCCAGCAACACCTCCCCCCGTGAGCAGGCCGCGGCCAAGCCCGCCAGCGACAGCGAGGCTCACCGCTTTCTGCAGCAGGCGAGTTTCGGGCCCACACCCACCCAGGTTGCACGGCTCAGAGAAGTCGGCTATGGCCCATGGATCGACGAGCAGTTCGATGCCCAGCCCGCGCTGACCCATGTGCAGACGGTCGAGGCGTCTGCGGCAGCCAAGGCGCGCTCCGCTGGACCCAGCCCTGATGACATCATCTACTCTTGGTGGACACACGTCCTGCGAGACGAACAGGCCCAGTTGCGGCACAGGGTGGCCTTCGCGCTCTCAGAGATCTTCGTCATCTCCATCAACAACGTTGGCAATGGTCGCACCGTGGCCAGCTACATGGACATGCTGACGCAGCAGTCCAGTGGCAACTACCGTGACT
Source organism: Aquabacterium commune (assembly GCF_004362855.1). Taxonomy (GTDB): domain Bacteria; phylum Pseudomonadota; class Gammaproteobacteria; order Burkholderiales; family Burkholderiaceae_C; genus Aquabacterium; species Aquabacterium commune. The sequence goes on from NZ_SNXW01000010.1 coordinate 85,221, forward strand.
TGCTCGAAGGCGTGGCGATGCACCCAGCGATGGGGCAATACCTTTCGCACATGGCCAATGTGAAGGCAGATGGCAGCGGTCGCGTGCCGGACGAAAACTTTGCGCGCGAGGTCATGCAGTTGTTCTCGATCGGCCTGTACGACCTCGACGACAGCGCCCAGCCCAAGTTGATCAACGGCAAGCCGGTTGAGAGCTACAACGCCAACGACATCAAGGGGCTGGCACGGGTGTTCACCGGTTTCAGCTGGATGTGGCCAGCCTCCAAGTCGGGGCAGCCTTGGTGGAAGTGTTTCTGGCGTTGGAACGAGTGTTCCGATCCGAACACCCAGGACATCAGCCCGATGCAAGGCTATGCGGAGGCTCATGAAGCCGGCGTGAAACAGTTCTTGGGGGTGACCGTGGCCACCCAGAGCACCGCCAACCCCCAGGCCAGCCTTCGTGTGGCCCTGGACACCCTGGCCAACCACCCCAACACCGCGCCGTTCCTCAGCCGTCAACTCATCCAGCGCCTGGTGACGAGCAACCCCAGCAATGCTTATGTGGCGGACGTAACCCGCACCTTCCGCCAGAGCAACGGGAACCTGCGCGCAGTGGTCAAGGCCATCCTGCTGCACGATGAGGCACGTCGCCCTGCTGCGGCCACCCTGTACAGCTACGGCAAGCTGCGCGAACCCGTGTTGCGCCTGGCACACCTGCTGCGCGCCCTGCCCCACACCAGCGACCGCTACCTGAGCAGCGGCTCGGTCTTCTATGCTGCGATCGACACGAGCGATGCGGCCAGCTCTCTCGGTCAGACACCGATGCGCTCGCCCTCGGTGTTCAACTTCTTTCGCCCTGGCTACCGGCCACCGCAAAGCGCCATCGCGGCGGAAGGCCTGGTCGCACCCGAAGCCCAGATCGCCACCGAAACCGCAGCACTGGGCTACGCCAACTTCGTGAGCAACATCCTGGAGAGCGGCTGGGGAGAGTGGAGCAGTACCATGCGTCGCAACGATGTGCAGTTCGATTTCAGCCCCTGGCTGGGCAAGGCGGTCACGCCATCCGACCTGATCGATGCCATTGCCACGCTGATGCTGGGCCGCCCGCTGAGCGGCACCGCACGCACCACCGCCATCACAGCCATCGACGGCATGCCCAAAACCACCGATGCCAACAAGCGCCAGCGGGTGCAAGCCGCGGTGCTGCTGGTGGCCGTGTCACCGGACTTCATGGTCCAGCAATGAGCCAGGAGCAAGACGTGAGTCACCCCCACCACCCTGACCGGCGCCGCTTCCTCCAACGCGCGGCCTCCATGTCTGCCATGGGCGCTGCGCTGCCTTTTGGCTTGAACATGGGCACGCTGACGCAGGCGTCTGCCCAGAGTGCAGGCGGCGGCTACAAGGCCCTGGTGTGCCTCTTCTTCAACGGCGGCAACGACGCTTTCAACATGGTGCTGGCCACGGACAGCACATCCTGGGGGCACTACCTCCACCACCGGCGCCCCACAGATGGCAGCACCTCGATCGCGCTGATGGAACCCGGTGTGGCGCCAGTGAGCAGCGCATCCGGCGCCACGCCAGAGCGCCTGGGTGGTGTGCTGCCCATCAACCACGCGGGGCGCAGCGTCCATGCGGGTCGCACCTTCGCGCTGCACCCGGCGCTGAGCAAGCTGCAACAGATCCACAATGCCGGACGCGCCTGCGTGCTGGCCAATGTGGGCCCACTGACGCGCCCGACCAGCAAGCTGGACTACGCCAGCGCCACCGCGAGCAAACCAGCCAAGCTGTTCTCGCACAACGACCAGCAATCCACCTGGCAGTCGTTCCAGCCGGAGGGTGCCAGCGAAGGCTGGGGCGGCCTGATGGGGGACCTGCTGATGTCGGGCAATGGCGGCGGCCGCAGTGCCACCGATGCCGCCATCGTCCAGCGCATGTTCACCTGCATGACGCCCGCCCAGACCTCCGTGTGGCTGGCAGGACGCTCGGTGCTGCCCTACCAGAGCAGCAGCACCGGCATCCAGAGCCTGGGCAGCGGCGGACGCATCTATGGCAACGCGGGCCTGCAGACTGCAGTGGCCTCGGTGATGGGCACCATCCCCCCCGGAGGCAGCACCCCCAACGACCGCACCAGCCTGTTCGTGCTGGATCAGCAGAAACTGGTGCAGCGCGCGCTGACCGCCAGCACCCTGCTGGGCAACGCCTTGGCGCCACTGGGCAGCAGCCCGTGGAGCAGCGCTGGCGTCACGAACCCGTACACCGACCCCCTGCTCCACTACACCAGCCCGGTGGACGGCACGCAAAAGCTCAACGGCGTGGCCTTGCAGTTGCAGATGATCGCGCGACTCATCGACACCAACCGCACGGCCAGCCTCGGCATCACGCGCCAGTTGTTCATGGTCAACATGGGCGGCTTCGACACCCATGACAAGCAGATCAGCGAACAGGCCGACCGCATGGCTTCGCTGGACCACGCCCTGAACTACTTCGACACCGTGCTGGCCAGCATGCCGGGCGGCGACATGCGCAGCCAGGTGACCACCTTCACAGCATCGGAGTTCGGCCGCAGCTTCACCAGCAATGGCGATGGCACCGACCACGGCTGGGGCTCGCACCACATCGTCATGGGTGGTGCGGTCCATGGCACCGAGGTCTATGGCACCTTCCCGCAGTACAGCTCGGCCGACACCGCCGGCAATTTCAGCAGCCCCGACCAGATCCAGAACGGCGTGCTGATCCCGACCACCTCGGTGGACCAGTACGCCTACACGCTGGGCAAGTGGATGGGCGTGAGCCCTGGCGACCTGGCGACCCTGTTGCCCAACCTGGGCCAGTTCAGCAGCAGCACGCACGACCTCGGCTTCATGCGGGTTTGAATCCGGCTCAGGGCCAGCATGAACCTCAAGCCAGCTGATCGATGGCCTGGTCCAGGGTGGCGAGGAAGGGACGCACGTCCACCGGCTTGGTGACATAGGCCTGGAAGCCCCGGGCCTGGGCTTCGCGGATCGTCCCGGGCATGGCGTCGGCCGACAAGGCGATGCGTGGGATGCCGGCGGTGCAGGCGTCGCGGTCAAGGCTGCTGGCCAGATCGAGGCCGGACATGTCACCCAACTGCATGTCGATGAGCATGAGGTCAGGCCGTCGTTGGGCCACGTGCTGCAAAGCCTCCGCACCGGAGCGGGCCACCCGCAAGGCGCAGGCCGGGCGCAACTCCAGGATGCTCGTCAACAGGGCGATGTTGACCTCGTTGTCTTCCACGCAGAGGATGTCCACGGGGCGCTGCATGGCCTGATCGCCACGCAAGGGCAAAGCAGCCAACGGTGCAGCCACCTCCTGAGACTCGGCACGCGGCAGAAACACCGACACCTCGGTGCCCTCGCCGGGGGCGCTGCGCAGGCTCAGGCGGCCGCCCATCCATTGCACGAGGCGCTGCACGATGACCATGCCGATGCCCGAGCCGTCGATGTCGCTGCCTTCGGCGCCCAGGCGGTTGAAGGGCTCGAAGAGGTGCGCCTGCTGCTCGGGCGTCATGCCCTGGCCGTTGTCGCGCACCGTCAGGCAGACCTCGCTGCCCACCAGCGACGCGGCCAGCCAGACATCGCCGCCCGGCCGGTTGTACTTGATGGCGTTGGTCATCAGGTTGACCAGCACTTGCTGCAAGCGCAGCATGTCGGCGCGCACGGCCAGCGGCCCTTGGGGCTGCTCGGGCAGGAGCGGTCGGTGCAGCGACACCCCGTGCGCGTGCGCCGTGGACACCACCAGGCTGTGCACCTCGTCGAACACGCCGCGCACGCCCATGGCCCCCATGTGCAAGGCCATGTGGCCAGCCTCGATGCGGGAGAGGTCGAGCACGTCGTTGACCAGGGCCAGCAGGTGGCGCCCGGCACGCTCCAGCACATCGACGCGCTCCCACTGCTCGGCGCCCAGGGGCTCGGCGGTGCTCATCTTGAGCAGCTGCGCGAAGCCGAGGATGGCGTTGAGCGGCGTGCGCAGCTCGTGGCTCATGCGGGAGAGAAACTCGGACTTGACCGCGCTGGCCTGCTCGGCCGCACGCGCCTGCACCAGGGCCTCCTGGTAGAGCTTTTGCTCGGTGATGTCGTGCTGGTAGCCGAAGCGCGCGTGCCGGCCGGTGGACTGCAGCGCCGAGCAGGCGCGGCCCGCGACATGGCGCACGCCCTTGCGGGGCAAGACCACGCGGTACTCGAAGGTGGTGTCGGCGTTGGTGCGCAAGGCGTTGGCGACGATGGCCTGGAAGCGCTCACGGTCGTCAGGGTGGACGCGGTCGAAGATGCGGCGGAAGTCGGCCTCGACCTCTTCGGGCTCGTACTCCAGCAGCTCGCGCACGGCCTCGCTCACGAAGGTGACGTGGGGCACGCCCTGCTCGTCGGCGTCGAGCTTGTAGAACACGCCGGGCAGGTGCAGGCGCAGGCTGTCGAGCAGCCCGGCGGCATCGCTGTGCGCGATCTCTTGGCGCTTGCGCGCGTCGATGTCCTGCAGCACGTGCAAGGTCTGCGCGCCCATGGGCTGGCTGCGGTGCGCGAACCAGCGCCAGCTGCCATCGGCCATGCGCCAGCGGCGGTCGGCACCACGTTCACCCACGGGCTGCCCCTCCGCGAGAGCGCGGTCGTCTGGGTGCACCAGGTCTTGCCAGTGCCCCGCGCCGAAGCCCGCGCCCAGCCAGGCCGTGACCTTGGCGCAGGCCTGGCTGGCCCGCCCATCGGCATCGGCCAGGAACCAGGCAGCGTCCAGCAGCTGCAAAACGGCCAGGGGGGGCACCAGGTCGGGGGCGGCCTGCGCCATTTCGGGTGAACTCATCGACATCCAGGGAGAGGCAAAACGGCTTTGCACCACTTTGGCACAACAGCCGCGTGGCGCACAACGGGGTGCATCCCACCCCTGCCGTGCTGCGCTGCACCACGGCCGTTGACCGCCCCGAGGCCGTCAGCCCAGCGACAGCAGGGGCTTCAGGTAGCGCCCGGTGTGGCTGTCGGCGTGCACGGCCAGGGCCTCGGGCGTGCCCGCCAGCAGCAGGCGCCCGCCGCCCGAGCCGCCTTCGGGGCCCATGTCGATGAGCCAGTCGGCCGTTTTGATGACGTCCAGGTTGTGCTCGATGATGACGATGGTGTTGCCCGCATCGCGCAGTTGGTGCAGCACCTTGAGCAGCAAGGCGATGTCGTGGAAGTGCAGGCCGGTGGTCGGCTCGTCAAGGATGTAGAGCGTGCGGCCGGTGTCGCGCTTGGAGAGCTCCAGCGCCAGCTTGACGCGCTGCGCTTCGCCGCCGGACAGCGTGGTGGCCGACTGGCCCAGGCGGATGTAGCCCAGGCCGACGTCCATCAGCGTTTGCAGCTTGCGCGCGATGCTGGGCACGGCGCTGAAGAAAGCCAGCGCGTCCTCCACCGTCAGGTTCAGCACCTCGTGGATGTTCTTGCCCTTGTAGAGCACCTCCAGCGTTTCGCGGTTGTAGCGCTTGCCCTGGCAGACGTCGCACGGCACGTACACGTCGGGCAGGAAGTGCATCTCCACCTTGAGCACGCCGTCGCCCTGGCAGGCCTCGCAGCGGCCACCGGCCACGTTGAAGCTGAAGCGCCCGGCGTTGTAGCCGCGCTCGCGGGCGGTGGGCACGTCGGCCATCAGCTCGCGGATGGGCGTGAACAGGCCGGTGTAAGTGGCCGGGTTGGAGCGCGGCGTGCGCCCGATCGGCGACTGGTCGACGTTGATGACCTTGTCGAACAGCTCCAGGCCTTCGATCTCGTCGTGCGGTTCGGGGTCGAGGTGGGCCTGGTAGAGCTTGCGCGCCACGGCCGCATACAGCGTGTCGTTGACCAGGGTGGACTTGCCGGAGCCCGACACGCCCGTCACGCAGGTGAGCAGGCCCACGGGGAACTCGGCCGTCACGCCCTGCAGGTTGTGGCCGCGCGCATTGACCACGCGCAGGCGCGGCGTCTCGTCGGTGAAGGGGCGGCGCTGCGTGGGCACCTCGATGCGCAAGGCGCCCGACAGGTAGCGGCCCGTGATGCTGTCGGGCGAGGCCGTGACCTCTTCGGGCGTGCCCTGGGCCAGCACGCGCCCGCCGTGCACGCCGGCGCCCGGGCCCATGTCCACCACGTGGTCGGCGGCGCGGATCATGTCCTCGTCGTGCTCGACCACCAGCACGCTGTTGCCCAGGTCGCGCAGGTGCTGCAGCGTGCCGATGAGGCGGTCGTTGTCGCGCTGGTGCAGGCCGATGCTGGGCTCGTCGAGCACGTACATCACGCCCGTCAGGCCGGAGCCAATCTGCGAAGCCAGGCGGATGCGCTGGGCCTCGCCGCCCGAGAGGGTGTCGGCGCTGCGGTCCAGGCTGAGGTAGTTCAGGCCGACGTCGTTGAGGAAGCGCAGGCGCGAGCGGATCTCGTTGACCACCTTGGCCGCGATCTCGGCCTTGGCGCCCACCAGGTGCAGTTGCGCGAAGTAGGCATGGGCCTCGGCCAGCGTGGCGTGGCCGATCTCGTAGATGGCCTTGGTGTCGCCACTGACGGCATCGTGCAGTTTGACGTTGCGGGCCTCGCGGCGCAGGCGGGTGCCATCGCACTCCGGGCAGGCCTTGGGCTGCTGGTAGCGGGCCAGTTCTTCGCGCACGGTGGCCGAATCGGTCTCTTTGAAGCGGCGCTCGAAGTTCGGGATGACGCCTTCGAAGGCGTGGCTGCGCTTGACCTTGCGCTTCTTGCCGTTGGCGCCTTCGGCCTCGTAGGTGAACTCGATCTCGTCCGCGCCCGAGCCGTAGAGCAGCACCTGCTGCAGGTGTGCGGGCAGCTCTTCGAAGGGCTGGTCGATGTCCACGCCGTAGTGCTTGCCCACCGACTCGATCAGGCTGTAGGTGTAGGGGTTGCGGCGGTCCCAGCCCTTGACGGCGCCACTGCCCACGCTCAGCGAGGGGAAGGCAACCACGCGCTGCGGGTCGAAGGCGATGACATGGCCCAGGCCGTCGCAGGTCGGGCAAGCGCCCACCGGCGAGTTGAAGGAGAACAGCCGCGGCTCCAGCTCCGACAGCGAGTAGCTGCACACGGGACAAGCGAACTTGGCCGAGAACAGATGCTCCTTGCCCGTGTCCATTTCGAGCACGAGGGCGCGGTCGTCGGCCAGGCGCATCGCGGTCTCGAAGGATTCGGCCAGGCGCTGGGCCATGTCGGCGCGCACCTTGAGGCGGTCCACCACGACGTCGATGTCGTGCTTCTCGTTCTTGGCCAGGGGCTGGAGGTCGATGGCTTCGGTGACCTGGCCGTTGATGCGGAAGCGCACATAGCCCTGGGCCTGCATGTCGGCGAACAGCTCGGCGAACTCGCCCTTGCGGTCGCGCACCACGGGCGCCAGGACCATCAGCTTGGTGTCTTCGGGCAGGGCCAGGGTGGCGTCCACCATCTGGCTGACGCTTTGCGCCTGCAGCGGCTGGCCGTGGTCGGGGCAGAACGGCGTGCCGGCGCGGGCGAAGAGCAAGCGCAGGTAGTCGTGGATTTCGGTGACCGTGCCCACCGTCGAGCGGGGGTTGTGGCTGGTGGCTTTTTGCTCGATGGAAATCGCCGGCGACAGGCCCTCGATGACATCGACATCGGGCTTGTCCATCAGCTGCAGGAACTGGCGCGCGTAGGCGCTCAGGCTTTCCACATAGCGGCGCTGGCCTTCGGCGTAAAGCGTGTCAAAAGCCAGGCTGGACTTGCCCGAGCCCGACAGGCCGGTGATGACCACCAGCTGGTTGCGCGGCAGGTCCAGGTCGATGTTTTTCAGGTTGTGCGTGCGGGCGCCACGGATCTGGATTTCCGTGCGCTCTGCCCGGGGTGCGGTTCGGGGTGCGGTCCGGGGCTCACTCCGGGAAGCCGACCGAGGCTCGGAGCGGAGGGCTTGGGCGAGGTAGGGAGCGGATTCGCCGGACGGCGCAGCGGCATCGGGAGCGGCAGGAACAGCAGGGGAATCAGGGCGAGGCATGAGCGACTCAGAGCAAGGAACAGGCCCACCCACCAGGGGCAAGGGCAACCGGCCATGATACGTCGGCTCAGGCCTCGCTGTCCTCGTCCACGCAATGCGCCACGATGGCGCCCAGGCGCTCGATCTCCACGCGCACGGTGTCACCGGCGCGCAGGAACTTCGGTGGGCTGAAGGCCGCGCCCACGCCGCTGCAGGTGCCGGTGAAGATGACGTCGCCGGGCTCCAGCGTCATCACCTGCGTGAGCTGCGCGATCTGCGACCACACGGTGTGCATCATCAGCCGCGTGTTGCTGTGCTGGCGCAGCTCGCCATTGACCCAGCAGCGCATCTCCAGCCCGTGCGGGTCGCCGACCTCGTCGGAAGTGGTGATCCAGGGGCCGAAGGGCGCGTGGGTGTCGAAGCTCTTGCCCAGCGTCCACTGCGAGGTGCGCTTCTGGAAATCGCGCACCGACACGTCGTTGCCCACGGCGTAACCGAACACCACCTCGTGGGCGCGCTCCAGCGGCACATGGCGGCAGCGCTGGCCGATGATGGCCACCATCTCGGCCTCGTAATCGCTCATCTGCGAGACGCGCGGCAGCACGATGTCGTCGAAGGGCGCATGGATGGCATTGGCCAGCTTGGGGAACCAGACCTGGTGCTCGGGCACGGTGCGGCTTTCGCCCACGATGCTTTCCTGCACATGCTCCAGGTAGTTCAGGCCGATGGCCAGGGTCTTGCCCGGGCGCGGGATGGGCGCCAGCAGGTGGACGTTGTCGAGCGTGAGGTCGGCCGGGGCCCCCGCGGCCAGCGCCGCCACCTGGGCGCGCACCGCCGGCCAGTGGGTGATCAGGTCGATCATGGGCTGGTGCGCCGAGAGCTGGGCACCGTGCGGCAGCGTGAGCTTGTCGGCGAGGGTGACGAGTTCGTTGCCGCGCAGGACACCGATCTGGGCGCCACTCACGGCGCCGCTCTGGGCCTGACCGAGGTGTTCGAAGGTGCACACATGCATGGGAGAGATCCTGGTTTCGTTGCGGGGGCGCAGATGGCGCGAGGATGGCGCGAGGATGGCACTCAAGCGGCGCGCAGGCAGTCCACGATCTTCAGCCGCGCCGCGCGCCAGGCCGGGATGAAGCCGCCCACCAGGCCCATGGCGAGCGCAAAGCCCAGCGACTGCGCCGCGATGGCCGGCGTGAGGCGGAACTGGAAGGCCAGCTCGGAAAAGGTCTGGAAATTCACGGTGGAGATGTTCACGGCCTGCATCAGCGAGGCGCCGCCCAGCCCCATGATGCCGCCCACCAGCGCCAGCAGCAAGGCCTCGCCCAGGAAGGCCGAGAGCACCGCGCTGCGCCGGAAACCCAGGGCGCGCAGGGTGCCGATCTCGCCCACGCGCGAGGCCACCGAGGCGAACATCGTGATCATCGCGCCGACCACCGCCCCGATCGAGAAGATGATGGACAGCGCCAGGCCGAGCAGGCGGATGAAGGTGGCCAGGGCCTCGGACTGCTCGGCGTAGAAGGCCACCTCGCGCTTGGCCTCCAGCGTCAGGCGCGGGTCGGACTCCAGCTGCGCCTTGACGGCGTCGAAGCTGTCGGCATCGGCCAGGCGGAAGACCACGCTGGAGAACGCGCTGCGGCGGAAGGCCTGGATCATCTGCTCGCTGTCGCCCCAGACTTCGGAGTCAAACGCGCTGCGCGAGGCGTCGAACACGCCCACCACCAGCCAGTCGCGGCCGGCGAAGCGCATGGTCTCGCCCAGGCCGGCACCGGCAAAGCCGCGTGCCACCGCCCGGCCCGTGACGATCTCGGAGGTGCCCGGGCGGAACATGCGGCCCTGCACGATGCGCACCTGCGGGCGCAGCGCCAGGCCGATGTCGGAGGTGCCACGCACCGTGACGTTGCTGGGCTTGCCGCTGTCGCGCTTGGGCAGGGTGTTGAGCACCACCGGCTCGCGGCTGACCAGCTTGCGGCCCTGGCCGTCGGTGGCGATCTGCGCCAGGCTGTCCACCACCGCGGCCTGCTCACGCACGATGCCGGAGTTGATCTCCGCGCCCGCGCCCTTGCGCAGCACCATCACGTTGTCGGGCTGCCCGGTGGCGACCAGCGTGGCGCGGATGCCCTCGCTCATCATCAGCACGGTGGCGAACACATAGACCACCAGGGCCATGCCGCCGGCGGTCAGCACGGTGGTCACGCGGCGCACCCAGAGGTTGCGCGCGATGTAGCTCAGGGGCACGGTGCGCAGGCTCATGCGGGGTGCCCCGTCATCGGGTGATGCCAAACGCGCTCAAGCCACATGGCGCAAGCCCTGCACGATGTCGATGCGCGACATCTTCCAAGCCGGCCAGGCCGCCGACACCGTGCCCACCACCAGCGCGGCCAGCGCCTGCAAGGCCACCGTCAGCATCGAGACCTGGAAGATGGGGAAGAGCGTGCCTGCGGCCTTCACGAAGGCCTGCGCCATGGGGAAGGTCACGGCGATGCCGATGCCCCCGCCGATGAGCGCGATCAGCAAACTCTCGCCGAACAGCAGCTTGACCACGAAGCCCGGCGGGAAGCCCAGGGCCTTGAGCGTGGCGTACTCGGCCAAGCGTTCGCGCGCCGTCATCGTCATGGTGTTGGCCATCACCGCCATGATGATCAGGACGATGATGAAGCTCACGGCCTGCACGGCCAGCAAGATGGTTTCGCTCATGGAGACGAAGCCCAGCTGGAAGGCTTTTTCGGTCTCGGTCAGGGTTTCGGCCAGGGAGTTCTTGAACAGCGCGTCGATGCGTTGCGACACCAGCGGCGCGTCGTCCGGGTTGTGGATGCGCACCACATAGACCCCCACGTAATCGGCTTTCGCGGCCTTGCCGGCCGTGCCCCCGGCCACCCGCGCGCGGATGCCATCGGCCAGGCGCTGCCAGTGGATGAACATCTGCTGCTCGTCGGTCTTGGCGTCCTTGCCCTGGTAGATGCCGCGCACGGTGAAGCGCCAGGTGCCCGGGTAGATGGTGCCGCGCAGCGCGATGCTGTCGCCCACCTTCCAGCCGAACTTCGCGGCCAGCTTGCGGCCCACGACGCAGCCCTGGCGGTCGCGGAAGAAAGCCTGCTTGTCGGCCTCGTCGAGCTGGAACTCGGGGTAGAGCGCGAGGTAGCTGGGCGGGTCCACGGCGAACTGCGCGAAGAAGTTGCGCTCGGTCACGTAGATGCCGCCGAACCAGTTGGCCCAGGAGATGCCGCTGACGCCTTCGACCGACTTGATGCGCTCGGCGTAATGGAGCGGCAGCGGGAAGGTCAGCGAGATCGAGCTGCGCGTGATCAGGCGCGTGCTGGAGGTGGCATCGACACCGGCGTACCAGGCATCGACGATGGTGCGCAGCAAGCCGAAGGCCGAGATGGCCACGACCAGGCCGACCAGGGTCAGCAGCGTGCGCAGCCGATGGCGGAAGGCGTTTTTCAGCAGCAGGCGCAGGAGGAACATGGGGCGGGCGGGTCGCTGTCCGGGGGTGGCCGTCACCATACACCAGGCGTCGGTTCATCCTGGGCTGCCAACGCGCACGTGGCGCGGGCCTGGACCTGTCCTGTGCGTCGTCAAAGCGCCAGCAGCGCAATGTAGTCCTGGTAGCTGTAGCTGCGTTTCGACTTCTGACCTGTGAGCTCCGCCACGATGCCCAGGTCCTCCAGCAGTTTCACCGCCGCGGTGGCGGTCGGAAAGGTGGTGTCCAGTGCCTGGCGTGCACGTTCGATGGTGAAGCGCGGCATCGTGGGCAGCATCTCGAACAAGCGGTAGCTGGCCGGGCCAGCCTTGGGCGAGGCCAGCAAGCGGCGCCGATCGGCCGCGATCAAACTCGCCAAGGCCACCACGCCACGCTCAGCCTCGGCGGCCGCGCAGGCCACGCCTTCCAAGAAGAAGGCCAGCCAGCCCTCCCAATCGCCCTCGGTGCGGATGGCCGACAGTCGCCGGTAGTACTCGGCCTGGTGCTGCTTGAGGTAGCCGCTGAGGTACATCAGCGGCTCGGGCTGCAAGCCCCAATGCTCCAGCAAGGCCGCAATCAGCAAGCGCCCGATGCGGCCGTTGCCATCCAGAAAAGGGTGGATGGTTTCGAACTGGGCATGCACCAAGGCCACCTTCACCAGCGGCGGCAAACCCGAGCCATCGGCATGGATGAAGCGCTCCATGTCGGCGAGCAAGGGCGCCACCTGCTCCGGTGGCGGCGGCACGAAAGCGGCATTGCCTGGGCGCGTGCCGCCGATCCAGTTCTGCGATCGGCGCAATTCACCGGGCTGCTTGCCCGCGCCGCGCACGCCATCGAGCAGCAGGCGGTGCGCGTCGCACAGCAGGCGGACGCTGATGGGCAAACCGTTGGGGTCGCGCAGATGGCCCTTTACCAAGCGGAAGGCACGCAGGTAGTTGGTCACCTCTTCGACATCGTCGGTGTTGCTGATGGCCAGCCCGGCTTCGTCGTCGAACAGGTCCACCAGCGTGGCCTGGGTGCCCTCGATCTGAGAGGTCAGCAAGGCCTCTTTGCGGATGGCGCTGTAGAGCAACCAGTCCACCGAAGGTGCCAGGCCTGACACCCCCGACAGGCGGGCCAAGGCCATTTCGGCCGCCTGGTTGCGCGTGGCAAAGGCCTCAGGTGACACGGGCGGATCGCGGGGCGGCAGCGCATGCGGCACGAAAGCCTGGACGGCTTCGCCCAGGGTCGTGGCGATGGCGTAAGTGCCCGTGCTGCGCATGGTGTGAAAGCCTGCTTGAATGGTCTGGCTTTATATTAAAGCATTCTTTAATTTGACGGGCAAGGATGCAAGCGGGCTTTCACCCCGCCCACACCAGACGGCGCAGAGAGCTCGCCTGGCATCTCACTGAGCCATGACCAAACGTCCGCTTTCACGCCGGATCGTCCCCGACTTCAGCAAGTCATCAAGCCGGTCCTGCATCACGCTAACAATGCGCTGGGTCGCTCGGCCAAACCCCAACAGCGAGAGCGAGGCCGGAACGGCCTCATCCTCTGAGATGGAGAACGCTGCTCGAACGCACGTCACAAGCGCCAAGTCAAGCTCCTCAGGCGGAACCAACTCGATCTTCCGCTCGGCAGATTCCAGGCTGGAGCGATCGCGCACCTGAATCGAAGCGTCGCCGGAGGGATAAACGAACTCTCCGCGCAGCGTCGCAACAGCTCGCTTATCGCAATCGGCCAGCACCTCATCTACCTTGGCCGTGATTCGTGAACCCGCTCGCGAAACGCCAAAGGCATCCATCAGGCGCCTGGTCAGGTCGCTCACATGCACCGCGCCCTCTTGCCGCATCACCTCGCCAACCATCCGAGCCAAGACGTCTGTCCTGACCTCCAACAAACTGGCCTGTGAGGCGCTGGTCAGCCTCGCCTTTTGATAAGGCCGACTGGCGCCCTTCATCTCTTCGTCCGCCGGCTTGCCTCGCATGATCACGTAAGGCTCGTCTTTTACGCTAACTGGCTTCGCTTGTGACGGTTGCGATGAGGTGGGCAATGCACGTGCATGTTCGATGGCCGCCGCGATGCGATCAATCTCTTGCCGACGGTTGCGAAACCAGTCCGTGCTCCAGACCCGATGAAATCGCCAGCCCAGTCCCTCCAACACGCCCTGACGCAAGCGATCTCGATCCCGAGCGGACCGCGAGCTGTGATAGGACGCGCCGTCACACTCAATGGCCAGGATGTAGCGCCCCGGCCGCTCAGGATCTTTCACAGCCATGTCGATGAAGTATCCGGCCGTGCCCACTTGAGGTTCGACCTGGTAGCCGCGCTCACGCAAGGCATCCAGGACCTCATCCTCGAAGGGAGAATCCGTGGCCTTGCCTGTTTCCTTGGCCACCTCCAGCACCCCGGACTCGGCGTATTTCAGGAAGTTCTTGAGCGCACGCACACCCTGCTTGGCCCCGGCATCCAGCTCCAGCTCGTCCGCCGTGAAGTTACAAAAGACGCGCATCTGCATCTTGGCGCGCGTGATCAGCACGTTCAAACGGCGATGCCCGCCATCGCGATTCAGTGGCCCGAACTCCTTCGCCACCCTGCCGGACTCATTGCGCCCGTAGCCCACGCTGATGAAAATGGCATCGCGCTCATCGCCCTGAATGTTCTCCAGGTTTTTGACGAAAAACGGCTCGTTTGGATGCGCGCTAAAAAAGCTCTCCAACTGCGGCTGACGCCGCCGGAGCATTTCAACCTCTACCTCGATCAGGTCACGCTGAGCCACGCTGAAGGCAGCGACGCCAAGAGAGAGATGCGGCCGCTCGGCAGCATGCTTCATGACATCGGCGGCAACCGCTTTGGCTTCCTCACGATTGGTGCGTGTTCGCCCTCGGTCGTAGATGGCTTGAGGATGGTGATGGAAATGCACGCCCGTGGCGCTCTCATGCGTACCTGCAGCCGGGAAGATCACCAGCTTGTTGTCGTAAAACTCTGCGTTCGAGACGGCGATCAATGATTCGTGTTGACTGCGATAGTGCCAACGCAGGTAGCACTCATGGCAGCCTGCCGCCTTGAACAGGCTGAGGATGCTTTCGATGTCGCTGGTCTCGTTGTCTTCGTCGTCAAAATCGATCTCTCGTGCAAAGAAATCGGTCGGTGGCATCTGACGCGTGTCGCCCACCACGATCACCTGCTTGCCACGCATGATGGCCCCCAGCGCATCCACGGCCTTGACCTGCGACGCTTCGTCAAAGATGACGACGTCAAACTCCAGCTTGCCTGGAGGCAGAAAGTTGGCAATCGACATCGGGCTCATCATGAACACCGGCTTGATCTGCTGCAGGGCTCGACCAGAACGCTCAATCAACTGTCGAATGGGCAGGTGACGCCGCTTTTTGTTCATCTCGGTGCGGATCACCGCCATTTCACCGGGTGCGTTGAGCGCCGGCTTACGCTGCCACACATGAGAGGCGAGCCTCGCTTGTGCATGCTTCATGGAACTCAAATCCAACGCCTTGAAGCGAGCAATCTGGTGCTCATGCTGGATGCGATCAAACTGCTGCAATGTCGGGTTCTTTGCATAGACCTGCTGCACCAATCCCGAGTACCAAGTCTGGTCATAGCTCGCCAGAATCGATGTCGTGTCGTCTGAACGAGCCGCCACGTCTGCAATTGAGCCTAAGCCTTCTCGTTTGAGCTTGTCCGCAAGGACATTGAATCGAACCATGGGGTAAAGCTGACCGATGTGTTCAAGCCAATGGTCCAAGTCATCGGCCAACTCGTCCAGAGACGACGACTTCACATCAAAGGCCTGCTGTGCATCGCCCATGCCTGTCGTCGCTGCGGCGGCTTCAAGGCTGGACTTCAACTGAGAAATGGACGACTCGATCTGACCCGCCTGGTCTCCCAACCCGCTGGCATCACCATTGCCGGAGAGGAATGCCAAGATGCCGTCAGGAATGTCACCACGCCCCATGTCGTCATGGAGTTGCATCACCCACTCGGTGATTCGCTCCAGCACATCCCAATCCGATTTTTGCCGCTGCCACTGCGCGCCAAACAGTGCCTCACCAAGGCCTTCATGCTGCTCAAAGACCTTGCGTGTCGCCTGGTAGTCCATCACGGCATCAACCAACCGAAGCATGTCTACATGGTCCTTGGGCAAAGTAACCTTAGACAAGGCTTGCAGCTGACCTCTGGCCTGCTTGTACGCAGACGACAAGAACTTCCACCACTTCGGCCCGTAGGTCATGAGCGCTTGCCGGATGGCCAGCATGTCATGGTCCCAGGCCCGCTCCATCAACGAGGCGTCGTGCTGCTCGCGACGCGCAGCCATGCGTCGACCTGCACTTATCAATTCGTTGAGCGCATCACGCCGAAGCTGCCAGTCTTGCGTCGACAATTGAATGCCTTGCAGCCTGGGTGCACCAGAAGCACGCCTGGCGGCACGGCAAATCACATCGATGTCATGCAAAGACGCCGGCCTGGGCAGCATCAGCCGCTCGGACAAAGACGTTGCTGCGGCCTTCAACCCGCCAAGCGAGTCTTCAGCCGACTCCAGGGCCTGCCTAGCCTCGGCCTCTTCAATGGGCGTGAAGAACTCTCGCGAGCTTCCCCAGAAGGCATTGCGGTCGGGGCGACCATTGGAGGCCACGTGCATCTGGAGTTCGGACACCACCTCTCGTCTCAAGAGATAGTCTCGTTCAGACCACTTCGCCATGGGCGCAAACGACCCGACTGAAGCGGACGGGTGCTGCCGCTTGATCTGCAGATGTCGGCCCAGCACCGTGCCGAACGGGATCTGACTGGCGCCGACTGGGGCGCTGACCACCTCGCAATAGGCGTTGAGCTGGGTTTGAAGTCGACTTAACTCTTCGATGTCGCGGTCACCCGTGTCATTCAGAGGCTGCCCCTGACCCATCGTGCGGGCCAGCTCTGACAACACAGAGGTTTTGGTCGCGCGCTGGCTGTGCAACTCCAGCACGGCATCGCCCAGATGAGACTCATCCAGGCGCCGCTTGACCACCTCCAGCGCAGCCATCTTCTCGGACACGAACAACACGGTCTTGTCCTGACCGATCAGGTCGGCAATCAAGTTGGTGATCGTCTGAGACTTGCCCGTGCCAGGCGGCCCCTGGATGATGAGGTGCGAACCCGCCCTGACTTCCAGAATCGCCTGCGTTTGGCTGCTGTCTGCATCGCGCACAAAGTGCACATCACCCGGCGAGATGATGTCGTCGATCCGCTGGCTGTCAGAAAAGCGCGGGGGGCGATCACCAAACCCGCCGCCCAGCAGGCGAGCCACGACCGGATGATCCGCAGGGCCTTTGCCCTCTGGCCAGGTTTGCGGATCTAGATCCCTGAACATCAGGAACTTGCCAAACGAGAAGAACCCCAGGACGAGATCATCTGTGGCCACGCGCCAGCGAGGCTGGTTGGCGACGGCCTTCTCGACCTGACGGCCATAGTCCATCAGCGCCTGACTGTCGACATCGCCCTCTAGGTCAAACGAGGGGAGCGTGATGGCGAAGTCCGCTTTCAACTTGGCCTGCAAAGACAGGTTCAAGAAAATGTCTTCGCCGGTGTAGGCGAGCTTGAACGCCTCTTGCGCGCCATCCCGGCTCAGGCTGACTGGCACCAGCAACAATGGCGCCCTACGTGCCTCTGCGGATTGCGGGCTCTCATACCAGTGCAGAAAGCCAAAGGCCAGGAAAAGGATATTGACCCCCTGCTCGTCCACATAGCCTTGCGCTTCGGCCCGCATCTTGAGCAACTGTAGAAACAGGCGCTCTGGATCCAGTTGGGTCTTCAGTTTCAGGCCCGAGACACGCTCGTCAGTGCGGCCGCGGCCGGGCGCTTCAGCCTTGCGCTCAGACAGCACTTCCAACAAGGCGTCATCGGCCAATTCGCTTGACAGATGATCTGCATCGGTTACGGACTCCGCTTTGGCCTTCGACTCCCTGGTTGCCTCGAACGACAGCGAGCGCCCCTCCGCATACAGGGCATCAAACAGTGAGGGCAAAGATTCGGCCTGCAGAGCGAGCGTCTTGCTGGTCTTTCTGAAGCTGATCAGGTTGTTACGCAATCCGATGTCGAGCAGCTCTTTTCGGCTTGCTTGAACCTTGGCCTTGATGTCCTCCCTCATGATGCTCACGCTCCGGTAGAAATGACCGACAAGTTGACCTCGTTCACTGACCTGTCGATGTGCTCCAGGGCCGATAGCAGTTGTTTGGCCAGGGTGGGCTTGTCTTCCCACCAGTTCAGTTCTTCCTCGACACGCGAGAGCCGGACGTTGGCTTCACCAAGCTGGGCATCCAGCACCGTTTCGATTGACTCGAGCCTGCGGATGATGTCGTCTTGTTTGTCGATGAGGCGCTCGAGCAAATCTTCAATGCGATCAGTGTCCATGGGGAATTTCTTCAGAGAGCTTGTACTCAGCGGCGTCCATCTTGGCGCGCAGCTTGTCGGCGGTGGCCCAGAGGGTTTTCTTGATGTCGTCGAGCATGGGTCCCGGGGGCTGGAAGGAGAAGCGTTGGGCGCCGGTGGCTCAGGGGGCTGCCCGGCGATGCGAGATGGTAACCAGTCGGTGCGCCCACGGCGGGCGGGCTGCCGAGGCACGCACCTGAGGCGGGGGGCGGCCATCGGGGTGAGTCGAGCTTTTTGCTCGGCCCACGCACCTCGGAGGTGCGCGCACGGAGAAAATAGCTCGGCGCACAGAGCTCTGAGCTCGACTCACGCACCTAAAAGGTGCATGCGTGGAGCAAACAGCTCGGACGTCGGAGCAAAAAGCTCGGTGTGCGCAGCTCAGAGGTGCATGCGCCGAGCTCGGATCTCGGGCGGCCGAGCTTTGATCTGCGACGCCGCACCTCCGAGGTGCGCGGTCGCGGCTCGGAGCTCGGCAGGTGGGGCTGTTGGCTCGGCGGGCGAAGCTCGGAGCTCGGCGCGCGAGCCCCTCAGCTCACTGCTCCGCCGGCCGCACCGCCACACCGGCCTTCAACACCCCATCGGTCTGGACGACGACCTTGTCGCCCGAGGCCAGGGCACCGGCTTTCAGGGGCGTGACCTCGCGGACATCGCCCAGCGTGCGGCCCGCCTTGACGGGCACGGCCTCGGCGCGCAGCGTGGGTGTGCCACCCACCGCAGGCGCCACGGCCGAGGCCGACCCACCCGCGGCCGTCTCGGCGCGCACGCGCCACACCACGGTCTGGCCCTCATGCTGCAGCAGCGCCTTGGGGTTCACCGCCAGCACCGGCTGCTGGTCGGCCACGGTGATGGGCTGGGACAGGAAGCTGACCTTGGCGCTCATCTCCGGCAGGATGCGCGGGTCGATCTGCTGGAAGCGGACCTTGGTGGTGACGGTGGCCTTGGCGCGGTCCACCGTGGGCACGAGGCCGCCGACCTGGCCCATGAAGCGCACGCCCGGCAGCGCGTCCAGCGTGATCTCGACCGGCTGGCCGATGCGGGCCTTGGCCAGGCTGCCCTCCGACACGTCGGCCTCGACCTCCAGCGTGCGCATGTCGGCCATGGTGACGACCGCGCCCGTGGTGCCCGCGGCGCTGGAGAGCGGCGTGATGATGTCGCCCACGTTGGCGTTCTTGACCAGCACGACGCCGTCGAAGGGCGCGCGGATCTCGGTGAAGTTCTCGGCCACGCGCTGCACCTGGACCTGGGCGCGCGCCACCTCCAGCCCGGCCTGGGCCGAGGCCTTCGCGGCGCGGGCGGCGCTCACGCGGGTCTGGGTGGCGTCCACGGCCTGCGGCGAGATGAAGCCTTGCGCCTGCAAGCCCTTGCTGCGGGCCAGTTCGGCCTCGGCGTTGGCGAGCTCGACCTCGGCCTGGCGCACCCCGGCTTCGGCCTGGCGCACGCTGGCCTGGGCCGAGACGATGGCGGCGCGCACGTCGCTGGCGTCGAGCCGCGCGATCAGGTCGCCCTGCTTGACGGCCGAGCCCTCGCGCACGTTCAACTCCACCAGGCGCCCCGTGGCCTTGGACGCCACCGAGGCACGGCGCTGCGCCACCACATAGCCCGAGGCGGTGAGCTGCACGAACTGCTGCGAGGGCGTGCTGGTGACCACGGCCGCGGTCTGCACCGGGACGGCCTGCGGGATCAGCCACTTGGCGGCCACGCCGGCCAGGGCCACAGCACCCACGGTGATCCAGCCCCAGGGCAGGCGACGCCGCCCTGCTTGGCCACCGGTCTTGCCACCGGTCTTTTGGCCCGGCCCGCCGCGGTCGATGCGCAGGCGGCTCAGGCTGGAGGGGGGGGCTGAGGAGGCGGCAGGGGTGGCAGCTGAAGGGGCGCCGGTCGTGGCGGTGTCGGTCATGGCATCACCAGGGAGGAGGGATGCCGCATTGTGCTTGACGGGAGCGTCAAGCCAGCCAGGTCAGCGCGCCGCGTTCAGCGCGTCGCGCGTCTGCAAGGCCACACGGCGGGCCGCGCTGGCGAAATCGTCGCCGCTGCTGGCGTACAGCACCGCGCGCGAGCTGTTGACGACGATGGTGCCCGTGATGGCGCCGCTCGCATCCGTCTTCAAACCGGCCTTGACCGTGGCCGCGGCGTCACCGCCTTGCGCGCCCACACCGGGGATCAGCAAAGGCAGGGTCGGCGCGAGCTCGCGCACCCGGGCGATTTCTTCGGGGAAGGTCGCGCCCACCACCAGGCCCATCTGGCCGTTGGTGTTCCAGGGGCCTTGCGCCTGGGCCGCGATGTGCTCGTACACGCGCGGCTGGCCAGGGATGTCGGCCAGGCGCAGGTTCTGCAAATCGGAGCCACCGGGGTTGGAGGTGCGGCACAGCAGGATCACGCCCTTGCCCGGGAAGCGCAGGAAGGGCTCCATCGTGTCGAAGCCCATGAAAGGCGACAGCGTGACGGCATCGGCCTGGTAGCGCGTGAAGGCCTCGTGGGCGTACTGGTCGGCGGTCGAGCCGATGTCGCCGCGCTTGGCGTCGAGGATGACGGGCACGCTGGGCGCCACGCGGCGCATGTGCGCCATCAGGCGCTCCAGCTGGTCTTCGGCGCGGTGGGCCGCGAAGTAGGCGATCTGCGGCTTGAAGGCGCAGACCAGGTCCTTCGTGGCGTCCACGATGGCCGCGCAGAAGTCGTAGATGCGGTCGGGCTGGCCCTGCCAGGCGCCCGGGAACTTCGACGGCTCGGGGTCGAGGCCCACGCAAAGCAGAGAGTGGTGGAGGCGCTGTGCTTGCGCGAGCTGGTCGGTGAAGTTCATGCCCGAATTTTACCGACTCAAGCCCAGGCTGGCACAGGCGGCAACCACCCCGCCTCGCGCAGCACCCGCTTCAAGGCCTCGCAACGCGCCTTGTGCTCAGGGTGGCTGTACAAAAAGCGCTCGCCTGGTGTCGTGACGAAGTACTGGCCCGGCGCCAGCACCTCGCCCGCAGCACCGGTCAGGCCATGCACCTCGACGCCATCGGGCAGCACCAGCCCTGGGGGCAAGGGCTCGCGGCCATACAGCATCCAGTGCACGGGGAATGCGTACTCTGGGTCGCTCATGTCCGTGTGCGACACCCTCGCCCAGTCCGGTTGCCACACCTCGACCATGATCCGAAAGAGACGCTCCATCATGTCGGGCTCGGTCATGACCTGGGCCAGATCGCCTCTGCGCGGGCAGTTGATGGCGACGCGGCTGCCCAAACCACCGCCATCCGAGCCCGTGTGGCCCATCCAGCATGCGGCGTCAATCTTCTTGGATGTCAGCAGCAGTGCACTGAAGCCGACTGGCAAGATCAAGTCCGGCGCAACGCCCCGCCTGGCGCCATTGCCTGGCCTCAGGACCTTGAGCCTGATTTCATCGACGGTGTCAGGCAGGAGCACCAGCTTGTCTTTGGGCGCCAGGTAATGCCACGCCTGCAAGGCGGGGCACACCTCCAGCACAGCCGATGAAAAGCGCATCACATCGTGAGCGATCTCCTGGGCCGTCTGGCTGCGCGCGCCCCAAGTGCATACCAAGCGGTAGTCTGGACAAGTCATGTTCTCAGGTGCATCCATTCAGAGCACGCCAACAAATCAGAAAGAGCCACCGGCTTCACCTTCACTTGAATCACTCGATTTGGGGCAGTCGGGCCTAGGAAGCGCTACTTTCACAGGAATCCTACCGTTAAGAAGTTCTGCAAATGCTTTGCGGATGCCCTCATTGGGCACCACCCACTGCACAGATCATCCAACCGATTGAGCCGCCTTCAGCTGCCGATCCAATTGCAAACGAAGCTTGTCCTGCATCCTGCCCGACACATATCCCTCCTTCCACACCCCCAGCTTTTCATCGATCTTGTACCCAAAGCCTTTGGCCTCGATCAGCAGGCTGTCGTCTTGCCCCAAGCCATCGAACTTCACCATGCCGGTGCGGCTGATGGAGGCGTCCACGCCAACGGCCACGGCTTTGCCCGGCGGCATGCCGGTGCCACAGGCCTGGAAGGCGGCATTGGCAGGGCTCATGGCCTCTTTGACATCGATGACCTTGACTTCGCCTGGCAGGGGTTTGTCGGCCGCGAAGGCTGGCAGGGCCAGCACGATGGGCAAGAGCAAGGCGCCCAAGCAGCGGCGCACGTTCGAAATGATGCGATTCATGGCGTTCTCCGCTGGGTTCATTGGGTTGTGGTGCAGCGCTGTGCATCTTTGATGGCTCGGGCGCGCAAGGCTGGCGAAGGCCCATACACCGCCGAAGCATGCAGGCGATCCAACTCCTGGCGAAACGCTGCGGCCACAAAAGGCGAGTGAACGATGAGCACGTTCTCATCGTTGCTTCTGAGCGCTGCAGCCGACCAGTTCATCGAGCCGGCCACCACGGTGTGGTCATCCACCACCGCCACCTTGTGGTGCAGCTTGTCGCCCTCTGGCAAGACCGGGTAACCAACGGCCATGGGCGTGACAGACCAAGGACGCAACTGCGGCTTGAGCGCGCAGGCCGCATCCAGCAAGCGCACACCCCACATGTCCAGCGTGGCGCTGAAGTCGTTGAAGGCGTAGCCCTGATCGAACAGGCCACGCACCATCACGCCCTTGGCGGCGCGCTGTGCCATGGTGTCGGTCAAGGTGGCATCGGTCAGCACGAAGGCGCCCAAGTCGATGCGACTCACTGCCACTTTGAGCACCGAGTCGATCAAGCCGATCGTGGTTGATGACAAGGGCTTGCTCGCGGAGAAAGGGCTGAACTGAAGCTGAACCAGGCCATCGCGCGTGCTGATGCCAAGCGCTGCACGAGCGCCTTTGGCGATGCCGAAGCGGCTGTTGCGCATGCCCCCTGGCCCATCGCCCCACATGAGCGCGAACTCTTGGGCGTAGGCTTGGGCCACCTCGGCATGGCGCACTTCCACCAGGTTCTCGGCATTGCCTCTGCTGGCGGGCCGACCGATGTCGCCAAAGAAGCCGCTGTGCGTCCAGTTGGCCGAGCCCGTGAGCACCACCTCGTCGTCGAACACGGCGAACTTGTGGTGCATCAGGCCCGAGCCCTTGCTGCCATCCTCGGTGTCGTCGATGACCGGGATGCCAGCCTGCGCCAGGATGGTGGCCACATCGTTCGCGGCCAGTTCGGCATCGGATGCTTCGCCGTCGCCATCCACATCGACCAGGCTGTCCACCTCGGCCCAGACTTCCTTGTCGGCATCGCTGAGGCTGGCGACTTCGTCAGGCGTCAAGGCGGCCCAGTTCCTGCGGAAGCTGTTGTCCATCACGACACGCACCTGCACCCCTCGGCGCGCGGCTTCGGTCAATGCCTGTGCGATGTGGGGCAAGGTGATGCCCATCACGGCCACGTCGATGCGGGTGCGTGCGGCAGCAATGCGCTGCACGATCACCTGCTCGAAGTTGTTGCCCTCGCGTTGCGTGCCGCGATGGGGTTCGACGAAGCTGGCTTCAGGCCGGTGGTTGAAGTAGGTGGAGAAAGTGGAAGATGGGGGCGAGGTCTCGGCTGCGGTGGCCAGGAGCACGTGTGCGCCCAGCACCCAACCCAGCCCGACGCGGCATGCGCGAGAGCAAATCATTGGATTCCCTGTGGTGTGTGATGTTCCAGGCTCATCGTTGGAGCCTGCATGCAGGTCAGCAGATGCGCCGCCCTGTCATGACCCAACCATAGCGCGTGGTCTCGCACGCGCCAGTCGGATTCGGTGAATCGATCACACCCCCAAGGGCGTCTTGACGCACCGCGCGCGGATGGCGCAGTGCGTCAGATGCGCATCACGTGCGCATCAAGTGAGCATCAAGCGGGCATCGCGTGCGCTCAGATGCGCTCGGCCAGCTCCACCGCCTTGCCGATGTAGTTGCCTGGCGTCATGGCCAGCAGGCGGGCCTTGTCGTCCTCGGGCAGCTCCAGCGTCTGCACAAAGGCCTGGATGGATTCCTTCGTGATGGCCTTGCCGCGGGTGAGCTCCTTGAGGCGCTCGTACGGGTTGGGCAAGGCGTGGCGGCGCATCACGGTCTGGATGGGCTCGGCCAGCACTTCCCAGGCGCTGTCGAGGTCGTCGGCCAGGGCCTGCGGGTTGACTTCGAGCTTGCCCAGGCCACGCGCCAGGCTGTCGTAGGCCAGCAGGGCATAGCCCAGGCCGACGCCCATGTTGCGCAGCACGGTGGAATCGGTCAGGTCACGCTGCCAACGGCTGATGGGCAGCTTCTGGCTCAGGTGGGTCAGCACGGCGTTGGCGAGGCCCAGGTTGCCTTCGGCGTTCTCGAAGTCGATCGGGTTGACCTTGTGCGGCATCGTGGAAGAACCGATTTCGCCTTCCTTGGTGCGCTGCTTGAAGTAACCCAGGCTGATGTAGCCCCAGACGTCGCGCGACCAGTCGATCAGGATGGTGTTGGTGCGCGTGACGGCATCGAACAGCTCGGCCATGTAGTCGTGCGGCTCGATCTGGATGGTGTAGGGGTTGAAGCTCAGGCCCAGCTGGTTCTCGATGACGGCCTGGCTGAAGGCTTCCCAATCGGTCTCGGGGTAGGCCGACAGGTGGGCGTTGTAGTTGCCCACGGCGCCGTTCATCTTGGCCAGCAGCTTGACCTCGGCGATGCGCTCGCGGGCGGTGGCCAGGCGGGCCACCACGTTGGCGATTTCCTTGCCCACGGTGGTCGGCGAGGCGGTCTGGCCGTGCGTGCGGCTGAGCATCGGGATGGCGGCGAACTGGTGCGCCATGCCGCTCAGCGTGCCGATCAGGCCGTCGATGGCCGGCAGGACGACCTGCTCGCGCGCGGCCTTGAGCATCAGGCCGTGGCTGGTGTTGTTGATGTCTTCCGAGGTGCAGGCGAAGTGCACGAACTCACCGGCCTGGTCCAGCTCGGCGTGGCCGGCGAAACGCTGCTTGATCCAGTACTCCACGGCTTTCACGTCGTGGTTGGTGGTTTTTTCGATGTCCTTGATGGCCTGGGCATCGGTCTCGGAAAAGCGCGACACCAGGCCGCGCAGGTGGCTGCGGGCCGCGTCAGACAGGGGCGCGAACTCGGGCAGGCCGGCGTCCGACAGCGCGATGAACCACTCGACTTCGACCTGCACGCGGCGGTGCATCAGGCCGTACTCCGACAGCAGCGGGCGCAGGGCGGCGACCTTGGAGGCGTAACGGCCGTCCAGCGGCGACAGGGCAGACAGGGCAGAGAGGTTCATGAGGGGCTTCCGGCGGATCAAACAGGCAACCGGCTATTTTACCGGCCAGTGCGCCGCCAGCACCGCCACCCCCACACGCGCCTGCAGAACGGTGGCATTCAGTCGCGCCCGGCGCGCCTGGATCTGGGCCCATGGCCAGTACAAACCCAGCGTCAGCACGAGCAGCAGGCCGTGGCGGCGCTGCATGCGCACGATGGCCGGCACGCGCAAGCGGCAGCGCACCCGCACGTGGCGGTTGCCCGTGCGGTTCCACACCAGCTTGTGTGCGCGGGCATGGGCCTGTGGCCAGACCAGCCCGACGGCCACCCCCACGCTGGCGACCAGCAGCACGGCCAGCGCCCAGGCGGGCACACCCGTGGCCTGCCACCACAGCAGCGCAGCCAGGCAGATGCTGGCCAGCCCGAGGTTGAACACCAGCAGCAGCAAAGTCGCCCCCAGCGCCTGCAGCATCAGGCTGGAGAGGGCGTCCGGCCCCAGGCGCCAGCGCACGCGCAGCGGCCCCAACCGCAGGTGCGACTGGCGGAAGTGCAGCCAGGCCCAGCACCAGCCCGGCACCGCCAGCAGGCAGCCGCCCAAGGCCATGCCCCACAGCACCCAGCCCGCGGCATGTCCCCACCAGGCCACGGCCAACCAGGACCACACCAGCAGCGCCACCCCGACCAGGGGCCAGCCCAGCGCCTGGTAGATGTCCAGCAGCCCCGCCTCGAAGGCCATCGGGCGGCGTGCCCAGGTGGTGCGCTGCAGGCGCTGGCTCAGGCCCAGCAGCTTGAGCATGGGCCACACGGCCAGCGCCAGCGTGGCCGCCGCCAGCCCCATCACGAGCGACCCCGCCGCCGCCAGCACCACCCCGCCCAGCAGGCTCAGCAGCAGGCACTGGCGCACCAGCATGGCCCAGGGCGAGCGGTGGTCGTCCAGCGGCTGGCCGGCCACGCGGGTGTGCTGCAGCAGGTAGCGCCGACACGCGATGCGCGCCCAGGGCAGGTAGCCGCCCAGCGTCAGCAGCGTGAGCAGGACGCCCTGGAACCAGAGGCGCGCGTACGCGGCATCGGCGCCCGTGAAGGCCACGGGCCAGGTGTCGATGGCACCGTTCGGCAAACACGGCAAGGCCTCGGCGGCACGCCAGGGCACGGCCTGGGTCAGCACAGGGGGGGCGGGGGGTGCCGGGGCGGCTGTGGGTGCCGGTGCGCCAGCCCCCGCTTCCAGCGCATGCCCCGGGTGCTCTGACGACGCCGCAGCGCCAGCGGCCCGACGCGATCCAATCGGGTCGGGCCAGGTCCATGCCTGCGCGGGCCGGTCGGGCACGGCCTGCACAGACAAAGCTGCGCCCACGGCCTTCAGGGCCGAAGACCAGCGTCCGACAGGGGTCAACCGGAGGGCGCGCGCAGGGGAGCGGGCGCCGGATCTGTTCATTTCGGCATCAAATGTAATGGGATGCATCACCCGCACGCCGCGCGACTCCCCCGAAACAGGTGGATCAGGGGGCGATGCACCAGGCCGCACACGCAAGTCCCGGGGGGCAGATAAAATCCGCCACAGACACACACGACGACACAGAATGAAACTGATCGGATCCCTGACCAGCCCTTACGTCCGCAAGGTGCGCATCGTGCTGGCCGAGAAAAAGCTCGACTACAAGTTCGACGTCGAAGACGTGTGGGCTGCCGACACCACCATCTCGGCGTCCAACCCGCTGGGCAAGGTGCCCTGCCTGGTGATGGAAGGTGGCGAGGCGATCTTCGACTCGCGCGTCATCGTCGAGTACGTGGACACCCTCTCGCCCGTGGGCAAGCTCATCCCCTTGAGCGGCCGCGAGCGCGTGGAAGTGCGCACCTGGGAGGCGCTGGCCGACGGCCTGCTGGACGCTGCCATCCTGGCGCGCCTGGAAGCCACCTGGCCGGGTCGCACGGAGGCGCAACGCAGCCAGGCCTGGATCGACCGCCAGCTCGGCAAGATGCACGCCAGCCTCAAGGCCATGAGCCAGGGCCTGGGCGAGCGCCCCTGGTGCACGGGCAACCACCACAGCCTGGCCGACATCGCCACGGGCTGCGCGCTGGGCTACCTCGATTTCCGCTTCGCCCACATCGACTGGCGCGACACCTACCCCAACCTCGCGCGCCTGTTCGAGAAGCTCTCGCAGCGCCAGAGCTTCATCGACACGGCCCCGCCGGCGGCCTGAGGCCGAGCGTCAGTCCCTCGTCAGTCCATCGTCAGTCTCTCAAGCTGAACGAATCGGCCTGCGCCCGCAGCCAGTACTGCTCGAAGGCGGGCTGGCTCCAGGGCACCTCGCCGCGCTCGGCGGCCAGCAACTCGCCAGGCTGCAGGTAGGGCAGCAGGTTCGACAGCCGCCGCACCTCGAAGCCCGACACCCGCCGCACGATGTGGTCGGCGCTGATGTCGTTGGGGTGGTGCAAACCAGCCGCCTGCACCAACTCCTTCAAAGCATGCAGGGTGTTGTGGTGGAAGCGGTAAACCCGCTCGGCCTTGTCGGGCACGACCAGGGCGCGGGCGCGAAGGGGCTCCTGCGAGGTCACGCCCGTAGGGCAATGGCCGGTGTGGCAGCTTTGCGCCTGGATGCAACCCAGCGCGAACATGAAGCCGCGCCCCGAATTGCACCAGTCGGCGCCCAGGGCCATCATCCGCGCGATGTCAAAGGCGCTGATCACCTTGCCCGCGCAGCCCAGCTTGACGCGGTGGCGCTCGCCCAGGCCGACCAAGGTGTTGTGCACCAGCAGCAGGCCTTCCTGCAGCGGCGCGCCGACGTGGTCGGTGAACTCCAGGGGCGCAGCGCCCGTGCCGCCCTCGGCGCCGTCCACCACGATGAAATCCGGCCAGAGGCCCGTCTCGCGCATGGCCTTGGCCATGGCGAACCACTCCCAGGCGTGGCCCACGCAGAACTTGAAGCCCACCGGCTTGCCGCCCGAGAGCTGACGCAGCCGTTCGATGAACTGCAGCATCTCGGTGGGGTTGGAAAACGCGCTGTGGCTGGCCGGTGAAACGCAGTCCACGCCCGCGGGCACACCGCGCGTCGCGGCGATCTCCGGCGTCACCTTGGGGCCTGGCAGCACGCCGCCGTGGCCCGGCTTGGCGCCCTGGCTGAGCTTGAGCTCGATCATCTTCACCTGAGGCTCGCGCGCGTTGGCCACGAACTTGTCGGCATCGAAGTGGCCGGCGTCATTGCGGCAGCCGAAGTAGCCCGAGCCGATCTCCCAGATGAGGTCGCCGCCGGGCTCGCGGTGGTAGCGGCTGATGGAGCCCTCGCCCGTGTCGTGCGCGAAGCCGCCCTTGCGCGCGCCGGTGTTGAGCGCCAGCACGGCGTTGGCGCTGAGTGCGCCGAAGCTCATCGCCGAGATGTTGAAGACGCTGGCGCTGTAGGGCTGCGTGCACGACGAGCCGCCGGCGCCGATGGTGACGCGGAAATCGTGCGAGGCCACGTCGCTGGGCGCGATGGAATGGCTCAACCACTCGTAGCCGGTGGCGCCGACGTCCTTCTGGGTGCCGAAGGGGCGCTTGTCGGGCTCGCCCTTGGCGCGCTGGTACACGAGCGAGCGCTGCTGGCGCGAGAAGGGTGCGGCCTCGTTGTCGCTCTCGATGAAGTACTGGCGGATTTCCGGGCGGATGAACTCCAGCAGGTAACGCAGGTGCCCGATGACCGGGTAGTTGCGCAACAGGGAGCGCGGCGCCTGGCGCATGTCATTGAGGCCCAGGCCCGCCAGCGCGGAGCACCCCAGCGCCAACACCCAGCCATGGTGGCCGCCTTCGGACACCCACAACCACAGCCCGTACAGCAACCCCAGCACGGCGCCCACCCAGGCCGCGTAACGGATGGGGATGTGGGCGTTGAGTCGAATCAACCACCTTGGCATGGCTTCCTCCTTCGGAGCCGGAAGAGCTCGCCAGACCAATGTAGCGAAACGGGCCGCCGCCGTTCGTGGCATTTGACCGCCTTGTTGCGCCCAGTCCGCGGCTGTGATGCGTTTGACACGGGGCCAGCGGGGGGCTGCCCCGGCGCGGCTGTGACAACCCCACGACAGCCTGAATTGCGGCTACACTGCCACACAGCGCCGATTTGCCGTCGGAAGTGCATGCCGCAGCCTCTGCCAGCACCTCCCCGACCGTTCCGAATTGCGGGCGCTTTAAAAATGCCGCTAAAGAGGTCGATGCCACCGGCCCCTGCTTTCTGCGCGGCCGGTTTGTTTTTTTCTGGATCGCTCCACCATGTCCCTCGGGATCGTCACGCCCGCCACCCTGCACTTCGAGGCGCCCCTGCCGCTGCAGAGCGGCGCGCAACTGCGCGACTACACCCTCGCCTACGAGACCTACGGCCAGCTCAATGCCGACCGCAGCAACGCCGTGCTGGTGTGCCACGCGCTCAATGCCTCGCACCACGTGGCCGGCCTGCACGCCTGCGCCGATGGCCAGCCCCTGCCCAAAAGCGAAGGCTGGTGGGACAACATGATCGGCCCCGGCAAACCGCTGGACACTGACCGGTTCTTCGTCATCGGCATCAACAACCCGGGTTCCTGCTTTGGCTCGACCGGCCCGACGCACACCAACCCCGACACCGGCAAGCCCTATGGCGCCGACTTCCCCGTGGTCACGGTGGAAGACTGGGTCAATGCGCAGGCGCGCGTGCTCGATGCCTTGGGCATCACGCAGCTGGCCGCGGTGCTGGGTGGCAGCCTGGGCGGCATGCAGGCCCTGAGCTGGACGCTGCAGCACCCCACCCGCGTGCGCCATTGCGTGGCCGTGGCCACCGCGCCGAACCTGTCGGCACAGAACATCGCCTTCAACGAGGTGGCGCGCCGCGCCATCGTCACCGACCCCGACTTCCACGGCGGCCACTTCTACGAGCACGGCGTGGTGCCGCGGCGCGGCCTGCGCGTGGCGCGCATGATCGGCCACATCACCTACCTGTCGGACGACGTGATGGAAGCGAAGTTCGGCCGCGAGCTGGTCGGCCGCGAGCTCGGTGACGCACCCAGCTACAGCACCCAGGACATCGAGTTCCAGGTCGAGAGCTACCTGCGCTACCAGGGCGACAAGTTCAGCGACTACTTCGACGCCAACACCTACCTGCTGATCACGCGGGCGCTCGATTACTTCGACCCGGCCCGCACGCACGGCGGCAACCTGTCGGCGGCGATGGCCCAGGCCCTGGCCAAATTCCTCGTCATCAGCTTCACCACCGACTGGCGCTTCTCGCCGGCGCGCTCGCGCGAGATCGTCAAGGCGCTGGTGGACAACCGCCACGACGTCAGCTATGCCGAGATCGACGCGCCCCACGGCCACGATGCCTTCCTGCTCGACGACCCGCGCTACCACGGCGTGGTGCGGGCCTACTTCGAGCGCATCGCGCGGGAGGTGAAGGCATGAGCGCGCCCCAGACACACAACG
Organism: Aquabacterium commune; assembly: GCF_004362855.1. Taxonomy (GTDB): domain Bacteria; phylum Pseudomonadota; class Gammaproteobacteria; order Burkholderiales; family Burkholderiaceae_C; genus Aquabacterium; species Aquabacterium commune. Next base: position 115,555 of record NZ_SNXW01000010.1, read on the forward strand.
CCTTCCACCACGTCATCGCGTCGCTGATCCCGCCGGGCTCGCGCGTGCTCGACCTGGGTTGCGGCGACGGCGCCCTGCTGGCGCTGCTGCGCGACACGCGCCAGTGCACCGGCTACGGCATCGAGCTGGACGACGCCAAGGTCGAGGCCTGCGTGGCCCGCGGCGTCAACGTCATCCAGCGCAACCTCGAAGAGGGCCTGAGCATCTTCGATGACAACAGCTTCGACGTGGTGCTGCAACTCGACACACTCCAGCACCTGCGCAACACCGAGGACATGCTGCGCGAGACCGCACGCATCGGGCGCACGGGCCTGGTGAGCTTCCCCAATTTCGCGCATTGGCCGCACCGTTTCAGTGTGTTGCGGGGGCGCATGCCGGTGTCCCGCAGCCTGCCCTACCAGTGGTACGACACGCCGAACATCCGCGTGGCCACCTTCGCGGACTTCGAGATCCTGACGGGCAAGAATGGCCTGCGCATCCTCGAGTCTTTTGGCTGGCACGAAGGCCACGAGGTGCGCCTGTGGCCCAACCTGATGGCCAGCACGGCGGTGTTCAAGTTCGAGCGCGCCTGAGCCCGCGCGCCTGAAAAAAAGAGGCGCCCCCCGCGAAGGGGGCGCCTTGAACGCTCTGGTCAAACAATGGTGACTTCGCAGTCACGGGCCCCCTCTGCCGACCGTGTCGCTTCACCTCGTCGGTGACGCTCCAAAATCTGCATCAGACCCACTGTCTATTGAGCATGAAGCGTGCCAGCGGTGCACGTTTTCAGCCCGGATTTGGCGGTGTTTTGTCACGCCCGACACGCTGGCCCGCCCATGGAAAAAGCGCCCCGCAGGGCGCTTGTGTGCCTCACCGAGACGGTGCTCAGAAGTTGTGCTTGAGGCCCACAGCCAGGGCACGACCGCCCGTGATGGTGGTCAGCTTTTCGGTGGTGAAAGCTGCATAGGCGCTGGTGCGCTTGGACAGGGCCTAGTCGTAACCCACCGAGAAGATCTTGTTGGTGGCGTCGTCGCCCAGCGCCTTGTACTTGGCCTGGCCGTAAGACGCCATGATGGTGCCCGAGGCCGTCACGGGTGCGCTCACGCCGAGCTGGTAAGAGTTCGCCTTGCTCACGCTCGTGAGGTTGGCCACGGTCTGCTGGGAGTTGCTGCCGTACTTGAAGCTGGTGTACTGCGCGAAGGCCTTGAGGAAGCCGAAGTCATAGCTGCCGTTGAGCGAGCCGGCCTTGAAGGCCGTGGGGTAGGCGGCGGCCGTTGCGGTGGATGCGTTGACGTTGGCGCCAGCATCCGTGTAGGTGCCCATCAGGCTCAGGGGGCCGGCGTTGTAAGCCAGGCCGACCGAGTAGCTGCTGCTGTCCTTGCCGGATGCGCTTTCCTTGGGGGCGTACTGCAAGGTGCCGGAGAAGCCGCCCATGGTGGGGGTTTCGTAGGTGATGGCGTTGACCCAGGCCGTGTCGGCCTTGACCAGGTTGACGGCGCGGCTGCTGCTGGTGGAGCCCAGGTTGTAGTACTGGCGCATGGTCGGCGAGAACACCATGGAGCTGCCGAAGGGGTTGTAGCTCAGGCCTGCGATGAACAGGGGGTTGTCGTACTGACCCAGCGCCAGCTTGCCCAGCGAGCCGCTCAAGCCGACCCACGAAGCGCGGCCGAAGAACTGGCCAGCCTGGTTGGGCACGGTGGCGCCGTTGTCCACGCCGATGAAGGTCTCCAGGGCGAACTCGGCCTTCAGGCCGCCGCCCAGGTCTTCCGAGCCGGCGAAGCCCAGGAAGCTGGTCATCATGTTGCCGCTCTCGACCTTGGTGACGGCAGATTGGGCCCCAGCGGCCTTGTAGGAGCCGACACCTGTCTCCAGGTAGCCGTAAATCTTCATTTGGGACTGGGCGTGGGCCAGACCAGAGACCAGCGTGAGGGCGGCCACGGCCACCAGCTTCTTGTTTGCAGACATCGCTCTTGCTCCTAACAGGATGGTTCAGGGACGGAAGGACCCGTGAGGGCCGCTGCGTCTGCATGAGCAAAAAGCGTGACAACTTTGCGGCGCATACGTCAAACGACGTATGCCGGCAGGCGCGCACGCTCAGGCGCGCCACACCGCCAGGATCTGCTCTCCGTAGGCCTGCAGTTTTTTGGTGCCCACGCCGCTGATGGTGGCGAGCTCGTCCAGGGTGGACGGTGCCATGCGGGCCATCTCGGCCAGGGTGGCGTCGTGGAAGACGACGTAGGCGGGCAGGTTGTGCTCGCGCGCCACTTCGGCCCGCCAGGCCTTGAGGGCCTCGTAGCGGGCCAGGGCATCGGCTTCCAGCGGCACCGGTGGGGCACTGCCTGCGCCGCTGCTGCCGCTTTTGGGTCGCGCCAGCTTGGTGCGCGGCATGGCCTCGGCGGCCACTTTGAGCACGATGGCCTGTTCGCCCTTGAGCACCGCCCGCGCGCTCGGGCTCAGGCCCAGGGTGTTGAACTCGCCCTCGGCCACCACATGGCCCAGGGCCACGAGTTGGCGCAGCACCGCACGCCATTGGTGCTCGCTGAGGTCGGCCCCGATGCCGAAGGTGCTCAGGCTCTGGTGGCCGTACTGCGTGACCTTGTCGGTCAGGCGTCCGCGCAGCACGTCGATGAGGTGGCCGGCGCCAAAGCGCTGCTGGCCGTGCTGCCAGAAGCGGTAGATGCCACTGAGCAGCTTGCGCGCGGCCTCGGTGCCATCCCAAGTTTGAGGCGGGTTCAGGCAGTTGTCGCAGTTGCCGCAGGGGGTGCTGTCTTCGCCGAAGTAAGCCAGCAGGCGCACGCGGCGGCAGTCGTGGGCCTCGGCCAGGGCCAGCAAGGCGTCGAGCTTGCCGCGCTGCACGCGCTTGAAGTCGTCGTGCGCCGGGCTCTCGTCGATCATGCGGCGCTGGTTGACGACATCGGCCAGGCCGTAGGCCAGCCAGGCTTCGGCGTCGGCGCCATCGCGGCCGGCACGTCCTGTTTCCTGGTAATAGGCCTCGATGTTCTTGGGCAGGTCGAGGTGGGCCACGAAGCGCACGTCGGGCTTGTCGATGCCCATGCCGAAGGCCACGGTGGCCACCATGACGAGGCCGTCTTCGCGCAGGAAGCGGTCCTGGTGGCGCTGGCGCACACCCGCGTCCAGCCCGGCGTGGTAGGGCAAGGCGGGGATGCCCTGCTCGCTCAGCCACTCGGCGGTGTCTTCCACCTTCTTGCGGCTTTGGCAATACACGATGCCGGCATCGCCTTCGTGCTCGCGGCGGATGAAGCGCAGCAGCTGCTGGCGAGGGTTGTCCTTCTCGACCAGGGTGTAGCGGATGTTGGGCCGGTCGAAGCTGCTGATGAAGACGCGGGCGTCCTGCAGCTGCAGGCGCTCGATCATGTCGGCGCGGGTCTGGTCGTCGGCGGTGGCCGTCAGCGCCACGCGCGGCACGTCGGGGTAGCGCTCGTGCAGCATGGAGAGCTGCAGATAGTCTTCGCGGAAGTCGTGGCCCCACTGGCTGACGCAGTGCGCTTCGTCGATGGCAAACAGGCTGAGCAGGCCGCGCTCGTGCAGGCTGGCCAGTTGCGCCTGGAAGCGCGGGTGGGTGACGCGTTCGGGCGCCACGTACAGCATGACCAGGCGGCCGGCCATCATCTCGCGCTCGATGCGCTGGGCGTCTTCGCTGCTCAGGGTGCTGTTGAGGAAGGCCGCGTGCACGCCGACTTCTTCGAGCGCACCGACCTGGTCGTGCATCAGCGCGATCAGCGGTGAGACGACGATGGCAACGCCTTTGCCTTCGCGGTGCCGTGCAATCGCCGGCACCTGGTAGCACAGGCTCTTGCCACCGCCCGTGGGCATCAGCACCAAGGCGTCGTGCCCCGAGGCGACGTGCGCGACGATGTCGGCCTGCTGGCCGCGGAAGGCGCTGTAGCCAAAGACCTCGTGGAGGATGTCAGCGAGCATCAAGCACCAGCGCGCCGCTGTAGGCCTGCACGAATTCGGGCGGCATGCGGCGCACGCGGCCCTGGGCGATGTCCACGCAGACGAACTCGCTGCGACCGCGGAAGACGGTCTGGCCATCGTCGGTGCGGATGAACTGGTAGTGGCGCTGCAGGGTGAGCTTGTCGGCGCCCGTCAGCCAGGTGCCGAGCACCAGGCGCTCGCCCAGGCGGGTGGCCTGCAGGTAGTTGAGCTCGTGCTGGCGCACCACCATGCCGTGCCCCAGGGCCTCGTACTGGGCAGGGCCCAGGCCGAGCGCAGCCGAATGCGCCCAGGCCACGTCCTCCAGCCACTGCAGATAGACCACGTTGTTGGTGTGGCGCATGAGGTCGATGTGCTCGGGCGAGACGACCACGTCCAGCGTGTGGGGCTGGGGGCGGTCCCAGGGGAGGTCGGCAGACATGGTGCAGGGGAGTGGCGGGCAGGCGAGGCAGGGCGCCATCATGCCATGGCGGTGCCTCAGGCCTGGCCGGAGGCCACCGACGCCTTGAGCACAACTCAGGTCAAACCCTGAGGCGCAGGCAGTGACAAGCCAAGGCATCAGCTGGCATGATGGATTCCATACCTGAGTGACACTCAATTTCCAGATGCCATCGCCCAGCAGCACCCTCCAGCGCACCACACCACGCCGCGCCAGCACCGCCCACCGCGTCCAGGACCTGCTGGCCGCGGCGCGCCGGGTGTTCTCCGAGCACGGCTACCAAGGCGCGACCACGGCCTTGATCGCGCAGGCGGCCGGGGTGTCGGAAGCCACGGTGTTCACCTACTTCGCGGGCAAGCGCGAGCTGTGCATCCAGGTCATCACCGACTGGTACGGCGAGATCTCGGCCGAGCTGGAGCGCGACGTGCCGCGGCTGCCCGGCGTGCACGCCAAGCTGGCCCACGTGGTGCGCGCCCACCTGGTCACCTTGCTGGCCGATGGCTCGGGCCTGTGCGCCCTGGTGCTCAGCGAAGGCCGCGCGGCCGAGCCCGAACTCGCCGCCGTGATCGCCGACTGCAAGCGCCGCTACACCGCGCCGCTGATGCACGCGCTGGCCGAGGGCCAGGCCCAGGGCCTGGTGCGCCAGGACATGCCGCTGCGCCTGCTGCGCGACCTGGTCTATGGCGCGATGGAGCACGTGCTGTGGGACGCCATCACCACGCTCAAACGCCCGCGCATCGACACCACGGCCGAGCAACTCACCGAACTGATCTGGAGCGCCATCGCGCCGCGCGACGCCTCGCTGAGCGCGCTGATGCGCCTGCGCGACGAGGTGACGCAGGCGCTGCGCCACGCCCAACCAAGCTGAGCACGCATGCCCATCCTGAGCACCCAACTCCAGCCCCGCAGCGAGGCGTTCAAGGCCAACGCCGCGGCGATGCAGGCCCTCGTCGATGACCTCGACGCGCAGCTCGCCCGCGTGGCCCTGGGTGGCGGCGAGGCCCCGCGCGCCAAGCACCTGGCCCGCGGCAAGCTGCTGCCGCGCGACCGCGTGGCCCAGCTGCTCGACCCCGGCTCGCCCTTCCTCGAAGTCGCGCCGCTGGCCGCGCTGAACGTCTATGACAACGCCGCACCTTGCGCCGGGGTGATCGCCGGCATCGGCCGCGTGGCCGGCGTGGAGTGCATGGTGGTGTGCAACGACGCCACCGTGAAAGGCGGCACCTACTACCCGCTCACCGTCAAGAAGCACCTGCGGGCGCAGGAGATTGCCTGGGCCAACCGCCTGCCCTGCATTTACCTGGTGGACTCTGGCGGCGCCAACCTGCCCAACCAGGACGAGGTCTTTCCCGACCGCGACCACTTCGGCCGCATCTTCTACAACCAGGCCAACATGAGCGCCGCGGGCATCCCGCAGATCGCCGTGGTGATGGGCTCGTGCACCGCCGGGGGCGCCTACGTGCCGGCCATGAGCGACGAAACCATCATCGTCGCCAACCAGGGCACCATCTTCCTGGGCGGGCCGCCGCTGGTGAAGGCGGCCACCGGCGAGGAGGTCACGGCCGAGGACCTCGGCGGCGGCGATGTGCACACGCGCCTGTCCGGCGTGGCCGACCACCTGGCGCGCGACGACGTGCACGCGCTGGCCATCGCCCGGCAGTGCGTGGCGCGGCTGAACTGGCGCAAGGTGCCGGAGGTCGCGCTGACCACACCCCGCCCTCCCCTGCTCGACCCGGCCGAGCTGATGGGCGTCATCCCCACCGACACCCGCAAGCCCTTCGATGTGCGCGAGGTCATCGCCCGCACCGTCGATGGCTCCGAGTTCGACGAGTTCAAGGCCCGCTACGGCCCCACCCTGGTCTGCGGCTTCGCCCACATCGAGGGCATGCCGGTGGGCATCGTGGCCAACAACGGCATCTTGTTCTCGGAGTCGGCCAACAAGGGCGCGCACTTCATCGAGCTGTGCTGCCAGCGCAAGGTCCCGCTCGTTTTCTTGCAGAACATCACCGGCTTCATGGTGGGCCGCAAGGTCGAGAACGAAGGCATCGCACGGGCCGGCGCCAAGATGGTGACCGCCGTGTCGTGCGCCCGTGTGCCCAAGTTCACCGTCATCATCGGTGGCAGTTTCGGGGCGGGCAACTACGGCATGTGCGGCCGCGCCTTCAACCCGCGCTTCCTGTGGATGTGGCCGAACGCGCGCATCAGCGTGATGGGCGGCGAACAGGCGGCATCGGTGCTGGCCACGGTCAAGCGCGATGGCATCGAAGCCAAGGGCGGGCAGTGGGGCGCCGATGAGGAAGCCGCCTTCAAGGCACCGATCCGCGAGCAGTACGAGGCGCAAGGCCATCCGTACCACGCCACCGCGCGCCTGTGGGACGACGGCCTCATCCGCCCCACCGACACCCGCCGCGTGCTCGGCCTGGCTTTGAGTGCCAGCCTCAACGCGCCCATCCCCGAGACGCGCTTTGGCGTCTTCCGCATGTGAGGAGCACGGCATGAGCCCGACGATGAAGCAGCTGCAACTGACGCGCGAGGGCGCGGTCGCCACCGTGCGCCTGAACCGGCCCGAGGTGCGCAACGCCTTCCACGCCGACACCATCACCGAGCTGACCGAAGTGTTCGCCGCGCTGGCCGAAGACGCATCGCTGCGCGCGGTGGTGCTGGCATCGAGTGGCACGGCGTTCTGCGCTGGCGCCGACCTGAACTGGATGCGCCAGACCGCCGACTACAGCTGGGTGGACAACCACCGCGACGCCTCGCGCCTGGCCAACATGCTGTGGACGCTGCAGCGCTGCCCGGTGCCGGTGATCGCCGAGGTGCAGGGCGACTGCCACGGCGGCGGCGTGGGCCTGGTGTCGTGCTGCGACGTGGTCGTGGCGGCAGCGTCGGCGCAGTTCTGCCTGTCGGAGGCCAAGCTGGGCCTGATCCCGGCGACCATCAGCCCCTACGTCATCCACGCCATCGGCGAGCGCGCCGCGCGGCGCTACTTCGTGACGGCCGAGCGCTTCTCGGCCGAACGCGCGCAGTTGCTGGGCCTGGTGCACGAGGTGGTGGCGGCCGATGCGCTGGCATCGACCGTGCAAGGCGTGGTCGCGCAGGTGCTGCACAACGGCCCGCTGGCGGTGCGCGCCTGCAAGCAACTGGTGCGCGACATCGGCCAGACGCCCATCACCCACGAGCTGCGCGACGTGACGGCGCGGCGCATCGCCGACATCCGCGCCAGCGCCGAAGGCAAGGCGGGCATCGGTGCCTTCCTGTCGCGCAGCACGCCGCCGTGGGTGCAGGACACACCGTGATGTTCCACAAAATCCTCATCGCCAACCGAGGCGACAAGGCCACAGGCCTTGCGGCGCAGCCAAATCGACGGTCGAGCGAAGCGAGGGGCGATTGAGCCGAGCCACCATGTTCACCAAAATCCTCATCGCCAACCGAGGCGAAATCGCCTGCCGCGTGGCCACCACCGCGCGCCGCATGGGCATCCGCACCGTGGCCGTGTTCTCGGACGCCGACGCCCACGCCCAGCACGTGCAAGCCTGCGACGAGGCCGTGCACATCGGCGGCGCCAGCCCGCGCGACAGCTACCTGCGCGCCGACCGCATCCTCGCCGCCGCCCTGGCCACCGGCGCCCAGGCCGTCCACCCCGGCTACGGTTTCCTGTCCGAGAACGACGACTTCGCCCAGGCCTGCGTGGACGCGGGCATCGCCTTCATCGGCCCGCCGCCATCGGCCATCGCCGCCATGGGCAGCAAGTCCGCGGCCAAAGCGTTGATGGAACGCGCCGGCGTGCCCCTGGTGCCCGGCTACCACGGCGAGCGCCAAGAGACCGATTTCCTGCTGGCCCAGGCCGAGGCCATCGGCTTCCCGGTGCTGATCAAAGCCAGCGCGGGCGGGGGCGGCAAGGGCATGCGCATCGTGCAGCGCTCGGAAGATTTCACCGCGGCCCTGGCCTCCTGCCAGCGCGAGGCCGAGGCCAGCTTCGGCAGCGCCCAGGTGCTGGTCGAGCGCTACCTGCAACGCCCCCGCCACATCGAGGTGCAGGTCTTCGCCGACACGCTGGGCCAGACCCTCCACCTGTTCGAGCGCGATTGCTCGGTGCAGCGCCGCCACCAGAAGGTGCTGGAAGAAGCGCCCGCACCCGGCATGACACCCGCGTTGCGCGCACAGATGGGCGCCGCCGCCGTGGCCGCCGCGCGCAGCGTGGGGTATGTGGGCGCCGGCACCGTCGAGTTCATCTGCGAAGCCCAGGGCGACACCGTCGGTCGTTTCTATTTCATGGAGATGAACACCCGCCTGCAGGTCGAGCACCCCGTCACCGAGGCCATCACCGGCCTGGACCTGGTCGAGTGGCAGTTGCGCGTGGCCGCCGGCGAGCCCCTGCCCTTGACGCAGGACCAGATCCCCTTGCGTGGCCATGCCATCGAAGCGCGCATCTGCGCCGAAAACCCCGCCCAAGGCTTCCTGCCATCCACCGGCACCTTGCGCACGCTGCGCACCCCCCAGGCCTCGCGCTTCACGCCAGGCGCCGTGCGGCTGGACAGCGGTGTGGCGCAGGGCGATGCCATCTCGCCGCACTACGACGCCATGATCGCCAAGCTCATCGTGCACGGCGACACGCGCGAAGCCGCCCTGGCCCGCCTGGACGAGGCCTTGAGCGCCCTGCACATCACCGGCTTGCAGCACAACGTGGCTTTCCTGCGCCGCCTGGTGCGCGCCGACGCCTTCGCCCGCGCGCAGCTGGACACCGCCCTCATCGAGCGCGAGCACCAGGCCCTGTTCGGCGCGCCCCAGGCGCACGCGCAGCAACAGCACCTGCGCGATGCCTTGCTGGGCGCCACGCTGCGCTGGTGGCTGGACGCCGCGCCCAGCGCACCCGCCGCATCGGCCGACCCCTGGTCACGCCGCGACGGCTGGGCCCTCCACGGCCACAGCCAGCGTGTGCTGCAGTGGCGTTGGCCCCAACCCGGCGGCGACCAGACCGTGACCGTGCAGGTGCAACAAACCCGCGAGGGCAGCCTGCGCCTGCTGTGGGGCGATGCGAGCGTGAGCGTGCAAGGCCTGCAGCGCCCCGAACGCCACCGGCTCCTCGCGCAGGTGGACGGCCAACCGTGGTCGGCCCATGTGGACCGCAGTGAGGCCAGCGACGCATCCAACGCGTCCAACGCATTCGACATCTTCACCTCCGCGGGCCACACCACCCTGCACTGGCTGGACCCGCTGGCCGCGCCCAGCACCCAGCAAGCCGGCAGTGGCCAGGTCACCGCCCCCATGCCGGGCAAGGTGATCGCGGTGCTCGTGGCCGCGGGCGATGCGGTGACGGCCGGTCAGGTGCTGCTCATCACCGAAGCCATGAAGATGGAACACAGCCTCACCGCCCCGCGCGACGGCACCGTGGCCGAGCTGCTGTGCGGCGTCGGCGACCAGGTGGCCGAAGGCGTCGAACTGCTGCGATTGGAATGAATGCGATGCGCCCCACCCACGTCACCCTGGTCGATGTCGGCCCCCGCGATGGCCTGCAAAACGAGGCACAGCCCGTGCCTGCGGCCACCAAAATCAAACTCGTGCACCGCCTGCAGGCCGCGGGCCTGAAGCACATCGAAGTCACCAGCTTCGTCAGCCCCAAGTGGGTGCCGCAGATGGCCGACAACGCCGAGGTCATGGCCGGCATCGCACGGCCGCCGGGCGTTCGCCACAGCGTGCTCACGCCCAACATGAAGGGCTTCGAAGGCGCGCTGGCCGCCGGTGCCGACGAGGTCGTCATCTTCGCCGCGGCCTCAGAGGCCTTCAGCCAGCGCAACATCAATTGCTCGATCGCCGAGTCCATCGAGCGCTTCCGTCCGGTGGCCGAAGCCGCGCGTGCCCACGGCCTGCGCGTGCGCGCGGCGGTGTCCTGTGCACTGGGCTGCCCTTACCAGGGCGAGGTCGGCACCGACGCCGTGGTCGATGTGGCCCAGCGCCTGCTGGACATCGGCGCCCACCACATCGGCATCGCCGACACCATCGGCGTGGGCACGGCCGGGCGCGTCAGCGCGGTGATGGAGGCCACGCTCAAGCACGTGCCGCTGGCCGAGCTCAGCGGCCACTTCCACGACACCTACGGCCAGGCGCTCACCAACATCCACGCCTGCCTGCAACTCGGCATCCACACGTTTGATGCCAGCGTGGCCGGCCTGGGCGGCTGCCCCTACGCCAAGGGCGCCACCGGCAACGTGGCCACGGAAGACGTCGTGTATCTGCTGCACGGCCTGGGCATCCACACCGGCATCGACCTGGACGCGCTGGTGGACGCCGGCGCCTTCATCTCGGGCGCCCTCGGCCGCAAGCCGGTCTCGCGCGTGGCCAATGCCCTGCTGGCCAAGCGCACCACCCACTGAAGGAGACACACGATGACCCTGCCCGGACTCGACCACCAGCTCGGTGATGACATCGACGCCCTGCGCGACGCCGTGCGCGCCTTTGTGCAGCGCGAGCTGGCCCCGCGCGCCGCCCAGATCGACCAGGACAACCTCTTCCCCGCCGACATGTGGCGCAAGTTGGGCGACCTCGGCGTGCACGGCCTGACGGTCTCGGAAGCCTACGGCGGCACCAACCTCGGCTACCTGGCCCACATGGTGGCCATGGAAGAGGTGAGCCGAGGCAGTGCGTCGGTCGGGCTGAGTTATGGCGCGCACTCCAACCTGTGCGTCAACCAGATCCACCGCAACGGCAGCGAGGCGCAGAAGCAAAAGTACCTGCCCAAGCTGATCAGCGGCGAGCACGTCGGTGCGCTGGCCATGAGCGAGCCCAACGCCGGCTCCGACGTGATCAGCATGCAGCTGCGGGCTGAGCTGAAGCCGGGCGTCGGGGGCGTGGCGGGCGACCGCTACGTGCTCAACGGCAGCAAGATGTGGATCACCAATGGCGGTGATGCCGATGTGCTTGTGGTGTACGCGAAAACCGACGTCCAGGCAGGCGCCAAAGGCATGACCGCTTTCCTCATCGAAAAGGGCATGAAGGGCTTCAGCAAAGGCCCGCACCTCGACAAGCTGGGCATGCGCGGCTCCAACACCTGCCCGCTGTTTTTCGAGGACTGCGAGGTGCCCGTGGAGAACGTGCTGGGTGGCGTGGGCCAAGGCGCCCGGGTGCTGATGAGCGGGCTGGACTACGAACGCGCCGTGCTCTCGGGCGGGCCGCTGGGCATCATGCAAGCGGTGATGGACAACGTCATCCCCTACGTGCACGAACGCAAGCAGTTCGGCCAGGCCATCGGCGAGTTCCAGCTGCTGCAAGGCAAGCTGGCCGACATGTACACCGTGCAGCAAGCGGCGCGCGCCCTGGCCTACACCGTGGCCAAGAACCTCGATGCGCTGGGCACGCAGCACGCCCGCCATGTGCGCAAGGACTGCGCCGCCCTCATCCTGTGGACGGCCGAGAAAGCCACCTGGATGGCCGGCGAGGGCATCCAGATCTTCGGCGGCAACGGCTACATCAACGACTACCCGCTGGGCCGCCTGTGGCGCGATGCCAAGCTCTACGAGATCGGTGCGGGCACCAGCGAGATCCGCCGCATGCTGATCGGACGGGAACTCTTCGCCGAAACGGCCTGAGGCGGGTGGCCCCGGCCGCCCCGCCCGAGACCCAGCCCGGAACCCCGCTCAGCCCTCGGAACGGCTGCGGCGGCGGCCCCTGACAAACAGCGTCAGGGCCAGGCCCACGGCGCCCAGCACCATCGAGGGTGGCTCGGGCACGGCCGTGACGCCCAGGGTCACATTGCCCACCAGGTTGGCACGGTTGCCCGGTTGATAGTCGAAGCCGGCGTCGGACGAAAACACCTCGACCCGGGTCAAGGCCACGGCGGAACTCACCCCGTAAAACAAGGGCGTGAACGCCTCGCTCACCGTGCCCAGCACGTGCGTGAAGCTGCTGCCATCGGCGAAGGACACCGCCACCACAGGCGACTCGTCCAGCGTCAGGTCGAAATCGTCGAAGGCAAAGCCATAGACCGGCTGCAGGAAGTCAAAGCGCAACGGCTTGAAGTTGTCGATGCCACCGCCGCTGGAGCCCCCGACGTTGCTGCCCTGGGCCTGGCCATAGGGATCGCCGCCCACGGTGCTGACGTCGGCCAGATCACCCTGCGCAGACGACAGGATGGACACGATGTTCGGCGCCGCGAAGGTGTAGAGGTACTGGGACGGCTGCGCGGCCGTGAAGCTGGCACGGTCGGTGTGCTCGGTGTAGGCCTGGGCCTGTGCGACAACGGCCATCAAGGCGGCAGCGGCACCCAAAGAGCGCCAAGAAAACTGGGTCAGCATGTGACACCTCCTGAGGATTGAATGCCACCAGCGTAGGCCGACCGCGCCATCTCGCCCATCCCTAGGATGTCAACGCACCACCTTTCGGATCACACCCACCCGAACGCCCTGGACCACCCTGGATGCACGTCAATGCCGCGACATGGCGCACAGACAGCCCTCGTGTCGCACACGGTGCCTCGCACACGCGGGACGCCCCCCTAGGATCCAACACAGATCAAATCTGACGGCCCCCAGAGGCCAGCCACACGGAAACACGGAGACACCATGAGCCAGCAAGCCCTGCACAACGCCAAGGCCATCGTTGCACGCGAAAAACTCGATTTCGGTCTGGACGGTGAACTGCCGCGCTGGTGGTACGAGAACAACCCGTACAAATCGCGCCTGGTGGACGCCCTGCAAGCCGCCTTCCCGGACGGCGAGCGCTATTTCATTTCGTGCGTGCGCGCCTTCCGCGCCCAAACCACCGACCCGACCCTGCTGGCCGAAATCAAGACCTTCATGCGCCAGGAAGGCCAGCACGGCATCGTGCACTCGCAGTACAACCAGCGCCTGCGCGAGCAAGGCATGGACATCGACGCCATCGTTGACTTCATCAACAACAACAACAATTTCCACACGAAGCATTTCTCGAAGGAATACAACCTGGCGCTGACCGCCGCCTTCGAACACTTCACCGCCATGCTGGCCGAGATCTTCTTCGTCAAGAAGGAGACCATGTCCAACGCCGACCCGAAGCTGCGCGCCATGATGGCCTGGCATGCCGTCGAAGAGATGGAGCACAAGGCCGTGGCCTTTGACGTGATGCAGCAGGTCGCCAAGGTCGGTTACTTCAAGCGCTGCGCGGCCATGGTGCACGTCACCCTGTTCCTGAGCTACCTGACCATCCGCTTCACCAACCGCCTGCTCAAGAACGATGGCTTTTCGTTCGGCAAGCGCATGTGGATGATGGCGAAGTGCCGTTGGTGGCTGTTCGGCTACAAGGGCATCATCTCCAGCCACCTGGGCACCCTGCTGGCGTACTTCAAGCCGGGCTTCCACCCCTGGCAGCAAGAAGCCATCCACAACTACGACGCCTGGGTGGACGCCTACGAGCGCACCGGCGACCCGATGGTGGCTGGCGCGGCGCTCTACCAGGCTGCGCACTGAGCTTCTGCACCGAAGCTGGGCACGCTGACCGCAACATGCCCGTCCAAAGCGCCCTGAGGGGCGCTTTTTTCATGGGTGCAAGTCGGCGTCGGCGATCCAGTTGCCGTGGAAACCCGCCGGGATGCGCAGGGGGATGTGCACCACGGCCTGCGGCGGGCCGGTGAAGTCGTCGGCGTTGAGGATGTGGCACTCCGCGCAGCCGCTCTGGCGGTTGTGCACGAAGCCGATCAACCAGCCGTCGTCCTCCGCGCCTTGGGGCCGACGGGGCACGAAGACGAACTCGCCCGGCACGGCGTGCGGGCCGAAGTCGTGCTGCAGCGTGCTGCGGGTCTGCAGGTCGTGGCGGAACAGGGGCAGACCGCCGCGCCGGCCATCGTCCCCCAAGCCTTGACCAATGCCCACGGCGTAAGCGTAGCGGTAAGGCTCGCCGCTCAGGCGCTCGTCCAGGCGCGGGAACTCCTGCGGGACGTCGTGCAGCACCTCGCGCACCACGCGACCGCCATCGGCCGGCAGCGTCCAGCGCTCGAAACGCGCGCCGGAATCCATCTCCGGTCCGCTGCGCGAACGGTCGAACATGCGGCGGTGCGCCACCACGTCCATCACCACGCCGCCGTCGGGCAAATCGAAGGCGTTGCAGGGGTGGAAAACGTAGCAGGGATCGACCTCGTGCCAGCGGATGTCGGCCGCGTCGCCGTCTTTGGGCAGCAGGCCCACGCGCGCTGCGTGGCGCTCGTTCCAGGCATAGGGGAAGGGCGCGCGCGTCAACAGGCGCTTGAAGGAGAAGGTCACCGGCAGGTCCAGCACCACCACGAAGCGGCGGGTGATGGCGCAGTCGTGGACCATCGGCCCGTGCTGCACGGGGATGTCCACCACGCGGCTGACCTCGCCCTGTGGCGACACGCGCACGTACTGCAAGCGCCGGTGCTTCATCGCGTCGTAGCAGATGGCGTGCAGCTCGCCGGTGTGGGGGTCGCGGTGCGGGTGGGCGGTGAAGGGCTGCTTGTGCGGGCTGTCGAAGGTGCCATGGCGCACGCTGTCGAGCCGGGCGTCGAGCTGCACCGGCAGCATGCCCGCCTCGACCGAGGCCCAGACCCGCCCAGCATGGGCATAGACGTTGGTGTTGACGACGTCGCCGGGGCCATGGCGCGGCCCGGGCAGCAGCGGGCGCCCCAGGGCCTTGTGCGCGCTGTTGCTGCCCACGTAGCGGCTGCGGTACCACTCGGCCCGCCCCGCGTGCAGGCGCAGGCCGTGCACCATGCCGTCGCCGGTGAACCAGTGGTAGCGGCTGGGCTGGGGCTGGATCGGGTTGGGGCCGATGCGGGCGTACAGGCCGCTCAGGGCTTCGGGCAAGACACCGTCCACGCGCAAGGCGGTGGTGTCCGACTCGCTGGGCACGGGCGCGAACACATCGTCCAGGAAGCTGGGCTGGGCGGCATCGACCGGGCGCGGGGCGGTCCAGGGCAAGGTCAGGGACATGGTGCGGTCTCCTCAGGCAGGCGGGTCAGGACGTCATGTTGACAGCGTGAACATGCGCATGACACCACGGAATGTGGACAATGTCAACATCATGGTTTCCAGCAATCCCGACCGCGCTTACCACCACGGTGACCTGCGCAACGCCCTCATCGAAGCCGGCCTGGCCGCCCTCGAAGCCCACGACGCATCGGAGCTGAGCCTGCGCGCGCTGGCACGGGAACTCGGGGTGTCGGCCAACGCCGTGTACCGGCACTTCGCCGACAAGGACGCCCTGCTCAGCGCCGTGGCGGCCGAGGGCTTCCGCCGCTTCGCCCAGGCGCAACGCGACGCGCAGGCCGCATCCCACAGCGACCCGGTCGCCACGGGCCTGGGCTATGTGCGCTTCGCGCAGACCCACCCCGCCCTGTTCCGGCTGATGTTCGGCCGCTTCACGCGGTCATGCGACAGCGCCGAGCTGCAGGAAGCCGCGCTGGCCGCCTTCGGGCAGTTGCTGGAAGATTCACGCCCGGCCGGGCACAGTGGCCCCATCGACGAGGCCACGATGCTGCGGGCACTGGCGCGCTGGAGCCTGGTGCATGGCTTGAGCCATTTGCTGCTGGAAGGCCAGCTCAGCTTTTTCGGGCAGACCGGCACGCAGGAGGCCCTGGCCAGCGCGGTGCTGCAAGCCTCGGGGCTGGGGCCTGCGGCTCAGGGGCGCGGCAAGCCGTCCACAAAAGCGAGCAGCTGACCCGGCTGCATGGCCACCCAGGGCTCGCCCACGGTGAGCGGCTGCGTGGCGATGACGGCCACGCGGTCACCGGGCTGAGCCAGCTCGGCGAAGTCCACCTCGACGTCCTGATCGTGCAGGCGCGCCACGCCGAAGGGGTGCTGGCGCACCAGGTGGTGCAAGTGGGTGCTGCAATGTGCCCACAAGGCATCGCCCTGGCTGAGCATGCAGTTGAAGGTGCCGTGGCGGGCCACCTGCGGCATCAGCTCGGACAGCGTGCGCGTGAGCTCGTCCACCGAGGGCATGGCGGCGTGGCTCTTGGCCAGCTCCTGCATCAACCAGCAAAAGGCGCGCTCGCTGTCGGTGTCGCCCACAGGTTTGAATGCGGCGTGCAGGCGCGGGTGGAAGTCCACCAGGTTGCCGTTGTGCGCGAACACCCAGTAATGGCCCCACAGCTCACGCACGAAGGGGTGGCAGTTCTCCAGCGCCACGCGGCCTTGCGTGGCCTTGCGGATGTGCGCGATCACCTGCTTGCTCTGGATGGGGTAGCGCTGGATGAGCTCGGCCACCGGCGAGTTTTCCGCCGAGAGGTGGTCCACGAAGTGACGCAAGCCCCGGCCCTCGAAGAAGGCGATGCCAAAGCCATCGGCGTGCTCGCAGGCGCGCTGGGCGAAGCCCGAGAAGCTGAAGACGATGTCGGTGGGGGTGTTGCAGTTCATGCCCAGCAACTGGCACATGGCGAACTCCGCGGTGAAATGGCTTGGGCCCGCAGTGTAGGCCCAGCGCCAGCGCCAGCGCCAGCCCAGGCTCAGGCTCAGGCCCGCGCGTCGAAGCGCAGGATGGCGTCGGCCATGCCGGAGAGCGGCCGCACGTCGTCAACGCCGCCCAGCTTGATGGCTTCCATGGGCATGCCGAACACCACGCAACTGGCCTCGTCTTGCGCCACGGTGCGGGCGCCGCCATCGTGCATGGCCTTCATGCCGCGCGCGCCGTCATCGCCCATGCCCGTGAGGATGATGCCCATCACGTCCTTGCCCGCCACCTCAGCGGCCGAGCGGAACAGCACGTCCACCGAGGGCTTGTGGCGGTTGACGGGCGGGCCGTCCAGCACCTTGACGAAGTACTGGCCCACCGATTTGGTCAGCTGCATGTGCTTGCCGCCCGGCGCGATCAGCACCGTGCCGCGTTGCAGGCGGTCGCCGCTGCGGGCCTCGCGCACTTCCATGGCGCACAGGTTGTTGAGGCGCTCCGCGTACATCCGCGTGAAGTTCTCGGGCATGTGCTGCACGATGGCGATGCCCGGGCAGTCCACCGGCAAGCGGGTGAGGACGGCCTCCAGCGCCTGGGTGCCGCCCGTCGATGCGCCCATGACCACGGGCTTGTTGACCGACAGCGCATGGACGCCGGCCACGGCCTGGGTGGGTGCCGGCCGGGGCTTGGCGGGCGCTGCGCTGGCCGCACTGGCCGCACCGCCTGCAGGCGGCTTCGCACCCGCACGCGGTCGGCTGGCCGCGGCGGCCTTGAGCGTTTGCACGACCTCCAGGCGGGACTCGTCCAGGAACTGTTTGAGGCCCATGCGCGGCTTGGCCATCACCGCCACCGCGCCCGAGGCCAGCGCCTCCAGGGCAACCTGGCTGCCCGAGGTGGACAGGGTCGAGCAGATCACGGTGGGGATGGGGTCCTCGTCCATGATCTGGCGCAGGAAGGTCAGGCCGTCCATGCCGGGCATCTCGATGTCGAGCAGCAAGACGTCTGGGCGGCGCTTGCGGATGGCCACGGCGGCCAGCATGGCGTTGGGCGCGCTGCCGATGAGTTCGATGTCGCGTTCGTCCTGCAGCAGGTGCTGGATGGCCTGGCGCACCACGGCCGAGTCATCGACCACATAGACTTTGACGGCCATCAGCCCTGCCCCTCGATGGGCAGCACACGCACCACCGGTGCGCCCTGCCCCACGCGCCAGTGAACCTTGCGGTAACACGCCCCGCCGCCCACCGACACCTCGTGGGTCAGCACACCCTGCGCTGCCAAAAACTGGCGGGCCCAGGCCACGTTGCGGGAGCCCACGGAAGGCGCGCCCTCCAGCCCCTGCAGCCGCATCGCGCCACCGCCACAGACGTAGGCCTCGCAGGCCAGCGGGTCCACACCGCGCGAGCGCAACTCGGCGAACATGCGCTGCATGGCCACTTCGGCAAAGGTCGCATCCTTGTCGTGCCCGGGCCGCGGGCTGGCGCAATGGACGTAGTGGCACATGGCGCCCACGGTGTGTCCCGCATCGACCATGCAAATGGCCACGCAGGAGCCCAACAAGGTCTGTACCGCTGTGCCTTCGTTGACGCAAACCACATCGCCCGGGTGGATGACCAGGGTCGGCAGGGCAGATGCCGCGGTGAAGGCGGCATCGGGCTGGGCACAGAGGCGGTCGCGTGACAAGGTGGCGGACTTCATGGACGTGATCGGTGGCCTCAAACCTTGCGGAAGGCCCCAGGGATGAGCGATTGGAGGCTGGCGCTGCAGGGCACGCGCCCTTCTGCCGAGCCGATGAAAAACAGGCCGCCCGGCTTGAGCTGGCCGAGCACGCGGTCCACCACTTCCGACTTGGTCGGGCCGTCGAAGTAGATCAGCACATTGCGCAGGAACACGATGTCGAACAGGCCCACGCCCTCCACCGAGTGGCACAGGTTCAGGTGGCCGAAAGACACGCGCGATTTGAGCTCCGGGCGCATCGCCACCAAGCCTTCGGCCTCGCCATGGCCCTGCAGGCAGAAACGTTTGAGGCGTGGCTCGGTGACGTGGCGCAAGCGCTCGGCCGGGTAGATGCCTTCTTTGGCCGAGTGCAGCACCCGGTCGCTGATGTCCGTGCCCAGCACCGACCACTCCGCACCGATGGTGCGCTTGGCCGCCAGCTCCGACAGCAGCATGGCGATGGTGTAAGCCTCGTCACCGAAAGACGAGGCCGCGCTCCACACGCGCACCCCTGACGGTCGGCGCGCTTGCAACTCGGAAACCATCACATCGAAGTGCTTGGGCTCGCGGAAGAAATAGGTTTCGTGGGTGGTCAGCAAGTCCACCATCATCTGGAACTCGCCGCCGTCGCTGTCGCTGCAGACGCGGGCCAGGTAGTCGTCGAAATCGCTCAAACCCAGGCGCTGGATGCGCGGGCCCAGGCGGGCACTGACCAGGGTGCGCTTGTGCGGCGCGAGGTCTAGGCCGATGCTCTCGTGCATCAGGCCGCGGATGCGCGTGAAAACCTGGTCAGACAGTGCCAGCTCGGCCATGGCGTGTCCTCAGGCGGCCAAGGCGTCTTGCGACACCTCGCACAACGCGGCCATCTCATCGACGTCCAGGGCCTTGTCAGGCGCCAGCACCACGATGAAGCGCCCCTCGGCGGCCTTGGCCATGCCGTGGATGAAGTCGCGCCGCACCGAGGTGCCAAAGCTGGGCGCCGGCTCGATCTGGCTGGCCGGGATGTCCACCACCTCGCTGACCGCATCGACCAGCAAGCCCAACTCCAGGCGCTCGCCATGGCGCACGGCGTCGAACACCACGATGCAGGTGCGCCGCCCCACCGACGCGGGCGGGTGGCCAAAACGTGCCTGCAGGTCGATCACAGGCACCACGGCCCCGCGCAGGTTGATGACCCCGCGCACGAAGGTGGGCATCAGCGGTACCGTCGTCATGGTGCCGTACTGGATGATTTCGCGCACCGTGCGGATGTCCATCGCAAAGACATCGCTGCCCAGCATGAAGGTCAGGTACTGCGAGGTGTCGGGGGTGTCCGAGGCCTCGCCGCGGAGGTGGGAGATGGCGGCCATGTTGCGCTCCTTCAGAAGGGACGGAAGCTGCTGCCCGCCACCTTGGCGATGCCCGAGGCACTGCCCCGCGCGGCCATGTTCGCCTGGCGACGAACCGCATCGGCCGCTTCTGCCCCGCTGGCACCGTCGATGTTGAAGAAGGCGATCGACTGTTGCAGCTGTTCGGCCTGACCGGACAACTCTTCCGAGGTGGCCGCCAGCTCTTCCGACGCCGATGCGTTTTGCTGCGTGGCCTTGTTGAGCTGCGTCATGGCCTCACCGATGTGGCCCACCGACTGGCTCTGCTCGGCCGAGGCCGCGGAGATTTCCTGCACCAGCTCCGAGGTGCGCTGGATGGAGGGCACGATCTCGTCGAGCAACTTGCCCGCGCGCTCGGCCGTGGAGACGCTGTTGGCCGCGAGCTCACCGATTTCCTGCGCGGCGGTCTGGCTGCGCTCGGCCAGCTTGCGGACCTCCGCGGCCACCACCGCGAAGCCCTTGCCGTGCTCGCCTGCACGCGCGGCCTCGATGGCGGCGTTCAGGGCCAGCAGGTTGGTCTGGTAGGCGATGTCATCGACGATGCTGATCTTGGCGGCGATCTGCTTCATCGCGGTCACGGTCTGGCTCACGGCAGAACCGCCATCGCCCGCCTCGCGTGAGGCCTTGGTGGCCATGCCGTCGGTGACCTTGGCGTTGTCGCTGTTTTGCGAGATGGACGCCGACATCAGGTCGATGGAGTCGGTGGTCTGCTCGACCGACGCGGCCTGCTCGGAAGCCGCCTGCGACAGCGACTGGGCCGTCGCACTGACCTGGCTGGCCGCGCCCGTGAGGGCTGCAGCGGCCGAGCGCACCTCGCCCAGCACGCGGGTGAGCTGGTCGCCCGTTTCGTTGCCCGCTTCCTTGACCTTGTGGAACAGGCCAGCGTAGTCGCGCTGGATGCGGTGGCTCAGGTCGCCGCTGGCAAAGGCCGTCAGCAGGTCGGCCACGTCGCTGAGGCCGCGCTCGCTGGTCTCCATGATCTGGTTGACGCCACTGCCCAGCGAAGCGAAGAAGCCCGCCTTGTCCTGCACCGACACGCGCTGGGAGAAGTCACCGTTGGCCGCTGCGGCCACCGCGTTGGCGATCTCCTCTTCGGTCGCCACCTCTTGCGTGCGGTCGCCCCACTCCACCACCGTGCCGGTGCGCACGCCCTGCGCATCGATGACCGGCGTGGCCACCAGCGCGAAGGTCCGGCCCGCCACCTTGATCTGGGCGCGGTGGGTGTCACGCAGGCCCGCCAGCATGTTGCGCTGGTGCGCCGGGTTCTTGTGGAAGATGTCGATGTTGGAGCCCAGCACCTTGCGCACATCGAACTGCGGCAGGGCCTTGCGCAGGTCGGCTTCGGCGTTGCTGAGCATCTGCTCCACCGCCTTGTTCATGAAGACGATGTTCTGGTCGGCATCGGCGATCATCACGTTGCTGGTCACCACCTCCAGCGCCGTGCGGATGCGCGCGTTGCGCTCGCTCTCCAGCACCACCGCTGACAAGCTGGCGCAGACGCTGTCCATCGCCTCGGTGATCACGGCCTTCTGGCCTGGCAGGCGCGCCATCTTCACGTCGAAGCGGCCCTCGCCATAGGCCTTGATCGTGTCCACCACCTGCATCTTCACGGCGATGTGGGCGGCCACCAGCTGGTTGATCTTGTCGCCAATGCCGGCACTGGCCGAAGGCAGCGCGGACACATCGATGGTCTTGCCGATCCAGCCCTGCTCGTGCTCTCGGCTCATCGCGTCCAGCCGGTCTTCCAGTTCTTCGAGGGCTCGGTGGGCGCTGGTCGCCTCTTGCTGCACCTCGGCATGCGCCGCGCGCTGCCTCACCACCCCCCAGCCGGCACAGGCCAGGCCCGCGGCCGCCAGGCCAATCGACAGGGCGGCAGGTCCGTGCTCCAGGAAGGGTGTGACGACCAGGGCGGCCATGCAAGCGGCTGCCGCCATCAGGGCCTTGTCGGGCAGGTTCGGTGTTTCAGCTGTGTAGGCCATGGGAGGCTCCTTCGTCCGGGGTGGCACGACTGTGCAAGGGAAGTTGAGGGCTGCTGACCGACCGGGTGGGTCGGCGCATCCGCTCGGCGGCAGCCAGATCGCCAAGCGCATGGACATCGAAAATGAGCGCCACATCGCCGTTGCCGAGGATGGACGAGCCGCTGATGCCGCGCAGGGAGCGGAACATGCGGCTGAGGGGTTTGATCACGGTCTGGTAGTGGCCCATCAGCACATCGACCAGCACGCCGTACTGGCGACCAGCCGATTGGATGACCACCACGCTGGGCCGCGCGGCCGGGGCGCAGTCGAGGCCATAGACCTCGCTGAGCGACATGACGGGCAGCACCTGCCCACGCAGCTCCATGCAGCAGCGGCCATCGGCCTGGATGGACTGGCCCAGGCCATCGCCCTGGATGACCTCGACCACCGACTCCAGCGGGAAGATGAAGCGCGAGTCGCCCACCCCGATCAGGAAGCCATCGATGATGGCCAGCGTCAGGGGCAGGCGGATGTCGATGTCCGTGCCTTCGCCGGGCTCGCTGGCGATCTGCACGCGGCCCCGCAAGGCCTCGATGTTCTGGCGCACCACGTCCATGCCCACACCGCGGCCCGACAGGTTGGTGATGTGCTCGGCGGTGGAAAAGCCCGGTTCGAAGATGAGCTTGAGGATGTCGGCATCGGGTGGCGTGACGCCGGGCTCGACCAGGCCGCGGTCCCAGGCTTTTTGCAGCACCCGCTGGCGCGAGATGCCGCGGCCATCGTCACGGATGCGGATGAGCACGTGGCCCGACTCATGGCAGGCGCTCAGCGTGAGCTGGCCTTGCGCCTGCTTGCCCGCAGCGGTGCGCTCCTCGGGCGTTTCCAGGCCGTGGTCCAGCGCGTTGCGCACCAGGTGCATGAGCGGGTCGGCGATGCGCTCGACCATGGATTTGTCCAGCTCGGTCTCGCCGCCCTGGATCTCCAGCACGACGTCCTTGTGCAAGTCGGCGGCCACATCGCGCACCACGCGGCGGAAGCGGCTGAAGGTCTCGCCGATCGGCACCATGCGCAATTGCAGCGTGCCGTTGCGGATCTCTTCGATCAGGCGCTCCATGTGGCCGTTGGCCTCGATGAGCGCACCCTGGCGTGTCTCTCGCGCCAGCATCGACGCGCCCGCGCTGGCCACGACCAGCTCGCCCAGCAGGTTGATGACGGCGTCGAGGCGATCGGCCTGCACGCGGATGAAACGGCCGTCTTCGGCGCCATCGCGGGTCTTGGGTTTGCGTGCGTCGGCCGGGGGCGCTGCCACGGTCGTTGACGCTGTCGCCGCGGCCGGCGTGGCGTCAACCGGCGCCGGGGCCACGGGGTCGCTTGCTGCGCCTGGCGCAGCGGCGGGCGGCGTGATGCTCAGCTCGCAGTCCTCGCGCACAAAGCTGAAGGCGTCTTCGATGCCGGCTTGCGCCGTGTCGGTCAGCAGGGTGAAGCCGAGGTCCAGGTGGCAGGACTCGGGCTCCAGCTGTTCCAGGGCCGGCACCGCGGACTCGTCGAGCACCACGTCGTCCAGCTCACCCAGGCCGCGCAGGTAGTTCAGGATGGCCAGGGGGTCCATGCCATTGCGGAAAGTGTCGCGCCCGAAGCGCACACCGATGTGCCAGGGCTGGACCTGTGAGGCTTCCTGTGCCGGGGCATCGCTCGCGCCGGTGCTGGGCATGGGCGCGTCGCCATCGGTCCATCGCTGCAGCTCGGCCACCAGCTGCTGTCGCAAGCCCTCGGACGACGACACGTCGCAGGCGAGGTCGCTGGCGGCGTCCACCAGCAAGCGGATCTGGTCATTGCACTTCAGCAGCAGCGTGCTCATGGCCGGTGTCAGGTGCTGGCGACCCTCGCGCAGCCCATCGAGCAGGGACTCGACGTGGTGCGTGAACGCCACCACCGCGTCCAGGCCGAACACGCCCGCCGAGCCCTTGACGGTGTGCGCGCAGCGGAACAGCGCGTTGAGCAACTCGGCGTCATCGGGCGCATCTTCCAGCTGCAGCAGCAGCTGCTCGACCTGCTCGATCTGCTCCTGGGCCTCGCTGATGAAGGCGGGCAGGGCCTCGGCGATGAAGCTCTGGTCGGTGTCGTCATGCGGATGGGCCATGGGTCGCTCCGGGTGCGGATGTCGTGGGGCTCAGGCGTCGAGCCACTGGCTCAAGCGCTGGCTCAGGCCCAGCCGGCGGCAGGCCTGCTGGAGGGCATCGCTGGCGGCCACCAGGTGCAGTTGCTGACCGCGGGCATGCAGGCTGTGAGACAGCGACAGCAGCAGCTGCACCCCGGCGGCATCGGCCTGGGCCACATCGCCGGCCTGCACCGGCCAGACGCGGGTGTCGCGGTCGGCATCGAGCCAGCGCAGCATGTGGGCGTGGGTGTCGGCCGCGCTGTAGATGCTCAACTCGGCCGGCAAGGCGCGGGGCATGGCGTCGGTGGTCGCAGGGGTCGCGGCATCGGTCATGGTCGGTCTCGTCAGGCCAGCACCAGCTTGGACACAGCGTCCAGCAGCACCGGCGGGTTGAAGGGCTTGACGATCCAGGCCTTGGCACCGGCGGCGCGTCCGCGCTCCTTGGTGGCGTCCTGGCCTTCCGTGGTCAGCATCACCACGGGCGTGAACTTGTAGCTGGGGTGGGCCTTGACCTTGGTGAGGAAGGTGATGCCATCCATGCGCGGCATGTTCACGTCGCTGACGATGAGGTGGATCTTGCGGCCATCGAGCCGGGTCAAGGCCTCTTCGCCATCGCCCGCTTCCAGCACGTCATAGCCCGCGCGCGTCAGCGCCAGCTTCACCACGGTGCGCAGCGAACTGGAGTCATCGACGATCAGGATGGTTTTGCTCACGGCATGCTCCTCGGGTGTGCCCGTGCCAGGTCAGAAAAAGGTGAGTTCGGACGCCTGGGGCGCCGCGGAGGTGGATGCGGTCTGTGCGCTGCCCGCGGTGGCACCGCGGCTGACGCCTTGGCCATGCGCCGCACGTTGCTCTTCGGTGGTGTAGCCGGCCTGCAGCAGTTGCTGCCAGCGCTCGCGGTCCAGGCGCTGGCCCTGCCGCAAGGCACCATCGACCTGCTGCACCGCCTGCTCGATGGAGCGGTTGACCTGCTCCATGATCTGCTGGACGCGGTCCTGGAACTGGAAGGCCATCATCATCTGCTCGACCTGCTGACGCACCGACTCGCCGTGGGCGCCGAGCGCGGTCGCGCGCTGGTGCAGTTGCTTGACCACGTCCTCCACGTCATGGATGACGTTCTGGATGGTGGCGCCCGATGCGTCGATGACCTGGCCATCGGCCTCGGCCTGGGTGCGCGCGCAGTCCAGGGCATCGCCCATCTGCGTGCGGAGCTCGTCGATCTGCTGGCCGATGCGCCGGCCGGTGCTCCCCGACTCGCCAGAGAGGCGGCGCACCTCGGCGGCCACCACCGCGAAGCCCCGACCGCTTTCGCCGGCGCGGGCAGCCTCGATGGCCGCATTGATGGACAGCAGGTTGGTCTGACGGGCCAGCTTGGCCACTTCCTCGGCCATGTCCTGCAAGCCACCGGAGCGCTGCGCCAGCCCTTGCACCGAGCCCAGGATCTGCTCGCGCGACTGCACGAAAGCGGAGAAGTTCTGCATCAAACCATTGAGATCGGCTTCACAGCGCGTGAGCACCTCGGTGCGAGAGGCTTCCTGCTCGTGCGCCTGAGGTCCGCTGGCCACGATCTGGTCCAGCTGGACCAGGATGTCGGAGAAACCGGCGAGCAACTCGTCGGTGGCTTCCCGCATCTGTGTTTGCGCCGTCTGCAGGTGTGTGAGCCACAGGGCCGCGGCTTGCGAGAGGCAGTCGGCCGCGTCCTGGCCCGCGCTGGCATCGGCCGCGCTCGCAAGCCCTGCGCCTTTTGCCGCGGGCACCCAGGCCAACACCGCGCCGCTGAGGCCCAAGAGCACCAGGCTGACGCCCATGGCCGCAGGCCAGTGTCCCAGCCAGGCGGACATCGCCCCCAGCCAGGCAACAGCTGCCACGCACCACACGGCCTTCTGGCGAGCGTGTGTCCATCGGTCTGACCGCATTCCATCCCCTTGTGAGGAGCATTCAAGTGCCAGGACGCGCTCCTCGGCGTCACACTGGTCCTGCGGTGAAAGGGGTCACTTTTGACAACCCCACTCTGACTGAAGCACCGTCACCGCGGCGGTACCTCTTCATCACCTCTTCACTATCGGCCACGATCGCGCCCCACCAAAACCAAAATATGTGGCACATGTCACGACAGTTCGAGGGACCGCCCAGGGTGCCCCATCGGGGTGCACCCGCATGGGTGTGCCCTGGGGGATGGCAGAAGGAAGGTGCCGCGCGATAATGGCGGCGCTAACAAACGGCACCCTTTTCAACCAACCATCTCTTGTCTGGAACGCTCCATGGCCTCTGTCAACAAAGTCACCCTCATCGGCAACCTGGGCCGCGACCCCGAAGTCCGCTACACGCCCAACGGCGCCGCCGTTTGCAACGTGTCCATTGCCACCACGCGCAACTGGAAGGACAAAAATTCGGGTGACAAGGTCGAAGAGACCGAATGGCACCGTGTGGTGTTCTACGACCGCCTGGCCGAAATCGCCGGCGAGTACCTGAAGAAGGGCCGCTCGGTCTATGTCGAAGGCCGCCTGAAGACCCGCAAGTGGCAGGACAAGGACGGCAAGGACAACTACACCACCGAAATCGTCGCCGAGCAGATGCAACTGCTGGGTGGCCGCGAAGGTGGCGGCATGGGCGGCGGCGGCGGTGGTGGCTACGGCCAGCAAGGCGGCGGTGACGACTTCAACCAGGAAGCCCCGGCACCGGCCAGCCGTCCGGCGGCACGCCCTGCGGCTGCGTCGCGCCCAGCGCCCGCCCCCGCGCCGAAGTCCGCCACGGGCTTCGACGACATGGACGACGACATCCCGTTCTAGGATTCACCTTTGCCTAAATGGTAAACGAAAGGCCCTAAGTGCTTGTCACTTGGGGCTTTTTTCTTATTGACGTGGCTCTTGGGGTTTAGGGTGGTCTCCGGGCTACAAGCTACTTTTCAAGACTTGTAAACACTCCTACATACGCAGCATTAACATGACAGCGCCCACAGGCCAAGGCTGCGGCGTCGGATGGAATCCCCTTAGCCCCGAGCAGAAGTTCACCGACATTTGCTATGTGCATCCGCATCCGTGCTGGTAGCCGCCCCTGAATCGTGAATCGCCATCTTCCGTCGACGCATCGGATGGCCGAGCCTCACCTGGGCCAGCAATACAGGTACGCCAGCCCTTGGGCTCGGCGGCAAACACCGGGCGTAATCCGCCGACGACAGAGCTGATTCCAGCGAAATGTGCCAAGCGGGTCACATTAGACTTACGCCAAGGGAATAGGAACAGAATATGAAAGACGTCCAATTGGACCGAATCTGCGGCTCGCTTTGGCAACGCTGGGATCCGCATATCCATGCTCCAGGGACTGCGATGAACGATCAGTTCTCGGGTAACGATCCGTGGGGCGAATTTTGTGATCGGGTCAACAAGCAAACCCCAACGCTCAAGGTGTTGGGCATCACCGATTACTTCCTGATCGACACCTACGAAACAGCTCTTGCCGTGAAGGCCGCTGGTCGACTACCAGGCGTTGATTTGCTGTTTCCAAACATCGAGATTCGGCTGTCGATTGGTACGTCCAGCAACTCCGCTGTCAATGCCCATCTCTTGTTCTCGCCGGATGCATCCGACCATCTGAACCGTATTCGACGCTTGATGGCCGGGTTCAAGTTCCGCTACCAGCGCGATGAGTTCCGTTGCGAGAGGTCGGAACTGATCCGCCTTGGGCGTGCGCATGATCCGTTCATCGTCGACGACGGCGCAGCGCTGACGGCAGGGGTCAATCAGTTCAAGATCGATTTCGAAGACTTACGCCAGACTTGGGAGACGAACGACTGGCTCCGCAGCAATTGTCTAGTCGCAGTCGCAGTCGGAGAACGCGATGGCACCTCAGGGTTGCGTGACGAATCATCGTCATTTGCCGCGACGCGCACGAACATCGAGGGTTTCGCCCACATCATCTTCAGCGGCAACCCAAAACAAGCGGCCTTCTACCAAGGGAAAGGTGCCGTTTCACTGGCCGAGCTGAATTCCAAATGGGGCGGGGTCAAACCCTGCCTTCACGGCTCGGATGCTCATGAGCACTCAAAAATCGGCAAGCCGGCACTGAACAGGTATTGCTGGCTCAAAGGCGCTTCGAGCTTTGAGACCCTGCGCCAAGCCTGCCTGAATCCAGAAGGCCGCGCCTTCATCGGTGAGGAACCACCACGCGGCGCACTGCCTAGCAATGTTATCCGCTCGGTCACCGTGAGCCAAGCGCCGTGGATGTCGCCCTCGTCTATCGAACTGAACCCAGGTCTAATTGCAATCATCGGAGCGCGTGGATCAGGAAAGACGGCACTCGCTGACTTCATCGCTATGGGAGGCTGCGCGGTCTATGCACACCTTAGCGAAAGGTCCTTTCTGCGCCGCGCCGCCGACCATTTGAAGGAATCCGAAGCGCAGTTGCTTTGGGAGTCGGGTGACATGACCTCGAACTCTTTCTCTGGGGTGGAAGCGGAGGATCTTGTTGACGCGCCGCAGGTGCAATACCTTTCACAGCAGTTCGTGGACCAGTTGTGCTCAGCCGAGGGCCTGGAAGACCCCCTGCTCCGGGAAATCGAGCGCGTCGTTTTCGACGCGCACCCGGAAGCGGATCGGTTAGACGCGACCTCTTTCGAAGAACTGCTGGCAATCCGTCTGGAAGGCGCGAGGACGAGCCGCAGCCGACACGTCGATGCAATCTCTCGTGCATCGCAGACCTTGGCCACAGAGCAGGCCAAGAAGGATAGTCTTACCTCGCTGATGAAGGAACGCGCCGACAAGTTGAAGGCTATCCAAAAGGATGAGGCCGACATGAAGGCGCTGATGCCCAAAGGGGATGCAGCCCGTGTCAAGCGCCATGATGTCGTGTCGGCGGCCGTTGACACCAGACGCGCGCAAGTGCTCAAGACAAAGGTGCGGCTGGAGGCCTTGCAACATCTGACAGCTGACGTCAAAAATCTAAGGGAGCAGGTACTGCCGAGCATCCTTGAGAGCTTGCAGTTGGAGCGAGAGGATGCTGAGTTGCTACCCGGGGACTGGGAGAGATTCCGGTTGGTTTTCACCGGCGACGTGGACGCGCTCCTTTCTCAGCGCATGCAAGAAACCCGCCGGACGCTGCGTACTCTGGAGGGGGACGCTGCGTCGCCCACTTTGGAGACCCAAGACGAACCGAACGTACCTCTGATTGCCGAAGGCGACGATTTTTCCAAACATCCGCTGACCTTGCTCGAGCTAGAACTCGGCCGCCTGCGCAAATTGGTAGGCTTGGATATCCAG
Organism: Aquabacterium commune; assembly: GCF_004362855.1. Classification (GTDB taxonomy): domain Bacteria; phylum Pseudomonadota; class Gammaproteobacteria; order Burkholderiales; family Burkholderiaceae_C; genus Aquabacterium; species Aquabacterium commune. The sequence goes on from NZ_SNXW01000010.1 coordinate 144,744, forward strand.
AATGCACGGCGCTTCAAACTGATCAGTGATCGGGTGGCCACGACGAAGATCGCGCTTGCCAAGATCGATGCCGAGATCGCCAAAGCCAATAGCGCGGACGATAGGATCAGCGCCTTGCGACAGCAGCGTCGTCACGGGTACGTCGGTGTGTTCCAGGCCGTCGTGGACGAAGAGGCCGCGCTGGCAGCGCTTTACCAACCGCTGAAAGCCCAGATTTCGCAGGCGCAAGGTTCACTGTCTAAGTTGGCATTCACTGTTCGACGACATGTCGACATGGCCGCTTGGTGCGCGGCCGGCGAAGCATTGCTAGATTTGCGCGCGGCAGGGCCCTTCAAGGGCAAGGGAAGCCTGCGCGCGGTGGCCGAGATTTCACTGCTTGAAGCGTGGAAGTCCGGCGACGCTGCGGTCGCCGGTGACGCGCTGCTGCAGTTCGTGGCAACTTATGGCAAGGATCTTCGTGTCCATCGCCCCGAGCACGCCGAGCCTAAGGAGTGGACTCGCTCTGTATCGGCATGGCTGTTCGGCACAGAGCACATCTCGGTTGGCTACGGCCTTGAGTTCGACGGTGTGCCGATTGAGCGCCTGTCTCCGGGCACGCGCGGGATTGTGCTGCTATTGGTTTACTTGGCGATGGACGCCCAGGACGATCGGCCGCTCATCGTGGACCAGCCCGAAGAAAACCTTGACCCCCAGTCGATCTACGACGAACTTGTCGTGGAGTTCCAGCGGGCCAAGCTTCGTCGTCAGGTCATCATCGTCACGCACAACGCCAATCTCGTCGTCAATACCGATGCGGACCAAGTGATCGTGGCACGTTGCGGTAGCCATGAGCCCGGTCGCCTGCCTTGCATGACCTACCAGTCTGGAGGTCTTGAAGAGCCGGCGATCCGCGAAGCGGTATGCGCCATTCTGGAAGGTGGCAAGCTGGCCTTCCAAGAACGCGCCAAGCGGCTGCGAGTTACGGTCTGAGCGTGATCGACGTGACTACCTCTTCAGTGGCCGCATCGGGTCAGAGACGTGTTGCCGGGCATATCGGAAGTGAAGTTCTGTCCTGTGCTAATCGACTGCACTTCGGCCTGGGCTTACAGCGATAAGAATGACCGCAACCACTGCACAGACGCCACACAAAGCTCGGAGTCTGCGATATGCGACCTGCAACACTGCGTTGTCTAAAGTGAATGGCGGAGTCCACCAAGAGCGGGCATACGACGCTCGGTCTACAGCAAACAACAAGCGACTTTGAGGGGATGAGATGGAGCAGACGGTGGATTTTGATAGTCCAAGCAGCGGGCGCGTGGGAGCCTACCGGCAGAATGCGTTCTACATAAGGATGTCAAGTTTCTACGACCTCGATCCAGCCATTGACCAGCCGCCTTCTGTGGCAGTCGCGTTCCATGCTCACGAGTACGTGCATTTCCTTCATAACGCGTCCACTACTGCTGGTCTGGCATATCTATCTACAAATCTCATCTTGCTGCGAATTCTGGCGGGCGGCACCGATGAAGAAGGTTACTTTGGTGGCCTCAATAAGTTGCGTGAAATGGACCAGATGTCCTTCCAGGATGTGTCAGCGGTCATGCTGGCGCAGTTGGGAACAAGCGTCCCAACCCCACCGCTGCCTCATGGCGCATTCGAATGGAGATGTGGCGCGCCCGCAGTGACTGTTAGCGACGGCATTCCGACGGTCACAGCCCAATTCTGGCAAGACCAAATTGGTTCAATTGCCGAGACAAAGAGCGCTAGCATTTCGGTAGGGTTGAGTTTCATCACGGAGGGTGTTGCCTATGAAGTCGAGCGCGAAATGCGCTGGCTGTCAGGCACGCCAGAAGTTGAATTGGATAACCAAGTCAACTTCTTTCCCTATCTTGCATTCCGCGTGCTAGTTCGCTCTTGGAGCGGCCGCGACCTAAATGCACGCGAGTTCATACTCATCGGTGTCGCTGCACTGGCCTCAAGTTTCGCGGGGGATGGGCTCATGGCGATATGCAACGCGCTAAAGAGCTCTGACCGTCCGGTAAGTCAGGTACTCGACGCGGTGAGAGCCAACTTTCACCACGAAGCCGCAACCGTCATGGCCATCCTGCGAGAACAGCAAGAGAACCTCGTTCCCGGAGACGTGACATGGAATGCGATGCGCGAGTACATCGCGCTAGCCGAGGCTGGGGTGGCGATGCGCGAGAGGCTATGGGCGCCTGAGCTCGTGTTCCTTGAGGGAAGCCCCACGCCTGAAGATTTTAGGGGTCGCGTAGGCGCCATGCTTGATTGCCTGGTCCTGCAAGAGAAGCCCGCCAAAGAGTTAGCGCTTTACTGGATTGGCCCTGGAAAAGCAGCTGTTAGCGACATAGCCATCCAACATCTTGGATCGCTCCAGTCCGCATTGCATTTCAGCCAGTTGCACCTGAGATCAGATGGTGGAGCGTATGCAACTGAAGACCTGAGCCATAGCGCGATTGCGTGCCCTTTCTCAGGAGGCTGCCAGAGCGAGAAAGATGATGGCGAGCCTCGGGAGTGCAAGACTGCCCCATGGAAGCGATTTACCCCTTCGCAGCCCAATCAATCACTGTGTTGGTACGCAGCAGGCGTGAAGACCCTGAAGAAGAAACCCAATAGCCTGAGTACGTAATTTGTAATCGCTAACATTCTCTGCCGAACGGACATTTACAACACAGGTGCCATTCCCTGCCCCCTTTGCTGCAACCAGCCCAAGCGATTGCCTTGTCACGGTTGCAAAAGCAGAAAGGCAAAGACCCAGCAGAGCTGGGCCTTTGCAAATCCCTCTAGGGGAAGAAATACCAAGTGCCTCTGAGGGCTGACAGTGCGAATATTACAGCAAACAAAGGGGACGTATCAATCGCACCCTTCTGATCATCTGGAAAGTCTGGCTCAAGTCAGCTTGTTCGCCCAGCGCTCTCACCTCACGCCCGAGGACTTCGTCGCCCGCTCCCGATGACTCGCAGCTCGGCCTTGGTCTGCCCCCTGTCCACCCTTGGCAACGGTCGACCAAGCTCCGCTTGACCGATGCCCCTGATCTGCGCGTTGTACAGCCAGACCACGAACTGCTCCATCAGTCGCTGATTCTCTCCCTTCAGCCGTTCCACCTCCGCATCTCGCCTGGCAAGACGCTCCATCAGCAGACGCATCTCCGAAGAGATGTGCTTCTCGCCTTTTCTTCGAGATCCCCGAGCCAGGCGCTCTTTGCAAAGCCCGAATGCATCTCGGATCCGCTGATGGGCATGCAAGGCCTGACGGGTGTAGCAAAAGTACAGCCGCCGCTCCACACTTTCTATCAGCCCCCTCCAGGTCAGAGTGCCACTCCATCCGTCAAGCAGCCCAACGATTAGCTCGACATCCTCAGGGGACAAGTTCCTGCTGCGCTGCTTTGTCATGCCCGCCTCCGCCGACCAGCCTTCACGGGATGCACTGCGGGAGAAAGCGCAATGAGCTTCTGCCTGTCGTGAATCGCTTGTGTCAGACGCGATGGCATAACAGGCGTGTTGATGCTGATCACTGCACCTGCTGGAACCAAGGGATCATCCATGATCCTCTTCAGTTCTTCGGCTCTCGCTAACGTCCGCGTCTGCGCCTCGACCCAACGATGTGCCCCTGCGAACTGCAAACCTTGGTCTGCTTCCGCCTTGGCCAGGAGTTGCTTAGTCTCTCGAATCAGATCATTGAGCCGCCCCTCCTTCTCAGGATCACCCTTCACACACAAGTGCTCATCGCAGTTCAAGCAATCTTGATGGGCCTGACAAGGCAGCATCGAGTAGTCGTGAATGCAATAGCCAAAGTCTGTCGTGTGGGCCGTCGGAACCTTGAGCCTTGCAAACTCACTACGCTCCAGGAGCTTTACGCCATTCAAACGCGCAAGAGGTCCTTTTGCCCGGCTGGGCTCACCCACTGCGGCTCTGACCATCGCCAACACATCACGACCGGAAACATGGTCGTAGACATTGTTCTCTGACACCTTGGATCTCCCCGACCAGACAGCGATGTCCAGCTGACTGAGACGACCTAGGGAAGGTCTGCAAAACCTTCGCATGCAGCCCTGAATGTGAGACAGTATCAGCATGAAGCAGATGAGCCTGAGCACCACTGGATTTGAACG
>NZ_SNXW01000011.1 GCF_004362855.1 Aquabacterium commune
GCCCAAAACGCCTGCCAAAGGTGCGTCCAGCCGCCATTGCTGTCATCTCAGCACATCCAACCATGGTCGGCGCTCATTTGTGCAGACCTTCCTTAACGAGCGGATCTTGCCAGGCACGTGAGCCGGATCCTGCGATGGAAGTGGCAACGACGCTGACCCTCGCAAAACTGTTTCCAGATAGGGGCCGTGGGTTCGTCGAAATCGACGCCGCTTCGACCACGGGTGCAGGCCGCGTGCACGTCGCTGTAGACGCCTCGACCTGAAGAGATCACTCGGTAAGTTCGGGTCAATCCAGGAGGACGAACACAGGTCTGCTTACAAAGTGCTTACATGATCTGCGTCGCAGCCCTCCCGGGCTCTTGCGAAAACGCTAAGTCATTGATTTAATTGGTAGGCCGTGTTGGACTTGAACCAACGACCAAAGGATTATGAGTCCTCTGCTCTGACCAACTGAGCTAACGGCCCCCTGAAACCAGCCTTGGATTGTAGGGCCGCCCCGCCGCTGAGCCCGAGAAACTAGGGATGTGAAACCGCATCGCCCTGTGGCCAGATGGCCCCTCTCATCATCGGACAAACCACCCAGGAGGCTCCATGCCCGGCAACACGTTCCTGCCAAGCTCGGCCACGCGCACCCTCTCCCTGCTGATCGGCACCCTCGCCCTCTGCGCCTCGGGCGCACTCCAAGCAGCCAGTTTCTCGCAGCCCGTCAACGTGATCCTCAGTGCCCCAGGTGGACTCACGTCCGACGGTGTCGATGTCGTCGAGCCCGGCCCCATCACCGTGGCCGACCTGCTCGCCCCCGGTGGCCGACTCGTGCCCGGCGATGGCAGCCAGATCGGAGACTTCATGTTGCCGCTGGAGTCCATCGAACTGAAGGACACCAGCATCCTCGTGCGCATCGCTCAAGGCGCCAGCAACGGCAGCACCGGCTACGTCGGTGCCGGCGGTCTGCCTGCCAGCTACACCTTCACAGGGCTGGAGGTCATTGGGCAGCAGATCACAGGCCTCAGCCTGAGCTTCGGAGACAACTTCAGCCCCTCTGGCTTCGTTGGCATCAGCAACCTGCCGGTCCTGGTCAGCAACAACTGGATCAGCCTGACTTCGCCACACAGCGTGCAGCTGAACCTGGACGCCCTGCGCTTTCTGGACCGCGGTCAGGGCGAGTCCAACAACTTCGCCGACATCCGCATCGACCTGCAACTGGCACCCGTGCCCGAGCCGCAAACATGGCTTCTGGGCCTGAGCGGGCTGCTCGCCCTGGGGGTTGTGGGCATCAGGCGTCACCGGCAAGCGCACTGATCCCGGAGCTCGCGATGTCCACGCCTTACCTGGGTGAGATCCGCATCAGCAGCTTCGCTTTCGCACCCAAGGGCTGGGCCCTGTGCAACGGCCAGCTGCTGCCCATCAACCAGAACCAGGCGCTGTTCAGCATCCTGGGCACGGCCTACGGTGGCGACGGCCGCGTCAACTTCGCCCTGCCCGACCTGCGCGGACGCAGCCCGGTTCACAGCGGCGCCACCTTGCCACTGGGCGCCCGCACAGGCGAGGAAGTCCATGCATTGGCGATGTCGGAGATGCCAGGGCACACCCACGCACTTCATGGCAACAGCGACGTGGCCAACACCACCACGCCGGTAGGCACCCTGCCCGCGGCCAGAGGGCGCGGCGGCAAAGACCTCTACGCCCAAGGTGACAGCATCCCCGTGTCCCTGCATCCCCAGGCCATCGCCAACGCGGGCTCGGGACAGCCGCACGAGAACATGCAACCCTTCCTGACGCTGAATTTCATCATCGCGCTGGTGGGCGTCTTTCCCCCTCGCAACTGAAGCTGGAGTCCTGCCATGCCAGAACCTTACGTTGGCGAGATCCGCATGTTCGCCGGCAACTTCGCCCCGGTGGGCTGGGCCTTTTGCGACGGCAGCATCCTGTCCATCGCAGAAAACGAGGTTCTGTTCACCCTGATCGGCACAACCTATGGAGGCGACGGCCAGGAAACCTTCGCCCTGCCCGACCTGAGGGGCCGCGCCCCCATCCACCAGGGAACAGGTCCAGGCTTGAGCCCTCGCCTCATCGGTCAGGCGGGCGGGGTTGAGCAGGTCACGCTCAGCACCGCGCACCTGCCCAGTCACCGCCACGCGTTGAACGCCACCGCGGCAGCCGCCACCGCAGGCACTGGCGTGTCAGGCAGCCTGCTGGCGGCCACCGCCACCACGCCGCTTTATGGCAGCACCACGGGCGGCGCCCCGATGGCCACGGTGGCACTGACGCCATCGAACGGTGGTCAGCAGGCCCAAGCCCATGAAAACCGCGCGCCGTACCTGGGGATGAACTTCATCATCTCGCTGTTCGGCATCTTCCCCTCGCCAAGCTGAGGAGCGACGCATGAGTGACCCATTCGTTGGTGAAGTTCGCATGTTCACCGGCAACTTCCCGCCCTCAGGCTGGGCCTTCTGCAACGGGCAGCTGTTGCCGCTGTCGCAGAACACGGCGCTGTTCTCGCTCCTGGGCACGACCTATGGCGGCGACGGGCGCAGCACCTTCGCCCTGCCCAAGCTGATGGACGCGATGCCCGTTGGCGCAGGCCAGGGCCCCGGTCTGGCGCCCGTGCAACTGGGTGAGGCCGGCGGTGCCGACAGCGTCACGCTGCAGCCCAGCCAAATGCCACCACACAGCCACGCCGTCAACACCGCCGTGGCCGCCGACAGCAAGGCCCCGAGCAACGACCGGTACATCGCGCCCACGGGGGACGGCAGCGCCGCTTACCGGGGACCATCGCATCAGGTGCCGCTGTCGGCCGCGGCCGTGTCCCTCAACGGCGGAGGTCGCCCTCACAACAACCGCCCGCCCGTGCAGGTGGTGAGCTTCATCATCGCTTTGCAAGGCGTGTTCCCGCAACGCGCCTGACACCGGAGACCGACATGAACAAACGCGAGTTCCTCAGCCGTGGAGGTGCGGGCGCGCTGGCCTCCAGCAGCGCACTGACGCTGACAAGCATGGCCCACGGCCGCGCGCATGCCCGGCCCGACAAAGCAAGGGACGCAGCACCAGGCCGCGAGGTCGATGCCTGGCGCGATCGCATCGGCGAGAGCTTCACAGCGCGCACGGCCATGGGGCGGTCTGTCACGCTGACACTCGCGCGCGTCTCGGCATGGGCCGCTCGGGCGCACACGCTGCACAATCCATCTGAGCTGCGGCAATTCAATCTGACCTTCGAGGGCGCGCGCCACCTGCCTTTGCATGAAGGACTGCACACCCTGTTGAGCGCCAGCCACGGCCCCCTGGCCCTGCACCTTCAGCCCCATCGCCAAGGCGACGGCATCCAGTACACCGCGCACTTCAGCCTGCTGACCTGAAGCTTCAGCCCGCGTTGGCCGTCACGTCACTTCTGGCTGAGCGCGTTGGAGACCAACCGCGAGGTGATGTCCACGATCTCGATCATGCGGTCGTAGGCCATGCGCGTGGGGCCGATGACGCCCAGCGTGCCGACCACCTGGCCATCGATCTGGTACGGCGCCGACACGACCGAAAGCTCCTCGAAGGGCACGGTCTGGCTCTCGCCGCCGATGTAGATGTTGACGCCTTCTGCTCTGCTGGAGCCATCGAGCAGGCGCATCAGCTGGGTCTTCTGCTCGAACAGGTCGAACATGCGGCGCAGCGAGCCCAGGTCGCTGGAGAAGTCCTGCACCGTCAGCAGGTTGCGCTCGCCCGACACCACGAGGTTGTCGTTGCTCTCGGCCATGACCTCGCCGCCCGCCTGCACCGCGGCCTGCATCAGCGAGGCCATGTCGGCGCGCAGCTGCTCGACCTCGTGCTTCAGGCGCTCGCGCATCTCCTCGATCGACAGGCCCGTGTAGTGCGCATTGAGCAGGTTGCTGGCCTCGACCAGTTGCGACTGGGTGGGGTCCTGGGCGGTGAAGATGACGCGGTTCTGCACGTCGCCATCGGGCGCGACCAGGATGACGAGGATGCGGCGCTCGCCCAGGCGCAGGAACTCGATGTGGCGGAACACCGTGGCCTTGCGCGGCGCCGTCACCACGCCCACGAACTGCGACAGGCTCGACAGCATTTGCGCGGCGTTCGAGATCACGCGCTGGGGCTGGTCGGGCTGGAGCTGGTCGCGGGTCTGGTGGGCCAGCTCGTCAAGGCTGAGCGGGCGCGCCGTCATCATGGTGTCCACGAATAGGCGGTAGCCGCGCGCCGTGGGCACCCGCCCGGCGGAGGTGTGCGGGCTGACGATGAGACCGAGCTCTTCGAGGTCGGCCATGACGTTGCGGATGGTGGCCGCCGACAGCTCCAGGCCCGAGGCCCGCGAAAGCGTGCGCGAGCCCACCGGTTGCCCGTCGGCGATGTAGCGCTCCACCAGCGCTTTCAAGAGGTATTTGGCCCGGTCGTCCAGCATGGTCTTCATTCTAGATGCCGCCTGCGGCACAGGGTAGGCCCGCCCTGCCGATGTCCTGATCTGACACAGCCGCTGTGGTGTAATTCTTCGCATGTCTCGCCTGCCTCCCTGCCGCTTCCGCCACGCCGCCTTGGTCGGCAAATACCAGGCCCGCGGCATCCGCGCGGTGCTGGAAGACGTGGCCCATTTGCTGGTGCGCGCCGGCCTCGACGTCTCCCTGGAGGCCGACACCGCGCTCAACACCGGCATGACCGACTACCCGGCCCTGTCCATCAAGGAGATCGGCCAGCAGTGCGATGTCGCCATCGTGCTGGGCGGCGACGGCACCATGCTGGCGATCGCCCGTGAGCTGGCGCGCTTCAACATCCCGCTCATCGGCATCAACCAGGGTCGCCTGGGCTTCATCACCGACATCCAATTGAAGGATGTGGCCACCGCCGTGCCCCTGATCCTCAGCGGGCAGTACGAAGAAGAGCACCGCGCCATGCTGGAAGGCGCCGTGCTGCGCCCGCACAGCGGCGGCGAGCTGGAAACCATCTACGAAGACTTCGCCATCAACGAGGTGGTGGTCAGCCGCGGCGCCACCGCGGGCATGGTCGAGGTGCGCGCCGAGGTGGACGGGCAGTTCATCGCCAACTACCGTGCCGACGGCCTGATCGTGGCCTCGCCCACCGGCTCCTCGGCCTACGCGATGTCCGCGGGCGGCCCCATCCTGCACCCGGCGCTCGGTGGCTGGGTGGTGGTGCCGATCGCCTCGCACACGCTGTCGAACCGGCCCATCGTCATCCCCGACACGGGCACGGTGACCATCGAGATCGTGGCCGGCCGCGACGCCAGCATGAATTTCGACATGCAAAGCCTGGCCAGCCTGCTGCACGGCGACCGCGTCACGGTGCGCCGCTCGGCCTACACGGTGCGCTTCCTGCACCCGCAAGGCTGGAATTACTACGCCACCCTGCGCCGCAAGCTGCGCTGGAACGAGGGAGTGAGCTGACACCATGCTGCGCCGCCTGAGCCTGCGTGATTTCGTCATCGTCTGCGAGCTGGACATCGAGCTGGGCGCCGGTTTCACCGCGCTGACCGGCGAGACCGGCGCGGGCAAATCCATCCTGATCGACGCCCTGCAACTGACGCTGGGCAGCCGCGGCGATGCCGGCGTGGTGCGCGAAGGCGCGGCGCGGGCCGACCTGAGCGCGGAGTTCGAGGTCTCCGCTGCCCTGGCCACGCAGCTGCGCCCCTGGCTGGAAGAGGCGGGCTTCGACACGGCCGAGCTGGACGACCGCGGTGGTCGCCTGCTGCTGCGCCGCGTGGTCGATGCCCAGGGCAAGAGCCGCGCCTGGGTCAATGGCGGCACCGCCACGCTGACGCAACTGCGCGAGCTGGGCGAACAGCTGGTGGACATCCACGGCCAGCACGCCTGGCAAAGCCTGACCCGTGCTGACAGCGTGCGCGCCCTGGTCGATGCGCAAGCCGCGGTGGACACTGCCACGCTGCAAAGCACCTGGGCCGCCCGCCGCGAAGCCCGACGCCGCCTGGACGAGGCCCGCGCCAAACAGGCCGACCTGGAGCGCGAGCGCGAGCGCCTGCAGTGGCAGATCGGTGAGCTGGCCAAGCTCGCGCCCCAGCCCGACGAGTGGGAGGCGCTCAACGCCGAGCACACGCGCCTGAGCCACGGCCAGTCCATCCTGGACGCGGCCCGCGTGGCGCTCGACATGGTCTCCGAGGCCGAGCTCAACGCCGAAGGCCTGACCTCGCGCGCCATCGATGCGCTCGACGAGGTCGCAGGCGTCGAGCCCCGCCTGGTCAACGCCCTGGAGGTGTTGCGCGAGGCCCAGGCCCAGCTGCAAGACGCCGCGCACAGCCTCAACGGCGTGCTGGGCCACACCGAGCTGGACCCGGACCGCCTGGGCGAGCTCGATGCGCGCCTGTCGGCCTGGATGGGCCTGGCGCGCCGCTACCGCCGCCAAGCCCACGAGCTGCCCGAGCTGCTGCAAGCCTGGCAGGTCGAGTTGGCCGAGCTCGACGCTGCCACCGATTTGGCCGCGCTGGAGCGCGACGCGACCCAAGCCCACGCCGCCTGGCTGAAGGCCGCGCAGGCCGCCTCCAAGCTGCGCAAGCAGACCGCGCCCAAGCTGTCCGAGGCTGTCACCGCGGCCATGCAGACGCTGGGCATGGCCGGTGGCCGCTTCGAAGTGGCCCTCACGCCGCAAGAAGAACCCCAGCCCTGGGGCCTGGAAGCCATCGACTTCCTGGTGGCTGGTCACGCGGGCAGCACGCCGCGGCCGCTGGGCAAGGTGGCCTCGGGTGGCGAGCTCTCGCGCCTGGCGCTGGCCATCGCGGTGACGGCCTCGCAGCACGCCGCCGCGCAACGCGGGGCTCAGGTCGCCACCCTCATCTTCGACGAAATCGATTCGGGCGTGGGTGGCGCGGTGGCCGACACCGTGGGCCGGCTGATGCAGGGCCTGGGTGCTGCGCAGGAGGGCGAGCAGGAAGGCGAGCAGGGACGCCGCCAGGTCCTGGCCGTGACCCACCTCGCGCAGGTCGCGGCCTGTGCCCACCACCACCTGCTGGTCAGCAAATCGCTGCAGGGCGGCCAGACCACCAGCGACATCCGCTCGGTGGATGACGAGGCCCGCGTGCAGGAAGTCGCCCGCATGCTGGGCGGCGCCGTCAGCGACACCAGCCTGGCCCATGCGCGCGCCATGCTGGACGCGGCCCGCACACAGGCCCACACACAGGCTGACACGCCAGCCAGCACCGGCCACGGCCCCAAGCGCCGCAACAAGGAAACCGCATGAGCAAGCTCGACATCGTGCTGCTGACAGGGATCTCCGGGTCCGGCAAGTCGGTGGCGCTCAACGCCCTGGAAGACGCCGGCTACTTCTGCGTGGACAACCTGCCGCCCGAGCTGCTCAGCGGCCTCATCGTGCTGGAAGAGGCGCGGGACGCCAGCATGCGCCGCCGGGTGGCCGTGGCGGTCGATGTGCGCAGCGCGGGCTCCCTGCCCCACCTGATGCCCGTCTTGCAAGAGCTGCAGCAGGACGGCCACAAAGTGCGCTCGGTTTTCCTCGATGCCAGCACCGACGCCCTGGTGCGGCGCTTCTCGGAAACCCGCCGACCACACCCGCTGTCCCAAGTGCACCAACCGGCCCCGCGCACGAACCCTGCCACCCCGGCGCCACGCCGCCGCGCGAGCGACAACGACACCACCCTGGCACCGCCCGCCGATCAGGCACTGGTCGAAGCCATCCGCACCGAGCGCGAACTGTTGAGCCCGCTGCGCGAAGTCTCCACCGTCATCGACACCTCGCTGTTGCGACCGGCCCAGCTGCGCACCTGGATCCGCAACATCGTGCAGGCCGCGCCCTCGCGCCTGACGCTGGTGTTCGAGTCGTTTGCCTTCAAGCAAGGCGTGCCCATGGACGCCGACTTTGTCTTCGACGTGCGCATGCTGCCCAACCCCTTCTACATCAAGGAGTTGAAGCCTCAGACGGGGCGTGACCAGCCGGTCATCGACTACCTGGCACAGCAGCCCGAATCGGCCGAACTGATCGCGCAGATCGAGGCCTTCCTGCTGCGCTGGCTGCCGGCCCTCGAAGGCGACCAACGCAGCTACGTCACGGTGGCGATCGGCTGCACCGGCGGCCAGCACCGCTCGGTCTATTGCGTGGAGCAACTGACGCAGCGCTTCTCGGCGCGTGGCGTGGTGCTGGCCCGCCACCGCGAGCTGGACGCCAAATGAGGCGGGGCCTCAGCCCTTCATCGCGTCGCGCAAGGCGGTCTTGAGCTGCTGACCGATCTCCGGCTTGCCCGCGAACGGGTCGGTCGGGTTGCGGCCCTGCACCACGTCTTCCAGGCGGGTCTGCACCATGCCGAGTGCCTGCGGGTGGGTGTAGATGTAGAACTGGCCCTTCTCGATGGCGTCGAACACCAGCGCGGCGGTGTCTGAGGCCGTGACCTTGCCCGAGGTGACGGCCTTGGTGCTCATGGCCTGGGCGATCATCTGGCTGGCCGTGGGCTTGCCCTCGCTGCGCATCTCTTTCGGGCGGTTGCGGTGCGACATGTGGATGCCCGTGGGCACGAAGTACGGGCACAGCACCGAGGCGTGCACCTGCTCGGTCACCAGCGCCAGGTCCTGGTAGAGCGTCTCGCTCAAGGACACCACGGCGTGCTTGCTGACGTTGTAGGCACCCATGTTGGGCGAGTTCAACAGGCCGGCCATCGAGGCCACGTTGACCATGTGGCCGCGGTAGGCCGGGTCTTTCTGGGCGGCGGCCAGCATCAACGGCGTGAAAACGCGCAGGCCGTGGACCACGCCAAACAGGTTCACGCCCAGCACCCACTCCCAGTCACGCTGGGTGTGCTCCCAGATCAGGCCGCCGTGGGCCACGCCCGCGTTGTTGATGACGATGTGCGGCGCGCCAAAACGCTCCATGCACAGGTCGGCCAAGGCCTGCACGTCTTCGGCGCGGGAGACGTCACCGCGCAGCGCAGCCACTTTGGTGCCGGTCTGCTCGCCGGTGGCGCTGAGTTCGGCCACGGCCTCATCGAGCGCGTCCTGCTGCACATCGGTCAGCACGAGGTTGAGGCCCTTCTTGGCGGCCAAGCGGGCCAGCTCCAGGCCAAAGCCGCTGCCGGCGCCGGTGATGACGGCGGTCTGGCCGCCTTGCAAAGTGAGGTTCGACATGGTGGGTGTCTTGTGATGTGTGTTTTGCGGTGGGGTTGGATGCGCGCGTGGCTCAGACCAGCTTGACCAGCTGCTTGCCGAAGTTCTTGCCCTTGAGCAGGCCCAGGAAGGCCTCGGGCGCGCTGGCGATGCCTTCGGCCACCGACTCGCGGAACTTCATGCGGCCGGTGGCGACCATGCCGCCCAGCTCCTGCATGGCCTCGGGCCAGACCTCGGGGTGCTCGCTGACGATGAAGCCTTGCAGCTTGAGCCGGCTCACGAGGATGAGCGAAGGGTTGGCCATCGGGATGGGCTGGCCGCTGTAGCCCGCGATCATCCCGCAGAAGGCGATGCGGCCAAACGCGTTCATGCGCAGCATCACGGCGTCCAGGCCCAGGCCACCGACGTTCTCGAAGCAGCCGTCGATGCCATTGGGCGCCGCCGCCTTGAGCGCGGCCGAGAAGCTGCGCAGGTCGGTCAGCGCCTTGTGGTCGAGGCAGGCGTCGAAGCCCAGCTCCTCGGTGACGTAGCGGCACTTGTCCGGGCCACCGGCAATGCCCACCACGCGGCAACCGCGGGCCTTGGCCAGCTGGCCCACCACGCTGCCCACGGCGCCACTGGCCGCGCTCACGACGACGGTCTCACCGGCCTTGGGCTCGATGATCTTGACCAGGCCGTACCAGCCCGTCACGCCGGGCATGCCGACCGCGCCCAGGTAGGCCGACAGCGGGATCTGGCGGGTGTCCACCTTGGTGATGGCGCCACGCTGGCTGGCGTCGATGAGGCTGTACTCCTGCCAGCCGCCCATGCAGACGACGGCATCGCCCACATCGAAACGCGGGTGCTTGCTGGCCACGACCTCACCCACGGTGCCGCCGATCATCACGGCGTCCAGGGGCTGGGGTTCGGCGTAGCTCTTGCTGTCGCTCATGCGGCCGCGCATGTAGGGGTCGAGCGAGAGGAAATGGTTGCGCACCAGCACTTGGCCCTCGGCCAGTTCCTCGGCCGTGGGCACGGGCGCTTCGACGAGCTTGAAGTTCTCGGGCGTGGGCTCGGCGGCGGGGCGCGAGGCCAGCAGGATCTGGTGGTTGACGAGGCTCATGGGTCGCTCCTGGGGAATCCGTTGAAGGGATGGAAGGGCGTGGGTGGCTCGAACGTGGTTCAGTCCGAGCCGGCGTGGCGCGCCAGTGGCTTGACCTCGCGGTCACCGACCGGCAAGGCGCGCAGGAACTTGAAGGTGCCCGTGGCATGGGCGCACAGGCGGTCGTGGGCGTCGAGCACCCGGGCCTCGGTGAAGGCCATGGAGGCGGTGGTGTGCAGCACCGAGCCGATCACGCGGATGCGGCCCTGCGCCGGGCGCATGAAGCTGGTTTTCATCTCGATGGTCACCAGGCCTGGCCCGCCGTCCGGCTGGTCCAGGTTGCGGCTGCGCGCGGCGTGGGCCATGGCCACGTCCATCAGCGTCATCTGCAGGCCACCGTGGGCCACGCTGAAGGAGTTGGTGTGGCGGTCTTCGACGTCGAGCGTGATTTCGGCCTCGCCATCGGCAAAGCGCTGCAACTCGCAGCCCAGGCCGGCGATGAAGGGGATGTGGACGGGAAAGGGGATGGCCATGGGGTGTCTGTTCAGCGCCGCCTCAGCCGCCGATCAAGGCGCTGACGCCACCATCGACAGCCAGGACCTGCCCGGTGATGTGCTTGCCCGCCTCGGACGCGAACAGCAGGGTCACGCCCTTGAGGTCCTCGTCGTCGCCCAGGCGCTGCAGCGGCGCGCCCGCGGCCAGGCGCTCTTCGCCCACCGCGGCCAGGGTGCCGGCCGTCATCTTGCTGGGGAAGAAGCCCGGCGCGATGGCGTTGACGCGGATGCCCAGATGCCCCCACTCACAGGCCAGGGCCCGCGTGAAATTCACCACAGCGCCCTTGCTGGTGTTGTAGGCGATGGTCTGCATGAAGGGGTGGTTGCCACCCAGGCCGGCGATGGAGGCCAGGTTGATGATGCGGCCCTGCTGGCGCGGGATCATGCTGGCCTTGGCAATGGCTTGCGACAGCAGGAAGTAGCCGCGCACGTTGAGGTTCATGACCTTGTCCCAGGCCTCCAGCGGGTGGTCTTGCGCTGGGGCGCCCCAGGTGGCGCCGGCGTTGTTGACGAGGATGTCCACGTCGCCCACGCGCTCCAGGGTCTCGTCGGCCAGGCGCTGGATGTCGGCGGGGTTGCCCGCGTCGGCGGCGATCCAGCGGGCGTCGATGCCAGCGTCCTGCAGCGCCATGACGGCCTGTTCCAAATCGGCGGCCTTGCGCGAGCTGATGACGACCTTGGCACCGGCCTCGCCCAACGCATGGGCCATCTGCAGGCCCAGGCCGCGCGAGCCACCGGTGATGAGGGCGGTCTTGCCCGTGAGGTCGAAGAGTTGCTGGACGGTGCGGGGGGTGCTCATGTCGGAGGTGCCTTCAGCGGGTTCAGTTCAGCGGGTTCAGACGAAGTAGTCGATCACCTGACGGCCCGCGGCCATCTCGCGGATTTGCGCGACCACGCCCTGGTGGTGCGGGTGCGGCTGGTAGGCGGCGAGCGCGGCGGCGTCGGCGAAGGTGGAGACCAGCACCACGTCGGCGGTGGCTTCCAGGCCTTCGGTCTTGATGCCCACGTCAAACTCGTGCATGCCGGGCACCAGGCCCTTGCAGGAGTCGAGCAAGGCCTTGACCTGGGGCGCGTCTTCCGCACGCTTGAGCTGGAACATCACGATGTGTCGGATCATCTCGGGGCTTTCAGGAAACGGTGGGCTCAGAACCAGTCGGCCTGGGCTTGCGCGCAGGTCAGGTCGCGGCGCGAGACCACGCCCAGCCAGGCGTCGATCTTGGGCAGCTCGTAAGAGAAGAAGTAATCGGCGGTGGCCAGCTTGCCTTGCAGGAAGCCGGCGCCCAGCGGGGACCGGTCCCAGGCACCGGCCGCTTGCGCCGCCTTGGCGGCCAGGGCCAGCTCCAGCCAGACCCAGGCCAGCACGGTGTGGCCAAAGGCCTGCAGGAAGGGCGTGGCGTTGGCCAGGGCCTCTTCGGACACGCCGGTGGACCAGGCCGCCTTGGTCGTGGCGCCCACCTTCTGCAGGGCTTGGGCCAGGGCGTTGGCGTGGCCAGCCAGGCCCTCGACGTGGCCGGCTTTCTGGATGGTTTCGCTGATGCGCTCGGCCAGCACGCTCAAGGCCTTGCCGCCGTTCATCACCACCTTGCGGCCCAGCAGGTCCAGGCCCTGGATGCCGTGGGTGCCCTCGTGGATCATGTTGAGGCGGTTGTCGCGCCAGTACTGCTCGACAGGGTAGTCACGCGTGTAGCCATAGCCGCCCAGGATCTGGATGGCCAGGGAGTTGGCCTCCTGAGCCCACTCCGAAGGCCAGCTCTTGGCCACGGGGGTCAGCAGCTCCAGCAACAGCCCGGCCTTCTCGGCTTCTTCGCCGGTGCCGGTCTGCTCGTCGTCCAGCAATTGGGCGCACAGCAGGCCCAAGGCCAGGCCGCCTTCGGCGATGGCCTTTTGCATCATCAGCATGCGCTTCACATCGGTGTGCTCGATGATGGGGATCTGCGGCGCGCTGTGGTCCTTGCCACCGGCGCCCATGCGTCGGCCTTGCGGGCGCTGCTTGGCGTAATCCAGCGAGTACTCGTAGCCAGCGTAGCCGAGCATGGTCGCGCCCAGGCCCACGCTGGTGCGGGCCTCGTTCATCAGCGTGAACATGCATTTGAGGCCCTCGCCCTCCTTGCCGATCAGGTAGCCCACCGCGCCGGCCTCGCCGTTGACGGGGAACTTGCCCTCACCGAAGTTCAGCAGGGTGTTGACCGTGCCGCGGTAGCCGCACTTGTGGTTCAGGCCGGCCAGTGCCACGTCGTTGCGCTGCGCCGTGATGCTGCCACCGGCCTTGACCAGCTTGCGCGGCACGATGAACAGCGAGATGCCCTTGACGCCTGGCACCGGCTTGCCGTCGGCCTGCGGGATCTTGGCCAGCACGAGGTGAACGATGTTCTCGCCCATCTCGTGCTCGCCGCCCGAGATCCACATCTTGTTGCCCTTGAGGCGGTAACGTGGCCCCAGGCTGTCCGCCTGCCAGCCGATGCCCGTGCCGTCACCGGCCACATCGGGCACCGCGCGCGTGGCGATGTCCGACAGGCTGGAGCCGGCCTGCGGCTCGCTCAGGCACATGGTGCCGAAGGTGCGGCCTTCGAAGCCGCCCTTGGCGAACACCTCGATTTGCTTGGGCGTGCCGTGCGCCAGGATGGTGTTGGCGTTGCCGCGCGTGAGCATCGGGTACGCGGCCAGCGAGACACTGGCCTTGTAGAAGAAGCTCATCGAGGCGATTTCCACCACCGTGGGCAGACGCATGCCGCCCACGCTCTCGTCCTTGCTGGCTGCCATCAGGCCGGATTCGTTGAAGGCGGCCATGGCCATCGCCGTTTCCTTGGGCAAAGTCACGGTCACGCCATCGAACTCGGGCTCGTGCGTGTCGGTCAGGCGGTTGAGCGGCGCGAACTGCTCTTGCGCGATCTTCTCGCTGAGGTCGAGCACGGCGGTGAAGGTCTCGCGGTTGTGCTCGGCGTGGCGCTCGCGCTGGCACAGGCTTTCGGCCTTCAGCCAGTCGTAGAGCAGGAAATCAACGGTGGCGCGGTGGGTCATGGTGTCTCTCTCAGATCAGCCCGGGCTCAGCCGGTGAAGCCCTTGCCTTGCGAGGCCAGTTGGGCCAGCAGCGGGGCGGGCGTCCAGAAGGCGGGGTCGCCATTGGGGTTGGCCGCGAAGCCCTTCATCAGCTCCACCACCTTGGGCAGGCCCAGCATGTCGGCGTAGAGCATGGGGCCGCCGCGATAGACCGGGAAGCCGTAGCCCGTCAGATAGACCATGTCGATGTCAGACGCCTTGGAGGCGATGCCCTCCTCCAGGATCTTGGCGCCTTCGTTGACCATGGCCAGCACCAGGCGCTGCACGATCTCGTCGTCGGAGATGGCGCGCGGCGTCACGCCCTTGTCGGCACGCACCTTGTCGATGCAAGCCTGCACCTCGGCCGAGGGCACGGGCTCGCGCTTGCCCACCTCGTAGTCGTACCAGCCCTTGCCGACCTTCTGGCCGAAGCGGCCCAGTTCGCAGATGGCATCGCCCACGGGGCTGTAGATGACGTCGGGTTGCTCGACCTTGCGGCGCTTGCGGATGGCAAAGCCGATGTCGTTGCCGGCCAGGTCGCCCACACGGAAGGGGCCCATGGCCCAGCCGAAGGCCTCGGCGGCCTTGTCCACCTGCTGCACGGTGGCGCCCTCTTCCACCAGGAAGAAGCCCTGGCGCACGTACTGCTCGAACATGCGGTTGCCGATGAAGCCATCGCACACGCCCGAGACCACGGCGACCTTCTTGATCTTCTTGGCCACGGCCATCACGGTGGCCATCACGTCCTTGGCGGTGTGCTTGGAGCGCACCACTTCCAGCAGGCGCATCACGTTGGCCGGGCTGAAGAAGTGCAGGCCGATGACATCACCGGGGCGCTTCGTCACTTCGGCGATCTTGTCCACGTCCAGCGTCGAGGTGTTGGACGCCAGGATGGCGCCTGGCTTCATGACGGCGTCCAGCTGGGTGAACACCTGGGCCTTGACGTCCATGTCCTCGAACACGGCCTCGATGACCATGTCGGCCTGGGCGATGTCCTCGTAGCTCAGGGTGGTGGTCAGCAGGGCCATGCGCTGCTCGTACTTGTCTTGCGACAGCTTGCCCTTGGCGACTTGGGCTTCGTAGTTCTTGCGGATGACACCGACGCCACGGTCGATGGCCTCCTGCTTCATCTCCAGCAGCTTGACGGGGATGCCTGCGTTCAGGAAGCACATGGTGATGCCGCCGCCCATGGTGCCGGCGCCGATCACGGCCACGCTCTTGACGTCGCGCAGCGGCGTGGTGTCGGGCACATCGGGGATCTTGCTGGCGGCGCGCTCGCCGAAGAAGGCGTGGCGCAGGGCACGGGCCTGGTCGCTGGTGACCAGCTTGGCGAACACGTCACGCTCGTAGGCGATGCCGGCGTCCAGGTCCAGCTTCGTGGCGGCTTCGACGCAATCGACACAACGCTGCGGCGCTTCCAGGTTCTTGCGGGTCTTGGCCAGCTCGGCGCGGGCCTTGGCGAAGGCATCCGCATCGGCCGGGGCGGCGACGCTCAGGTCACGCACCGAGGGCAGCGGGCGGGCATCGGCCACGCTCTGCGCGAAGGCGATGGCGGCAGGCAGCAGGTCACCGTCCACCAGTTGGTTGAAGAGCTTCTGGCCGGGTGCAGCCGCGAGCTTGTCAGCCGGCACCGAGGCGCCGGTGGTGATCATTTGCAGGGCAGTTTCCACGCCCAGCACGCGCGGCAGGCGCTGCGTGCCACCGGCACCCGGCACGATGCCGATGTTCACTTCGGGCAGCGCGATCTGCGTGCCCTTGGCGACCACGCGGTAGTGGCAGCCCAGGGCCAGTTCCAGGCCACCGCCCATGGCCACGCCATGGATGGCCGCCACGACGGGCTTGGCCGATTGCTCGACCGCGGCAATGGTCACGTGCAGGTCAGGCGCTGCGAAAGCCTTGGGGCTGCCGAACTCCTTGATGTCGGCGCCGCCGCAGAACACCTTGCCCGAACCGATGATGACGACCGCCTTCACGGCCGCGTCGGCATTGGCTTGCGCCAGGCCATCGACGATGCCGGCGCGCGTGCCCTGGCCGAGGCCATTGACGGGGGGGTTGGCGAGGGAGATGACGGCCACGCCGTCGGTGACTTGGTAGGTAGCGCTCATGGCAATGTCGGATAGCGTTCGGTGGAAACACACGGACCCCGACATCCCCCTGCCCCGAGGTGGGGCAGGACGGCCAGCGGCGTCCGCTCAGCGATCAGATCAATTCTGACAAGAAGCCTTGTAAGAATGCCGTTAGATTCTGACACAGGCGCTGCGGCCATGCACCGACGCCCGTTATCCCCCTGGTGAAAACACCTAGCGGGTGGCGATGGGGCAGCGTCGGGGTGAATGGCTGCGGGCGCGCTGTGCCGCAGCGGGATGGTGGCACGGATGGGGGCGGGCGCTGAGATTCAGGGCCGCGCGCAGGGGCTTGGGGCGAGGTGCGCAAGCGAAAAAGTGCGGGGTGCCGCCTGTTCTGAGCGGTGCACAAGCCGGTGTGAGCGACGCGCCGGCCGTTGGGCTCGGGCCACGCCCCAGGGAGGTGCGTGCGCAAGTTGCCTGTGCTCAGCACGCAAGGCGATGCAACTCGGCGCGTGTCACGGCGTGACTCGGCCACCGGTCAATTTGAGCCAAGCGCAAAGCAGTTTGGGCGGCGCGCGAGTGGGGGGAACTCGGCGGTCCGGTGAAAACGGGCGGCGGGTGGGAAAAAAGGGGCGGCGGGCCGCTGGGGGTGGGCGAAGGGCCGCTCGGAACAGGCGGCGGGCCGACGGTAACGGGCGAGAGGCCGGGCCAGGCGTGCGGGCTGCGGCTTGGGGTGGGCTGATGCCGCGCCAAATGGGCTTGTGTGTGGCGCAAATGGGCTGGCCGGCGGAGTGATTGGGACGAGTGGCGAGTGAATGAGGACGGCGCGCGATGGAATGGGAGAACTGCACCGCGGCGATGGGGTTGCGAGTGCCCCGGCATGGGGCGCGCTTGGAGCGAGATGGTTCGCGCTCCGAGCGGTTGGGGTCGTCAGTGCAGCAACGCCACCGGCGCTTCAGCCGATTGACCTCGGGATTGGGCCTCGGGTAGGCTGAGGCACAGTAAAAAGTGTGACATGGGGAGGAGGCATGCTGGGAAGCAGATGGGCGCGGTTGGGCGTTGCTGAGGCGGAGGGCAAGCGTTGATCTTTAGGTTGCCTAAACCGCTCAGGGTTCATGCGTGCGCAGAGAAAATAATGGCGAAAATGATATGTCAGATGTGAACCACCAAAAACAAGCGCAGGACTATTACAGCAAGGCTCCCCTTATCATCTTAGGCAGCGGGGCATCGGCTGCCCATGGCATGTCTGGCATGTGGGCGCTTGCGAATTACCTGGCCGCAAATACCGATATCTCAGGATTATCAGCTGACGAAATAGCAGCCTGGGAGAAATTCTGTGGGACCTTGGACGCTGGCGTTGATCTGGAGTCGGCGCTGCATCAGGTGGCTGTTACAGAAGAGCTAACCTCCAGAATTATCAAAGCAACTTGGTCGCTCATCAACGCTGAAGACATTCACATTTTTAACGAAAGCCTTCAGAACCAGGCGATGTTTCCGCTTAGCCGACTGTTGCGCCACATGTTCAAAAGCAGTCTTACCAGGTTAAACATCGTTACCACGAACTACGACAGACTCGCCGAATACGCCTGCGATCAGGAGCGAGTTCATCATTATACGGGCTTCACGCACGGATTTTTTCGGCAACTGGCTGGACCGAATGAGATAAATGCTGCCAGAAGAGTCAATATCTGGAAGGTTCACGGCTCACTCGATTGGTTTAAATCGCCGCTCGAAGACATTGTGGCCCTTTCAAACATTCAAGGCATCCCTGCAAATTACAAGCCGGAAATCGTGACGCCGGGTACTCAGAAATATCAAACGACGCATTTAGAGCCATATCGCTCAATCATTAATAATGCTGACCAAGCCATTACGGCGGCGAACTCTTACCTGTGCATTGGCTACGGCTTCAATGACGAGCATATTCAGCCGAAACTCATGGCGAGATGTCAGCGCCAGAATACCCCGATCACGATTATTACCTATGCGCTTTCAGACGCAGCCAGGAGGCTAATTACTGGCGGCAAGGTGCAAAATTACTTAGCAATAGAGCGGGGAGCAACAGACGAACAGTCCATCGTCTACTCCTCCTTGGACAAGACTCCAGTGACTGTTGAAAAAAACTTATGGAGTCTTGAGGGTTACCTGTCACTCATCATGTAGGAAGTAGAGATGCCGATTTTTAATTTTAGGGATGAAGACGCGCTTGGAAAGGTGGCCTCGGTCGATACGACAAACGTTATTGTAGACGTGGAAAATATCGAAAAACTCAAAAGGTTGCAAGTCAACCATCTGGCCGTGCTCCAAAGCAGCAGGCCTGGGCAGCATCTCATCGGGCTCATCACACAGGTGACCCGCAAGCGTGCTATGGAGGACATAGCCGATGATGGCATCAGCGAGCAGACCTCAGAGCTGAACTTGTGCAAAATCGCCCTGATTGGCACGATGTTGGATCGTGATGGAGACAGAGAAAACGTATTTCGCCGCACTCTGGAAAGCGTTCCAGAAATTGACGCGAATTGCTTTTCTCTGGAGGGCGAAAACCTTACTAGCTTTATGCGTACGCTCTCTAGCGTCTCAGCAGATGGCAATGCCCTGACACTGGGGAAATACACGCTAGACGAACACGCTGTTGCGTATCTCAACGGTAATAAGTTCTTCCAGCGCCACGCCTTCATCGGCGGCAGCACCGGGTCGGGAAAGTCTTGGACGACAGCCAAGATTATTGAGCAGATGGCAGGGCTTTCTACGGCTAACGCCATTGTTTTTGATCTTCATGGTGAATACGCACCATTGGTGGGCGAGGGTATTCAGCACTTCAAGGTGGCCGGCCCCGCAGATGTGGAGGCAAAACGCACAATTAGCGATGGCGTGCTTTACCTGCCTTACTGGTTGCTTTCGTATGAAGCGCTCGTATCAATGTTTGTTGACCGGAGTGATCAGAATGCGCCCAATCAGGCCATGATCATGTCCCGCGAGATCAACCAGACCAAAAGAAAGTACCTAGAGGGTGGAGACCAAAAGGAAATTCTGAAGCACTTCACCGTAGATAGTCCGGTTCCATTCGATCTGGATGTTCTGATGGGCAGACTGAACGAGATCAACGTGGAGATGATTCCGGGGGCATCGGTCGGCAAAGAAAAGCAGGGGGATTTTTTTGGGAAGCTCGCTCGGATGATTTCCCGCCTAGAGAACAAAATCTCAGATAGACGCCTGGGCTTCATGTTCAGTGGCGGCGGAGACGTTCTTGATTTTTCCTGGCTTGAAAAATTCACGACTGCCGTGCTCGGCAGCTCAGTGGAAAATGGCAAGGCCGGCATCAAGATCATCAATTTTTCCGAAGTACCATCAGACGTTCTTCCGCTGATCGTTTCCCTTGTCGCGCGGGTTACCTTTTCTGTCCAGCAGTGGACACCATCCGAGCTGCGCCATCCGATAGCGCTTCTGTGTGACGAAGCGCATCTCTACATGCCCCAACGAAACATGGCGGAGTCCGCCGACGATATCTCATTAGATATTTTCGAGCGTATCGCCAAGGAAGGTCGCAAGTACGGCGTCAGCCTTGTAGTTATAAGCCAGCGTCCATCCGAAGTTAATAAGACGATGCTAAGCCAATGCAGCAACTTCGTTTCAATGAGACTGACCAACGCCGAAGATCAAGGCGTTATCAAGAGGCTTCTTCCCGATAGTCTTGGCGGATTCAGCGACATCCTGCCAACCCTTGATACGGGCGAAGCTTTGGTTGTTGGGGATGCGAGCTTATTGCCAAGCAGAATTAGGATCGATGAACCCAAAAACAAGCCGAATAGCGGTACGGTGAATTTCTGGGATGAATGGCAGAAACCAGTCAAGGATAAGCGCTTATCAATCGCCGTCGATAATTGGCGCAAGCAGAGTATTCAATAGTAGAAGTCTGTACCAATCATATTTCGCCGCGGATTGACGCGTAAAGTGCAACACTCGTCATGCGTGACGGCACGCCAAGTGAGGGCAACTGAATCCCAACCTCTTTCGGAGTCGCATATCCAACTCTCGGGCCATTTCGTCGCATTCAGAATGGGTGGCTTTGCTCATGCACACTCCTTTCGGGAAATACTGCTAAAGCAGTCCGTTGGAGTTCTCGTTCGAGCCCCGCTCCCACAAGTGATAAGGGGTGCGAATTGACATACGAATCAGAAGCCCAGTTCATGGAACGGTTTCGCCAAAGCGCGGCAGGCAAGGGCGTTGTGGCGCGAGCAGAAGTCGCGAAGCTCGCAAAAGCGAAGCCGAAACAAGCGCTGGAGATCGCGCGGGGCATTGAGCACCCCTGGTATCGCTGTCAGGCCATCACGTCCGTCGCCGAAGTACATCCTGCGGCCAGCGCCGTGAAGGATTGGCTGCAAGAAGCGATGCAAGCCGCACAAAGCCAGACAGAGCCGAACCGCGTTGCGTCTGTTGCCAGCTGGCCGCTCCGGGTCCTCGTCAAGGTAGACGAAGCCTCTGCTGCTACGCACACCAAGGCACTGTTGAAAGTGATCGCTCTGGAACCCCATGGCTTGCGCAAGCTCGATGGACTGAAGGGCATCCTTGTCGCGGTTGCATCATCTGCAGAACTGCGCAGCTTGACCTTCACCCCTTTCCTGCAAGCAGCGAAAGCATCCCAAGGCTGGCGCACCGAGCGGATCATTGACCTTGTCGCCCGAACCCTTGCACCGTTGGACCGAAGCGATGCCATGTCCCTTCTTAGTTCTCGGCCCGCCACCCGTTACACCAAGCGCAGTCGCGCCCTTCTCTCCCAAATGTCAGGTGCCAGCGATACAGGTGCGCCGCTGGACACGTGAAGCACAGCAGCCCATCACCTACAGCCTCACACACAGATAACCCACATGCAAGCCATCGAATGGGCCGACTTTGCCAAGGTGGAGCTGCGCGTCGGGCGCATCGTCACCGCCGAGCACTTCCCTGAAGCCCGCAAGCCCGCGTACAAGCTCCTGATCGACTTCGGCCCGGACATCGGCACGCGCAAGTCCAGCGCCCAGATCACCGCGCTGTACCAGCCGGCACATCTCCTTGGCAAGCTGGTCGTGGCCGTCGTCAACTTCCCCGCGAAGCAAATCGGGCCGATCATGTCGGAGTGCCTGGTCACAGGCTTCCACAATGCCGAGGGGCACGTCACCTTGTGTGTGCCCGAACATGGCGTGCCCCTGGGCACCAAACTGTCATGAGCCTCGCCCCCCTCACCCACCACGGCAGCTGCCTCTGCGAAGGCGTCCGCTTCAGCATCACGGGGCCGCTGGCACCCATCGAGGTCTGCCATTGCGCGCAATGCCGCCGGGCGCAAGGCGGGCCCTTCGCCACCAACATCCCCGTGGCGACCAGCGCCCTCACCTTCCTGGCGGGTGAACACCTGCTGCAGTCGCACGCGTCGTCGCCGGGCAAGGAGCGGGTGTTCTGCCGGGTGTGCGGCTCACCGCTGTTCAGCCGTCGGGCCTCGCTGCCGGGCGTGGTGCGCATCCGGGCCGGCCTGCTGCACGAACCAGTGGCCACGCAGTTGGCCTTCCACGCTTTCACCGCGTCCAAAGCCAGTTGGTGGCCGCTCTCAGACGCCCTGCCGCATCACCCCGAAGGGGTGCCTCCCATGGCATCCCGCGCACCCACTCACGCTTCGGACGATTGAGCCGCCATGACGCCAACGCGAAGCATCAACAGCCATCGGATGACCCTCCTGGGCCTGTCCCTTGTCGCCGTCCTCGGCGCTCTGTCGGGCTGTGCATCGACGACCATCGACGTCACAGGCCAGGCGCTGCAGGCCCCGCTGTGCGGCCGCGCCTCTGCGGCATCTGCCTCCGCGTCCGTGGCGGTGCTTTGGGGGCCGTTGTGGCGGCCCGACCAGAAGGAGCCCCCGCTGCGGGAGGCCGCGGCGCTCAAAGGCCTCCAGCAGTTCTTTGCCACCCAGCGCTGCCTGACGGACGTGGCCATCCAGCGCATCGCCATCCCGGCGCAAGGCGAGCTGCTGTCGGATGCGGCGCTGCTGGACATGGCCAAAACGCTCACGCCCCACGCCAACAAGGTCATCCTGATCGTGGTCAGGGAGCTGGGACCCAAGCTGCGCATCGGGTTGCCCACGCTGGTCGAAGGCGGCACCGAGGTGGTGGTGGATGTGCGCGTGGTCGATGCCCAGCGCCAGACGCGCGAGGCCACGGTCCAGACCCACTGGCAAAAGGGTGGGCCGTTCTATGTCAAAGGCGTCAAGTCGCTTGACCAGGACATGCAAGCGGCCCTCGCCAGCGTGTTTGTGGCACCCTTCGCCACATCGCATCCGCCCTGAGGCACCCATGTCGTTCACACCCGCCTTCGCCCACCTGGCCGCCGACAACCAGTGGATGAACCGCAAGCTCTACAACGCCGCCGCGGTCCTGCCCGACGAGGCCTTGATGCAGCACCGTGGCGCCTTCTTCGGCTCGCTGTTTGGCACGCTCAGCCACCTCGTCGTGGCCGACACCCTCTGGCTGCAACGCCTGGCCCAGCACCCGCCCGGCTTTGCCACCCTGCAGGCCGTGGCGGCGCTGCCCCAGCCCACCGCGCTGGACCAGTTGCCCTGCACCACCCTGGCCGAGCTGACCGACCTGCGCGCCCTGCTCGACGACACCCTCACCCAGTTCTGCGCAGCCTTGCAGCCGGCGCAACTGGCCGAGCCCTTCGACTACGCCTCGACCAAAGGCGTGCGCAGCCGCAAGCTGCTGGGCGAGGTGCTGCAGCACATTTTCAACCACCAGACCCACCACCGCGGACAGGCCAGCACGCTGTTCTCGCAGATGGGCATCGACATCGGCGCCACCGACCTGCTCCTGCTGCTGCCCAACGTGGCATGAGCGTTGACACGCCCCCCCCCACAGCGTCCACACCGGAGCCCCCGCCATGCACATCACCGTCGAAACCACCATCGCCGCGCCCATCGAGGCCGTCTGGCAGGCCTGGACCACGCCCGCTGACATCGTGCAGTGGAACGCCGCTTCGCCCGACTGGCACACCACGCGGGCCTCGGTGGACCTGCGCGTGGGCGGGGCGTTCTCGTCGCGCATGGAGGCCAAGGACGGCAGCATGGGCTTCGATTTCGCAGGCACCTACACCCAGGTCGTGCCGCACGAGCTGCTGGTGGCCGACTTCGGTGGCCGCAGCCTGCGGGTGGCGTTCCTGAACAGCCCCACGGGCGTCACGGTGCGCGAGACCTTCGAGGCGGAAACCACCCACTCCGAAGAGGAACAACGCGCAGGCTGGCAGGCCATCCTCGACAACTTCGCGCGGCATGTCTTGCGCCAGCAAGGCGCTTGAGGCAAGGCCTCAAAATCACGCCATGAGCCCTTCCCTCCCCCACCTGCTGGGCACCGCCCTGCCCATCGTCCAGGCGCCCATGGCGGGCGTGCAAGGCAGCGAACTGGCGCTGGCCGTGTGCGCAGCAGGGGGCTTGGGCTCGCTGCCCGCTGCGGCCCTGAGCCCCGACGCCCTGCGCGCCGAGCTGGGCCTCATGGCCACGCAAAGCCAGGGCTGTCCGTGGAACGTCAACTTCTTCGCCCACGTGCCGCCGGTGCCCGACGCTGCGCGCGAGGCGGCATGGCGGGCCTCGCTGGCACCTTGCTACGCCGAGCACGGCATCGACCCCGCCCGCATCGCCACCGGCCCGGGCCGCAGCCCCTTCAGCGATGAGGTCGCCGAGCTGGTGGCCCCCTTCCGGCCGCCCGTGGTGAGCTTCCACTTCGGCCTGCCCTCGCCCGCCTTGCTGGCGCGGGTCCGCAGCTGGGGCGCCAAGGTGCTGTCCAGCGCCACCACCGTCGAAGAGGCGCTGTGGCTGCAAGCGCAAGGCGTGGACGCCATCATCGCGCAGGGCCTGGAGGCCGGTGGGCACCGTGGCTTCTTCCTCACGCGTGACCTGTCCACGCAGATGGGCACCTTCGCCCTGCTGCCGCAGATCGTGCAGGCCGTGTCGGTGCCGGTGATCGCAGCCGGTGGCATCGTCGATGCCCCGAGCGTGGCCGCGGCTTTCGCGCTGGGCGCCGCGGGCGTGCAAGCGGGCACGGCCTATTTGCTGTGCCCCGAGGCCACGACCAGCGCCGTCCACCGCGCGGCGCTGCAAAGCGAGGCGGCACGCCACACCGCCCTGACCACGCTGTTCACGGGCGGCCCGGCCCGGGGCATCGTCAACCGGGCCATGCGCGAACTCGGCGCGCTCGACAACCAGGCACCCGCCTTCCCGCTGGCCACCTCGGCCATCGCGCCGCTGCGCGCCGCGGCCGAGCGCGCAGGCCGCGGCGACTTCACACCGCTGTGGAGCGGGCAGAACGCGAGCGCATGCCGGGCGGTGTCAGCGGCTGAGGTCACACGGAGCTTGGCGCAAGGGGTGCCAGTGCCCGCCCGCATCACCGCCATCGCCCAAGCCCTGGCCACCGCCCACCGCACCGGCACCGCCTGGCAGCCCACCGGCGGCTGGCCCGAGCTCGGCACGGCCGACGCCTACGCCATCCAGGCTGCCGTGGCGGCGGAGCTGGGCTGGTTCCCCGATGGCCCGCGGGCCTGGAAGGTGGGCGGCACGGCGGACATCACCGCCGCGCCCTTGCCCGAGGTGCGGCCATCGCCCGCCGCATCACCTGTCACCTGGGTGCTGCCGGCGGGGCAGGACGAGGTGCTGATCGAGGCCGAACTGGCTTTCCGCCTGGCATCGGCACCGGTCGCGCCAACCGCCACGGACGCGCTGGCCTGTCTGGGCACGGTGTGCGTGTCGGTCGAACTCATCGGCACGCGCCTCGCCAATGGCCTGTCGGCCCCAGCGAACTGGAAGCTGGCCGACCAGGGCGTGCACGCAGGCTTGCTCATCGGCGAGGAGCAGGCCGCTGCGCCTGTCGCAGCCTTCACCGAAGCAGACTGGCAAGCCCAGGCCTGCCACATCCACGTGCAAGGGGCCGATGGGGCTGTGGCGGTGCACGAAGCCCGCGGCAGCCACCCCGCCATCCTGGCCGGCCTGCACCCCTTGGGCACCCTGCCCTGGCTGGCGCGGCATGCCACGGCACAGACCATGGCGCACAGCGGTGGCCTGAACACGGGCGACCTCGTCACCACCGGCGCCTGGCTGGTGGTCAAGGTGCGCCGAGGCGATGTGGTCGACGTCGGCTTCGAAGGCCTGCCCGGCGTGCGCGTGCACATCGCCTGAGCGGTTAACCTTCGCCCTCGTCGTTGGAACAACTGGAGCAGTCAGCCATGGACATCGGTCAGCATGTGGTGCAGCAGGGCTCGGGCGAGCCCATCGTCCTGGTGCATGGCTCTTACGCCACCACCTCCACCTGGAAGAAGATGGTGGAGCGGCTTTCGCAGACGCACCACTGCATCGCCATCAAGCTGCCCGGCCATGGCGGCATGCCCGACCCCACGGACTTCGCCTCGCCCAGCATCGAGACCGAACTCGCCGTGATCGAGGCCGCGGTGCGCCAGTTCACCGACCGCCCCATCCACCTCGTGGGGCATTCGTATGGCGGCGTGGTGGCGCTGGCGCAGGCGTTGAAAGGCTCTGTGCCCGTGTCACGCCTGACGCTGTTCGAGCCTGTGGCCACCTGGGTGCTCGACGTGGTCGAGGACCAGGCCATGCGCGCCGAACTGGACACCTTCCTGAGCCGCTACCGGCGCGATGCCGCCGCAGGGCAGCCGCACGTGTGCGGCCAGGTCATCGACTTCTGGGGCGGTGGCAACCACTTCGCGGCGCTGCCCGCCCACATCCAGGACGCCATGGGCACGATGGTGGCCAACAACCTGCGCCATTGGGACATCTGCACCGTGCCACGGCACAGCCGAGCCGACCTCTCAGCCCTGAACATCCCCACGCACCTGGTGTGTGGCACCCGATCCAACGACGTGGCTCGCGCCATCGTGGACCACTTGCACGCCGAACTGCCGTTCAGCCGCCGCACCGACATCGAAGGCGCCAGCCACGCCTTGGTGACCAGCCACCCCGAGGCCTGCCTGGCCGCCCTGCTCGACGAGGGCTGGCTGGCCGCGGCCTGAGCCTCAGACCTCCAGCCACTCCTTGCGCACGTACTTGTCGGCGCGGAGCTCGTCGGGCGTGCCCTGGAAGACCACTTCGCCGTGGCCCATCACGTAGCAGCGCTGCGAAATGTCGAGCGCGATGGTGAGCTTTTGCTCCACCAGCAACACGCCCAGGCCGCGCCGCTTGAGCTCCTTGAGGTACTCGCCCACCAGCTCCACGATCTTCGGCGCCAGGCCTTCGGTCGGCTCGTCGATCATGATCAGGTCGGGGTCTCCCATCAGGGTGCGGCACAGCGTCAGCATCTGCTGCTCACCGCCCGACATCACGCCGGCCTCGGTGTGCTGGCGCTCCTTGAGCCGCGGGAACATCTGGTACATGTCGTCCAGCGACCAGCGGCTGTTTTTGGCGCCGCCCTTCTGGCCGAGCAGCAGGTTCTGCTCCACGGTCAACTTGGGGAAGACGTCGCGGCTTTCGGGCACGTAGCCAATGCCCCGGCGGGCGATGTCATAGGGCTTGTCGCCCAGCAATTCCTTGTCGTTCCACTTGACCGAGCCATGGCCATCGACCAGGCCCATGATGGCCTTGATCGTGGTGGAGCGGCCCGAGCCGTTGCGGCCCAACAGGCTGACGATTTCGCCAGGGTTCACTTCCATGTCCACACCGTGCAGGATGTGGCTCTTGCCGTAGAAGGCGTGCAGGTTCTCAATCTTCAACATGGGGATCAGGCTCCAGCAGCTTCGGCGGCCTGCGCTTCGGCACGTTGGTTTTCGGCCAGCACCGAGCCCAGGTAGGCTTCCTTGACGCGGTCGTTGTTGCGCACGTTCTCGGGCGTATCAAACGCGATCACCTCGCCATACACGAGCACCGCGATGCGGTCGGCCAGGCCGAACACCACGCCCATGTCGTGCTCCACGGTCAGCAGGGTCTTGCCCTCGGTGACGTCGCGGATCATCTTCACGAAGTTGGCCGTCTCGGACTTGCTCATGCCGGCGGTGGGTTCGTCCAGCAGGATGACGTTGCTGCCACCCGCGATGGTCACGCCCACTTCGACGGCACGCTGCTCGGCATAGGTGAGGTTGGTGACGTTGGTGTCGCGCTTGCGGCGCATGCGGATCATGTCCAGCACCTCTTCGGCGCGGCGATTCACCTCGGTGAGGTTGGTGAGGAAGCGCCAGAAGGCATAGCGCTCGCCCATCGACCACAGCACCGCGCAGCGGATGTTCTCGAACACCGACAGGCGCGGGAACAGGTTGGAGACCTGGAAGCTGCGGGCCAGGCCCCGGCGGTTGACCTCGTAGGGCTTCATGCCCTGGATGGCCTCGCCATGCAGCACGATGTCCCCACTGGTGGGGGCCATGCGCCCGCTGATGAGGTTGAACAGCGTGGACTTGCCAGCCCCGTTGGGGCCAATGAGGGCGACGCGCTCGCCGGCCTTCACGGCCAGGTTGGCGCCACGGATGATCTCGGTCTTACCGAAGGACTTGCGCACATCGCGCAACTCCAGGGCCAGGCCGTTGGAAGGTGTCTTGCTCATGGGTGTGTTCCTTGCGCGGGTCTGGATGTCACAGGCCTTCACGGCGCTGGATCTCGGCCTCGATGTCCCCTTGGACCTGGCCCCAATGGCGCACGAACTGGCGTCGGCTCGCCTCGAACAGGCCCACCCCGGTGGCCAGCAGCAAGAGTGCCCCCACCCAGGCATCGGTGCCGCGGGTGTCCAGCATCACGCCGGCGAAGCTCATCTGCGGGCCCAGGGCCTCGTTGAGCTTGATGTGGTAAATCATCTCGACGATCACCGCCACCGCGACCAGCACGGTCAGGGCGGTGCCAGCCAGCGCCAGGTAAGACGTCCACAGCCGGCGCAGCATGCCGTAAGCCGCCACGCGCACGTTCATCATCAGCAGGCTGGCGATGCCGCCCGGGGCGTACATCACCATCAGCAGGAAGACCAGGCCCAGGTACAACAGCCACGCCTTGGTCAGCTCGGACAGCAGCACCGAGGCCAGCACCAGCAGCACCGCGCCGATGATGGGCCCGAAGAAGAACAGCGAGCCGCCCAGGAAGGTGAACAGCAGGTAGGCGCCGGAGCGCTGCGCACCGACCACCTCGGCCGTGACAATTTCAAAGTTGATGGCGTACAGCCCGCCCGCGATGCCCGCGAAGAAGCCGGCGATCATGAAGGCGAAGTAGCGCACGCGCTGCGTGTCGTAGCCTATGAATTCGACGCGCTCCGGGTTGTCACGCACGGCGTTGAGCATGCGGCCCAGCGGCGTCTGCGTGAAGGCGAACATCAGCACCGTGCAGATGAAGCAGTACACCGCGATCAGGTAGTACACCTCGATCTGCGGGCCGAAGCTCAAACCGAACAAAGGCTCGCCCACCACCCGGTTGCTCGACACACCGCCCTCGCCACCGAAGAACTCCGGCAGCATCAGCGACATCGACCACACCAGCTCACCCACGCCCAGCGTGATCATGGCGAAGGTGTTGCCCGACTTCTTCGTGCTGACCGCGCCCAGCAGGACCGCCACCAGCAAACCGGCGAAGCCGCCCACGATGGGCACGAGCATGACCGGGATGGCCCAGTCACCCGCACCCACCTTGTTGAGCGTGTGGATGGCCGCGAACGAGCCCAAGCCCGAGTACACCGCATGGCCGAAGGAGAGCATGCCCCCCTGCCCCAGCAGCATGTTGTAGGACAGGCAGACGATGACGGCGATGCCCATCTGCGTGAGCATGGTCATGGACAGGCTGCTGGTGAACAGCTTGGGCGCCACCAGCAGGACAAGGGCGAACAAGGACCACAGGATGAAGCGGCCGACGTTGTAGGGACGGAAAGAATAGGTATTGGCGCTCATGGTGCTCACTCCTCACGCGTGCCGAGCAGGCCTTTGGGCCTGAAGATCAGGATCAGCACCAGCAGGAGGTACGGCAGGATCGGTGCCATCTGCGACACCGTGATCTTCAACAGGGGGTAGGCCCAGTGCTCAAAGCTCACGGGCGAACCCAGGCTTTGCATCACGGAGGCGGCGGAAACGTCGATCACCACGGCGAAGGTCTGGATCAGGCCGATCAGCAGCGAGGCCAGGAAGGCCCCGGCCAGCGAGCCCATGCCACCGACCACCACCACCACGAAGATGATGGCGCCCACCGAGGCGGCCATGTTGGGTTCGGTCACGAAGGCATTGCCCCCGATCACACCGGCCAGACCGGCCAGTGCACAACCGCCACCGAACACACCCATCATCACGCGGGGCACGTTGTGGCCCAGGGCCTGCGTGGTGTCCGGGTGCGTGAGCGCCGCCTGGATGATCAGGCCGATGCGCGTGCGCGTCAGCAGCAGCCACAGCGAACCCAGCATGAACAGCGCCACCAGGGCCATGAAGCCGCGGTAGATGGGGAACTGCGTGCAGCTGTTGCCGGCGGCCGGGCCGCAGATGGCGGCATCGCCTGCGCCAGCCAGCCAGCTCAGGCCCTGGCCCTTGATGTTGGCCAGGGTGAACAGCGGGCCGCTGAGCGACTCGGGCACGCGGTAATCCACGTTGGCCGGGCCCCAGACCAGGCGCACCACTTCCAGCACCACGTAAGACAGGCCGAAGGTGACCAGCAACTCGGGCACATGGCCATACACGTGGACCTTGCGCAGGCTGTAGCGCTCAAAGGCCGCGCCCAGCACACCGACCAGCAAGGGCGCGATGATCAGGGCGGGAAAGAAGCCCAGGGTGCCTGCCAGCGCGTAGGCAAAGTAAGCCCCCATCATGTAAAAGCTGGTGTGCGCGAAGTTGAGCACACCCATCATGCTGAAGATCAGGGTCAGACCCGAGCTCAGCATGAACAGCAGCAAGCCATAGCTGATGCCGTTCAGAAAGAAGACGAAAAAGGTTTCCATGTCCGCAAGACGTGAGGCGGCCGCGGGGATCACCCGCGCCGCTGGACCTGCCTCGCACGACGGCAATCAGGCCCATCGCCCGCCTGCCGTGTGGACAGTGCGGGCATCTGACAAAAAAAGCGCAAGGGGCAGGTCAGGCCGAAGCCACCTGCCCCACCGTCATCACGACGGACGCTTCATCTGGCACGAAGTGGGCGTGCTGGCCACGTAGGCATCGAAGGCCTTGACGGGGACGAAGGTCATGCCCGTGCCTTCCACGTCGTAGCTGTTCTTGGCATCCACCTTGGCCCACTGCGCGATGAACAGCGGCTGCTGCAGCTGGTGGTCGGTCTTGCGCATTTCCACCTCGCCGTTGAAGCTCTTGAACTTCATGCCTTCCATCACCTTGGCCACCTTGACCGGGTCGGTGGACTTGGCCTGCGCCATGCCGTTGGACAGCATCACCAGCGCGGAGTAGGTGGCTGCAGAGTAGAAGTCGTCGTTGAAACGCTTCTTGAACTCGCCCACCAATTGCGCGTTGATGCCGCCCAGGTTGTAGTGGCCGTAGCCCACCTGGTAGATGCGGCCTTCGGCGGCCTTGCCCAGCGCGGTGGGCGTGCCACCGAAGTTGGCGTAGTAGGTGTAGAACTTGGCGGTCAGGCCCGCGTCGTTGGCGGCCTTCACCAGCAGCGCCAGGTCGGAGCCCCAGTTGCCGGTGATGACGGTGTCGGCGCCCGAGGCCTTGATCTTGGCCACGTAGGGCGCGAAGTCACGCACCTGGGCCAGAGGGTGCAGGTCGTCGCCGACGATCTGGACATCGGCGCGCTTGCGCTTGAGGTTTTCCTTGGCGAACTTCGAGACCTGCTGGCCGTGTGCGTAGTTCTGGTTGATCAGGTAAACCTTCTGGATGTCCTTCTGGTCCTTCATGAACGTGGTCATGGCCTCCATCTTCATGGAGGTGTCGGCGTCCAGGCGGAAGTGCCAGTAGCTGCACTTGCTGTTGGTCAGGTCGGGGTCCACCGCGGCGTAGTTCAGGAAGACGATTTCCTTGCCGGGGTTGCGTTCGTTGTGCTTGTTGACGGCGTCCACCAGGGCACCGGCAGCGCCCGAACCCAGGCCCTGCACGATGTAGCGCACGCCTTGGTCAGCGGCCGACTTCAGCGCGTTGAGCGACTCTGCCGGGCTGAGCTTGTTGTCGATGGAGATGATCTCGAACTTCACACCAGCGGGGTTGTTGGCGTTGAGCTTCTCTGCCACGAACTGGTAGCTCTTGAGCTGGTTCTGGCCGACGCTGGCCATCAGGCCGGACAAAGGATCGATCCATGCCACCTTGACGGTTTCACCCTTTTGGGCCAACGCTGCGCCAGCGGCCAGAGAACTCATCACCAACACGCTGAGGGCGCGAACGGGAAACTTCATTGCTTTCTCCTGTAGATAGGTCGATCAAGTACGACTGCACACAATTTACCCCCCGCGCTTGCGGGGGCGCGTCAGGGATGTCCCGGGGAAATGCACACTGCGCCAAGTCTGACCCAACAACCCATTGCGTCAGGTCATGACATGCGCTATGCACTCCGGCTGGAGCTGTCACACGCCGGACAAAATCCCCATGAAACCACCTTGAGGCCGCCATGAAAAAAGGGGTGCACATGGCACCCCTGGTTCGCGTCAGCTCTGCTGGGGCATCAAGCCGTCGGCAGCTTGTGGTCCTTGAAGGTCTCGCGCAGCTTGAGCTTGTAGATCTTGCCCGTGGCAGTGTGCGGGATCTCATCGACGAACACGACGTCATCGGGCGTCTGCCACGAGGGGATCTTGCCCTTGTAGAAGGCCAGCAGCTCTTCCGAGGTGACCTCGGCGCCCGGCTTCCTGACCACCACCATCAGCGGGCGCTCGTCCCACTTCGGATGATGGGCTGCGATGGCCGCGGCCTCGTGCACGGCCGGGTGGGCCATCAACACGTTTTCCAGGTCGATGGAGCTGATCCACTCGCCGCCGGACTTGATCACGTCCTTGGAGCGGTCGGTGATCTGCATGTAGCCATCAGAGTCGATGGTGGCCACGTCGCCCGTGGGGAACCAGCCGTCGTGCAGCGGCGACTTGTCGATGTTGAAGTAGCCATTGACCACCCAGTGGCCCTTGACCTCCAGGTCGCCGGCGGACTTGCCGTCCCACGGCAGCACCTTGCCCTCGCCATCGACGATGCGCATGTCGATGCCGAACACCGACTTGCCCTGCTTTTCCAGGATCTTCTGCTTGGCCTCGGTCGGCAGGTCGGCGTGCTTGGACTTCAGGCGGCCCAGCGTGCCCAGCGGCGACAGTTCGGTCATGCCCCAGGCGTGGATGACCTCGACGCCGAAGTCGTTCTCGAAGGTGCGGATCATGGCAGGCGGGCAGGCCGCACCACCGATGACCGTGGCCTTGAAGGTGCTGAACTTCAGGTTGTTCGTCTTGACGTGGTTGAGCAGGCCCAGCCAGATGGTCGGCACACCGGCCGACATCGTGACCTTCTCTTCTTCGAACAGGTTGAAGAGCGAGGCGCCATCGAGGTGGTGGCCCGGGAACACCAGCTTGCAACCCACCATGGCGGCGGCGTACGGCAGGCCCCAGGCGTTGACGTGGAACATTGGCACCACGGGCAGGATGACGTCGGTGGCCTTGATCGCCATGGCATCGGGCAGCGCAGCAGCGAAGGCGTGCAGCACGGTCGAGCGGTGCGAGTAGATGGCGCCCTTGGGGTTGCCGGTCGTGCCCGAGGTGTAGCAGATCGAAGCCGCGGTGTTCTCATCGAACGAGGGCCACGCGTAGTTGCCATCTTCGGCAGCAATCAGCTCTTCGTAGCACAACAGGTTGGGGATCGACGATTCCTTGGGCATGTGCTCGCGGCCGCACATGACGATCACGTGCTTGACCGTGGGCATCATCGGCGCGAGCTTGTCCACCAGCGGGAAGATGTTGATGTCAACGAAGATGGCTTTGTCCTTCGCATCGCTCACGATCCAGGCGACTTGCTGCGGGAACAGGCGCGGGTTGATGGTGTGGCAGACGCGCTGCGAGCCGGAGACGCCGTAGTAGATCTCCATGTGGCGGTAGCCGTTCCAGGCCAGGGTGCCGACACAGTCACCGGCCTCCAGACCCAGGCGGTCGAGGGCCTGGGCGAGCTTGCGCGAGCGCAGCTCCACTTCGGCCCAGGTGGAGCGGTGCATGTCACCTTCCACGCGCTTGGACACGATTTCGATGTCGCCGTTGTGCCGCGCAGCGTGCGTCAGCAGAGACGAAATCATCAAGGGCATGTGCATCATGTTGCCCATCAGGCTCATGGGGGACCTCCGGAAGACAGAAAACGCTGGGATGTTCGAACCGACCGGTCGTTGAATGTGAAAACACCCACAACCAGATCAGCCCGAAAATCATAGACGGCTTTGCAGCCTGTCGCGCTCTCACCCACCCCGGGAAACCCCTTGGGTCAAGCACCCGCAGGGCATGCCCACCCCGCCATCATCTGATGACAAAAAATATCAGATGAGGCCGGGCTTCACGCGGCTTCACGCGGCTTCACGCGGCTTCACGTGCCGTCACGCGCCGCTCACCGGCACCAGGGCCTGCAAAGCAGCCACGAAAGCCTCGGGCAAGGCGGTGGGGCGGCGGTTGTCGCGGTCCACATAAACATGCACGAAGTGGCCGCAGGCCGCGGCAAGGGGTTCGCCCTCTTCGAACAGGCCGATCTCGTAGCGCACGCTGCTCTTGCCGATGTGGGCCACGCGGATGCCGGCGTCCACGTTGCGCGGGAAGGCCAGCG
This sequence comes from Aquabacterium commune, assembly GCF_004362855.1. Lineage (GTDB taxonomy): Bacteria > Pseudomonadota > Gammaproteobacteria > Burkholderiales > Burkholderiaceae_C > Aquabacterium > Aquabacterium commune. Next base: position 33,473 of record NZ_SNXW01000011.1, read on the forward strand.
GCGCGAAGTAATTGCAATGCGTCTCGATGACCAGGCCGATGACCTCGCCGGCGTGGATGTCCAGCACGCCCGCTTCGATCAGGTAGCGGTTAACCGCCGTGTCGAAGTAGCTGTAGTAGGTCACGTTGTTGACGTGGCCGTAGATGTCGTTGTCCATCCAGCGCGTGGTGATGCGGCTGAAATGGGCGTAGGCGTCGCGAGGGAGGGCTTGGGGTCGGCTCATGGCGCCAGATTATTCATGATGTTGGCGGTGTACTGCCTGCATTGACCGGCCATCGAGGGCGAGGCTACATTAATGACCCGTCGGTCAGTTGACCGGACCGCCGCGCCCTGGCGCCAGCGTTTGCCCCTGAGTCCACCTTGAGCCGCCCTTCCCCGCCCGCAATGCCCTTGCCTGCCCAGGCCGTGGACGACACGCCCGTCTGCCCCATTGGTGCCACGGTGGGTGCCACGGTCGCAGCCATCGCGCAGCGCCTGCCCGGCGTGCGCCAGCGCCGCAAGGCCGCTCGGCCGCAAGAGCTGCTGGAAGCCGCGCTCGGCCTGTTCGTGGAGAAAGGCCTGGCCGCCACCCGCACCGAAGACGTCGCCCGGCTGGCCGGCGTCTCCAAGGGCACGCTCTACCTCTACTACCCCAGCAAGGACGCGCTGTTCAAGGCGGTCGTGCACACCTACCTGGCCCAGGTGATCGCCGTGGGCACGGAAATGGCTGACAAGTTCGATGGCCCTGCCTCGGAACTGCTGCCCTTGCTGGCCCACACCTGGTGGACACAAGTGGGCTCGTCCAAGGCCGCCGCGCTGATGATCCTGATCATGAGCGAGGCCTCGGCCTTCCCTGACCTGGCCCAGTACTACGTGGACGAGGTCGTGGCGCCCAGCCACGCGCTGCTGGCCCGCGTGGTGCAACGCGGCATCGACCGGGGCGAATTCAGGCCCATGGACGTCACCTCGGTCGTGCAGGCCCTGATCGCACCGGCCCAGTTCCTGGTGCTTTACCGCCAGTGCACGGCCGTTTGCGCCGCCAACCCGGTGCCCCTGGACCCCGAGCGCTTCATGCAAACGCAGATCGAACTGCTCCTGCGCGGCCTGGAGGTTCGGCCTCAGGCGTGACGAATACGCCACCGCACCCGCACGAACCCCTCCCTGATTCAGGTGGGTGTTCTTAAAATCTCAGTTTTCCCCGCATTCCCTCCCCATATCGTCTCCCGTAGGATGCCCAGCATGAACGTCGAACAAGCCCGCTTCAACATGATCGAGCAACAGATCCGCCCCTGGGATGTCCTGGACACCTCGGTGCTGGGCCTGTTGTCGGCCGTGCGCCGCGAAGATTTCGTCCCCGCCGCTCACCAGGCCCAGGCCTTCATGGACCTGGAGTTGCCTCTGGGCAACGGCCGCAGCCTGCTGGCCCCGCGCGTTGAAGCCCGCCTCGTCCAGGACCTCAACCTCAGCAAGCGCGACACCGTGCTGCTGGTGGGCGCTGCCACCGGCTACGTGGCCGCCCTGCTGGCCCACAAGGCCCAGCGCGTGATCGGCCTGGAATCGGACGCCGCTTTGGCCGCCGTGGCGCGCAACAACCTGCGCAAGGGTGGCGTGAACAACGCTGAAATCGTCCAGGCAGATGGCAGCCAGGGCTTCGCGGCCCAGGCTCCGTTCGATGCCATCCTGCTGGCGGGTTCGGTGGCCCAGGTGCCCCAGACGCTGCTCGACCAGCTCAAGGTCGGCGGCCGCCTGCTGGCCATCGTCGGTGACGAGCCGGTGATGCAAGCCACGCTTTTCACCCGCGTGGCCGATGGCCAGCTCAGCCGCCAGGCGCTGTTCGACACCGTCGCCAATCGCCTGTCCGGCTTCCCCGAGCCGAGCAAATTCCACTTCTGACCCCTCCGCTTCGGCATGGCGTGGCCCCGGCCGCGCCGCCCTGTTTCACCCCAAGGATCCCAAGATGTCCACGCGCGCGCACCAGTTCCCGAGCTCCCTCCGTTCTGTGGTCGCCGCCTGGCGTCCCGTGGTCCGGGTGGTGGCCTGCGCAAGCCTCAGCCTGGGCCTCACCGCCCTGCCCCTTGGCGCCCACGCCGAGGGCCTGCTGGAGTTGCTGGACGCCGCCAAGGGGTATGACGCGGCCTACCTGAGCGCAAAATCGCAGGCCGAGTCCATCCAGTACCAGGCCGCACAGGCGCGCGCACTGCAGCGCCCCTCGCTGAACTTGCAGGCGGGCATCACCCGCAGCCACCTGGACTCCAGCGCCCCCAGCATCATCAACCCCCTGACCGGCACCCCGGTCAGCTACAGCAGCAGGTCCACCAGCCGCAAGGTGGGCCTGGCCGCGCGGCAGGCGCTGTACAACGCGGGCAACACGGCCAAGCTGGACCAGGCCGAGCAATCGCTGCTGGCCGCAGAAGCCGACCTGCAAACGGCCACCAACGACCTGACGGTGCGCATCACGCAAGCCTATTTCGACGTGCTGGGGGCGCAAGACGTGCTCAACACCACGCAAGCCAACAAGGCAGCCCTGGCCGAACAACTGGCCGCCGCCAAGCGCAGCTTCGAAGTCGGCAACTCGACCATCACCGACACCCGCGAGGCCCAGGCCCGCCACGACCTGGCCACCGCACAGGAAATCGCCGCCACCAACGACCTGCGCGTCAAGCGCATCGCCCTCGACCAACTCGTCGGCCGCAGCAACGTCACGCCCACCCCCCTGCGCACCCCGGTCAACCTCGACGCGCTGTCGCCCGGCCAGGTGGAAGACTGGGTCGGACAGTCGGCTGCGTCGCCGAGCGTGCGCAAGGCCGAGGTCGGCCTGCAGGTGGCCACCCTCGAAATCGACAAGGCCCGCGCAGGCCACTTGCCCACGCTGGACGCCGTGGCCAACGTCGTGCGCAACGACATCGACTCCAGCAACGTCAACGCCAGGATCGCTGGCGGCGCAGGCACGAGCAGCTCGATCGGCCTGGAGCTGAACATGTCGCTGTATGCGGGCGACGCCGTGCAGAACCGGATCCGCGAAGTCCTGCAGCTCAAGGAAAAGGCAGAGCACGATGTGGACAACGCCCGGCGCGCCGTGACCCTGGGCACCCGCCAGGCCTACTTCGGCGTGCAATCGGGCCTGGCCCAGGTCAAGGCCTACGAGGCCGCCGAATCGTCCGCCAAGCTGGCGCTGGAAGCCACGCAACTGGGCTACCGCGTGGGCGTGCGCATCAACAAGGACGTGCTGGACGCCCAAACCCAGCTGACCAGCACGCAGAAGGACCTCTACAAGGCCCGCTACGACGTGATCGTCGGCTCGGTCAAGCTGCGCCAGGCCAGCGGCACCCTCAAGGCCGAAGACCTGTCCGAGCTCAACAAGCTGCTGGCGAACTGAGGCCTGAGATCACGGTTCAGCCGACGGCGAGGGCCGCTCCGGCCCCTGCAACCCCTGTGCACGGGCCGAGAGATAGGCGTAGAGGTCTGCGATGTGGACGGTCACGCTGGGCTCGCCTTGCCAGGCGGGCATCGTCAGGGCGTGCTGTCGGCGCTGCAGGAGGTCCTCCAGCAGGGCGTCCAGGGCCGGATTCGCGCGGCTGTCCTTGGCAACGGGCAGGCCCCAGTCATAGCGGTAAAGCACCGTGCTGACAAACTGGCGCGAACCCATCTCGCGCACCCTGGGCAGCAAATTCGGCCCGCCTGCCGATCCCGTGGCCGCAGCCCCGTGGCAGGTGGCGCACTTGTCCTGGAAAAGGCGCCAGCCCCCGTAAACCGAGCCAGGCGGCGTGGCGGCTTTCGCGACCTCCTGGGCCGCCTGCCGGTTCTGCCACTCGATGCTGCACCCCGTCAGAGACAGGGCCAGCAGGACGGCAGTCGCCGCCCGAACGGCCGCGCGGAGCCTTCCCTGGGCATGTGCTGCGCGCCTCAGCACCAACGTGGACATCGTGGCCATGGTCCTCACCTTTCGCATGCCGATGGGCATGGTGCATTCTGCGCGCGACACCCACAGGTTCGACAAGCCGTGCTTGCCCTCCATTTGACCGAGATCAGGGCCTGAGCGGGGTACGCTGCACACTCTGCACAACCCCATGCCCGTCCCATGACGAAGTCCTCCCTCCCCGGCCGCACCCTGTCGCTGCTGCGCGAAGAATGGCGCCAGCTCACGACCATCCGCGCCAGCGACCGCCCCTGGCAGATGCCCTTCGCCGCGGCCCTGGCCTCGGGCTTGCCGCTGCTGATCGGGGCCTGGTTTGACCGCATGGACCACGGCCTGGTGTCTTCGCTGGGCGGGCTGGTCTTCCTCTACCTGCCCGAGACGCCCATGTCCCACCGCATGGTGTCGCTGATGGCGAGCGCGTTCGGCATGACGGCTTGCTACGCGCTGGGCGTCATGAGCCACCTCGTGCCACCGGTCATGGTGATCGTGCTCACCCTCATCGCCACGCTGGTCACCATGGTGTGCCGCTTCTACCGACTGGCGCCGCCAGGCAGCCTGTTTTTCATCATGGCCGCGGCCATTGGCGCGCACTCACCGGGCGATGTCCTGCAGATCCCGCTGAAGGTCGGCCTGCTGGCCATGGGTTGTCTGCTGGCTTGCCTTGTCGCTTTCGCTTACAGCATCCACATCCTGCGACGCAGGCCCGCGCAGCCCGTCGCGCCGCTGCCCGCGCCCACCTTCGACTTCGTGGTCTTCGATGCCGTGGTGATCGGCGCTTTCGTGGGCATCTCGCTGGCGCTGGCGCAACTGCTCCACCTGGAGAAGGCCTATTGGGTGCCGGTGAGTTGCCTGGCGGTGATCCAGGGCATGTCCCTGCGCGCCGTGTGGGACAGGCAACTGCAGCGCATCGTGGGCACGGGCATCGGGCTGCTGCTGTCCTGGGGACTGCTGAGCCTGCCGCTGGACAAATGGAGCGTGTCGCTGTGCATGATCGCGCTGACCTTCGTCGTCGAAACAGCCGTGGTCAGGCACTACGGCTTCGCCGCCATCTTCATCACGCCGCTGACCCTGTTGCTGGCTGAAGCCACCACGCTGGGGCACGGCGCCTCCGGTGCGCTCATCGAGGCTCGTTTTTTCGACACCGTGCTGGGCAGCCTGGTGGGCCTGGCGGGAGGTGTCTGCCTGCACAGCACCACGTTCCGCCAGGTGGCGAGCCATGCCTTGCGCAAGCTGATCCCGACCCGCTTCCTGGCATGAGGCAGGGAGTGGCACAAATGCCTCGCCAGGGCCTGCAGACCACACGCATCGCGGATCGCGTACCAAAGTCGTGCGAAAGTGCCCCTGCGAGAGGCTAGGGTAAGCCCTAGGCTGGTGTCACTTTGACGACAATGGAGGCCGCGCTTCGCAACCGTGAAGCTCTGTCGAAGGAACCAGCATGAACCAGGCACAACCTGTCACTCTCGATGTCCAGGCCACTGTCATCGAAGTTCTGCCGTCCATGGGGCTCGCGTGGCTCCGTGACGGCGACATGCGCGAGTGGGCCGTCACCAAAAGCACGCCGGGTGTGGATCTGGGCGCATTGACGCTCGGCAAGACGGTGTGCCTGCACGTTCGCTCCGTGGACGGCAAGCAGCTTCCTTGCGGCTGCCACGCTTGAGCGCTGTCACGCGCCAACAGGCACGGCACACCCCCGGGCTTGTTCCCCGTTGTGCCCTCCGCTCCGTTCCCCGGTTGCGCCTCGGCTGCCCCGGGGCTGGACAACACACCCCACACCATCTGGCGACGGTGTTGGACTCGCCACGAAAAAGGCCTCCAAGGGATGTGCTTGGAGGCCTTTGGACGATGTCTTGGTGCCGGCTGTCGGATTCGAACTGACGACCTACCGCTTACAAGGCGGGTGCTCTACCAACTGAGCTAAGCCGGCGAAAAATTCAATGCGTGATTCTAACGCGAGCGCCGTGGCTCATTTCACCCGACGCAAAGCCGGGCGTCCGCCGCCTGTGGGCGGCTCTGGCGGTTGAGGGTCTGCGTCATCGCTCGTCGGGCTCTGGGCAAGTTTGTCCACCGCCTTGACCGGCGAAGGGCGCTCCTTGGGGGCCTTCTGAGCGGGTGCCAGGCGTAACCCACCAGCCGCAGGGGTGCCTGCGCCAGGAGACGCGCCTGCATCCAACTGCACCTCGGCATCCACCAGGTGCGCATCGTCACCCGCAGGTGCCGATGCAGGCGAATCCACACCCTGACCACCCAGCGGCGTGGGCACAGGGAAAGCCATGCCCTGCCCGTTTTCACGCGCATAGATCGCGATCACGTGGTCCACGGGCACGGAAATGTCGCGGGCCACGCCACCGAAGCGCGCCTTGAACTCGACGAACTCATTGCCCAACTGCAACTGGCTGGTGGCCTCGAAGCTGACGTTGAGCACGATCTCGTTGTTCTTGACGTACTCCTGAGGCACTTGCACCGAACGGTCCACGTACACGGCCAGGTAAGGCGTGAAGCCATTGTCCGTGCACCAGTCATGCAGGGCACGGATCAGGTACGGCCGTGTGGACGACCCCTGGGAATCTTGTTCGATGGACATGCTCGGTCAGGTGATCAGTCAGGCGAAGAAGGTCACTTGCGCATCACCTTCTCGGAAGGCGTCAGTGCCTCGATGTAGGCCGGACGCGAGAAGATGCGCTCAGCATACTTCAACAGCGGCAGCGCATTCTTCGACAGCTCGATGCCGTAATAGTCCAGGCGCCACAGCAACGGTGCGATGGCCACGTCCAGCATGGAGAAGTCGTCGCCCAGCATGTACTTGTTCTTCAGGAAGATCGGGGCGAGCTGCGTCAGGCGATCGCGGATCTGCGAACGGGCCTTCTCCAACTGCTTGTCGTTGGCTTTGACACCACCGCGGCCTTCCAGCATGTTGACGTGGGCAAACAGTTCCTTCTCGAAATTGAGCAGGAACAGGCGCACGCGGGCGCGGGCCACCGGGTCACCCGGCATCAGCTGCGGGTGCGGGAATCGCTCGTCGATGTACTCGTTGATGATGTGCGATTCGTACAGGATGAGGTCACGCTCGACGAGGATGGGCACCTCGTTGTACGGGTTCATCAGGGCGATGTCTTCGGGTTTGGCAAAGATATCGACGTCACGGATCTCAAAATCCATGCCCTTTTCGAACAGAACGAAACGGCAACGATGCGAATAGGGGCAGGTCGTACCGGAGTAAAGCACCATCATGGCGGTGGGCTCCTAAGAAGCTGAACAGGGATGCGCTTCGCAGCACAAACAACGAAGCGCAGTGGCCGCAATCAGCATGCCACTGCGCTGTGGGGCCCTCACCGGCTGACCGGCAAGGACCTCGGGATCACTTCACGTCTTTCCAGAACGCCGCATTCAGGCGCCAGGCGATGAAGGTGAAGATGGCCAGGAAGATCAGCACGCCCGCACCGATGCGGGTGCGCTGGGTTTGCATCGGCTCACCCATCCACTGCAGGTAAGCCACCAAGTCGGCGATGTTGCTGTCGAACTCCTGCGGCGACATCTTGCCGGGGGTCAGTTGCTCGAATCCATCGAACTTGTGGACCTTCTTGGCAGGGTCGTGCGGATCGGCCTCTTCCACAAACTTGGCAGCACGCTGACCTTGCAACTCCCACAACACGTGCGGCATGCCGACGTTGGGGAAGATCAGGTTGTTCCAGCCGGTCGGACGGGTGTCGTCGCGGTAGAAGCTGCGCAGGTAGGTGTAGAGGTAGTCAGCACCAGAGCCACTGGCGCCAGCGCGCGAGCGGGCCACCAAGGTCAGATCGGGCGGCACGGCACCAAACCATTCCTTGGCGTCCTTGGTGTCCAGAGACACCTTCATCAACTCGCCCACCTTGTCGGTGGGGAACAGCAGGTTGTCCTTGATCTGCTGCTCGGTCAGGCCGATGTCCTTCAGGCGGTTGAAGCGCATGAAGGCTGCCGCGTGGCAGTTCAGACAGTAGTTGACGAAGATCTTGGCACCGTTTTGCAGCGCGGCCAGGTCGGTCACGCGTTCCTTGGGGAACTTGTCCAGCACCAGGCTTTCGCTGCTGGCATGCGCACCCGACATCAGCGCCAGGGTGGCCAGCAAAGAGGCAAGGAGTTTTTTCATCTTTGTTTCCTGCTTCAGTGGGGCTTGAACGTCACGCGATCGGGCACTTGCTTGAAGGTACCGATCTGGCTCCAGAAAGGCATCAACACGAAGAAACCGAAGTACAGCAGCGTGCCCACTTGCGACACGACGTTGCCGATTTCCGAGGGAGGTTGCACGCCCAGGTAACCCAGGATGCAGAAGTTCACCACGAACACGGCGTAAACAACCTTGTGCCAGCCCGGACGATAGCGGATGGACTTGACCGGGCTCTTGTCGAACCAGGGCAGGCCCGCCAGGATCACCACGGCGCCACCCATCACGGCCACGCCCCAGAACTTGGCTTCGAAGGTCTTGAGCAGACCGATGACCACGGCAGCGACCACGAGGCCCGCAACCTTGGTTTTGCCATCGCCCTTGCCCTTGACCAGGTTCAGCACCGCACCCAGGCCGATGATGATGGCCAGGACGTTGACCATGTCATCGGTGGTCGCACGCAGCATCGAGTAGAACGGCGTGAAGTACCAGACCGGTGCAATGTGCGGTGGGGTCTTGAACGGGTCGGCCGGGATGAAGTTGTTGTACTCCAGGAAGTAGCCACCAAACTCAGGCATGAAGAAGATCACGGCCGTGAAGATGAACAGGAAGCCACCGACGCCCAGCAGGTCGTGCACCGAGTAGTAGGGGTGGAAAGGCACGCCGTCCAGCGGATGGCCATTGGCATCCTTGGGACCTTGCTTGATTTCCACGCCATCCGGGTTGTTCGAACCCACCTCGTGCAGCGCGATGATGTGCGCCACCACCAGGCCCAGCAGGACCAGGGGCACGGCAATCACGTGCAGCGAGAAGAAACGGTTCAGCGTGGCATCGCCCACGACGTAGTCGCCGCGGATCAGGATGGCCAGGTCAGGACCGATGAAAGGCACTGCGGCGAACAAGTTGATGATCACCTGGGCGCCCCAGAAGGACATCTGGCCCCAAGGCAGCAAGTAGCCCATGAAGGCTTCGGCCATCAGGCACAGGAAGATCAGGCAACCGAAGATCCAGACCAGTTCGCGCGGCGTGCGGTAGGAGCCGTACATCAACCCGCGGAACATGTGCAGGTACACCACCACGAAGAAGGCCGATGCACCGGTGGAGTGCATGTAGCGGATCAGCCATCCCCAGGGCACATCGCGCATGATGTACTCGACCGAGGCGAAGGCCAGGGCCGCATCAGGCTTGTAGTTCATGACCAGGAAGATACCGGTCACGATCTGGATCACCAGCACCAGCAGGGCCAGGGAGCCGAAGAAATACCAGAAGTTGAAGTTCTTCGGTGCGTAGTACTCCGACAGGTGCTCTTTGTAGAGCTTGGACGCCGGAAAGCGGTTGTCCACCCAGTTCAGGAGCTTTTCGCCAGCGCTGGCGCCGGCAGGAGCTTGTTTCATTTCAGCCATCGTGACTTCTCCGGTCAGGCCTTCTTGTCTTCACCAATGAGCAGCTTGGTGTCAGACACGTACATGTGGGGCGGCACTTCGAGGTTGTCGGGCGCCGGTTTGTTCTTGAAGACGCGGCCGGCCAGATCGAAGGTCGAACCGTGGCAGGGACACAGGAAACCGCCCGGCCAGTCGTCCGGCAGGGAGGCCTGGGCACCGGCCTGGAACTTGGAAGAGGGCGAGCAACCCAGGTGGGTGCAGATGCCCACGGCGATCATGACGTCCGGCTTGATCGAGCGGTGCTCGTTGCGGGCGTACTCGGGGGTCAGCTCATCGGGCTTGCGCTCGGACTTGGGGTCGGCCAGTTGGCCGTCGATCTTGCTCAGGCCGGCCACTTGCTCGGGCGTGCGCTTGATGATCCAGACGGGCTTGCCGCGCCATTCGACGGTCATCATCTCGCCCGGCTTCAGGGCGCTGATGTCTGCCTCGACGGCGGCGCCAGCAGCGCGGGCACGTTCGGAAGGCTGGAAGGTCGAAACGAAGGGGATGGCGGTGGCCACGCCGCCTGCACCGCCGACGGCGCAGGCCATGGTCACCCAGGTCCGACGGCTTTGATCCACTGGCTGATTGCTCATGGGTATCCTCGAGGACTGGTGATTCGATGACATTGAATGGGGGTCAACTCAGCATTGTAAGGGACACAGCCTCCCACTTTCTCACCCGACGCCACCTTGTGCCAGATGGCAGCCTGCGCTCACGGTGCGACATTTCCACCACACAGCGCCCTCTTGTCACAGCCCACGGCTCGGGACTTGCATTGCGTTCGCCTCAAGTCGTTCTACATTGAGCGTGATTTTTCACGCAGCAAGCCGTCAGATTTTCGCGGCACACCGAACAGGAGCGAGCCATGGGTTTTTTCAGTGAGTTCAAGGAGTTTGCCGTCAAGGGCAATGTGGTGGACTTGGCGGTCGGTGTGATCATCGGCGGCGCTTTTGGCAAAATCGTCGATTCCGTGGTCAATGACCTGATCATGCCGCTGGTCGGCAAGGTGGTGGGCGGGCTGGATTTCAGCAACTACTACGTGGCCCTGGCCGGCCAAGCGGCCGGACTGACGCTGGCCGATGCCAAAAAGCAGGGTGCCGTGTTCGCCTATGGCAGCTTCATCACCGTGGCCTTGAATTTCGCCATCCTGGCGTTCATCATTTTCCTGATGATCAAGCAGATCAACCGCCTCAAGCGCGAAGAGCCGGCTGCGCCCGCCGCACCAGCCGTCACGCCGGAAGATGTCGTGTTGCTTCGTGAGATTCGTGACAGTTTGAAAAAATAACGCAAGGCAGGCGCGGTCCGTCCGATAACCATCGATGAAAGGCAATCCCATGTGGAGAGCCTCCCCTCACCCGATGCACCTGACTGGACCGGCGCCGTGAACGACCCCCGACTCGACCCTGTTTTGCATGCAGCCGCCAGCCGCATCCAGGCGGCGGTGTCGGCGGCCGTCGAGAAAGCGCTTGTGCAACTTGGCCCCCTGGCCCTGGCAGCCACGAGCAATCAGGCCCGCCAACAGCTGATGACCTGCGAGCGCGAGCTCAAGCTGAAGTCAGGCCGCATCCTGCAGGCCTTCCAGCGCGAGCTGCAGGCACAGATCGACAAGCACCACAGCCCTGACCAGGACGGCAAACCGGCGCCCAAGGGTGAGCTGGACTGGGACGCTCTTTCCCTGGTGGACAACCAGGAAGTCGAGCGCGGCGTGTGGGCCGACCGGCTGGCGCAGACCCTCACGCAGGATTGCGAGGAGCACCTCAAATCCCTGTTCGCGCACATCGCAACCCTGCTCAAGGACGCGAGTGCCGACAGCAACCCGCTGCGCCCCCAGGCCGTGGCGAAAGCCCTGCTCGAAGCCCTGGCCAGCGCCGAGTGCGACGAAGACACCTGCCTCACCCTGGCGGGGCAGATGGGGCGGGTGCTGGGCCCCGAGCTCAACACGACCTACGGCCTGATCGTTCAGGACATGCGCCAGCGCGGCATCCAGGCGCAGGGCATGTCGGTGAACCGCAGCCGCGGCACGTCCAGCGGGCATGGCGCCTTCAGCCCCTCGGCGGCGGGCGGACTGCACTCTGATTTCGGACCGCTGGGCAGCAAGCCCGGCGCATTCGCCGCCACCCTGCCCGGCGCGATGGGCGCGCCTCGCAGCGGCTTTGGCCAGGCCGAAGCGCAGGCCCACCAGCGCGCAGCCCAGGCGCTGGGCCACATGTTCGGCATGCACCTGCCCACGGCCCCCATGGGCATGGAGGGCAGCTTCCTGAGCAGCCAGGCCGACGGCCTCGGCCACGGCCCGACCGCCCAGGCCGCCCGTGCAGACTTCCAGCACCTGCTGCGTCGCATTGCGATTCAGTCCGCGCAGGTGCCGTGGTTCGGAGATGCCGGCGGCGCGGCAGAAGGCATGGCCGCTTCGGCAGGCTTTGCCGGCCCCTTGATGGCCCCCAACCTGATCCGGGCGCACCGCGAGGAGCTCGTCCAGGCCACCGGCGGCGCAGCACTCGACCAGATGGTCATCGACATCGTGGCGGCGCTGTTCGACCAGGTCTTGTCCGACCCGAAGGTGGCGCCGCAGATGGCCCGCCAGATCGCCCGACTGCAGATGCCGGTGCTGCGCGTCGCGCTCGGCGACATGAGCTTCTTCAATTCACGCAAACACCCGGTGCGGCGCTTCGTGAACCGCGTGGCAACGCTGTCGGCATCCTTCGACGATTACGAACAGGGCCCAGGCCTGGCCTGCCTGGAGCGCGTCACGGCGCTGGTCAACGCCATCGTCGATGGTGACTTCGACAACATGTCGGTGTACGAGTCCAAGCTCGGCGAGCTGGAGTCCTTCATCGACACGGAGAGCACACGCGATGCGGCCGAACACGCCGCCGTCGCCGCCCTCCTCAGCGGCAAGGAGGCCGACCTGCGGGTGCAGCAGCGCTACATGCAGATCCTGCAGCGCGAGCTGGCCGACATCGAACTGCCCACTTTCGTGCGGGACTTCATCACCCAGATCTGGAGCCAGGTCCAGGTGATGGCTTCGGCGCGCGATGGCGCTGGGTCACCGTTCTCGCTGCGCATGAAGAAAGCAGGGCACGAACTGGCGCTCAGCGTGCAGCCTAAAGGGCATCCGCAACTGCGCAAGGCCTTCTTGCTGACGCTGCCGCAGCTGATGCGCGACATCAACGAAGGCCTGGGCCTGATCCAGTGGCCAGAAGAAGCCAAGCAGGCCTTCTTCGCCCAGTTGCTGCCCGCCCACGCCGAGTGCCTGAAAACCGCGCCGCACCATGACCTGACCCAGCGCATGCTGGAGCAGCGGCTGAACAAGGTCGAGCAGATCGCCATCCCGAGCCGGGAAGAAGCGGCCAACGACCCGCTGCCGGCGCCGCTGGCCGACCTGTCGGCTGCGCCCACGCTGACGGTGGTGACGGCGCTCAGCCGCGAGGAAATCCAGCAGGCGGGCTTTGTGCCCGAAGCCGTGGTGGCGCAGGAAGCCAAACTGGACATCGACCTCAACCTGCCCGGTGAGCCTGACCCCTCCCTGAGCGAGATCGACATCAACCTGGACGCGCCGCCGCTGCCCGCCGCTGGCGCCCAGCTCGTGCACCACATCCAGAAGGGCACGGCCTACCAGATGCACATGCAGGGTCAGTGGAAAAAAGTGCGCCTGACCTGGATCAGCGAAGGCCGCAACTTCTTCATCTTCACGCATGGCAACACGCACAAGCAGACCATCTCGCTGACGGCCCGCACGCTGGCCAAGATGTGCGAAAGCAACCGCTTCAAGGCCTTCGAGCAGTCCGAGTTGATCGAGCGCGCCACGGTGCGCGCACGCCGCCAGTTGGCCGCCCTCAGCGCCGACGCACGGACGCGCACGGCAGCCTGAGGCCGTGACCAGCCATCACACCCGCACGCCCCTGCCCGCCAGCAGCAGGCGGGCCATCTCGACCGCCTGAGCAAAACTGGACGCATCGGCGCGACCGGTGCCGGCCAGATCGAAGGCCGTGCCATGGTCGGGGCTGGTGCGCACGAAGGGCAGGCCCAGCGTCACGTTCACGCCCTGGTCCAGGCCCAAGTACTTCACGGGGATCAGCCCCTGGTCGTGGTACATCGCGATCACCACATCGAACTCGCCGGTGTGCTCGGGTGGTGCGTGGCGCGCGCGCATGAAGACGGTGTCAGGCGCCCACGGGCCCGATGCGTCGATGCCCTCTGCGCGCGCCGCGTCGATGGCCGGGCCGATGATGCGCAGCTCCTCGTCGCCGAACAAGCCGCCCTCGCCGGCGTGGGGATTCAAGCCGGCCACACCGATGCGCGCCCGCGGCTGCCCCCAGAGCTGCGCGCTGCGGTGGGTGATGCGCAGGGTCTCCAGCACGGCGTCGAAAGTGACCTGCTCGATGGCCTGCCGCAGCGAGACGTGGATGGTCACGAGCACCGTCTTGAGTTGCGGGTTGGCCAGCATCATGCGCACCGGCGCGATGGGCTGCCCCGGCGGCGTGCCCTCGGCCTGCAGCAGCTCGGTGTGCCCCGGGTAGGGCTCACCCGCCAGGGCCAGGGCTTCCTTGTGCAGCGGCGCCGTGACGATGCCCGCGGCACTACCAGACTGCGCCAAGCGGACCGCGGCACGGATGCACGCCGCTGCGGCCACGCCGGCGCGGCGGTCCACCTGACCCCAGGGGGCCTCGATCAGATCGGCGGGCAGCCCGGGCGGCGACCACACGCCCATGTGGCCAGCCGGCAACGCACCACCATCCCCCCAGGACGCCAGATGCACCACCTTGGGGCGATCACCGACCGGCAGGCAATCGGTCGCCCTCTGCATGACCTGTGGGCAACCCACCACCGCAGCGGCGTGCGCACCCTGCCCCCACCAGCGCGCGATGATTTCCGGGCCGACACCACAGGCATCGCCCATGGTCAAGGCCAGGCGAGGCGCCCCGGTCACAGGGGTTGCGTGGGCATGGGACAGGGCGGTGGTCATGGGCAGGCGCGGAGAGCAAAAAGTCAATCCAGCGGACGATTCTCCCCCCAACTGGCCGCACCCCACCCTCCGAGGGGTCTGGCGCGCACGGTCCTGGCGCACCGATTGCTACACTGTCACCATGACTTGGTTGGACGACGTGAAATGGGACGACCGCGGGCTGGTGCCTGCCATCGCCCAGGAAGACAGCACCGGCGACGTGCTGATGGTGGCCTGGATGAACCGGGAGGCTTTGGCGCGCACGGCCGAAACCGGCGAGGCGGTGTATTTCAGCCGTTCGCGCAACAAGCTGTGGCACAAGGGCGAAGAGTCGGGCCACATCCAGAAGGTGCACGCCATCCGCCTGGACTGCGACGCCGACGTCATCCTGTTGCGCGTGACGCAAACCGGCCACGAACCCGGCATCGCTTGCCACACCGGCCGTCACAGCTGCTTCTTCCAGAAGTACGACAATGGGCAGTGGGTGACGGTGGACGCCGTCATCAAGGACCCGACACAGATTTACACATGACCCGCGACGCATCCACACATGACGTGCTGGCCCGGCTGGCCGAGGTGATCGAGTCGCGCAAAGGCGGCGACCCGGCCACCAGCTACGTGGCACGCCTGTTCCACAAAGGCACCGACACCATCCTGAAAAAGGTGGGCGAGGAGGCCGTGGAAGCCGTCATGGCCGGCAAGGACTTGGCCGCGCAGGCCTCGGCCGAGCACCGCCAGGCCGCGGTGGGCGAATTTGCCGACCTGTGGTTCCACAGCATGGTCGCCCTGTCGCACCTCGGTCTCAGCCCTGCCGACGTGGTCAATGAGCTGGCCCGACGCGAAGGTCTGTCGGGTCTGGAAGAATTCGCCTCGCGCCCGGCCGCCCCCAATGGGTCGGGGCCCCAAGGCAAACCGTGATTTGCAAACCGTGATTTTGGGCTTGTGAGCCCGCCTGGAGAGAAAAATGGGATCGTTCAGCATTTGGCACTGGTTGATCGTGCTGGTCATCGTGGTGATGGTCTTTGGCACCAAGAAGCTCAAAAACGTCGGCAGCGACCTGGGGTCGGCCGTCAAGGGCTTCAAGGACGGCATGAAGGAAGGCGGGACAACCACCGCTGACGCATCGCCGGCGCCGCAGCAGGTGGTCAACGAAGCCGCTCGCCGTGACGCCAACACCGTGGACGTTGACAGCAAGACCAAGTCCTGATGCCGTCGGTGACGCGCCCTGCCCTGGCGCCATCGAACAGCGCAGCGACCATGGAGGCGAACCAGCCATGATCGACTTCGGCATCGACAAGCTCGCCCTGATTGGCGCGGTGGCGCTGATCGTGATCGGGCCGGAGCGCCTGCCGCGCGTGGCCAAAACCGTCGGCGTGCTGCTGGGCAAGGCGCAGCGCTACGTGTCGCAGGTGCAAAGCGAGGTCAACCGCTCCATCGAACTGGAAGAACTCCAGAAGGTCAAGCAAGGGCTGGAGACGGCCGCGCATGACCTGGGCCACTCGGTGCAAGCTGGCCTGCACGATGCCCAGTCGGCCCTCGACGGCACGGCGGCCAATGGCGAGGCCGGCAGCAGCACCAGCTTTTACAACGACTTGCCCACGCCGTCTTACCACGCCATTGGCACGCCCTTGCGCAAGAACTGGCGGCTCAAGCGGAGCGCCACACCGCTGTGGTACAAGCAGCGCCAAGGTGTGCGTCGCCACGTGCAATCGGGTGCCGCCCGCGTGGCGCGCTTCCGTCCGCGGTGATGCCCCCATCCCCCACAACCACCGTCCCAGCCGGTTGCCCCTGAGATCGCCCCACGTGACCGACCCGACCCCCGACCATGGCACCGACCCCAACCGCCCGGACGGCAGCGAACAACCCTTCGTCAGCCACTTGGTGGAATTGCGCGACCGGCTGATCCGCGCCGTCATCGCCATCGGTGTGGCCTTCATCGCTCTGGCCATCTACCCCTCGCCCGCCGGTCTCTACGACCTGCTGGCCATGCCCCTGATCGAGCACCTGCCCAAGGGCGCCACGCTGATCGCCACCAACCCGATCTCGCCCTTCATGGTGCCAGTCAAGGTGACGATGCTGGCCGCGTTCATGCTGGCGCTGCCTGTGGTGCTCTACCAGGTCTGGGCCTTTGTGGCGCCGGGGCTGTACGCGCACGAGAAACGCCTGGTGATGCCCCTGATCATCTCCAGCACGGTGCTGTTCTTCACCGGCGTGGCCTTCTGCTACTTTTTCGTGTTCGGCAAGGTTTTCACCTTCATCCAGAACTTCGCGCCCAAGAGCATCACGGCCGCACCTGACATCGAGGCCTACCTCAGCTTTGTGCTCAACATGTTCATCGCATTCGGTGCCGCCTTCGAGGTGCCGGTGGTGCTGGTCATCCTCGTGCGCATGGGCATGGTGACGGTGGAAAAACTCCGGGACTTCCGCAGCTACTTCATCGTGATCGCCTTCGTGGTGGCCGCGGTGGTCACGCCACCGGATGTGGTCTCGCAACTGGCTTTGGCCATCCCGATGTGCCTGCTGTACGAAGTCGGCATCTGGGCAGCGCAGCTGTTCGTCAAGCACACGCAAGCCCCGCAGGAAGACAGCACCGCGGCGCCCTGAGCGCCATCGACCTTGCGCTGCCAGGTCACAGCGCGATCACTGCCCATCGTCGTCCTCTTCGCGGGCCTTGGCGCTGGCCTTCGGGCGGCGGGCGGTCACCACCGTCACGGTCAATTGTTCTTCGCCGCGCTGCACGCGGATCTGAGCCGGCTCTCCCGGTTTGAGCGCGGCCACGGCATTGAGCAGTTGCGCGGTGCTGCCCACACTGACCGCGCCCACCGTGGTGACCACATCGCCGGGTTTGAGCCCGCCGAGTGCCGCCGGGCCATTGCGCAACACACCGGTGATCAGCACACCATCGCGCGTTTTCAGGTTGAAGGTCTCGGCGATCTCGGGTGAGAGGTCGCGCGGCTCCACACCGATCCAGCCGCGGGTGACCTGTCCATCGCGGATCAGGCTGTCCATCACCTGACGAGCCGTGGACACGGGGATGGCGAAGCCAATGCCCATGTTGCCGCCCGAGCGCGAGTAGATGGCGCTGTTGATGCCGATGAGGTTGCCGCTGGCGTCAACCAGCGCACCGCCCGAGTTGCCCGGGTTGATGGCCGCATCGGTCTGGATGAAGTTCTCAAACGTGTTGATGCCCAGTTGGTTGCGGCCCAGCGCACTGACGATGCCGCCGGTGACGGTCTGGCCGACGCCAAAGGGGTTGCCAATGGCCAGCACCGAATCGCCCACCTGAAGTGTCTCGGAATTGCCCAGGGTGATGGCGGGCAGGCGTTCCAGGTCGATTTTGAGCACGGCCAGATCGGTGTCAGGGTCGGTGCCGATGACCTTGGCCTTGGCATGGCGTCCGTCGGTCAGCATGACCTCGATGTCGTCCATGCGTTCCACGACGTGGTTGTTGGTCAGCACATAGCCCTCGGGCGAGACGATCACGCCGGAGCCGATGCCCGACTGGGGTTGCTGGCCCTGCTCACCATAGAAGTACTTGAACCACGGGTCGTTGCGGTGCGGGTTCTGCGCGCTGGAGTTGTTGGTGAAGACGCTGACCACGGTGGGCGCAGCCACCCGGGCCGCTTCGCTGAAGCCCTGCCCTGCCACGCGCCCTTTGCCGGCTGGCGCGCTGACCACCGACACGGTGGCGTCGGGCAGCGACTTGCGCCACGTCATGTTCAGGATCCATTGCGGCTTGAACGTGGACACCACGAACAGCACCGCGACGGCGACCGTCACCGCCTGTGAGAACATCAGCCAGGTTTTGCGCATGTGGACGTCAATCGCCGAGAAAGGGCCTGTCGTGATCGAAAGAGAAGCTCTGGTGTCGCACCTCCAAGCCTTGCTGGAAGTGGACCGTTTCAAGGATTATGGGCCGAATGGCCTGCAGGTGGAGGGGCGCGCGCAGGTCCGCAAGGTCGTCACCGGTGTGACAGCCAGCCTGGCCCTGATCGATGCGGCCATCGCGCAAGGTGCCGACGCCATCGTCGTGCACCACGGCCTGTTCTGGCGTGGCCAGGATGGCCGGGTGACGGGCTGGATGCGCCAGCGCCTGGGGCGCCTCATCGAGCACAACATCAACCTGCTGGCCTACCACCTGCCGCTGGACGCGCATGGCTCGCTGGGCAACAACGCCCAATGGGGGCAGCGCCTGGGCCTGGTGGCAGATGGCCGCTTCGGCGAGCAGGACCTGGGCTTCATCGGCCCCACACCGGCCGGGCTCACGCTCGACGGCCTGACCGCGCACATCGCCCAGACCATGGGCCGTGAGCCGGTGGTGGTGCCGGGCGATGGCCGTGTGCTGCGGCGTGCGGCGTGGTGCAGCGGTGGCGCGCAGGGCCACTTCGAGCAGGCCATTGCCGCGGGTGCCGACCTCTTCCTGACGGGCGAGATCTCGGAACCCCAAGCACATCACGCGCGGGAAACCGGTGTGGCCTTCCTGGCCTGCGGTCACCACGCGAGCGAGCGCTATGGCGTGCAGGCGATCGGTGACCACCTGGCCGCGCGCATGGGCCTGGCGCACACCTTCATCGACGTGCCCAACCCTGCTTGACCACGGCTTGAGGCAGCGGCCTCAGTGCGCCAACACCTGCTCCAGTTCGGCGAAGCTGCGCGAGTGCAGGTCGGGCTCGATGGTCGTGTTCATGGCCATCTCCAGCCGGCGCGCCGAGAACAAACCGCGCAGCACCGTGCCGCCGTCCTTGCGCTGCGTGACCAGCAGGTATCGCAGACCGTTTTCCTGCAAGGTGGCCGCGATGTCGCCCAGGTGGGCAGTGCGCACATCGGCCAGGTCCACCGTATCCCAGTGCGTGACCGGGGTCATGATGTCGGCCAGCGTGAGCTCACTGTGCGGCACGTGGTGGTGTGAGGCCCGTTGCACGGGGCGCTCTCCCTGGATGTCTTCGGCCGTGACCATGCCCGCCAGTTCGCCATCGGCGCCCGAGACGAACACCATGCGCACGCCAGCGCGCATCATGAGGTGCAAGGTGGCGTCCAGGCCATCGCGGTGACTGGCAACCACACAGGGGCTGTGGTGCAGGTCGGTGAGCAGGCTGAGGGCCGGATCGTGGGCCCGGGCGGCGCGCTGCACCTTGGGCAGGCGAGGCGCCAGCCGGAGGGCCTGAAGAGGCAGGGGCTTGTGGCCATGGCGTTGGGGCATGTTGCACTCCTTTCGCTGTGTTGCACAAACACAGGTTACGCCTGCGCAAGGCGTCTGTGCGCCTGCGCCGCGATGCCCCTCACGCCATGGGTGCGATGGAATTCACGCTTGCTTCACATGGCCTGAAGTGCCAGGCGCATGCAAGCTGTGCTTCAGAGGCGCACCGGGATGCCACGCGCGGCCATCACGGCCTTGGCCTGGGCCACGGTGTACTCGCCGTAATGGAAGATGCTGGCCGCCAGCACCGCATCGGCGCCGCCTTGCTGCACGCCATCGGCGAGGTGATCGAGGTTGCCGACACCGCCCGAGGCAATCACGGGCACGCCCACGGCATCGCTGACGGCACGGGTCAGGGCGAGGTCGAAGCCCGACTTGGTGCCATCGCGGTCCATGCTGGTCAGCAGGATCTCGCCGGCGCCGTGCTCGGCCATCTGCGCGGCCCAGGCCACGGCGTCCAGGCCGGTGTTCTTGCGGCCACCATGGCTGTAGACGTCCCAGCCCGGCCCCTTGGCGACCAGGTCATCGCCCTGGCGCTTCTTCGCGTCGATGGCCACGACGATGCACTGCGAACCGTATTTCTCGGACGCATCGCGGATCACCTGCGGGTTGGAGATCGCCGCCGAATTGAAGCTGACCTTGTCCGCGCCGGCATTGAGCAGGCGGCGCACGTCCTCCACGACGCGCACCCCGCCGCCCACCGTCAGCGGGATGAAGACCTGCGAGGCCACCGCTTCGATGATGTGCAGGATCAGGTCGCGACCATCGCTGGTGGCGGTGATGTCCAGGAAGGTGAGCTCGTCGGCGCCCTGCTCGTTGTAGCGGGCAGCGATTTCCACCGGGTCACCGGCGTCACGCAGTTCGACGAAATTCACGCCCTTGACGACGCGACCGCCGGTCACGTCCAGGCAGGGGATGATGCGTTTGGCCAGCACGTGCGCGTCCGCCTCAGGCTTTGCCGTTGAGTTCGTCGGCGCGCTTTTGCGCTGCGGCGAAATCCAGGTCGCCGGTGTAGATGGCGCGACCGCAGATCACACCTTCCACGCCTTCGGGCTCGACCGCGCACAGCGCTTCGATGTTGGCGATGTTGGACAGGCCGCCCGAGGCGATCACGGGCACGGTCAGGGCCTGGGCCAACTTGACGGTGGCTTCGATGTTCACGCCCGAGAGCATGCCGTCACGGCCGATGTCGGTGTAGATCACGCCTTCAACGCCGTAGTCTTCGAATTTCTTGGCCAGGTCGATGACCTCGTGGCCGGAGAGCTTGCTCCAGCCGTCGGTGGCGACCTTGCCGTCCTTGGCGTCCAGGCCGACGATGATGTGGCCACCGAAGGCGGTGCAGGCGTCTTTCAGGAAGCCAGGGTTCTTGACCGCGGCCGTGCCGATGATCACGTAGCTCAGGCCATCGTCGAGGTAGCGCTCGATGGTGTCGAGGTCGCGGATGCCGCCGCCGAGTTGCACGGGGATCTCGTCGCCGACTTCCTTGATGATGGCCTTGATGGCCGCCTCGTTGACCGGCTTGCCCGCGAAGGCGCCGTTGAGGTCCACCAGGTGCAGTCGGCGCGCGCCCGCGTTCAGCCAGCGTCGGGCCATGGCCGCGGGATCTTCACCGAAGGTGGTGGAGTCGTTCATGTCGCCCTGCTTGAGGCGAACACATTTGCCGTCTTTCAGGTCAATGGCGGGGATCAGCAGCATGGCTGGAATGCGGGTCGGTGGGTCGGTGGGCAAGGCGTCTGGCGAACCAGGCGCGGGAGGTTGGCGGCGGTGCCGGCCTGGCCTGTGAGCCCGCGCGGGTCCACAGGTTGCCGGCCCTGCTCAAGGCCGCCAGAGCAGGAAGTTGCGGTACAGGGCGAGGCCGTGTTCGGCACTTTTTTCCGGGTGGAATTGCGTGGCGAAAATGTTATCCCGTGCCACCACACTGGTAAAGCGGACACCGTACTCGGTTTCGCCTGCGCTGTGTTGGGGATTGTCCACATGTGCGTGGAAGCTGTGCACGAAGTAAAAGTAGCTGTCGTCGGGGATGCCAGCCCACACCGGATGGGGCTGGCCACCGTGCAGGTCGGCATGGCGCGTCTGGCTGACGCGGTTCCAGCCCATCTGCGGCACTTTGTAGCGGCTGCCATCGGGCTGGGTCATGCCGTCGAGGCGGAATTTGCGCACCTGCCCGGGGATGAGGCCCAGGCCCGGGGTGTCTTGCTCTTCGGAGTGGTCGAGCAGCATCTGCATGCCCACGCACACGCCCATCAGCGGCTTGTGCACGGCCGCGTGCAGCACGGCACCGAACAGCTCGCCGGCATGGGCCTCGCGCAACTCGCGCATGCAGTCGCGCATGGCGCCCTGGCCGGGCAGCACGACGCGCTCGGCGGCATGCACCACGGTGGGGTCGTTGGTGACGCGGACGTCCACGTTCAGGCCCTGGGCGGCGTGTGCCACCGCCTGCCACACGGAACGCAGGTTGCCCATGCCGTAGTCGATGACGGCGACGATCGAGTTCTGGCTCATGGTTTCACCGCGCGCCACACGGGGCGCGCCAGCTCGTGCAGGTCACAGAGAACCCTTGGTGGACGGGATGACGCCGGCCATGCGGGGGTCGCGCTCCAGGGCGGCACGCAGTGCGCGCGCAAAGGCCTTGAACACGGTTTCGCACTGGTGGTGGGCGTTGACCCCGCGCAGGTTGTCGATGTGCAGGGTGACGCCAGCGTGGTTGACGAAGCCCTGGAAGAACTCGAAGACCAATTGCGTGTCGAGGCCGCCGATGCTGCCCGAGGTGAAAGCGATGTGCTGCGTCAGCCCAGGGCGACCGGAGAAATCGACCACCACGCGCGACAGCGCTTCGTCGAGCGGCACGTAGGCATGGCCATAGCGGCGGATGCCTTTCTTGTCGCCCACGGCTTTGGCGAAAGCCTGGCCCAGGGTGATGCCGACATCTTCCACGGTGTGGTGGCCGTCGATGTGCAGGTCGCCCACGGCGTGGATGTCGAGGTCGATCAGCCCATGGCGGGCGATCTGGTCGAGCATGTGGTCGAAGAAGCCGATGCCGGTGTGCAGCTTGGCCGCGCCCGTGCCATCGAGGTTGATGCGCACGGTGATCTGGGTTTCCGCGGTGTGGCGGGTGACTTCGGCCGTGCGGTCGGCACCAATGGCTTGCGCCGTGTCGGGGGCGTTCATGCTTGAGAGGGGGTCAGGGGTTCGCGCAGGAGGTCGGAAAGCGCCGCGATGAGGGCGTCGTTTTCCGAGGGGGTTCCGACGGTCAATCGGATGCAGTTTGCCAGCAATTCGTGCAGGCCTGCGACATTTTTGATCAGGATGCCACGTGCCTTGAGCGCCGCGAACACGCCGGCCGCATCGCCCACGCGCACCAGGACCATGTTGGCCTGGCTGGGGTAGGCGCGGGCGCCGGGCATGGCGGCCAGCGCGGCCATCAGGCGCTCGCGCTCGGCCTTGATGGTGGCAGCCTGGCGGTCGAATTCGTCGGCGTGTTCGAGCGCGAACAAGGCCGCCTCGGTGTTGAGCACGCTGATGTTGTAGGGCGGGCGGACCTTGTCCACCTGCGCGATGAGGTCGGCGCGGCCCATCATGTAGCCCAGGCGGACACCGGCCAGGCCGAACTTCGAGAGGGTGCGCATCAGCAGCACGTGCGGGCGCTGCGCCAGACGACCGAGGTAGGACCGGCTGGCGAAGGGCTGGTAGGCCTCGTCGATGACGACCAGACCACAACCGGCCTCGCCCACCGCCTGCACGACCTGCTCGATGGCAGCGTCGTCCCAGAGGTTGGCCGTGGGGTTGTTGGGATAGGCGATGTAGGTGATGGCGGGGCGGTGTTCGCGCACGGCCGCGACCATGGCGGCGGCGTCCAGCTCGAAATCAGGCGTCAGTGGCACGCCGACGAAGCGCAGGCCGGCCAGTTGCGCCGACATGGCGTACATCACAAAGCCAGGAACCGGTGCCAGCACCGTTGCGCCCGGCTGGGCACAGGCCACCGACAGCAGGCTGATGAGCTCGTCGGAGCCATTGCCCAGCACCAGTCCCATGTCCGCAGGGATGCCGGCATGGGCGCGCAGGGCGGCATGCAGGTCGTTGATGCGCGTGCCGGGGTAGCGGTTCAGCGCCACCCTGGCCAGCCGCGCACCCAGGGCATCCTGCAGCGCGGGCGGCAGGGCAAAGGGGTTCTCCATGGCGTCGAGCTTGACGAAGCCGGCGGCATCCTGCACGTGGTAGGCGTGCATGGCACGGACGTCAGGGCGGAAAACGCTCAACAGGTTGGACTCGGAACTCATGGATGGCACAGGCGCGACGGAGCAACGATTATCCCATGTCAGACTTGGCGACGCCGAGCAGCCACAGAGAGACCCAAGGGGCCCCATGCAAGTTTTCGCCGCAGCGAATTTCCTCCAGGTGACCTGCGCCCGCGTGCCGCAACTGCCGCGTCCCGGCGAGATCGTCCTGGCCAGCGGCACGCACAGCGAGGCCGGCGGCAAAGGGCTGAATGTGACCCTGGGCTGCCGACGCCTGGGGGCCGAGGTGCGCGCGCTGCTGGGCATCGGGCGGGACGCACCGGGCGATGGCTTGGTCGCGTTGCTGCGCGCGCACGGCATCCCCGACACCCACGTGCACCGCCTGGCCGAGGTCTCGGGCATGGGCATGGGCTTCATCGAGCAAGGCGGGCAGGGCCAGAACTGCGGCGCGGTGTTCGCCGGCCCCAACCTGCTGCTGGACGCCGCGCATGCCGAGCTGGCGCAGGCCGACATCGCCGCGTCCGACTGGGTCTATGGCCAGTTCGAGACCGCCCTGCCCGCCGTGCAGCGCTGCTTCGAACTGGCGCAGGCTGCGGGTGTGCCGACCCTGCTCAACCCCTCGCCGTGGCAGGCCATTCCGGATGCGCTGCTGGTGCTCACGCAGGTGCTGCTGGTCAACGAAATCGAAGCCGTCCAGCTGCTGGGCACGCCCTTGCCCGCCGACGGTGATCTGGCGGCGCTGGCGCAAGCCATGCTCAGCCCGGTGGTCGCACTCTGGTCGCGCTGGCCAGGTCGCCTGCTCGTGGTGACAGCCGGCCACCGCGGCAGCATCGCCTTCGCACCGGATCGGTCGCCGCGGCTGTGCCCGGCCCATGCGGTGGACGCCATCGACACCCTGGGCGCGGGCGACGCCTTCGCCAGCGGGCTGATCGTGGCGCTGGGCCAGGGCTGGGAGAACGACAGCGCGGTGCTGGCCGCGGCCCTGCGGCAAGCCACCGCCTGTGGCGCGCTGATGGCGTCCTGCGCCGGGGTACTGGACGCCCTGCCCTCGCGAGCCACGCTGGCGCAATTCACGTCGGGCCGCCCGGAGCACGAGGTCCGCACACTGGCAGCGATCAGGCCGGCATCTTGAGCCGGTAGGCGTAGGCGTCGCCACGGAAAGTGCCCTCCACGTATTCGACCAGTTGCTGGTGGGTCGAGTAGGTGTGGCGCTTGAACAGCAAGCAGGGCCCGGGCTGGTCGAAACCGAACACGCTGGCTTCCGCCTCGCTGCTCATGACGGCTTCGATGCTCTGGTCGGCATGGCCCATGCGGATGCGGCAGACGTCCTGCAGGTAGGCATAGACCGAGCCATGGGTGTCCCAGCCTTCCAGCGCGGGCGCCAGGGTGAGGTCGTACCAAGCGACCTCGCGCGACATGGGGCAGTCGTCGGCCAGGCGCAGGCGCACCACGCGCAGGAAGCTGGCAGTGGAGGGGCGCTTGAACACCGAGGCCATGGTGCGGTCCTGCACGACGGCGCGCTCCAGCAGGCGGGAGCTTGGCGTCATCCCCAGCTCGCGCATTTCCTGGGTGAAGCCTTTGAGCTGGCGCAACTCGGGCGACAAGCGCGGCGGCGCATGCACCACCGTGCCGCCGCGGCCATGGGTGGACAGCACGCTGAGGCTGCGCAGCTCGTCGTAGCAATGCTTGACCGTGGTGCGGCTGACCTTGAGCCGCTCGGCCAGCACGCGTTCGGCCGGCAGGTTTTGGCCGGATGCCAAGGCGCCGGCGTCGATCAGGGTGCGCAGTTGCTCGGTGAGCTGCAGGTAGAGCGGTCGGGAGCTGGCCTGGTCCAGGCGCACCAGGTCGAAAACGTCTTCGAGGACGGGGACGGGCGCGGGGACGGGGTCTGGCGTGAGCGGATCTGGGCGGGATCGCATGCGGCGGCGGGACGGCAGGAGGCAAAACGTCAGGCCATGGTAGCCGAGGCCGCGCGAGCGACACCCCACGTTCTAGGGGGCTGGCACCAGCGCGGCGGCACGCTAGATTATTGGACTCTGATTGGTATCTTTTTGGATGTCCATGCGCCGCTTTCCAATGATGTTGCATCGCCGCTGCCGGCTCGCGGGTGGCAGCGCGGCGCTGTGGCTCTTGCTGATGACCGCGGGCACTTTTGCGAACGCAGCGCCTGGCATCGGCCTGCTCGCCCCTGGCGCTGCACACGCCACCTCGGCCGCCCAAGCCCTTCGGCCACGCGACATGGTCAAGACGCCACCCCTCCCGGCGCGTCGCCCCGTTGCAGATTCCGCATCGCTCGCGCTGCTGCTGGGCGGGCTGGTGGTGCTGTGGCGGACTGCAGAGCGCCGCACCAACACCACGGGCAACGCCACCAGCAACAACCACACCACCACCCGACACCGCCCCGAGCAGAAGGAGAGCGCCTCATGAGTCACGCGTCCACCGCCATGCCCGTCACCGCGACCACCGCCCTGGCCCGCGTCGCCTGCGCGCTCATCCTGGCCACCCCCACCCTGGCTGCGGCGCAGAGCTACCAGCTCACGGCCTACACCCGCGCCAACACCAACGACTTCCTGGGCAATGTGGGCAAGTCGGATTACCAAACCTTCGACTGGCAGGAAAAGCCCCAGGCACTGACCCTGAACGCCCTGGAGGCCCAATCGGCGGCCGGGGGCGGGGGCGCCACGGCGAGCTTCCTGGGCAGCATCGGCCTGCTCAAAGCCTACGCCTCGGCCACCTACCCCCGCTGCTGCGACGCGCAAGGCCACACCGTGGCCTACGGCTATGCCAATGGCACTGTGCAAGGCAGCTTCTTCGACACCCTTGTGGTCGGCGGTGGCGGGCTGGCAGCGGGCACCTCGGTGACGTACCGACTGGACTTGCGCATCGACGGTCAACTCAGCGCACCCGCCTTCGAATCGGGCGGGGCACTCAGCGCCGAGGGCGTCGCCGAAGCCAGGCTGGTGGACCGCGACAGCCGCCAGGAAGCCATCCTGCGCTGGGACGCGAAAAAACAGGCCACGGGCATCTACAGCCTGAGCTTGCTCACGCAGGTGGGCCACACATTGAGCATCAGCGGCATGCTGTTCGCAGACGCCTATGTGGGCTCAGGGGCCGTGACGGCACGCAGCGCGGAGTCGGACTTCTACCACTCGGCCGGCTACACGCTGGCCCCATCGGTGGCGGGCCTGAACACCCTGGGTGCCAGCGGCCATGACTTTGCATCTGCCGTGCCGGAGCCGGGCAGCGCGCTGCTGACGGGCTGGGGTCTGGCAGCGTTATTCAACCAACGGCGACTTTGCCGCAGCGCCGCCATCCGGGCCAAATTCAACCGCGCTTGAGGCGGAACTCGGCCG
Source organism: Aquabacterium commune (assembly GCF_004362855.1). Lineage (GTDB taxonomy): Bacteria > Pseudomonadota > Gammaproteobacteria > Burkholderiales > Burkholderiaceae_C > Aquabacterium > Aquabacterium commune. The sequence goes on from NZ_SNXW01000011.1 coordinate 60,657, forward strand.
CCTGGGCGTGGGCCTGCAGGCCTTCGCCATAGGCCAGCACCGCGGCGGTTTTGCCCAACACCTGGGCACCGGCCTCGCTCACCTCGATGAGGCTGGAGCGCTTCTGGAAGTCATACACGCCCAGCGGCGAGGAGAACCGCGCCGTGCCCGAGGTGGGCAGCACGTGGTTGGGGCCTGCGCAATAGTCGCCCAGGCTTTCGCTGGTGTAGGCACCCAGGAAGATGGCGCCGGCGTGCTTGAGCAGCGGCTCCCAGCGGTGCGGCTCGTTGCTGCTGACTTCCAGGTGCTCGGGCGCGATGCGGTTGCTGATGTCGCACGCCTCTTCCATGCTGCGCGTCAGGATCAAGGCGCCACGGCCCTCCAGCGAAGCGCGGATGATGTCGGCGCGGGGCATGGTGGGCAGCAGGCGGTCGATTTCGGCCTGCACTTTGGCGATGTAGGCGGCGTCGGGGCACAGCAGGATGCTTTGCGCCAGTTCGTCGTGCTCGGCCTGGCTGAACAGGTCCATGGCGACCCAGTCGGCCGGCGTGGAGCCGTCGGCCAGCACCAGGATCTCGCTGGGGCCGGCGATCATGTCGATGCCCACGGTGCCGAAGACGTGCTTCTTGGCACTGGCCACGTAGGCGTTGCCGGGCCCGGTGATTTTGTCCACCTTCGGGACGGTGGCCGTGCCGTAGGCCAGTGCGGCCACGGCCTGGGCGCCACCGATGGTGAAAGCGCGGGTGACGCCGGCCACATGGGCCGCGGCCAGCACCAGCGGGTTCTTCTCACCTTTGGGCGTGGGCACCACCATGATGATCTCGGCCACACCCGCCACATGGGCAGGGATGGCGTTCATCAGCACCGACGAGGGGTAAGCCGCCTTGCCGCCGGGCACGTAGATGCCCACGCGGTCCAGCGGCGTGACCTTCTGGCCCAGCAAGGTGCCGTCTTCGTCACGGTACTGCCAGCTCAGGCCACAGGCCTCCTTCTGCCGCTCGTGGTAGGCGCGCACGCGCTGGGCGGCCGATTCGAGCGCCTCGCGCTGCAGGGCAGGCAGGCTGTCGAAGGCGGCTTTCAGTTCAGCCTGGGTGAGCTCCAGTTCGGCCATCGATGCGGCCTGGACGTGGTCAAAGCGGCCCGTGTAGTCGAGCACCGCGGCATCGCCACGGGTGCGGACGTCGGCCAGGATGTCGGCCACGCGCTGCTCGATGGCCGAATCCGTCTCGGCAGACCAGTGCAGCACCTGCTGGAAAGCGGCCTCGAAGTCGGGCTGGGCGGTGGCGAGGTGACGGATGGAGACGGGCTTTGCAGCGGTCATGGCAGCGGTGATGGCAGCAGTGATGGCGAAAGGATCTCAGCAATCGCGGGCCCGCGGGGCCCTGTGCCGATCGGATCTGATGATGGAGGCGATAGGGCGAGCGGCAAGGCCCGGGCCGAGGTCAAGGTGGCTTCAACCCAGGGTCAGGCCGGGATGGCGGACTCGAAGGCCTGGATCATGGCGCGCAGGGGCTCGCGCTTGAGCTTGAGCGAGGCCTGGTTGACCACCAGGCGCGAACTGATCTGCATGATCTCTTCGACCTCGACGAGCTTGTTGGCCTTGAGCGTGTTGCCGGTGGAGACCAGGTCCACGATGGCATCTGCCAGGCCGGTCAGCGGCGCCAGCTCCATGGAGCCATACAGCTTGATGAGGTCCACGTGCACGCCCTTGTTCGCGAAGTGCTCGCGCGCGATGCTCGTGTACTTGGTGGCCACGCGGATGCGGGCGCCCTGCTTGACGGCGGCGGCGTAATCGAAATCGGCGCGCACGGCCACGCTCATGCGGCACTTGGCGATGTTCAGGTCGAGCGGCTGGTACAGGCCGTCGCTGCCGTCCTGGCTGCCGGCGTGCTCGATGAGGATGTCCTTGCCGGCCACACCGATGTCGGCGCCGCCATGCTGCACGTAGGTGGGCACGTCGGTGGCGCGCACCAGCACCACGCGCACGTCGTCGCGGTTGGTGGGCAGGATCAGCTTGCGGGATTTTTCCGGGTCCTCGAGCACCTGGATGCCGGCAGCGGCCAGCAGCGGCAGGGTTTCTTCGAAGATGCGGCCTTTGGAGAGTGCCAGTGTGATCATGGTCATGCTTCCTTGACGCGTTCGATGTCGGCGCCAATGCCGCGCAGCTTCTCTTCCATGCGGTCGTAGCCACGGTCGAGGTGGTAGATGCGATCGACGACCGTTTCGCCCTCGGCCACCAGGCCGGCGATCACCAGGCTGGCCGAGGCGCGCAAGTCGGTGGCCATGACGATGGCGCCCGAGAGCTGCGGCACGCCTGTCACCACGGCGGTGTGGCCATCGACATTGACCTTCGCACCGAGGCGGATCAGCTCGTTGACGTGCATGAAGCGGTTCTCGAAGATGTTCTCCTGGATCACCGCCGTGCCCTCGGCCACGCTGTTGAGCGCCATGAACTGCGCCTGCATGTCGGTGGGGAAGCCCGGGTGCTCCTTGGTGCGGAAACCCACGGCCTTGGGGCGGCCCTTGCCTTGCACGCGGATCCAGTCGGGGCCGATGTCGAGCGAAACGCCGGCTTCGCGCAGCTTGTCGATGACGGCTTCGAGCTGGTCGGCATCGGTGCGGCGCAGGGTGACGTCGCCACCCGCGGCACCGACGGCGCACAGGAAGGTGCCCGTCTCGATGCGGTCGGGGATGATGTGGTGGGCTTGCGTGCCGCTCAGGCCATGCAGGCGGTCCACGCCCTGGATGCGGATGCGGTGCGTGCCTTGGCCCTCGATCTGCGCGCCCATGGCGATCAGCAGGTTCGCCAGGTCCACGATTTCAGGCTCTTGCGCGGCGTTCTCCAGCACCGTTTCGCCTTCGGCCAGGGTGGCGGCCATCAGCAGGTTCTCGGTGCCGGTGACGGTGACCATGTCGGTGGTGATGCGCGCGCCCTTGAGGCGGGTGGGCTGGCCATCGTTGCCCAACGGCGTGCTGGCCTCGATGTAGCCGTGCGCCACCATGATCTGCGCGCCCATGGCCTGCAGGCCTTTGATGTGCTGGTCCACCGGGCGCGAGCCGATGGCGCAACCACCTGGCAGCGACACCCGCGCCTTGCCAAAACGCGCCAACAGCGGACCCAGCACCAGGATGGAGGCGCGCATGGTCTTGACCAGCTCGTAGGGCGCCTCGGGCGTGTGGACCTGGCCGGCGTCCAGGGTGATGGTGCTGGCGTCGGCCGCATCGGCCTCGTGGACCACGCCCATGTTGCCCAGCAGCTTCAGCGTCGTGCCCACGTCTTTGAGGCGCGGCACGTTGTGCAGGGTCACGGGCTCGGCGCTCAGCAGCGTGGCGCAGAGGTCAGGCAGGGCGGCGTTCTTGGCGCCGGAGATCGTCACTTCGCCTTGCAGGCGGCGACCACCACGGATCAGGAGTTTGTCCATGAAGCACGAAGGGCGCACGGGCCACCGCACAGGGGTGACGCATGCGCCGGGTGAAAAGGTTGCAGGGGCGAGGTGCCTGGGTGAAATGCCTTGGCGGGAAATCCGGCGCGCTTCAGCCGCCAGGGGCTTGGGGGGCCTGAGGCGCCTGTTGCGACCACTCTGCCGGCGTCAGGGTCTTCATCGACAGGGCGTGGATCTCAGCTCGCATTCTATCGCCCAGGGCCTGATAGACGCGCTGGTGGCGCGCCACGCGGTTCTTGCCGTCGAACTCGGCCGAGACGATGGTGGCAAAGAAATGCTGGCCATCGCCCTCCACTTCCAGGTGGGTGCAGGGCAGACCAGCGGCGATGTAGTGCTGGACTTCGGCGGGCGTGGGATTGGCCATGGGGTGCTCGGTTCGGACGGGAGATCGGACGAAAAATGGGACGCAAACTGGGGGCGCGGACGGTTCAGTGCCGGATTTTGTAGCCCGTTTTCAGCAGGCGCAAGGCCACAGCGGCCACCGCGAGCGTGACGCTCAGCACCACCGCCAGGCTCAACCAGGGGCTGACGTCGCTCTGGCCGAAAAAGCCGCGACGGAATCCGTCGATCAGGTAGAAGAATGGGTTGAGGCGCGAGACGCCGTGCCAGAAATCGGGCAGGGAGTGCACCGAGTAGAACACGCCCGACAGGAAGGTCATGGGCAGGATGACGAAGTTCTGGAAGGCCGCCATCTGGTCGAATTTGTCAGCCCACAGCCCGGCGATCAGGCCCAGCGAGCCCAGCAGGCAGCCACCCAGCACCGCGAAGGTCAGCGCCCACAGCGGCTGCGCCATCTGGGGCGCGGCGAACACCACCGTGGCCAGCCAGACGCCCGTGCCGACCATCAGGCCGCGCACCAACGAGGCGCCGACATAGGCCAGGAACCAGGCGCGGTGGGACAGCGGCGTCAGCAGCACGAACACGAGGTTGCCCGTGATCTTGCTCTGGATCAGCGAGGACGAGCTGTTGGCAAAGGCGTTCTGCAGCACCGACATCATCACCAGGCCGGGCACCAGGAAGGCCGTGTAGCCCACGCCGGGATAGACCTGCACGTGGTTCTCCAGCACGTGGCCGAAGATGAGCAGGTAGAGCACGGCCGTCAGCACGGGCGCTCCGACGGTCTGCGCTGCCACCTTCCAGAAGCGCAGCACTTCCTTGACAAACAGCGGGCGGGCGCCCTGCAGGGATGCGAGCCAGCTCATGCCGACACCCCCTGCGCGGAGGCAACCATGCCACCGTCCGGCGCCACAGCAGGCGGCGGTGGCGTCAGGCGGCCTTGCATGATGGCCAGGAACACATCTTCCAGGTCGGCGCGGCCCATCTCCAGGTCCTCGATGGCACAGCCGGCTTCGCGCAACGCCGCCAGCGTGTGCTCGACCTCGGCGGCATCGTGCGCGGGCAACTGCACGATGCGCCCGGTGATGCGGGCCTGCGCGGCCAGTGCAGGCGGCAGGGCCGCATCCGTCTTGAAGCGCAGCATGGTGGAGGCCGTGCCCGCCAGCAGGGCCGAGGTGCGGTCCAGCGCCACCAGCTGCCCCTGCTTGAGCATGCCGATGCGGTGGCACAGGGCCTCGGCCTCTTCCAAATAGTGCGTGGTCAGCAGCACGGTGTGGCCGTCCTTGTTGAGCTTGGCGATGAACTGCCACAGCGTTTGACGCAGTTCCACATCGACGCCCGCGGTGGGCTCGTCCAGCACGATGACCGGCGGGCGGTGCACCAGGGCCTGGGCCACCAGCACGCGGCGCTTCATGCCACCCGAGAGCTGGCGCATGTTGGCCTCGGCCTTGTCAGCCAGCCCCAGGTGGGCCAGCAGCTCGTCGATCCAGTCGTCGTTGCGGCGCAGGCCGAAGTAGGCGCTCTGGATGCGCAGGGTCTCGCGCACCGAGAAGAAGGGGTCGAACACCAGCTCCTGCGGCACCACGCCCAAGGCGCGGCGGGCGGCGGCGTAGTCGCTCACCACATCGTGGCCCTGCACCGTGACGCGGCCAGACGTGGCGCGGCTGAGGCCCGCCAGGATGCTGATGAGGGTGGTTTTGCCCGCGCCGTTGGGGCCGAGCAGGCCGAAGAACTCGCCCTCGGCGATGTCGAAGCTCACGCCCTGCAGGGCACGGACCTCGCGGCCGGCGGAGGCAAAGGTCTTGGTGACCTGCTGGAAGGAGATGGCATTCATGGAGGTCCGCATTCTAGAGAGGCCACCTTGCGCGCGCTGACCCCAGGTTTTTCAGGCCCTGTTTTGAGGGGGCTGCCGAGGGCTTGAGCGCATGGAACGGGTAGTAACATGGCCCGGCCTTGACACACCCACAGGAGACAAGAACATGTCCGATCTGCAAGCCCGCTTCGACCAGGCCCTGGCCGATTCCAAGCTGCTGCCCGCCAAGCCCGACAACAGCACCCTGCTGCAGATTTACTCGCTGTTCAAGCAAGGCAGCGTGGGCGATGTGCAGGGCGACCGCCCCGGCATGATGGATTTCGTGGGCCGCGCCAAGTACGACGCCTGGGCCAGCCTCAAGGGCAAGACCCAGGACGCCGCCAAGCAGGCCTACATCGACCTGATCGAATCGCTGAAGAAGTGAACGCGGACGGGTTGGGGCACGGGCCGAAGCGCAAGCTCAGGCCTGGCCCTCGGCCCTGTTCTGCGACTTCTCGATCAAGCGGCCCAGGCTCTTGGCCACTTCGGCCTCGATCATGGGCTTGAGCGCCGACATCATCATGCCGAGCTTGATGCTCAGGTCGAACTCGGTGCCCGTCACCTTCATCGTGCCTTTGACGCCCATGCGCTCGAAGGTGATGGTGTCCTGATCCGCGCCTTGCTGGTGCTGGCAAGTCAGGCCCAGCTGGGACGCCGAGGTGTCCACCCACTTCTGGGCCAGTTCACGGGCCTTGTCCAGGCCCAGGGTGTGCGATTGTTGGAACGTCACGTCGCTCACGGCGGTCTCCTTGCAAACTTGCCGAACTGGCTGGATCGCCCCGGGTGAATCCGCGGGCACCGCACTGTAAACCGGTCCGCGGCATCCGTGCGGCCGGCAGGACGCGGAGGTAAGATGAAGCGCCGCATGCATGTGCGCTGCCACTCGCCCGCTTTCGCCAGCCACGCTCGCCCTGCCTCAGACACCATGACCGCATCAGCCACTGGTTCGCCCACCGGACTGCCCCCCACCGTTCTGCCCGAATTGCTGGACCAGGCCGAGGCCATCCGCGTGTTGCGCCGGGACATCCATGCCCACCCCGAGCTGTGCTTCGAGGAGGAGCGCACCGCTGACATCGTGGCGGGCACGCTGGCGTCTTTCGGCATCGAGGTGCGCCGCGGCTTGGGCAAAACCGGCGTGGTCGGTGTCATCCAGGGCTTGCGCCCGGGCCCGCGCGCCCTCGGCCTGCGTGCCGACATGGACGCCCTGCCCATGACGGAGCACAACACCTTCGCCCACGCCAGTCGCCACCACGGCAAGATGCACGCCTGCGGCCACGACGGCCACGTCGCCATGCTGCTGTCCGCGGCCCAGCACCTGGCGGCGCACCGCGATTTCGCAGGCACGGTGTATGTGGTGTTCCAGCCCGCAGAAGAAGGCGGCGGCGGCGCGCGGGAGATGGTCCGCGACGGCCTGTTCGAGCGCTTCCCGATGGACGCCATCTTCGGCATGCACAACTGGCCCGGCATGCCCGTGGGCAGCTTCGCCGTGCGCAATGGGCCTTGCTTTGCGTCGAGCAACGAGTTCCACATCACCATCCGCGGCAAGGGCTGCCACGGCGCCATGCCGCACCTGGGCATCGACCCCGTGCCCGTGGCCTGCCAGCTGGTGCAGGCCTACCAGACCATCCTGACGCGCAATGTGCGGCCGGTGGAGACGGGCGTCATCTCGGTGACCATGATCCAGGCCGGCGAGGCCACCAACGTCATCCCCGAATCGGTGGTGATGCAAGGCACGGTGCGCACCTTCACCACCGAGGTGCTGGACCTGATCGAAAACCGCATGCGCGAGATCACCCAGCAGCTGTGCGCGGCCTTTGGCGCCGAGGCCGATTTCAAATTCAGCCGCAACTACCCGCCCACCGTGAACCACGCTTTCGAGGCCCAGTTCGTGCGCGAGGTGATGGCTGAGCTGGTGGGCGCCGACCAGGTGCACGAGTTCGAACCCACGATGGGCGCGGAAGACTTCAGCTACTTCCTGCAGGCCAAGCCGGGCGCGTATTTCGTGATCGGCAATGGCGATGGCTCGCACCGCGAAGGCGGTCACGGTCTGGGGCCCTGCATGCTGCACAACCCCAGCTACGACTTCAACGACACGCTCATCCCCTTGGGCGCGACGCTGTGGGTGAAGCTGGTGGAACGCTGGCTGGCGCGGGCCTGAGCGCCCGACGCCAGCCCAAGGCACCATCCCAGGGCTCAATCCCAGGCGATGCGGTTCCACTGCAGGGCGCGGCTGCGCCAGTGTTCCTCGATGCTCTGCACGAAGTCGGGCCGCACGAGCTTGGCCCGCTGCAGCAGCCATTCGGCGTCTTCGTGGCGCACCACCACGCCTTCGAGCGAGCCCTCGCGGTAATGGCTGCGGTGGGTCTGCACCCACTCGGTCAACTCGGGCAGCGAGGTCTGGCCTGAGCTGACACGCGGCACCTCGCGCAGGCCCAGTTGCGTGGCCAGCGCGTGGCGTCGGCTTGTGCTCCAGAAGCGCTGCTCGGCGCGGTCGTACACATCGAAGGCCAGGAACCAGTCGGGCAAGGCGGCGTAGTCCAGCGAGTGCTGGGCCGCACACCATTCGCCGAACAGCATCAGGGTGTCGCCCAGGGCGTCGAACAGCTCGCCTTCGCGCACGCTCAGCCACTCGTCCAGGCGCGCGAACTGGCCGCCATAGGGCTTGTTGAGGTACTGGCCGCGGTTCTGCACGTGCAGCACGCCTTCGCTGGAAAACGAGATGCCCATGTTGGCGCCGTCGAGCTTTTCCTCGACGACCACGGCATGGTGCAGCAAGGCCCGGGCCTCGTCGGGCGACAGCACCTTGTCATCGCGCGGCGTGCCGTTGGCCAGCCAGGCCAGGTGGGGCGTGTGGGGGAAGCGGAAGAAATCGTGGGCGCTGGAGGGGGTGTTCGTGGCGGTGTTCATGGCAAGGCTCCAGGCTCAGCGGCCGAACTTGTGCAGGTGGAACTGGTGGACTTCGCGGTCGCACAGGAAGTGAACGGCCACGCCGACATCGGCCAGGCAGGGCGCCCAGTCCACCCATTTGGAGTCGGCCGCCTGCAGGATGGGCGGGTGCTGCGGGTGGCGGCAAGCCACGGCCACGAACTTGCGGTCGGCCGGGTCGAAGTCCCAGAGGCGCTCGTCGTGCGGGAAGTGGCGAAAGCCCCAGACCGGGTCGGCTTCCAGGTGCACCAACTCGCAGCGGCTGGCGTCGTTGACGTGGTGCAGCACCCAGCGCACGAAGGCATCGCCCGCGCCCTGCCCGGCTTGCGGGTTGGTCTTGTGGCGGTACTCGTGCAGGATCTCGAAGCCATCGTCCAGCACGATGCGGCCACACGCCATGATCTGTTCCAGCCAATCGCGGCAGGTCTGCACGCAGGCCTCCGACACCGCCGGGTGCTGGCCGTTGGCCACGAGGATGACGTTGGTGTCAACCACGCACAACTCCGCGAACGGCGGCAAGGCAGGGGGCGGTGGAACGGGCGGCTTCATGGCCTGATTCTGCCTCGCGTCGCGGGTATCCTTGGTGCCCATGTACGCCTCGTATTTCGGACTCAGGCAGGCGCCTTTTTCCATCGCCCCCGACCCGCGCTACCTCTTCATGAGCGAACGCCACCGCGAAGCGCTGGCCCACTTGCTTTATGGCGTGGGTGGCGGGGGTGGCTTCGTGCTGCTGACGGGCGAAATCGGTGCGGGCAAGACCACGGTCTGCCGCTGCTTCCTGGAGCAGATCCCGCGCCGCTGCAACGTGGCCTACATCTTCAACCCCAAGCTCAATGCCGCGGAGTTGCTGCAGGCCATCTGCGACGAGTTCCGCATCCCCGTGGCGCCCGATGCCTCGGGCCAGGCCTCGATGAAGGCGCATGTCGATGCGCTCAACGAGTACCTGCTGAAGACGCACGCGGTGGGTCAGAACAACGTCCTCATCATCGACGAGGCGCAGAACCTGTCCACCGAGGTGCTGGAGCAGCTGCGCCTGCTGACCAACCTGGAGACCAGCGAGCGCAAGCTGCTGCAGATCATCCTCATCGGCCAGCCGGAGTTGCGCCAGATGCTGGCCCAGCCCGAACTGGAGCAGCTGGCCCAGCGCGTGATCGCGCGCTTCCACCTGGACGCCCTCTCGGAGGACGAGACCGCCCAGTACATCCAGCACCGGCTGGCCACGGCGGGCCTGCGCCGCGGCACGCTGTTCGATGGCAAGGCCGTGCGCCGCATCCACCAGATCACCAAAGGCGTGCCACGCCGCATCAATCTGCTGTGCGACCGCGCCTTGCTGGGCGCCTTCGCCGAGAGCAAGGCGCGGGTGGACCGCACCATTGTGGACAAGGCCGCGGCCGAGGTCTTCGAGGGACAGCACTTCTTGGCACACCCCCCGGCGCAAGCCAGCGCTTCACACGGCACGGCCTCCGGTGGGCAGCCTCACCCAGGCCACACGGGGCACCAAACCCTGCCCTGGGCCGACTGGCCGCGCTGGGCCTGGGCTGGGCTGGGTGGCAGCCTGGTGTTGGGCATGGCCGGGCTGGGGATGGGTGCGTGGCTGCACAGACCGGGCACCCCCGCGACTGCCGCGCCGACGCAGGCTCTGGCGTCGGCAGCGAGCACGGCATCGCGCACCGCCCCCTCCGCGCCGATGGGTGCCATCACCAACGGTGTGGCCAGCGGCACGGCCAGCGCGGCGCCTTCGGCGGCAGTGCCATTCGCGCCATTCGCGCCTGCACCTGCACCCGCATCGGCCGCAGAGCTCAGCCCCCAGGCGCTCGTGCAACGTGCCAGCACCGACGAGGCCGCGGGCTGGCGTGAACTGGCCCAACGCTGGCAGGTCAAGCTGGGCCATGGCGACCCCTGCACCCAAGCGCGCAGGCAAGACCTGGTGTGCTTCCGTGCCAGCGGCGGGCTGAGCCTGCTGGTGCAGCTGGACCGCCCCGCCCTGCTGGCCCTGCAAGACGAACAAGGCCGCACGCGGCATGCCGTGCTGACGCAGATCGACGCCCGCCAGGCCTGGTTGCAGGTGGGCGACGCCACCGTGCGCATGCCCCTGAGCGCCTTGTCCAGCATCTGGCGCGGCGACTTCGCAACGCTCTGGCGCGCACCGGAGGGCTTGCGCAACAAGGTCACGCAAGGACAGAGCGGCCCGGCCGTCGATTGGCTGGCGATGAGGCTGGCGAAGATCGACCACGGTCCCGCCGCCGTCACACCGGCCCGGCTGGACGCGGCCTTGCAAGCCCGTCTGCAGGCCTTCCAACTGGCCCAAGGCCTCAAACCCGATGGCGTGGCCGGTGCCACCACCTTCATGCTGATCAACCGCGCCAGTGGCGTGCCCGAACCGCGCCTGGTGCAAAGCGTGCCTGCCCCCGCGGCCGATCGCCCCAGCCCGCCGCGCCGCTGAGCGGGCGAGCGCACCTGCCCGATTCCCGAGGTCCGACCATGTCCTACATCCTGGATGCCCTGAAAAAAGCCGACGCGGAACGCGAGCGCGAAGGCGTGCCCAGCCTGCACACGCAGCACGGCCATGCCACCAACGCGTCCGACCGCGGCGGCCAAGGGCCTGTCAGCGCTGCGGTGGGCCTGCAGTGGGCCGTGGGGGGGGTGGCCGCAGGTCTGGTGCTGCTGGCGGGCGTGTGGTGGCTGAGGTCTCAGCCAGAGCCAGCCGCGGCCTCCGATGCGAACGGTGCTGCGCCAACCGTCACAGCGCCTGTGGCACCACCCGCGGTGGCCGTGGCGCCACCAACGTCCCTCGCGCAGCCGCAAGTCGTGCCGCCACCTCGGCTTGCATCGCCAGGCGACGGGCGCATGGCGCAGGAAAACGCCGCCTCGGAGCCCGCCCGCCGCAATGCGCCGAGTCGGGCGGACGCCGGCACACCATCGCGCACAACGCCAAGCCCATCGGCCCTGCACGTGGACGCGTCCTTGCGCGACGCCCCGCGCCGCGTGGTGCCCGTGGCCGAACTGCCAGAGGATGTGCGCCGCGAACTGCCGGCCCTGAGCATTGGCGGGGCCATGCACTCGGACGTGCCGGCCAACCGCATGCTCGTGCTCAATGGCAGCGTCTTCCATGAGGGCGACCAGCCCGCGCCGGGGCTGGTGCTGGAAGAAATCAAGCTGAAATCGGCGGTGTTCCGCTTCAAGGACCACCGCTACAGCGTGGCTTACTGAGCCGGCACGGGCTCCGCGCAGCGCTGGGCCAGGTGGGCCAGTGCTTCCTCGACCTGGTCCACCAGCACCAGGCAGAGGTCGCCGGGTTGCAGGCGCTCCAGCGCCGTGTCGATGGCCGCGAACTCGCCACGGACCTCATCGACGCGCTGCGCACGCTGGGCCTTGCTCAGGCCTTCGCGCAACAGGCCCAGCACCTCGCCGTCTTCGCGACCACGCTGACAGGCATCCTGGTAGAGGATGAAGTCGTCGAAGGCTTCGCCCAGGATCGCGGTCTGCTCGCGGATGTCCTCGTCGCGGCGGTCGCCCGCACCGCTGATGACCACGCTGCGGCGCTTGGCCGGGATGCCGTTCACCGCGTTGACCAGGGCGCGCATGGCGTCCGGGTTGTGGCCGTAGTCGGCGATCACCGTGGCGCCACGGAAGCTCATCACGTTGAAACGGCCCGGCGCGTTGTCGGAGTCGCTCACGAAGCTGGCCAGACCGGCGCGGATCACGGCCCAGTCCATGCCGGCGCTCCAGGCCGCGCCGATGGACGCCATCACGTTCTCGACCTGGAAGCCGATGCTGCCCTGGCGCGTCAGCGGGATGTCGCGCAGCAACAGGCTTTCGCGCCAGTTGCCCTCGGACACCACGATGGCGTCGCCGTCCACGCAGATGGCGCGCTTGCCCTGGGCACGGTGCGTCGTCAGCACCGGGTTGTGCGGGTCCATCGCGAAATAGATGATGCCGCCCGGGCACTTGGGCGCCATCGCCACCACGATGGGGTCGGCCGCGTTCAGCACGGCGTAACCCGTGGGCGCCACGTTGACGACGATGACGCGCTTGAGCACGGCCAGGTCTTCCACGGTGGTGATGTAGTTCAGGCCGAGGTGGTCGCCGGCGCCGATGTTGGTCACCACGGCCGTGCCGCAGCGGTCAAAACCCAGGCCTTCGCGCAGGATGCCGCCACGGGCGGTCTCGAACACGGCGGCATCGACATCGGGATGCATCAGCACATTGCGCGCGCTCTTGGGGCCGGAGCAGTCGCCACTGTCGATCTGGCGGCCGTTCACATAGACGCCATCGGTGTTGGTCATGCCCACGCGCAGGCCGGAGGTGGCCAGCAGGTGCGCGGTCAGGCGCGCGGTGGTCGTCTTGCCATTGGTGCCGGTCACGGCCACCACGGGGATGCGGCCGTCGTCACCCGGCTTGTAGAGGTTGTTGATGACGGCTTCGCCCACGTTGCGGCCCTTGCCGTAGGACGGCGACAGGTGCATGCGCAGGCCCGGCGCGGCATTGACCTCGACGATGCCGCCGTTCTGGTCTTCCAGCGGCAGGTGCACGCTCTCGGCCAGCACATCGACACCGCAGATCTCCAGGCCGATGGTCTGGGCCGCGGCGATGGCGCGCGCCGCCACCTCGGGGTGCACGTCGTCCGTCACGTCGGTGGCGGTGCCACCGGTGGACAGGTTGGCGTTGTTGCGCATGATGACGCGGCGGCCCTTTTCAGGCACGTCATCTGGCTTGAGGCCTTGCACCTGCAGGCGCGCCACGGCGATTTCGTCGAAGCGGATCTTGGTCAGCGAGGTGGCATGGCCTTCGCCACGGCGCGGGTCTTCGTTGACCTTGTCCACCAACTGGCGCACGGTGTGCACGCCATCGCCGATCACGTGCGGCGGGTCACGCCGGGCCGCGGCCACCAGGCGATCACCGACCACCAGCAGGCGGAAGTCGTTGCCCGGCAGGTAGCGCTCGACCATGACCTCGCCATGCTCGGCCGCGACTTTGTGGGCGATTTCCAGGTGCTCGGTGCTGACGATGTTGACCGTCACGCCCTTGCCCTGGTTGCCGTCGCGCGGCTTGACCACCACCGGCCAGCCAATCTCTTCGGCCACCAGGCAGGCGTCGGCAAAGTCGGTGACCGGGCGGCCCGTGGGCACCGGCACGCCGGCCGAGGCCAGCAGGCGCTTGGTCAGGTCCTTGTCCTGGGCGATGGACTCGGCCACGGCGGAGGTGTTGTCCACCTCGGCGGCCCAGATGCGGCGCTGCTTGCTGCCCCAGCCGAACTGCACCAGCGAGCCCTGCGTCAGACGGCGGTAGGGGATGCCGCGGACCACGGCCGCGTCCACGATGGAGCCCGTGCTGGGGCCCAGGCGCACGTCCTCATCAAGCTCACGCAGCTCGGCCAAGGCGGCCTCGACATCGAAGCTGCCTTTCTGGAGCGCGGCCTCGACCAGCGCCATGGCGTGGTCGAACGCCTTCTTGCCAACCGACTCTTCGCTGTACTCGACCACCACCTGGTAGGTGCCGGCCTCCACGGTCTGGGCCGTGCGGCTGAAGGTGACGGGGCAGCCAGCCTGGGCCTGCAGCGCCAGCGCCACGGTTTCCAGCACATGCGCCACGCTGATCTGGCCCGGGCGACCATCGGGGCGCAGCGGCCCCATGCTGGGGAAGAGCTCGCGCACGCGGCCCTCGAAGCCAGGCAGGCCGTCGATGCTGCACTCAGGCGCGGGGCAGCTCACGACGGCCTCGATGGCGGTGTGGCGGCTCCAGAGGTTGGGGCCACGCAGGGCACGGATGCGGGAAACGTCCATGGGTGTCTCGCTCAATTCACTTCTGGGTCGAAGGGGCAAAGGTTTCCAGACCGGCGGAGATCAGCTCGGGCGAGATGCCCAGAGCCCACGCCACACCGGCTGCGGCCAACAGGCAACGCACGCTGCTGCCGGGCACCGGCTGGTCGGCGATGCCCGCGGTCATGCGGCGTGCGGCCGCGCTGTTGAGGTCGGCACAGCGCACGGGCACCTGGCCGTTGTGGGTCAGCAGCACGTGGTGGCCATCGACCGACACGGTGCGGCCGCCCTTGGCGCGGTGCGCCACCAAGGCGGGGCTCTGGTGGTCGATGTCGTAGAGGATGACTTCGCCATCGCACAGCTCGGCCATCTCCAGCACACGCTCATCGGAGGCATTGAGCACGGCCACGCCATCGGACAGCACCACGTCCACCTGGGTGCGCAGCACCTTGAACATCTGGGCCGGTTCGTGGATGTCGTGCTCGGCCAGCGCAGGGGCCACCGGGGCCTCGGCACCGTGCAGGTCGGTCACCACGCCCACGCTGCAGCGGTCGTAGGCCAGGCCGTCGTTGAGGATGCTCGCTGCGCCGTTCTCCAGCACCACGGCATCGACCTCGCGGTTCATCAGCAGGCGCTGGCCCGCTTCGAAATTGGCGCGGTCGCCGCCTTCGATGCGGCGGCTGCCCAGGAACAGGCCCTCGCGGCAGCCCAGGCCCACGTGCTTGCCACTCAAGTGCAGCAGCCAGGCCACCAGGCGCGCGATCTGCGTGGTGCCATGAGAGCCGGCCACGCCCACGATGGGCACGCGGCCGGTTTCATCTTCATGGAAGAGGTGGTCGGCGATCGCCTTGCCCACCGGACGCGGCAGGCCCTCGGCAGGCTTCAAGTGCATCAGCAAGCCGGGGCCGGCATTGACCTCGACCACCGCGCCGCGCTGCGGCAACAGCGGCTTGGACACATCGGTGACCACCATGTCGATGCCCGCGATGTCCAGGCCCACCACGCGGGCGGCCAGGCTGGCGGCATGGGCCACATCGGGGTGGACGTCGTCGGTGCAGTCGATGGCGACGTTGCCGTTGCGCTGCACCAGCACGCGCTGCCCGTCGGACGGCACCGACTCGGCGCTCAGGCCCTGGCGTTCCAGCAGCAGGCGCATGGCCGGCTCGCGGTCCAGGATGATGGTTTCCAGCGGGAATTCCTCGGCGTCGCCGCGGCGGGGGTCGCTGTTGAGCTGGTCGTTGATCAGTTGGACGATGCTGTCGCGGCCATTGCCGACGATGCACAGGCTCTCGCCGCGCGCCGCCGCCACGACCTTGCCGCCCACCACCAGCAGGCGGTGCTCGTCGCCGGGGATGAAGCTCTCGACGATGACGTCGCTGCCCTCGGTCTCGGCGATCTTGAACGCGGCTTCCACGTCGGCGCGTTCTGACAGTTCCAGCGAGACACCGCGGCCGTGGTTGCCGTCCAGCGGCTTGACCACCACCGGCAGGCCGATGTCCTGGGCAGTGTCCCAGGCGGCTTCCGGGCTGTCCACCACCTCGCCTTCGGGCACGGGCACGCCGCAGGCCTTCAGCAGGGTTTTGGTGAGGTCCTTGTTGCCGGCGATGCCTTCGGCGATGGCGCTGGTCTTGTCGGTCTCGGCCGTCCAGATGCGGCGCTGCGCGGCGCCATAGCCCAACTGCACGAGGTTGCCCTCGTTGAGGCGGATGTGTGGGATGCCCCGGTCCGTGGCCGCACCCACGATGGCCGCCGTCGAGGGGCCGAGGTAGCAGTCGTCGATCTGGGTGCGCACGGCTTCCACCGCGGCCTTGACATCGAAGGGCTCGTCGTTGATGGCGGCCATCAGCAGGGCATGACCTTGCTGCAGGGCCACGCGGCCGACCTGCTCGTCACGGGCGCGGAACACCATGCGGTAGATGCCCCGCTGCGAGGTGCTGCGCGTCTGGCCAAAACCGGTGGCCATGCCCGCCAGGTTGAGCAACTCGATGACGATGTGTTCGAGGATGTGGCCCGCCCAGGTGCCCTCTTCCAGGCGCTGGATGAAGCCGCCGCGCTCGCCGACACCGCAGTGGTGCTCGACCAGGGCCGGCAGCAGGGCCGTCAGGCGCTGGTTGAAGCCGGGCAGCAAGTTGGAGGGGAAGTCTTCCAACTCGCCCAAGTCCAGCCAGACCTCCATCACCGGACGGTAGGTCCAGATGTTCGGTCCACGCAGATAGCGTGTGCGCAGCAATTTCAAATCGTTCTTCTTGCTCATAAGCACCAGCCGGTGTTGCGTCCTGATCCCTTGACCCCACTCACGGGGCCGACATGTGCGAGCCGGGCAGGCGCAGGGGTGAAAGCCAAACCCGTCATTTTGCGCCGGATGCGGCCCAACACAACGTCAGGCTTGGGCGAAAATGCAGCCATGCACCCTCATTCCACTGCCGACACCGCCTCAGCCGTCCGACCTCAGGCCGATCCGCACAAGGGCAACGCCGATGTGCCCTTGGCCCCTGGTGAGAACGTTTTGAGTCGCCTGGAGGTTGACCTGGACGCTCGGCTTTGTTTCCACGCCTCGGCGCTGGTGCTGACCGACCAACGGCTGATGAGCCGATCTGACAGCCAAGTCGCACCAAGCGCCGGCAACGGCGCGCAAACCACCGACTGGCAAGCCTGGCCCCTGAACGCCGGCCTGAGCCTGCGCCACCACGACCACGCCGGCGTCGGCACCCTGGAATTGCACGATGCGACACGGCGCCTGGCCACCTGGCGCTTCACCCTGACCGTGCACGCCCAGGTCATGCGCCTGGTCGAGCAGTTCGAGCGCCGCCTGCAGACCCTGGACACGGGCGCAGCAGTGGCCGAAGACGACAGCCACCGCTGTGCCAGCTGCAAGGCCCAACTGCCGCCCGATGCCGACGAGTGCCCGGTCTGCCACCGCGATGTGCAGGCGCCGCCGTCCACCTGGGTGTTGCTGCGCCTGTGGCGCTTCGCCAAGCCCTACCAAGGCAAGCTGCTGGCCGGCTTCCTGCTAACACTGACGTCCACCGCCGCCACGCTGGTGCCTCCTTACCTGACCATGCCACTGATGGACGAGGTGCTCATCCCCTTCCAGAACGGCAAGGACATCGACCACGTCCGCGCCATGATGCTGCTGGGCGGCCTGCTCGGCGCAGCCCTGGCCGCCTGGGCGCTGGGCTGGGCCCGCACCTATTTGCTGGCCCTGGTCTCCGAACGCATCGGCGCCGACCTGCGCACCGCCACCTTCGAGCACCTGATGCGCCTGTCGCTCGACTACTTCGGCTCCAAGCGGACCGGCGACCTGATGAACCGCGTCGGCTCGGAAACCGACCGCATCAACGTCTTCCTGTCCCTGCACGCGCTCGACTTCGCCAACGACGTGCTGATGATCGCCATGACCGCGGCCATCCTTGTGTCCATCAACCCCTGGCTGGCGGCGGTCACGCTCATCCCCCTGCCCTTCATCGCCTGGCTCATCCACCTCGTGCGCGACCGGCTGCGCACCGGCTTCGAGAAGATCGACCGCGTCTGGGGCGAGGTCACCAACGTGCTGGCCGACACCATCCCCGGCATCCGCGTGGTCAAGGCCTTCGCGCAAGAGCAGCGCGAGACCAGCCGCTTCCGCGCCGCCAACCAGTACAACCTGCAGGTCAACGACAAGCTCAACAAGACCTGGTCCCTGTTCTCGCCCACCGTCTCGTTGCTGACCGAAATCGGCCTGCTCGTGGTCTGGGCCTTCGGCATCTGGCTGGTCGCGCACCACCAGATCACTGTCGGTGTGCTGACGGCCTTCATCGCCTACATCGGGCGCTTTTACGGCCGTCTGGACTCCATGAGCCGCATCGTCTCGGTCACGCAAAAAGCAGCGGCCGGCGCCAAGCGCATCTTTGACATCCTCGACCACGTCTCCAACGTGCCCGAGCCCGTCAACCCCGTGCCCATGCCGACGCTGCAGGGCCGCCTGACGATGGATGGCATTGGCTTCCGCTACGGCAGCCGTTCGGTCATCCGCGGTCTGAGCCTGGACATACAGCCCGGCGAAATGATCGGCCTGGTCGGCCACTCTGGCTCGGGCAAGAGCACGCTGGTCAACCTGATCTGCCGCTTCTACGACGTCACCGATGGCGCCATCCGCGTCGATGGCGTGGACATCCGCCGCATCGCCGTCTCGGATTTCCGCCGCCACATCGGCCTGGTGCTGCAGGAACCCTTCCTGTTCTTTGGCACCATCGCCGAGAACATCGCCTACGGCAAGCCCGAGGCCACGCGCGAAGAAGTCATCGCCGCCGCACGCGCGGCCCACGCGCACGACTTCATCCTGCGCCTGCCCCACGGCTACGACTCGCTGGTGGGCGAGCGCGGCCAGGGCCTGTCGGGCGGCGAGCGCCAGCGCATCAGCATCGCGCGCGCCCTGCTCATCAACCCGCGCATCCTCATCATGGACGAGGCCACCTCGGCCGTGGACACCGAGACGGAAAAGGAGATCCAGAAGGCGCTGGACAACCTGGTGCAAGGCCGCACGACGATCGCCATCGCGCACCGCCTGTCCACCCTGCGCAAGGCCGACCGCCTGGTGGTGATGGACAAGGGCCAGGTCGTGGAGGTGGGCCCGCACGACGAGCTCATGGCCCGCCAAGGCGCGTACTGGCGCCTGTACATGGCCCAGGCGCGCAAAGCCGAGGCCGACGCCCTGCTGGAGGCCGAAGCCGCCGCAGCCCCCATCAGCCTGGCCTGACACCGAGGGACACCCGTGAGCACACCCATGAGCACCCAGACTTTCACCCTCGGCCGCGACAGCCACGGCCGCCTGACCCTCACCACGAGCGATGGCACCCAGCACGAAGGCGTGGTGCCCGTGCGCGCCTTCCCGATCTCGGCGCCCGACGACGGCCTGTCCCTGGTGAGCAGCGACGGCCACGAACTGGTCTGGATCGACCGCCTGGAGGCCCTGGCCGCCGACCAGCGCACGCTGATCAGCGAGGACCTGGCCTTGCGCGAGTTCACGCCCACCATCCAGCGCATCACCGACGTGTCCACCTTTGCAACGCCCAGCACCTGGTCGGTGGACACCGACCGCGGCCCCACCACCTTCGTGCTCAAGACCGAAGACGACATACGCCGTCTGGGGGGCGGTCGCCTGCTCATTGCCTCCGGCCAAGGCATGCAGTTCGGTGTGCCGCAGGTGGCCGACCTGGACCGCCACTCTCGCAAGCTCCTGGAGCGCTTCCTCTGACACGTGCTGCCGTCAATTCACCCTGCGTCACGCAGGCAACGCTGAATGGCAATCGGGTCAACGTCTGCCAAAAATCGAAAACAGCGTCAAAAAAGTCACCAACAAGCGGCATCTTCTCGACGCACATCAACAAAATCGCATCAAATCGGGTTCTCTCGCGTTAACCCTCTCCAGGCTTTCCCGTTTCACGATCAGGTTTTCCCTGGTTTTGCACGGCACGCGCCGCCTGGGCCGGAGTTAACCCCTTCAGGTTAAGCAAAGCCTCGTCCTACGCTGTCATCAGACGTCGCCCACCGAGGCGATGCGCCCCTCCCAACCCACCTGGAGACGCGAGATGACAAAGACCTTTGCACACCACGCCATCCGTGCTTTTGCACTGGGCGCCGCCATCGTGGCCGCGCCCATGGCAGCGCAAGCCGCCCTGAGCCTGACCGTCCCGACCAACGCCTTGCAGGCCAATGCGGTACAAGCTTTCTCGCAAGACGCGCTGGACAGCTTCGACATCGTTGGCATCACACTCAAACCGCTGGGCAATGCCTCGGTCGTGCCCAACTTGCCAGGGGCTTACAACCTGCCAGTTACCAACATCTCGCTGCAACTCGTGAAAATCGCTGGGGGCTCATCCACAGGATCGGCCCTGGAGTTCAACCGCCTCGACGACGACACAGGCAAACGCACACGCGTCACTCTGGCCAACTTCAGCATCGACTTCAATGCCAAAAAAATATTGGCGGATGCCACACAGCAAGGCCAAGCCGTCGTGAAGAAAACGCCCATCTTCGATTTCCACGAACAAACCCCCGTGGGCCTGAAATATCAGTTCCCCCTGAGCATCACCGGCAAGCAAGTTCTCGACAAGCTGTTTCTGACGCTCGAGGGGAAAAAGGTGTTCAAGGCAGGCCTGGAGCTGCCTGACATTGCCGACCTCGTGCTCGACACCACAGACTTCGGCACCATCACCATCGATGTGGCCGTCAAGCTGCGCAGCAAGCCTGTTTCCAACCGCCCCTACGTCGTGGCGCCCTGACAGATCTTGATGTGGCGCAAGGCGGCACCCGTGCGGGCGCCCAGAATCGACAAGCAGCCAAGCGCTGAACTGTCGATTGCACTGGAGCCCGCCATGACCGCCACCCTCAACCCACCCGTCCACCCCTTGCAACCCTTCGATGTGCTGGACACCTGCCACCAGCAGGTGGTGATCACGCTGCAAAAGCTGAGTGAACTGATCGAGCACATCCAAGCAAACGGTGTCGATGGCCAAGCACAGGCCTGGGCCCGCGACATCTTCCTGTTCTTCATGAACACGGCCCGCGAGCACCATCTGGACGAAGAGCGCCACATCTTCCCCGCGATGCTCAACAGCGGTGACGCCAGCCTGATGGAAGCCGCGATGCGACTGCAGCAGGACCACGGCTGGATCGAGGAAGACTGGCTGGAACTGGCGCCACAGATCGAATCCATCGCGGCGGGCTACAACTGGTTCAACCTGGAACAGTTGCGCTTGGCCGTGCCGGTGTTCCAGGCGCTCTACCAGGACCACATCGCACTGGAAGAGTCGCTGGCCTACCCGCAAGCCAAGGCACGCATTGCCGCGTGGGACCTGCAGGGCATGGGCCGCGAGATGGCCTCACGACGTCGTCAAAAAACCAGCCTCGCCGCCTGAGGCGTCGGGCCGAACCCACCGGTCAACCCAGGAACAGAAACGCGCAGCACCTGGAGAGGTCACTGCGCGTTGGTGGAAGGCGCGGAGGGCGCTGATGGCGCTAAGGGCGTTGTGAGCGCCCGAGGCGCTCAGGGCAGCCTGCGCCGCCCTGCCCGAGGGGATCAACCCTTCTTGGCCTTCTTGGCAGCCACCGGCTTCTTGGCGGCAGCGGCCTTCTTGGCAGGTGCTGCGCCAGCCTTGCGGGCCGCGGCCTTCGGGTCCACGGCGGCCTTGAAGGTCGCACCGGGGGTGAACTTCGGCAGCTTGGCGGCAGCGATCTTGATCTTCTCACCGGTGCTGGGGTTCACGCCGTTGCGAGCAGCACGGGCGTGTTGCTTGAAGGTGCCGAAGCCGGGAACGGTGACGGAATCACCCTTCTTGACAGCGGTCACCACGGTGTCGAGCAGCGTGTCCAGAATGCGGCCAGCCTCGGCCTTGGACAGTTGATGCTGGTCAGCCAAACGCTGGATGAGATCAGTCTTGTTCATGAATGAGTTTCTGGATGCACCCGCAAATGTCGGGCCATGTATTGTGCCGCGTCACAAGCCCCTTGGCACGGGGTCTGAGCCCGCAAATGCCCTTGTTGATGCGTGTTTCGGGGCGATTGGCCGCTGACCTTGATCCAATCGGGGTCAAAATTCGGCCACACGGAAGACGCTGACGGCCTCGTTGAGGCTGCGGGTCTGCTCCTGCAGACTGCTCGCTGCCGCTGCGGCTTGCTCGACCAAGGCGGCGTTCTGCTGCGTCACGTGGTCGATGCTGCCGATGGACTGGTTGACGCGCTCCAGGCCGTGGGCTTGCTCGTCGGTGGCCTGGGTGATCTCGGACACGATGGTGGCCACACGCTGGCTGGACTCGACGATTTCGGACATCGTCGCACCCGCACCGTCCACCAGGCGCGATCCCGCCTCGACCTTTTCCACGTTGGCAGAGATGAGTGTCTTGATCTCCCTCGCCGCCGTGGCAGAACGCTGCGCCAGGCTGCGCACCTCGGAGGCCACCACAGCAAAGCCACGGCCTTGCTCGCCCGCACGGGCTGCCTCCACCGCCGCATTGAGTGCCAGGATGTTGGTCTGGAAGGCAATGCCATCGATCACACCGACGATGTCAGAAATCTTGCGCGACGACTGCGTGATGTCGTTCATCGTGCCCACCACCTGAGAGACGCGCTCACCGCCCGTGGTGGCGATGCTCGACGCCTGCACCGCCAGGTCACTGGCCTGACGGGCCGACTCGGCGTTGCGGCGGATGGTCTCGGTCATGCCGGCCACGGTGGAAACTGTCTCCTGCAAAGACGCAGCCTGCTGCTCGGTCCGGCTGGAGAGGTCCTGGTTGCCCGCGGCGATTTCGGTCGATGCGGTGAAGATGGATTCGGCCGAGCTGCGCATGGTGCCAATCACCGATTGCAAGCTGTCGGCCATGCGGCCCATCGCGGCCTCGAGCTCACCGATTTCATCGCGGCGCGCCACGCGGATGCGTTGCGTCAGGTCACCCTCGGCCACACGGTTGGCCAGATTGACCACGGACTTCAAAGGCTGCACGATGGAGCGCGACACCACCAGCGCGGCACTGACGGCCAGCAGCAAGCCCAGCGCTGCCGCACCGACCATCAACTGGCTGGCGCGGTCCGACCCGCTCATCAGCTCCGTGGACGCAGAGGCCACGCGCTCGCGCTCCAGGGCACTGAGCTGGCCCAACAGCTCACGCCGCTGAGACGACAGAGAGTCCAGCTTGTCGTTGATGACCTTGACGGCATCTTCGGGCTGGAAAGACACGGCGAAACCGATGGCCTCCTCGGCCACCGGCATGCTCTGTTCACTGAGTGCGCGGACCTTCTGCGCCAACTCGACCTCCTTGGCATCGCTGGCAATGGCCTTGAACTCGTCCGAGGCTTTGCTCAATGCTTTGGCAGCCTCACGAGCGGCCTTGGCGTTGGCCTGCATGGGCACGGGGTCCGTCAACAGACCGATGTTGCGCAAGGAGAGATCTTGTTGCGCCACGAGCGAGGTCATTTGCGCCACGGCGTTCTGACCCGCCTGGGCAGCCAATAACTCGTTCTGCAGCACCACCTTGACGCGCTGGGCGTTGTACAGGCCCACGGCAGAGATGGCCAGCACCGTGGCCGCCAGGGCGCCAAAACCGATGCCCAGCCGCTGACCGACGCGCAGATTGGACAGTGCGTTCATTCACCTACCTCGTCAAGCTGCCCAGAGTTGCATGTCCGAGCGCCGGGCCAGCGCGTCGGACAGGGCTCAACCCACCAGGCTCAGCGGTACACGCCCGCGCAGAACGCATGGCCGTCGAACGCCTCGACATAGGTCGTCTTTTCATCGATCTGCTTGCTCACGGGGTTGGGCCACTTGTAGTCCACCCAGCCCGGCTTGCCGGACTTGGCCATGGCGATGATGTGCTCCACGAAGGGCACGCCGTCGGCGTCTTTGAGTTGCGCCAGGTTCTTGCCCACCAGCTTGGGGTTGGCCGCATGGGCCACATCGATGCCATCCAGCGTGGCCACGTAAACGTACAGGTCACGGTCGAAGAACATCGGGTTCTTGGCGTTGATCTCGGCGAAAGTCTTGTCTTTGCCGTTCGCTTTGTACTGGGCGATGGCCTTCTTGACCATGGCCACGGCCTCCTCCTTGGTGGCGCGGTCTCCAGCCCAGCTCAGGGGCGACCAGGCAGAGGCAGCGATGGCGGTGAGTGCGGCGATGGCAAAGCGACGGGACACGACAGTCATGGGGCAGCTCCTTCGAAGCGAATGGGTGGAACATCGGGCTCCGGCGCCAGTTGTTGACGCTCCGGATGTTTGAATATCGTCAAATGCACAGCGGCCTGTTGCACGGATATGCACACATTTGTCACACTTGAACGAGCGCTGAGCCCCTCCATGAGGGCGGATGCGTGGCGTGCGACCGCCTCCGGGTGCCACCGTGCTGCGCTCGCTCAAGTTCACGGCAGGGACACCGACATTTGTCGATGAGTCCATCCAACCCCAAACACAAGGTACCAACATGAACATTGGCAACGACGCGTCCGTGAGGGCCGCAACCTCGGCTGCACAAAGCAGCAACGCCAGCGAAGTGCAGATGGCCGTGCTCAAAAAGGCCATCCAAAGCCAAGCAGCTGGCGTGCAACCCTTGCTGGACAGCCTGCCTCAGCAGCCCAAACTCGCCACGGAGGGCGCAGTGGGCACGAAGGTCAACACCTACGCTTGATCTCGCCTCGACAGAGACAGAGACAGGCAGACCGCAAACGAAAAAGCCACCCGTGAGGGTGGCTTTTGAAATTTTGGTGGGCCCTGAGTGACTCGAACACTCGACCAACGGATTAAGAGTCCGTCCACCCCTAGCCGGCCAGCGCCTGACCGAAGACACAAGGTTGAGAGGTCTTTAAGCCATGCTTAAAGCCCCTGCGGCGAACCCTTCGCTGCAAAGCCCTCTCAAGTACCTAGTTTATACGGGAAAAATCATGTGTCAAACATTTGCATGGTGATGTGTTACAGAAGGTCGACCGCCGCGCGCATGTCCTCAAGATCCGGATGGACGTACTGCAGCGTGGTGTAGGGCGTCGTATGGCCAAGAAGCTCTTGCACCACCTTGAGGCTCGACCTGTTGCCCCGTAGCAACTGCGTTGCTGTGGTGTGCCGGATCTTGTGCGCAGTCATGCGAACAGAATCCTCGTCCTGCTTGCTATGAAAGCGTGCAAAGAACCTGATGACACGCTCACCAGTCATCACGTCGTGCTTGAACGGTCTCGTGGAGAACAGCGGCAAGCAGAACACCTGTCGATCGGCCAGGTCGTATCCCACAATCTCCCTGGTCCGCCTGCGAAGGTCCTCTAGCGTAGGCAAGAGTGCGTCCGAAATGGGCACATCCCACTCACGCTTCGTCTTGCTCGTCTCGGCTCGCAAGCGGATGGAGCGCGCGCCCCAGTCAATGTCCTTCCACTTCAACCCCACCAGCTGACGCAGGCGCATGCCGGTCGTGTAGAGCGTCTTCACTACTGCGAGCCAGAAGAACTGGGGCGGGAACATGTCGACCTCGGTGCCGTCGCGCAGTTCACGCCTGGCTGACGACAGGACCTGGACGTAGCGGGCCAGGACCTCGCGAGGGATCGCTTTCGGCTTCCTGGGCACCGGCGCGGGCCTCACCAAGCGGAAGATGTTCTCTTCGATGTACTTTCGCGAGACCGCATGCTTCCACAGCACACAAAAGTGCCTGCGACGAGAGTTGAACGTCACAGGACTGAGCCTGGCAAGACACCGGGCCCGGTAGCCGGTCAACCAGCCAACGGTGATCTCTTCCAAGTCAGGGTTCCCATGCTCAAACTCTGCGCACAGCACATCCACGCAATACTTGTAGGTCTTGTAGGTGGCCGGCGTCCAAACACTCAGCTGGCGAACCTCTTCCATCAACTCACGCACTTTCATCGGCTTCCTCTTCTCTCACTTGTCATCGTTTCCACGTGCCGGTCAGGCACGTCAAATCATTCTGAGAGAGAGGACTTAGGGTTAGCACCCCCACAAGATGGGGGCCGGAGAATTCAGGCTGGTGTTCAGGCGTATTTCTTGTAGTAGGTCAGTTGCATCCGCGCACAAATTGCGCACAGCAGCACCATCGCGACGATGACCCATTCAACGCGGACACCTGCCGTGGGCCAAGCAAGATAGGCCATGAACGTGACTGCGATGATCTGGAGCTGCGCGATCTTGAAACGGTGGTACAGATTCGCCGATTCGCGCCCTGCGTCGGCACGTCGAATCGCCCGAGCGGATGCCCCATCCGTGAGGCCCACGGCATACGCCAGGGCAAGCATCGGAATGGCGCCCGTCAGAAGGGCCAATGCCCGGATCGCCAGCACGTAGTTCGCCCACAGACATGTTTCGACGATGTCGCCGTTGTTGGCCCACCATCGATCAAAGAACGTCTTGCCCGGGTCTGGATCATCCTCAGGACTCGCTGTACGGCCGGGCAAATGCGACGGCAGGTTGAGCAGGCTGCGCATCCCCTTGGTCATCAATCCGATGACGCCGCTACGGACAGCATCGCCGAACTCGATGGACAAGCTCGTGGGATCCAAGACCGGCGTGCTCAGTTGAGCCGAGTGCACGATCTCTTGCTGCGCGAGCTCCTGCATTGCCCAGACGGGATCGTGCTGACGCCACAGGGCTACGCCGGCAAGAGCCACGACGCCATATACCCAGAACACGGCCAGCAGAAGTGCTGTCCACGCCGCGGCACGAATAGGCCAGATCAGGGCGGAGAACGCCTGACCATCGGTCATTGAAGCGTTCTTAGAAGCCAATCCCCGCCCCCTCCACCGTCAGCTCCTCCATCGCATCTTCGTGCGATGAGAGCTCTGCAGCTTGGCGCCTCATGTGTTGAAGCATCTCTTCCCACTTGCTCGGCACCACGAGGTCCTTCTCTGCCAGCGCAAGCGGTATCCGGACATGGACCAGGCGCCCTCCCTCCAGCAACGCGAAGGCCTGCCCCTTTGGCTGGGACATCAGCATGGCGGGGGTCACCAACGGAACCTTCTCAGAGCTGAGCTTGTCGCCCGACCGACTGCTGAAGTCTGCGAAGTCGCCGGGATCGTTGGTGTCTGTGACCCCACTGTCCGGTGTAACAGACCAGACGGGGACCTCCTCGAGCTGGGAGGTCAGCAGCTTCGCCGTGTCTTCGTTTTTGACCCGCAGCATGATCATCGTGTTCAGGTTGCCCCCGATTTGACCAGCTGCTGCAGGAGAGCCCGTCTTGACCTCGATGTCTTGGCCGGTTTGCGTGTAAGCCGTGATCTGCATGCCGGCGCCGCCAGCTTTGTTGGCAAGCTGCTTGAAGTACGGGCCGATGAGCTCGTTGACTTCGTCCAGGTGTAGCCGAATGCGCCTCACCTTCTCGGAAACGGACTGACCGTATCCCAGGCCATGCTTGTAGATGGCGCCAGCCACCGACGTCAGGTCGGAGAGCATCGACGCCGAGACGGCCTCGGCCACGTCTGGAATCGACAGCGCGTCGAAACCACAGTAGACGATCGCGTTCCGCGAAATCAGCGACTGCCACTCCATGAGCGGGCGCGGGTCCATCGAATCCATGTAGTCGGGAGAGATGAGGGCAGCGAGCTTGCCCGTGGTCATCTTCTCCAGCAACGGATAAAGGCTGTTGACCAGCTTTTCAAAGTAGGTCCGGTCGTTCGACAGGATACCTGTCAACGAGTCTGCAACAGGATCCTTGTGTCCGAGCTCGCGGAAGTGTTTGGCCAAGAGCACGACCGTGATGTCGCGCCCATTGCGCTCGGTCTTCGCGACGAGATCCTTCATGTCCTTCGTCGGGTTTGGATCGAAGGTGGCCCGCCAATTCGGGCTGCGCTTGTCGAGCCAGTATTCCAGGTAGTCACGCGCCAGCTTGTCGACGTTCACGCCGTACGCGTAGATCTTGGCCATGTCGGGCTTCTCCCCGGTAGCGGCCATTGCACGCGCGATGGTGTTGACGTAGCGCCAAGCGAATGCTTTGAACGCCGCCGACTGGCCCTCGTCGGGAAGCTGGCCTGTCGTGCGGCTCGCCACCTCGGACTCTTGCTCGAACGAGCCGATGGGGTTGTACCTTGCCGAGATCTCAGGGAAGCCGAGGTGGAACACGACGAAGTCCTTCTCACGCCCAGCTCGGACAGCCTCGGCGTACATGGACAGGAGCAACTCGACGTCACCCTTTGGGTCGAAGACAAAGGTGGGATCTCCCCGCCGGATGTCCTGCGTGACGAGCAGTTGGGCCAGGCGGGTCTTCCCCACCCGGGTCGTGCCATAAACGATGACGTGGTTTGTCAGCTCGGCCAGGGCCGTCCAGATCTCCTCCTCATCCGGCTCAACGCCATGGATTTCGGGCTTGCCCCCGAGAGGCGCCAGGGGCTCGACGGGATTCCACCAGGCACTGCGTTGGGTGACACTGGTCAGCCAGTCGCCCTGTGGGTGCTTTCGCTCGTAGTCGCGTGCGAACTTGTAGAGACGCCCCAACTTGAGAAGATGGGCGTTGTAGGGCATGCGCGCCTGGTGCAGGCGCTGGGCATGCACCTGCGTCCACTCGAACCCTCGGCCGAAGAACAGGCCATCACCAGCGTGAGGAATGTCCTTCGGCTCCAATGCATAGGCGGGAAGACGCCGCAGGCTGCGCCGATAGCGCACGATTCTGCGTGCCTGCATGCCGCGCACAGCGGCCAGGCCTGCCAGGCCTGCTGAGCAGGCCATGGCCGCTTGTGTCGGGATGACGAACAGTTCTGGCCATGTCTTCAACGCGATGGCAGCAGCCAACGCGCCTGCTGCCGGAAGGATCTCATAAGGACGTCGATAGACGTTCTCGATCTTGACCTGCATGGGCCACCTCGCTCAGTGATCAACGCAGCGCGTCATAGTCGGGCCTGGGCTGGTGTCGCTCGAAGCGTCGACGCAGTTCATCATGCGAAGGTGATGTCCCCTCTGGCCATGCAGCGTCACGCAATTCACACAAGAAGTCGTCCGTTGCGCTCAGCCAGTGAGTGAGGCCAAATTCGTCCTTGAAGAGTTCAGGGTGCCGAAGCCGTATGACCTCGGTGACCTCCCGTACCTCCGATATCCGCTTATGAACGCCCCCTTGGCTTCTTTCGAGCAGTTGAAGCAGACCAAGGTCCACAAGACTGCCTTGGGCTGCCATCACCACGTTGTTAGATGGCGGCGCCAGCGCTGCAGGTTCTTCAGATCGCAAGAATTTCGGCGGGCATACCAAAGCAAAGCCCAGCCAGGCAACGACTGCCAACAACAGCGAGATTGCATATGCGTCTGCGTAATCAAACATCCGGATTCTCCTGTTTCAGGTCTTCGATTGAGCTCCAACAGGCTTGAGCTTGCGAGCTGGTCGACCGGTTTTGACAATGCGCGAATTCAATGCAGGAACTGGATTGAAGAAGAGCTGTGGCTGTGGGACCAGAAAAAAGCTCGACGTGGCCGAGATGCCGCCGTCGTGCTTTGTGAACGCGTAGTAGTGCAGGTTCTCATCCCCGTTGCGCAAGGTGTAAGGGGACTTGGCAACCTCGTTCTGCAGGCGATGCATGACCTTCTCGCCATAGGTCTGCTTCAACGCCGCCACAGGGCCACTTTCAACGCCATCGTGGTCCTCCAGGAAGCGCCTGAACACCCCAGGGGAAAGCAGCAGCATGCCTTCTGGCACAAAGTGCACCAAAGCCTGTGGCTCGTTGTACTTGAGGTGCCCAGTTGCGACAGACGTTTGGAGCCACACGAAGAAGGCAGTTGCAGCAGGCGTCGCATCCTTGGCAGGCCTGGGGCTCTTCTTGAGCTTCTGGTGAGGTTGCTGCGGAGCCGCGATGGCCTCATCACGCATGACCACCGGCATCGCAAGAGGCACGCTGTTGACGGCCTTGGCCGTCTGTCGCGGGGCGCCGGCCATCGCTGACAGATCAGCCTGGTCCTCTTCGCGCAGGAACGGCGCCCCCTCACCATCCTTCGGTTGATCGGACTGCTCCTGGGCAGTCGATGGCTGAGGTGACGAGACAGGACCTTTGCCGGGTTCGGCTACATCGGTATCGCCCCCCTCAGGCTGTGGCAGGCCACCATGTCGAACAGTTTCAGCAGGGGCGTCTTCCTCGTCGGGAGGCATCGCCATCATGTCCAATGACGATGAAGACTGGGCCAGGTCATGCGGCAGCTCCTGCGGAGAAGTTGGCGCAGCCTTTGCCTTGGGCTGCGGCGCCTCAACCTTGACAGCACTCTCCCCTGCAGAGGGAACTGTGGTGATGGCTGGCCCAGGCTGAACAGGGACGGGCTTTATCGCTGCTCCAGCTGTCGTCAAGGGTTGAGCCAGAGGCTTGACGGCTGGCCCAGGCGAGGCATTCGACACTGCGGCAGGCTGGGTCAATTGAGGCACTGCTCCAGTCCCCTGCTCGCTGGTTTGCGCGGGAGCTACAACCACATTGGCTGCGGCAGCTTTGGAGGCTGACCCCAACACCTTGAGGCTGCCGACTATCGGGCTTGGCCAGGTCGATTGATCAGCACCAAACAGCTTGACCAGTGGAAATTTCAGCACCGTCAGAGGCGGGGACTTCCAGCCCACGTCAAGTTCCACCTCAATCTTCCACACTGCGCCAGAGCCATCAGGATTGGACTCGCATGCACCGTAGTCCTGGAACTCATCGAAGATGCGATCATTCTTCGCAGCACTGGGAATGCCTTCGGCCGATTCATGCTGCGCCAGGTAGTCCCTGATTTCGTCAGCCAGGCGAGCACAGACGAACCACACTGCCCCGTCGTAGACCCAACCTACTGCACCAGGCTTGTTCAAGGGCAGCAGCCCACCTTGCGCCAGCATTCGACGCAACCCCTGCATCAGGCGCTCGATCAAGGGAACCACCTTGGCTGTGGCAAACCTTGTTCTTGGACCAGAAGCCAGATTACGCTTCACAGACGCAGCGTCAGCTTGTCTGACGATGTCGGGCAGAAACGACTGCGGTGCATCCTCACTGCTGAGGTACTTGAACAGCTCGCCGAGCAGCTGCGGCTCATCGCCCAGCCACTTGATGGTGTGCTCAGGCACAAATCGCTGCGCCAGGATGGCTGGCAGACGCTGGTGCAGTTGATACTCGCGCTCGTCCTTTGGGGCGAACTCCACCCGGTAATACTGCCCCACCTCCATGGGCCCTGCCAGAGCGGCCCATGGCTTGCCAAGCCTAGGATCGTCCGGGAAAACGGTAACGCGAAGATCTGCGACAGGCTTGCCCACGTCGTGCAGCAACGCGCCGATGAAGACCATGTAGGTGCAGCGATGTTCCAGCCGCTTGCGATCCTCTGTGCCTACCCCGCGCGGCAACTCAAGCCCAGCCCGGAAAGCCAGCGCCGCATCGGCAACCTCCAACATGTGGATCCACAGGCCACCCGGTTGAGCGTGGTGATGGCTCTCGCTCGCGGGCAGCATCTGCACGAACTCGGCCAGCAACCGAAGCACCGGCAGGCAATCCGAGTTGTACGCCTTCTGCGAAAGGCGCGTGCGCCGCTCGATGGAGTCGAGCAACGAGCTGGTGCTCGTCGCGGCCACGATCTCCTCGAATGACTGGACGCGAATGTGCGACGCAGGCCTGCTGATCACGGGCACCGTGCCGCCGGCGGGCTTCTTGCTGATCGCTCGAACGTCTGATCGCCTTTGCAAGGCCCACACCACACTGAGACCGCCGATGAATGCAGCGGACAGCAGCAACATGTGTTCGGCAGTCGGGCTCATGGCCATGGCTCAGACCTCCGACACGGCAAAGCCCAGCTCGTGCTCTTTCACGCGACCGAGCAACCAGGTCCGAAGCACCGTACGAGGCCAGAGAGTCTTCACATCCTCCCAGGTGAGCAACCTGCCTCGCGCCTGCCGAAAGCTCAGGAACGGCTGCTCCAGGGGATTCCATGGTTGTGGCACCTGCTGGTCAACCATCGCCTGCCAGGCAGTCATGTCGACACAGGCCAACGCTTCGGCGCAAGCCAGCTCCCGATCCTGTATTTCCCGGCGACGACCTTGACCAGGCGGACCATCCAGCACCGGCACGGTTCTGACGGCTTCCATGACCTGCTGCAGGGGCTCATGGTCTGGTGACATCGCGTCATCTGCGTAATAGTGCGCTTGCCAACCATCCCACCTGCAGGCAAAGTCAACCACCACGTCATGCCAATGTGCCAGGCCTCGCTCTTCGAGCAGGCAACGCAGGGGCTGGAGTTGGACAGACGTCATAGAGGGCAGATGGCTTCTGGGATGGGAGCCGCCGCAGACTATTGATGTGCATCGCCGCAGTCCAGCGAAAAGGCAAACGTAACGGGCAGGTGTTTAAGCTTCCGTAGGAAAAGCCTTTCCCGATATACTGGTCGGTTTGCGCGACGTTTCGATTGCATCGCACACGCACAGAATGACCTGCGGCAGCCTCCATCGCGACAGCCCTTCTGCCATTTGCGCGAAGCCGCTAACCATTTGAATTGATTAGCCTTTAAGGCAATTCCCATTGCCCATTAATGCCATTTAGGCAGCCGCGGAGCGGCTTAGCGGCAGCGGCTGCCGGCCCTTTGGGTAGGGCCGTTATCTGTTACAGAAGGCCCTCGCAGGCATTTCCTCATGCGCCCGAAGCACGAGCCTATTTGCGTCTATTCGTAACCCAGGGTTACGCACAAATATGCGGCAAGTGCTTGATTCTCCGTCGCAACTGGCCCTTTCCGCCAGCTTTTGGCAAAGCGAAAAACCTTTCATCTTCTGTGACTTGCTTTGATTCGTCAAGGCAAAAGGACATCCCGTTACATCTGCTTTGAAACGCGACTTTTCTGCATCGATTTCCTAGAGTCGCCCCCGTGTTGGCCAACTTCCTCGGCCACACACCCTTGTCAAGCGTTCACCCGGGGCCAGCCGCCCCGGGTTCTTTTCCGCTTGAGGACACGAAGAGATGCAGAAGCACAGGTGGATCAATCGGCGGATCGTTGGGGCGACAGTCGCATGCACTGTCGCCCTCGCGTGCGCGCTCATCGCCCCATCAGTTCATGCCTCCTCCAAGCGTGCACAACAGAAGAAGGCTCCTGCGACGTGGGCCAGGTGCTTCTCGATCAGCGGTGCGCGCTACAACATCAACCCATACCTGTTGGCCGGGATCTCCGTTGTTGAATCCCGAGGCAACCCTGCGGCCGTCTCCCCCTCCCCCGCATATGGCCTGCTGCAGGTAGACCACAGCTGGCTTCCCAAGCTCAAACAACGGTTCGGCTTCACCAAGAGCGACCTCTTGGAGCCCTGCACCAACATCGATGTCGCGGCCTGGATCTTGGCTCATGAGCTCAAAGCCAAGGGCGACACCTGGGAAGCCGTAGGCGCTCTCAACGCCGCTTGCACGACGCTCAAAGGAGCGCGATGCCGCTCACAACGCGCCTGGTACAGCTGGAAGGTTTACCAGGCCATGGCCAACCTCACACCAGAAGACGTGGGCCATACAGCACCCACGCAGGCTCCGCAATGATCAGCAAGCTCAAGTTCATGGCCATGGGTGTCGCAGTTGCTTTGTGCGGCTGCTCATCCGTTCAACAAGAAACCCCGCCGCAAGCTCCGCCTGTCCCAGTCGGCTTCCAGCAACTCGACAAGGGGCTGTCCCAGACCTTCGTGACATGCCAGCCTTGCGCCCAACCAACGCAGAAGACGCTTTGGACTGCCCCAGCGCCTTCACGGCAGCCCGCAGCAAGCACCAACGCTGCCCCAGCCCAAGAAGCCTCCCCAGCAAAGCCCCAGGTCGACAAGGAAACGATCGTCGCCACGAGCGTGCACTTTGCCTCCGACTCGGCTGCGCTTGATGCCACTGCCAAGTCTCGCCTCAAGGCCTTCTGCCAAGGCCGCATGCAGCTCGACGGCCTGACCGTCACCGGCCACACGGACAGCACTGGTGCCCCAGTTCGCAATCATCGACTTGCCCAGCAGCGGGCAAGGACCACATCGCAGTTCCTACGCGCATGCGCTGAACAGCAAGGCACAGCACTGCATGTCGACGAGCAAGCCAAGGGCGCTTGCTGTTATGTCGCACCCAACAACTCACCCGAAGGCCGTGCGATGAATCGAAGAGTTGATGTTGAGCAAGCGGCCAATGCCCTGCCCACCAGGCAGGCCGATCAGTAACTGGGGAACCGACAAATGAATTCAGGCAATGAAGGCACCGAAGAAGGACGTAAGCACAGCGGAGCCAAAGGCGTCCATATGGTCGAAGGGTGCAGGCGAATCCTGCTCTCCAACGACCTATTGGACGACCTGGGTGAGCTCCAGCGCAAGACCCAGCCCCGACTGGACATGCGGTATCTCGTCGAGGGCGCCATCTCGGCGCTCTTGGCAAGCCCCGGTGGTCTGGAGAAGGTGGCTGAACACGCTCGCCAGCGCCTGCGTCAGCAGCTGGACAAGCACAACACATGACCTTTCTTCTACGGAGCTTCAAGCAATGACTTCCCTGACCATCAACGCTGCTGTCGCCGCGAACCAAACGAAGGCACAGGCCTTCCTGCAGACCTTCTTCAAGTACCTGCCCTACGCCCTGATCGCCATGCTCGCGGTCATCGGCCTGATGGAGGCCGCACACGCTGTCGGCACCCTGGATGCCACCGCCAAGGGCCAGGCCCTGAAAGCTGCCTACACCGCCGTCGATGACCTGACTGGTGGCTACGGCAAGGCCTTGGTGCTGTCGATCGGCTTCATCGTCACGGTCTTCGGCATCCTGGCCTCGCAAGCCACCGGCCCGGTCCTCAAGTACATCGGTATCGCGATCTACGCGTCGATGGCTCTGGGCGCCGCTTTCGCCCTGGGCGGCGCGCTGATCTGAAGAAGCGCCACTGAGCAACACCACTGCATGACCAGCCCATGACTCAACAAACAGAAGATCCGGACACGATCATCATCAACAGCATCAAGGATCCCTGGAAGCTGCTGGTCCTCGATCTTGACATCGCCATGGGTGTAGCGCCCACGGCATTCATGGGCTTCATGCTCAAGCACGAGCTCATCGGGCTGGCCATCGCAGTGGCCGTTGCATACAAGTGGCAGACCTCTCGCAATAACAACCCGAAGGGGTTCGCATTCCGCTGGCTGTGGTGGCACACCCCCGCCTCCTTGTGGACGCTGTTCAAGCATGTCTGCCCACCTTCTCACAAGCGAGAGTTCATCGGATGACTTCGCCCATAGCAGCCAAAAACACCATCGCCGACACCAAGTCCTGGCTCTCGGTGTCCCTGCTCGTCAACGCCGCCCAGGCCTTGGCGATCATCGTCCTCCTATTCATGTTCATGTCGGCCAGGAAGGCCGAGAAGATCGTCCAGCAAACCCCTGATGGCGACCGCAGCCGTTGGATCAGCGAAAGCTCGGGCCCATCACGACAGAAGATCATCGACACGGGCTTCTTCATGAGCTCGTTGACGCTCGACGTGTCACCTGGATCCGTGAAAACCAAGGGCGAACTTCTCAAGACATGGATCCCTGCCTCCGGCTGGGACGTCATGAACCGCAAGATCCAGAAGGCCTCACTCGCACTGGAGCGGATCGGCGGCGTTCAAAGCTTCAACCCCCTCTTCGCCACGCCAGACCCTGAGCGTCTGCGCATCGCGCTGACAGGCGAGTTCCGCCAATGGGTCAACGGGGTCCCCATTCCCACCGAGACCCGCACCTACGCCTACATCTTCACGCAGGACGGCTCGCGGCTGTATCTGGCTGACTGGTTCGAATCGAGCAAGGACAAGCCCTTCGAGAAGTTGAAGACCGAAAACGACGAGACGGCCGGAAAGTAAACGGACACAGCCATGACGACACCCTTGAACACCTTGCGCGCCCTGCTGCTCGCCGGCCTGATCAGCACATCCGCTCTCAGCGTCGTGCAAGCCGCACAGTTCATCACTGTGCGAGACGGCGACAGCTCCATCGCCAGCATGTCACTGCGCGACCCGACGAGGATCACCCTGCAGGGCGGCAAGATCGTTGACGTGGTTGGCGATGTCTACGACCAAACGCGCAATCCGAATGGCCGTATCACCGTGATGACGGACGCCGAATCGGGTGAGATCTTCGTGCAGCCGGTACTGGTTGGCGGTGCCGGCTACCAGGCCGTGACGCTGACGCTCAAAACGGACTTGGGCACCTACTCGCTTCTGCTCAAGCCTCTCGATATGCCCGCCGATGCGATCGTCATGCAGTCGAGGGGCAAGGCCCAGCCCCCGGGGGCCGCGCGCGCTGCGAGCAGCTACTCGCAGGAACCAGCCCGTGGGCAGACGCCGGAGTTCACCAGCTCATCCTATGTTCGAAGCATCAAAGGATGGATGCTGGCAATGGCATCGAATCGCGCGCCCGAGGCCGTCGATGTTCGTCGGGTTGACAAGCGGATCGCGCTGTGGAGCGAGGTGACTTTCACTCTGGACGACAGCTGGGTCGGCAAGGCCATGGTCGGCGACCGATTCACGCTGACCAATGTCTCCGATCGCACGCTGATTCTGGACGAGCGTGAGTTCTATCGAAACGGCGTCCTTGCAGTCACGGTTTTCAAGCACCAAGTCGAACCCGGCACCAGCACGCCCGTGTGGGTTCTGCGCACACGCTCTGAGCAGGACTGAGAGCCATCATGAGCCTGAAACAGATCAAACTCCCCGGCCTGTCTCTATACCGGAACCTTTCGACCAAGCAGAAGAAGACGGCGAACATGGTGCTGGGTGGCCTGGCCAGCGTCATCCTCGTGTCGTTCGTGTCCTGGGTGCTGAGCAGCAGCGCCCCGCCTCCCCCACCTCCGGAGCTCGAGAACGTCACGCCGGCCGAGCTCAGCGCCCCCGGATCGAACAAGGTTGACCCTCAGCAGTATTGGATGGCGACCGAGCGCAAGCGCCTGGACCACCTGGAGGAATTCGTCAACAAGATCAAGCAAGAGCGCGATGGCCGAGGTGCCCCCACACCGGCCGCCACCTCTGCTGCGTCCCAAGCCGAGACGGCTGCCCCAGCGGCATCCAGCGCATCTGCACCTGCTCCAGGTGAAGCCAAGACACCTGCGACAGGAAAGCCAGCAGTCGTCGTGGTCGAGAGCAATGATCGTGCGGGTGGCAAACCGACGCCATACCCCAAGCAAAGCCAGATTGCTGGCACAGGTACAAACGGCATTCCTGATCCTCAACGGGTCAATCCGAATGCACCTGGTGCACACCTCGGCCTCACGCAGTACCCACCAGGCTCTCCCAACTCCAACGCTGGCAGCGGCCCCCAGTTGGACGCCAGCGCCGCTCGTGCTCCGGTGATCATCTCTGTGAAAGCCGGCGCCAGCGGCGCCCAGGGCGACAAACCCGCAGGTGATGGCCAGAAGGCAGCAGGGCCAAAGTGGAACGTGACCCGCAACTTCCTGCCCGTGGGATTTGTCCGAGCAAAGCTGCTTGGCGGCATCGACGCGGCAACAGGGGGGCAATCGCAAAGCGATCCCCAGCCCGTTCTCTTCCTACTCCAAGACGATGCCATCCTGCCCAACGGCTGGCGCTCCAAAGTGCGCAACTGCTTCATCGTGGGCGGCGGTGTGGGGGACATCTCGTCCGAACGTGCATACATCCGCCTGCTCACCCTGAGCTGCGTCAAGCACAACGGCGATGTCCTGGAAGCCTCCGTCAAAGGGTCCGTGTTCGGCGAAGACGGCAAGAACGGCATGAGAGGCCGCTTGGTCACCAAGCAAGGCCAGATCCTCGCAAATGCCGCCATGGCTGGCATTGCGTCAGGTATTGGCAAGGGCTTCGGGAACCAGGGCACGACAGTTTCGCAATCACCCTTGGGCGTTACGACCCAGCAGTCCCAAGACGCCAAGACCATCCTCAACAACTCGATGGCGCAAGGCTTCGGCAGCGCGATGGACCGACTTGCCCAGTATTGGATCGAACGTGCCGACCGCATGTACCCCGTCATCGAGATCGATGCAGGACGCATGGTTGATCTGGCATTCACCAAGGGCATCGAGATCGACATCGTGCCCGGCGACGACGACGTTGAAGCCCTCCAGGCTGCCTCCGGTCGAAACCTGGACCGCAGCGCCGAGATCTCCGCTCTATTCAAGGACATGTGACCTCATGAGACACGCCACCATCCTCACAACGATCAAAGCCGTGACCATCGGCCTGGCGCTGAGCCTTGCCACGGGGGCGCACGCCCAGGACGATGAGGCCACAAAGGTGTTGTCCAAGTTGCGTCAACTGCAGCCTGCAACCAAGTTCGACAGCGTGAAGACCTCGCCGCTGCCGGGCCTGTTCGAGGTGGCCATGGGACGCAATCTGGCGTATGTGGACGCCAGCGGTCGTTACTGGGTCTTTGGCCACGTCTGGGACATGCAAAGTCAAACCGACATGACCCAAGAACGCATGGCCGATCTCGACCGAGTGGACTTCAACCAGTTGCCCACCGAGCTGGCCATTCGCTTCATCAACGGCAAGCCACTGCGCACCCTGGCCATCTTTGCCGATCCCAACTGCGGTTACTGCAAGGTGCTGGAAAAGGAGCTTCCCCAGCTCAAGGACACGCAGATCTACGTGTTCCCAGTCGGGATCCTCGGCCAGGACTCCATGAGCAAGGTACAGGCCATCTGGTGCAGCGCTGATCGAGCTGCTGCGTGGAAAGCCTGGATGACCAAGGCCGTCCAACCTCCAGCAGCTTCGGCGGCTTGCATCGCAGCTGCCCCCGTCGAACGCTTGAGCCAACTGGCGAAGTCACTTCGAGTCGAAGGCACCCCGACGTTCATCGCAACTGATGGCCGCAAGCGCGCAGGTGCTCGTTCCGCGGCAGAGCTATCCGCCTGGTTGGGCAATCAGCCCACGAACGCAGGACAGGCTGTTTCTCTCAAGTCCACGAAGGAATAAGCATGATGACCTCATCGCTCATGCGCCCCATTCTCAATCCTCTGCTCCGCGGCATCACTGTGGCCGTGATCGCTGGGGGTGCTCTTTCGGGTTGCGCTGGATTCTTCAACGGCTACGACGCCGAGAACCAGTTCAAGTGCAAGGCCCCTCCCGGTGTGCAGTGCCAGTCGATCAGCGGTGTCTATGCCAACTCCCAGGGGGGCACCTCTGCATCGAACCAGGCAGCCCCCCAGGAAGGCCGCCGTGCAACCGATTCGACCTCGGGCGCCCTGCCCTTGCCCGCTGCCCGAAACATGGGGGCAGGCCTGCCTCCTACCTATTCGGGCGCGATCCGCTCCGAGCCGACCACCATTCGCACGTGGGTTATGTCGTACAAGGACGCCGATGGTGACATCGTCGACCAGTTCTACGTGTACATGGCGCTGGACTCCGGCCATTGGATGATCGAGCACGCGCAGCAGCTCGTCCGAGACAGCTATGCCCCTTCCCGCCCTGTCAGGGCCATGGGAACGGGCCTGCCCACCGCAGGCAGTGGGTCCAGCGCAAATCGCCCGACATCTGTGCTCCCTTCCGACGCAGCCGACAAAGGCCAGGACACGGCAGCAGGCAGCACGCCAGCTGAACAAAACAACACCCAGGACCCCGCCTCCATGATCCAGAGGATCCAGGAGGCCATGCGCCGCGCCAGTCAACCTGGTTCGAATCCGCCAGCAGACGCGGATGAGACAAGCCCCAAGCCCACGCGTTGATCAGGAAGCCCAAATGTTGGACCAGTTGAAGCGCCTGATGGCTGCCAAGCCCATCGAGTTGTTCGATGTCTCCCAGCACTTTGCCAGCGGCGAAGTGGAGGTGGACCCTTCCGACCCATCCGACCGGCTGGCCCATTGGTTGCCGTATCGAGCGTACGACAAGGCAAACGAGGTCTTTGTGAACGAAGACTCCATCGGTTGCGTGATCGGCTTCACCCCACAGACGGGTGCTGATCAGTCCATGGTCGACAGCCTGAAGGGCATCTACTCCATCCTGCCAGACAACACCGGCCAGCAGTTCACCCTCTTCGCATCGCCACACATCGATGACCTGCTGAAGCGCTACGCTTCCATGCGAAGAAACGATCTGAACCATTCGGGTGTCATGGCCCAGTTCGGTCGACCAGGCCGCCACGAGAACATCTCACGGTCCATGGCACGGCGCCGCTTCGCGTTCATGAAGTCCGGTGTCATGGAGTCGCTGGTGCCCTCGGTTCCCCTCATGATTCGAGATTACAAGGGCTTCTTCTGCTTCACATTGCCTGGCGGGGTTGACGACACGAGCCGCGTGAGCGAGCTCTCCGAACTGCGCGATCAGATCATGTCCACGTTCCGCACGGCTGGGTTCCACGTGCGCAACTGGAATGCCACAGAGCTCATCAACTGGACTGCTGACTTCTGCAACGCGCAGCGCTTCTATGGCGAGCGCGCGCACCTCACCTACGACGAGAGCCGCCTCATCAACGAACAATGCGTGGGCCCTGACGCCTACTCGAACTGGCGAGATCCGCGCCGGGCCATCCTGGCCCAGGGCGGAGCCGAGGAGAAGCACACCATTGATCTGCGCATGATGGTGGTCGACAAGTACCCCGAGCGAAACGCGCTCTGGAACATGGGCATGCTGATCGGAGATCTGTTCCAACCCGCCCTGCAGGTCCCCTGCCCCTACAGCATCACGCTTGGCACCTGGATCGGCGACCAGAACAAGGAGAAGGCCGGCGCGACTGTCAACTCGATCAAGGCCGAGAAGGATGCCCAGTCTGAGATGGCCCAGATCGACCCCGGCATGACCAAAAAGGCCAAGGAGTGGGCTGCGACGCGCAAGGCACTCAACGATGGTCGCAAGATGCTGGATGCCTACATGTGCGTGGGCCTCTATGCCAATCCGAAGCTGGCAAACCGCGCTCAAAACGCGATGCGCAACATCTTCTACAGCCGCGGCTTCGAGCTGAAGGTGGCCCTGCGTCGCCAGGAGCAATACTGGTATGGCAGCTTGCCAATGACCATGTCAAAGGGCTTCGCCGACGAGATGCGCTTCAACAAGCAGCTCACGCCCAAGCACAGCGGCAACGCCATTCACCTGGCTCCGCTCATTGCTGAAGGCCGTGGCACTGGCACGCCCGTCCTTCTCGGCGTAGGCCGACGCGGGCAGATTGCGCCCATCGACCTTTTCGACAATGAGTTTGGCGGCAAGAACGCATCCGTCGTCGGAGCCACCGGCTCGGGCAAGTCCACGCTCCTGCAGGAGATCGCCGAGTCGTATTACAGCTGCGGCGCCAAGGTCCGTGTTTCCGAGAAAGGCCGCTCGTTCCAGAAAATCGCCGAACGCCTGAACGGCCAGTTCATTCGCTTCGTCAGCCAATCCCGCATTTGCGTCAACCCGTTCTCCATGGTCAGTGAGCCCATGGAGATCGATGGCGAGATGTGCGGCGGCATTGACGACGACGTGGCGCTGCTGCAGCCCATGGTGGCCAAGATGGCATCCCCGAGCCAGGACCTCGATCCCGCCGTCTACGCAACGATCGCGACCGTCATCAAGGAAGAGTTCATCAAAAAGGGTCGCGAGATGACCATCACGGACGTGCGCGAGCGATACCGCACGGGCCGCATCTACGAGGACCGCCCCGTCGATCAGCGCTACCTGGACCTCTACGACATGCTCGCGCCCTGGTGTGTTGGCGGCGTCTACGAGAAGTGGTTCAACGGCGTTTGCAACATCGACTTCAGCAACGATTTCATCGTCTACGAAACACAGGATCTGGAGGCCAACCAGCACCTCCACGGGGTGATTCGCCAGATCCTCATGTACAAGACGACACAGGAGTTCCTGGTCGAGCGCAAGCGCCGCAAGATCTTCATCCTGGACGAGGCCAAGGACGACCTGGCCGGCCACGGCCCCGACGACCAGGCCTCTGGCGAGTTCCTGGAAAACATGTACCTGCGCGTGCGCAAGTACGGTGGCTCGGCCATCACCGCATCTCAGGACGTTGCGCACTGGATGGTGTCTGCGGCAGGACGCAGCATCTTCAACCAGTCGGACTTCATCTTCATGGGGTCGCAGTCAGAGACCTCCATCGCCGCAGCTGCAAAGTCCGAGTCTTTCATCATGGACGACCAGCTCAAGCGCCTCATCGGCACGCTCTCCGGCGAATCCGGCTACTACAAGGAGTGGTACTTGCACTCCAAGATCTACAAGGGCGTGATCCGCCTGCTGCTCAACCCCTCGAAGGTGCTGCTGTTCAGCAATCGTGCCGAAGACAACAACCCGCTTGACGAGCGCATGGCGGCGGGCATGAGCACAGCCCAGGCCATCGACGATCTGCTCGCCGCCCGAGGCATCACGGAGCCCGCATGAGTGACACGACCACCAAATCCCCCCAAGGAGGCGATGCCCATTCCGCCTCTGTTCCTGACGACAGCGCGATGACCAGCCAGGATCAACCCTCGACCGGCATCCGCATCGTCCTGATCGCTGCGATGACCTCCATCGTTCTGACAGCCTGTGCGCTTCTGGTCTACGACCGATTTGTTCGTGATCCACGTACCCCCCGGCTCGGAACCGTAGATATCGGGCAGATCTTTGCAGCGAACCAGGCGGTTGCCATCAAGAAGCTGCTCTCAGGCTCCTCGAACATGCCAGCCGATGCCCTGGGAGCACAGGCTGGCCAGGACATGTCCAAGCAGTTGCAAGACTTCTCACGTCGCTGCGGTTGCCTGCTGATCGCCAGCCCGGCAGTTTTCGGAAGCACCCTGGCCGTGCCCGACTACACCGTTGCGATCAAGGCCGCCTACGGGCTGACGGTGGATCCGGCCGAGTTCCGCGTGCCCGTTCCCCAGCAAGGGCTGGGCGCCGGCCAGCTCGCTCCCCAGACCTCCCCCGGAAACGCACCATGACCACGGCACCAAGCCCACAGGGCCCGCACCAGCCGATCGCTCTCACCACCCTTCTGGTGGATCTCGTGACCCGCCGCCCTGGCTGGGATGAGCGCTGGAGCAGGTACAAAGCCACCCAGCCCGCCATCGCGCGCCGCCGGCTGCCGTGGGTCATCGCTCTCTTTCTGGCTGTTTGGGTGACTTCACAGCACCTTGCGATCGGGTTCGTGACAACACAGAGCATCGATGCCCACCTGGTCCTGGTCCTCAAAGGCACCACGCCGAAGAAGGGGGAACTTGTGGCGTTCATCTACACCGGACAAGACATCGGCGGACACAGTCCGGGCGATGGCATCGTCAAGGTGTTGGCCGGTATCCCTGGCGATCGGATCGAACGCTCGGGCCGCGACTTCTTCCTTGATGGTCACCCCCTGGGGCACGCCAAGGAACGATCGGGAGTAGCCAAGAAGAGCTGGACCACCCGCAAGCTGGAAGAGCTGGGCTGGGCCAAGCCTCTGAAGAGCGTGCCGCTGCAGGCATCTGAAGGTGGCGTGATTCCTCCTGGCCATGTTTGGGT
Source organism: Aquabacterium commune (assembly GCF_004362855.1). GTDB lineage: Bacteria > Pseudomonadota > Gammaproteobacteria > Burkholderiales > Burkholderiaceae_C > Aquabacterium > Aquabacterium commune. Next base: position 103,742 of record NZ_SNXW01000011.1, read on the forward strand.
TCAGGGCACTGACCGCGATGCCCTGGACTCGCGGTACGCAGCCATGGGGCTGGTGCCGGTGAACACGTTCCTCGGCCGGGCCATCAAGATCTTCTGAGGCGTCCATGGCACACCTTCCTTTGCGCCAATCCAACGCCGTCGCGCACCTCACGAAGCTGGTCCTGGCGCTGTCGCTCGCCTCGATCGCTTCCACCGGCGGGGCCAAGACTTATTCGAGCGACCTTGGAACACTGGGCCCGACCTACGAGATCAAGGAACCCGATCTGCTTGAAGACATCACTGCCACGCTCCGAAAGAAGGAAGCCAGCGGTGAGCTCGCTCGAATCCAGGCTGAGGGACGGCAGCGCGCCATTGCTTCCATCCGCGAACCGAAGCCGGTCCAAGGGTGTCCGCGCCGATCCAAATCTGAGCCACTGTGCCGATCCAGTATTGAGCCAGGGCTGGTAGCCGACCAAAGGGTGGTCAGCTGTGGATAAGTGTA
>NZ_SNXW01000012.1 GCF_004362855.1 Aquabacterium commune
GGTGACGATGACTTCTGATATTTGGTTATCAGGAGCTGACTGCACTCCGGGCGTTACGTCCAGTTAATTGGTGCAGTCGTCTTCTGAAAATGACATTTCGCGTGTCACGTCGGTGGTCTGGTGCGGCCTCTCACAATCCCTCGTTTTCAAGAAGAAGGAGACTGCATGCCACGCCGTTCGATTCTGTCCGCCGCCGAGCGGGCAAGCCTACTATTGCCACCCGACACCGAAGATGAACTCATCCGGCACTATGCCTTCGGTGAAACCGACCTGTCGCTGATTCGCCAGCGGCGCGGCGACGCCAATCGGCTGGGCGTCGCCGCGCAGTTGTGCTTGCTGCGCCTCCCCGGTCAAGGCTTGCTGCCCGATGCCTCCATGCCAATGTCCCTGCTGCAATGGATCGGACGACAACTGCGCATCGACCCATCGTGCTGGCCGCAGTATGCAGAGAGGGAAGAAACCCGGCGCGAGCATCTGCTTGAGCTGCGTGCATATTTGGGCGTGGAGCCATTCGGCTTGGCGCACTACCGGCAGGCCGTCCATGCCACCACCGAATTGGCATTGCAGACGGACAAGGGCATCGTGTTGGCTGTCAGTGTCCTCGACACGCTGCGCCACCGGCACATCATCATCCCGGCGCTGGATGTCATTGAGCGTGTCTGCGCCGAGGCCATTACCCGCGCCAACCGGCGCATCTACGAAGCCCTGTCCGAATCACTGGCGGACACGCATCGCCGCCGACTCGACGATCTGCTGAAACGCCGAGACAACGGCAAGACGACCTGGCTGGCCTGGCTGCGACAGTCGCCTGTCAAACCGAACTCCCGCCACATGCTTGAACACATCGAACGCCTCAAAGCCTGGCAGGCGCTCGACCTGCCTACCGGCATCGAGCGGCTGGTTCACCAGAATCGGCTTCTCAAGATAGCCCGCGAGGGTGGACAGATGACGCCCGCCGACCTGGCCAAGTTCGAGCCGCAACGGCGCTACGCCACCCTCGTGGCGCTGGCCATCGAGGGCATGGCCACCGTCACCGACGAAATCATCGACCTGCACGACCGTATCCTGGGCAAGCTGTTCAACGCCGCCAAAAACAAGCATCAGCAGCAGTTCCAGGCATCGGGCAAAGCCATCAACGCCAAGGTGCGCCTGTACGGGCGCATCGGCCAGGCGCTGATCGACGCCAAACAATTGGGCGGCGACCCATTCGCCGCCATCGAGGCCGTCATGTCCTGGGATGCCTTCGCCGAAAGTGTCACCGAGGCGCAAAAGCTCGCGCAGCCCGATGACTTCGATTTCCTGCACCGCATCGGCGAGAGTTACGCCACCTTGCGCCGCTACGCGCCGGAATTCCTCGACGTGCTCAAGCTGCGGGCCGCGCCCGCAGCCAAGGACGTTCTCGACGCCATTGAGGTGCTGCGCGGCATGAACACCGACAATGCCCGCAAGGTGCCCGCCGATGCGCCGACCGGCTTCATCAAGCCGCGCTGGCAGAAACTGGTGATGACCGATGCCGGTATAGACCGGCGCTACTACGAACTATGCGCGCTGTCCGAGTTGAAGAACTCCCTGCGCTCGGGCGACATCTGGGTGCAAGGGTCACGCCAATTCAAGGACTTCGAGGACTACCTGGTGCCGCCCGAGAAGTTCGCCAGCCTCAAGCAGTCCAGCGAGTTGCCGTTGGCCGTGGCCACCGATTGCGACCAGTACCTGAGCGAGCGCTTGGAGCTGCTGGATGCGCAGCTCGCCACGGTCAACCGCATGGCGGCGACGAACGATCTGCCGGACGCCATCATCACGGAGTCGGGCTTGAAGATCACGCCGCTGGATGCGGCGGTGCCCGACACCGCGCAGGCGTTGATCGACCAAACGGCCATGATCCTGCCGCACGTCAAGATCACCGAACTGCTGCTCGAAGTCGATGAATGGACAGGCTTCACCCGGCACTTTGCGCACCTGAAATCGGGCGAGTTGGCCAAGGACAAGAACCTATTGCTGACCACGATCCTGGCCGACGCGATCAACCTGGGCCTGACCAAGATGGCCGAGTCGTGCCCTGGCACGACCTACGCCAAGCTCGCCTGGCTGCAAGCCTGGCATACCCGCGACGAAACCTACGGGGCGGCGCTGGCCGAATTGGTCAACGCCCAGTTCCAGCATCCGTTCGCCGGGCATTGGGGCGACGGCACCACGTCATCGTCGGACGGCCAGAATTTCCGAACCGGCAGCAAGGCCGAGAGCACGGGGCACATCAACCCGAAGTACGGCAGCAGCCCAGGACGGACGTTCTACACCCACATCTCCGACCAGTACGCGCCGTTCCACACCAAGGTGGTCAATGTCGGTGTGCGCGACTCGACCTATGTGCTCGACGGCCTGCTGTACCACGAGTCCGACTTGCGTATCGAGGAGCACTACACCGACACGGCGGGCTTCACCGATCACGTTTTTGCGCTGATGCATCTGCTGGGCTTTCGATTCGCACCTCGCATCCGCGACTTGGGCGACATCAAGCTCTACATCCCCAAGGGCGAAACCGTCTATGACGCCCTCAAGCCGATGATTGGCGGCACGCTCAACATCAAGCATGTCCGCGCCCATTGGGACGAAATCCTGCGACTGGCCACCTCGATCAAGCAGGGCACCGTCACGGCCTCGCTGATGCTGCGCAAGCTCGGCAGCTACCCACGCCAAAACGGCCTGGCCGTGGCACTGCGCGAGCTGGGCCGCATCGAGCGCACGCTGTTCATCCTGGACTGGCTGCAAAGCGTCGAACTGCGTCGTCGCGTGCATGCCGGGTTGAACAAGGGCGAAGCGCGCAACGCGCTGGCCAGGGCGGTGTTCTTCAACCGGCTGGGCGAAATCCGCGACCGCAGTTTCGAGCAGCAGCGCTATCGGGCCAGTGGACTCAACCTGGTGACGGCGGCTGTCGTGTTGTGGAACACAGTCTACCTGGAGCGCGCAGCGCATGCCTTGCGTGGCAACGGCCATGCCGTCGATGAGGCGCTGTTGCAGTACCTGTCGCCGCTGGGCTGGGAACACATCAACTTGACCGGCGATTACCTCTGGCGCAGCAGCGCCAAGGTAGACGCGGGCAAGTTCAGGCCACTACGTCCGTTCTCCGGGTCTTAGCGTACGATTTTTTCCGTTTTCTGAAGCGACCCCCTGTTGCTCTTTGCCATGTTTGGCAACGTCAAGGATGGTTTGCTGGTGTTCACCGGTGTGCCCTTTGCGCTGACGGGCGGTGTGGCGGCGCTGTGGCTGCGGGACATTCCCTTGTCGATCTCGGCAGGGCTGGGTTTCATCGCATTGTCGGGTGTGGCCGTGCTCAATGGCTTGGTGATGATTGCCTACATCCGAAGCCTGCGCGAAGGCGGCATGACCCTGGAGCCAGCGATCAGAGAAGGGGCCCTGACACGCCTGAGGCCTGTGCTCATGACCGCGCTGGTGGCCAGCCTGGGCTTTGTGCCTATGGCGGTAGCCATTGGCACGGGCGCCGAGGTGCAGCGGCCGTTGGCCACCGTGGTCATCGGCGGCATCCTGTCATCGACTGTATTGACCCTGTTCGTGCTGCCGCTGCTCTACCGATGGACGCATCGCACAGATGATTTTTCCCCTGCGAACTGATTGCCTCAACCCAAAGGAGTTCATCATGCTGAAACTGAAAATAGCACTGGTCGTTGTGTTTGCGGCCTTGACCACCGCCTGCACGACGGGGCCGCAGGTATCGAGCAACGCCTACTCGCAAGGTTGGCGGCGAGCGCAGGTTGTGGCCATCGAAAAGGATCAGTTGGCGGTGCGATCAAGCAAGGAAGATTGCCGAATGGCATTGGGTGCTGAGGCGGGCAAAACCCGGTTTGCCGTGGCTTCCTATAGCTATGGCGGCAATCCCAACCTGAGGGCAAAGCGCATCGTGGCGATACCCAACGATGTCGATGTCGAGGTGGGCGATTGGGTTGAGGTCAGCATCACCGACTGCCGTCTGGCGCTTAGAAAATAAACTCTGGAAGCAAAGGCCCTTGAGTCACGACATCCTTCCTTCCTGCCTGAACCTGCTCACCCATGATCCAAAAGTTGCTCTCTCATCGACATGTCGGCGTGATGTCCGCGTTGTTGGCCGCATTGTTGTTCGGTGTGAGCGCGCCGCTTGCTAAGGTTCTGCTCGCTCAGACCAGCCCATGGCTGCTGGCGGCGCTGTTGTACCTGGGTTCCGGAATGGGTTTGTGGGTGGTGCGTCGCATCCAGCGTGTACCTCCGGTGACCCTGGCCTGGCGCGAATGGGGGTGGTTGGCAGGCGCCATCGTGACGGGCGGCATCGCAGCGCCTGTCTTGTTGATGACCGGGCTTGCGGGCATGTCCGCGTCTCAATCGTCCTTGCTGCTCAATGCGGAGAGTGTGCTGACTGCCGTGCTGGCCTGGGTGGTGTTCAAGGAGAACGTGGACCGACGCATCGTGCTGGGCATGGCTGCCATCGTGGCCGGTGCCTTGGTGCTGAGTTGGCCAGGTGCTGCTGAGCACGTAGCCACTTCGACACTCTGGCCATCTTTGGCGGTGCTGGGGGCATGTTTGGGCTGGGCGGTGGACAACAACCTGACGCGCAAAGTCGCCTTGAACGACGCCGGCTTCATTGCCATGGCCAAAGGATTGAGCGCAGGCAGCAGCAATCTGGTTTTGGCCGTGGCGCTGGGCGCGGGGTGGCCCGGTTGGGAGACCACTTTGTCTGCGGGCTTACTCGGGTTTCTCAGCTACGGCGCCAGCCTGACCTTGTTCGTCCTGGCGCTGCGGCATCTGGGTGCGTCGCGCACAGGGGCCTACTTTTCCGTTGCACCGTTCTTTGGCGCGCTGGTGTCTGTGCTGCTTCTCCACGAGCCTGTCACGGTTCAGTTGCTGGTCGCCGCGGCCTTGATGGCTTGGGGTGTCTGGCTGCACTTGTCGGAGGACCATGCTCACGAGCATTCGCATGAGGCCCTGGAACACGCGCATGAGCACGTTCACGATGCGCACCATCAACATGAGCACGCTGGCCCTGTCGTGCTGGGTGTGCCGCACAAGCACCTTCATCGCCATTTGCCTATGAGCCACAGCCACGCGCATTTCCCGGATGCGCACCATCGACACGGCCACTGAGGTCAGGACGACGTTGGCTGAAACGCAATGAAGGCCTTCCCTGCCAGCGCCATGCAGGCCCAGACCGCTGTCCCAGCGGCTTGGGGTGATGCCATCCACTTGCCACAGTCACGCCAAGGCCCCAAAAATGTAGACACCACCACAGACCGCGTAGGTACGCCCGGCCGCCGTGGGGTGCAGCGTCGGCAGCCACGGAGAACAAACTCAGCGCTGTCGCAGCAGGCAGCAGGAGCCACATGGACTTGCCCTGCTGGAGTACCAGCGCAGGCAGGTAGACCAGGATTTCAAGTACGTCACTTTTTCTTGAAGCGCTGTAGCCGCAGGGCATTGCCAATCACCGACACGGAGCTCAGACTCATGGCCAGAGCCGCAATCAATGGGGACAGTAGCCACCCGGTCAGGGGATACAGCAAACCCGCTGCGATGGGAATGCCCAAGGCGTTGTAGAAGAACGCGAAAGCCAGGTTTTGCTTCATGTTGGCCACGGTCGCCATGGATAGCATGCGCGCCGTGGCAATCCCTCTAAGGTCGCCTTTGACCAGGGTGATCTGGGCGCTGTTCATGGCCACATCTGTACCCGTTCCCATCGCGACACCCACATCCGCGCGAGCGAGCGCGGGTGCATCGTTGATACCGTCGCCCGCCATGGCCACCACGCACCCCTCTTTCTGCAGGCGCTCGACCAGCAAGAGTTTGTCTGCGGGCTTGACCTCGCCATGAACCTCATCGATACCCAACCTTGCGCCGACCGCTTTTGCTGTGGTCTGTCCGTCGCCTGTGGCCATCACTATCCGAATACCTGCCTCCCTAAGGACGGTCAGTGCCTCAGGAGTGCTTGATTTGATGGGGTCAGAGACAGCCAGTAAGCCGGCAATCTGGCCATTGACAGCCAGGTACATGACGCTGGCGCCCTCCGCGCGCAACGCTTCTGCCTGCGGCACAAGTTTCTCTACGGGAGCCCCGATCTGTTGCATGAGGGTGGTGTTGCCCAGCGCCAAGCGATGGCCATCTACCTCCCCTTGTACGCCAATGCCTGTGCCAGATTCAAAATTGATCGGCTTGCCCAAGAGCAAGCCCTGTTCGCGAGCTGCTCGCACGATGGCATCGGCAAGTGGATGCTCGCTACCCTGATCGAGGCTAGCTGCCAACCTCAATACTTCGGTGGCGTCCCAGCCAGGCGCTGCCACTGCGCGGTCGTAGGCTGGCTTGCCTTCTGTGAGCGTACCCGTCTTGTCCACGATCAACGCGTTGACCTGACGCATGCGTTCGATGGCTGCAGCATCCCTGAACAAGACACCTTGAGTGGCCCCCTTTCCGGTGGCCACCATGATGGACATGGGTGTTGCCAGACCTAGCGCACAAGGGCAGGCGATGATCAGCACAGATACCGCATTGATCAGGCCGTACACCCAGCTCGGATCTGGCCCCAAGAAACCCCAGCCGAAGAAAGTCAGCACGGCAATGCTGATCACAGCAATCACGAAGTAACCGGCTACAACATCGGCCATGCGCTGCATGGGAGCCTTGGAGCGCTGCGCCTGGGCCACTAACTGCACTATCTGCGACAGCATGGTCTCCGATCCAATACGCTCCGAGCGAATGATCAGCGCGCCGTTGGTATTGATCGTCGCGCCTATGACCTTGTCGCCCGATCGCTTGCTCACGGGAATGGGCTCACCAGTCAGCATGGATTCGTCCAAGGCACTCGTGCCTTCCTCCACGACGCCGTCCACAGGAACCTTCTCTCCGGGTCTCACGCGCAAGCGGTCTCCGACGTGCACATGGGTCAACGGGATGTCTTCTTCGGTCCCGTCAGGCTTTAACCTCCGGGCTGTCTTGGGCGCCAAACCCAAGAGCGATTTGATGGCCGCGGATGTTTGAGAGCGCGCCTTCAGTTCAAGCAACTGCCCAAGCAGCGTCAGCGAAATGATCACTGCAGCGGCTTCAAAGTAAACCGCCACACGCCCCATCGCCATGAAAGAAGCAGGAAAGGCCTGCGGCGCCGCGGTGGCCACGACGCTGTACCAGTACGCCGCACCGGTGCCCAGGCCTATCAATGTCCACATGTTGGGGCTGCGATGCACCACCGATAGCCAGCCCCGGTAGAAGAATGGCCAACCCCCCCATAGGACGATGGGTGTGGCCAGGGCCAACTCGACCCAGCTTTGGACGGTCATGTCCATCAGCCCCAGGTTGTGTCCGAACATTGCCAGCACAAACACCATGGCGGTCAGTGGCAGCGTCCACCAAAAGCGCTGCTGAAAGTCACGCAACTCGGGGTTGTCGTCATCGAGGCTGGGAAGCAAGGGCTCCAGGGTCATGCCGCACTTGGGGCAGTTGCCCGGGTGGTCTTGACGAACCTCCGGGTGCATCGGGCAGGTATAGGTGGCGCCTGTGAGCTGCTCTGAGGCGGGTAGCTGAGGAGGTGTTGCTCCAGCCTGCTTCCCCTCGTTCGGCAAGGCGAACCGAGCTGGGCTTGAGAGGAACTTGGCCTTGCAGTGTTCGCTACAGAAGAAGAACATCTTGCCTGCGTAGCGCTCAGTCAGTGCCGATTGCTGCTTGATCGTCATGCCGCAAACCGGATCCTTGACTTCGTCGCCATGCAATGCGGCGCTATCGCTGGGTGAGTGGCGATGGCTGTGATTTTCGTTCACGGGCGCACTCCAGTTGTGATTTCAAAAAGCGCGGCAGGACCTTTGGTGTGATCGAAGCATGGGCCTTGTAGGCCAAGCTCATGTTGCATACCCTTCATCGGGTTGCTTTGCCAGAATCTGCCGTGTCCTGTGGCGTGCCAGACCCATGCTTTTGCCCTCCGTGACCGCCATGTCCATGTCCGAACAGATGCATCAGTGGGCATGCCAATAACAGCAGATACGGCAGTTTGCCCACGACATGCGACCAGTGCTCTCGCAATACGAAGAACGCCAAAATGACGCCAACCATGATCAACGCTACGCCGACCGGGGACCTCAGAAACGATGGGCGTCCAGTGCTGCTTTGGTGAGGGTGGTGTACGTTTGTCATTTGCGCTCCGTGTATTTCGAGTGTTTACGTGAGAGTTACTTTTTTGTGCCGGATGCGGGGCCCATGCCCATGCCGTCCTTCATCATTGGACAGTCGCCTTCCTTCATGGCTTTCATGTGCTCATTCATGGCGCCCTGGCGCTTCTTGAAGTCTCGGATCTTCATGATTCGCTGGATTTCGGCGTGGTGCTTTTCCATGTGGGCGTGCATGCCCATTGACTCGCTCATGGCCGACGAAGTCGATGCGCTTGGGGCAACAACTGACGCGGATGCCGACGCCGCAGGGTGATGTGCCGAGTGATCTTCTGCCTTTGATTGTGCAAAGGCCATTCCGTTCAGTGCCAAAAAAACCAGGGCTGCGGCAGAGAAGTTGCGTTGATTGACGATCATGCTGACTCCAGTATTCGCTAGGCGAACGGTTGTGGTGAGTTCAGCTTAGTGGCAGCACCTTTCATGCAGGTGAGTCAGAGATTACAGGTTTGTTATCTTGGTGTCATTGAGGCCATTAACGCCAGCCAGCTTGATCTAGATCAATGGCAGAGGGCGCGCATTGCGCGGCACCGGGTGCCTGGATGCCAATTCCACAACAGAATGAGCATGTCAGGCGTGGGTCGGGTTCGCCCTGTCGCCCACCGGGAAACTCAGCGTGAAGCAGGTGCGCCCATGCTTTGAGGTGACGGCGACTTTTCCGCTGTGGGCTTCGACAATCGCACGGGTGATGGACAGACCCAGTCCTGCGCCGTCGCTGGATGGGTGAGCCCGAGCGGGGTCTGCACGGAAGAATCGATCGAACAACCTTGGTAAAACCTTGGGGTCGATGTCTTCGCCCGAATTGGCAACAGCCACCTCGATATAGGGCTCTGCTTTTCGCACGGAGATGCAAACGTCTCCGCTGCTCGGTGTGTGGCGAAGGGCATTTGACAGCAGATTGCTGACGGCCCTCCTGAACATCAGCCTGTCACCTGTGATCAGGTCATCGCCCACAACGTTGATGCGGATAAATTTTTCTTCCGCGACGGCATCGTAAAACTCTACGAGTTTCTGGATTTCTGATGACGCTTGAAAATGCTCCTTTTGAGGTATGGCAAAGCTGCGTTCAGTCTTGGCCAGAAAAAGCATGTCTGACACCATTCTGGCCAAGCGCTGAAACTCCTCGACGTTAGATGCCAGGGTATCTCGATAGGTCTCCGTGTCACGTTGCGATGACAGGACAACCTGTGTTTGCGTCATCAAGTTGCTGATAGGTGTGCGCAGTTCATGCGCCAGATCAGAGGAGAAATCTGACAAACGCTGAAAATCACTTTGCAGCCTGTCCAACATGCTGTTGAGTTCCTTTGCCAGATCGGCCATCTCAATGGGAACTGAGCCGACAGGCATCCGCTCGTCAAGTTGCCTCCCGGAAACTGTCGCAGCACGCGATTTCATCGCCCTCAACGGAGCAAGACCCTGGTGGGCAGCAAACCAACTGAGCATGCCGCTGGCGATCATCGCAAGTACCGTGTAAATCGCCAAGGTTCGGCCGAGTTGGGCGATGAATTCGTCGTGGTGTTTCGTGTCAATGGCCACAACAACGTCAAGGGCGTTGGTGGGGTCGTATCCAGGGCTTTGCTGCATGCGAAGCGCCCGGTATTCCCGCCCTTGACTCTGCCACCTTTGAGTCACCTGCTCGTCAGGCTGGCTCAGCCCCGGCGCCACTTGCCCAGGCGGAGAAAACCGATCTGAACTATAGAGTGTTGATCCGTCAATGCCTTTGGCAGAGATGTACATGCCGTGGTGGTGATTCAAGGCCTCGCTCAATCTTTTGCGGGCGTCATCTTGAGAGCGCGACTTCGTTAGGATGTCCTTGATGAGGAGTTGCTTGTCACTGAGGGTGAAGCGGTCCAAATCGATGAAATGCTGGTCTGCAGCGTACATAAGCAGGCTGCCCAAGCCCAGCACAATGCACACGGACGTCAAGGTGAAGAACAATGTCAAGCGAGCGGTCAGTGACAACGCCTTCAGTCGTTCGATCTTCACTGTGCAGACCTTCCAGGCTCTTCGAGAACGTACCCCATTCCTCGTACTGTTTGAATCAACTTGATGTTTTGGCCTTCGTCGATTTTGACCCTCAGCCGCCGAATGGCCACCTCGATCACGTTTGTATCGCTGTCGAAGTTCATGTCCCACACTTGCGATGCGATGAGAGAACGCGGCAGCACCTCACCTTGTCGCCGCATCAGTAGCTCCAGAAGACCGAACTCTTTGGCCGTCAAGTCGATCCTCACGCCACCTCTGGTCACGCGTCGTCGCAAGAGATCCATCTCAAGATCAGCAACGCACAACGTTGGGCCGTCACCATGCTGCCGCCCCCTGCGCAGGATGATTCGAACCCGCGCCAGCAACTCCGCGAACGAGAACGGTTTGATGAGGTAATCATCGGCGCCCAACTCCAGCCCTTTGACACGATCCTCGACTTGATCGCGGGCTGTCAAAAATAAGACAGGCATTTCCAGGCCCTGCTGACGCAAGGTGCTCAGCACTTGCCACCCGTTGAGACCTGGCAGCATGACGTCCAGGATCACCAGATCGTGCGCACCGTGTTTGGCGAGGTGAATCCCGTCGGGGCCGTTGGTCGCCAGATCGACAACAAACCCTGCTTCGCTGAGCCCTTGGCGCAGGTACTCCCCGGTCTTTGGTTCGTCTTCTACGATCAAGATGCGCACGGTGATCTCCAGTTCCTGCCAGCGCATGAGTTTGCCGCCATTCTGACGTGCGTTTCGCAGATGACAAAACTGTCATCTGCGAAACAGGTTCTCGACAGGCTGACCTGAGCACAATGGCAGCTTGAAATCACAGCTTGCCAAGAGGAAGACATGCTATTGGCCCAATCGTCCTATGTTGTTCGCCCCGCACTGGGTCTGGTGCTGTTAGCCATGGGGGGGCTGACCCAAGCCCAGCAGCCTGCCAGTGCTGAACCAATCGCGCCACCTGAATTCATGGTGACCTACCGATCCCCTATTGGCAGCTACCAGGGCTTTTCCGATCCGGTTCTCGCGGCCTGGAAAGAGTCCAACGACTTGGTCGGTCGCATTGGTGGTTGGCGAGCTTACGCACGAGAGTCGCGTGGTGGTCCCAACATCAAACCGAGCAGCGAGTCTGAACGCGATGATCCGCACGCAGGTCATGGGGAGAGCCGTCGATGAAAAGGCTGTTCAATCGAGTACCGCTGAGAGCGGGTGTCGCTGCGATCGGTTTGGGTGTTCTCTCGGGTTGTGCGAGCATCGACATTGGTCAATCGGTCAAGCGCATCAACGACGAAACCTCGGGCTTCACGCAGGGGAATCTGTCGCTGGCGACGAACGATTCTGAAAAGACAAAGCTCCGCGGACGAGCCCACTCTCTGTTGGAAAAGCCTTTGAGCCAGTCGCAAGCAGTGGAGTTGGCGTTGGTCAATAGTCCTTCCATGCAAGCCCTGCTGGCGCAGAGTTGGGCTGAAGCAGCTCGGACGGCTCAGTCAGGCCGCATCGCCAATCCGGTGTTCAGTTTTGAGCGCTTGCGCGCTGGCGATGAGCTGGAGTTGGGGCGCGCTTTGTCCTTTGGCTTGCTTGATCTCATCTCTCTACCTTGGCGACAGAGTGCTGCCAGCCGACGAATTGAACAAGCACAGGTAAAGCTGGCTGCAGACGTTGTGGACCAAGTGACCTTGGTCCGCCAGGCATGGGTCCGTGCCGTGGCCGCTCAACAGACGCTCAAGTACGCCGAACAAGTCTATGAGGCATCGCAAGCAAGCGCAGAACTGGCGCAGCGCATGCAAGCGGTCGGCAACTTCAACCGTGTTTCGCGCGCCAGGCAGCAGGCCTTCTATGCCGATGCAGCAACCAGGCTGGCCTCTGCAAGCCATCTGAATACGGCGGCCAGAGAGGAGTTGGTGCGTCTGCTTGGTTTGAACGATGCCCAAGTCGATCAGTTGAGGCTTCCAGATCGTCTCCCCGACCTGCCCAAGGAACCAGTGAATCCGAAGGCATTCAGTGCGCAGGCGTCTCAATCCCGACTGGACATTCGCTTGGCCCAGAGTAATTTCGATGCGTATGCCAAGGCTCAGGGTCTTGAACTGGTGAACTCGTTTACCGACATCGAGTTGACCGCGCGCAGGAACACCAAATTTGATAACGCAGCGGGAACAAGTTCTTCCGCCAGAGGTTATGAGTTGGCCTTGCGGCTGCCAATTTTTGACTGGGGTGGCATGCAGCGCGACGCCTTCAATGCGCGAACTTTGGCGGCAGCCAATCAGCTTGAAGCTGTCACTCGCTCAGCAGGCTCCAATTTGCGAGAGAGCTATTCGGCATATCGAGCTGCTCACGACGTCGCCAGGCATTACAGAGACGAGGTTCTGCCTCTGCGCAAAGTCATCTCGGATGAGAACCAGCTTCGCTACAACGGCATGCTCATCGGTGTATTCGAGCTGCTGGCCGACTACCGGGATCAAGTGGAAACGGTTATTGCTGCCATTGATGCTGAACAACAGTTCTGGTTGGCCGACGCCGCGATGCAGGCATCTCTGATCGGGCGCCCCACCAGTACCACCTTGTCCGTCGGCGGCGCAGCTCCCAGCGCCGGTGGCGGCCACTGATCAAAGGAACAAAGATGTCGTCAAGAAGAGATTTTTTCAGAATGGCTGGCATTGCGGGTGGTGCCGTGGCAGCCAGTGCCGTCAGCCGTGTGGCCATGGCCGCATTGCCTGAGCCGGTGATTCAGACCAGTTCGGACACCATGGCTCCTCTCGTTCCTGAAACAGGGCGTTCTTACAACCCTGTGGTGACCTTGAATGGCTGGACTTTGCCTTGGCGGATGAACCAAGGCGTCAAGGAGTTCCATTTGGTTGCCGAGCCAGTGGTGAGAGAGATGGCGCCAGGCTTCAAGGCGCACCTGTGGGGGTACAACGGGCAAAGCCCGGGGCCCACCATTGAGGTGGTTGAAGGCGACCGTGTTCGGCTTTATGTCACCAATCGGTTGCCTGAGCACACGAGCATCCATTGGCATGGACAGCGGCTGCCCAACGGCATGGACGGTGTGGCCGGTTTGAATCAGCCCGCCATTCCTGTGGGGAAGACCTACGTATACGAGTTCGTGGCACGTCGTCCAGGAACGTTCATGTATCACCCCCATGCCGATGAAATGACCCAGATGGCCATGGGCATGATGGGGTTTTGGGTCACGCACCCGAAGAACAAGAACCCGTTGATCGATGAGGTCAACAGAGACTTCTGCTTCTTGCTCAATGCTTTTGACATCGATCCGGGCAGTTACACCCCCAAGACGACGACCATGCTTGAATTCAATCTGTGGGCGTGGAACAGCCGCATCTTTCCCGGGGTCGACTCGCTCAACGTTCGACTTAACGACAAAGTGCGCATCCGGGTTGGCAATCTCACGATGACGAACCACCCCATCCATTTGCATGGACATGAATTCTTGGTGACAGGCACCGATGGTGGCCCGACGCCGAAGAGCACTCGCTGGTACGAGGTGACCACCGACGTTGCCGTTGGGCAAATGCGGCAGATCGAGTTTTTGGCCGATGAGGAGGGGGACTGGGCTTTTCACTGCCACAAGAGCCATCACACCATGAACGCCATGGGGCATGACGTTCCAAATCTGATTGGTGTGGATCACCGTGGCGTTGCCAAAAAGATCAAGGGCCTTTTGCCTGAGTACATGGTCATGGGCGAGCGTGGGATGGCCGACATGACCGAGATGGAAATGCCGATACCTGACAACACGGTACCCATGATGACTGGCGAAGGGCCTTTTGGCTCGGTCGAGATGGGCGGCATGTTCAGTGTGCTCAAGGTTCGCAAGAACCAAAAGCATGGCGATTACAAGGACCCTGGTTGGTTCAAGCATCCTGCAGGCACCGTGGCACATGAATATACCGGCCCCTTGAGTGAGCCTGCCAGATTCAAGTCTGAAGGTGGGCAATCTATGCCCCGGGCCAAGAAGCCTGACAAGGCTGTCGAGGTGCGAGCCCGCAAGCCGACGTCTCACAGCGATCACTGATTCTCAACCTCTTGATACGGATTTTTCATGATGAACAAACGTCGATTCGCCACCCACTTCATTGCTGCAACTTGCTTGACGCTGTCCGCTTCCGCATTTGCTGGGGGAGACCATGCGCATGACCATGGTGCAGGAACCCAGGCCGCTGAAGAAACCGCCATTGGCAAGCCTGGTCGGGCATCGAAAGTCACCAGAACGATCAAGGTTTCGATGAGCGACAAGATGCGATTTGAACCTGCATCGATTCAAGTCAAGCAGGGCGAAACAGTGCGCTTCGTCGTCAGAAACGCAGGCCAGATCAAGCACGAGATGAACCTGGGGACCGAAAAGGAACTTTTGGAGCATTTGGAGGTGATGAAGAAGTTCCCGAACATGGAGCACGACGAGCCCAACAAGGTGACCATTGCGCCTGGGCAGCAAGGTGAAATCGTCTGGCAGTTCACTAAAGCCGGGACAGTGAATTTCGCATGCTTGGTTCCTGGTCACTACGAGGCGGGCATGAAGGGCAAGGTCCAGGTTTCGAAGAAATGATCATGCGAGACCAATCTGTATCTCCATTGCGCTCTAGGCGCAAAGTGCTGATGGCGGCCTTGTCATTGGCATGTACGCCGACGATTTGGGCGGCCTCAGAGACTGCGGAGCGAACACCAATCAAGGTGTGGAAAGATCCCAACTGCGGCTGTTGCAAGCTGTGGGTCTCGCACCTTGAGCACAATGGCTTCGTCGTCACCGTGGTGGATGAGGGCAACAAGGCCGCGCGTGCCACCCTTGGGATGCCGGAGCGGCAGGCATCCTGTCACACGGCTGTGGTGTCCGGCTATGTGATCGAGGGGCACGTCCCTGCGCGCGATATCCGCCGGTTGCTCAAAGACAGGCCACATGCCCTGGGTTTGGCTGTGCCTGGCATGCCTGTCGGATCTCCTGGGATGGATGGGCCTGACTTTGATGGTCACCGCGATCCATACCAAGTGCTGCTGATCCGCAAAGACGGATCGGTTCTGGTTTTTAACTCTTATTCATGAGGTCAACAATGAACGTCATTGCTAAATTTTTAGCCGTATCGGCTTGTGCCATCGGCATCGCTTCTCCACTTGCTTCATTCGCTCAAGCTGCCATGGACCATTCGAAGATGGAGTCCGCGCAGGCTCCCGCAATGACCGACGGCGAGATCAAGAAAATTGATCAGACCAACGGCAAAGTCACCATCAAGCATGGTGACATCAAGCACCTGGACATGCCAGGCATGACCATGGTGTTTACCGCCAAAGACAAGAGCATCTTGTCCAATCTCAAGCCTGGTGATCAGGTGAAATTCATGGTCCTCAGCGAGGGTGGGAAGATGATCGTGACGGAAATAAAAAATGCGCCCTGACGAAAGTGTTAAATCACGTTAGGCGCCAGGCTTGTTGAGTTGGTGTTGACTGTCTTTGCTCGGTGGTGTTTTTCCGAGATCGATTCAATCAGGCTTTGCTTGGGCAATTTATCTGATCGGTTGATTGGTTAGAGGATCGCCCATAGTCCAATTCAGTGCCCACTCTGCTGAAGATGGTGTTTGGCCTGATTTGGGGATGCTTTTTATTTTGGGGCTGTGGTGAAGAGCTATCTTCTTTTTCTTCGGTATGCATTGAAAAACTGGTTCTCGAAAGAAAAATTGGTGGACGAGAGCTCAGCGTTTGATGTGTCCCTCACTTCACACGGAGATCGTGTCAACAGGGTTCATTTGGCGATCGAATCTGCGTGCAGCGGAATTAAGCCCAGAAGAGTCATTCTGTTCTTGTCTCGGGAAGATTGGCCGGGGCGATTGCCGAAATCGTTGACGCGTTTGTGTCATCGTGGATTGGAGGTGATAACCTGCGAAAACGATGGGCCTCACAAAAAGCTGCAACCTTATCTGCAGATGAATGCCTCTTTCGTTCGACCTTTGATCACCATTGACGACGATGTTTTTTACGAACATCTTGCTTTCAAGCATCTTTTTGATGCCTGGTTGAGCGATAAGGCCGTTATTCATTGTTTGCGCGCTCGGTCTGTCTTAACGAATGGCGATGCATTGATGCCCTACATCGCATGGCCGCTTTGCAATAGCAGTGCCCCCTCCCATCTTAATTTCTCCACTGGGGTAGGTGGCGTACTTTACCCACCTGATTTTCTGCTTCTGCTCAAGCGAGTCGGACTCGGTTACCGGGCGACGTGTCCTGATGCGGATGATATTTGGGTTAACGCGTGTGCTGTGCGCTCCGGATTTCGTGTCAGGCAAGTTTTAAATGTTCCCTCACGCAGGCCAGATATACCTGGGTCCAGAGGTACTGCCTTGTTCAAAAAGAACATCCGTTTGGGCGGCAATGATGCGCAATTGGCAAGGGTCTATGACAAGTACATTATTTCAATAATGACGGATGAGTTTTCAAGACGTTTTAATATTGAAGAGATGCTGTCAAATTAGTCATCGCGACGTCATGTCTTTGTAAGGTGATGGCGGTTAAATTGCATGTTGTGGTCTTGTATATTTTATTCGAAGGCCACATCTTTGCAAATTTCCAAGAGGAAACACCATGAAAAATTCTACCTCGTTGATCACGCTTGTCGCCTTGATTGGATTTGTCGGATCTGTTTATGCTGGTGATGCGGCAAAAAATCAGGCCGCTGCTACGCATCAACTGAAAGATGGTGGCACGCTTTACCTTTTCAAGGATGGAAAAATGGCGAAGGAAAGTAAGTATGGGAAAGCCGTTTACATGAAAAAAGGGGAAACGTTAGAAACCGTCGACGGGAAGAAGATAGTTGCGAGCAGCAACGAGGTGGCAAGGCTTGGCAACCTGATCAGCGAAGGACACCTGGATTGATTGGATGATGCGTTGCTTGCCCACATCGTCCAGGTCAACTTTGCCGACCTGACCGCAGCCCGCTCCGCGCGGGCTTCGTTTCGCTTTGGGCATGTGGGGTTGCCAGGATATCGAGGATCGGGCAGTCCGGTCTGTCATCACCATGGCAGCAATGAACGAGGTGTTCGAGGGTGGCCTTCATGGCAAGCAATTCCTGGAGCTTCTGATTTAACTCCTGCAGATGGGCCTGGGCCAGCGCCTTCACCTGGCGGCTTGGGCGTCGACGGTCTTGCCATAGTCCCAGCAGTTCGCGGATCTGATCCAGCGAGAACCCGAGGTCTCTGGCTTGCCGAATGAAGCGCAAGGTGCCGACCTCCTTGTCGGTGTACTGGCGGTAACCTGCATCGGTTCGCAAAGCGCCGGGGAAGAGCCCCACGCTTTCATAGTGCCGGATCATCTTGGCCGACACGCCAGAGGCCTTGGCTGCTTCTCCGA
Organism: Aquabacterium commune; assembly: GCF_004362855.1. Classification (GTDB taxonomy): domain Bacteria; phylum Pseudomonadota; class Gammaproteobacteria; order Burkholderiales; family Burkholderiaceae_C; genus Aquabacterium; species Aquabacterium commune. Next base: position 17,504 of record NZ_SNXW01000012.1, read on the forward strand.
TGTTCATGTGTTCGCTCATGCAGCGGCTCCTTGTGAATTGACGGTGGCAGGCTTGGTGTGCTGTGGCAACTCGTTTTCCATCGCACCCCGCCAACGGCGCAGCAAGAGCGCATTGGCGATGACGCTGAGGCTGCTGAGCGCCATGGCGGCACCCGCGATGACGGGGTTGAGCATGCCCAGTGCCGCCAGTGGGATGCCCAGGACGTTATAGGCAAAGGCCCAGAACAGCCCCTGCTTGATCTTGGCATAGGTTCGCCGCGACACATCCAGGGCGTCGGCCACCAGCCTGGGGTCGCCGCGCATCAGCGTGACGCCTGCGGTCTCGGTTGCCACGTCAGCACCTCCGGCCATCGCAAAACCGCAAGATGCTGCAGCCAGGGCAGGGCCATCGTTCAGGCCATCACCCACGAAGGCCACGACCTCACCGCTGGCGCGCAAGGCTTGCACGATGGCCGCTTTGTCGCTGGGCAGCACCTCCGCTCGCACATCGAGAATACCCAGGGCCTGCGCGACCGCATCAGCGCTGCCCTGGTTGTCGCCGGTCAGCATGAGGGTTTTGATGCCCAGTTGGTGCAGGTTTCTCACCGCTGCAGCTGCCGTGGGCTTGACGGTGTCTCCGAAGGCCATCAGCCCCAACAGTTCAAAGCCGCCTGCGTTTTGCTGCACAAGCCATGACAAGGTCCGTCCTTGCCGCTCCAACACATCGGCTTGCGTGCCGAGCGCACCTGCATCCACCCCCAGTTCATTCAAAAGTCTGGTGTTGCCCAGCATCAACTTGGCTCCCCTCACCATGCCCTCGACGCCCCGGCCCGCCAGTGCCTTGGCATCTTGCACAGAGGGGATGGTGAGGCTGGCGTCGCGGGCGTGGGTGGTGACTGCCAGTGCCAGCGGATGGCTGCTTGCTTGTTGCAACGCTGCGGCCAGAGCGACCACTTCGTCAATGCCTGACCCTTCGGCCGGGACAACGGCTACCAGCGTCGGCTTGCCTTCCGTCAGTGTGCCTGTTTTGTCGAACGCCACGACGGTCACCGAATGCGCGATCTCCAATGCCTGAGCATCCTTGATGAGGATGCCTCGGCGTGCGGCGGCACCTGTTCCGACCATGATCGCCGTGGGTGTGGCCAGGCCCAATGCACATGGGCAGGCGATCACCAGCACAGCCACAGCGTTGATCAGGGCATGCTCCCAGTCTCCGTTGATGCCAAGCCAAGCCAGGAAGGTGAGCAACGCGATCCCCAACACCACCGGAACGAACACGGCGCTGACACGGTCCACGATGCGCTGAATAGGCGCCTTGCCCGCCTGGGCCGACTCGACCAGTCGGATGATGCGTGCCAGGGTTGTTTCGGCACCGACGGCCTGCGTCCTGACAATCAGCATGCCCTCGGCGTTGATGGCCCCGCCGGTCACCTGATCACCCACTTGTTTGGACACAGGCAGGCTTTCGCCGGTGATGAGCGATTCATCTACGTGGCTGCGCCCCTCCATGATGTCGCCATCGATGGGCACGCGGTCACCCGGGCGTATGCACACCAGGTCACCGACCCGCACGTCGGCCACGGGCATTTCTACGTCAACGCCATCGCGTCGTACCAGTGCCGTGCTCGGCCGCAAGGCGTTCAGAGAGCGAATCGCATCCGTGGTCTGCCGCTTTGCGCGATCCTCCAGCCACTTGCCCAGGAGAACGAGCGTGATCACGGCAGCCGAGGCTTCGAAATAGAGGTGCGGCATGCCGTGCTGTGAATGCCGCATCAGAAGGTAGACGGACAGGCCGAAGGCTGCGGACGTGCCAAGCGCAACCAGCAGGTCCATGTTGCCGGCCTTGGCCTTGACGGCCCGCCATCCTGCCCGGTAGAAGCGCCAGCCCAGCCAGAATTGCACCGGCGTGGCCAGTGCGAGTTGCAGCCAGCCATTGAGCATCCAGTCGATCCCCACCAACTGCAGCACCATGGGCAATACCAGAGGCAAGGTTAAAACAGAAGCGATCGCCACGGGCCCCCATGTCGGCAGGGTGTTGGGCTTTGCGGGCTCGGCTGCCTGCTTCAATTGAGTCACATAGCCTGCCTTGGTGACCGCTGCCACGAGAGATGCGGGTGGGATCGTGGAGAGTGCACGCACGGCGGCCTGTTCGGTTGCCAGGTTGACGGAGGCTAACAAAACGCCGGGAACCTTGAGCAAGGCTTTTTCCACCCGGGTGACGCAAGAGGCGCAGGTCATGCCCTCGATATGGAGGGCCACATCGGTGGTCTTCAGGTCGTAGCCGGCCTTGCGGACGGCTGCGCTGAGTACCTCAAGGTTCACAGATGGGTCCGCTTGGACCGATGCCACTTCGGTGGCCAAATTGACGTTGGCGCTTTGCACACCAGCCGTTGCCTTGAGCGATTTTTCTACCCTGGACACACAAGAGGCGCAAGTCATCCCCGAGATGGGGATGTCGATTCGGAATGTGGCCAGCGGCTTTTGCGGGGAGATCATGGTGTGCCCGTATAGGTGGTTGATGTTTGTCGTGGATCCTCAAGCTTCCCATCGTGGGAATGTAAAGTCATGTGGCAATTACTTGCTTCGACGGCATGGTTATTGAAAACAGGTGCTTGACCTTCCTGCTGTGGGAAGCTTGAAAGTGAACCCACCAAAAACCATTCGGAGTTTCTGATGATCACTTTTGAAGTCAAGGACATGACTTGCGGCCATTGCGTCAGCACCATCACCAAGGCGGTGCGGGCCATCGATAAAGAGGCCACTGTACGGATCGAGTTGCAGTCGCACCAGGTCCAGATCGAACCCACCGAGGCGGATGCAGATGAACTTCGCGACGCAATCCAGGAGGCTGGTTACACCCCTGTGGTGATGACAAATGGGCCGCTCAAACCCGAGAAGGCCAGTCGAGGTGGCTGTTGTTGTGGGTGATGGCGTGACAGCCTTCAGGCATGTTTCATGTGAGGCGCTTGCGTGGCGTGCCTTGCCTTTTTGCTGCGGCGAATCAGCAGGTACGCAGCCGGAATCACGAACATCGACAGCAGTGGCGCCGTGATCATGCCCCCGACCATGGGTGCAGCAATGCGTTGCATGACCTCGGAGCCCGTGCCTGCCCCCCACATGATCGGCAGCAAGCCCGCCAGGATCACGGCCACCGTCATGGCCTTGGGGCGCACGCGCAGCACGGCACCGTCACGGATGGCGTCCAGCAGGTCATCGACACTGACCTGGCCCTTGTCGATGCGCTCGCCCCAAGCCTGCTTGAGGTAGAGCAGCATGATCACGCCGAACTCGGCCGACACCCCCGCCAACGCGATGAAGCCCACAGCCCCTGCCACCGACAGGTTGTAGCCCAGCAGGTAGAGCAACCAGATGCCGCCCACCAGGGCAAAGGGTAGCGTGGCCATGATCAGCAAGGCCTCGTCAAACACCCCGAAGGTCATGTACAGCAACACGAAGATGATCAGCAGCGTGAAGGGCACCACCACCTTGAGCTTGGCCGTGGCCCGCTCCAGGAACTCGAACTGGCCTGACCAAGACACCGAGTAGCCCGGCGGCAACCTGACCTTGGCTGTGACGGCCTTTTGCATGTCCTGCACCGCTGAACGCAGATCCCGCCCCCGGATGTCCACATACACCCAGCCCGACAAGCGCGCATTCTCGCTGCGCAACATGGGCGGGCCATCTGTGACTAGGATGTCTGCCACATCGGACAGGATCAGGCGTTGACCGCGCTCATTGACGATGGGCAACGTGCGTAGCTTTTCCAATGAATCGCGCGTTTCCCGTGGGTAGCGCAGGTTGATCGGGAAGCGCTGCAAGCCTTCGACCGTCTCGCCGATGTTCTCGCCACCCACGGCTGAGCTGATGACGGACTGCACGTCGGCGATGTTCATGCCAAAGCGTGCTGCGGCATCGCGTCGGATGTTGACATCCACATACCTGCCACCTGTCAAGCGTTCGGCCAGGGCGCTGCTCACACCGGGCACGTCCTTGAGCGCACGCTCGATCTCGCCCGTGAGCCGGTCGATGGTGGCCAGGTCGGTGCCCGCCACCTTGACGCCCACGGGGCTCTTGATGCCGGTGGCCAGCATGTCGATACGGTTGCGGATGGGGGGCACCCAGATGTTGGCCAGGCCAGGCACCTTGACGATGCGGTCCAGTTCATCGACCAGCTTGTCTTGCGTCATGCCGGGGCGCCATTGGTCCTTGGGCTTGAACTGGATGGTGGTCTCGAACATCTCCATGGGAGCCGGGTCGGTCGCGGTCTCTGCACGGCCTGCTTTGCCGTACACGCTGGCCACTTCAGGCACGGTCTTGATCAAGCGGTCGGTCTGCTGAAGCAACTCGGCGGCCTTGCCTGCGGACAAGCCCGGCAGAGCCGTGGGCATGTAGAGCAAGTCGCCCTCGTCCAGTTTGGGCATGAACTCGCCGCCAATGTGCTGCAAGGGCCACAAGCTGAGCAACAGCAACACGGTGGCCACCGCCAGCGTGCGCTTGGGGCCTTGCAAGACCGCATTGAGCAGTGGGCGGTAGATGGCAATCAGGAATCGGTTGAGCGGGTTGCTCTGCTCGCTGGGGATGCGGCCACGGATCAGGTAGCCCATCAGCACGGGAATCAGCGTGACTGACAAGCCCGCTGCCGCCGCCATGGCATAGGTTTTGGTGAAGGCCAGCGGCGAGAACAGCCGCCCCTCTTGCGCCTCCAACGTGAACACTGGCACAAAAGACAGCGTGATGATCAACAGTGAGAAAAACAGCGCGGGCCCGACCTCGGCCGCCGAGTCGCCGATGACCTTCCAACGCTCGGCACCTTCCAGCGTTTGATCGGGGTGGGCCTGCTCCCAATGTTCCAGGTGCTTGTGTGCGTTCTCGATCATCACCACGGCTGCATCCACCATGGCGCCAATGGCAATGGCGATGCCACCCAGCGACATGATGTTGGCGTTCACCCCTTGGTAGTGCATGACGATGAAAGCCGCCAGGATGCCTAGGGGCAGCGAGATGATGGCCACCAGCGCCGAGCGCAGGTGAAACAAAAAGACAAAGCACACCACGGCGACCACGGCGAACTCTTCGAGCAGCTTGTGCGAGAGGTTCTCCACCGCACGCTCGATGAGGGTGGATCGGTCGTACACAGGCACGATCTCCACCCCTTTGGGCAAGCTGGCTTGCAGGGTCTTGAGCTTGGCCTTGACGGCTGCAATCGTCTCCAATGCGTTCTTGCCTGAGCGCATCACGATCACGCCGCCAGCGGCCTCCCCCTCACCGTCCAACTCACCAATGCCCCGGCGCATCTCGGGCCCCATCTGGATGCGGGCCACATCCCCTAAGCGCACTGAAACACCTGCGTTGGTGGTCATCAGGGGCACTTGTCGGAAATCGTCCAGCGATTGCAGGTAGCCAGAGGCACGCACCATGTACTCGGCCTCGCCCAGTTCCAGCACCGAGCCACCCGCTTCCTGGTTGGCCTTCTGGATGGCCTCGACCACCTGGGTGTGCGGGATGCCGTAGGTGGCCAGTTTGTCGGGGTCCAGCACCACTTGGTACTGGCGCACCATGCCGCCCACCGAGGCCACTTCCGCCACATTCGGCACTGTCTTGAGTTCGTACTTCAAGAACCAGTCCTGCAACGCTCGAAGTTGCCCGGCATCCTGTGTGCCCCCACGGTCCACCAGGGCGTATTGGTAGATCCAGCCCACGCCCGTGGCGTCGGGCCCCAGCGAAGCCTTGGCGCTGGCAGGCAAACGCGACTGAACCTGGTTCAGGTACTCCAGCACACGCGAGCGGGCCCAGTACAGATCGGTGCCGTCCTCAAACAGCACGTAAACATAAGAGTCGCCGAAGAAGGAGTACCCCCGCACCGTTTTGGCACCAGGCACCGACAGCATGGTCGTGGTCAGCGGGTAGGTGACCTGGTTCTCGACGATGCGCGGTGCCTGGCCTGGGTAGGTCGTGCGGATGATGACTTGCACATCAGACAGGTCGGGCAAGGCGTCCAGGGGCGTTCTCGCAACCGAATACACCCCCCATGCACTGAGCATCAAGGTGGCCAGCAGCACCAGGAAGCGGTTGGTGATGGACCAACGGATCAGGCGGGCGATCATGGCTTGCTCCCTTGCTTGGCTGTCCCATGGGCTTGATGGGGCGCCTCGGACGCAGGCTGGGGCTCAGGTGCCAGGTGCGACAGTCGGGTCAACTGCGGCATGCCGTCGGCATCCATGTAGAACTCAAAGCTCACCGGGTCACCCACTTCCAGATGGCGGGGCAGCCCGCCCTTGAGTGGCGCCTTGAAATCCATCGTCATAGAGCCCCACTTGAGTGAGGCAATCGGCCCGTGCGACAAGGTGATGGCTTCGCCTGCCAGGGCTTCCACCTTGCCCTGACCTTCGTGTCTGGGTGCGGTGTTGTCCATGGTCGGTGCCGGTGAGCCATTGAGCCGCGCCTCAACACCCTTGAGGCTGGCTTCCGAATCGATGAGGAACTGCGATGACACCACCACACGCTGGCCCACATCCAGGCCGCGCTTGACCTCGGTTTGCCCATCGCTCTCGATGCCCGTCTCGATCTCGACCGGGCGGAACCGACCTTTGTCTTCGGCCAGCATCACCACGGTGCGTTTGCCCGTCTGGATGACTGCCTCGGTGGGGATCAACAAGGCCTTCTCGGCACGCATGTCCATGAACTGCATGGCCACGCTCATGCCTGGCACTAGGCGCATGCCGGGGTTGTTCAACTGCACGCGGGCCTTGAGGGTGCGGGTGCCAGGGCTGACCTCCGGCACCAGGGCCTGAACCGTGCCTTCAAAGGTGGTGCCAGGCACAGCCGGGCTGCGGGCCTGCACCTTGGTGCCTTGGCGCAGTTGCGCGACTTGACTCTCCGGCACTTCGGCGTTGGCCCAAACCGTGGACACGCCGTTGATGCGCAACAAAGTGGCCCCCGGCATCACGGACATGCCTTCACGCACCATCAACTCGCTGAGCACGCCGCCGATGGGCGCCACCAGGGTGATACGCGGCTGGGTCTTGCCGGTTTGCTCGACGCGCTTGATCTGATCCTCGCTCATGCCCACCTGACGCATGCGCTGGCGAGCGCCATCCACCAAGCTGCCCATGTCGGCACCCCGCATGCGGCGAACAGACAAGAACTCTTCTTGCGCGGCCACCCAATCAGGCACATAGAGATCGGCCAGGGGCTGACCTTGTTTGACCGCATCCAGCGTGGCGCGCACATGCAGCCGCTCCACAAACCCGGCGGCCCGTGCTTGCATGACAACCTGGTCGCGTTCGTTGTAAGCGATGCTGCCCACGGCAGAGACCTGGGGCGACAGCACCCCTTCTGTGACCTCTGCAGTGCGTACACCCAGGTTCTGCTGGATGCGCGGGCTGACGGTGACCTTGCCCTGGTCACCATCGCTGTCTGCGTAGACGGGCACCAGCATCATGTCCATGAAAGGCGACTTCGCGGGCTTGTCGAACTTGTTGCCCGGCACCATGGGGTCGTGGTAGTACAAGACCTTCTTGCCGGTGACCGGGTCCATGTCGCCAGCCTTGAGGCCATCGGCGATGTGTCGCCGGGTGGCGTCTTCACCCTCGGCCACGCTTTGCGGCAGGGCTTGGGTGGCGTTTGCTTCTGTGGCAGGCTGAGCGGGGCGCAGTTCAGCATCGGCATTCATGCCCATGCCTCTTTGCATGCCCAATGCGTACAGGCCATATGCAGCGGCACTCAGTGCTGTGGCGGCAATCATGGCGATCACCAGATTTTTGAGTTTCATGTGAGGCTCCGTGTCAGTGGTCAAGAACGGGCATGGCCGCGTCGTGTTCCACCGGGATCAGGTAGTTGAGCTGCGCCCAGATGCGAGCGGTGTCCATGTCGAGTCGCAGCCGGTCCATTTGGGTGTCCAAGGCCATGCGGCGAGCCTCCAGCACGGAGGCCAGCGTGCCGCTGCCGCCTCGGTAGGCGGTCAAGGCGGCCTGTGTTCGCTCGGCAGCCAGCGGGATCAAGGCGCTGTCGTAGCGGCGCAGGCGATCCCGGCTGCTCTGCCAGGTTTGGAGCATCACCGTGACCTGGGCAAGGTGCTCCCGTGTGGCCTCTTCGCGCTGGGCGCGCATTTGCTCCACGGTGGCCAACCTGGCAGCCAGGTCCCGGTCCTGACGGCTCTTTTGATCCCATTGCAAGGGAACGGAGACATTGACAGAGGCCATCTTGGAATAGCCGGGCCCACGTTGACTGAGCATCAGCTCCACACCCCAGTCGGCTTGCTTGTTGGCTCGGGCCAGGTCCGCATCGGCCTGGGCCATCTCTTCTTGCCGGATCAGGACGGTGATGTCAGGGTGTGTGGTCAGGGTGCTTTCCAGATCGCTCAAGTGCAAGGGAACATGGCTGGTGTCGGGCGCATCACCCAGGGGCGTGACGGCCACACGTCCTGTCCACCGGCGCAGTGCGGTCTGCGCTGTGCTGACCTCACGCGTGATCTGGTCGATGCGGTCATCCATCTGAGCGAGCGCTGCGCGCGCAGCGAGCACATCGGTTTGCGATCCTCTGCCCCCTCGGTAGGCGACCTCAGTCGCCTCAACTTGCAGGCGGATTTCATCGCGCTGTGCCTTGACCAGGGCCAGCATGCGTTCCTGGTAGCAGAGATCCAGCCAGGCGATGGCCGTGTCTCGTTGCAGTTGAGCCAGCGCTTGTGCACGGCTGGCTTCGCTGGCCCGGGCTTCCCGCTCGAAGCGCATGGACCGTGCAAGACGTTTGTCCTCACGGGTGAACTCCTGCATGAGACCCACTGAGCGCATGGTCATGAAATCGCGGGTGACACTGAAGCGATCAGGTCCGCTGATGGGCAGGTTGTTGATGCCCAGTTTGAGGACGGGATCGGGCTGCTGAGCGGCCGAAACAGCCATGTCGCGGGCAGCCGCCGTGGCGTGGTTCTGGGCCACCAGTTGTTGTGAGCGTGCCTGGGACATCCCGAGCGCTTGTTCAAACGTCAGGACGTCTCCGGCATGGGCATGGAAGGATGCGAGGCTGAGGGCCACCAGAACGGCGACACCTTGGAAGCGCGTGCGAATGCGCGTGAGCATGCGCATGCAAATGGGATGGCCGACATCGACCAGTTGCATGCTCCTGCGTGACAAGAGCGAAAAATGGGGAAACATGACACCTCCGAATGAAGCCAATGGCGTGGGCGTGTGCAGGACTGGGCGGAACGCCAAGCGCCTGCATTGGCCAGCAACCTGCGCGACCAGGCGCTGAAGCGGCCGTCAGGCCTTTCAGCGCCGCGTCACTCGGCGTGTCAAATTCGGAAGCAGCAGTGCAGTATGGACAGCGGTTGTGGTGCCGCATGAAGGCGGCTGTCCGCAGTCGGCGCCAGGCCATCTGGCCTTGACGCGTCCACCATCAGGGCGACGGTGTACAGCGCGATCAACATCGCCGCAGGCACGGTAGGCACCTGGGTGTGATCGCTTTGTTGGGTGGGTTGGCAATGCTCGGCGCACAGGCCAGGGTTGGCTTGGTCCAGATGCTTGCCCATGCCTTCGCCCATCTGCTCGCAATCCACCATGGCGCCCATCGCTGTGATGGCGTCGGCGGGGGCATTGCCGGAGACGACGTTGCTGGGGCAGGCGTAGGCCGCCACGCTCATCTGCGCGAACAGGATCACGCCGACCATCAGTCGGCAAATCCAATGCTTGAGCGCGCGAGGCATGGTCATGCGGCCACCTGCTCTGTGGGGCGGGTGTCGTGATCGACCAAGGCCGCGATGATGGGGCAGTGATCGCCATTGGCCGACTTCTGGCAACAAGTGACCAAGCCTTCAAGGGCAACGGCCATGGCTTCCAGGTGGGTGGCTCGCTGGCGGATGTCCAGCACACGTTGCTGGGTGATCTCGCGAACGCGCACCTGATCGGTCTCAGCGCTCAGAGACACCAGCGAGGCCACATCGTTAAGGGAAAAGCCCAGCTCTTGCGCGCGCTTGATGAAACGCAGGCGCCGCACGTCACTCTCGTCGTACTGCCGAAAGCCATTGCCTTCACGGGCAGGCTCACGCAACAACCCGCGACGCTGGTAAAAGCGCACCGCTTCCACACCGACCCCTGCGGTGTCGGCGAGCTTGCGAACGGTGAAGGCGTGCGTGGGCATGAGAGGCAGTTGCGCCGTAAGTCTGTACAAGTGAACGAAGTTTAGGCAGGCCTACCCCATGTGTCAAGTTTGCCTGGCGGGCGTTGCCTTGACCTGCGATATGGCTAAAGCCATATCCAGAGTGCTGTACAGACCCCAATCCAGATAAGCACGATCAGAACCGCACCAAAACGGCTGCTTGGTTTTGATCCCTGCAATTTCAGCCAGTTGTCAGCCTGTTCGCGGCAGATGACCAAAACCTCAGCGGGCAAGAGCCGAATGGTCAGCCAGATGAGACAAGGCAGCAGCAACACATCATCCATGTAACCGAGCACCGGGATGAAGTCCGGGATCAAATCGATAGGACTGAGTGCATAGGCCACGACGAAAAGACCGATGGCTTTCGCATACCACGGCGTTGCCGGGTGTTTGCCAGCGAACCAGAGCGTCACACCGTCTCGCTTGATCCGCCTTGCCCAGCCTCTGAGCTTGCCGCTGATGTTCATGCTATCGAGAATGCCACATACGCGCTCGGGCTTGACGTCGCATGAAGTCGCGAGAGCATGAACCATCGCATGTTCATGAAGGAGCGCCACCATGGTCAAAACCACTGTCACGGTCCAGGGCGGCTCGGCAGCACTGCCGACACTGCTGGGGCAAGGCCCCGCCCGCATCCCCACAGGCGGCAAGATCCGCGCAGGCATCAAGGTGCTCACCCGCAAGGCGGCGGAGCAACCCCAGGCTCAACGCCTCTACGACGAGGGCGTTGAGGCCGGGCAGTCCTTTGACCAGATCGAGCGCGCCATCGTGGGGGCGCTGCCGCAACTCAAGTCACCATTGATCCCGCGCAACGTTCCCTGGTTCACCGTGCGGGCACAAGACTTTCCCAATCCCGAGATTCCCAAGCAGATCCTGGAAGCCTATGGCGAAGATCGAGGTGACGGCCTTCACCTTTATCGATTCCCCATCGTCTTTCCGTCCGATCAATGGCAAACCGTGATGCCGCACGAACTCGCGGCCTGGGGGGCCCAGGACAAACGCTACTGGTCGCAGTATTCGGCTGATGGCCGTGTGCGGCACTGCATGTGCCATGCGCCGGTGCCCATGGACAACACGGGGCGGCGCTCTATCCGCATCTTCGGTGGGCGCAAGACGGTTCTGCGTGAAGACAATGGCGGCATCTGCGAGCCCGAGTCCTGCGCTGACTACCAGCAGCGGCGCTGCAACCTGACCGGCCGGTTCCTGTTCTTCATCCCGGGCATCCGCTCCATCAGTGCGTTCGAGTTGCCCACCAACAGCTTCTACGCCATGAACGCGGCCATCCAGAAGTTCGAAACCATCGGCTTTCTGCGTGGCGGTCGTATCTCTGGCTTTCTGGATCGGCAACGCACCCCGTTTTACCTGACCAAGCGCTTGATGGAGGTTGCCCACATCGACGAGACGGGCCTGCCCACCCGTGTGCCGCAATGGATCATCGAATTGGAAGCGCCTGTGGATGTGACCGCCTTGTTGCGTGACAGGGAGGACGAAGACACGGCCATTGTTCAGGCTCAACTGGCCACCCAGGTCCTGGATGGGGGGGCAACGTGGGAGGGCGCTGGTGCTGATTTGGATGCTGTTGTGGATACGGTGATCGCTGATGCCCCCAAGGGCATCCCGGTCCATGACGGGGATCTCACCTTGGAACACCTCCTTGCGCGTGCCCAAGCCTATGGCATTGCTGCTGAGCAATACCAGGCTTATGCCGACCGCCGGTGGGGCCGAGGCTGGCGGCTCAACCCGCATGGCCGCCGCCGTGCCTGGGATGAACTGGACCGCTATCGCAACGACCCGCAGGGCTACCTCGACAAGATCGAGAGCGAACTGCACCGGGTGTCGTGAAGGAGAAACGGCATGGTTCGCATTGCTCATTTTTCTGACCTTCATTACGGCCCCAAGAACCTGATCGAGGCCGACCGCTGTTTTGGGGCAGCCATCGACATGGCCATGGCCTCGGGTGTGCAGGCTGCGGTGCTGTCTGGGGATTCAACCGATCACGCCCTGGACCTGCATTCGCCCGCCGCCGAACGTCTGGTGGCGCAGGTGCGTCGCCTGGCCGACCATTGCCCGGTGCTGATGCTGCAAGGCACGTTCTCTCACGAGCCACCGGGCACCTTGTCCATTTTCAAATCCTTGGGCGGGCGTTACCCTGTCCATGTGGCCGATCAGATCGGACAAGTGGCGCTCATGCCGAACGGCTGCTGGCAGGTATCTTCAAGCTGGCGTTTCGATGTGCTGCCAGATGGGCTCATGGCCCTGTTCAGCTGCGTGCCCACGGTCAACAAGGCTGCCGTGGCGGCCACGGTAGGGGCTGGGGCTGCTGCCGAGGCAGTGGGCGAGCACCTGGCCGTTCTGCTGGCCGGGTTTGCCGAGAGCCACCGACGAGCTCAGGCCTTGACCGTGCCGTCCATCGGCGTGTCGCATGGCACCGTCTTTGGTTGCATGAGCGAACACGGCGTGCCCATGGCCGGATTCGACCACGAGTTCACCACGGGCGCATTGTTCGCTGCTGAGGCCCAGGCTTTCATGCTGGGGCACATCCACCGACATCAAGCATGGGACTGTGAGGGGCGGCATGGGCAGCAGCGCATTGCCTATGCGGGCTCCATCGGGCGCTTCCACTATGGGGAGGATGGCGACAAAGGCTGGCTGCTGTGGGAGGTGGATACCTCGTCAGCGGTCTGCACGCTGCAGCCGACACCTGCTCGGCGGACTGTTGACATTGTGTTCGATGGCAAGCCTGACCTCGACTCCTTGCGGGATGCAGTGGCGCAGCAAGATGTTGCGGGGGCGTTCGTGCGAGTCCGGTGGACGGTGGCCGACGAAGATCGCCATGAGGTCAATCGCGAGGCTATTCAGCAGGTGCTGGGGGCGGCTGCAGAGGTCAAGCTGGAAGGGCGCATCGTGCCGGTGGTGCGCACCAGGGCTGCAGGCATTTCGCAGTTGTCCAGCCTGGAGCAGAAGGTTGTGGCTTGGGCGCAGGCAACGGGTGTTCAGGACGCGGGGCTGCTGAGGTGCCTTGATGAATTGGTGTGTTCACAGCCACAGGAGATTGTTGGACGGATTTTGGAAGCGAAGTGCTCAAGTTTCGGTGATGGTGGCAACGAGGCGTTTTGAACCGCGCACGGTGTGCTGCGATGACATTCTGCTTTGCCGGTCTGGAGGCATATCGGGCGGACGTGGCGTGTCATCGACCAACACGGTCAGGCGCAAACGATCACTCATGACTGCTTCCGGTCGACGATGCTGCTCCGCCTAAGAAATTGACCGCCCCTTTCTCGATAAGAAAACTGTCGCATTGGAGCGCTCCCAGTGTGTTCGGCTGGTACGCTTCATTCGGGTTGATGATCAACTCGAACGTGTCTCCTAAATATCTCGGATCTCGTTGAACCATGAAACCATTCACTCGGTCGATCATCGATTTATTCGACGGTAAGCGCCGCTACTTGATTCCGCTCTACCAACGGCAGTATTCGTGGCGCGAGGCCCCGCAGATCGGACTTCTTTGGGAGGACATTGAGCGTGCCGTCAAGCGAATTGAGGTGGACAGATCAAGTCTGATCCCACACTTCATGGGCGCTATCGTCATCAGCCAGGTCAAGACCTTTGGAAAGCAGGTTCAAGCCTTTGAAGTCATTGATGGCCAACAACGATTGACAACCTTCCAGTTGCTGCTCGCTGCCCTGCGCGATGTAGCCGATAGCCACGGATCCAGCTACGCAAGAGAAATTGGCAAGTACCTCTTGAATGACGGAGTCATGGAGAGGGAGGAGGAGCGATACAAGCTGTGGCCGTCGATCACGGACCGACGTGCCTTTGTGAAGATCCTAGACTCCACTGCTGACCTTACAGGTGTCGCAGGGCTGGCTGAGAACGACGAGCTAGTCGGCAAGGCGTCGACCTCTGCATATGACGCATTTCGCAGACGTATTGCGGCCCATGTCAACGTTGGCGGCACCTACCAGGAAGACCGGCTCGAAATTCTTTTTGAGGCGCTGAAGTCTGGCTTGGCCGTAGTGTCGATTGAGCTAGAGGGTGGCGATGATCCCCAGACCATCTTCGAAACGCTGAACAGCCGGGGCATGCCCTTATCCCCCGCTGATCTACTTCGAAATTTCATATTTCAGCGCGCAAAGGATCTTGGCCAGAGCGATGGCGGCCTCAACGTTGACAAACTCTATGAGAAGCATTGGCTGCCTCTCGATCGGAATTTTTGGCGGGTTCAGGAGTCGAGAGGCCGCCAGACCCGTTCGCGCCTTGACTGGATGCTGACCGATCACCTCGCGATGCATATCGGAGACATCGTGTCGATCGAGAATCTTTTCTCCGGGTACCGGAAGTGGACCCTGGATAAGGCGCCCTATGCGTCGGTGACGGATGAGCTTGAGGCAATCTCAACAACAGCTGCGGTCGAGCAACGCCTGTTCGCACCCCGCGAAGGCGATCCAGTCGGACGGTTTGGACAAGTCGCGAACGCGTTCGACGTTTCTACCGCGATGCCCTTGGCGATCTACCTCGCGACTGAGCCATCTGTCGCCCCGCGGCTCAGCGAGGCTTTCCGCACATTGGAGAGCTACATCCTACGTCGCGACATCTGCGGCCTTACGACCAAGAACTACAACCGCTTTTTCGCTACGTTGATATCCAGACTTAGAACGTGCGAGGACGACAAGGTTGACGAATTGATCGTGTATTTGTCAAGCCGTCTCGCCGACATAGATAGATGGCCCGACGATGCAGAGTGGCAACGCAGCTGGGTCATGCGCGAGCAGTACCGAACCAACCGCCAGCCTCGGTTGCGCTACATCTTGGAAACGATCGAGCGTGCAAAGCACACGGCAATGACAGAGGACCTTCAGATTCGGTCAACGCTGACCATAGAGCACATCATGCCGCAGCGATGGCAAACGAAATGGGCTCTGCCCGGCATGGATGGGGTGGCCGAAGTGGACTACACGCCTGATCTTTCGGAGAGGGTTCGCGCTCGAAACAGCATCGTCAACACCATCGGCAACCTCACCCTGATCACCGGCGCGCTCAACACTGCGGTGTCAAACGGGCAATTCTCAGTGAAGATGCCGGCTGTTCGGGCATTTGCCGCACTTGCCCTGAACCGCGAACTCAATGAGTTCGAACTATGGGATGAGTCCACTATCTGTCAACGAGGCAATGCGTTATTTGAATTGGCGCGCGTAGTCTGGGGGGCACCGAAACGCACTCGTGCAGCAACGCAGGGGACTGATGCGGAGTTTGAGCCGACTACTGGCGCCAACGCCTTTCCGGCGAACGGATCGACGTGTCGTTTCACCTATGCAGGGACCGAGTATGCAGCGACCGTCGTCCAAGGCGCCATCGTCATCTCCGGTATTGATGGAAGGCACGGCTCGTTCTCCGCGGCATCGAAAGCTGTGACTGGGACGAGCAGGAATGGCTGGAACGACTGGTACATCTTTCAGCAGGAACGCGGCTGGACGCTTGCGAACGAATGGCGCAAGGAATCCGTAGTGGGTCCACGGTCAGCGGATACCGGAGGCCCACCCATTGATGCCGCATGAGTTCCTCAAAGTGATGTTCGGTTGTGTCTTTAGCAGCTTGAGGATATCGCGCAGGCATTCGGATGAATCGTGTCTATTGTTGGCGCCTATTCTCTCTTTCAATCGAGCGATCAATCCGGTGCGGCGATTGCTGCAAAGGTCATCTTTGAACGATGGCAACGCGGAGCTTCGTTCGCGGCGGTCCACTTCCGCTTTGGGTCGTTCCTACCCCGTCGAGAGTCTGAATTGAGTGTCTGGACTATGGTGACGAGCTGGCGTTGACAACGTGAGATCACGTCGGAAACTGGTTTCAGCAAACCGCTGGAGCCAACCATGCAACCACTCAAACTCACCCTCAAAGGCTTTCGGGGCATCCGTGATGGCCTGGGACAAGACGTGTTGACGCTGGACTTCGAGCGCCTGGCCGATGGCGCCGACCTCGTCGCCATTGCCGGGGCCAACGGGAGGGGCAAGACCACGTTGATGGACAACATGCACCCCTATCTGACGATGCCGTCACGCGCGGCCTTGAGCGGCCCTGGCGGCTTTTCCTACTACGACCATGTCTGCCTGCCGGAGAACGAAAAGGATCTGACCTGGTCACATGAAGGCAGGTGCTATCGATCCCAAGTGGTGATCCGGCTCAACGGGCGCCACAAGACCGAGGCCTATTTGTATGCGCTCAGTGATGTGGGCCAATGGCGCCCGGTCTGTCTCGACGATGGTCTGGTGTCCGACGGCAAGGTCGAGACCTACTCGCGCTGTGTAGAAGCAATTTGTGGCAGCGCTGATACCTTCTTCACCTCCGCGTTCTCAGCGCAGGGCAAGCGCCAACTCAGCACCTACCGCAATGCCGAGATCAAGAGCTTGCTGTCCGACTTGCTCGGCCAGGAAGAAATCCGAGCGTTGGGGCAAAAGGCCAATGACACCGCCAAACTGATCAAGGCCGGGCTGTCGGCCATCAGGCAGGAGTCGGCCGGGCTGGATGCGGAGCAGGCTCGCCTGGATGCGGGGCTGCATCGCTTGCAAGGTGCATCCGACCGCGTTGCGCAAGCCTTGCTTGAGCGGCAACAAGCGCAGCAGGCATTGGATGGGCATCGGGTTTGCCATGCCCGCTTGCAGGCCCAACGGGATCAGTCACAGAGCACCGAGGCGCGTCGTGCGCAGTTGCTTGAGGAGCGCAAGGCGCTGATCGCTGCAGGCACGCGAGCCATCGAGGGGCTCAAGGCTCAAGAGCAGGATGCCTTGCTGGGCCTGGAGCGCTTGGCGCAGCGCATCACCAGTCGGCGCACGCATGCGCAGTCTCGGCAGAGCACGGTCATGCAGTCCCGTCGCCAGTGCCTGACCGTGCTCGAAGAGGCTGGCGCGGTCCAGCGTGCGGCACATCGCCTGCCTCTGGCCGAACAGGTGCTGAGTGCAAGGCAGCAGGGGATCGTTGTGTGCCGACAGCAGGTGCAGGCGATGAGGGATGCACAGGCCACGGAACGACTGCTGGTGCAGAAGCTAGCCAGCATCGAACTGGAGGCAGGCAGGGCGGCTTTGAAGGCCCAGGAGTTGGCGCACCGCTTTGGCTTGGTCGGTGAGGTGCCTTGTGCGGGCACCGATCTGCAAGGGCAATGCAAGCTGCTGGGGGATGCGTATGAAGCCCAGACCTTGATGCCCAGCGCACAAGGCCAGATCAGCCGCCTGGCGCAGGACAAGGCCCTGGCAGAACAGGAATTGTCCCTGATCCGCCATCGGTACGAGGAGCTGGCCCAGGCGCCTCAAGCGCTGGCGCTGGCCGAACGCTTGGGTGACATGGCTCGAACACGGGTGTCCCGCATGTCGCTGCTGGCGACCAGGGCGGGCCAGATTACCCAAGCCCGCGCCGCCTTGCAGACCATTGAGCTTGAACTGTCCTCATTGGAGCCAGAGCTTGGCCGGACCCAAGACAACGAGACGACCGAAGAGCACGCCGAGCGCCAACAGATCGAGGCCACACGTCAGCGGATCGCGCAGGCCCTGGTGCAACAGGCGCAGCATTTCCGGGAGGCGCTCAATCGCCTGGACGCGGTGCTTCATGGTTTGCCAACGCCCTTTGACCATCAGATACTGGCCGCTGCCGCCCAGGCTGAGGCCCAAGCGCGCCTGGCCTTGTCCACCGCAGAGCAAGCCCACCTGGCCGCCGAGCGCGATGCCCAGTCCAGGATTGAATTGACGGCTCAGGCGCGGGCCCTGGCTGATCGGCGTGTGCAGGTGCAGTCCCGCATGGCCCGGGCGGAGGGCAGCTTGGGAAATTGGAACCTGTTTGCCCGATGTATGAGCAACGATGGCCTGATCGCCCTGGCCATTGACGATGCCGGCCCGGCTTTGTCTGGCTTGGCCAATGACCTGCTGCTGGCCTGTTATGGCCCACGCTTCACCGTGTCCATTCTCACGCTGGTGGAGACAGGCAAGGGCGAGCAACGCGAGGGCTTTGACATCGTTGTGCATGACGGCGAGTCGGGCGACAGCAAGAGCCTGGGGCTGATGAGCGGCGGGGAGCGCGTGTGGATCTCATGCCGTGATCGGCATGAGATCCACTATGCCGAGACCCCGGATATGCCGAGTTCGCGATCCGGCCGACGTCCCCGCCCCTGCAACTGCGCCGCAGGTACCTGCGAAGCGATGCGGCATAGCACGTCGGGATCCGGGACGCTGAGCCCCGACGCGCGCGGTGGCAAGAGCCTTAGCCTGATGAGCGGCGGTGAGCGAACCTTCATCGACGCCTGCCTGACGCGCGCGATCGCCCTGTACTTGGCCCAGAACACCGGACGGCGATTCGACACGCTGTTCTCCGACGAGGCCGATGGGCCGCTGGACCCAGAACACAAGCGCATGTTCATGGCCATGAAGCGCGAAGTCCTTCGGCTCGGCGGCTACCGGCAGGAGTTCTTCATCACCCAGACCCCGCACCTCGCAACGATGGCCGATGCAGTCATCGACCTTGACGCCATGCAGGCCGAGCCGCGAGCGGGCATCGATGCTTCCGATCGGTGACACGACCTACTCGGGTTCAGGGGTGGAACCTCACTGCCATATGTTCGACTCCACCGGGGACGGTTTCTCCGGAAGGAGACCCTCATGGAAGAGTTGTTTGTGCGCCCGCGCGCACTGATGCGGATGCGCGAGGGCCCGCTGGGCGTGTGCATCGATTCCTTCATCGATTCATTGGCAGCAAAGGGCTATAGCCGCGACTCACGACGCCGCGCCGCATGGTTGGTTGGAGACTTCAGCCGGTGGTTGGACGGACGCGGCGTAGCCGCCGCGGCAGTAGCCGAAGAGTCGGTCGATACCTTCTTGCGAGGCCGCAGGCGCCGTCGCGCCCCAAGGGCCGAAGACCGTTCGACGCTGCTAAGGCTGCTCGCGCATCTGGCGGCACAGGGCATCATCTGCACACCCTCAGCTGAGCGCACTCCAACTGCGGTTGAGCAGATCGAGGCCGAGTATGTCGACTACATGCGCCACGAGCGCAATCTGGCGCCTGCAACCATCCGCTCCAACCGGATCACGGCCAGAAATCTGTTGACGTTCCTCTTCGCCAACGGGCCTTTGACGTTCGACAGCGTGGGGGCGCCGGACGTCATGGCGCACATCAGGCTGGCGACGAAGACCTGCCGTCCGAACTCTGCATGCAGAGTCGTCGGTGGAGTTCGGGCGTTCCTACGGTTCGCGCTTTACCGCGGCTGGCTCGACACCGATATGTCTTCGCACATACCGGCGCCTGCTGTTTGGTCGCAATCATCGATCCCCCGCTCGCTCCAGGACGATCAGGTTCTGCGCACCCTCGCCCAATGTGATCGGGCTAAGCTGAGTGGGTGTCGTGACTACGCGGTC
Source organism: Aquabacterium commune (assembly GCF_004362855.1). Lineage (GTDB taxonomy): Bacteria > Pseudomonadota > Gammaproteobacteria > Burkholderiales > Burkholderiaceae_C > Aquabacterium > Aquabacterium commune. The sequence continues at coordinate 37,021 of NZ_SNXW01000012.1, forward strand.
ATCGTCCTACTTGCGCGGCTCGGGCTGCGGGCTGGCGAGGTGGTAGCACTACAACTGGAGGACATCGACTGGCACGCCGGCGAGTTGCTGGTTCGCAATGGACAAACCCGAGTCGATCGCCTCCCGCTTCCATACGAGGTGGGCCAAGCGCTGGCGCAATACTTGAGCGAGGCCCGGCCACGCTGTTCCTCCCGGCAGGTCTTCCTTCGAGCACAGGCACCGATCGAGGGCTTCTCCAGTGGTACCGCTGTTGCAGCGATCGTCCGCCGCGCGCTTCAGCGCGCCGGCATCGATGTGCCGAGCAAGGGAGCGCATGTGCTCCGTCACACCTTGGCCACACGACTGCTGCGCGAGGGGTCGTCGCTGCCCGAGATCGGCGAAGTGCTGCGTCACCGCCAGCAGCAGACAACGACGATCTATGCGAAGGTGGATCTTCGCTCCCTGCGGGCCGTCGCTCCTTCTTGGCCGGGAGGTGCGCAATGACGCCGCTGAGACAGGCTGCCTCCGACTACCTTGCACTCCGGCGAGCGCTCGGGTTCAAGCTTCGGGCGAACGAAGATGCGCTGATCGAGTTCACGGACTTTCTCGACCGGCGCGGCGTCACGACCATCACGGCGGCCGCCGCCGTAGAGTGGGCCCTGAGCAAACCATCCACGCGCCCTGGCTTCGCCGCCGATCGGCTGCGTCGGATTCGCGGCTTCACGCTCCACCACCGGTTGCTCGACCCTGCCACGGAGGTCACCCCCGCCAACCTCCTTCCTTCACATCGGCATCGGCGACAACCGTACCTGTACTCGGACGATGAGCTTGCTCGCTTGATGGCTTGCGCGTTGACGCTGCCTCCTACAGATGGCCTGCGAGGGGCGACCTACCACTGCCTCTTGGGGCTGCTCAGCGTCACCGGGATGCGGCTCGGTGAGGCGATCCGTCTCGAGGTCGGCGATGTCGATCTCGACCAAGGCTTGCTGACCATTCGGCAGACGAAGTTCGGCAAGTCTCGGCTGGCTCCGATTGCTGACTCGACCAGGTCAGCACTCGCGGAATACCGCGCGCACCGCGATCGCTTCGCCAAGCGGCTGGCGCCTCCGCAGTTCTTCATCTCGGGTCGGAGGACGGCGCTTGACCCGGGACACATCCATCGGACCTTCTATCAGTTGCTCGACCAAGCGGAGGTGCGCGCCTCCGCGGGTGCTCCACGCCCTCGGTTGCATGACCTGCGCCACCGCTTTGCCATCCAAACGTTGCTGCGCTGGTACAGATCCGGCCAGGATGTAGAGCGCCACCTGCCGACCTTGTCAACCTTTCTGGGTCACGTGCGCATTGAGTACACCTACTGGTACCTCAGCGCGTGTCCCGAGTTGATGGGCCACGCGCTCGCCCGGTTCGAGCGTCACTGGGAGAAGCTGTCATGACGGCCGCGACTGGCAATCTCCCTGTGCTGCTGGAGGGGTTCTTCACCCGAAGACTCATGCACCAGCGGCAGGCAAGCGCCCATACGATCGCGTCCTATCGTGACACCTTCCGGCTCTTCCTCCGGTTCGCCCAGAAGCGCCTCAAGGTTGCCCCGAGCGCGCTGGTGTTGGAGCAACTCGACGCGCCGCTGATCGCGGCGTTCCTTGCCGACCTTGAGCACGAACGCGGCGTGACTGCCAGAAGCCGGAACCTGCGGCAGAGCGCCATTCGGTCGTTCTTTCAGTACGCCGCCTTTGAATCGCCTGGTCATGCAGGCCTGATCCAGCGGGTCCTGGCGATTCCCAGCAAGCGGTGCACTCGCAAGCAGGTCTGCCATCTGACACGTGAAGAGGTCGAAGCCTTGCTTGCCGCACCCGATCGGACCACATGGGCGGGGCGGCGCGACCATGCCCTGTTGTTGCTTGCGGTTCAGACCGGGCTGCGTCTGTCCGAGATCACCGGTCTACGAGCCGCCGATGTCAGGCTCGGCACGGGCGCCCACGTCCACGTGCTCGGGAAAGGGCGCAAGGAGCGCTGCACGCCGCTGGCCAAACAGACACAGGCAGCGTTGCGGTCATGGATGAGCAGCGACTTGGGACCTGAGCCCGTCATTCTGTTCCCGAGTGCCAGAGGCAACCGCCTCAGTGCCGACGGCGTCCAGTACCTTGTGGCCAAGCACGTTGCCACAGCTGGCCGGACCTGCGCATCCTTGACGTGCAAGCGCGTGACGCCACATGTGTTGCGGCACACCACGGCGATGGAGCTCCTTCAGGCTGGAGTAGATCGGTCGGTGATCGCGATGTGGCTTGGCCACGAATCGCTGGAGACCACTCAGATTTACCTCGATGCCGATCTGACGTTGAAGGAGCGTGTGCTGGACACGGTTGCGCCTCCCAGTGTGCAGGCCAGGCGCTATCGGCCGGAGGACAAGTTGATGGCGTTCCTCAGTGCGCTCTGAACCGGTCGCACTCCGTCATCGGCTTGCCAGTGTTGCATGCCGCCGCCGTGTGCGTACCGGCGGCGGCCATGCGGGCAGGCCTCGGCTAACCGTCCATGAGGGCTCCAGAACAACCATCTGGGACCGCAGGGCCTCGGCATTGGCGATGACCACGAAGGGAGTTGGCGGAACCCGCGCGAAGGACTGCTGTGCTCAGATCGCGCTCGTTCGTGCCGTCGCCCTGACTGTTCCAGATCGACCCAATCCAGTCTGTCGAGGAGTTGAGAAGCAGTCGCTGCCGACGGCGGCGACCGATGAAGATGCCCTGCGTTTCGGTGCCAGTCAGCGTCTTGCGGCCCGCGCGGATGAGCCTTTATCGGTGGGGATGCACCACAGATTCCACCCACCTGAAGTCTCACTTGGCACCCCCGCTGGCCTTCGACACATACAGCGACAGAGCCTCAATCTCTGCATCGGTGAGCTTGTCCTTGTACGAAGGCATCTGGCCCAGCCCGTTGCGCAGCGCCTTCGCCACGCGCGCAGCGTCGGGCTTCAACTCGTCCAGCACCGGGCCGACGGCGCCCTCGGCGCCCGCGGCCTGCAAGGTGTGGCAAACGGCGCACGACGGGACGACGCCTTGCAGGAACAGCTTCTTCCCTAGCGCGAGTTGCGCCCTGTCGTCGGCCGCCAGCGCGGGTAGAACGGGCAGCGCCAAGCCGGCGACGAGCACCGACGCGACCCTCATTGCATGCAACATGAAGCGCTGCTGGATGGTGCTGCGCATGATCAGGCCACCGTCACTTTCACGGCGTGGTCGGCCCAGCTCGTGTTGTTGTAGCCGCCGGCGTTTTCCATCCGCTGTTCGGGCTGCACGTTGCCTGCCGTGTCGGTGGCGCGGCTGGCCAGCGTGTGGCTGCCGGCCGGCAGCCTGGCCGGCAGCACGAACTGGCGCCAGGCATAGCGGCCAAGGTCGGGCCCGGTGAGCCGCGCGTCGTTCCAGGTCTTGCCGCCGTCCAGCGACACCTCGACGCGCTTGATGCCGTTCAGCCCGCCGAAGGCCACGCCTTGCACCTGCACCAGGCCGGCCCTCACGCCAGCTGCGTCGGGTGCGGGCGAGTTGATCCACGACTTGACCGTCATCTCCTGCACCGACGGCTGGCTGGGTTCGCCCTTGCCGCCCGGCGGCGAGATGCGGTAGCCGTGCGACATGATCTTCGCCTCGGTTTCCTTGGCCGTGAAGGCCAGGCGCTTGATGTACTTGATGTTGTTCACGCCGGTGTAGCCGGGCACGATCAGGCGCAGCGGCCCGCCGTGGGCCAGCGAGATCGGCACGCCGTTCATCTCCCAGGCCAGCAGCGCGTCGGCCATCGCGGCGGCCGGCACCGAGCGCTCGACGATGATGCTCAGCGGGTCCAGGCCTTCGGGCAGCTTCTCGCCGCCGGTGCCGGTCAGGTAACCGGCGCCCGGCACGACGCCGCCCAGCGCTTCGGCCACCACGCGCACCGGAACGCCGGTCCACATCACGCAACCCGCCGCGCCCACCTGCCAGGGTGTGCCACTGGGCTTGCTGGGGAAGTAGCCGCGACCATTGCCCGAGCACTGCAGCACCATCGCGGTCGTCTCCACGCCCATCGTCTTCAGCTCGCGCAGCGTCAGCATGCGCGGCGCCTTCACGCCTTCGATGGCCACCTGCCAGGCGTCGCGGTCGGCGACGATGGACGCGTCGGGCGCCGGCAGGTTGTTGCGGATGTAGAGCTGCTCGGCCGGCGTGATGACCCCGCTGCCGAAGGCTGCGCGCTTGGTCTCGATGGTGGTGCTGCTGTGCACGATGACGCTGGCCGGGTCTTTCCACGCCACGTAGGCGGGCAGCGGCTTGGGCGTGGCGCTGGCCACTGGGGTTTCGCCAGCCGCGGCGGCACCGCGCGTGAAAGTGGCCAGGCCGGCCGCGGCCAGGGCGCTGGCGCTGCCGGCCAGCATCTGGCGCCGCGGCAGCGAGTTCAAGGTCTTGTTCATCGGGTCTCCTTGGGGGTCGGTGTGGAATTCGGTGGGGACATGTCGGTGGCTGGACCGAACTGGCTTTGCGCCACGGCCAGGGCCTGCTTCTTCTGCGCCACCAGCACCAGCGGCTTGCCGTCGCGCGAGGTGATGACTTTCCAGTGCACGTTGCCCCACCAGCCGCTGCCCTCCGTCAGCGCCACCGCCTTGTCGAAGGCGAACACGGTGACCATGCCGCCCTTCTCGAAGAAGGTGGTGAGGTGGTAGACGAGGTGGCCGTCGATGTCGCAAGGCCGCATCAGCTGCGGAAAGCCCGGCACGACTTGCTTGCCACCTAGCCCCAGGTGCTGAAGCAAGGGCGCGCTGTCCATAAAGGTGCCGCGCAATGTGCGCTCGAAGTATTCGTGCTCGATGGCGCCGCGCACGAGTTCGGGCGGGCGCATGGCCAACACGGCGCCAGTGCCGCTGCCGGCCAGCAGCAGGCCCAGGACAGCGCGCTGGAAGCTGCGCCGCGCCAGAAGTGGCTGCGCCTTGCGGAACAGGTGCGCCGGGGCGGCGTCGGCGGGATAAGCCAGCGCGAGCTCGGCGCGTGCGCGCAGGTCGAAGTCACTGTCGGGGAACTCGGGGGGTCGGAATTCGGGCGTCATGTCTGGATCTTCCTCAACGGCGTGACCTGGCCGCCGCTGGTCGCCCGCACGGGCACGCCCATCACCTGCTTCAGCGCGTCGCGCGCACGGGCCAGGCGCGACAGCACGGTGCCCGGCGCGATCTCCAGCGCCTCGGCCATCTGCGCAGTCGGCATGTCGTCGAAATAGAACAGCACCAGCACTTCGCGGTGAATGGGCGCCAGCCGTGCGAGTGCCTTGACGACATCGAGCTTGTCGTCCAAGCCGGCGTCAGGCGCGGTCTGCTCGGGCTGCTCTTCATCGTCCAGCGACTGCATGCTGGGCACCGCCTGGCGGAAGGCGGCGCGGCGCATGATCTGGAACAGCCAGGCCCGTGCCAACGCCCCATCCCGCAACTGCTCGCGGTGTTTCCATGCGTTGGCAAAACAGTCCTGCACCACGTCTTCGGCGATCGCGCGCGAGCCGGTCAGCGCCCAGGCGCTGCGAAGCAAAAAGCGGTAGTGGTCCCGCACCCAGGCGTTGTAGCGGGACTCGGCAGACTGCAAGAGCATGGTGATCAAGAGCGACCGGCGCTGCTGTTCATTCCACGGCCATCGTCAGTGCTTACCCTGAGCCCAGCAATCAAGGCCCCCGCGTGCCGCCCAGCGAGGGGAATTCGGCCGCCGAACCCGTGCCGGACGGCTTGCGCAAAGCCGCCAGCCGCCGCGTCATGCTTTCGATCTCGATGGTCTGCCCGGCGATGATCTCCTCCGCCAGTTGACGCGTGGCCGGGTCGCGGCCGTGCTGCAGCACCAGCCGCGCCATGTCGACGGCGCCGGCGTGGTGCGGAATCATCATCGCCAGGAAGTCGATGTCGGCCTGGCCCACGTAGCCCGGGCCGTGCATGTCTTGCATCATGCGCGCCATGGATTCGTCCATCTCGCGCTGGAAGGCATTGACTCCAAGCTGTGCGCGGCTGCCCTTCATGCCTTTCATGCGGTCTGGCCCTTCGCACCCACGCGCACGTAGACAAGGTTGATGCTCTTCTTGTTGCGCAATGCGCCCGAAGGCAGGGCCAGGTTACCCAGCGGAATCTGCGCGATGAAGGCCGGCTTGAACGGGTCGCTCACGTCGAAAGCGCTGCACACCGTTTGGCCGGCGTTGGGCGTGCCGGGCAGTTCGTCCTGTTCGTGCGCCACGTAGAGAAGCGTGTTCTCGGGGTTGGTCCACAGCCCGTGCGATTCGCGGCCGTGGCTGAAGAAGGTGCCCACCACCTTGCGCTGGCCGCCCGCGGCGCTGCGGTCGATGATGGCGATGGGGCTGGATGCCACGCCGCCAGGGCCGCCGTCGTCGATGCGCGCCAGGCTGGCGTAGACCACGCTGCCGCGCGCGTTGCTGACGAACTCGACGTGGTTGGGCCGCGCGCCCATGCCCAGTGGCACGCTGTCGACAAGATCGAAGCCGCCCTGCGTCGAGCGGCACGACAGCGCATCGGCCAGCTTGTGCGAGAACCACACCTCGGCGCCATCGGACGTGGTCTTCATGAAGGGTGTGAAGCCGGGCTTGTCCTGGGCGCTGATGTCCAGCGTGGTCACGCGCTGCGGCTGGCTGCGGCCATCGGCGCCCGCGTTGACGCGGAACACGTCGACCTGCGACACCTTCTGGCTGGCCACGAAAGCCAGCGTGCCTTCGCGGTTGAACCACACCTGGGCCGGGCCGTTGAGCGTCGGCAGGAGCTGGCGGACGGCCGTCGAGCCCGCGCCGTCGGCGCCCTTCAACTGGCGCACGGCGCGGTCGACGTCGAGGATGGCAATGCGGTCTTCACCGCGCAGCGTGACCCAGAGCTCCTTTCCGTTGCGCGTGAAGGTGGGCTCGTGCGGCTCGCGGCCCAGCAGCAGGCCGCTGCTCAGGCGCTCGGGGTTGGTCGTCGGGCCGGCGGCCGGGTTGGGCGTGTTGCCGATCACGCGGCGCTGCTCGGCGTCGATGAGGTAGATGTTGCTGGAGCCGCGCCCGCTGGTGGCCAGCAGCCGGCCGTCGGGCGACGGCACGGCGCCGTGGGCGTCGATGCAGCCGTGGTACAGCGGCTTGTGGATCATCGCCGCGTGCGTAGGCGCCACGCCGGCGGTGACGTAGCGGAACGGCGGCCGCGGGTCTTCGTCGAAGCTGGTCAGGTTGATCGTGCTCTCGACGGTGTTGGTCTTGGGATCGATGACGACGAGCGTGTTGGAGTCTTCGTTGGTGATGAAGACGCGGTCGCGCGGGTCGATGCCGGGGCCGGCTGCGGTACCGGATCCGGTGCCGGGTGCGGCTGGTACCTGGGCTTGCACTGCGGGCAGCGCGCTGGCTGCAGCAGCGGCGAGCGAGTACTTGAGGATGTCGCGGCGTTGGGTGGTCATGGGTGCTTTCGATGTGGAGTGGGGAGCGGTCAATGCCGCGCCAGGAAAGGCATCAGCAGCGCGGCGAAGGCCTGCGGTGAACGCACGACGGCGTCGTGGTTGCTGTTCGGAATGGTGGCCAGCTCGGCCTGGGCGGCGCAGCGCTGCCAGGCGGCAGCGGACAGCGCCCACAAGGGCCGCGTGTCGGCGCCCACGGTCACCAGCGCCGGTGCGCGGATGGCACCCACCATCTCGCAACTGATGGGCTGTGGCGGCGCGTTCAGGGTCAGCGGCACGGTGCGCTGGTTGTCCAGCACCATGCGCTGCAGCGCCACGGGCTCGGCGTCGAAGCCGCCCGGCGGCAGCTTCAGCACGAATTCCCAGAACTGGCGCATCGCCGCTGGCGTGTCACCGCCGTTGGCGACGGTGCGGATGCGGCCGACCTCGCCGCCGAAGGCCGCGATGGCGGCCTTGCCCTCGGGCGTGCCGGTGATCAGGCTGCCGATGGTGGGCTCATGCAGGGTCAGGCTGCGGAACAGCTCGGGGTGCTGGCTGGCCGCCAGCGTGGCCACCGAGCCACCGTAGGACCAGGCCACGACGTGCACCGGGCCGGCGCCCAAACTCTGGATGAAGGCTGCCAGGTCAGCGGCGTGCATGGGCTGCGAGAAGCGCGCACCGCTGTCGTCCCATGGCTGCACGCCGAAGTAGCGCTGGTTGACGGCGATGTAACGGTAGCGCGCCGCCACTTGCGGGCGGTAGGCGTCCCACACGCGCTGGTCGCTCATCGAGCCGTGCACGAAGACCACCGGCACGCCCTGGCCTTGTTCGATGTAGCGGATGTCGGTGTCGTTGACGCGCACCTGCTTCTCGACGGGCGGTGCAGATGCGGGTACTGCAGGTGTCGGCGTCTGGCAGCCGGCCAGGGCCAGCGTCAGACTGAGCATCAAGCTCAAGGGCAGGGCAAGGGTGGGCATGGCGTCTCCGGTGGCGGGCTGGGTTCGGGCGCCTGCCAGCCTGCGCCGGTAGGACGTGTGGACGTGTGGACGTGTGGACGTGTGGACCAAGAGCGCGCCGCGCGCCGTTTGATTCCACTGCCGACTAAAAGAAGTGCCACACCGGCCCGTCCGCGGCCATCAGCGCCGGGCGCCCAGCTGCTGGTAAACCGCGGCCGACACCTGCGCCAACACGCTGCGGTCGGCGTCTGACGACAAGGCGTAGCCGAAAGGCCCGTCAACCCAGTAGAAGACATTGACCGCGCCTTCGCGCGCAAAGCGGAAGGCCGTGTCGGCGTTCTTCGCGCCCGGCTGGGGCGCCCCGCCCGGCCCGGCCGCGCTGCCCACGTCAGCGACGTCGTTGGACACATACAGCGTCAGCTTGCTGCCGAGTTCATTGCGGTACATGAACTGCGCCACCGGCCCCTGGCCACCCGGCAGCAGGCGTCCGCCCTCCAGCGTGTAGCCCTGCGACTGCAGGTGCGGCGGCTTCATCGGCGCGCCCATGCGCTTGGACAGCCAGGCCACGAGCTGGTCTTCGTGCGCGGCGTCCACTTCCACGGGCCGGCGCGCATCGGGGCTGTAGACCGCGTGCGCGACGGCGGCGCGCTGCGCGAAGCCGCTGGCAGACACCAGGGTCAGGCCACCCGGAGCCGGTTGCACAGCCGCCATGCGCGCCGCATCGTCACCGCCGGCGCCGGGCCCGACGCCGCGCAGCCCCCAACCGGTGGCGCCGCTCATGACGGCAATGGCCAACCCGGCGGCCAGGCGCTGCAGGTACCAGGGCGTTGGAGCTACGGCGCGCGGGCGCGCCGACTTCAGCAGGCGTTGCGGCGGCTGCTCGTCCAGCACGGGGTCGAACAGGGCGGGCAGCTCGCGCTTCTGCGCACGGTAGGCCTCGACGCGCTGCGCATCGTCGGGGCGCGCGGCCAGGTAGGCGGCGATCTCGGCCTCACGCTCTGCGGGCAGACGGCCATCGACAAACGCATGCAGCTCGGCCTCGGTGACCGGGGGGGTGGGCGGGAGGGTGGGCGGCGATGGGCGATCGGTACTCATAGGGTGCTTCGCAATGCATTCATTTGACGACCTTCAGCCGCACGGGTTCGGCACGACCTTCCATCAGGCCGCGCAGGCGCTCACGGCCGCGCGACAAGCGCGACATCACCGTGCCGATGGGAATGCCCAGGGCCTGCGCCACGTCGGCATAGGCCATGTCTTCCAGCGTCACCAGCAGCAGCACTTCCTTCTGCTCGACGGGCAGCAGGTCCAGCGCGGCCTGCAGGTCCAGCACCGCCAACCTGTCGCCTTGCGTCGGCATCACCGGCACCTCGGGGGTGTCATCGTCCATGGTCACGGTGTGCAGCCTGGGCCGGCGCACGCCATCGACGTGCAGGTTGTGCATGATGCTGAAGAGCCAGGCGCGCATGTCCGCCACGCCGCCCCACAGGCCCGACTTGGCCCAGGCCCGCTCCAGCGTGTCCTGCACCAGGTCGTCGGCGTCGTCACGGTTGTTCACCAGCGCCCGGGAATAGCGGCGCAGGCGCGGCACCCAGCTCAGCAGTTGATGGTCGTCGTTCATCAGGATGTTGACGATGGGTCGAGCCCGCGCGAAGCTGGGTGTGCAGGCGGGTGTACAGGCGTCATTCCTTGATGATGTGCCAGACCTGTTTGAAGTTGTCGCCGCTGCGGTCGCCGGCCTTCTGGTCGGCCTTGTAGGTGTACACCGGCTTGCCCTTGTAGGCCCACTGGCGTGACCCATCGTCGCGAGTGACGATGCTGTAGGCACCCGTGGTCCGGTCGGTGGCGGTGGCCATCATCGGCGGCCAGAGCGCGGCGCAGCCGCCGTTGCAGGCGCTCTTGCCGCTGTTCGCCACGTCCTGGTCGAAGGTGTAGAGGGTCATGCCAGCGGGTGTGACGAGCGCGCCACCAGACAACATGGCGGGCGCCTTGGCAGGCGGCTCGACCATGTTGGCACAGCCGGCAGTGACCAGAAACGTTACCGCAGATGCGGCGATGGCGAGGGTTTTGAACATGGGAAGCTCCGTGGAAGTGGTGGCGGATCGGGCAGCGTGGGTGAGATGTTGCTCACATCGGGGCAGACGGCACGCTCGGGCCTTTTATTCCGCAGGCGTGAAAAAAGATGGGGTGTTGGTTGTGCAGGGTGGCAGGCTGCCGCTGCCCTGTGCGTCCAGCGCGGCTCCATGGTCGGAGCCGCGCGGCCTCGTTCTCAGGGTGCGGGCGTCAGGGTTTGGCCGTTCTCGACCGGGCTGATGCCCACGACGTGGCTGACGCTGCGGGTGCGGTTGGCGTTGTCGGTGACCCGGGCGGTGATCGTGACCGAACGCTTGCCCGCAGGCATCAGGAGCGATCCCCCCACCACCCAATCGGCCGTCGTCACGACATAGCCGTCAGCGTCCAGCTCGCTGCCGGCAACGTTGAAGATCGGCGCCAGGTTCGAGCCCGCCGGCACCACGTTGCCGTTGGGCTGACGCAAGGGCACGTCGAAGGTCACGTTCAGACCCGGGAAATTGCGGTTCGTGCCGTTGCTGGGGTGCGTGATCGGGTTCTGGATCTGGCTGCCATCCAGGATGGTTCCCAACACCGAGCGGGCCGCCGTGCCTTGGCCGTTTTCGCTGACGCCGATGCCGTGACGCGAGCGGTCCAGCGCCGCCACTTGAATGAAGAACAGCGAGGCATTCGCAGGCGGCGTCGGATTGCCGGTTTGCGGCCCAGGTGACACACGCGACGGCACGCGGGGCGCGATCATCGTCACCTCCGGTCCGTCCGCGTCGTCGATGCCGTCATCGAACACATCGATCGGAAGGGGCGTCAGTGCCTGCCCCGATGTGATACCGCCGCGCAGCACCGCCATCGAGACCCGGTCGAATCCGATCCGACCGGCGGTGTCGACCACGGCGGTGGTGATGTTGAAGCGGCTCGTGTCGAGCGGCAGCGATTCAAGCACGTGCCAGCCCAGCCACAGCGTCACGCCCGCGCCCGGCGTGTCGTCAGTGCCCAGGATGTTGAAGAGGTTCGCCAGGTTGGTGTTCTTCGGGATCACGCCACCGTCGGGCTTGACGAGGTCGGTGTCGAGGAAGACATAGAGGCCCGGAATGTTCGGGTTGATCTGGCCGAGCAGCGCGGTGTTTCTGATGTTGAGCGACTCTTTCGCGGCGATCGGTGTCGCGTCGCGCGTGACGACCTCGATGTTCAACACGAAGCCGGTGCCATTCACGCTGCCTGCGCCAATGCGGCCTTCGCCCGGCACGATCTGCGAATCCGCCAGCGGCGAGACGATGCGTGCGATCGGTGCGAGGTCGCCGCGTGCGCCCATGCCGTCGCGTATCTTGGTGATGTTGGTGTAGGTCAGGGATTCAGCGCCGTCTGCGGCGTGGCCGGGCAGTGAAGCAAGGCCTGCCGCGGCCGCGAGAGCAGCGTGCATCAGCACAGCCGAAAATTTGGAAAGCGGGTGTCGCATGGGGAACTCCTGGGGGGATGGGTGAGCAGTGGCTCGACCACTGCAAACGGGTAGACGCACGGGCGCTTGCGGGTATTCCGTTGTCAACTGCGGGGAATGAACCCGAACGACGCAGGTGCGCACCGCCCCCGGTCTGGCCCGGTGCGGCGCGGCGCTGGTGGATCAGTAGGTCGCGGTCTTGCCGGCGGTTTCGGCCGTGGCTGCCAGGGCGACGTTCAGCTTGGGGTCGATCTGCCACGTTTCGCTGACGATCTTGCCTTCGCGGTAGGTCAGCACGTAACGCACCTTGATCGGCTGCTTGCCTTCGAAGACGACGTTGGCGGAGACCGTCGAGCCCTTGGGGTTGGCCGATTCTTCGATGGAGCCGATGGTGAGCTTCAGCGGGCCGACGGCCTTGCCGAACTTTTCCCAGGTGCCGCGGATGGCGTCGGTGGTGGCGTAGGTGCCGTCCAGCGGGCCGCCGACCCAGTTCAGCTGGGCCTGGTCGGCGTAGGCGCGCATCACGATCTGGGTGTCGCCCGAAGCGATGGCCTGGAAGTGCGTGCGGGCGTCGTCGGAAGGGGCGGCGAAGGCGCTGCCAGCGGCAAGCGTCAGGGCGGTGGCGGCAAAGGCGAATGTCTTGAACATGGAGGGCTCCGTTGAAGGCTTGATGTGAAGTGAGGGGTGGTCGGTGGTGGATGAAGGGTCCATGAGGTCCCGACACATGGGCAGACGGCGCCGGCAGGCGGTCTATTCCGGTCCACGCAAAAACTTTTTCTGTCACGCCATCGGCAGTTGACCCGCCCGACACGCTCCACCAATTGCTCCGATGAAGCGAACCCTGACCTTCCTGCTGCTGGCCAGCTTGTTCACCGCCGCGACCGGTGCGCTGGCGCAAGGCATCACCGACCCCATTGGCGACCTACTGCCCACGTACATCGGTCCGCAGAACGGCGACGTGGATGTGGCGAGCGCGTTCGCCGGCTACGACCCGGCCAGCGACACCTTCAGCTTCTCGGGCACCTTTGCCGACGCCCTCGGCACCACGGCGGGCGCCTTCTACTTGCGGGGCCTGGACCGCGGTGTCGGCACCGAAGGTTTCGTGAGCGGCAGCCCATCGGGCGGCCAGCGCATGAAGTTCGACGCCGCCGTGTTCCTGCGGCCCGACGGCATGGCTCGCGTGATCACCTTCGTGGGGTCGGTGGGCACGGGCGTCGAACTGGGGGCTGGTACCGGCACTATCGCCGGCGGCTGCGCGCCTCAGGGCGCCAGCCGCTGACCGTCTTGCGCAAACACCACCCCGCCGGCGTAGTGCGCGGCAATCGACGCCTTGACGGCATCACGCTGCGCGTCGAGCGCAGGTGACAGGTGGCTCAGCAGCAGCTGGCCGGCGCGCACCGCATCGGCCACTTCGCCGATGGCCTTGGGTGGCGTGTGCAAGGTGTACAGCACGTCGGGCGAGCCGGGTGGGTCGAGCACCACGCTGTTGAAGACCAGCAGGCTGGTGCCTTGGGCGATTCGCCGCAGACCCGCCAGCCCGCTGGCGTCGATGTCGCCGCTGAAGGTGATGCTCTTGCCGGCGTGGTCGATGCGGTAGACCACTGCCGGTGCGTCGCGGTGGTGGCCGGCCACGGCGCTGATGCGCAGGCCGCCCTCATCGAACACCGTGTGCACTTCGGGCAGGGCTGACGCCGTGGCGGGTGCGTCGATGTCGTTCACTTGAAAGCGCAGCGGCGCCGAGAAGTCCTTCAGGTAGCCGAAGGCGCCCTGCTTGCCGAACAAGAGGTCGATGAAGCGGCTGGTGGCCGGGAAGTCGGCATCGTCGGCATCGAGCGCACGCCGCCCTGCCGGCCCGAAGATCTTGAAATCGACCGGCCCGCGGTTGGACACCGCACGGGCCTTGAAGAGGCCTGGCAGTCCACCGGCATGGTCCACATGAAGGTGCGTCAGCAGCACGATGTCGGCCCGACCCAGCGCCAGCTTGGCTTCACCCAGGCGCACGAAAGATCCCGGGCCGGCGTCGACGAAGACACGCGCCACGCCATCCACCAACACGGCATAGGCCGAACCCGCACGGCCGGTGGCACCCGGGCCGCCCGAGCCCAGCACCACCAGTTCCAGCGCCGGCGGGGCGGCCGTCTGGGCCTGGGCGGCGAATGCGGCGGGCAGCGTGCAAAAGGCCAGACAGATCGAAGCCAGTTGGCGCCGGCCAGGGTTGGCAAGAGTTTTCATTCGATCCTTTGTGCGGGCGGGAGGGGTGATCTCGGTTTAGGTGCACAGACTGGGGTTAAGGGCTGCGGGTATTCCCGTAATTGTTTCCCGTCTCGGGCGTGACAAACGCGTTAGGTAGTCTCCTGCGCCAGGCCTGACAACGCCCGGGCCGTGAGGAGACGCGTTTGCCCAGTTTCCACTTGCGGTTCGTCGGCCGGGATGTTCTTCCCAAGACTCTGTCTGCGCGCGACGTTGAAGAGTCGTTTGGCCTGAGCGCTGACGATCTCCTCGAACTTAAAGACGGGTTCCGGGGCAACGCCCGCATCGGCGCCGCCTACCAGCTGGTGGTGCTGCGAGCCACAGGCCGCGCCCCTGATGCGCTGACCGGCATCCCGAAGGCGCTTCTCGCCTACATGACCTCAGCCATGGGCATGCGGGCGACGGACATCGCCTCACTCGCTTCCTTGTACAAGGACGCTCACACCAGCGGCCAGCACAAGGAATGGGCAAGAACTCGCGCTGGCTTCCACCTCGTCGACGACGACGTCAAGGCCACCCTGCTCGACTCGCTGCACCGACTGTCGGCCACCGCCATCTCAGTCGACGACCTGGTCAAGCAAGGCGAGATGTGGCTCTACGAGAAGCGGCGAGTCTTGCCCAGCGACCGCGTGATCCGAGACCTTGCGCGCGAGGCCTTCGCAGCCCATGAAGCCGCAGCGATCCAAGCCGTGCTGACTGGCGTGCCGGCCGCCAATCGCAGCGCCGCGATACGGGAGCTGTTTGCCAAGCGACCCGGCCCCGGCAGCGTCACCATCCTCGAATGGCTGCGCACCTCGCCTGGCAAGCACGGCCGCGCCACCCTCAAAGAGATCATCGAGAAGATCCAGTGCGTCAAGAAATGGGACACCGAACAGTGGAAGCTCGACGGTGTGCCACTGGCGCGGCTAAGGGCCTATAGCCAGGAGGTGGTCGCTCGCGCGCCGTCCGACACCAAGCGTCTCAGTGAACAGCAACAGGCCTTGCAGCTGTGCGCTTTCATCTACGTCACGCTGCTCGACCTGAACGACATGGCCACCGATGTTGGTGGCCGCTGCGCCGTCGACCTCAATCGCAAGGCCTCCGGCCGAGTGATGCAAAAGCAAGCCGGCACGGCCGTCGACCTTCGTGCCGAACGTGTGAAGGTCAAGTCCATCCTCTACGACGGCCAGCTCAAGGACAAGGAGATCGTCGCCGCCCTGCGGGAGTTGATGCCGACGGATGAGCCGGATTTCTCCGGCACACGGGCGTCGCTGATCCGCGAATCCCTCGTGAACGACGATGCGCCGCGCGTCACCGCGCTGTTGAACTCGCTGTCCATCCTGGACATCCGCGGCGCCGACGACGAGAAGGCGATGCAGCAGCTCCAAATGCTGAAGTCTCTCAACGAGCGCGGCGCTACCACCCTGCCCGACGACTTCGACCTGTCGATGGCCGATCCTTCGTGGCACAACCTGCTGGCGGACCCCGATCGCAAGAAGGCACTGGCCGCCCTCAGGGCATGCGCGATGAATTCCATCCGCAAAGGCGTCAACGCCGGCAACCTCTGGATCGCCCATAGCACCAAGCACCAGAGCAAGGAGCAGCAACTGATCCCGCCCAAGGAATGGGAAGAAAACTCCAAATCCCTGATCCGGGCGCTGAGCTTGACCGACGACCCGGACAAGTACCTGGAGCGCGTTCTCACCCGCCTGAATGAATGCATCAAGCAGCTTGGCGAGTCGATAAGGAATGGCATCGTCACCGTCGACAACAAGGGCGAGATGCACATCGATCCCATCCAGGCGCTGGAGGTCGAGCCGGAAGTTTCGCGGACGCGTGACACCATGTTCCAGCAGATTGGCGACCAGCAGTTCGCCGAAATGCTGGTCGAGGTGGACGCAAGAACCGGGCTGAGCGAGGTGCTGCTGGGCCGCCAGGCCAAGACCTTGGACGAACTCAAGGCGCTGTACGGCGCGTTGTTTGCGCATGGCACCGAGAACACGGCCAAGGGCGTGTGCGCCATGATCCCGGGCCTGCAGGTGCCCCAGATCACGGCGGCCATGCGAGCGATGGAGGCTCGTGGCCGGCTGCGGGACGCGAACAACCGAGTCGTCGAGTTCCAGCAGTCCTTCCCCATCGCTTCGCTGTGGGGAAGCGGCGAGAAGGCCTCGGCGGACGCGATGACCTTGGATACATCCCGCCACCTGCACAGCGCGCGGGTCGAGCATCGCCGCAAGACGCACGGCATCGGCATCTACGTCCACATGAGCGACACGTGGAGCCTCTTCTACGACCAGCCCATCGTCCTCAACGACCGCCAGGCCGGCAGCGCCGTCCACGGCGCCGAGGCGTACAACGTCTCTCGCCGTGAGGATCAGATCCGACTACAGCTGCTGGCGGTGGACACCCATGGCTATACCAATGCAGCGATGTCGATCTCCAAGCTGCTTGGCTTCGACCTGTGCGTGCGGTTGCAGCGCTTGTCCGAGCGCAAGATCTATTTGCCTTGGGGCACCCAGGTGCCCGAGGACCTGGAACGGCTGAACGTCGGCAAGGTGTCGTTGAAAAAGATCCGTGAGGGTTGGGACGGACTGCTGCGGCTGATCGCCTCCATCCGCCAAGGCAAGCTGACGGCCCGAGAGGCGCTCTCGCGGCTCGGCAGCGCGGCCAAAGGCGACCCGGTGCATGCGGCCGCCGACGAGCTCGGCAAACTGCTGCGCACCATCTTTCTGTGCGACTACTTCACCAACCCAGAGTTTCGGCGCGAGATGCATGCCTTGCTGAACCGTGGCGAGTCAGTTCACTTCCTCGCGCGGGCCGTCTACCACGGTCGCATCGGCGTCACGCGCGCCCGCCGCAGCGATGAGCTGATGGCCATCTCCGGCGCCCACACGCTGCTCACCAACGTCGTCATCGCCTGGAACACCATGAAGATGCAGGAGGTAGTCGACACGTGGCGCGCGAGGAAGGAGCCGACCGAGGACGCCTGGATCCGCCGCATGGGGCCCGTGCACTTCGAGCACATCAACTTTCGGGGGATCATCTCGTTCAACTTCGACCCCTTTGCGGACACCTTGTTGGCCAAGCAGCCGAAGAGGCGAGCCCACGCCGCTGCCTAAGCGGCCGGCCGGGAGGTCATCAGCCGAGGCCTTTTAAGAACGCGTTGAACCGCTGTCGGTCTGCTGGCTCTTTGAGGATCTCCTCGAACGGGCGCAAATTTTCGACAGTCAGCAACTCATGGCCTGATCGAATGGCTGCTTCAGCTCGGTCGAAGCCGGCATCGACCGAATTGACCCACTTGGACCAACGCATGACATCCGCGGGCTGCATCGTGTCGACGTCCGATCCCTCCAGAGCCTTCAGATTGGTGTCCAGGTCGACCATCAACAGCTTGCGCAGGTTGTTCTCTTCGCGCAGTGCTTCCAACCCCCGGATCTCCGCGATCGGCTCCGTGATCATGTGCGGTCGCTTTACCCGATTGCCGCCGGCCTCGGCAATCTGCGTTTCCCGCTCGGTCGCTGGGCGGTCCTTCGTCAGGAGCGACTGGCCGTTCTTGAGCATGGCGGCAACAGCGCGCACGATGTCGCTCGGCACTCCTCGGGCAGACTCCAACAGCGGTCGTGACGTCTTGTAGACCCACGCGCCGGCTCGATCACCATCAAGGACGTCCTTCAGTCGCTGCTGCGTCTCGTCGAGTCGCAGCAGGAAGTTCCCCACGTTCTCGCGGGCCAGCTTCTCGCGCATGTCTCGGTCGAACCGAACCGCGAGGTTCTCGAAATCGACACCGAAGTAGCGCTTCCCGCAGTCCTTGCCGATGTTGGTCTCGCGCCCTGACTGGGTGACGACCAGATAGCCACGGTTGTGCGGTGTGTGGCAGTTCGACAAGCCGCAGCGGATCTGCGCCTGAAAGGCGTACTGGCCGATGATTGAACTCAGCTTGTGTTGAGACGGATCCAGCTCATCTGAATAGCCGGGACGGCCTTCAATGTCGTCCCATGACTCCAGCCGTACCAGCTCTTTTGCGGTGTTCAGAACGATCACTTTGACAAGCCTTTTGTTTTGGATCCGGGACGGTCACCGGGATCAGTCCCAGGTCGCGTCGGTCGCAGGTTCGTGCAATGACGCCTCAAGGACGCAACTGCAGCTGCTGGCAGTGCGAAAAAGCTCGTCCAAGAGCTCCAAGAGAGTGTCGTCCAAGGCTTCGCGGTCCTGGAAAGGCACTCGAAGTTCAAAACGCCTACCGTCCTGGTCGATCGGCCGCACCCCGTACTTGTTCAGGTGCATTGCTTGGATCTGCTGCTGGGCGCGCTCCGTGCCCTTGCGTGAGCCGCCCGGCTTGGTCAGGAGCATCCGCAGGTGAATGACGGCGACCGGTGCGGGCGACGGGGCCGCCGGCGCTGTTGTGGCTGCGGGCTCCGGCGCAGACTTCGCAAGGCCCTGCTCGAACTTGGCCTTAAATCGATCCTGGGACGCGTCGATGTAGCGCACCGCCGTGCCGACGTCGCGCCAGCCGACGTGCGCCATCAGTTCCTTCACGTCCCAGCCACTGGACGTGGCCCAGTTTGCGAAGCCACGCCGCATCGAGTGGCTCGAATACGAGCTGGCCGCATCGACGCCGGCGTCCTGCAGGATCCTGCGCAGCAACGGGATCACGGCTTGAGGTTGCATGGCACTGTCCGAGACGTTGCCCCACATGTCGATAGCCGGGAACACAGGGCCCGATTTCAATCCACTGGCTTGGATCCAGTCCACGTACGCATCAACCGGGCAAAGCCGAGACAAGGCTGGGCACGCGAACTCGCGGTCTTCTCCTTCCGCCACCGTCTTGGTGCGCCGTGGTCGCCAGGTCCATCCGACACCGCGCCGTGCCTCGACCTCCTCGATGCGCATGCTGGTGAGCTCATCGGCGCGAAATGCTCGCCAGAAGCCGAGCAACAACAACGAACGGTCGCGCGTGCGGCGCAGCACCTCGGTCTTGCGGCCGAGCTTGCCGGCCGTGGCTTGTGCCGCCGATAGCCAGTCTGACACTTGCTCCAGAATCTCTAGCTCCAGGGGCTTGGCTCGCTTCTGGGCCGTGGCGTGCTTGACCCTCACCCCCTTGAAGACCCGCTGGACCAATGCGGACCGCGTGGGATCGGGGAAGCCATGGTCGGCATGCCACCGGGACAACGCGGCCAGGCGCTGGCGCAGCGTGCTGATGCTCAGCGTCGTGGCGTGTTCGGCCAAATAGCGGGCGACGCTGTCACTGGTCGCCGGCAGCAAGCCTTTCCAGGTCGTCTCGAAATGCTTGATGGCATTGGCATAGCTGCGGACCGTGTTTTCGCGATCCGCGGCAAGGACGTAGTCCTGGATGGCGCCTGGGCCATTCACTGGTGCTCCCCTTCCTTCGTCAGGGCCAGCCGTCGTATGTCGTGTGCGCAGAAGTCATGCATGAGGGTAGAGCCGGAGCAATGCAGTTTTAGCTCAGGTCGCAAATCATAGACATCAGCAGTTCTCAGCGGCGTCGGCCACCAAGCGTAAGACGCAGCCGCGGACAGCCCCCGCACCGCGACCGCCGGCGTCGTCGCAAGCGCCTAGGCACGGCTCTGCGGCCAAAACATGATGACGGACATGCCGCCGCGGCTGATGTCCGCTGGAATGAAACGCGGCAGCGCGCGGTCTTTTGCAAGGCTTGTGCGGGCGGGTTCATTCCACAGCTTGGTGTCCGGTTCTCCTGAACGGGAAAGCCAACTGGGCGGTGTAGCTCACCGGCACGGGATTGCCCCCGATGCCAACCGGTCCAAGCGGTGGCGTGGGTCGGTGAAAGGTGCCAAACAGGTGATCCCAAACCAGCCAGAACTCGCCGAAGTTGACCTGCGCATCCTCGAAGCGCTCGCGGTGATGCCAGCGATGTACCTCCGCCACTGCGACCAGGTAGCGCAGTGCACCCACGCGGTAGTCAAGGTTCGCGTGCTGGAACGCCAGGTGGACGGCAAGGACGACAAACCACCCGCCGACAACTTCTGCCGGCGCGCCCAGGATCCCAAGGATCAGGAGCCCCGGACCAGCCATGATTGCGGCATGCAGAGGGTGCCGGCGTTCACCGTTGAGCCAGTACAGGCGGCGCGACGAATGATGGATGCTGTGCAAGCGCCACAGCAAGCCGTGCCGGTGGCTCAGGCGGTGCACGGCGTAAAGGGACAGGTCAAGCGGCAAGCCCGCCAGAAAAACCTGTGCCAGGAACGGCCAGTCCGACGGCCACCACAGCCCGCTCCACCCAAGCTGGCCGCGCATCACGACGAAGCCCAAGATCGCCCCGTGCATGACCAGCAAGTTGACGATCGCGTGGGCGACGTCTGCTGGAAAGTCACAGTCCGCGCGCTGCCACCGCCGTTCGAACGGCAAAAGCCGCTCGAAGATTGCGACTGCGGCCATGCCCGACGCAGCCAAGACAGCCAGCCATGCCAGCGGATAGTTCTGCTGGCCGGTCCACGCCACGCCCGCAATCACCAGTGCCATGGCCAGGGGATAGGCGCCAAACCTGACGAGTCGTTTCATTTCATCTCCTGCCTTTTGGTTGCGAGCAGTCTCGTCACGCGGTCTGCGTTCGGCTTGAACAAACGAGCTGTTGCGTTGCGCTTGACACTCCACCGACTACAGGTTGTGAAATCGCCTGCAGCACGGAAAGGACTGCGATGACCGAGAAGCAAGCCGACGACGAAGGCTCAGGTCTGGATGGGAACAAAGCGGCCGACCGCAGCATCTTGTGGAAGGTGCTGCTCATCAATCTTGGCCAGTGCATCGCCGGCGTCACGGTCGGCTTGATGGCGTCCTCCACGGCGGTGATCGCCGCCGCGCTCGACAACCTTGCCGATGCCAGCGTCTACGGCGTCAGCCTGTACGCCGTTGGTCGCTCGGCAACGATCAAGGTTCGTGCGGCCCGGCTTTCGGGCTGGCTGCTGATCGGCTTGGCGGTGCTCCTGCTGGTCGAGGTGTTGCGCCGGTTCTTTGGTGGCGAACCGCCGCTCGGCCCGGCCATGATGGCCATGGCGGCCGTCAACGCAGCGCTCAACCTGGTGTGCCTGCGCCTCCTCAAGCGGCACCGCGGCGAGGATGTGAACTTCAAGGCGTCGGCCATCTTCACCAGCAACGATTCGATCGTGAACCTGGCCATCGTGCTGTCCGGCGCACTGGTCATGTGGTGGGGCTCGAACGTGCCCGACCTGGTACTCGGACTGGTCGTCTGCGGCATCGCCGCCAACGGCGGCAGGGAGATCCTGTCGGAAGCTTCAGAAGCTGCGGATCAAGACGACGAAAAATAGACGCCTTGACTCTCTACTCGCTACAGGGTGTGCAATCACGGCAGATCAACGGACGCACCATGACAACTCAAAAACAGCTCCCTGGCGCCAGCTCGGCCGGCAGCGCCACCTCCTTCAAGATTCCGAACATGGATTGCCGCAACGAGGAGGCAGCGATCCGTGCACGGCTCGCCGAGATCCCTGGCGTCGAGTCCTTGGCGTTCGATCTGCCGCAGCGTCGCCTCACTGTCGTGCACACCCTCGCCACGGTTCAGCCGCTGCTCGACGCTTTGACGGGCATCGGCATGAAAGCGATTTTGGAGGTCAGTCCCAATGCCGATACGTCATCGTCTTGCGGCGCTCCATGCGCATCCAGTTGCGGTGCCGCTCGTATCGCCACATCGACTGCGGCGTTCACCGTCTCGAACATGGATTGCCGCGACGAGGAAAAGGCGATCCGGGCCAGGCTCGAAGGGCTCGACGGCGTGAAAGGGTTGTCTTTCGACTTCCCAACACGACGGCTTGAGGTGTCTCACACCCTGCCTTCGTCTGAGTCGATCCTCACGCAGCTTCGCGAGATCGGCATGGATGCCCGCCTGGCCGGGGCGGTGGTTGCACCTGCCGCAACGCCGGTCGCCAAAGTGCCGCCACCTGACAATGCGATATCCGCTTGTTGCCCGTGCGGCACGTCGACAACGACGCTATCTCGGTCCGCCACCGGCAACACGACCCAGTTCGTCATCACGAACATGGACTGCCCCACCGAGGAAGCGCTGATCCGCAAGCGCCTGGGCCGCGTGGAGGGCGTCGACCAACTCGACTTCGACCTCATCAACCGCCGGCTGGCCGTTCAGCACCGCCTGGGCGACCCCGCGCCGGTGCTGGACGCATTGCGCGACATCGGCATGAAAGCCACCGTCGAGCGGGAGGCCGGCGCGAGTCCAAAGGGCCAGGCCATCTACCTGATTGAAAAAATGGACTGCCCCACCGAGGAGGCACTGCTTCGCAAGGCCTTGGAAGGCCTGCCAGGCGTGACTGCCCTGCAGTTCGACCTCCTGAGCCGCAAGCTGACCGTTGCCCATACGCTGGACGACCTGGCGCCAGTCACGGCGGCCATCGGCCGGCTGGGCATGTCGCCCGTCCTGCAAGACAGCAGCCAGCCGGCGCCACCCGTTACCCGCGAGTTCGGATCTGGCATCTCGAAGACGCAGTGGCTGAAGATGGGAGCCGCCGGCGTCCTTGCGCTCGGGGCTGAGGCCATGGCATTCGCCGGCCTCGGTGAGACCTCCTTGCCCGTGGTCGGCGCCTCGTTGGCGGCCATCGCCTTAGGGGGCGTCGAGACCCTCAAGAAGGGATGGATCGCGCTGCGGACGCTGTCCTTGAACATGAACTTGCTGATGACGATCGCCGTGATCGGCGCAGCGCTCATCGGACAGTGGCCGGAAGCTGCCGTGGTGATCTGGCTGTTCGCCATCGCCGAGATGATCGAAGCGCTCAGCCTTGATCGCGCTCGCAATGCGATCCGCAGCTTGATGGAACTGGCGCCAGAAACGGCCCTGGTCAAGCAGCCGGATGGCCGCTGGGAAGAGGTCAAGGCCGAGACCGTCGAGTTGGGCGCCCTGGTGCGGGTGCGCCCGGGCGAGCGCATCGCGCTGGACGGCGTCGTCCAATCCGGATCGTCCGCCGTCAACCAGGCTCCGATCACGGGCGAGAGCATGCCCGTGGCCAAGCAGGTCGGCGACACCGTCTTCGCAGGCACGATCAACGAACGCGGCACGCTCGAGTTCGAAGTGCGTTCACGCAAGGGCAACACCACGCTGGATCGCATCGCGCGGTCGGTGCAGGAGGCGCAGGGACAGCGCGCGCCCACCCAGCGTTTCGTGGATCAGTTTGCAAGCATCTACACGCCGGTGGTATTCGCGCTGGCCGTGGGCATCGCCGTGATTCCGCCTCTGTTCTTTGGCGGTGTCTGGTTCGACTGGGCCTACAAGGCGCTGGTCATGCTGGTCATCGCATGCCCGTGCGCCTTGGTGATCTCGACGCCGGTCACGGTCGTGAGCGGCCTCGCTGCAGCGGCTCGCAGAGGCATCCTGGTCAAGGGTGGCCTGTACCTTGAGCAGGGGCGCCTGCTGCGGGCGGTGGCGTTGGACAAGACCGGGACGCTCACGCATGGCCGCCCCGCGTTGACGGACAACTTGCCCATCGGTGAACTGTCGCCCGCGCAGGCGCTCCACATTGCCGCCAGCATCGACGCCTTGTCGGAGCACCCCGTGGCCACGGCCATCGTGCGAGCCTATGGAGATCAGCCGCACGCCGATGTCCAGAACTTCGAGGCGTTGGCAGGCCGCGGCGTCAAAGGCGATATTGCTGGCCAGACTTACTACATCGGCAACCAGCGCCTGGCCACGGAGTTGGGCGTCGCTTCAGAGGCAGTCAAGGCTCAGCTTGAACAGCTGGAAGCCCAGGCAAAAACTGCCGTGGTGCTGTCGACTGACAAGGTCGCGCTCGCGGTGCTGGCCGTGGCCGACACGGTGCGTGACAGCAGCATGGAGGCAGTCGCCTCGCTCAAGCGACTTGGCGTGGAGCCGGTGATGTTGACGGGCGACAACAGCAAGACCGCCGCGGCCGTGGCTGCGCTGGTGGGCATCACCGACGCGCGCGGCGATCTGCTTCCCCAGGACAAGCTGGAGGCGATCGAGAAGCTTGCGGCCCAGGGTCCCGTCGGGATGGTGGGGGATGGTGTCAACGACGCACCGGCCCTCGCGAAGTCGAACATCGGCTTTGCGATGGGCGCGGCCGGCACCGACACCGCCATCGAGACGGCCGACGTCGCGCTGATGCAGGACGACTTGCGCAAGCTGCCCGAATTCATTGCCTTGTCGCGCCGCGTGGGCGGCGTGCTCAAGGCCAACATTGCCTTCGCGATCGGGACCAAAGTCATTTTCATGGTGCTGGCCTTCACCGGCCATGCGAGCCTCTGGTTGGCCATCCTTGCCGACATGGGCGCGAGTCTGGTGGTCGTGTTCAATGGGCTGCGGCTCCTGCGCAGTTCCAAGCCAGAGGATCGAAGCCATGGAGCCTGACCGCGGCGCTCGGCAGGGCTTTGTGCTGGCTGCGACAGTTCTCGGCGCGGATCTGGCGACGAAGGCGGCCATCGTCGCGACGGTGGACTTCGGGGCGACGCATCAACTGGCGCCCGTGCTGAACATTGTGCATGTGCTGAACCGCGGCGCCGCCTTCAGCTTCCTGCACAACGAGGGCGGCTGGCAACGCTACTTCTTCATCGCCATCGCGCTGGCGGCTTCGACGTTCCTCTTCGTCATGCTCCGGCGTGCGTCCACCTCGAACGCTGAGCGGATCAGCTTTGGATTGATCCTGGGAGGCGCGTTGGCCAACATGTTCGACCGTATCGGCCGGGGCGCCGTCGTCGATTGGATCGACCTGCATTGGGGTCCGCATCACTGGCCGGCTTTCAACATCGCGGACATCGGCATCACGGCAGGCGCGGCACTTCTGGTGACGTTCGAGCTTTTCCGCAGGAAGCCAGCTCGACAGACGGATGCCTGATGCTGGGGCGCTTTTCGACCGCCCGCTGTTGAGCATCGGCCGGGGATGGGCTGTCTACGTGGGGCCCGTCTTGCCTGGGCGCCCCCATCGGCACCAGGCTGCCCAGTTGGCGTGGTGCCCGACGGGGACCGTGAAACTCGAAGGTGCCTGGGGCACGCTGGATGCGCCTGGCCATGTTCTGCCCGCCGGCGTGCCGCACCGTATCCTGGCCGCACAGCCCGTTCGCATGCTGTTCGTCGACACAAACCTGCTGACCGGTGACGCGTCGTTGTGTTCAAAGCCTCATGTGAGAGCCTTGACCGCCACCCAGGCGACCGCCCTGGAAGGCGAATTGATGGACTGGCTTGAGAAGCCCCCATCAGGAGCGCCAGACGAGCGACCCCTCCCAATGGAGTCCGGGCGCTGGCCGGCGGTACTTGAATGGCTTGAGCAAGCGCTGGAGGCCCCGGTACGTGTCGAGGACGCGGCTGCCGCCGCTGGGCTCTCGCGCTCGCACTTCATGCATTGGTTTCGGGAGGCGTCCGGTTTGTCGTTTCGGGCGTTCGTCCGGTGGCTGCGCCTGCAGCGTGCCGTGCGCACCCTTGCAACCGGCGCCACGCTCACCGAGGCGGCGCATCTCGCCGGCTTCGCGGACAGCGCCCACCTCAGCCGCACCTTCGTCGCCACGTTCGGGGTACCCCCGGCACCGCTGCGCAGCGCCCACATCGTGTGCACTGACACCGTCCGCCCACCGATAAGCTATTGGCCAGGAGCCCTCGATGTCAAAGACCGTTCGCAACAGGGTGACGCTGTCGGGTGAGGTCGACCTGGTCGCCGAGCAGCGACGCATCCTGCGGAGTGCCGCATGGTCTGCCTTGCTGTGCGCGGCGGTGCTCACAGCGTCCTGCTGGTTGCTGCCACGGTTCTTCCAGCCGCCCGAGGCGCTGGCCGAACGCATCGCCTTTGCAGTCCAAGCCGACCTTTTGGTGTTGGTCTGGCTGCTGGTCGCCGTCCGCATGGTGTCGTCGGGACGGTACCGTTCAGCTGACGACAATCGGGGTTCGGCCTTCTCAGCTCCCAGTCCTGCGCTCGCCATCAAGGTGGCGTTTCTCCAGAACACCCTGGAGCAGGTCGTCCTTGCCGTAGGAGCACACCTGGCGCTTGCCACCCTGGTGTCCGGTGCCTCACTGTTTTTTATTCCGGCGGCGGTGTTGCTGTTTGGCATTGGCCGCATTGCCTTCTTGCAGGGATATCCGAAGGGCGCGGGTGCACGGAGCTTCGGCATGGCGACGACCGCCCTCCCGACAGCGGCCGCCTTCGCCTGGGCGATCTACCTGATCGGGCGTGATTTGTTGACCTGAAGGGGCGCGCCGCATGCGTCCCAGTTCAAGCAGCAGACCGTCGGGCTTGCACCGCGTTGATGCTGAACCCGGCGAGGGCGATGAGCAACACGACCACCTGCGCGATTGCGGTCTCGGCAGTGGGGTAGATCCCCAACACCTGAACGTGGGGCCAGGGGATCGGGTTGGCTGACACCCAGCCCGCCTCCTGCAAACCACTCATGCCCTTGCCGGCCAGGATCACGGCGATGACAGCCACGGCGATGGAGCTGACCGCGAAGAACTTGCCGATGGGCATACGAGCGCTGGTGCGCAGCAGCAGCCAAGCGATCACTGCCAGCGCAGCGACCCCGCACGCCAGGCCGCCCAGCAAAGCGCCCTCGTGGCCGTCTACCGCGAGTGCCGAGAAGAACAGCACCGTCTCGAACACCTCGCGGTACACCGCGATGAACGACAGGCCAAACAACGCCCAGGCCGAGCTGCGCGACATCGCCAACGACATCTTCTCCTTGAGGTAGGCCTGCCATCGCCCGGCGCTGCTCTTCTGATGCATCCACAGACCGACCGCCAGCAACACCACCGCAGCGAAAAGCGATGACAAGCCTTCCGTGACTTCGCGGCTGGCGCCGGAGATGCCGACGACGTAGGTGGCGACGGCCCACGTCAGGCCGCCAGCCGCCAGCGCCGACACCCACCCCGCATGCACATGCGGGAGCACCTCCGTTCGGCCAGCCTTGCGCAGGAACGCAATCATGCCGACGACGATCAGCAGCGCCTCGACACCTTCGCGAAGCAAGATGGTGAGGGCGCCGACGAACGTCGTCGAAGCGTCCGATGCGCCGGCTTCCAGTTCCTTCTCAGCCTGGCTGAAGAGACCGTCAAGCCGCGTTGCTGCGGCTTCTGCCTCGGCCAGCCGGCCGTTGCCCAGCGCCGCCCGGTAGGCCAACATGCTCGACTCGATCTCCGTCATCAATGCCTTGTTGCGCGCCGACAGCTTGGGCTCCAGTGGCTCGAAACCGTCCAGATAGGCCGACAAGCCGAGCTGGGTTGCCTCAGCCGAGTTACCCGCGCGGGCAGCTGCAAGGCTTTCCTGAAGCTTCGCGCGAGCCAGGGCCACGCCGCCGTTCGCAGTTGCCAGCGCAGCGCTGTCACTTCGCAGGTAGGCCATCAGGTCCCGCGCATCGTTGGCGCCCATAGAAGCCGTCAGGCTTTCCTCCGTCTGGGTCGTGAGTTCCGCGAGATTCGTCATCCGGGTCTTGGCACGCGCATCCCTCTGCCACAGCGCCGCGCCGCGCTCACGGGCAGCGTCATCGTTCGCCATCGTCCCGACGTACCACGCCAGCGCCCAACGATCATCGTCAGACAACGCGGTGAACGCCGGCATCGAGGTCCCGGGCACGCCTTGGCTGACCACCTGATACAGCGCCATCAGGCTTCGTGTGGCCGCCCGCTCGCGATCGGTAAAGGCGATCGGCTTGGGGTCGAGGTTCGGCGCGAGAGGACCGTCGCCGTTGCCCGCGGCTCCATGGCAGCTTGCGCACTGTGCTTGGTACAGCGTCTGGCCCAGCCGTATCTCCGGCAACTTTCTGGGTGCCACGGGGACCGGGTAGGCCGCCAGCAGGAGGCTGGCTGCGTGCCGGGCCAGCTCAGCCACTGACTTGGGGTCCTCCTTGCGTGCCACTGCCTCCCGCAACCGCTGCGCAGCTGTGAGCAGTTCGGCTTTGCCGGCGGCGTCCGGCAACTGCTTCGCTTGCTCCAGTGCGCGGGTGGCGAATTCTTCCATCTCGGCGTACTCCGCCGCGCTGACCACGGTGCCATTGCTGACGGCGCCGCTGTAGTCGACACCCACGTAATCGATTAGCTGCCACAGCTGGCGCACGGCTGGCTCAGGCACTTCAGCGTGACCGGTCACCGGGCCAATGAGGAGAAGGCAAAGGGCAGCGTGGCGTAGGAAAGTCAGCTTCATGATGGTAATGATTCTCGTTACCATCATTAGAAACCCTAAAGCGGGTTTAGAGTCAACGCATTTAGCGACTACGTCAGGTTCCTATGAAGATCGGCGAACTGGCCACGGCGACCGAAACCGCCGTTGAGACCATCCGCTTCTATGAGCGCGAGGGGCTGCTGAAGGCGGCGGCTCGGTCACAGGGCAACTTCCGGCTGTATGAGATGGCCCACCTCGAGCGTCTTCAGTTCATACGCTACTGCCGTAGCTTGGACATGTCGCTCGACGAAATACGCGTGCTTCTGCGGTTCAAGGACGAGCCAGAGGAGGCGTGCAATGGCGTCGATGCGCTCCTTGAGGAGCACATCGAGCACGTCTCGAAGCGCATCAAGGAGCTGAAGTCGCTCGAACAGCAGCTCAAGGACTTGAGGCTGCGATGCAGCTCAGATCGTCCCGCCGAGCAGTGCGGCGTGCTCTCAGGCCTCGCAGAAGAGGCCAAGAAATCTTCGGCGCTGAGCCGGCGGGGGCATTTGAAGTCAGTTCATGGCCGTTGAGCTGGCGGGGATCGCTACCGCTTGCCATGCCGGCTGCGGCGTCGCTGTTCGCGCCGTTCCTCCCGCCGACGTCGCCGCCTGACGCTGTCTTGGTGAAAGTAGTACGCGAGCAAGCCCACGGCAGCGACCATGAACGCAGCCGAAGTGCCGAGGATGTACTTCCATAGAGCCGGGTTGGCCTCGGGCAGCCGCTCGAGCCAGCTCATGGGGTCTCAGGTCTTGGCAGCGCGCCTTGCCTCGCCGATCAAGAACTCCGCGACGGCCAAAGCCTGCTCGTTCGATCCAGTCATTGAGCCAGAGGTGAGCCACCGTCCATCGACACCCAGCGACGGTGTGCCCTGCACGCCGTACCCTGTGGCAAGCGCGTTGGCCTGCTTGGCCTTCGCCGCAACGGCGAATGAGTTGGCGGCGTCCACCAAGCGTGAAGGCTCGACCCCGTTCTTCTTCGCGAACTCGGCAATGCCTTCGGGCTTGTCGAGCCGCTGCTTGCCCATGTGGATGGCCGTGAAGACCTTCCCGTGAAGCTGGTCGACGAGGCCGAGCTGTTCGATGGCAAAGAACAGCTTCTGATGCGTCGCAAATGATTCCCGGAAGGCGATGGGAACGCGGCGGAGCACGACGCCAGCGGGCAGGCGCTTGTGCCATGCCTCCAGCGCCGGCTCGAACATGAAGCAGTGCTCGCAGCTGTAAGCAAAAAACTCCACCACCTCGATCTGGTTGGGGGCTCGCGTAGGCTGGCGCGGAGAAACGCTTGAATAGTGTTTGCCCGCAACGGGTCGCTCTTGCGCGTGAGCAACGACCGGTGAAGCGAGCAAGGTGGCAATCGCAACCTTAGAAAATTTGCGGCGGTCCATATTCAACTTCGAGAGTTCCAACTGGCCGATCGTCGACCATGAAGCGACTACAGAGTCAAGTCAAAGCGCGATGCGCGCCCGGCACGGCTTCCGGATCAGACCGAGCGACGGCTTGCCCCACCTGAAGCCTCAATGGTGCGAGCCAGATCAGGCGCGATTGGCAGCGGCTTGAACGGACTGATGTTGGCGCCACCCGTGTTGCCGCTCGGAACCCAACCCAAGACCGTCTTTGTTGCTGCACCAACGATGCGGAGCACCTGTCCTCGAGCCTCTTTCCAGACGCGGTGCTTCACCGCCCAAACCAGCATCAGCACATGCACCCTGACGTGGTGGAACGTCGACGTCTGGCCCAGCACATGGGCGCGCTCGAGATGGGCGAAGCTGGCTCCGGCCTGGCCTGCATCATCAAGACGCCGGGCAGCGGCGATTGCACGATCAACATGTGGTGCGATGCGCTTAGAGAAATGGGTCACAGGAAATCCTTTCAGGCGGCGACGTGCGCCAGTTCATGGCCGAATTCCAATCCCTGTAGCCGCTACAGAGTCAAGCAGTTTCACGGCCAGGGCGGATAAAGGTGCGCCGTGACCGCGCATGCTTGCTCGGCAACGTGCCGCGCAGCATCACTTGATCGCGAATCGCAGGTTCGCCTCCTGGCAACCTTGAAGATTCACCGTGGCGACGATCTTCCTGCCGGGAACCACCTTGAAGCTGCCGCCCGGCCTGCAGGCGGCCGGCAGCCGGCTTGAGCTCGACGACCGATTGTTCGTAAGCGTCCGGGGAACGCCTCTGCCTAGCTTTGCGATTCGGCTTCGACCCAGACGGTTTGACCGGGGTGATGCTCTTCGATGGTCCCGATGGCGTCGGGAATCAGTTCGCGGTCTCCGAGCTCGTAGATGAACCGACTGACGTTCGGGCGTTCCAGTGCCTCGTAATCGGCCTCCGTAATCGCGTCGCTGCCGCACCAGATGGCTTCATCGGCCTTGGCGGTGCGAAGCACATCAGCCAGGCCAGCGGGCGTGATTGCAAGGAAGACCATAAGACGTACCTATGCGTTGGTGGCGCGAGCTAGACAGTCTGCCACTGGTGAGGCAGAAGTTGCTCTATGCAGCTGGCGGGGTGCGTGGGCAGCCGCTGCAGCACGTCGCGCAGGTAGGCATAGGGGTCGAGCCCGTTGAGCTTGGCCGATTGGATGAGGCTCATCACCGCAGCAGCTCTTTTGCCCGCGCGCAAGCTGCCGGCGAACAGCCAGTTCTGCCGCCCCAGCGCAATGGGCCGGATGCGGTTCTCCACCCAGTTGTTGTCGATGGGCAGGTCCCCGTCATCGAGGTAGCGGGTCAATGCTGCCCAGCGCTTGAGGCTGTAGTCGATGGCCCTGGCGGTGGCTGAGCCATCCGGCACGCGCTGGCGCTGCTGCCGCAACCACTGGTGGAATGCATCAGCGAGAGGCCGAGCTGCTTGCCGGGCTTCAAGCCTGGCTCGGCTGTCGGCGTTGGTCGCTGCTCGCTCAACCTCGTAGAGCTGGCCGAAGAACTTCAGCGCCTGCTCGCCAACCTGGCTGCCGTGGTTGGCCCAGAGCTCATGGAACTTGCGCCGGGCGTGCGCCATGCAGCCGACCTCCGTCACGCCCAGCTCGAAGCAAGCCTTGTAGCCGGCGAAGTCGTCACAGACGAGCTTGCCTTGCCAAGCTGGCTTGCCTGGCGTCCCGGGCAGTCCGAGGAAGTCGCGGGCGTGCTGGCCGCCTCGGCTGTCGGCGAAGTCGAAGACGACGGCCTGCAGCGGGCTGAACTGCGTGCTGCAGTAGCTCCACAGGTAGGCGCGATGTGTCTTGCCGTGGCCGGGCTTGAGCATGGCCACCGGCGTCTCGTCGGCATGCAGCACCGGCTGGCGCCGCAGTTCAGCGGCCAGCGCGTCCACCAGCGGCTGCAGTTGCACGCCGCACTCGCCGACCCACTGCGCCAGCGTGGAGCGAGCGATGGCGTGGCCGGCGCGCTCGAAGATCGCTTCCTGCCGGTACAGCGGCAGGTGGTCCAGGTACTTGGCCACCAGGACCTGGGCCAGCAGGCCCGTCGTCGGCAGGCCCTTGTCGATGATGTGCGGGGCGACCGGCGCCTGCACGATCCGCTCGCAGCACTTGCACACCCACTTGCCGCGGATGTGGCGCTCGACGGTGAAGACACCGGGCTGGTAATCGAGCTTCTCGGCCACGTCCTCGCCGATGCGCTGCATGGCCTGGCCACAGCCGCAGGTGGTGTTCGCGGGTTCATGGCACACATCGCGACGCGGCAGGTGTGTCGGCAGCTTCTCGCGCCGAGGCTGTTGCCGCTCACCGGTGACCCGACTTGGCTGCAGCGCCTCAATCTCGGCAGCCACTGCCGCCAGGTCGCTGTCCAGAGTCTCGTCGAGCAAGCTCCTCTGCTCGGCACCGAAGCGTTCGCTCTGCGCTGCGAACTTCAGCCGCTTGAGGATGGCGTTCTCGTGCGTGAGCTTCTCGATGACAGCCTGCTTGAATGCACCGTCTGCGCGTGCAGCCCGCAGGGCATCGCGCAGTTGGTGGGCATCGAGCGTGTCGAGGTCGTCGGCAATCACGAGTGGTGATGCTGCCTGCCCCGCGCCGCGCCGGCCATCGGCAGATGCAGCAATGGACGCGCGGCTACAGCAGCGTGATGACGCCGGCCTCGCCGACGCGCTGCCAGGGCAGGCCAAGCACCAGGGCGTCGAACTGAGTGCGGTTCAGGCTCAGCGTGCCGGTCACGTCGCGAGGCCAGACGAAGCGGCCGGCGTTGAGGCGACGGGCCGCCAGCCACACGCCGATGCCGTCATGCACGAGCACCTTCATCCGGTTGGCTCGGCGGTTGGCGAAGAGGTAGGCGTGGTGGGGCCGGGCGGCGCCGAAGACGGCCACCACGCGTCGCAGGGCAGCCTCTGTGCCGGCTCGCATGTCCAGCGGCTCGACCGCCAGCCACACCGCATCCACCCGGATCAACGCAGCATCTCGCGCAGCCAGGCAGCGCAGGACGCAGCGCCCGCCATTGGCCAGCGAACCCGTACATGGACGAGGCCTCGCTGCAGCTCCAGCTCGATGGACTGCGGTGGCTCGCATGGTGGCGCTTCGGCGACCACTGACACCGGGACGAATGCAGGGGAGACACCGGGCTCGCCATCGTGCCCGGCCAAGCGCCGCCACTTGTGCACGAGGTTGGCGTTGAGTCCGTAGCTCATCGCCACCTGGGCTACGGACGCACCAGGCGCCGCGCATGCGGCAATGACTTGGCGCTTCAGGTCTGTATCGTGACGCCGGCGACTGGCCGGCTTGGCGTCTGACATGGTGTCCACCTAGTTGCTTTGGTGGACACCATCCTGACCATCACGGGCGAGCCGTTCAAGATGGGTTCGCTGGACGCTTACGATTGTTCGGCGCCGCTGAGGATCGTCGCTTTGGCGCGGGCGCCCCGCAGGCTGACGCGCTTGCCCTTCTCACGGGCATGCAGGGTGATGGCGTCCGGCTTGGCGACGAGCTCGTACTCCGTCGGGTCCGACTCGGCCACGATGCCGCCGTGCAACGGCTTGTGGTCGTGACCATGCTCGTAGGCGGTGTAGGCGGGGCCGGCCACGGCGATGAGGGCAGCGGCGAGGGGAGCGAAGAGTTTCATGGAGGACTCCTGTTGGGATGGGTGGTTCTGACCTACAGGGCTTCCGCCTTGCGGTCGCTGGCCAGGCGCTTCGCATCGCGTCGGCCGAACAGCCAGAACAGGGGTGATGTTGGTTTCGATGCCAGAACTGACGGTTTGAATTTCGCATAAACCCATAGTGGCTACCAGCGCCTGGTCGCGGCCCGAGCCGCAGGTAGCCGAGACGCCAGCGAGCGGTCGATTCACAGACCGTCACTTCCCGCACCGTGAACCAGCAGTTCCGAACTCCGCCGCGACCGTAAGCGGTTGATTCGCAACGCCAGTCGTTTCCGAACCGTCAGTTTTTGCACCCCGAACCACACAGGTTCGGCGCTTCAACTCACAACTCTTCCGAGGTCAGCCACTCGTGCTCGGCCATGACCTGGTCGTCGGCCACGATGACCACCCGGCTCGGGTTCAGCCGCGCGCTGACGATGTGGCCGGCCAACTCGCACGGCACCGAGTAGCGGTTGCGCGCCACCGACACTAGGCAGGTGCTGCTCACGCGCGCCGGGGTCTTTACATAGCCATCGAACGGCTCGGGCATGGGCATCAGCTGCGGCAGTTCGTGCTCCAGCATCTCGGCCACGCTGAATTGGCTGCGCTCGGGGTGGTGCAGGTCGGCCCACAGCGCACCGCAGCGGTTGACCACCGTGACACCGTGTAGCCGGCATTGAGAAAGGTCGTCGACCAGCGTCGACTCGCCGCCGCCTACGTCGATGATGGACGCCGCCTTGCCGACGTCGGAGCGCTGGATGTATCCCGGCGACTCGGCAAGGTGGGGTGCATACCAATTGACGGCATCCGCAGCTTTGCGGCCATAGACACTGTCCCAGTGCGATTTGCTCATCTCACCCTCCGCATTGCGCGATCAAGGATTCCTGCGTCTCCACCCTGCGGCAGTAGCGCGGCTGGTGCGACCTACGATCTTGCCAAGGGCTGCACATCATCGAAACTGGAGTTTCATTTCCCCGAGCTATGGCGCTCGTCCGCACGCGACTCAGCCGACCGCCCGCGCATCAGCGCAAAAGCAGCCGGCACGAAGAATAGCGACAGCAGCGGCGCCGTCACCATGCCGCCGAGCATGGGTGCAGCGATTCGGCTCATGACTTCGGACCCGGTGCCCGATCCCCAGACGATCGGCAGCAGGCCGGCAAGGATCACTGCGACAGTCATTGCCTTTGGGCGCACGCGCAACACAGCGCCTTCCCGAATCGCGTCCAGCACTACCTCGCGGGTGATCGCCGCGCCTGCACGCTCGCGGTCTTCCAACGCGTGCTTCAAGTACAGGAGCATCACGACGCCGAACTCTGCCGCCACCCCGGCCAGCGCAATGAAGCCAACCCCCGTCGCGACCGACAAGTTGTAGCCAAGCAGGTAGATGAACCAGACCCCGCCCGTCAATGCCAGCGGCAACGTCGCCATGATGAGTGCTGCTTCGCTGGCACGCCGGAAGGTCAGGTAGAGCAGCACGAAGATGATGAGCAGCGTTGCAGGCACGACCACCTTCAGCCGCTCGTTGGCCCGCTCCATGAATTCGAACTGGCCGGAGTACGCCAGGCTCATGCCGGGCTCCAGTTTCACCTGCTCGGCAACCGCGCGCCGCAGATCGCCGACGACCGACGCAATGTCGCGGCCGCGCACGTCGATGTAGACCCAGCCCGACGGCCGGGCGTTCTCGCTCTTGAGCATGGGCGGCCCGTCGACGATGGCCACAGTGGCCAGAGAGCCGAGCGTCACCTGCTGGCCGGACGGCGTCAGCACTGGCAAGTTGCGCAGCTTCTCCGGCGTGTCGCGCAGCTCGCGCGGATAGCGCAGGTTGATCGGGAAGCGCGCCAGCCCCTCAATCGTCTCGCCGACGTTCTCGCCGCCGATCGCGCCGGACACCACCGCCTGCACGTCGCTCACGTTCATGCCGTAGCGCGCCGCGGCCGCGCGGTCGATCTGCACGTCCACATAGCGGCCACCCGTCAGGCGCTCGGCCAGCGCCGAGCTGATGCCGGGGATGGTCTTGGCGACCGTCTCGACCTGCGCGGCGACGCGGTCGATGGCGGACAGGTCGGCGGCCGACACCTTCACGCCGATGGGGCTTTTGATGCCGGTGGCCAGCATGTCGATACGGTTGCGGATGGGCGGGATCCAGATGTTGGACAGGCCCGGCACCTTCACCGCGCGGTCGAGTTCCTCGACGAGCTTCTCAGGCGTCATGCCCGGGCGCCATTGGTCGCGCGGCTTGAGCTGCACCGTGGTCTCGAACATCTCCATCGGCGCCGGGTCGGTCGCGGTCTCCGCACGGCCGGCCTTGCCGAATACACGTTGCACCTCGGGCACGGTCTTGATCATGCGGTCGGTGAGCTGCAGCAGCTCCGCGGCCTTCTGCGCGGACAGCCCCGGCAGCGCCGAGGGCATGTAGAGCAGGTCGCCCTCGTCCAGCGGCGGCAGGAACTCGCCGCCTAGGCGCATCAACGGCCATGCGGTGGTCGCCAACATCGCGACCGCCAGTACGAGCGTGAGCCTGGGCCAGCGCAGCACCCATTCCAGCCCGGGCCGGTACAGCGCGATCAAGCCGCGCGTGATGGGGTTGCGCTGCTCGTCCGGGATGCGGCCGCGGATCCAGTAGCCCATCAGCACCGGGATCAAGGTGACCGACAGGCCGGCCGCCGCCGCCATCGCATAGGTCTTGGTGAAGGCCAGCGGCCCGAACAGCCGGCCCTCCTGCGCCTGCAGCGTGAAGACGGGCACGAAGGACAGCGTGATGATCATCAGCGAGAGGAACAGCGCCGGGCCCACTTCAACGGCCGCATCGGTGATGACCGCCCAGCGCGCTTCGCCTTGCAGCTCTTCGCCCGGGTGGGCGTGCTGCCAGGCTTCTAGCTTCTTGTGCGCGTTCTCGATCATCACGACGGCCGCGTCCACCATGGCGCCGATGGCAATGGCAATGCCGCCGAGCGACATGATGTTGGCGTTGAGCCCCTGCTGCTGCATGACGAGGAAGGCCGCCATCACGCCGAGCGGCAGCGAGATGATCGCCACCAGGGCCGACCGCAAGTGCCACAGGAAGGCGACGCAGACCAGCGCCACGACGACGAACTCCTCGACCAGCTTGGTCGCCAGGTTCTCGATGGCCCGCTCGATCAGCGAGCTGCGGTCGTAAGTGGTAACGATCTCGACGCCCTTGGGCAGGCTCGCCTGCAGTTGCTTGAGCTTGTCTTTCACCGCGGCAATCGCCGTCTGCGCGTTCTTGCCGGTGCGCAGGATCACCACGCCGCCCACGGCTTCGCCCTCGCCGTCCAGCTCGCTGATGCCGCGGCGCATCTCCGGGCCGGTCTGCACCGTGGCCACCTGGCCCAGCAGCACGGGCACGCCGTTGCGGCTGGCCAGCACGATGCTGCGGAAGTCGTCCAGCGACTTCAGGAAGCCACTGGCGCGCACCATGTATTCCGCCTCGGCCAGTTCCAGCACCGCGCCGCCAGCCTCCTGGTTGCCGTTCATCAGCGCCTCCCGCACTTGGCTGTGCGTGATGCCGTAGGCGAACAGCTTGGCGGGGTCCATCACCACCTGGTACTGCTTGACCATGCCGCCCACCGTGGCCACCTCGGCAACGTCGGCGACCGACTTCAACTCGAACTTCAGGAACCAATCCTGCAGGGCGCGCAGCTGTGACAGGTCGTGCTGGCCCGTCCGGTCCACCAGGGCGTACTGGAACACCCAGCCCACGCCCGTCGCATCGGGCCCGAGCGACGGCTTGGCCGTTGCCGGTAGGCGCGCCTGCACCTGACTGAGGTACTCCAGCACGCGCGAGCGTGCCCAGTAGAGGTCGGTGCCGTCCTCGAACAGCACGTAGACGAAGGAGTCGCCGAAGAAGGAGAACGCCCGCACGGCCTTGGCGCCGGGCACCGACAGCATGGTGGTCGCCAGCGGATAGGTGACCTGGTTCTCGACGATCTGCGGCGCCTGGCCCGGGTAGCTGGTGCGGATGATGACCTGCACATCGGACAGGTCGGGCAAGGCATCGATCGGCGTCGAACGAAGCGACAGCACGCCGGCGACGGCCATGAAGAGTGTGGCCAGCAGCACCAAGAAGCGGTTGCCGACCGACCAGCGGATGACGGCGGCGATCATCGGGCGCCCCCTTTGGGATCGCGCTGAACGCGGGTGACTTCGTAGCCCTCGGCGCTCTCCCTGAACGTGAACTGCACCTTGTCGCCGACCTTGAAGCTATCGACCAGCCCCGGCTGCGCGAGCTTGAAGCCCATCTGCATGGCCGGCCACTTCAGGCTGGGCACCGGACCGTGGTCCAGGGTCACCTCCTGTGGGGTGAGCCCGACGATTCGCCCCTCGCCCTGATGAACCGTGGCAGACGAAGCCCCCTGCGATGCCGCCGACGCCGCGGCACTGGCCGGCGCCGCACTCGGGCCTGCCTGGCGCTGCAGCAGGCCCTGCATGCTGGCTTCCGAATCGATCAGGAACTGGCCCGAGGCGACGACTTGCTGGCCCGCCTGCAGGCCGGCCAGCACCTCGAGCTTGTCGCCCCATTCGCGGCCGATGCGCACGGGCACGGGGGTGAAGCGGCCGGGCTGGTCGACGACGTAGACGATGGCGCGCTCGCCGGTCCGGATCACCGACTCGGCCGGCACCACCAGCGCCTCCTCGGCCGGCCCGCCCAGCCGCATCTGCGCGAACATGCCGGCGCGCAACTGACCCCGCGGGTTGGGCAGATCCGCCCGGACGCGCAGCGTGCGCGTCTCGCTGCTGGCCTCGGGCAGCACTGACGTGACCTTGCCTTTCAGCGTCTCGCCCGGGAAGGCGGCCAGCGTCACTTCGACCGGCTCGCCCACGCGCGCCGTCGCTGCCTGCACTTCGGGGAGCGCCGCCTCCAGCCAGACCGTCGACAAGCCGGTGATGCGCGCCAGGCTCATGCCCTGCGACACCGTCATCCCCGGCCGCACCATCAATTCCTGCACCAGGCCGCCGGTCGGCGCATGGACCGTGGTCAGGGCTTGCACCTCGCCGGTTCGCTCCACCTGCTGCACCAGCGCGGTGGGCATGCCGAGCAGGACCAGGCGCTGGCGCGCGGCTGCAGTCAGCGCCGCGTCGCCCGTGCGGCGCAGGGCGAGGAACTCCTGCTGGGCGCCGGTCCACTCGGGCACCAGCAGCTCGGCGATGAAGGCGCCTGCGGCCACCACGTCGCCCGGTGCCACACGCGCCACGCGCTGCACGAAGCCTGCGGTGCGGGCCTGCAGGATCGCCACGTCGCGTTCGTTGAGCTGAACGGTGGCGGGCACCTGGACGGAGGCGCCGATGCGCTGCTTCTCCGCGGTCGCAGTGCGCACGCCCAGCATCTGGGCCACGCGCGGGTCGACGGCAACGCCGCTGGCGTCTGCCTCGCCGGCGTACTTCGGCACCAGCTGCATGTCCATGAATGGCGACTTGCCCGGCTTGTCGAACTTGTGCTGCGGCACCATGGGGTCGTACCAATAGAGCACCTTGCGGTCGTCTGCTGGCGACTGACTGGACGCACCTTGCCCGTCAGCTGCGGGAGACGGGCCGGTAGTCCATCGTGCGACGCCATAACCCAGGCCCGCGCCGATGGCGACGAGCAGGACCACCGTGAACAACTTCTTTTGAGGCGACATGGGGTTCACTCCGCGATGAGATAGGCCAGGCGGGCCTGCTGGGCCAGCACCTGGGCTTGCAAGTCCAGGGCGCGCAGCTGCACCTCGGCGGCGCTCCTGCGTGCCGTCAGCACGGTGCCGAGGTCGGCGCGGCCGGCCTGGTAGCTGGCCAGCGTCACCTGCACGCGCTCCTTGGCCAGCGGCATCGCGGCAGCCTGCAGGCGTTGCAGCACGCGCTCGGCGCGCTGCAGGTCGGCGACCAGCGCATCGACCTCGGCGCGCACGCGGCGCAGCGCATCCTCCCGCTCGGCCTGCAGCCGCTCCACTTCCTTCTGCCGCGAGGCCACCACCGGCTCCTGGCGCGTCGCGCGCGAGACTGGGAGCTCGAAGGTGAGCTGCACCGACACCATGTCCCCAAAAGCCCGGGCGCGGTTGCCGTAGGCGACTTCCCAGCCCCAGTCGCCACGGCGCATGGCGACGGCTTCTTCAACGTCGGCCCGGGCCATGGCCAGCATGGGCGCGAAGGCCAGCAGGTCTGCGTGACGATCCAGGCTGTCCAGCAGTCGGGCGAGGTCCAGTCGAAGCGCAGGCGGTTCGGCCTGGGCCGACAGCTCGGGCTGCTCGCCCGTCCACCGTCGCAGCTGAGCACGTGCCTGCTCGACGGCAGCCTGTAGCTCGTCGCGACGGTCGGCGAGCTCCAGCGTCTCTTGCCGTGCCATCAGTGCGTCTGCCGGCATTGCGCCTCCAGAGGCGAGGCGTGAGGCCAGCGTGTCCTGTAGAAGTCGGTCTTCCTGCTCCAGCGCCGCGAACACCGCCAGCCGGCGTTGCGCGAAG
Source organism: Aquabacterium commune (assembly GCF_004362855.1). GTDB lineage: Bacteria > Pseudomonadota > Gammaproteobacteria > Burkholderiales > Burkholderiaceae_C > Aquabacterium > Aquabacterium commune. The sequence continues at coordinate 76,699 of NZ_SNXW01000012.1, forward strand.
TGCAGCCCCAGCCAGGCCAGCGCCGCTTCGCGCCGCACTGCAAGCCGTTCGGACTCCAGCATCGCCCGTTCTCGCGCGGTCTTGGCATCGGCCGCCTCCCGCTGGGCCGCCCGCCTGGCGGCGTTTGGCACGTCCTGCATGAGCCCGACCCGGCGCATCGTCATCGAGTCTCGGTTCCAGCTGAAACGCTCCGGGCCGGAGACGGGGAAGTTCTCGATCCCGACGGCGAGCTTGGGGTTGGGCAGTTGCCCGGCCGCCGTTCGTGCCTGCTGGGCGCCGTCGGCGGTTGCCTGGCGCGCGGCCAGCGCCGCCGAATGCTGCTCGGCAAACAGCAGCGCCTGCTCGAAGCTGATGGGTGCGGCGCGGACTGTCCCGACGACGGTCAGGAACACCGTGGCCAGGACGGCCACGCGTGTGCGGCGCGAGGCTGAGCACGCGCCCTGATAGCGGAAGCGTGATCCCGCCGAAAAGAAGATGGCCATGACGGCACTCCACAAAAGCCCTGGAAGCGATCGAGTGATCGCGCTGACTTCATCGCGCTACCGAGCAATCGGCAACGCCGGCGTCAGGGCTTAAATGCGGAAGACCTGGAGTGCGAGATAGACCGGCGGTGCGCCATCGGGCGGGCCGGTGTGGGCGGCAACGATCGCAGGCAACGCCTGGGCCGCCTGGGGCGCTATCCACAGCGCCAGTCGCGTGAGCAGCCGGTCGAGCAGAACCGCTGGCGCTACGTCCGCCACGGGCGCGTTGTTGACCGTCTGCTTGTCGCGGTCGCAGTGCGCCTTGCACAGCTGCGGCTGTTCGGGGTCCATGCTGGACATGGCTTCGCAGTCAGGCATTGCTGCCATGGCCGGCTCACCAGCGACGCCCTGCGGAGCGGGGCACGCGTACGCGGCCGTGGCGAACTGAAGGCATACCAAGACCGTCGCAAGCATGCTTGCGATCCAGCGCCGGTACACCTTCGTCAACCTCATGTCACCAGTTTACAGAGCAAGCCTACCGATGTGCTGGCCTTCGTTTGCGCCAACGCAAGGCCATGCGACATATGGGCGCGGTGCGGTGCAATGAGGCGAGGAGACTCACTTGCTCTTCTGCAGCCAGGCCTCGAGCTGGGCAATTTCCTTGGACTGATCCTTGATCATCTTCTCGGCCATCGCCTTCAACTCTGGCGACTTGCCGTGCGCGACCTGAACCTTGGCCATGTCCAGCGCCTGCTGGTGATGCATCTTCATCATCATGGCGAAGTCCTTGTCGGTGTCGCCAGTCATCTTTATGCCCTGCATCTGCTGCATGCCGGACATCATGCTTTTGTGCATTTGCTCCGAGCCGTGGTTGGCAGATTGGGCGGTGGCGGCGCCGCTCATTCCGAGGATGAGACCGGTTGAACAAAGGGCGAGCCGTAGTGCAGCGACAGAACGATTCATGGAGAGGTCTCCTGGGTGGCTGGCGGATGACCCGCCAGCCCATCGCCGGCAATCAACGCTCCCGCTGGTAAGTTCAATCAGCAAGCTCATCCAGGATCGGGCAATCCGGCCGCTGATCGCCGTGGCAGCAGTCGGCCAAGCGCTCCAGCGTGCGCTTCATGGCCTCAAGCTCTTTCATGCGCCGGTCCAGGTCTGCCACATGCGTGAGGGCTATTCGCTTGACATTGGCGCTCGCCCGGCGGCGGTCCTGCCAAAGCTTCAGCAGCTCGGCGATCTCCGCCATGCTGAAACCCAGGTCGCGTGCTCGCCTGACGAAGCGCAGCGTGTGGATTTCCTTGCCGGTGTACTGCCGGTACCCGGAATCGGTGCGGCCCACCTTGGGCAGCAACCCGAGCGACTCGTAATGGCGCACCATCTTGGCCGACACGCCGGAGCGTGCCGCGGCCTCCCCGATGTTGAAGGGGCCGTCGGTATGCGAGGTGGCGGTGCTCATTGCTGACTCCCTTTCCAGCTGCGCAGCATCAGCGCGTTGGTGACGACGCTCACACTGCTAAAGGCCATAGCGGCAGCGGCCACCACGGGGCTGAGCAGCCCGAAGGCCGCGAGCGGGATTCCGATGACGTTGTAGACGAAGGCCCAGAACAAGTTCTGGCGAATCTTGGCGTAAGTGCGCCGTGAGATGTCGATCGCATCGGCGACGAGCGCCGGGTCGCCACGCATGAGTGTGATGCCAGCGGCATGCATGGCCACATCGGTGCCGGTGGACATCGCGATGCCGACATCGGCCGCCGCCAACGCCGGCGCGTCGTTGATGCCGTCACCGACCATGGCCACCCGGTGGCCACCGTTCTTCAACGCGGTGACGATCTCGGCCTTGTCTTCAGGGAGCACCTCGGCGCGGATCTCAACGATGCCCAACTGCTGGCCGACCGAATCGGCGCTGCCCTGGTTGTCCCCGGTCAGCATGACGGTTCTTATGCCCAGCCGGTGCAGCTTTTGAACCGCGTGTGCCGCCGATGCCTTGGGCGCATCTGCGAAGGCCAGCAGACCGATCAGCTGCGGTTTGTCCCCCACGTCCGCCAGCCACGACACGGTTCTACCGCTCGCCCGCAACGCCTGCGCACGCGCCTCCAACGCAGTCAGGTCGACACCCAGCTCCTGCATGTAGCGGCTGCTGCCCAGCCTCAGCTGGCGCTGGCGTACGACTGCCGCCATGCCGCGTCCGGCAACGGCCCGGACTTCAATGGCCATCGGCACGCCGACACGCTCCCGCTTCGCGGCGTCCATGACCGCGCGAGCCAGCGGATGCTCGCTGTTCGCCTGAATCGCCGCGCTTGCGCCCAGCAATCCAGCGTCGTTGCCGTCCACCGCCTCAAAGGCCACGAGCTCGGGCTTGCCTTCAGTCAGCGTGCCGGTCTTGTCGAAAGCGACCACCTCGACGCCGTGCGCCACCTCCAGCGCTTCGGCATCCTTGATGAGGACGCCATGGCGCGCCGCGACGCCCGTGCCAGCCATGATTGCGGTCGGCGTGGCCAGGCCAAGGGCACATGGGCAGGCAATCACCAGCACCGCGACGGCGTTGAGGATGGCTCCTTCCCAGTCACCGGTGCCCAGTCCCCAACCCAGCAGCGTCACCAACGCGATGCCGATGACTACCGGAACGAATACCGCGCTGACGCGGTCGACCAGTCGCTGGATGGGCGCCTTCTTGGCCTGCGCCGACTCGACGAGGCGGACGATCCTCGCCAAGGTGGACTCCGCTCCCACGGCCAAGGTCCGAATGATCAACAAGCCCTCGGCGTTGACCGACCCGCCCGTCGCCCGGTCACCCGGGTGCTTGGCGACCGGCAGGCTCTCCCCGGTGATCATGGATTCGTCGATCTCGCTGGCACCCTCGACGACTTCGCCATCGACGGGCACGCGCTCGCCAGGCCTGACAACGACCAGATCGCCGACACGAACGTCTCCAAGGGCCACATCCACATCGGTCCCGTCACGGCGCACGCGGGCGCGGTCCGGCCGCAGTGCCTGCAGCGCGCGGATCGCTTCGGTCGTTTGGCGCTTGGCGCGCCCCTCCAGCCATTTGCCCAGCAGCACCAGCGTGATGACCACCGCCGAGGCTTCGAAATACAGCTGGTGCATGGCGTGCTCGCCGTGCACCAAGAGCTGGTAGACACTGAGGCCATAGCCAGCGGTGGTACCCAAGGCGACCAGCAGGTCCATGTTGCCGGCACCCGCGCGCAGCGCCTTCCAGCCGGCCCGATAGAAGCGCGCTCCCAGCCAGAACTGGACGGGTGTCGCGAGCAGAAGCTGCAACCAGCCGGGCAACATCCATGGCAGGCCGAACAAGGCCGTGAACATGGGCAGCAACAGCGGGGCCGACAGCACGCCGGCGACCGCGACGGGCCACCATTCGGGAAGACGATGCCTGTTGGACGCAGCCTCGGCAGCGCCTTCGGTCACAGCGCCGGGCTCGGTCACCGGGCGCGCGGCATAGCCGGCCCGTTCGACGGCGCGCAGTACCGCGGCCATGTCGATCTCCCTGGCCGCCAAGCGGACTTGGGCTTGCTCTGTCGCCAGATTCACCTCGGCCGCGATCACGCCGGGAACGTTCAACAGCGCTTTCTCGACGCGGGCGACGCAGGACGCGCAGGTCATACCTTCGATTTGCAGGCTCAGTGCCTGCTCGGGCACTTCGTAGCCGGCCTTCTCGACGGCGGCTCGCAGTACGCCGAGATCGACTTCAGGTGCAGCCTCAACGGCTGCCGCCTCGGTCGCCAGGTTGACACTGGCTTCGCGGACGCCAGGCACCTTGACGAGCGCCTTTTCAACGCGGGCGACGCAGGACGCGCAGGTCATCCCGGAGATCGGGAACGACCAGCGGCGAACGTCTGCCGATGGCGGGGTTTGAGCAAGAGAGTTCATGTCTTCCTTCCTGGTCGGCTGGCATGCCAACCCGTGAACGGAAGTCTCAAGCTTGCCATGATGGGAGGGTCAAGGGGGTCGTGCAATGTTTTTTTTGGGGTCGCAGCCACCGTTGCGATGGATGCCCTGCTGGCCCAGGTCATCGGCACACAGATGCACTCACTGCAGGGGCCGCGAGCTTCTGACCGTCCCTGATGCATCCGTTCTGGCGTCAACGGCGAGAAGTTGTCTGTCAGCCTTCGCCACGTGACTTGCCCTTTGCCACTTGTATGTAGCGTTCTCGCGCCAGTCCCAGGAGATACGTGGCTTTGCTGAACCTGGTTATGGATGCCACGTCACCCACACGCAGCCGGTCCAGAGCGGCGCTGTAAATGCGTTGGGCAGCGACTACGCGCCGGTTCGCTCGTAACAGTGGGCTGGGTGCCATGACATCTCCCGGGCGTAGCGAAACAGCCCTGTGAGCGTCCAGGCGCACCACCTTGACCAGGCCGGGACGCGAAGCTACTTGGACGCAGCTGCCGATCCGACGAAGGCGATGCACTCGACGAGGTTGAGCGTGGCCAGCACCAGGTACTTCTCAGCCTCGGTACGCACAGCCCACAGGTCGTGGTCGCCGAGATAGCCGTAGACGAACGCAAGCAGGAAGCGCTCGGCATGCTCGTCACAGAACTGCTGGACGATCTGGGCGACCAACTCAGGCGGCAGCCCCTCGTTGAAGCGCGCACGGGCTGTCAGGCGCTGCAGGCACCCCTCTTGGATGTCTTCAGTAACGACGGGCCACTGGTGACCGCTGCGCTTCATCGCCTGGAACGTGACCAGCAGGACGTGTATCGCCACATCCAACTGCTCCATGGCCACGCCCATGCGTGGCAACACCAGGATCGAGGCGAGCAAGGTGGGCTGCTCCTTGAAGATCTCGTCGGTCAGCGCCACCTTCTGCGCCAGGCTCATCCGCTGGACACCAACGTGGGCCTGCGCGATCACAGGGGCCGTGATCCTTCCCATCGTCACGCGGGCCGCCAGCGGTGCGGCAGCAGTTCTTCGAGACGATGGTGCGGGTGCGTGTGGATGCGCGCCAGCACATCACGCAGGTAGGCCCACGGATCCAGGCCGTTGAGCTTGGCCGACTGCACCAGGCTCATCACCACCGCCGCGCGCTGGCCCGCCAACGCGCTGCCGGCGAACAGCCAGTTCTTCGCCCCGAGCTTCCAGGGCTTGATCTGCCGCTCGATGAGGTTGTTGTCGATGACCACGGCCCCGTCGTCCAGGTGCAGCGTCAGCGCATTCCAGGCGTTGAGGCTGTAGTCGATCGCCTCGGCGATCTTGCTGCCGTCCAGCACCTGCGTGCGCTGTAGCTTCAGCCACACCTCGAACTCCTCCCACAACGGCCGGCTCACCGCCTGGCGGGCCTGCCGGCGATCGTCGTGGCTCATCTCACTGAAGGCCGCTTCGGCGCGGTAGATCCGAGCCCAGCGCTGCATGGCCTCGGTCGCGACGGCGCTGGCGCTGGCGCTGTGGCCAGCTCTGCCGCCCCGGCTGAGCTCCTCGAAGCGACGACGGGCATGTGCGGCACACGCCGCCGACTGGCGCTGCGGGTAGCGCTTGGCGTCCAGCACAGCGTTGTATCCCCCGTACTGGTCCGTGATGAGCGTGCCCTGCCAGGCCGGCTCGGGTACTGGCGGCCCCTTGCCGCCGAGGAAGGCCAGCGGGTACTGCGATCCTCGACCCAGGCAGAACTCGTAGATCACGCCCGGGTGTGGGTCGTGATGGCTGCGCGCCCACGCCCAGACGTAGGCCTTCTTCGTCTTGCCGGCGCCCGGGTCCAGCAGCGGCACCGGCGTCTCGTCGGCATGCAGCACCCGGCAGCCCAGGATGAAGGCCCGGTGCAGCTCGTACAGCGGCTCCAGGCTCGCACCGCCTGCGCCACCCCAACTGGCCAGCGTTGAGCGCGGCGTGTGCACGCCCGAGCGCGCGTTGATCGGCTCTTGGCGGTAGTAAGGCAGGTGGTCGACGAAGCGGCTGATCAGCGTGTGCGCCACCAGGCCGGCCGCCGGGATGCCGCCGTCGACGACGTCGGGCTCGGCGGGCTCCTGGTGCAACTGCTGGCAGCACCGGCAGGCCCACTTGCCGTAGATGTGACGGTGCACGAAGAACTTGGCCGGCACGATGTCCAGCTTCTCGCTCACGTCCTCGCCGATGCGCTGCATGGGCTGGCGGCAGTCGGCGTTGGGGCAGTGGGTGTCCTCGGGCTCGTGGCGGTGCTCGACACGCTCCAGGTGTGCGGGCAGCGCCTGGCGCCGCGGCTTACGCGGCGGTGCCTTGGGCGTCTTGGGCGCCTCAGGCAGGCCGCGCTGCAGTTCGGCCAACTTCGCGCGCAGGCTGGCCTCGTCCTCGGCCAGGGCTTCGGCGAACAGCAGCCGCTGCGCGGCGGTCATGGCCTCGGTCTTGGCGTCGAACTGCCAGCGGCGCAACCGGGCAAGCTCGAAGTTGAGCTTGTCGATCTTGGCTTGCGCCAAGGTGAGCTCGCCGCCACGGCGGGCCAGTTCCTGCGCGTCGGCCTTCGCCTGTTGCTGCAGCCGCCCGATCAACGCCGCCACTTCGGCCGGCAGGCTCGTCAGATCAATGGCGGTGGCAACTGCACTGGGCATGCGCAGCATGGTGCCGCATCGAACATCGGCCGCCCATTGGCGATTGCGCTGTCAACCGCCGAGCAGGTCAACGCAGACGCTCAGGCGCGCCGGATCGTGGCCAGCTCACCCAGACGCTGCCAGGGCAGTCCGAGGATCAGTGCCTCGAATTGCTGGGCGCTCAGTTGCAAGGCCGGTGCTGCCGAGCCCGCCTCGCGGGTGTGCCAGACGAAGCGGCCGGCATGCAGCCGGCGCGTGGCGCACCACACGCCGAAGCCGTCATGCACGAGCAGCTTGATGCGGCTGGCCCGTGCGTTGGCGAACAGGTAGCCGTGGTGGGCGCGGGCCTCGCCGAGTGTGTTGACGACGGCCGTCAGCAACCGGTCGGCGCCGGCGCGCATGTCCTGCGGCTGGCTGCACAGCCACAGGGCGTCGATGCGGATCATTCCTTGAGCGCCGTGGCGGCGAGTTCGCGCAGCCAGGCGGCACACGAGTCGGCCTGCGTCGACGGCCAGCGCACGCTCAGCTGCGTGCCGTCCCGGTTGAGTTCGACATGGATGTCGGAGGGAGCGGATGCTGAGGCAAGGTCAGTGGCCGTCGCCTCGGGCGCAAGTGCCACAGGGATGAACTGCAGCGCCGCAGCCGTCGGCATCGGCACGGCTGCCGGCATGGGACCCACGGTCCTCGGTGCAGCCAGTCCGGCACGCTTGATGCCGCGGCCAACCAGCCACTTGCGCACGAGGTTGACGTTCAGGCCGTGAGCCAGCGCGATGTCGCAGCACTGGTCGCTGGCGCAGCTGCGATGGCGGCAGGCGAGTACGTCTCCTTTGCCTCGCAGGCTGACACGGAGAGGGCTGACCTCGAGCGCGAGAGCGAAGAATTGGCTTCGGATCCGGAGGCCGAACAGGGGGAATTGGCGGCAATCTACGTTGGGCGAGGCTTGGCCCCCGACCTAGCCGTGGAGGTCGCGCGTCAGCTAACGGCGCACGACGGACTAGCAGCCCATGCGCGCGATGAACTCGGGCTCTCCGACCAACTGGCTGCACGACCAATGCAGGCAGCACTGGCCTCAGCCGCAAGTTTTGCCGCAGGTGCGGGCTGGCCCTTGTTGGTGCTGTTGCTGGCTCCACGCGCGAGCCTGACGGGTTGGCTGGTTGCCGGGAGTCTTGTGGGACTGGCTGTTCTTGGTGTGCTGGCAGCCCACATGGGTCGGGCAGGGCGCATCCGATCCGCCGTGCGGATTTTGGCCTGGGGCGCCGCAGCTATGGGCCTAACTGCAGCCGCCGGCGCCGTGCTTCCAGCATGAACCTCTCCCAACATTACAAAACTGTCACTCTACCGTCGGCTTTCTGTCAAAGAGGATCGTTCACGATGTTGTTCGGTGCACCTAGTGGCGAGCAAGCAAAGACGACACATGAACGCAATATCGATTGGTTTGACGCGCTTCATCTTGGGTCTACTGGCCGACCATGGCATTGGCAGCAGCGCGGTCGGCGAGTCCGGCAAGGTCGCACAAGACGCGGGCCGTTGAGGTCGGACATGACCGGCAGCATGCGCGCCATACTCGTCGAGACCTTGCGCGTCGTCGTTTACAACTCTGGCGCGGTAAAGCATGAACCGGTGCGGGCCATATCGACAGAGATGAAGGAGCTGCGCGCGATGATGGTGAACCTGTCTGGCATGGAACACGCCGATGCCGACATGGTTAGGGCGGCGCCCGGCAAGACCGGCGAAGTTGTGTGTTGCTTCGAAAAATTCGGCAAGCTGGATTTCTCCTGGCTGCCGCCGAGACACTACGACGCCGGAATGGTGGGCTCATTGAAGCGGTGCGGAAGGCCCGCACCCCGAAGACCGGTGGTTGTGGCAGTCGCAGGCAATAAGTGCTATCGTCACGGCATGGCGACGGCACCCGGCACTTGTCGGTGCTCGGTGCCCGCTGCAAACTTTTTCCACACTTTATGGAGCTATCGAAATGAAGAACTTGAAGCCTCTCCTAGTTGCACTTGCATTCGCCGCCTCAGCGCCCTTCGCGATCGGCGCGCATGCCCAGGCGATGGATCACAGCAAGATGGATGGCATGAAGATGGACGGCATGGCGGCGTCGCTGAGCGAAGGCGAGGTGCGCAAGATTGACAAGGAAGCCAAGAAGATCACCCTGAAGCACGGCGACATCAAGAACCTGGACATGCCCGGCATGACCATGGTCTTCCAGGTCAAGGACGCGGCGCTGCTGGATAAGGTCAAGGTGGGAGAAAAGGTGAGGTTCACGGCCGATAAGGCCGACGGCGTGATCGTCGTCACCTCGATCGAAGCCGCCAAGTAAACGGGCAGGAGGTACGACCCGATGGACACACCCAAGCGCCGAACCCTGCAAACCCTGGCCGGCCTTGGTGCGCTGGCTGTCCTGCCGCGCGCGTGGGCGCAAGTCAAGGCAGTCGACCTGCGCGACACCCCGGTGTCGCGCTCCTACGACCTGAGCGTGGCCGAGACCACGCTCAACGTCACCGGCAAGCCCGCGCAGGGCATCACCATCAACGGCACGATGCCGGGCCCGGTGCTGCGTTTTCGCGAAGGCGACGAGGTGGTGATCCGCGTCACCAACAAGCTGCGCGAGATCACCGGCATCCACTGGCACGGCCTGCTCGTGCCCAACGACCAGGACGGTGTGCCCGGCGTCACCTACCCCGGCATCCTCCCCGGCGAGACCTTCACCTACCGCTTCAAGCTGCGGCAGTCCGGAACCTATTGGTATCACAGCCACGCCGCGCTGCAGGAGGCAGCGGGGTACTTCGCGCCGCTCATCGTCGAGCCGGCCAAGCCCGACCCCTTCCAGTACGACCGCGACTACGTCGTCGTCATCTCCGACTGGATCGACACCCCGCCGCAGCAGGTGCTGGCCAACCTCAAGAAGGTGGACGGTTACTACAACTACCGCCGGGTGACCACGCCGCAGTTCTTCGCCCAGTTGCGCAGCGCACCCGACGCCAAGGCGCGCGATGCGCTGTGGGCCGAGCGCATGGAGTGGGCCAAGATGCGCATGGACCCCACCGACTACAGCGACGGCGGCGACGAATGGTCGTTCCTGCTGCAGGGCAAACGACCCGGCGAGAACTGGACCGGGCTGTTCAAGCCGGGCGAGCGCGTACGCCTGCGTTTCGTCAACGCCTCGCCGATGAACCTGTACGACGTGCGCATTCCGGGCTTGCCGATGACGGTGGTGCAGGCCGACGGTCAGAACGTCAACCCAGTAGAGGTCGACGAGTTCCGCATCGGCAACGGCGAGACCTACGACGTCATCGTGCAGCCGAAGGAAGCCAAGGCCTACACGATCTTCGTGCCCACCATCGCCCGCATCGGCTACGCACGTGGCACGCTGGCGCCCGAAGTCGGCATGAGCGCGCCGGTGCCCGAGCTGGGGCCCAAGCCCGTGCGCACGATGGCCGACATGGGCATGGCCGGCATGGACATGGGCGGCGGCGGCATGGCGGGCATGGACATGGGCAAGCCTGCGGCCACCGCACCGGGCGCCGCCGGACATGCCGGCATGGCGATGCCGGCGCCGGCCAGGCCCGCCGATGCGATGGCCGGCATGCCTGGCATGGCCGGCATGGCAGCCAAGCCGGCCGACCCGCATGCCGGCATGGCGGGCATGGGTGGTATGGCCGCCATGGGCGCCGCACCTCCGAAGCCGGAACCTGACGTCGATGGCCTGAGGCGGCTGAAGTACGCACACCTGCGTGCCCTCACGCGCAATGCCGATGACCGCGCGCCTGAGAAGGAAGTGCTGGTGCGGCTGACCGGGGACATGGCACGTTACTTCTGGGGCATCAACGACAAGAAGCTGTCGCAGGCCGAGCCGCTCGAGATGGGCCTGGGGCAGCGCGTGCGCATCAAGTTCGTCAACGAGACCATGATGGAACACCCGATGCACCTGCACGGCGTGTTCATGGAACTGGTCAACGGCAACGGTGTGTACGCGCCCCGCAAGCACACCATCATCGTGCCGCCGGCGCAGACCGTCGAGCTCGACGCCACCTTCGAGGACGAAGGCATGTGGGCCTTCCACTGCCACCTCTTCTACCACGCCGCCACCGGGATGATGCGCCTGGTCAAGGTCGCCTGAGGATCACGCCGATGCAGAAGAACATGAGTGCGGCGTTGCGCCGCGCGGGCGGCGCGCTGTTGGCCACCGTTGCCCTGGGAGCGCAGGCGATGGAGGACGATTCGATCTACTCCTACACGCGGATTGAGGCCGACGCCGGCAAGGTACGCGGACAATCCGGCTCGGCGCAGTCGCTGGCCATCGACGGCTGGGTCGGCGGCGACTTCAACCGCCTGTGGTACCAGCTCGATACCGAGCGGCGCGGCGGGCGAACCGAGGCGGCCGAACTGCAGTTGCTCTACGGGCGCTACATCGCCCCGTTCTGGGACGCGCAGATCGGCCTGCGCCGCGACGAGCGGCCCGACGGGCGCAACTACCTGGCGCTCGGCGTGCGCGGGCTCGCACCCTATGCCTTCGATGTCGACCTGAAGCTGTTCGTGCGCGACGACGGCAAGGTCTTCGCCCGCACGCGCTTCGAGAACGAGTTCCTGCTCACCAATCGCTTCATCGTCACGCCTTCGGTGGGTCTCGAGTGGTCGGCTTCCGACATCGACGCGACGGTTCGTCGCGGCGCCTACCAGGCCGATCTGGGCGTGCAGGCGCGTTACGAGTTCAACCGGCGCGTCGCGCCCTATGTGAGTCTGTCGCGCACGTTCTATCCGCGCGCGCAGTCCGGCGGGGAGACCGCAGCGACGCAGTGGCGCGCCGGGCTGCGACTTCTGTTTTGAGGTGACCGATGAGCGATCAGGCAAACGCGACCGAGTTCGAACGCTACAGCTCGCCGGCGGTGCTCATGCACTGGCTGGTGGCGCTGGCGCTGGCGGTCGCGGCTACCGCGGGGTTGATCCTGGGAGACATGCCTGATGCCGCCGTGGGGCGGCAGGGTTGGTTCGACTGGCATCGTTGGCTCGGCGTCAGCGCCTTCGGGCTGATCCTGGCGCGGTTGCTGGTTCGGGCGGCGCGGCGCGCCCCACCGCCTTTGCCTTCGTTGCCACGCGCTCAGCGTTGGCTGGCGCACGCCACCCACGCGGCGCTTTATCTGCTCATGGTGGCGGCGCCGGTCAGCGGGTACCTGCTGAGCAATCGGATGGGCGAGGTGATCGTGCTGTTCGGAGTCGCCGAGTTGCCGTCCTTGCTGGGCACTGATCACGCGCAGATGCAGTTGCTGGAACAAGTGCACAAGTGGACGAACTATGCCTTGATGGCGGTAGCCGCGTTGCATGTCGCGGCAGCGCTAAAGCACCACTTCGTTGATCGCGACGTAACCTTGCGGCGGATGTGGTTTAGCTGACCTCAGGAACGCAGCGCAGAGCGCTGACCGGTCATGGCTGGCCGGCGCTTTCGACATGGGTGCTGTGACACACGATGTGGCCTTCACATTGCTGGCAGTGGCAATCCCGCTTGGTTGCCTCCTTTTCGAGCCGCAAGGCTACAGGCGCTGGCTGGCCGGCGTTCTGGTACTTGCGGTGATGGCGATGGCGTGGCTGCACTGCGCTGCCCCCAGGATTCGTAGCACTTCGATCTAGAGCCCAGGGGTTTGCATCGTAGTTATCTATGCGGGGTTTGGCGCGGTGTCGCCAGCATGCTGGCGACACCGCGCGGCGAACACCGCCGGCGGCACATACCCGAGGGTGCTGTGCGGCCGGTGGTGGTTGTAGTCCTCGCGCCAGTTGTCGATCACGCTGCGCATGTGGCTCAGGCTGGCGAACCAGTGCTGCGACAGGCACTCATCTCTGAACCGGCTGTTGAAGCTCTCGATGTAGGCGTTCTGCACCGGCTTGCCGGGCTGGATGAAGCGCAGCTCGACGCCGTTTCTGGCGGCCCAGGTCTGCATCGTCCGGCCCGCGAACTCCGGGCCGTTGTCGGTGCGGATCACTTTGGGCAAGCCTCGCTCGGCCTTGATCTGGTCAAGCACCCGTGTGACGTACAGCGCAGCGATCGACGTGTCCACGGCGATCTGCACCGCCTCCTTGCTGCAGTCGTCCACGACCGTCAGCGTCTTGACCCGCCGGCCGTTGGCCAGCTCGTCGAACACAAAGTCCATGCTCCACACCTCATCGGGTTGCATCGGGCGCACCAACGGCTGCCGCTCGGGCACGGGCAGCTTCTTGCGACGGCGCTTGCGCACCATCAGCCCTTCCTCGCGGTAGACCCGGTAGGTGCGCTTGACGTTGATCGTCCAGCCTTCGAGCTGCAATCGGCTGTGCAGCATGCGGTAGCCGTGGCGGCGATGCTGGCCGGCGAGCTCCGTCAATCGCTCACGCAGCCGGCCGTTGCCGTCGTAGCGAGGGCGGTAGCGCAAGGTGCTGGCACTCATGCCGACCAGCTTGAGGGCTCGACGTTCGCTCAAGCCCTTGTCCTGCAGCTGCCGCACGACCTCGCGCCGTGCCGCCACGGCCATCACTTTCCCTTGAGCACCTCGCGCATCGCGTCGATCTCGAGCATCGAGTTGGCCAGCAGCTTCTTGAGCTTCGTGTTCTCGGCCTCCAGCGTCTTCAGCCGCTGCGCGTCCGACACGTTCATGCCGCCGAACTTGGCCTTCCAGGCGTAGTAGCTCGGCTCGCTGAAGCCATGCTTCCTGCACAGCTCCTTGACTGGCAGGCCTGCATCGGCCTCACGCAGGAATCCAATGATCTGTTCCTCCGTGTATCGGTTCTTCATCGGTCCGATCTCCATCTCGGGTTGATCGGACTCTAGAACTACCTGCCCCGAATCTCAGGGGGCAGCGCAGGTAGCTTGGCGACGCACAGTGCACGAACACGATCTCCATGAGCGGGGTGACAGCGATCTCTTCGTTCGCTGGCTTGCCCAGGCTGAAGGTGACTTCATCGTCAACTTCCGGCATGGGCGCGTCGTCGTCCAAGGAGGCGATCCGCAACGACAGTTTGGGGTGAAGGACGCTGAACGCCTCCACCAACGGCGCCAGGACCGTGCTGACCACAGGCCGCGACGCAGAAATCGTCAGGCTGCCTTCTAGGAGTCTGCGCGGCAGAACCGGGTAGTTCCTGATGTCGGCGGACCTGGTGCATGCGTTGATTGGGCATGGCAGGAAGCTACCGACCCTACGAACCCGACCAAGTGTTGCTGCTGCCGGCGGCGCCGCAAGACTGGCTGCCGGCAGGCCACCTGGCTTACTTCATCCACGACACGGTTGACGCGCTGGACCTCAAGGCGTTCTACGCTAGGTACGAGGGCGGCGGCTCGCGCAACCAGCCCTTTCACCCGGCCATGATGGTCAAGGTACTCGTCTACGCCTACGCCACGGGCGTATTCAGCTCGCGCAAGATCGAGCGCCGGCTGCACGAAGACCTGGCGTTTCGAATGCTGGCGGCTGGCAACTTCCCACGCCACCGCACGATCTGCGACTTCCGCGCCTTTCACCTCAAGGAGCTGTCGGAGCTGTTCGTGCAAGTCGTCAAGCTCGCCCGCGAGATGGGCCTGGTCAAGCTGGGCACGGTGGCCATCGACGGCACCAAGGTCAAGGCCAATGCCAGCCGCCACAAGGCCATGAGCTACGAGCGCATGAAGCAGGCCGAGGTTGAACTCAAGGCGCAGATCGACGCGCTGCTGGCGCGTGCCAAGGCCACCGACGACGCCGAGGCGAGCGAGCCGGAGCTGGACCTGCTCGCAGAGATCGAGCGCCGCGAGACGCGGCTCGCAGCCATCCGCCAAGCCCGCGAACGCCTGGAGCAACGCCAGCGCGAGGCCGACCTGGAGCGTGGGCGCAGCGAAGACGACGACCGCCGTCCCCGAGGTCCGGATGGGCAGCCCCGTGGCGGACGCTACAAGCGCGAGTTCGGCGTGCCCGAGGACAAGGCGCAGGAGAACTTCACGGATCGCAGCACGCTGCAACCGTGCGCAGCGAGTTCTGCCGCGCAGACTCCTAGGCCACCGACCCGCACTGCGAAATTCACTGGTGGGCTCTACAGAGCGTTAAGAGTTGCGAACGCAAGCGTCGGGTGGCCCTGCTATTTGCCTTTCCGCCGACGTGTGCGCTTTACGTATTTGCGACGGGCGTCGCCGCCCTTCGTTGAATTGCGGCGCAATCGCCACACCGCCACCGCGGCAATCGCAACGCCGACCAGCCAGATCAGGATCAACTGGCTGAACAGCTCTCTTGAGATCCAGCGGCCTTCAATCCACATTCAACGCCTAGTTCAGATGGGGAAAAGCTGTCGACATGTCTACGGACGTTGTCAGGGTGTCGACGCTGGGGTTGCCGGGTGACCACCGCGAACGCGGCTATGTGCCGAGTCATCCGGTATGGTCTTCCTTCAGCAAGGCCTCCAGGCGGGCAACTTCGTTACCAACCGCCGTGATCTGGCGTCCGTCCTTGGCCGTGAGTATCTCGCCGCGCTTCAGGAATACGGCGCGACCGAAGGCATCCTCCTTGGACATCTTGCCATCCTTGAAGACATGCAGTGTGGAGCCGTCACGCAACTCGATGGAGGCTTTCACTGCGTTGGCGAGCGCGTGATGGGCCTGTGCCGGAGCGGCCATGCCGCCAAGCGCGATGGCAAGGACTGCAGAGGTGATGAAGGGCTTCATGGTCGATCCTTTCAGAGATGTGCCAAGTGCACGCGTTGACTCTAGGCACACATAACCAACATCAGCCGCACCGAACGATGACAAATCCGTCATCCGCCCTCCGATGCCGCTGGCCACCGAAGACCAATCTCCGTCCAACATCATGGGACCGTGCGAAGTCGTAGCCGCAGTGCATGACCGCGATTCCTGCTTGCACGAGGTTCATCCCAGGCCCTGATGGCTGCGCGAGTCCTGCCGCGCCCCGTCGCCGTACACGAAGCGGCTGAACAAGTGCCGCACCCTCCAGCGAGACGCCGACGCCGGGATTGCGAACCTCCAGCCTCACTTGGCTGCCCTGCGCTTTCGGCTCGATGTTGGCATCGCCGCCGCTCGCTGAGTGGCGGGTCGCATTGCCAACGTTCGCAATGGTCAAGCCAGCCGGTTGCAGCGCTACAAGTGCCGAGGCTGTGCGAAGAGCACGCTTGCAATGTGCCTGCAGCAGCCTTGCCAGGCTGGCCAAAGGCTGCACCCCATCGGGACAGCCGCTAAAAGCTCATCGAAGCTCAAGCCGATGGGCTCGCAGCACGCTGCAACCGTGCGCAGCGAGTTCTGCCGCGCAGACTCCTAGCCGGTCGCCCCGATCTCTTCGCAGCCGTGCCGTCCTCGCGATAGCGGTAGACGCCTGACGCCAGCACAAAGCAATGCGCAACGAGCCTCGAACATCGGCGACCGCTAACCTGAGTCGCTTGATCAATACCCGCGATTCGTATTCATGCGGCGCAGCGACCCGTCCTCGCGCGCGCGACGCAATTCCTCGATCACTTCCGCCCGGGTGCGTGCACCCGCTGCCGGACCTTCGAAAACGAGTTCGCCGCTGCCCGAGATGTTGCCATTGGAGGCTTCCTTCGCCCGCTTCGTGCCGACCGACCTCGTCGGCATGTCATAGCCCAGCTCGTAAGACTGGTTGCGGCTCATCCTCGCAAGGGTGCCATCCCGTCGGGCCGCTTCGAGTTCCGCGATAACCTCGGCTCGTGTCTTGCCGCCGGGCATGGCGTGGTACTCGCCGCCGGAATCGTTGTTGGCCGGCGTGAAGCCGTTGCTTGCGAAAGCAGGCGCAGTTGTGATCGCGAGGACTGCGGCGACGATAGCGGTGGAAAGATTGATGCGCGACATGATGTACTCCTTCAAGCTAAATCAGCGCCGTAGCCGGCGGCTACGGCCCAAACGCCGTTTCCGGACGTCATGGATCTCACTGTAGGAATCCCGCTGGGACGGCAGCCCAACGCGGCCATTACGTTTTAGTCATTTGCGTCGCCCCGCGAAGATAACCAACGCGCCAATCAGTTAGGGCGCAACTCTCCTGCCTACCCGATACGAGCCTGACGGCGGCCCGCTTGATGAGGGTCACTTTCGGGCAGTCCGCGCGAAGGCTGCCGAGCACCTGCCGAAGGGCCCCTAGAGTCCGAGGTAGCGTTTGTCGTACAGGGCGAGGAACGGCGAGAGCCACCGGGTGGTCGACCAACTGAGAAGCTCTAGACAAGGCGCAGCGCACGCGGCTGTCGTCGGTTCTCCAGCTAAGCATCTGCCACGTCCCGCGGAAAACGCGCAGCGCCAGAGATCGCCACTATTGACCGGATCGGACGCATCCAAGCAGCTCGACGGCGCGTTGGTATGCTTCCGCCCAAGTCACCTTGATGTCGTCGCGCGCGCCTTGAAGGTGCCATGCACTTTTCGAGCAAACGGCTGTGCTGCCATCGCGAGACCCCGGGGACGTCTGCCTTGGATGGGAGCCTGTGAAGCGGCGCATGATCGCTGCGAGCCCCGCAGACTACGGTCGTGTCAGATTGGAGCGCCGATTCCCATCTGTCGTCAGGACGCGTTCACTTCTGAGCTCGCAAGCGTGCGGCGATCACTTCCATCTGCTCAATCTCTGCACGTTGCGCTTTGACGATCTCTCCGCAGAGCCTCAGAAGCTCCGGGTCGGCGAGCTTTGCCTCTCGGCACATGAGGATCGCACCGGAATGGTGGGGAATCATCGAGTCGATGAACTGGCGGTCGTCGACCAGCGCCTGGCGGCGCGTTGCCAACAGCGAGGCAAGGAACAGCACCGTCAGGCCGGCATAAAGCGCAAGGTTCAGCGGCTTGTTGCCGTACATCTTGCCCATCGTTGCCAGCATGATCACCCCCATCGGGGCGAGCATCGTCAGCGCCATGTAGAGCATGTTCACGTTGTTCCGGTAGGGGTCGCCTCAGAAAACGGAAAATAAAGCACGCTAAGCCGGTTGCAGCGGTCGTAGCGGCCTGAACTTGCCCGCGCCGATCTTGGCGCTGCTGC
>NZ_SNXW01000013.1 GCF_004362855.1 Aquabacterium commune
ATCCCCGAACCCAAGAGGTAGAGCAAGCTTCTCCTATTTGCCATAGTGCAGTGCACTTTTGAAAATGTGTGCAATCGCCTTCTGAAAACGACACGAAATCAAGGCGTTGCGATTCTCGAAAATAGTTCTTGAAATGTTATTCTCGATCCCTTACCATTGCAATGAGTTTCGATAAGAATGGATGGCGTAATTTTCCAAGGCAAGGAGCAGTAGTCATGCTGATCGGCTATGCGCGTGTCTCGACGCAGGATCAGAACCTTGAGCTTCAGCGTGAAGCTTTGACCAAGGCTGGGTGCCAAAAGGTCTTTGAGGACAAAGTGAGCGGCACCCGCGCCAAACGACCTGGCTTGGACAAGGCGTTGGAAATGGTGCGTAGCGGCGATGTTCTTGTGGTGTGGAAACTCGATCGCCTGGGACGCAGCGTCAAACAACTAGTGGATCTGGTTGCCGAACTGCACAAACAGGGTGTTCAGTTCAATAGCCTGACCGATGCCATCGACACCGGCACACCATCTGGCCGCTTCTTCTTTCACGTCATGGCCAGCCTCGCCGAAATGGAGCGTGAGCTAATCATCGAGCGCACCCGCGCCGGGTTGGACGTGGCACGCCAATTGGGTCGCAAGGGTGGGCGTAAGCCCAAGATGACCGATAGCAAGATTGCTTCGGCCAAGAAGTTGCTGGCCGGCGGTGTTCCGGCCAGGGATGTGGCCAAGAACCTCGGTGTTTCCGTTCCAACCCTCTACCGCTGGGTGCCGGCTACAACCCACGTCTCATCGGCAGAGTTTTAATGTGCAAAAGGAGAATTGAAAATGGGTATTCTTGATCGGTTGTTTAGTGGTCATGGCGGTGGTCATGGCGGTGGTCATGGCGGTGGTCATGGCGGTGGTCATGGCGGCGGCTATGGCGTTCCTCCGGGAGGCTATGGCAATGTTCCGCCGCCGTCCGCAGGCGGCACGGTTGCGTGTCCTAGCTGTCGAGCCATCAATGCAGTCGGGGCTCGGTTTTGCCAGCAGTGCGGCACTTCTTTGACCCCCTCAGTTTGTGCGCAGTGTGGTACGACCTTGCAGGCTGGGGCCAAATTCTGCGGGCAATGCGGCAAAACCGTAGGCTAAACACAGAACCGCGCAGACCGCATGGCTACCCCGCATGAGCAAATCCTCGCGCTGACCCTCATTCCGGCGGCTGCCACCATCTTCGGCGGCGCAATCGCTGTGTGGCGAACACCCAGCGAGACCGTACGCAGCGTGATCCAGCACTTCGCCGCCGGTGTCGTGCTGGCGGCTGTTGCCGGCGAGTTGTTGCCAGAGATGACCAGGGAGCACCAACCACTCGGCGTCGTGATCGGCTTTATCTTGGGTGTTGCGTTGATGCTGTGCGTCAAGCTTGTTGCGGAACGTGTTGAGGCACGCGATGAGGCAACATCGGGCGGCAAGGTCGGCTTGCTGGCTGCCGTAGCCATCGATATCTTTATCGACGGCTTGCTGATCGGCGTGGGATTCGCCGCAGGTGCCCGAGTTGGAACGCTGCTTGTGATCGCGCTCACGCTTGAGTTACTGTTCCTTGGTCTCTCCGTGGCTACGAGCCTTGCTCAGGCCAACTGGGGGCGAGGACGCAACTTGCTCTGCATCGCAAGCCTGAGCGGCTTGGTCGTCGCGGGAGCTTCGTTGGGCAGTGCGTTGCTGGGCGGACTTTCAGGCGTCGCACTGGAAATCATGTTGTCATTCGGTGCCGCCGCCCTAATGTATTTGGTAGTGGAAGAACTACTGACCGAGGCGCACGAAGTCCAGGAAACCCCGCTCATCACCGTTGCTTTCTTTGCAGGCTTTGTCTCTCTGTACCTATTGGAATTGATGGCATGACAACGGTACGAACCTGTCAGTTAGGACGGAGGGCGGTGGCGCGTCCGCCTCCTACGCTGTACTGCTGGTGCGCGGCAACAACGCACGCTTAGCGTACGATTTTTTCCGTTTTCTGAGACGACCCCAACAGGAAGACCAGCAACAAGGCCACGGGCACCACGATGGCCAGACGGCGCGAGGCCGATTGCAATTGCTCAAAGGTGCCGCCCCAGGTGGTCCAGTAACCGGCTGACACCTTGACCCCAGCTTCGATCTTGGCTTGCGCCTCACCCACAAAGCTGCCGATGTCCCGCCCGCGCACGTTGGCGGTTACGACCACACGTCGTTTGCCTTCTTCGCGGCTGATCTGGTTGGGGCCAGGGGTCAGGTCCATCGTGGCCACATCGCCCAGTCGGGCAAAGCCCTCGTGTTCACCCGCGGCGTTGGCGGGAAGACGAATGGGCAACTGCCCCAAAGCGTCCAGGTCGCTGCGCAGGTTTTCTGGCAGGCGCACCAGGATGTCGAACCGGCGATCCCCCTCGAACACCGCCCCTGCCTCGCGCCCACCCAGTGCCGTGGCCAGCGTGTCCTGAATGTCGCCCACGTTCAAGCCCAGGCGCCCAGCCTTCTCGCGGTCGATCTTCACAGATAGCATGGGCAGGCCGGTGGTTTGTTCTACCTTGACATCTTCGGCCCCAGGCACGGCCTCCAGCACCTTGGAGATCTGCTCCGCGGTTTCGTTGAGCGTGTCCATGTCATCGCCAAACACCTTGACGGCCACATCGCTGCGCACGCCTGATATCAACTCGTTGAAGCGCATCTGGATGGGCTGGGTGAACTCGTAGTTGTTGCCGGGTACCTTCATCACGGCCACCTGCAAGGCCTTGACCAGGTCATCCTTGGGCCGCTTGGGATCGGGCCATTGCTCACGTGGCTTGAGCATCACGAAGGTGTCAGCCACGCTGGGCGGCATCGGGTCGGTGGCGATCTCGGCCGTGCCAAGCTTGGCGAACACCGCCTCGACCTCAGGGAAGGCCTTGATGCTGCGCTCCAGTTGCGCTTGCATCTCGATGGCCTGGCTCAGGCTGGTACCTGGGATGCGCAGCGCGTGCAAAGCGATGTCGTGTTCGTCCAGGCTGGGGATGAACTCGCTGCCCATGCGGGTGGCCATCAACACGGCCAAGGCCACCGACACACCCGTGATGGTCAGCACCAGTGGCTGGCGGGACATGGCCTTGTCCAGCAGAGGCTCATAGCCGCGCTTGGCCCAGCCCATCAGGCGGTTTTCCTTCTCGCTGACCGAGCCCGTCAGGAACAGCGCAACGGCTGCCGGGACGAAGGTCATCGACAAGATCATGGCGCCCAACAAAGCCGCCACCACCGTGAAAGCCATGGGATGGAACATCTTGCCCTCAACACCCGTCAAGGCAAAGATGGGCAGCTAGACAATCATGATGCTCAACCGCCCGAGCAGTAGTCGCAGAATATCCCCCCTGTGCGCAAGGGATTTTCCAAGGCCTTGACTCTGAACCGGCTACAGGGTTTCAAATGTTGTCAAGGAGCACGCCATGACCATCACGCAGCAGGCACCGACACCGCCATTGAGACTGCTGACGTGGCGCTCATGCAAGACGATCTGCGCAAGTTGCCAGAGTTCATCGCTCTCTCACATCGGGTGGGCAATGTGCTGAGAGCCAACATCGCCTTTGCCATCGGCACCAAGGCGGTGTTCATGGTCTTGACCTTCACGGGACACGCCAGCTTGTGGCTGGCAATCCTGGCTGACATGGGTGCGAGCCTGGTCGTGGTGTTCAACGGGTTGCGCCTGCTCAGGGCGCCCGGCGAGAGGGACAAGGTCCAGTGAGGATGCGCCAAACAATGGATCCGAGCGTTGCGCGTGCCTTCCTTGCAGCCGCAGCCGTCTTCCTGATCGACATCGCAAGCAAAGCTGCGGTGGTCGCTGCACTCCCGTATGGCTCCAGCGAGCCATGGCTCCCGGTGCTCAACATCGTCCACTGGCGCAACGAAGGTGCCGCTTTCAGCTTCTTGCACGACGCAGGTGGATGGCAGCGCCTCTTCTTCAGCGCCGTGGCTGTGGCCGCCTCGGTTGTTTTTGCCGTACTGATTCGGCGGCCTCAAACCGGTCGTCCTCAGCGGCTGGCCTTCGGGCTTCTCCTAGGCGGTGCTTTAGGGAACCTGCTCGATCGGCTCGCTCGCGGGGCGGTGGTGGACTGGATTGATGTCAGGTGGCAGTCGTTCTACTGGCCAGCATTCAACGTCGCAGACATCGGCATCACCCTCGGTGCTGCCTTGATCGTCGTCTGTGAGTTGCGGGGAGGGAAAACGGAGACTTGGCCGCGTTGACGGGAGGTATGCCGACGGTCAGTGTCGTCCTGGCGCGCTATCGCACAGTGGCAATGACATTGATCCATACCGGCTGGTGCACCGCATCAGCCGAATTTCGCGACGCCCACAGTTCATTCACCGCCAACCCGGCGGCGTCAAGTGACCTGCGTATGTCGTCTTCTGAGTAGTAGACGTACAAACGGCCGTCCGGAAGAATCGCTTCGCCCTGCCCCTCCTGGACTGCCATGAAGAGTGTGCCGCCTCTTTTGAGGGCCCGGGTCAGGCAACGAAGCGCGGGGCGAAATGCGTCCCGGGGCAAGTGGAGCAATGAAGCACATGCCCATATCCCATCGAACCGATCTTCATAGCTGATGCTTTCGATCCGAGCGACCTCACATGGGGCGCCCGAATGCTGGGCCGCCATTTGCACGAGGGCTGTCGAGGCATCGATCCCCAACGCACAATGACCCCGGGAAAGAAAGAATTTGAGGTCCCGGCCGGAGCCGCAGCCGGCATCAAGGATGGCGGCATTGGCCGGCAGATGTGACAGGAACCGATCGAGGACGAACTGCGTCTGGGCACCGGAGGTCCCTGAGAAATATTCGACCGCATGGTCTTCGTAGAATCGATCGGTCGATGACACGGCAGCATCTTGGCTAACGGATGATCGAACGTCCTCACCATTTGGGCCTTTCAGATTGTCTTCAGACATCATGCATCTATCACTCCTTCCGGCTTAGGGCAATGCTGAAAAAGGTCCGATCTGGCGCATGACTTGCATGCCTAGCAAGCACTCGTTGGAGGATCCCAAAGATGAAGCAGCAGACACTTGCGGTAGCGGCAGATCAGAACGCGGAGTATCAGCAGTATCGCTGCCCGATGCGACGACCTTGCCGAAGTTTCTCCGTTTGTTGGAGAACAACGAGTTGGGCAGGGCAAGGTGGGCGAGGTGCTCCAGGTACGAGGGCTGAAAGTTGGGGCACAGGCGATCGTTGACGCAACGATCGTCGGGGCGCCGAGTTCGACGAAGAACAAGGACAAGCAGCGGGATCCCTCACACATCGAACACGTGGCCCAACGGATTCGAGAGTTGACCGCCTTGAAAAAACAACTGGTGGCCCTGCGGGGGCAATGTGCTCAGGCAAAAGACGTGGCGCATTGCGGCATCTTGAGTGGGCTTGGCCAGGGGGAGGCTCTTGAGCAGCCGACAGCTCGACAACATGTCTCAGCAAGCCACGGCAAACGCCGGTGATCGACACCTGCCAATCATCTGACCAATGTTTATCTCAGCCTTGGAAGGACTCAAGACGGTGGTCATCGGAGCCCATATGCCCGAGGTTCGCTCAATGACTCTTGGACGTCATTGCCTCTGGCAACGCAGGCATCTCTTCGGCACTCCACCAGAGCCAGGATGAAACACCGGACGTTCGCACCACGCGATCTTTTTCCGCCCGATCCTTCGGGGGCATGAATGCGCTGATGACATGCAAAGGCACCGGCAGACAACCGGCATCCAGCAACAAAGCATTGGGAAATGCAACGGCGCTCCTGGCGTCGTAACGCAGTGGTTTGACAAAGCGTCGGCCCTGAGAGACAAGCGCATGCACCAGCGGCAACTCGTGCACGCCCTCCACAGGGATCCAGTGCTCGCTAGTCAACATCAAACTGGCCGCATCAATTTCATAGGTGTGCTCACGGCGAGCGCGTATCAGTGCCACCAGCACCAAACGGACCTTGTATCCGCTGTCAGCGTCACGGGCTTCAAACAATGGCGCGAAGACCCGCTCAATGCGCTCCCAGGTCTTGGTGCCCACCAGCAGGGGGGCATCGGGCATGTGCTTGATCCAAACACGCCGACCCAGGGCCGTTACCTCGCTGACCTTGAACTCTCCGATGACCACCGCCAGAGGGCTTTGCCCTTCATGCGGATGCAAGACCGCCAGCTTGTTGCGACGGCGCTGAGCTACCTCGAATTTGCTGGCTTCGCTGAAGGGCTCGGGCACGTACAAACGCTCGCTCAACCCAGCACCCTTGACCATCACGTCCTCGGCCGCATTCATCAGGTATTTGTGCAGGACACCTTGATTGCGCTTGCCCTCCATGGCCGGGCTCCATCGGTTGAAGCCTGCTCGCTCGAACAGGAAGTGCATCAGGGCATGCAGGCTCATTCGTCGCCTGGGCGCTTCCACCTCGTTCACGTCATGCGTTTCACCTCGAACCAAGCTACGCCCCACCGTGCGCACCCATGGGAAGTCCACACGCAGTTGAATCTGGCCAGGAACCATCTCCAGAACAGCCTCGCCCACCAACTCGCCCAGGCCTGACTGTTGCCACTCTGGCTCAAAGGATGGGCACGATGGGTGATGCCGACACCCGGTTTCCGGCATGCGCTTGACAACGAACTGACGGTGCCGCGCCACGTACATCTCCACACCACCAGGAACACACAGACATCGGGGACGTTCGGGGGTCTCGTACACGTGAGCCAGCAGATCCTGCATGTCTGGCGCACTTGCATCCACCACCCGCCCTTTGATGGAAAAGCGCTGACTGTCGCCTTCAGCGCCTTGACGGGTGGGCATGGTGTTCACACCAGTTCATCGAGCAGTTGCTCGATGGTCGGCTTGTGGCGAGCCAGCAGTTCGCGCACCGCACTGCGTTCGCTGATGCCCAGGATCAGGCCGACATCGTCCTCATCAGCGCCACGCTCATAGAGGCGTGCCACGACGGTGCGCCGCACAGACAGCGCCGTCACGCCTTTCATCTCGGCATAGCGAAACAGCTTGCGATAGGTCTCCAGGATCGGTCGACACAAGAACCGTCGCTGACCAGGCGCACCATAGGGTGTGATCTTGAACCCCTCTCCTGCTGTAGACAGGAACAAGCGGCTATCTGGATCAAGCCCTCTGTAAGCACCATCCCGTCCCAAGCCCAGCCCGAGCCTCAGGCGCTCTTCCAAGTAGTTTGAAAGCGATTCGTCCAGCCTCGTGCTGGCGAAGTGCAATGGGCGGGCCTTTCCAGTGATGGCCACCTCGGCACGCATTTGAGAGTGGCGCCGAACGCTGCCATCGGAGCTCAGGTAGTCCCTCACTTCGAGGCGGGCGATTTCCAGGGGACGTGCGCCCGTGGCAAACAGGAGATAGAACAGCGACAGGTCATGCCATGGCCCGATTGCTGCGCCCCTTGATGCGCTTGCCTGCCTGGATGATTTCGTCCATGGAGACGATGCGGCTGGAACGATGCTCGACGGGCCGTCTCGGATCGAAGTCCACCAGGGCCGTCAGGATGGCATCGCGGTGCAGGCGCAAGCGTCTGACGAATGCTGCGCCATCTTCATTCAAGCCATCGATGTCGGCCACTTGGCTCAACT
This sequence comes from Aquabacterium commune, assembly GCF_004362855.1. Lineage (GTDB taxonomy): Bacteria > Pseudomonadota > Gammaproteobacteria > Burkholderiales > Burkholderiaceae_C > Aquabacterium > Aquabacterium commune. The sequence continues at coordinate 7,555 of NZ_SNXW01000013.1, forward strand.
GCACCGCAATGGCTTTGATGCGCCGCTCAACCGCCGTGCGTGACACGCCAAACCGCGCGGCCACGGTCTCATAGGTGTCGCCATCGATGACCTCCTTGAGCATCCGGATCGATTGGGCAACGGTGCTCCCGTCTGGTTCCAGTTCTGGTGCGCATGACATGACCCTCTCCCTGCTTTGTTTACTTGTCCTCACGCTGCCAAAGCGCCTTCATGCTCAACCCTGGTCGCAATTTTCACCAGTCGAAATCGCCGGTGAAGGCGGGGGGTTTCGGCATCAGGCAGATCTGCTTTGGCGTGGACAAAAGCCACGTGAAAACACCCAGAAGCAAGCAAGTTCCGTGGCACCGCCCCGCATGGGCTGCGGAACACTTCACATGCATTGGCGTGTGCCCAGGCCCCTGCGCGCTCGATATCGGGGCAAGGCATGCCAAGCAAGGTGCATGGCATGAGAGCGGACTTTGCAAGCGTGAACATCGGCTTCAGCAAGGGGCGTCAGGCACGGCTACTCTGTTCAGCGATCCATTGCCTGATGTCCTCCACCCGCCAGACGGTCACGCGCACCGACAGCTTGACGGGTTCAGGAAAGGTGCGCGTCTGCACGCGCCGCCACAGTGTGGACTTGGAGATGGGAACAAATTGCAGAACCTGTGCCTGTCGGAGAAAGCCAACTTGCGGCAATGATGGCGCCGCAACAGCATGGACAGGCGCCGCGGGCACGACAACGGCACCCCGGTTGGGTTTAGGCATGATCTGGCCTCTTCACGGCGAATGCCGATGGAAGACATGACCTGCTCTGTAGCGGCGGCGCTAGGTCAGGGTTTGCGCATGCCGATAGGGACGCACGACTCCGGCATCACATCGGCGGCGTCCCGGTCGCACGGTGTGGTTGTGAGCAACTCCAAGTACATCGTGCCTCGTCAACGGGCTGGCTCAGCGCAACGTGGACAGGCACAGGCAGGCAGGTATCGACTGCGACGGTGGCGCAACATGCGTCCCGATGTCACCTTAGCGGACGACATGGGACGCCTCAAGGCAAGAACGGCTTGTGCTCCTCGAAATCGTCCGTGAAGTTGGCCCCTTGCGCGTGGCGCTTGCCAGCATCAACCAGGTCGCGTTGAGTAGCTACTTGACGACAACAGCAGCAACCACAGGCTCCATGGTGTCCGTGGCTGACGAAACACTTGCATCATCGCCGGTCGCTTCCAGCTCCTGAGCAAGCACACCAGATGCTTGAACATTTGCTGCTGGGGCTGGCACAGACTCGGGACCGCCCTCACCCCGTTCACCCATGGCATTCATGCGGCGCCTCAGGCCAGTGGCCAGATTGCGAGCCCCGTTGGCCACGTCGCGCACCTGACGTTTGAGGCTGGCGCGCTGGATGTCCACCGCCTGCGCAGTGATCACTTCATGGATCTCCAGCGTCTGGAGCAGTGGCATCAACTGGTCCAGCTTGCCCAGGACCTCCAGGAAGCGACGCCCAAACGACGACAGCACACTGACGTCCACCGACAGGGCCACGGTGTCATACGTCGCCACACTGGTGATCCCATGAGCCTTGAACAAGGCTTCTGCGCCATCGATGGCACTGTTCAAGCTCTCGTTGACCGCGTCAAGCTTCGCCCGAACGCTGCCCTCCACTTTGACGATGTCATCGTGATCCAGCCGCGTGCGTGCGATCACCGAGATGAAGTGCATGTTGAGTTGCAAGGTGTTGAACAGGCGAACAAAGAAGCGCTTGCCCTCTGCGCTGGTGAAGCACGTGGGCATCTTCACACTGGCCGCTTCGATGCGCCTGAAATCTGCCTTGCTTTCTTTGGCCAGGATCCGGTCGTTGACCCCGCCTTGGTCCATCTTGACGATCTGGTGAATATCAGACATGTCGCGCTCCCGTGACTGGCGTGCTCGCCACCATCTTGCGAACCGCGTTCGTGCATCACCACCGGGAATCATCGGCAATTGAAGCCCCTTTCGGCATCAGCCCCCGTTTTGGCATGGAACCATCTTGACCATCCTCATGGCAAGGCACTACCTTGCTGACATGCGGCAGCTGGCCCTGCATTCAAACAAGGCAAGCCCTGGAGTTCACATCAAACCCTTGACGGTCACCACCGTTCCGATGCCATCGAAGCGACTTTCGTGGTGAGTGCACGACCGCACTGACGCGGCATGCGCGCCCTCACCCAGAAAGCCTTCTTCGATCGGTAGCTGGCACACCGATCCGAACGGGCTCACCACCCGATCAAGCCAGCCCTGGAGTCTTTTCATCGCCATCGGCAGTGCGTCATAACACCTTGCCGACTGTTCATCACCCTGTGGGGCATTGCCCCACCCGTGGTGCGCCGTGCCTCCCAATTTCACATGGAGGCCACGATGCTGCACACGAGCACATCCCTGGTTCACCCCCCAGCTGCCTTGAATGGCTTCATGGGGGCGACGCAGTCCGTTTTTCCGGATCAACCGCCAGACCCACAGTCGCTGGACGATCCGACCGAACGCATCGACTGGAGCGAGGAGGACATCGTCTTCTTGCACTGGCGCTTGCTGCAGGAGATCAACCAGTTGTCTGACCCGACCACGCCGTTGGAAGACAAGTTCGACACCCTGCGCTGGGTGTTCACCGAGCGAGAAAAGGACCAACAGCCCTTCTCATTCGTGAACTGCCTGCGTGTGGTGGGCTGCAGCCCGCTGTCGCCCATCGCGTACTGTGGCCTTGTGGATGCGCAAGACATCCGCGACCACATCCGCAACAAGCTCAAAGCCTGGCTGTCTGAATCGCTTGAGCGCTATCCCCAATGGGTTCGCGATGCCATCGCCAGCAACCCCCAGTGGGTTGAAGCGCGCCTGGCCAGGAATCCCCAATGGATCAACGAGCAGCTCAAACAGATGTCCGAGCAGGGCGATCTGTTCACCTGATCCCAACCGCCTCAAAACAGGGCCGAGGCCAGATCTGTCCGATCAGCCCTGGCCCTCAACTCACACATGGAGTGCCATATGCACAAACAAGCCCATGCCCACGGCCACCGCATTCCGATGCTGATGGTCGATGAGCCCCAGGACATCGAGTTCCTGGTCAAGGAAAGTGAAGTCCTGACGGGCCAGGCTGGCCGCATCTTTGTCATCGCCGGTGCCGACTGGCTGACCTACCGCGTGCTGTGGAGCCAGGCAGGTTTCAAGGTCGAACGCCTGGACGACAAAGGCCAGGTCTTGCACACGCAGCACCAACTGCCCTGGGAGTTCGTCGAGCACAGCGTGATCGAAGCACTGCAGGCGGGCCAGTTGTTCACCCCATCGGTTCGCCATCGCGGCTGACCGCTGCTCTATCCCCTGGAGGACATGTCATCAACACGGAGTTCATCATGAACAACCCCGAGTACGAAGCTCGCATTGAAGACGTCAAACGCCGGGCCCATGGTCGCTGGACCGATATCCTGGGTAGCCTGGGCGTTGGCGAACACATTCTCAAGAAGCGCAACCAGCCCTGCCCACTCTGCGGTGGCACGGACCGGTTTCAGTACACCGACAAGTTCGGTGAAGGCAACTACCACTGTCGCGCCTGTGGCGCGGGAGGTGGCTTCAAGCTGCTGCAGGCCGTCACGGGCCTGGATTTCAACACCGCGCTCAAGGAAGTCGAACGCGTGGTGGGCACCTCGCGCTCTGTCCCGCATGTGGCGTCACCGGAGCCTTCGGCCGAGCGCATGAAGGCTCTGGCAAAGCGACTCTGGGAAGAAGCCACGCCCGTGACACCCGGTGATGAGGTGGACCGCTACCTGTCCCGTCGGCGGCTCGCCTTGGCCCACTACCCCAAGGTGCTGCGCCTGCATCCAGCGCTGGGCTATTACGAGAAGGATCCGACCTCGGGCAAGTCGCGCAAAGTGGCCGAATACGCCGCCATGCTGGCTTGCATCCAGGGTGCCGATGGTCACGCAGTCACGCTGCACCGCACGTATCTGAAGGATGGCCGCAAGGCCAATGTGAGCGAGGCCAAAAAGGTTCTCTCCTCGGGCATCAATGGTGCTTCCGTGCGCTTGTTCGAACCCGAGCACGAACTGGCCATTGCCGAGGGCATCGAGACCGCCATGGCTGTGCACCTGGCCACCGGCAAACCCGTGTGGGCAGGACTCAATGCCGGAAACCTGGAAAAGCTGTGGCTGCCCGACTCGGTGCAGAGCATCTGCATCTATGCCGATAACGATGCCCAAGCGGACTTTGACGGCCAGATGTTTGCCTTTGCCCTGGCTCGGCGGCTGAAGAAGCAGGAGCACCAGAGCGGCCCCCGGCAAGTGCGGGTGCTCTTGCCCAAGACCCCGGGCACCGACTGGGCCGATGTGTGGCTGGCCAAGGCGGAACACGCCTCCCGAATCCCGTAAGTCATGTATCCCCACTGGTAGCTGTCAGACCAGGCCAAGCCACATGGCAAGGCAAAAACAGCCCTGGCGTTTTGTATGAGTGATTTGTGAGTTGGGCGCAGCCCTGGCCTGTGGTCAGTTTGCGCTCTGTGTGGATGGGTCTGAGCCCATCCGTCATCAACCCTGGCGGGGATGTGCATCCCCGCATGTGGGCAATGCCGTCTCCGCCATTTCTTTCCCGAACAGGAGTTTGATATGAGAAGCGGACGTTCCCTGGTGAGCCTGGCCCATGAGCTTGAGCGCCAATTGCAATCAAAGAAGGATCTGGTGGTTCCCTCGTCGCTGATGCGACACGACACCGATGACACAGGCGAGACTCGTCTTGTCATCGGCGAAGGCGGTGCCTCCACGCCCTATGGCGTCATGCCGCTGGCGCGCCGCCAGTTGGCTGACAAGCTGAAGATTCCCTATGCGTACTTCGAGCGCATGCGCTCCGAGCAGCCAGTCCTGCTGGACCGCAACGTGAACACCTGGCTGCAAAGCGACGATGACCGTCGTATGATCCGCACGCTCGATGGCAAGGTCCGAGCCGTGCTGTCGGACCGCTACCGTCGCCTTGACAACTTCGATCTGGCAGAAAGCGTGCTGCCCATCCTGCAGCAGTTACCCGATGTGCGCTTTGAGTCGGTGGAACTCACCGACACGAGGATGTACATCAAGTGCATCACACCGCAATTGAAGGTCGAAATGGCGCCTGGCGACATCGTCCAGGCTGGCGTGGTCATCTCCAATTCGGAGGTGGGACAAGGCACGCTGTCGGTGCAGCCCTTGCTGTATCGACTGGTGTGCCGCAATGGCCTCATCGCCTCAGACCGTTCGCTGCGCAAGACCCATGTCGGCCGCGCGCTGGGCAGCGACGACAACATCATGGTCTTCAAGGACGACACCTTGCAAGCCGACGACAAGGCCTTCTTCCTGAAGGTGCGCGACGTCGTGCAGGCGGCCGTGTCGGAAGCGACATTCATGCAGGCCGCGCAAAAGATGCAAAAGACTTTGCAGATCCCTCTGGTCGGCAACCCTGTGAAGACGGTGGAGGTGCTGGCCCAGCGCTACACCCTGAACGACACCGAACGCGCCGGGGTGCTGCGTCACCTGATCGCCGAAGGTGATCTGTCGGGGTATGGCTTGGTCAATGCCGTCACCCACTTCTCCCAGGAAGTGGAAGACTACGACCGGGCCACCGAGTTTGAAGCTCTGGGCGGGAAGTTGATCGAACTGCCCGTCAAGGAATGGAAGGAACTGGCGCAGGCCGTTTGATCCGATGTGCAAGCAGGCTCATCCCAATGGGCCAGCTTTCGCAGCAGTGACCGCACCACCAGGGCCTTGGCTCTGGTGGCTTTCCTACTTCCCCACCAGGCACCCAGCATGTCGCCGACTGGGGCAACAAATGCGGCAGGGAGTGTGGGCCTTTGTGGATGGCAAGCGCGGCATCCCCCCGCTCTCGGGCATTGATCCCAATTGACGCCCATGAATATGCTGAGCTGACTCATCACTCCCAACACACAACACCAAAGCAGTCACACCTCGCCACCACACCTGGCCCATCTCATTTCACATCCGGGCAGACCGACAGGAGAAGACCATGAGCAGCATCCAGTTCACCGATGTGCAGTTGACCAATTTGTATTTGCTTCAGGCCATCAGGCTGGGCATCGCACAAGATCGGGTATCGACATGCTGCAAGTTCGGGCTGGATACGGCGCAGGCGGAGTACCTTGGTGCCATGAGCCAGGAAGATGTATGGTCATTCATTGCTCACATCGGCCAAAGCACCCTCTTCCCTCCCCGACAGGATCTACTCGCCTTGCTCAAGGCGCCTGCGCCACTTCAGGCTTCACTGGCCGCCGTTCACGCCCCAAGGCCGCAGCAACTCGCGTCCATGGTGCCCGCAAGCACGTCGTGATCGGAGGGCGCCACGATGTCAACACGTGCCGATCGTCAACTCAGCGCCATGCGCCTGGCGCGGGACTGCGCTCAACTGGGCGCCCGGGTGCGCACCATCCATCACCTGACCGGGCTCAACCCTCGGGACGTGCAAAGGCTGTTCTTCAACGACCCACAAGCCATCCCAAGAGGTCGTCCACCCAACTCCTTGGAGTGGTACCACGGTGCCAATCTCATCGCGAGAGCTGAATCGTCCATCTTCATGTCGATCTACCGCCGCCTGCGCAACACTGGATTCGGCGCCGCAGAGACGCTGGTCGGCGCCTATCGCGGGTACCAAGCGGTCTGCCAATGTCCGCACCGCATCAGCTTTGACCGGGCGTTTGATCTGGCATCGCACACTGACGGCATCTGGCTGGCCAGCACCCCGGTGTTCGATGTCATCGCTTGTCCGACCTGCGGCAGCGATGTGCTGATGGCCATCGGCACAATGGTCCACGCGGGCGACAACTGTCCGTTCTGCAAACTGATGCAGCGCTACAGTTGCGACCCTCGGCTCCAGGCCTCATTTCCCAAGCACGGGATGGCAACCGTACCAGCGACTGCCTCCTGAACCGATGACCTTGTAATCAACCTATTTTCAGTTGATCCAGCGTCTTGCCAGCGGCCAATGCAGCCTTGATCCACTTGGGCTGAAGTCCACGTCCGCTCCAGGTCTCGCCCGTGTCAGTGTTGCGATACTTTGGAGCGACCTTGCTTCCTGCTGCAGCACTGGAGCGGTTCGCCACACCGACCTTCAAACCCAGATCGGCGACAGTCAAACCATTGGCAGCCAACAGTTGCTTGATATGGTCAATCACACCAGCTCGCTCAGCTTTGCGGGCATACTGCAATTGCCTGTCCAGCTCCAAAGCCTGCTTGTCCAGGGCGGCTTTCTGGGCCAGTAGTTCTTGATACGTAGTCATGATTGCAGTGTTTGGCGATCGCCGAGTTTGGATGCCAACATCCTACATTGCAAGCTCCTTGGCTACCTGACCAAAGTGCCTGGATCTCCGTCGTTGCATTCAGAGTCAAGGCCAAGGCATCAGACGGATCGACGCCCATCGCACTGATCCGAAATTGCTCCTCTTTAGTCAAGTCTCGATGGCGAAAGCCCAGATGAACAGATGACATTTTGAGGTGCGCACGGCAACGCATGGTGACCAAATGAATGGGTCATCTGCAATGGACCACCATGCTTGCCCCGTCTCTGCCACACAGCACTTTTGCATCGTCAGATCCCGGCTTCGAGGCCCTGCCCATTGATGCTCTGCTGTCGCAAAACGATGACCTGATCGCCCGCATCAAGCTCTGCCATGGGTCTGACCGTACCGAGTTCGAACAAACCATCCTGTCACTTATCAGACGATACGCCAACCTAGTACACCTGCTGCCAGCCACATCAGACAACTACTTCTGCACCCCTGGCGGCCTGTTGCGCCTGGGCATGGAAGTCAGCTTCTTCAGCCTGCAGGGCACAGACGCGCACATATTCTCCGGTCGCTCCAACATATCGGCACGCCGCCACTTGGAGCCGCGCTGGCGCCTGGCAACCTTCGTCGCGGGGCTTTGCTGCGAGGCCCACCGGGTGCTCAGTCACATCATCGTGACCAACGCCCCAGGCGATGTGTGGCCAGCCTACCTTCTGTCCCTGAGTGATTGGCTGATGGAGCGACAAGCGGACCGCTACTTCTTGCGCTGGCGCCCACACGCCATCGAGACACGCAGCCTGGGCGTGTTCACGCTGGCCCATGTCGTACCCCCAACGGTCATGCATTACCTGGCTGAAGACAACACAGTCATCGTGCCTCACCTCATGGGCAGCGTCAGCGGCATCTCGCAGCATCGCGATCACAACTTGCTGGACGAGTTGGTCCGGCGCTCCTTGGCGCTGGTGATTGACCGCAACCTGCTGGCCAATGCCGACCGCTACGGTACGCCTCAATACGGTTCGCACCTGGAACGCTACCTGGTTGACGCGCTAAGGCATCTCGCGGTCTCCAACTCGGGGTGGCAAGCCAATCGCGAGAAGTCTCGCGTCTGGCTCGGCCCCGATGGCCTGTTCCTGGCCTGGCCTAGCGCTGCCGAAGACCTCCAAAAGCAACTGGACGCCGCCCAGTTGCCAGGCATTCCCAAAGCGCCGGAGACCATCATGGAAGTGCTCCTGCTAGCCGGCGTCTTCGAACCCACGCCCACAGGAGCCCCAATCTGGCTCATCCAACCACCAGGCGGCAAGGCCAAAATCGACGCAGTCAAGCTGTCGTCGCAGGCGATCCTGTTTGCAGGACATGACCCGTTGCCGCCGCCTCTGGCGGAAAACCTCACGAGTGCGCCAAGCAACAACAGTCCGTCGGCCCAAGCGGGCGAACCGGTTGCACCAAGATCTCGCCCTGATGGCCAGCCAGGCACACAACTCTCGCTCATCCCTGGTAACGCCGAGCAAACTCCACAAGCAGCTTCGAATGTCCGAGAGGCTCAAGCCGAAGCGGCACTTTTGTCGACCGCCCCGCCGACTGCCTTGGTATCGACAAGCGATGCCCACCCAACTCAGCAAGCGACGATTGATCTTCAAGCGCCGCTGCGCCTCAACCCCGTGGTGCGCGACGCATTGACCGTGGTGGTCAACACCTTGAACACAGGCGCTGGACCCGCTCAGTGTTGCACTGTCGCTTTTGGGGTGTTTGTGCCTCTGCACGAATTCGAGCGCCGCGGCATTCAACCGTCTATGGCCCTGCGCGCCCTGTCGGATGTGCACATGCTGGTTCGCGCCCAGGGCAAAGGTCCACCCACCACTTCAAGAGATTTCAATGGCACACCGACCGTGGGTTTGACCATTGATCCGCGCTTCATCAGCGGCGTGGACATGGAAGCATTTGCCTCGCCAGAGGCTCAGGGCGAGTGACATGCCCATCCGCCGCTACGAGATGCCATGGCGCCACGCCTACGAGGCCTACGCAGGCCTTGCCTGGGGCATCGCGCTGACGTTCTTCACAGCCGTCGGCGCCATCGGCCAATTGCCAAGTGTTCTTGCTTTTCCCCTGTCCATCGCTTGCCTTGGCATGAGCGCTCTCAGGGTCTCGCAGGCGCTGCGCATTCTCGTGCTGAGGGCATCTCTGGCTGGTCATGCCATCCAGGTGATAAGCACGCAAACCCAGGCGCGGTGGTGTCAGGATTCAACGGCCGTGTTCCTTGGGTTCGGCTTCGAGTGGCGGCCCGTGCACTCTCAGCGTCTGTATGAACTGGCCAAGATCGACTACCGCGACTTCACGGTATCTCCGCGCCTCCTGAGTCTGCTGGGCTATGACAGCGCACCCCAACCCGATGCCGAGATTGGCTTGCCTTACATACACGGCGTCGAGCCCCATGAGGTGCCGCTGCATCGCCCCTTGCAGAACTTCGAAGGCGGCACGCTGCTGGTCGGCACCACCCAATCCGGCAAAGGTGTGGCCCTGGCCAACCTGATCACCCAAGCCGTCAGGCGCGGCGACGTGGTGATCGTCATCGACCCCAAGAACAGCCGTCGCCTCAAGCGCGTGGTTGAGCGCGCCTGCCAAGACTGGCGTGAGCCCGACACCTTCATGGAGTTTCATCCTGCCTTCCCGGAAGCCGGTGTGCGGCTGGACTTCACCTTCAACTGGCAAAAGCCCACCGAGATTGCATCCCGCATCCAATCGATCATGCCGCCGGACACGGCTGGCGCGTTCTCCGCCTTCGGCTGGGATGCGGTCAACGTGGTCGTGCAAGGTCTGGTTGAACTGGAAGAGCGCCCCAACCTGGCCAAGCTGACCCGCTACATCGAGGGTGGCATCGAACCCGTGCTGGAGGGCTCTCTGCGCCGCTTTTATGAGGAAACCTTGGGGCCAGCCTGGCGTGAGTTGCCAGAAATGAAGAAGCTGATGCAGGAGGCACACCGAGGCCACATGAAGCGCCCCTCAGAAGCGGCCAGCGCCGAGTTGATGACCTTTGTCGCGTACTACGAACACCACATTGCCCAGTCACAACGCAGCAAGGTGATCGATGCCCAGGTGCGCACCTTCAGGCACAACCGCGAGCACTACCAGAAGATCACCGCCAACCTGTTGCCCGTGCTGTCAATGCTGACCTCGGGCGACTTGGGCCGCACGCTGTCGCCCGACCCGTTCGACGCCAACGACACGCGCCCGATCATGAACTTCGAGAAAATCGAGCGCGGCGGACATGTGCTGTACATGTGTCTGGATTCGCTGCCCGACCCCTCGGTGGCATCAGCCATCGGTGCACTGGCACTGGCCGACCTGGCCGCTCGGGCGGGCATGCGCTACAACCTGGGCGGTTACCGGCGCATTGCGCTGTTTGTGGATGAGGTGGCCAACGTCATCAACCAGCCCTTGATCGAGATCCTCAACAAGGGTGCGGAAGGCGGTATCTACACCACCTGCGCGATGCAGACGCTGGCCGACCTGGCCAAACGCCTGGGCAGCGAAGCAGCAGCACGCATGGCGCTGGGTAATCTGAACAACCTGATTGCGCTGCGCTCGAAAGACCGACCCACACAGGATTTCATCGTGGAGACCTTTGGCAAGACGGCCATCCATTCGATGCGCGTTGGGCTGGGGCATGGTGCGGACACCCATCTGGGTGACTTCTCGACCAGCTATTCAAGCCAGCTCTCCGAGAGCTTCGAGGAGATGGTGCCTGCCGATGTCCTGGGCAAACTGCCCAACCTTCAGTACTTTGCCTCGGTGTCTGGCGGGCGCATCATCAAAGGCCGCTTTCCCATCCTGGATCCGGATGCGCAAGGGGACGATCAACCCATCAGGAGGGCGGCATGATCAGGGCGATGGCCGTGGTGTCATTGCTGGCATTGCTGGTTCTGGTGCTCTATGTGCCGTCCGCCCATCCCCCAGAACGGTTCATAGAGCAACTGCGAACGGAATACACCAATGCGGCGGTGTTCTGGGGCAAGGACGCAGGCACCCGCATGCTGTCGCGTGCGATGAACATGCAGGAGTCGGCACGTCAGGCATCACCCGTCCCCTCATCCAAAGACGCGGCCCCCGCGGGTGGCGTCAACGCGGCTGTCGGGCAAGAAATGGCCTCGGTCAACCAACGGCTGTTCAACAACCCCTACTTCCGCTCGATTGACGCACTGCTGCTGCTCGCCAGCTTCCGCCTGGCCATGCTGCTGGAGTGGCTCCCCTGGCTGTCGGCCTTCCCGGTTGCTGCCTTGGTGGATGGCTGCCTTGTACGAGTGGTCAAAGCCAAAGAGTTCCTGCACCACAGCCCGGAGATGTTCGCCTTGTATGCCTGCTTGGCCATCCTCACCAGTTGCGCAACCGTCCTGGCGTTTGTGCTGCCCTTCACCTTGCATCCCCTGGCCGTGCCATGCGTGCCTGTGGTCATCGGCACGTTGATGGGGACGGCGATCAGGGACTTTCACGCAAGAATCTGAACATCAGGCCTGCAAGAACCTTGCTTCAAGTACCACAGCAGCCTGAGCTTCGGCTCGGCGCGGCCGCGGCCGGACGAGACAGATCCTCCAGAATGGAACAATCGAGCGTAGGGCCCCCCGCGCAATCCCTGTCGCATGCGCGCACAAAGGCTCCCAGGCTGCTCTCTAGTGCCTGGAGTTCCAACAGCCTACGCTGCACCTCAGCCAAATGCTTGGCAGCGAGGTCTCGGACTTCAACGCAAGGTCGAGTTGGCTCATCGACAAGACAGACAAGTTCTCGCACCTGATCAATGGAGAAGCCGAAGTCTCGACATCGACGGATGAAAGTCAGACGTGCGATGGTCGCCTCCGAGAAATTTCGTCGACATCCATCCGTCCGATCTGCGTTTGGCAAGAGGCCAATATCCTCGTAGTAGCGGATGGTCGGGACAGAGCAACCCGTCCGTTTGGCAACAACGCAGATTGATAAATTTGGTGCAGCCATCTTTCTATCTTAGATCACGCGCAGACTCCTGCTGCACACCCACAGGGTTTGAGTGGACGCGGCGGCACCTGCGAGCCACAAGCCCAAGCGGCTCGAATCACCCGTGCACTTCTAGTTCAACCACCAAGCCCGTTGCCCAGACTGCCGAGCTTAGGTCAACGGGCCATGCCGATCATCTGAGATTGCAGCCCCCCGAACACATGGAGACCTTAGGACTGACCGATGTGCGCCGACGGCGCCAGGCCATCAGCACACTGCCTAAGGCCAACACCAGCAATACCCCACCAATCAGGACAAGCTCATCAGCACATGCAACCATGGATGCTCCGATTGCAGCAAGGGCGGTAGATCCTGCCGCCAGGGCAGCAGTACCACCAAGCAGGGGGACGGCACAGCAGGCAGCACATTCTGCTCCGACACCGACAGCGGCTTTCCAAGGTCTCATTTCAGTCTTTCCGTAAGTGAGCACGTCGCCCACATCACAACGGTACGACCTCAAGCTACTTGAGATGCAAGAGGTTTGTATGAAAATGCCGACATGGATTTGCTCAAAACCTTCCTGCTGTTTGTCGTCACGGCCATCGCCGAGATCCTTGGGTGCTACCTACCTTACCTTTGGCTTCACCAGGGCCGCTCGGCGTGGCTTTTGTTGCCAGCGGCGGCAAGTTTGGCCCTTTTTGCATGGCTACTGTCGCTGCACCCCAGCGCGGCTGGCCGCGTCTACGCCGCCTATGGCGGGGTCTACATCCTTGTGGCCATCGTGTGGTTAATGCTGGTCGACAAAGTCCAGCCAACAGCGACAGACTGGATCGGGGTAACCGTCAGCCTGTGTGGAATGGCCATCATCATGTACGGCCCGCGGACAGACTGATCGTCCACAGAGAAAGCAGAGCCACATCCGATAGCAGTGATGACATCAGTTAGCTCCTGGCTCTGTACAAAGTGCGGTATCCAACGTCGAGCAACGGTTCATCAAAAACGTCGAACAGATTTGAAGCGATGGCCAGCTTCTTGAGCGTGGCGTGGCCATGTCTGTCCTTCATGTGCGTGACCGCATCAGGCTCCTGTAGCCATGCAATGCGCCCCGCATCCGCGAGATAGGTCCATCCTTCGGCCCGCCGTCTTTGTGCAGCCACATCGCTCAGGACCGCATCCAGACGGCTGTGCTGCAACAGGATCAACTCGAAGTGGCGCAAGCCCTCATCAGATGCGAAGAATGCGCCATGCACTGGCCAACATCAAGCAACGCCTTGGAGAGCGAACGGAGATTTTCGTACATGGGCAACACCCTGCCCCGCTGATCATCGAGATACTTGGCTGCCTCGGCCACCTTCTCCTGTGGGCCAGGCTGGCCCTGCGCTATGTCAGACCATCGACCAGCATGGCGTCAAGACTGTTCTGAACCTGCGTGGCACGAATCATGGTCAACCTTGGTACGACAGCGACGTGGCCATCACGGAAACCACCGGAGTCAGGCTTCTGGATGTGCCCCTGTCCGCCTACAGGGAGAACTGACACTTGAGCAGTCTCCTGATGAAGACATCGCCCACGCCCTTGTTGGTTCACTGTGCATCGGGTTCCGATCGAACAGGCCTGGAATTGAGTCGAGGGGCGCCGATCGCGGTGGCCAATGATGAGCTCTCGGCAAAGTATGGTCACTTTCCAACGCTGGAGTCAGATTCTGCGGCCATGGGCCGCAGCTGGACGAAGTACGCCGATTCTGGACAAACAAAGACGCCTTCGGCACTCTCGCCATAGGCCCAGCAAGTTGCTCGGCGCGGCAAAAGGAGATGACAAAACTGTAACCAATCTGTACGGAGCGTGTCGGGCACGAACTTCTAGAGTCACCTCCAGGACATGCCGCTCAAGCCCATCAATCGATGTGCCGGTTGTCCCGGAACCAACTGGAGCTGATCATGAATCATTGCCTGACCAAAACCGCCTTCGTTCTCAGCCTCGCATTGTCTGCGGCCTTGGCGAGCGCCACGACGGATCGATCGACTACCCGCGACGGCAAGTCCATGTATGGCGCCATGTCCAGCCCATCCCAAGCAGTCAAGGTCGTCGATGTCGAATCCGCCAAGTTCGTCAACGTGGTCTGCGGCGAAACCGTCACTTTCCGCAGCGGCGACAAGAGCTTCAGCTGGAAGTTCGAGGTGCTCAACCATCAGGCCGTGGACCTGATGGCCGTGGCACCGAAGGGCTTCACTAACAAATCGCTGAAGGTCTACATCACCCCCAACCTGCACGAAAGCAATTGACGGAACGGGGCAGCGGCCCATCACAAGGTTGGGCCAGGTCCAGCGGCGTCGGGCAACATCATCCCGATGCGGGTCACGCCTGCGGCTGACTCCGCGAATGCATGGCCGCCATGCATTCGCGCGATGGCCGCCACGATGGACAAGCCAAGCCCATGGTTGCGATCCGCAGGGCTGCGCGCGGGATCGGCTCGGTAGAAGCGGTCGAACAACCTGGGCAGATGCTCCACACCGATGGTCGCCCCCTTGTTGTAGACGGCAATCCTCACCCAGCCGATTTTCTCGCGATCGATCTGGATCAACACCGATGACTCCGGTGAAGCGTAGCGCGTGGCATTGCCCAAGAGATTCGACAGCGCCCGCCGCAACAACGGGCCATCCACCGTGGCGAAAGCATCGCCCGAGATCTTGGCAGTCAGCCCCGCGTCAAGGAGCGCCGCCTCATGAAACTCGATCACCTCTTCCGCCAAGACACTAAGGCAAGGCGTCCATTCGCGCCGCGCAGGCCCACCACGTTCGGCATTGGACAGAAACAGCATGTCGCCGACGATGCTGGCAAGACTGCGTAGCTCTTCCAGATTGGATGCCAATGCCTCTCTGAGATCATCGGCACTTCGAGGTTTGCGCAACGCCAACTCACAGCTGCTGATCAACGTCGCCAGCGGCGTGTTCAGTTCGTGTGCCACATCGGCATTGAAGGCCTCCATCTGCTTGTAGGCAACGCCAAGGCGGTCCAGCAAGGCATTGAACTGCTGAATCAAGGGTTGCAGTTCGTAGGCCTGACCCGCGCCGTCCAGGCGTCGTTCCAGGTCCGTGGCCGTGACGAGTCCGGTCTGCTCGACAAGCTTGTGCAGTGGCGCCAGACCCAGGCGAACCAGCATGAACCCTCCGACGGAAACCGCCAGGGCACCCACCAGCGCCGCGACCGCCAGCGTCCACGCCAGGCGGGCGAGCAAGGCGTCATCCATGCGTTTGTCCAGTACCAAGATGGCCCGAGCCATTCCGCCATCTTCAGACCGCACCTTGATGTCGAACGCCCTGCTCTTGATCTCATTTGGACCGGCCCGCCATGAAGATGTCTCAAAAAGCACTTGGCCATCACGCCCCATCAAGCGCAAAGAAAGTTCGTCATGCCCTGCCAGAAAGCTGCCAAGCACTTGACGCACATCAGCCAGGTCCCGCTCACCGTCGCTGCCTGCAAGCAGGTGTTCGACGGTGTTCTGCTTCTGTGACAGCGCTTCATCCTGCCGCTCGGACACCGTCAGCGCGAACAGCACGTACACCACCACGCAAACCAGGCCAAGGCCCAGCATGGTCTGGAGCGCCAACCAGCGTGACAGCCGCCCCCGAAGGCTGGCCGTCGTGACAATGTCGCTCACGGCTCGCGAACCTCCAGCACGTAGCCCATCCCGCGCACCGTGTGCAACAACGGTCTCTCAAAAGGCTGATCCAGCTTGGAGCGCAGGCGACGAATGGCCACCTCCACGACATTGGTCTCGCTGTCGAAGTGCATGTCCCAGACCTGCTCGGCCAATTCGGTACGCGACAGCACTTCGCCCTGGCGTCGCAGCAGCAGGCTCAGCAGGTTGAACTCCTTAGCCGTGAGGTCGAGCCGCTGCCCAGATCGCGTGGCTTTTCGACGAAGCAGATCCACATCCAGATCGGCCACCTTCAAAACCGTCGGCTCGCCAGCATTTCGCTGCCCGCCCGACCGTCTGAGCAGAACCTGGATGCGCGCAACCAATTCCGAAAACGCGAACGGTTTGACGAGGTAATCGTCCGCTCCGCCTTGAAGGCCTTTGACACGGTCTTCGACCTGTCCGCGGGCCGTCAACATGAGCACCGGCGTCTGTTTGCTTTGCCGCAGAGCAGCGAGCACTGCCAGGCCGTCGATGCCTGGGAGCATGCCATCCAGGACGAGAAGGTCATAGTCGATCTCGGTCGCCATGTGCAAGCCGTCAATGCCGTTGTTGGCCACGTCGACCACATAGCCTTCCTCACAGAGACCCTTGCGAAGGTACTCGGCCATCTTGACGCTGTCTTCGATCACCAGAATTTTCATGAGTTTGATTGTGAAATGGCTGTTACACGAGGAAGATGACGAATTTGTCATCTTTGAGTTGGCCTTCTGTCGCCTGTATCTGCATAGGCTTTCACCTCCATAACCTTCAAGGATTGACGATGAGAAAAGTGAACAGCCTGATTGCCTGCTCGATCCTGGCCATCAGTGCCAGCGCCTTTGCGGCGGACGGACACGAACACGGGCACGAACATGACCCGCTGCACGGCGGCGTGGTGGTGGAAGCCAACGAAATGGACTTCGAACTGGTGGCCAAGGCCGACCTGATCAGCCTGTACGTGCGCGATCACGGCAAGGCGGTCAAGATGCAAAGTGCCAGCGGCAAACTGACCCTCATCAAGGGCGCCGACAAAAACGAAGTGCAACTCGCGCCAGCAGGTGACAAGCTGGAAGCCAAAGGCACCTTCGATGTGAGCGCGGGCGCCAAGGCTGTGGCTGTCGTGACGCTGCCTGGCAAGAAGCCCGTCTCTGTTCGCTTTGCGTTGAAGTGATGCAAGCCCCCGAGGCTGGCCGATGACTCGGCTGCTTCGGGGCGAGCGCAGGTCCTGATGCATCCGCTGCCAGATCATTGCTGATGGGGGCAATTGGGCAGCTTCAATGCCCCCAGTTTGAAGGACCTCGATGCCGTCTGGTAGTAGGCGATCGCCTCATTCAACAGGACCGGATCCACGGCTTTGGGCGTCGTCTCCAGCGTCCGAGGATCGACCCTGTAGCTCTCCACCCGTTGCCGAGGCAGCAACACCGTGAGCGTGTTGCTTCGCAGGTAGCCAAGCGACTGATAGTTACTGACGAAGACCCTTCTCAACGGCTCCTCTTCTTCGAAGAGACAGCGTCCAAAGAAGTAGTCGGCCCCCTTTTTCCCCAATAGCTCGACGATCGTGGGGGCAAGGTCCAACTGGCTGACCAGCGGTTCGTATACACCTGGCTTCAGCAGATCAGGCGCGAAGAAAATCAAAGGGATTCTGTAGCCATCCAGTGGCAACTTGGTCTTTCCCGCCACTGACGCACCATGGTCGGCGACGATGATGAACAGGGTGTCCTTGAACCACGGTTGCGCACGAGCCCTGTCGATGAAGTCGCCGATCGCGAAATCGGTGTACTTGACGGCGCCGACTCGCCCACCGGGTGACGGGATGTCGATGCGGCCGGCGGGATAGGTGTAAGGGCGGTGGTTGGACGTTGTCATGATGTGCGCAAAGAAAGGACTGCTTTGCGCCCTTCCCTCATCCAGCGTGCTCAAGGCCTGGCTGAACAGCACCTCGTCCGCCACCCCCCAGACGTTTTCGAAGACGATGGTGCGCTTGTCCATGTCCGTCCTGTCGATCACCTTGTAGCCGTTGCCCCCGAAATAGGCATTCATGTTGTCGAAGTAGCCGTACCCGCCGTAGAAAAAGTAGGGCTTTAAGCCTTGAGAGCCAAGCACTTCTCCCAGCGTGGCGAGGTGCTCGTTCTGAGGTCGGCGGACAATGGCTTGCCCGGGGACGGGGGGCGTTCCCAACGACAGCGCTTCCAACCCCCTGACCGTGCGCGTTCCCGTGGCATAGGCGTGCGAGAACAGCAGTCCTTGCTTGGCGATCGCATCGAGCCGGGGCGTCAACCCTCGCGAGTCGCCGTATGCGCCAAGAAATGAAGCCGAGAGGCTTTCCACCGAGATCAGCACCACGTTCCGTGGACGCCGGGTGAAGGGCCATGCGTGGTTTGCGGCGCCCTTCAATGCCTGAGCAGAAAGATCGGACAGCGGTCTGCGCTGCATCCCCATGGTTCGAAGAATGCGGTCTGCCTCGCTTTGCGGCATCGTTCGATAAAAGCGATCGAAATCCAGCTCGTTCCGCCGCATGGCCGCCGCCAGCGTGAACAGACCGTTCCCGGAGATCTCTTCCGCATAGGCGTTGCCTGCCCCTTCCATCTGGTCCACGCTGACCGTAAACCCCGCGATCACGGGCAGAACCACACCCGCTGCCACCAGCTTGGCGCGCTGGATGCGCGTGATCTTGACGTTGTCCATGTTTCGAACGGCGCCCCGCAAGAACCAGACAATGAGACCAGCCACCACTGCAATGGCCGCCAAGACGGTTGGAACAGGATAGGACTGCCGGATGTTGCCGATCACCTCCTGCGTGTAGAGCAGGTAGTCGACCGCGATGAAGTTGAACCGTGTTGAAAATTCCAGCCAGAAGGTGACCTCCGCTCCGATGCCAAACAGCATGACGAAGACAGAAAACCACAGCCACTTGAGCCGAAGCGTTTTATGCCAAAAGCTGGTTCGCCAACGATTGGGCAGCACCGCCTCGTAAAGGCAAACCGGCGCGACCAGGAAGGCCAGGGTCGCCAAATCGAACAGAAGTCCCTTGGCAAGCACATAGGGCCAGAGATCGATGCCGACCTGCCCCGCATCCAGCGTGATCAGCAGGCCGATGCGCAGGCAGGTGAAGGCAGTCAACCAGATGATGGCGATCAGCCAGGGAACGCCCATGGACCTGAAAGCATTCGTGGGAACTGAAAACATCTAAGATGATCCTGATGTGTGTCGGGCGGGTATCGACCCTATTTCCAACACGTCTGAAAAATGAACGAAGACGTGATCGTTTCAAGTTGAATGGCGATGGCTCACGCCACCGATACCGATTGCTTGCCTCGGTAAGTTGCTTGGTAAATGCAACTCAGTAAAAGACGCGACGACAATCTCGCCATGCTCTGACCAACCTCACAGGCATATCCGCGAGATCAATATCGAAGTGCGTCCCGTTCCTTGATCAATTTGTCCAACTTGCGCTGGGCCTGCTCCGTCTCCGAAGCCAACGAGCGCTGACGGCGGCCATACTGTGAAGAAAATCTACGGCCTTGCCGATCCCCCTCCACGACTTGGCGCCCGGCCTCTTGATCGGACCGACGGCCCCTGAGCTCTTCGTAGGCACTGGTAATCTGGTTGTCCAGATCCTTCAACCGAAGAGATCGCGCAGCAGCGTCTTTCAGCAACTGCTCTCGCGTCATTGCAAGCGCGCGTTGCGCAGCCTCGGCCTGCTGCGGATCAGCCGGGTGAGGTTCGACAGATATCGCGTAAGACCGCTTCGCCTTTGCCTCGGGTTCGTCGCTATAGACAACCTGCCCATTGGGCATGATCGACTTGTAGAGGATGCGTTCCTCAGCCCAGCAGTAAGAGGTCATGCAGAGACATGCCAGCGCGATCAGGCTGCTGGCGAGATGTCCAGAGACGCTTCGCATTGAACCGCTCATCCATAAGCTCCTTCTTCATTTCTCGCCATTGCCAAAGCTCACGTGTTCAAACACGTTCCGCAGGCGAACCGCCAGATCAGGGAACCGAGCCTTCGCCACCAGTTGTAGACGGTGGCGAAACCGTACGATCCAGCACACGCAGAATCCGGCTTTCGTCGATCAGCGCACGGCCTTCCTGACGGGACAAGCGAACCAGGTCGAACTTCTGCCCATACCTTCCCCGTCTGCGTACTTCCAGCACAGCGACATCACCTGCGCGCAGTTCGAGGGGGAGGGGCGCGCCCACTCCCTCTTGAATGCGCATTTCATGAAGCCCCGGCGGAACGTCCACGGCAACGGCCGAATAAGGGATGAGGCTTTCCAGCGGCTGCCCATTCAACCCCAAAAGCACCAGCCCTTGGATGTCGCCGTCCCGCGCTCGAACGATCACCACCCGCCCCGCATCCGGCCGCAATGCCAGGTTGCGCACCTTGACCGCGTCGGAGGACTTCGGTGACGGCCCCGGCACGCAGGTTCTCGTCTTGAGCATGGTGAAACATATGGGCTTCAGCCGCTTGGCCTCGTCCCTCTCGGGCAGGGCACAGCCTTGCAACGCCGCGGCGGACAGTCCCAGCAAGACCATGTCAGGCGCATAGAACGTCGCGCGAGTGAAGGCGCGCGCGCTCCCCTCACTGGGCCAAAGCCGGGGCCACCGGCCCCATGCTTTGGTCATGCCATCGCTCCATCCTCGTGTGAGTCAGGAGAGGGCTTGGTTTCGGTGGTCTGGGCGTCCTCTTCATCCTTTCGATGGACGATGCGGTAAAGCACAGGCAGCACCAGCAAAGTCAGCATCGTCGAGGACAGGATGCCTCCGATCACGACGGTCGCCAGCGGCCTTTGAACCTCCGCGCCCGTGCCGGTGGCCAGGGCCATCGGCACGAAGCCCAGCGATGCCACCAACGCGGTCATCAGGACAGGCCTCAGCCGCGTCAAGGCGCCCTCGTGGATGGCCTCGTCAAGCGACCGCCCTTCGTCACGCAAGTTGCGAATGAAGGAGATCATCACCAGCCCGTTCAGCACGGCCACCCCAGACAGTGCGATGAATCCGATGGCCGCCGAGATCGACAAGGGGATGTCCCGCAGCCACAGGGCCAGGATGCCCCCCGTCAGCGCGAACGGGATCCCGGTGAACACCAGCAAGCCGTCCTTCACGTTGCCGAACATGGCAAAGAGCAGCACGAAAACCAGCAGCAATGACACCGGCACGACGATCTGCAGGCGCTGCGTGGCGGACTGCAGGTTCTCGAACTGGCCGCCCCACACGGTCCAATAGCCCGTGGGGATCTTGACCGCTTCCAGCGCCTTCTGGGCATCCCCGACAAAGGTGCCGATGTCACGGCCACGCACATTGGCGCTGATGACGATGCGGCGCTTGCCGTTCTCACGACTGACCTGGTTGGGACCGGGCGCCGAGTCGATGGAAGCCACCTCGGACAGCGGAATGAAGCGCGCGCCCTCGCCGTCTCCACCCTTCAAGGCGATGGGGAGGCGTCGAACGGCTTCCAGGTCCGTGCGGACGTCTTCAGGCAGGCGCACGACGATGTCGAAGCGACGGTCGCCCTCGAACAGCGTCCCAGCCTCCTTGCCACCCACGGCCGTGGCCAGCGTGTCCTGGATGTCGCCGATGTTCAGGCCATAGCGCGTCGCCTTCTCGCGGTCGATGTTGATGGTCAGCATGGGCAGGCCCGTGGTCTGTTCCACCTTCACCTCGGACGAGCCCGGGATGCCTTGCAGCACCTTCGCGATCTGGTTGGCCGTGTTGTTGAGGACATCCATGTCATCGCCGAACAGCTTGACCGCGACGTCACTGCGCACCCCGGAGATCAACTCGTTGAAGCGCAACTGGATCGGCTGGGAGAACTCGTAGTTCTGCCCCGGCAGCTTGGCCACTTCCGCTTGAACGGCGGCCAAAATCTCGTCGCGTGTCTTGCGCGGCTCGGGCCACTTGTCCACCGGCTTGAGCATCACGTACCCGTCCGAAATGTTGGGCGGCATCGGGTCGGCCGCAATCTCGGCGGTACCGGTGCGTGCAAACACACGCTCGATCTCCGGGAACTTGGCCTTCAGATGGCTTTCCAGCTTGGTTTGCATGGCCACCGACTGGGTCAAGCTGGTGCCGGGAATGCGCAGCGCCTGCACAGCGAAGTCGCCCTCGTTCAGACTGGGCACAAACTCGCTGCCCATGCGAGAAGCCACCACGGCGCAGACCAGAACGAGCACAGCAGCCGCCGTCAGAACGACGGGCTTGGCACCCATCACCGTGTTCAGCATGGGCTCATACCAGCGCTTGGCGGTGCGGATCACCACGTTTTCGGTCTCCGACACCTTCTTGCCGATGAACAGCGCCACGGCAGCGGGGATGAAGGTGATGGACAGGATCATGGCACCCAACAACGCCGTCACCACGGTGAACGCCATCGGATGGAACATCTTGCCTTCCACACCGGCCAACGCGAAGATGGGCAGGTAGACGATCATGATGATCAGTTGCCCGAACAGCAGCGGACGACGGGCCTCCTGCGAAGCCGCGAAGACTTCATGGAAGCGCTCTCGCAAGGTCAACTCTCGGCCGTGATGCGCCTGCGCATGCGCCAGGCGGCGCACGCAGTTCTCCACGATCACCACCGCGCCATCGACGATGATCCCGAAGTCCAGCGCACCCAGACTCATCAGGTTCGCACTGACCTTCTGGCTGACCATGCCGCTGAAGGTGAAGAGCATGGACAGCGGGATCACCATGGCGGTGATCACCGCGGCCCGCATGTTGCCCAGGAACAGGAAGAGGATGGCGATCACCAAAATGGCGCCTTCCATCAGGTTCTTCTTCACCGTGGCGATCGCCTTGTCCACCAGGACGGTCCGGTCGTAGACGGTCACGGCATGAACACCAGTTGGCAGGGACTTGTTGATCTCCGCCATCTTGATGTCAACTGCTTGCGAAACCTTGCGGCTGTTCTCGCCAATGAGCATGAACACGGTGCCCAGGACGACCTCTCGGCCGTTGTCAGTGGCGGCGCCCGTGCGCAACTCCTTGCCCTGCCCCACTTCCGCGATGTCGCGGATGCGGATGGGCACATCCGTCGTCTGCTTGACGATGATGCTGCCCAGGTCCTGGGTGCCACGCACCTGCCCCGGTGCCCGGATCAGGTACTGCTCGCCTTCGCGTTCGATGTAGCCCGCACCGACGTTGCCGTTGTTGCGCTCCAGGGCATTGACCACGTCGCCCAACGTCAGGCCATGCGCCATGAGCTTCTCGGGGCTGGGCGCGACCTGGTATTCCTTGGCATAGCCGCCGATGGAATTGATCTCGGTCACGCCTGTCACATTGCGCAGTTGAGGCTTGATGATCCAGTCCTGGATCTCGCGCAAGTCAGTCGGCGTGTAAGCCGTGCCATCCGGCTTCTTGGCGCCGTCCTTGGCTTCGACGGTCCACATGTAAATCTCGCCCAAGCCTGTGGAGATGGGCCCCATGGCTGGGGTGACGCCTTGCGGCAGCCGCTCCTTGGCTTCCTGGATCCGCTCGTTCACCAGTTGGCGCGCGAAGTACAGGTCGGTGCCGTCCTTGAAGATCACGGTGATCTGGGACAGGCCGTAGCGCGACAGAGAGCGAGTCTGCTCCAAGCCGGGCAGGCCCGCCATCACCGTTTCCAGCGGGTAGGTCACGCGCTGCTCGGTTTCCAGCGGCGAATAGCCGGGTGTCTGGGTGTTGATCTGGACCTGGACGTTGGTGATATCCGGCACGGCATCGATGGGCAGCTTTTGATAGCTGAAGACGCCCAGAGCGGCCATGCCGAAGACGGCCAGCAGCACAAGCCAGCGCTGCTCAATGGCAAATCGGATGATGCGTTCAAACATGATGGGTGGACCTCGCGCTCAATGCTCGTGCTCGGCCGAAGCCTTGCCGATTTCAGCTTTGATGACGAAGCTGTTCGTCGCCGCATAGCGGGTACCGGCGCTCAAGCCCTTGACGACTTCGGTGCGCTTGCCATCGGTGTGGCCGACTTCCACGGGCTTGGCCTGGAAGCCGCCCGGTACTTCGACGAACACGACTTGGCGGCCTTCCATGGTCTGCACCGCGCCAGCCGTCACGGTCACGGGTGCTTCCGCCTCGCCGGAAGTCACCGCGACATTGACGAACAGGCCGGGACGCCACGAAAGGTCGGGATTGGTCAACACCACCCGGGCGGTGGCTGTGCGCGTCTGCTCGCCAATCAGCGATCCGACGTAGGTCACGGTGCCCTTTGCCGTGGCGTCGAAGGAACTGGATCGCACGGTGACCTTCTCGCCCACCTTCACCAGGTTCAGGTCCTTGGCAGGCACGTTGATCGTTGCCCAAACGGTGGACAAGTCGGACAGAGTGAACACATTGGCGTCTTCCTTGACCGACTCGCCCAGCGCGATGTGCTTCTCGACCACGACCGCGTCAAACGGCGCGCGCAGCTCGTAGCGATTCAATGCGCCAGCCGAAGGCGAGGCACCCAATGCCTTGAGCTTCTGGTTGGCGTTGTTGACGGCAATCTCGGCTTCGCGCAGGGCCTGCGTCGCCTGCAGGACGTCCATCTGGGGCGAGATCTTGTCTTCGAAGAGCTTCTTCTCTCGGTCGTAGGTGGTTTGCGCCAAGGTCAGGCGCTTCTGGGCCGCCTGCAACTCGCTGCGCTGTTCAGACAGCACCACGCTGGAAATAACCGCGAGGACCTGGCCCTTCTTGACCTGCTGCCCCAGGTTGGCCGACACCGATTCGACAACGCCACCGACACGGGGCACAACGTGTGCCGTGCGATCCTCGTTGAACTTGATTTCGCCGGACAGCTGCACCGTCGAAAGGATCTTGCCAGGTTGGGCAGCTTGGACCTCGACACCGGCCGCCGCGATCTGCTGAGCATTCAGCGAGACGGGCTCTTCCTCGCCTTCCTTTTGCTTGCCGGCGTTGGCGGCGGCAGCGCCCTTTTCAGGAGCGGTTTCGCCTTCATGCTTGTCATGCGCCCCATGCTCCTCGGCCTTCTCATGGTGTTCCTTGTCATCGTGTCCCTTGGCCTCGTCGTGGCCGGACTCGGACTTCTTCTCGCCGTGGTGCTCGGCGTCATCGTGTCCCTTGGACTCACCGTGACCGTGGCCATGGCTCTCCTCGGCCGCTTCGCCGGCAGGCGCGCTGGCAGACCGCGTCAGCACAAATGCGCTGGCGCCCAACCCCGCCAAAACGATGGCGATGATGGCAACGAGTTGCTTTTGGCTGATGCGCCCAGCCTGGCGTTGTGATTGGGAGCGTGTCATGCGATGCTTTCTCATGGCTTGGACGTCGTCTGTTCTTCGCCGCTGGTCCCCAGCAGGCGATCGATGTTGGCGTTGGTGCGGTACAGCTCATTGAGCGCACGCAGGTACTGGGCGCGGGCCTGGAGCAAGGTCCGTTGGGCATCCAGGGCGTCGAGGAAGCTGAACTTGCCCAGCTCGAAGCCGGTCGTGGCGGCCTGCCACGCGCTCTCGGCGCCCGGCAGCACCTCGCTGCGCAGAACGTCCACCTCAGCCTGGGCGAAGCGCTGACGCTCCGTCAATTGCACCCACTCGGTCTCGACGCGGATCCGCGTTGCCTGGAAGTCCGCTTCGGCCTTGTCATGCAGGCGCAAGGCCTGCAGCAGGTTGCCGCGGTTGGTATCAAGCACAGGAATCGGAATGGCCAGGCCGATCACCGCCTGGTTGCGCCCGACCTGCTGATCGCGTTTGGCACCTAATGTCACGGTGACGTCCGGAACGCGGCGGGCTTCCTCAAGCTCGACCATGGCCTGCCGCTTATCGACCTCCAGGCGTGCCTGCCGCAGCACCGGTACATCTGACAGCTGAGAAGCCTCCAGATTGCGAGCGGCTGGCTGGACACCCGATTGCCAGACCAGCGTCTGAGCACGAACGGCAGATGCTGGTCCCAGCAGGGCTGCCAGCCCTTGGCGAGCGGATCGAAGTTCGCTCTGCGCTTGAAGCAGCTCCAGCCGGACACCAGCGTGAGCAACCTTCGCCCGCGTCTCATCCACCGCAGAGACCTTGCCGGCCTGAACGCGCTTGGAGACCGCATCCGTGCCACGCATGGACAAGTCGACGGAGGCCTGCGCCAACTTCACACGTTCCTGAGCGATGGCGGCAGCAAAGAACGCATCGGCCACATCCGCCCTGATCTGCGCGCGCCGCCCTTCGATGTCCACGGCGGTTTGAGCCCGCGCGGCCTCGGCGACCGAGATCCGTGCTAACCGTTTACCGCCAAGCTCAATGGGCTGGCTCAACTGCACCGTGGTCGTCCGGCTGTCTCGCCGCGTGTCTTCCAGCAGTGCCTGGACTTCAGGATTGGGACGCGCACCCGCTTGAATGACGGCCCCTTCGCTGGCCGCCAGTTCCTGCTGGTTCGCCACGATTTGAGGACTGAACTGAAGCGCCAGCCTGATGGCCTCGCTCAGCGTCAAGGGCTGCGCCACGGGCGCCGCCTTGTGCACGGCTTGCCCATCCGAATTGGACGGGCTAACTTGAGCAAAGGTGGCGGAAGAATAAAGTGTGGCCGTGACCAACGCGAACGTCGTCATCGGCACCATGTGCCTGTACATCGAATTCTCCGGGTTGTGGGAACAACAACAAGAAGGAATCCGGCGAGAGAGGCCATGGCCTCGCTAACTGAAGACAGGAAAAAAGCTTGCGCAGCAGCCGTCTCGCCGAATCAAACGGCGAGACGTATGTCGGGACGCTCGGGTCCCGCTGGAATGTTAGAGGCGTAGCCCTCGATCGAGTGGCCAAACCATTCCCTGCCGGACGCCACCTCAGGGGTGTGCGTCTCACTGACCGGCGAGGCAGCGCTCATGTGGCAGACGGTGCAGTCGTTGTCGGCACTGGCCTTCTTGTCGCCGCCGCTCTTGTCCTTTGCGGCTTTATCGCCAGGACGCTCCCCATGCTGCGGATCGAGATGGATGTGCTCGTGGTGCCCAAAATGGCGCTGCGCGGCAGGGTTGCTTTCATGCTGGCAATAGCTGGCCACCGCAGCCCAGGACATCTGGAGCGGAAACCAAATCAGCAGGAACAAGCAAAGCAAGCGACGCATGGAGCGGCAAGTATAGGTTGAAAAAATGTCTTGTGGATCAGAAATGAGTTAAGCCTGACAAATGCACGTGAAGGAAGTTGTCTGGCATGTACATCGACTGAAGATCCAATCTCTTTGAATCAATTGAAATCCCTGTAGCGACTACAGAGTCAATACCCTTCGCCAAGATTTCTGTGATTTTTTCACAGGGCAATGAGTCAAGCTTGTCTAGGTTGCTCGGCCTCGCTTTGGGCCACATGCCCGTCCGCATTGCTGGCCTCCACACTGTGGGCATGCCGATCCGGCGCCGTTTTGGGATTGTCGGCTTGGGATTCTACGTCCTCGTCTTTGACAACAGGGCTACGCTGCGGCTCGCGATCCTCTGGAGGCTTCGCGGCAGTTCTGGTATGTTTGGAAGTGGCACCCATGATGGCTCCTTTGCAATGACACAAATGTCATCAGCAAAGGATATGCCGATGTGGCTCGAATTGAATCCACTTTCATGCCCAGATGCCAAAAGGCTGAAGCCACTATAGATTTTCCGGCTCCCAGCCTTTCAGGGTGGTGTCTTGAAAATTACATTTTCGTCATGTTTGGTTGAGGCCGTTATTCATCGGCACACTTCGCAAGCATGACAAGTGTGCACGTGAAGATATTGGTCGTCGAAAACGACCTCAAGGCTGGCGACAACTATCGCCTCGGTTTGAGCGAGGCCGGATTCGCTGTCGACCTTGCCAAAAGCGGCATTGAGGCGTTGAAATTGGCATCGCTGCAGATGTTCGATCTCTTGATCATCGACACCGCACTGAAAGGCATGACGGGCTGTGAACTGCTGCAGGCGCTCCGGCGTCAGGATTCGTTGATTCCAGTTCTTTTCTTGAATGGACGCGACCATCATGAATGTCGCGTCAACACGCTCCAGCGTGGCGTTGAAGACTCTCTCAAAAAGCCGTTCTCCTTCTCGGAACTCCTGTGCAGCGTCAGGACCATCCTGCGTGGACGCTCGGACGACGCCAGCAGCCTCCCTTCGATCTGCATCGGTGATCTGGAGTTGGACCTGTTGCGCCGCCGCGTGCACCGTGCAGGGACCCACATCGATCTGACGCCCAAGGAATTCGGCCTGCTGGAACTTCTGATGCGTCGCCAAGGGGAAGTCCTTCCGCGATCACTGATCGCCTCCCAGGTATGGGACATGCCCTTCGGGAGCGACACCAACGTCATCGATGTGGCCGTGCGTCGCCTGCGACTCAAGATCGATGAAGGGCAAGAGACGAAGATGATTTTCACGGTGCGAGGCATGGGCTACATGCTCGAAGCGCCCGAACAGTGACCGCATTCGAGGAACAAGAGCTTGATGTCGACCACAGGCAATTTCTACGAGGACAAGGCGGAGGAGTATTTTTCCCTCACCTTCGATGCCGACACGTCCGCACCCAGGGAACGCTTCCTGGCGAAGCTGCCTCGACGAGCACGTATCCTGGATGCGGGTTGCGGTTCAGGCAGGGATCTTCGCGCCTTCAAGCGTGCAGGCCATGTCGCTCTTGGAATCGACTCCTCAGTCGCCATGGCCAGCCTCGCTTATGCCTACTCTGGCGTCGAATGCATGGTGCTTCGTCTCGAAGACATTGCCTTTGAGCGCAGCTTCGATGGCATCTGGGCTTGCGCTTCCCTGCTCCACCTGCCAAGGGCGCAACTCGTTCCAGTACTGATGCGCCTGCACCAAGCACTCGTGTTTGGCGGAACGTTGTTCCTTGCTCTTCAAGAGGGACAAGGAGAACGCTGCATCGAGGATGGGCGACACTATGTGTACTACCGTCTCTCGGAGGTTCTGAACGCCCTAGGTCAGGCTGGTTTCGAAGCAAGCGAATCATGGCTGACAACCAGCTCCCCTCTTCTCTATGGCACGCCACATTGGATCAACGTCCTTGCCATCGCCAGTTGATATGAACCGTGCATAAGCCAAGGCTAATGCAACTTCAAGGTTTGATGCGCTGAATTGACACCGTCTGATCAAAGAAAGGAATCTTCATGCAATGCCCCGCTTGCAAAACCGTTCAACTTGCGATGAGCCATCGCGAGAACGTCGAAATCGATTACTGCCCGCAATGCAGGGGCGTATGGCTGGACCGAGGAGAGTTGGACAAAATCATTGAACAGAGCCAGCGCGACCCCGTGTCGACGCAGGCCCACATGGATCCCGGCATTTCGACAGGACGTGGTGAACACCATGGTCGGCGTGAACATGGCGGCGGCCATCAAAAGTCTGGTCATGGCTCCAGCCATGGAGGCAGTTTTCTGAGGAGACTGTTCGATTGATGTGCTGGCATTGCCGGAGCGATTTTGGTGACGGGAATAGTGGGCATCTGCATGCTCATGTCTCGTCATCCATCCTTGGCACACCCATTTGATGGTGATACATTTTTGCGATGCGCCGCCTGATTGCCATTTTCTTGTTGTTGATTGTGCCGCTGCAGCTTGGATATGCTGCGGCCGCGGCCTATTGCCAGCACGAGACTGGCAGTGCGGCCGGGCATTTCGGGCACCATGCGCATGAACACAGGGCGCAGGCAGGAGCAGATCAAGACAATGGCAAAGGCAAGTTGTCATTGCAGCTTGACCAGGATTGCGGCCTCTGCCATCTCCAGATGCCCCAGCTGCTGCCCCAGCACACCACGGTGACACCGACCTCCGTCCAGACTTTCCTCTACCGTGCACCGGTGATTGCGTATTCCTCGGCCGATCGCCGCCGTCTCGAACGCCCCAATTGGACATCCTCGCTGTAAATCGGCGAGCAGTTCGTCCATTCCTGGCTTCCATCCGCTTCGAATGAATCCGTCATGAACTGACGGCTTCTGCTCGTCGAATTCCTCCCATCACGCTTGGAGAATTCGATGCGAAGTTCATTGGCCGTGCCCATGTTTTGCCATGGCAGACGCGGTAGTGCCCACCTGCCCTTGATTGCATCCATCCAGACAACGCCCGTAGCCACCGGAGCGCAGCGGCCAGTCCTGCGCGCGCAAGGGGCCCTTACATGACCACGCCCTTCACCCACAAGGAGTTGGGCCTGGTGTGGTTGGCTTTGGGACTGTGTGGGGTGCTTGCACTGCTTCTGTTTGCCTGGTGGCTGGCGCATCACCCTCCCAAGGTGACACCAACCTCACAGCCCAAGTACACCGATGCTCTCCGGCATCGACTGAACGGCAAACGATTTTCGGAACGGCAAGCGCCACCGAATTCGACCGGCACGGCATCGGGTACTCATGGTCAGCCGCCCGCTGGAAAACAAGACGGCAAAGCCAAAGGAAGAAGGCCATGAGCATACGTTCCACCCGTTTGTGGATGGCATGCCCCTCACTCCCTGAGCAAATGCCATGAGGTACACGACGCTCCGATCCTTCGGCTCCTTGCTGTGCATCCGGGTCGTGGCTGCGCGTCTCGCTGCCAATGATGAAGCTCCGTTTACGGCCCATTCATGGCGCGCGCCGGAGGTGGCAGCCCAGGTTCAGCCTTCAGGATCCAGCACCACATCAGATGAACTGATGCGCGCGGTGGTCTCCTGGCTGGTCTGCGAGTTGATGCTCCAACGCTCAGCCCTGCACTTCCGATTGTGCGGTCAAGCCATGACCGCCGGCCTGCACATCGCGCGTGCCACTTTGAGCTGGGATGGTCCGCACGGCAGGCGCAGCGCGGCGGTAAGCCCCCACAGCGGTTTGCTCGGCCCTCAAGGCATTTTCGAGCTACCTCCAGAAACCAGGATCACCGCCGTGTTGCACCTCCAGGGCCGCCGTCCAGTGACTGTCAGGTTTGTGCTACCGCCAAACCGACCTCCTTGTGCCTGCTGAGCATCAATCTTCGATCCGGCATCCGATTCAACACCAGAGACCGCATCATGATCAAACCCATCTCCATGAATCTGCCACTGCCCTCCACGCCGGCGGTGCCATCGCCCCGCTTGACGCCTCCAGTGGTTCCACCGACGAATCCTTCTGGGGAACAGGAGGAGGACGGTTTCAAAGAGCACGCGATCCTGCTGCGTTCCAAGAGGCAGGAAATACTGGCTTCCAACATCGCGAACGTCGATACCCCTCACTACCAGGCCAAAGACCTCGATTTCCGGACCAGCCTGCGGAACGCCGTGAACAACCAGCGCTCAGAGGGCACCGATCCCAGTGACCTTCGAAAGACGGCCGCGGGACACTTGTCGCAGTTGCCGCAACCATCAGGAAGCACATTCAACAGCACGGTGGCGCTTGTCTACCGCGTTCCGCTCCAGACCAGCCTGGACAGCAATACCGTGGACATGGACGTCGAACGTGGGCAAATCGCCGACAACGCCATCCGCTATCAGTTGGCCTTGCAGGCCTATGAGGATGAGTACAAGGAATTCCGGCAAGCTTCGATGACGGGAGGGACACGCTGATAGCGCTTGACTCTGTGCCCACTACAGGGTTTCTAATGCAGGTACGCGCTGACATGGCTTGTTGACTGCCTGTCCGCTTGGCCTTTCAGCACCATTGTTCGCCTTTCCCTATACTGCCCAACCATGCGCCGCTGGCTGATCCTGTTCCTGGTGTTTGTCCTTCCGCTCCAACTCAGTTGGGCGGCGGCTGGCATCGCCTGTGCGCATGAGACCGGCCCTGCCGCCGACCACTTCGGGCATCACGTGCATCAGCACCAGGACAGTGGCAAATCGGTGGAGCACGGAAAGTCAGTTGCCGACAAAGGCCAGGCCGATACAGATTGCCCATACTGCCATGTGAGCGTTCCAACGCCCGTCGTGGAGTTCCATTTCTTTGATGCCCCGCTGACCAGCTCGACCGCCTTGCCCGAACCGCTGTCCTGGCGGGCATGGGTATTCGAAGAGGCGCCCGAGAAGCCCAACTGGCGTATGCCCAGTTGATCCAGCTGAGCGCTCTTCCCCGCTGAAACCAACAGCCTCAAGCTTCCCGCGCCGCTGGATCCACCAGTTCTGACTTTGTTCAACTGGAGGACTCGATGCGCCATGTGCCATCACCCACTGATTGCCCTGCCTTGTCGGCCACCCTCCGGGACTGCTCGGAGGACTACTGCCGCGCTCGAAACGCTTCTCATGCGCCGCAGGCAATCCTGGTCCTCCGTAGATCCCTCTATCTGGAGTACCTCTCATGATCAAGTCACTGACTTGGGTATCACTGCTTCTGGCCCTGCTGGCGTCTGGATGCGCCAGCATGGACACCGACACTTACGGCCGCAAGGAAGGCTGGCGCAGGGCCCGTGTGGTCGAAGTGGGCGGCATTGAATCGCCCATGAAGACCCTGCAGACGGACTGCCGTTCGGAACTGGGTCCTAACCCGCCCTACACCCGGTTTGCCGTTGTTTCCTACAACGTGCGCGGTAGTCCAAGGAACAAGGCCCGGCGAATCTCGGCCATTCCCAATGATTTGGACCTCCAGGCCGACGACCTCGTCTTCGTCAACATTCAAAACTGCCTTGCGCCGTTGCGCAAGCGGGATGCGTTGGGTAACACCCCATGAGATGCCGGCCATGGATCCAACTCATCCCTGGGAGCGTCCTGATCAAGGCCGCTTCCCCAGGATACGGCTCGTTCATCGCTTATGCCCCATGGCGCGTCTGTGATTCCGCTTCCATCAAAAAAGAAAGGTCGCGAAAATGACCCAGCCTCAAAAGCTTCGATTGGAAATCCCACTGTTGCTGCCCAGTCTCCCGGACATCAGGGATCGCTGCGTCAAGCTCCTGATCCAGACACTTGAATCGCGTGAAGGCATCGCCGCTGCTCACGTCGCTGATGCGGCCACCGGGGGCACTCCTGAGCTGTGCATCCACTACGACCCAGATGTCATCTCCCTGGGCAAAGTGCGTGACATCGCACGTGGGGCTGGCGCCAAGTTAACTGATCGTTTTGGCCACATGCTTTTGCGAGTGGGAACGAAACATCCCCGCGCAGCCCGAACTTTGACGGCAAAGCTCAAGGTCCTGAAAGGCGTCGTCGAAGCCGAAGTCAATGCCTCGGGTTCCGTCCGCATCGAGTTCGATCGGGAACAGGTCGAAGAGAAGGATCTGCGCACGATGCTCAGCGGCTTCGGCATCGAAGACCGCGCCTCTCTCTCGCCTGGTTCATCAACGTCCATCAAGGATGATGGACATGACCATCAGTCCCATTCCCATCCCGAAAAGCTCGCATCGGTGTCCGACCACACAGATCATGCGCACGAGCATGGTGACGGCCATGATCATTCGCATGGTGACGAGAAGCACGGCAAGCATGCATCAGGTGCTCATGAAGGCCATGACCATTCCGGTGGACTCTTCGGTGAAAAAACAGAACTGATCTTTGCCGCGATCGCGGGAGCCTTGCTGCTGGTCGGATGGGTGCTGGAATCACAGAAGCTGGCCACGGAAACCGTGAGCATGGCCTTCTTTGTGATGGCCTATCTGTTTGGCGGCTACTTCACCCTGCTGGAAACCATCGACAACATCAAGGCCAAGCGCTTTGAGATTGACATGCTGATGTTGGTGGCCGCCGCTGGCGCAGCCGCACTCGGGCAATGGTTCGAGGGTGCCTTGCTGCTGTTCCTGTTCAGCATGGGGCACTCGCTTGAGCATTACGCCATGGGCAGGGCCCGCAAGGCGATCGAGGCGCTGGCCAAACTCGCCCCTGAAGTGGCATTGCGTCGGCGCGACGGCAAGAAAGAAGAAATCGCCGTGGCCCAACTGCAAGTGGGCGACACCGTCGTCGTGCGACCGAACGAACGGTTGCCCGCGGATGGCTTCGTGGTCTTGGGCGAAAGCAGCGTCAATCAGGCTCCCGTGACAGGCGAAAGCGTTCCGGTGGACAAGCGGCCCGTCCAAGACGCGCAGGCCGCGTTGCAAGGCTTCGACAAGTTGCCGCCGCAGCACCGCGTCTTCGCAGGGACCATCAATGGCTCGGGCGCGCTTGAAGTGGTCGTTGCGCGGCAGGCCAGCGAATCGACCATGGCACGCGTCGTCAAACTGGTCACGGAGGCTGAAACCCAACGCTCCCCTACCCAGAATTTCACGGAAAAATTCGAACGCGTCTTCGTGCCCCTCATCCTGGCGCTCGTGGGTTTGCTGCTGTTCGCATGGGTTGTCGTTGACGAGCCCTTCTCCGCGAGCTTCTACCGAGCCATGGCGGTGTTGGTCGCCGCCAGTCCCTGCGCGCTGGCCATTTCGGTTCCCAGCGCCGTACTCAGCGGCGTGGCCCGCGCGGGTCGAGGTGGGGTCCTGGTCAAAGGCGGTGGCCCGCTGGAGAACTTGGGCACGCTCACGGCCATCGCCTTCGACAAGACCGGCACGCTGACCGAAGGCAAGCCTCGCCTGACGGATGTCGTGGCCGCTCAAGGCGTCGACGAGAAGGAATTGCTGTCCATCGCTTTGGCCGTGGAAGAGCACAGCGATCACCCGCTGGCCTCCGCCGTGGTGGAAGGCGCCAAGCAGCGGTTGGGTGATGGCCATGCCGCACCCCAGGTCCAAGGCCTGGAAAGCATCACTGGCCGAGGTGTGAAGGCACGAATCGGTGGCGACGAGGTGTACATCGGCAAGCCGGTTCTGTTCGAAGAACTCAAAGGCGAAGCCGTACCGGCTGACTTGAAGACGGCCAACGAACGCCTGGTGGCCGACGGCAGGACCACCATGATCGTGCGACTGGGCGGGCGCTACCTCGGTGCGCTGGGCATGATGGACACGCCTCGGCCAGTTGCTGCTGAAGTGATGAAGTCCCTGCAGAAACTGGGGATCGAGCGTCTGGTGATGATCTCCGGAGACAACCAGAAGGTTGCCGAATCCGTTGCCAAGAGCGTGGGTCTGACGGAAGCGCGGGGCGACCTGATGCCGGAAGACAAGGTCAAGACGATCATGGACCTCCGGTCGAGCGCCGGTAAGGTCGCGATGGTGGGCGACGGCGTCAACGATGCGCCTGCCATGGCCAATGCCACGGTGGGCATCGCCATGGGCGCCGCTGGCTCGGATGTGGCTTTGGAAACAGCCGACGTGGCGCTCATGGCCGATGACCTGACCCAGTTGCCCTTTGCCGTCGGCCTGTCACGCCAGACGAGTCGCATCATCCGCCAGAACCTTTGGGTGAGTTTGGGCGTGGTGGCTGTGCTGATTCCGTCCACGATCCTGGGTTTGAAGATGGGCACGGCCGTGCTTTTCCACGAAGGCTCCACCCTCCTGGTCGTCATCAATGCGCTGCGCCTGCTGGCATTCAATCAGCCGGAATCGCTGACACCCGTCCCGTCCGACACCCCGAAGGCTTAAGCCACTGGCTTTCATCAAACAGAGAGGCGTCCAATGAAAATCGGCGATCTTGCCAACCTCACCGGCACCCAGGTGGAGACCATCCGCTACTACGAAAGGGAAGGACTCCTGCCCGAGCCCGCGCGCACGGCCACGAACTATCGCATCTACGATGTTGAGCACGTTGAGCGACTGGCCTTCATACGGCGCTGCCGCTCCCTGGACATGGGCCTCGACGAAGTTCGTGTCTTGCTTGGACTGAAGGACAAGCCCTCCCAGAGTTGCGAAGATGCCAACCGTGTGCTCGATGAGCACCTTGGTCATGTCACCCAGCGAATTGATGAGCTGGTGGCCCTGAAGGCACAGTTGGAGAGCTTGCGTTCCCAGTGCGGTGAGGCCAAGGAATCAGCCGACTGCGGCATCCTAAAAGAACTGAGCAACGGGAATCAACAGCCCTCGCAAACCGGCCACCAGCACATCGATTCGGTACATGGCCTTGGTAGATAGCCCCTCTCCCACGCCTCCCGCAGAAACTATAGGGTGGCGCAGAAGCGTGGTGCTTTGCATTTGGCAGCCAGTTCACGCTGAAATGCGCTCGGGCTCTTGGCTGTCCATGCATTTGTTGGCGTCGCCGCAATTCAGAGGCTTTTCTCGTTGCTGCATGGCTGGTCCAATCTCGTAGAACTGGATCTCGCCACCACCCTTGAGGTGTCGGCCAGATGGCCCATTTGCAGTGCATGAGCCATTGGCCTTGCCGGCGTCTCCACGCCGCGCGCATTGACAGAAATGCGAGCGCCCTCCCCGAATTTGAATGGGAAAACTGGCTACTTGCACATGGCAACGCTTGCTCTATGGCCTGGGCACACCCGTGCTCAGGCCACATCGCCGCCAATC
This sequence comes from Aquabacterium commune, assembly GCF_004362855.1. Taxonomy (GTDB): domain Bacteria; phylum Pseudomonadota; class Gammaproteobacteria; order Burkholderiales; family Burkholderiaceae_C; genus Aquabacterium; species Aquabacterium commune. The sequence continues at coordinate 43,608 of NZ_SNXW01000013.1, forward strand.
CCCTTATCATTTGGCTGCTGCAGGTTCGTACCTCGGCCCGGCGTTTCCTCCCTGAGCCGGTGGCGCACCGTGATGACAGCGATGCGTCTTGTGCTCGCTGATCACCCGCTGATCGGCGGGCTTTTTTTTGTCTCGCGCAAATTGAACTCCTCCATCTTGGCCGTACCGCGTCAGTACTCGCTATGAACTGGAGCCGAAATCCCCATGACAAAGCCCGCATTCACCCGTGACCATGCTGTACCCTGGCCCTAATCTGTACTCATGCGCTCATCCGAGCGATTGCCGAATCAGAGAACAGAGGTACGCACCATGCTCACCGCTGCACCGCCCGGATTTCAGGACTCTCGACACACCGCAACAGTGGAATCCCAGCCGTCCGACGTCATCGAAACGCGGCTGTGGCTGGAAGAACATGTCTGGCTTTATGGCGTGCTCAAGTCCGATCGCAACGTCGGCCCGATCTTTCGATTTCCTGACCTGATCAGTGCCTGCGTCTCCCAGGTCTTCTCCGGCCCCGAAGCGGCAAGACAGATCTTCAGCTTTCTCGGAACCGAGCTTGTGGCCCGCTCGCCCAATACGCCTCGTCGTCGGGAAGCCATGTGGCGACCGCAGTACGACTTGCTCCTTGAGTTGCAGCGCTCACCCGCCAATCGGCACCCCAACCCGAAGTTCCAGCTCGACCACTTGACCACCGCCTGCGTGGCGCTGTGTCAACAGGCGGATGAGACCGGCGCCAGCGTCCTTCAACAAGCTCGCATCAACATGGCACAGCGCTTCCGTCCAGAGCACGCCACACAGACCCGCTGAGGCCATCGACCGCCCAGCGCTCTGACCAGCACATGGCATGAAGAATCTCCAAACGATTCACGTGCCCTGACCACGCCAAGGTCGTCCAACCACGGCAGACCTGAACAAGACCTTGATCGGCACCGTGCCGGTCTCACCCCATCCGTCCCGCCGCGCAACGTGCATTGGCGGATTCATCGGTCTTGTTTGGAGTGCGCCATGCAATGGGGTCCCTTGTCTGGATGTCTTGCGCTGCTGAGCCTGCCGGCACACGCCCTGGCTTGCTGGGACGAGGCGGCGCATCGATATGGCGTGTCATCGCAATTGCTCTATGCCGTTGCAAAGGTCGAGTCGCACCTCAATCCAAATGCAATCAACCTCAGCCACCGCCAACGCACGGGCAGCTATGACATCGGGCTGATGCAGATCAACAGCTCGAACCTGCCTGCGCTGGCACGGTTCGGCATCACCGAAAGCGACCTGTACAGCCCTTGCACGAACATCCATGTGGGCGCCTGGCTGCTTGCCCAAACCCTGGCCAAGCAAGGGCTGACCTGGGATGGGGTGGGTGCCTACAACGCAGCGTGTACCCAACTCAAGGGAGTGGCCTGCCAGAGCGCACGCAGACGCTACGCCTGGAAGGTCTATCGGCAGTTGCACGCCTCGGCAATCCAGTCCCCACAGCCAACCGCCGTATGGCCGCAGAGCCGATCAGAGGCAAAGCAGCCCCTCTTCATCCTTGCCGCTCGGGTGTCGCCATGACGCGGGTACAGGACCTCGCCATGACCAGCGCCTCGGCAGCGGTGATTCTGTTTGCCTTCTCGTCTTGCACCTTGCCCGCCAAGCAGGGCCATGCAACCGCGATACCACAAGCCAAACCGAACGCCTCACACATCGCGCAGCTTGAACGTGGCCGCGACGCGTACTTTGCCCAGTGCGTCGAGCCTGCCTGTCCTACCACCACACCCAAAACGCTGGCTGTGGCCGATGCACAGCCGCAGCCTTCGATGCGAGGCAACGCGCGCGCCCTTGAATCCGTCGCGCCAACTGAAGTGACCAAGCCTGCCCCGCTGCACAAGCCTCAGGTGCTGGTCCTGGAGTTTGCAACCGACAGTGCGGTGCTGACACCTGTACACCGGACCCTGCTGAACAGCGCAGCCAAAGCCCTGGGACGTGCCCAGCGTGTGCTCATCGTGGGACGCACCGACAACGTCGGCCCTGATGCGCCCAATCAGGCCATCGCGCTAGCTCGGGCTGATGCCGTTCGAGATCACATCAAGCGCATCAGTCCCTCACACCCCAATGACATCCGCATCGATGCCAGAGGCCTGTGCTGCTACATCGCCAACAACGACACACCTGAGGGCCGAGCCCGCAATCGTCGCGTTGAGGTCGTGTTCACAGCCTCATCCGAGGGTGGGCCATGACACACCGATGGTCCTCACCCGTGAGCCCGGTCGCCCACCGCATCCCCCTCCTGAGACGTGCTCACACGTTCGCAGGATCGCCCCCGCCTGCGTCAGGCCTTGACGCGCAACCCAGCCAGGAGATTCCCATGCGCACAGCCATCATCCATCCCTTCGTCCCTGTTCGTCAAACTGTCCAACAGGATGATCAGCAAAGCAACCCATCCAGTGCCCGAGTCACCGGCAAGCCCACACACAAGCGCTGGCGTGTGGCCTCGGCGCTGGCCATGCTCACCCTGGGCTTGGGCCTGTCCATGCCTGGTTTCGCCCTCGACCTGGTGGCGTTCACCGGCATCACCGGGCCGCTGACATCCGCCCTCGCCCAGATCTCCGCGCTGGGGCCTAGCGTCAAGGCCCTGGTCGGCTTCGTCGGTTTCGTGGTCGCCCTGATCTCGCTGTCGGCCCTGCGCAATTTCGGGCCGGTGCTGTTCTACGTGGGCCTGGCCATCTTCGGTGCGGTAGGCCTGGTGATCGCGGGCGCCATCATGGGCGCGGTCGTCTGAGCTCAGCCCAAACCTGCAGGAGCCTGACATGCAAGCCGACACCTACATCCCCCGTCGCCTGGATGACCCCTGGAAGATCGGCTTCTGGGACATCGATGTGGCCGCCCCGGTGATCTTCTTTTTCTTTGTCGGCTACCTGTCGGGCACCAAGCTGGCCTTTGCGGCCTGCGCAGGTGCGGGGATCTTCCTGTCGCGCTGGATCGCCCGCATCAAGGCCGACAAGCACCAGGCCTTCGCGATGCACTGGCTGTACTGGCACCTGCCGCCCAGCCCCATGACCGCGATGCGCGCCACCCCGCCCTCGCACATCCGCCGCATGGTCGGCTGAGTCTGGAGCACGCCATGGACTTCGAGCGAATCAACAGCGACATCAAGGAGATGCGCCGCCGCAACCGCAGCCTGGGGCTCGCGGTGGGCGTCCTGGCTTCGGGGCATGTTGTGGCACTGCTCGTCATCCTCAACCTGATTGGCACGGTGCGCACGGTGGTCGTGCCACCCACGATCGACAAGACCTTCTGGGTCAGCCGCGACAAGGCCAGTGGCGAATACCTGGAGCAGATGGGTGGCTTCATGGCCTGGCTGGTGCTGGACGTCACGCCCTCATCGATCGACTGGAAGAAAAACATCCTGCTCGGCTATGTGGAGCCCGACCAGTACGGCGCACTCAAGACCCGGCAGGAGGTCGAGGCTGAAAGGCTCAAGCGCATCAACGCCGCCACGATGTTCATGCCGCAGCAGTTGGTGCCCAGCGAGGACAAGCAAAGCGTGGTGGTGCGTGGCCGACTGCGCACCCTCGTCAATGGCTTTGAGACCGCCAACGACCTCAAGGCCTACCTGATCGAGTTCAGCTTCAACGGGGCACGCATGCACCTCAAGACCTTCAAGGAGGTTCCCAATGCGAGCTGATCTCAAGCCACGCCAACAGCCCTCCAAGGCACAGGCAAACCTGCTGCTGGCCATGGTGACAGCCGTTGGGATGGCAACGTCACCAAGCCCTGTCAGGGCGCTCCAGTTGGTCGAAGCCCGCGACGGTGTCTCCGTTGAGGCCATGGTGTCGATCAAGGAGCCCACACGCATCCGCATCGATGGCGCGCCCATCACCGATGTGTTCGGCAACATATATTCGAGCAACTGCGCCAGCACGTCAGCGGCCACACCATTAACCAGTTCCCTGGCCAACAGCGCCCCTCTCCCCGGCACCAATATTCAGAACAGTCCGGCCATCAACCCCACGGGTGAATTGGTCCTCGAATGCGACAAGGACAAGGGCGAGGTCTACATCCGCCCCGTGGGCAAATCCAGCAAGCCCATCAACCTGTTTGTCTCCAGTGTCCAGGCTACCTACACGCTGCTGCTGCATCGCTCGGACACCCCCGCAGACACCATCGTCATCCGGGATCCCAGTACCAAGCTGCTGAAGCCCGACAGCGCAAATCCAGGCCCGTCAGGCACTTCGGCCAACCATATCCGAGCCATGAAGGCCTTGCTGGTGGCCATGGCCTCGGACCGGGTGCCTCCCGACGTGCGGGTCGAGGAGGTCAACCGCCTCGTTCCCCTGTGGCTCGAAGCGAGGCTGTCCCTGATGCGCCGATATGAAGGGCGAGGCCTGGTCGGCGAGAAATACCTGCTGCAAAACATCAGCCCGACCTTGATGGTGCTGGCCGAGCAGGAATTTGACCGCGAAGGCGCCCAGGTCATGGGGGTGTCCATCGAAAACCACAACCTGCAACCCGGAGAGACCACGAATGTGTTCGTGATCCGGCAGGAGGCCATGCGATGAACACGCCTTTCGACCAAGCAGCCAACGGCCGCGTCACCGGGTTGCCAGACCGCATCAAGGGGGCCATGGGTAGTGCCCTTCAAAGGCTGTCTCCACGGCAGCGCCAGTACGTCACCCTGGTCGCCATCCTGGTATGTGGTGTCGGCCTGCTGTGGCTGATCTTCGCCCTCACCGACACGCGCTCACCAACCACAGACGCCAAGAACAACGGCAGCGCGCAGCCTGCCACGGTCACCAACATCGGGGTGATGCCACCGGGACAACAGGTCAACCCTGTAGACCAATGGGTGGGCACCGCAGGACGCAAGCTGGCGCAGTACGAGGACGAGCGCGATGAGCAGACCCGGCTCAACAAGGACCGGCAGGCGTTCGAGGCCCGCACCATGCAGCGCTTCGCCGAGCTGGAGCAAAAACTCACCTCGGCCAGCCAGGCTGCCAGCATGCCTTCGGCACCCAACACTGCGGCGGCGTCAAGCACGCCCGCTCCCCCAACGATGCCACCGGCATCCAGCCTGCCCCTTCCACCAGCTCCGTCGTCCACCGCGCCGACTCCGGCAAAGCTTCCGGGACAGAGCGTCAACATTCCCCCACCGTTGCCACCTGGTACATCGCCCGCAGGCACCTTGCCCCTCGGTGATCCAGGCATGGCACCACAAGACACGCCTCTCAATGCCCCGGTGTTGACCCGCGTTTCTCTGGTGGACCGTGAAACGGCCAAGGCCGCGGCAACAGGCGCCACGGCAAGCACCACAAACAATGCCACACCCGGATCACCGTCAACGGCCGACACCCGCACCGTCTCGACCTTCCTGCCCGTCAGCTTCACGCGCGGCACCCTGCTTGGTGGCCTGGATGCACCCACAGGCGGGCAGGCTCAATCCAACCCGCATCCTGTCCTGATCCGGCTCTCGGACAACTCCGTCCTGCCCAACAGTTTTCGAGGGGAATACCGCGATTGCTTCGTGATCGCCGCAGGCTACGGCGACATCAGCTCGGAGCGAGCCTACCTGCGCACCGAGAACCTGTCCTGTGTCCGCCCGGACGGCGCCACGCTGGAAGTCAAGATCCAGGGCAGCGTCTATGGCGAAGACGGCAAGGTGGGCATGCGCGGGCGACTGGTCACCAAGCAAGGCCAGATGCTGGCCAATGCGCTGCTGGCAGGCGTGGTCAGTGGCATCGGCCAGGGCCTGGCGACTTCATCGACCACCTACAGCACCTCGGCCCTGGGCACGATCGCCAGCAGCGGTGGCAGCGGCAGTGACGCCTACCGCGCAGGCATCGGCACCGGTGTGGGCAAAGCCCTGGACCGCCTGGCCCAGTACTACATCAAGCTCGCCGAGAACACGTTTCCGGTGATTGAAATCGATGCCAGCCGCGAAGTCGATGTAGTGATCACCAAGGGCGTGCGCATCGACGTACCGATGTCGGCCAACGCATACACCAGTACCGGCGGCACCCCCTCCAGCACGCTGGTGCGCTCGGCTGAGCCCGCCCCCGAAGACCGCTACCTGAAAGCCGCCAATGATGACAACTACTGACATGCGCCCGCCTCTGCGAGGCAGGCTTCAGGCCATGACGCTGATCTGGGCACTGTTCACGACGCTGGTCAATGGCATCGCCTGGGCAGGCGCCCCGCCATCGCAAGAGGCCCGCCTCCTGGCCGCACTCAGGAAGGCCAACCCCAGCACGCGCTTCACCCAGGTGCTGCCCTCGCCCATTGGCGGGCTGTACGAAGTCTGGATGAACGGGAACGTGGCCTATGTGTCGGCCCGCCAACCGCGCTACTTCGTGTTCGGCCATGTCTTTGACACACAGACCATGACCGACATCACCGGGCCACGAATGGCCCTGGCGGCCAGACAGGGCGCGATGGCACCCGCTACGCCTACCGCAACAACATCAGCACCGACATCAGCGCCAATTGCCTTTGACCAACTGCCGCTGGCAGACGCCATCAAGACCGTGCGGGGCAACGGCCAGCGGCAGATCGCCGTGTTCAGCGACCCGGGCTGCGGCTACTGCAAGCAACTGGAGCCAGAGTTGGCCCAGATCGACAACGTCACGGTCTACACCTTCATGCTGCCCTTTCAGGGTGAGGCCAAGCCCATCGCCCTCTGGTGCGCCCCGGACCGGGTCCAAGCCTGGCAGCGCTACATGGTGCAGGGCGATACCTCCGTGATCAATGCCCCAGGGCGATGCGATCACCCCCTGGCCCGCAACCTCGCTTTGGCGCAGCGCCTGGGTGTTCAAGCCACCCCCACCCTGATCTGGGCAGATGGCACCCGCACCGAAGGCTACGTCGATCACCAGGTGATCCAGACCCGCCTGAAACCGGCCACCTCGGAGGTTCAGCCATGAATACCCACGGTCACCTCGCTACCCACGCCCACACCGTGCACCCGATCTGGCTTGTGGGTTGCTTGCTGCTGAGCTTGTCGGGCTGCATGAACCTCTCCGGCTTGGGCGGCAGCTCCGATTACGCATGCAAAGCCCCGGACGGGGTGACTTGCACCTCGGTGTCGGGCACCTATGCCAACGCCGTTCAGGACAACCTGCCCGCCCAGGTGGCCAAGCGCCGCATGGCCGCCAAATCCAATGGCGAGCCAAACACCAATCCCGCACCAGGGGTGCCACAGCCTCGCCTTGCACCAGCGCTGGCATCAAACAAAGCCACTGTCCCCCCCGTGGCGCAGTCCCCCAGCCTGGCGCTGCCCCTGCGCTCATCGGCCCGGATCCTGAGGCTGTGGTTCAAGCCCTGGGAAGACGCAGACCGCGACCTCTACGACCAGGGCTATGTCTATGTCCAGATCGATGCGGGTCAGTGGCTGATCGACCACGCACAGCGCCAGATCCGTGACGCCTATGCACCCATACGACCTCCGATGGGCGCCCCTGTCAAACCCGCCAAGCCAGAGCCGAGCACCTCGCCTGTGCGGCCCGCGGGCCAGCAGCGCCTGTCGCCCTACACCCAGGACAACTCGGAAAGTCCTGACATTGGCCCCTTGCTGCTGCCCACCGACAACCTTGCCCCCAGCAACTGAACCGCCCCAAAGGTTGCGCCATGCCTACACCCTCAGCCACAGCCACTTCAACAGTCACGACAGCAGCCAGCGTCTCCATGGACTCGGCCCGCACCGTGCGCAGGCCCCCTCGCCCGGGCCTGTTCGAGGCCATGGGCCTGGGCGCGCCGCCTGACACCCCGGCAGAGCAATTCGCCGCGTGGCTGCCCTACTCAGCGTACCTCGCCGATGAAAAGATCTTCGTCAACCGCGATGGTCTGGGCTTCATGCTGGAGGTCATGCCTCAGTCGGGCGCAGATGAACGCATGGCCGAGGTGCTGATCTCGCTGTACGCCAACTGCCCGGCGGGCGCGGGCATCCAGTTCCACCTGTTCGCCTCACCTCACGTGCGCGGTCAGTTGCGCCGCTATGCCAACTTGCGAGTCGAAGACGAGGATCAGGCTGACAAGGCCAAACATTGGGGGCGACCTGCCCGCAACGACAACCTCTTCCACACCCTGGCCCGCCAACGCGTGGGCCACCTGCTGCGCGGCGCGCAATGCTCGCTGACCTCGGGCTTCCACTACACGATCCGGGACTTCCGCCTGATGCTCAGCGTCACCCTGCCGGGTGACGCTCAGGACATGACCAAGCGCGAAGAGGTGATGGCCCAGCGAGAGTCCATGGCCTCCACGCTGCGCTCGGCCTCCCTGCCCAACCGTGTCTGCGATGCCGCTGACCTGATCAACTGGTGCGCGCTGTTCACCAACCCTGACCGCATATCGCAGACCGACGCGCCGGACCTGCATTACGACGATGGGCGCGAATTGCGCGATCAGATCATCGACTTCGACACCATCCAGGACCCTACCCCAAGCGGCCTGCGCCTGTGGAAGGAGACCGGATCGGACGAGCTGGAGGCGCGCTTTTACTCCATCAAGTCCTTCCCTGAGCGCTTCGCCCTGTGGCAGATGGGCTCGTTGATCGGCGACCTGATGCAACCGGCCCTGCAGTACAGCGCGCCCTTCTTGCTGACCATGGGCGTGCATGTGCTCGACCCCAATGCCACCAAGGCGACGGTCACTGCCAACCATGTGCGCGCCACGCAAAACGCCAAGAGCAAGATGGCCGACGTGATGCCGGACGTCGGCAAGAAACTGCAGGACTGGACGGCTGCCGCCCAGGCCATCGACACCGGTGGCAGCCTGGTCAGCCTGTACCACCAGTTGGCCATCTTCTCGCCACCGCGCAAGGCGGTGGCGGCCCACGAAGCGGCCAATGCCATCTGGCGTGGCCGGGGCTTTCAGCTCAATGCCGACGTGTACATGCACCGCCAGGCGCTGCTGGCCAGCCTGCCCATGACCTTGACGCCACGCTTTCATGGCGACCTGGCCAAGATGCGGCGCGTCTCGCGCAAGACCATGGCCAACGCCATCCACCTTGCCCCGTTGATTGCGGAATGGCGCGGCACACGCACACCCGCCCTGGTGTTCGGCGGTCGCCGTGGGCAGTTGATGACCCTGGACATCTTCGACAACGACCTGGGCAACTACAACTTCGCCATCATCGGCGCACCGGGTTCGGGCAAGTCGGTGCTGATGAACGAGATGGCCTGGTCCTACCGGGCCATCGATGCCAAGGTCTGGATGCTGGACCTGGGCCGCTCCTTCGAGAAGCTGTGCCGCAAGGCCAAGGGCACCTACATCGAGTTCCGTCCCGATGTGGACATCTGCCTGAACCCCTTTACCAACATCGTTGACATCCACGAGGACATCGACATGCTGGTGCCGGCCATCTCCAAGATGTGCTCCATGCAGCACACGCTGGAAGAGGTGCAGTACAAGGCCATCTCGGCCATGGTGCTCAAGCTGTTCGCCGAGCACGGCAACGACCTGACCATCACGGCGCTGCGCGAGGCCTTCAAGACCGGCAACATCGAAGCCCTGGGCCTGGTCAACGATCAGCGCATCAAGGACCTGGCCGTGATGCTCAACCCCTACACCCGAGGCGGCCAGTACGAGCGATTCTTCGAAGGGCCCAGCAACGTCGATTTCAGCAACGATTTCATCGTCATCGAAAACGAGGAACTCAAGCGTCGCCCCGACCTGCACGCCGTTGTCAACATCCTGTTGCTGCACCAGATCACTGGCGAGATGTACCTCAGCCGCAACCGGCGCAAGGTGCTGTTCATTGATGAGCTCAAGCAGCAACTCGGTGACATTGGGGCCGATGACCCCGTCAAGGCCGCCGTGATCGAGGAAGCCGCCCGGCGCGCCCGCAAATACGGCGGGGCCTTGGGCACAGCAACCCAGAGCGCTGACGACTTCTATGGCTCGGCCCAGATGGAAGCTGCGTTCAACTGCTCGGACTGGGTGTTCCTGCTGCGCCAGAAGCCCGAATCCATCGAGATGCTGGACCGAAAGGGCCGACTGACCATGGACGAGCCCAAGAAGCGCTTGTTGAACTCACTCAGGACCGAGGCAGGCGTGTACTCCGAGCTGTACATCTCCTCCCCGGTGGGCGAAGGGGTGGCGCGCAACATCCTGGATCCGGCCACGCACCTGCTGTTTTCCAACAAGCTGGAGGACAACGCGCCCATCGACGAGTTGCGTGCGCAAGGCCTGAGCATCGATGCCGCCATCACCGAGCTGCTGCGGCGCAGGGGGCACACCGTATGAAAGCGATCAGCCTCATCCCTGCCCTGGTGCAGTCGCTGCTCACCCTGATCGTGGTCGCTGCCGCCTTGCTGCTCTATGACCGCGCTGTGGTTCGCCCGGCGCTGCGCATCGGCATGGTCGATGTGGCCGAGGTGTACCGACAAAAGGAAGCCGAGTTCACCCAACTGCTCACCAAGGCAGGCTCGGAAGACGATCGGCAAAACGCCATGCTGATGGCACGCACCTTCGCCCAACGCCTGCCCATTGCGCTGGAGGAATTGCCCCGCGACTGCGCATGCCTGGTGGTGCTCAAAGGCGCTGTCGCGGGGCCGACACCCCATACCGTGGATCTGACGGCCCAGTTGCGCCAGAAAGTGGGCATGCCATGACCTTGCAGATCGTCCGCATCCCGCCGCCCGTGCCCTGGCATGTGCGCCGCTATCGCCAAGCCCGGCAATCCTGTTGCGAGCAACTGGCCCACATGCGTCGCCGCTGGTACCTCTACCTCCCCGTGTTCGCCATCTGGGCGCTGGCCTATGTCCGGCTGTTCCTGGATCCCACCCCGCGCCTGCCCATTGTTTTCAACTGGACGCCCAGCCTGCCTTACCGTGTGGCCTATCGGGTGACCTGGACACGGTCTGCGCCGCCCACCTTGCACCGTGGCGACTACATCCTGTTTGCCTTCGCTGGCGATGCGCAGCAGCTCTACCCGGGGCTACGGGGCCAGCCCTTTTTCAAGATGGTCAGGGGCCTGCCTGGTGACAACGTCACTGTCCAAGACCGCAGGGTGTTGATCAACGGCGAGGCGGTGGGTCATGCCAAGTCTCAGACCTTTGACCACCGTGCGCTTGATCCCATTCAACCCACGGTGATCCCACCGGGCAGCTACTACGTCCAGGGCAGCAGCCCCGACAGCTTTGATTCGCGCTACCGCAGCAGCGGTCTGGTTCGCGCCGAGCAGGTCATCGGACTCGTGCGGCCCTTGTTCTGAGGAGCATGACATGCAAGTCGGTCCAAGCCACCTCCAGCAAAACCGCAATGCCGTATGCCGCTCGGCGCCTCGCTTGGTCCTTTGCATGTGGATCGCTGGCTTGGCATCTGCAGCCCATGTTCTGGCCCAGACGACGACCAAGCTGTCAGCCCAGCAGGCCGAGAAATGGCGCGCCACCGGCGGCCAAGCAACGCAAAGCGCCAGCACAGCCGCAGCCACGCCAGACGACGTGCCACTGGAGGACTACCTTGCACTGCTGGCGCAAATCTCGCCTGCCGCCCGCGACGGCGCCCAGGCCTACTTGCGTGCGTTCGCGCAGCGCTGCGGACGCCCCCTCACCGCGCTGGAGCTGCGCAAGGCCATCGCCCAGGGCAGCGGTGACCCGGTCCTCATGGGCATGGTCAGCGCCAGCCACCCCAGCCAACTGGCGCAGCGTGACGCCCTGCTGAACCAACTCTCTCAACGCATCCGTTGCGACGGTCAAGGTCAGCCATGAAACTCGGGAGCCCCCATGTGATGGCAATGGCCTGCCTGCTGAGCATGGCATGCGCAGGTGTGGGCTCATGCGCTTGGGGCGTGGACCTGGGCACCATCGGTCCGACCTACCCGATCAGCGAAGCCAACCTGTTGGACTTCATCACGCAACGCCTGCGAGAAAAGCAAGCCAGTGGTGAACTGGCTCGGCTGCAGGACCAAGCCCGTGAGCGCGGTATTCAGGCCGTGCGCCAGCCACAGCCTGTGGCAGGGCTGCGCACCACACAACAACCGCGCACCTACTACTTCGATCCCAGCTTCACGCTGGATCGCAACATCCTGGATCCCCAAGGGCACCTGATGTTTGCCGCTGGCTCGCGCCACAACCCGCTGGACGTGGTGTCCCTGTCCAGACACCTGCTGTTCTTCGACGCCCGTGATGCACGGCAGGTAAAGCGCGCGCGGGAGTTGATTCAGCGCTACCAGGGCCAAGTCAAGGCGATCCTGACAGCTGGCTCTTACCTGGACCTGATGAAAGCCTGGCGCACGCCGGTTTACTACGACCAGCAAGGTGTGCTGACCCGGCGCCTGGGCATCGCACAGGTTCCCGCCCTGGTCTCGCAGGAAGGCAAGCGCCTGCGCGTGGATGAGTTGGAGGTGACGCCATGACCCGCACCACGCCAAACGCCAGATTGCGCTCATCGTGGGATCACGTCGCGGCGGTCCTGTTGATTTGCATTCTGGCCATGACCAGCCCGCACAGCCACGCAGCAGGCATCGCCACCTGCACCGGCAAGTTCCCCAACCCCGTCACCGACATTTGCTGGAGCTGCATCCTGCCCATCAGCCTGGGCAGCATCCCCATTGCCAACTTCGGTGGCCAGGAGGACATTGCCAACCCCGGCAGCCCTGTGTGCAGTTGCGGCGTGAACCCGGTCATCGGTCTGTCTATCGGCTTTTGGGAACCGGCTCGCCATGTCGAAGTGGTGCGCAAACCGTTCTGCCTGACCTCACTGGGCGGCATAGATCTGAACCCAGGCCTGCCTGCCCCGGAGGCCGCACGCTTCACCCACGCTGAAGGCGACGGCGATGGCGGCAGCTTCTACCAGGCCCATTTCTATGTGAACCCGATGCTCTATTGGCTGGAGGTCGTGACCGACTTCCCCTGCCTGGAAAAGGGCAGCTTCGATCTTGCCTACCTCACCGAGGTCGATCCGCTGTGGAACGACGACGAGTTGACCCTGATCCTCAACCCCGATGCCGTGTTGTTCGCCAACCCCATCGCGATTGCCGCGTGCGCCGCCGATTGCGTGGCCGCCTCAGTGGGCTTTGGCATCAAGGAACTGTTCTGGTGTGCCGGATGCCAGGGCGGCATTTACCCATTGGATGGCCAGGTGCCCTACCACCTGGGCGGCGTTCGCACAGCCGTTCTGCTGGCCCAGCGCCTGACCGCCAAGATGCACCGCGAGTTGATCGCCTGGGGATGGCATGGCACGCCCGGCCTGTGTGGCCCCTACTTCGAGCCCGTCATGGACAAGACGGCCTACAAAACACAACTTACCTACCCCATCCCCAACACCGAAAAGGACGGAGGCAGGTGCTGCCAGCCTTTCGGGCGCAGCACGGTGATCTGGGGGGCTGGCAAGGAATACCCCGTACGCGGCGAAGACTTCGCCTTCATGTTGTTTCGCAAAAGGAACTGCTGTGTCGGCTTCTGACTTCCATCAACTTTCACGCTGGGGCTTTGGTCATGGCCTGTCCATGCTGCTTGCGCTGAGCGCACAGGCCCAAACCACGCCGGTCATCACCGAAGAAGACATGGCTCGGACCAAGCGCGCGCAACCCACCATCACGGAGCAGGACATCGAGCGCGCGCAGAAAGCGCACCGGCCGCCCGGTGCCGCTGAGTTGGAACGTGTGCCCAACACAGCGGGACCACGAATTGATGCGCTGCCACAGCCTCAAGTCAAAGCGCCTGTGGACCTCGAAGCGCTGTCCAAAGCCTATGCCCTGCAGATGAATACCGCCCAGCCACCCGGCACCGGGGTGGGCAAGGACATGAGCGGTGGCCCGATCCTGATGGTGTTCATCAGCCTGTCGATGCCCGAGGCCACCCTCAAGAGACTGGTCAGCCAAGCGGCACGTGCCAAGGCATCCCTGCTGATCAGAGGCCTGCTCAATGGCTCCCTGCGTGACACCGTCGCGCGAACACAGGCATTGTTGGGGGGGCAGTCGGTGGCATTCCAGATCGATCCGCAAGCCTTCGAGCGCTACGCCATCACGCAGGTGCCCAGTTTTGTGCTGGTGCGTGAGGGCGCTGACAGCACGCCCTGCGGTGATGGTGGCCGAGGCAGTTGTGCGCCGCCCAATGACTATGTCCGCCTGGCCGGAGACGTGAGCCTGGACTACGCCTTGGGCCACATTCAGCACCGCACACCCCGCTTCAGCAAGGATGTCGGCGCCTTCATCCAACGGCTTAAGGGTTAGGGATCGTCATGCTGCGCCGACTCCTCACCTGCTTCACCCTCTGGTGCTTCGTCACGGCGCAGACGATGGCACTGGCTGGGCCACACGAAGAAGGCACCGCCGCCGGTCAAGCGGCCAACCCGGTGATTCGGGGCACGGTCAGCACCCCCAATGCAACGGCCAATGTGCCGGGATACACCCGCACGCCCGCTGAGGCGGCCTACTACGGCCAACCCAGCTTGTCAGGCCCGGCCAACGCGCGCCTCACTGCCTGCACCAGCACGCCCGATGACCCGGTGTGCCAGGCCCAACGCGGCGCGCTCAACTCGGCCAACACGCCACGCCCTGCCATTTCGCCCTACGACCCCGCAGTCATGGGCGCGCGGGACATCGCCGCAAACCCGTCTCTCGCCCTTGGCAGCCTCTCCTCCTACTACAGCGGCTGCGCCACCGCCGACGTCACCACACCAGCAGGCGCGGTCACCAAACAGTGCCAACGCTACAACGGTGTGGGCAACTACGCCACCCGGCGGGATCTGACGGTGCAAGTCGAACTCGTCCCCAGTTGCACAGCTGGCGACTGGTTTGCGCATGGTCAAGCCAATCGCAACGGTGCCGACTACATGGTGGCCGAGGCCCAGTGCCGCATCCGCACCGACCAGTTGCAACAATTTCGCTTCTATGCGGCAGGTGGCAACGGCGCCTGCATCGGGTGGCAAAACCTCGAACTGCCCAGCACGCCAGCTACGCAACCCGCGTTCGTCACCGACCTCTCACCACACTGGGGTGGCCATTGCTGGCGCCCCTTCAAGGTGGTCATGATGCCTGGATCCGGCTGTTCATCTGGCCAGTGCAACTACAACTTCCAGTTCGGCACGCCGGTCTATGCCTGCCCGACCGGCACCGTCCGCGGCGACCAGTTGCAGGCCTACTGGTCCAGCCGCGTTCAATCTTCGGGGCCGGCTGATCGCTGCTTCACGCTCACCATGCCCCGCCCCCGCATGGGCTGTGACAGCGGCCCCTCAGTCGTGGTCAGCCGCACAGAGACCCGCTGCGCTCAGGATGCGGGCGCGGCCAGCCTGGTCGGCGCTTCTGGCTGGAGCATCCCCTTGTCTTTCCAGCAGCCCACCATGAACCACATCGAAACCGATGTCTGGGATGACAAGAGCGCCCCACTCGAAGCAGGCGGACGCTGCACCATCACCACAGCCGACAGGTGCGTGGATGGCCCCGCCACCAAGGTGATCGATGGCCGAGCCGTCACCCGCGCTTGCTGGTCCTACGAGCGCACCCTTTCTTGCACATCCGGTGCCCTCACAGACGAATGCGCCCCCTTGGTGAGCCAAGGCTGCACGCTGGGAAGCAGCACATGCAAGCAAACCAACGCTGCCACAGGCATGTGCGAGGTCTACCAGGACAGCTACACCTGCCCAGCCGCCGCTCAAACGATCACGACAGCCACCAACTGCCCATCCAATGTCTTTTGCCTGGGGGACAGTTGCTTCAACACGAGCTACACGAACGACGCGGAATTTGCCCGCTCCATGTCGATGCTGGAAGCCGCCCGAGAAGCCGGTGTGTACCTGGACACCAAACTGATGCAGGTGTTCAAAGGCGAAGGCAACCACTGCCGAGACCGTCTGTTCAAAGATTGTTGCGACTCGGACAGCGCCGGGGCTGGGATGAGCAACCAGAGCACCTTCGGTGTGGGCTCACGCCTGGTCTACGACGTGCTGATGAACTCCGAGAACCGGGAGTTCATCTACCAGGGCATGTCCGCGCTGCTCACCAGCGGCGGCTTCAGCGGCTCCTTCACCAGTTACGGCGTCACCGTGGCCGTCAACGGCACTGCCCTGCCCGCTGGATCGTCGGTGCTCTATGCAGGCGACAGCATGGTGGTCGCGTTCGATCCCTGGTCGCTGGCCATCGCTGTGGTGATCTACATCGTCATGTCCATGATGTCCTGCAACGAAGAAGAGGGCAAGCTGGCCATGAGAGAAGGCGCGGGGCTTTGCCACGCCACGGGTTCGTGGTGCTCATCGTGTCTTCGCGTTCTTGGTGCCTGCGTGTCCTGTCTGGAGCACACCACAGGCAAATGCTGCTTCAACAGCAAGCTCGCCCGGATCGTCAATGAGCAGGGGCGCATGCAGATTGGCAAGGGCTGGGGCAGCGGCCAGAACCCCGACTGCTCAGGCTTCACCATCCCTCAGTTGCAAAGCCTGGACTTCGCGGCGATGGACCTCACCGAGTTCTACGCCTCCATCGTGCCTAAAAACCCGAACCTGGGAGCCATCCAAAGCGGCAACAGCGCAAAGGTGCCCAACTGCTACTACGGACAGGGGCGTTGCCAATGACACAGCACCTCATGACACCGGTCAAGGTCAATGCCATCACGGCGATGGCGATGGCATTTGCATTGACTTGCCAAGCACAAACGCCTGAGAAATCGCCCGAACCGTCCGTCGATCGAATGCCCGTCAAAGACGCCAGGGTGCTGATGGTGATGGCACTGCAAGCGCCAGACGGACAGGCACACGGCACCCTGACAGGCGAATCTGCCGACGCCATCAGCCAGCGCTTCAAGGCCAACACCCCCATATCGATCGACGTCACCACCGACAAGCGCTACCGCCAGCCTGGTTGCAGCCGCCTGAAGGTGACCTTCTGGCAAGACGGTGTCTGGCTGCCTGGCGCCCAGGCCCCTCGCAAACAATCCATCGAGTTCGGGATCAACTACTGCCTCGATGGCATGCCGCCCAAGTCGCTGCAATGAGGAGATCAACATGCCTCGCCCATCTCCGTCCTCTCGCTCAGGTCTTTTCAGACGCCTTGCCAGCGTCGCCCTCCTCGCTTTCGCATGCATCAACTCAGCACCCGAGGCACAGGCACAAGCCTCTTCAAAACCGGACGAGCCCATTGCCGCGCCTTACTGGTCCGATGCATGGCGAGGATGGCACTTCTACGAAGATCCCGAACCCGAGCTACCTGACAACCCTGCGTCTCAACCCAAGACGCCCGCCCTCACGCCGCTCACTTCAGCAGCGCCCCCCATACCGGCCACTCGCCCAGCCAAAGCGCCAGAACTGGTCGAATTCGAGAGGCTGCAAAAGGCGGTCGAGTCCTACCGCAACATCGCGATCATGCGGCCGACCGAGGCCAATGTGCGCCGCTACATGGAACTGGAAGCCAAGGTCGTGGCCCGAGCTTCCTACTTTGCCGACGTCGCCCAGCGCGTCGCCTGGGCCACACCGGAGCTGGACCCCACCGTGCACGGCCGCCCCGTCAACGCCAAGGCGCTTGAGGTGTTCGACCGGGATCAGTTGCTCAGCCGATCCCAATCGATCGCCTCACTGGGCAAGGACCACGTCCTGTTCTTTTTCTTCCGCAGTGACTGCCCGTACTGCCACGCCTTCGCCCCCACGCTGACGGCCTTCGAGGCGCGCCACGGCATCAAGGTGGTGGCCATCAGCGTGGATGGCGGCCCCATGCCTGGCTTTGCAGACGCCCGAGCCGACAACGGCATCGCCAATACCTTGAAGGTCACCCAGGTGCCAGCGGTGTTCCTGGCCCAACCCTACACCGGGCAGATCACACCCATTGGCTTTGGCGTGCTGTCTGAATCCGAATTGCTGGAGCGCATCACCACGGTGAGCACACCGGCTGCCCAGGCCATGCTACCCGGCGTGAACAGGCAAGTCGTTGTTCAATAGGAGAAGGCAATGATCCAGACACCCACACCGACGAAACCAATCTGGAGAACAGCCATTGCCAGCCTGATGGCCCTGTTGCTCGCAACATCGCCGCTGCCCCTGCGCGCCGGTGACCTCAATGCCGAAGTGAACAACATGTTCAACAACCTGGGTGCCATCGGCAACTACACAGCGCCTGGCGCTTTCCGTGGCCAGACCATGAACACCTACACAGGCGGCAGTCTGTTCATGCGCTCCCCCAACAAGGTGTACCAGCTCGCCGCCATCCAGTTCCCAAGCGCCAAGGCTGGATGTGGCGGCATCGACGTTTTCGGCGGTTCGTTCTCTCACATCTCCGCCACCGAGTTCAAGAACATGCTCAAGAACATCACCGCAGCCCTGCCGGGCATCGCCTTTCAACTGGCCCTGGAAGCCGTCTCACCACTCCTGGGTGGCTTGAGCAAGTGGGCCAAGGGCTTGGAAACCTGGATCAACAACGCCCGCATCAACTCCTGCGAAACAGCCAAAGCCATCGTCAGCACAGCGGCCGAGGCCACGGGTTACAGCTCGCAGGAGACCTGCGCCGACCTGGCCATCGAGATGGGCATGGAGAGTGACCGGGACGCGGCACGCAGGCGTTGTGCGTCCGACCGGCCCAGCATCCTCGCCTCGGCCCGCACCTCAGGCGATGCCAATGTGCGCAACAAGGCGCCCTTCGTGGGCAACCTGACTTGGAAGGCACTGAAGTACACCGGAGTGTCCCTGGACGATCAGGAGCGTGAACTGATCATGAGCATGGTGGGCACCGTCATCTACCACCCGGAAGAAGCCGCGCGCGACCCGGAACCCATCGCCGCGACCCTCACCTCGATCAGCCAGTTGCTTTATGGCCAGAGTGCCGGGGCGGGGGTGAACGTTACCCAGCACCTGCTCAAATGCAACGACTATGTGAACTGTGATGCCGTGACCCTCAACACCACGTACACGCACACGCCATTCACCGCCAAAGTCGAGGCACTGATGCGCTCCATCGCGGAAAAAATCGCCACCCGGACCGCCATTCCCAACAACTCGGCAGAAGTCGGTTTCGTCAACCAGACCACCGAGCCGGTCTACAAAATGCTGTCGGTGGGCGCGACCATCCCAGGATCGGGCCTGGCGGACAGCCTCATCGCCCAATACCGCGACGTGATCGCAGCGGACTATGCCTATGTGTTCCTGGAGCGCAATCTGCGCGTCGGCTTGGCTGCGCTCGACAAGGACTATCAACTGCAAAAGACACAGCGCGAACAGGCGGTCCAGATTCGTCAACGCGCCCTGGTCATGCTGCAGCAACTCTCTCAAGAGAAGAACCTCCTGTATCAGAAGGTCGGCTCTTACCGAGCTGTCTCCAGCCACCTGGAACAGTTGGAGCGGCAATTGCGATCCAGCATGCCGCAGCACGTGATGGACATGCTTGGGCAGCAGGCTGCTTACATGGCTCGTTGACCTTCACCGACCACAGGGGATGCCATGTGGGAGATCTACGCTTACCAGAACGCGGACAGCCTGTTCGGCGTCTTCAATGCAGCAGCGGCCATCCACGCCTCGGGCGACTACATGTCGGCCGTTGCCGCCGTGGCTTTCTGCGGCTTCGTGGCCGCCCTGATCGCCTACGCCTTTGCCCCTGAGAAGCTGCAAGGCTGGAAGTGGCTGGGCACAGTGCTGCTGGTGTTCTCCATCCTGATCCTGCCCAGGGCCACCGTGGGCATCGTGGACAAGACAGGCGGAGCCCCGGTCAAGGTCGTGGCCAACGTGCCCTTCGGCATGGTCATGCTCGGCAGCATCACCAGCACCATTGGCCACACCCTGACAAGCCTGTTCGAAACCGCCTTCCAGACCATTCCCGGCCCAGGCGCCTTGCCCAGCGAACTTACCTACGAGAAGAACGGCCTGATGTTTGGCAACCGGCTGATCAGGAGCACCAGCAAGGTGACGTTTCAGGATCCGAACTTCCGTACTGACTTGATCAACTTCATTCACAACTGCACGATGTATGACCTCATCGACGGAACGATTGGTCCTGCCGTGTTCTCGACATCCGCAGACGTCTGGCCCCTCATGGCCACGCCCAATCCTGCGCGCTTCAGCACGGTCACCAGCGCTGCGGGCATCGATGTGGACACCTGCCCCAACATCTACACAAACCTCAATGGCCGACTGCCAGCGCAGATCAACCAGATTCAGGGTCGCCTGGCCTTCGAGTTGAACCCCACCCTGCCTGGTGCCGCAGCCGCAGCCGTCATCGCCAACCAGATTCAGCAGGCGTACATCAAGAACAACATCGCCGATGCGGCCACCACCGCTGCCGACCTGATCCGCCAAAGTGCCATGCTCAATGCGATCAACGACACCAGCACCATCGTCGGACAGAAGGTCAACGACCCAGCGGCCATGGTGCTGGCCGTTGGCCGAGCACAAGCCGTCGCTCAGCAGAACGCCGCGTGGATCAACAACGGCAAGGTGGCCGAGCAAGCCCTGCCCGTGTTCCGCAACGTCATTGAAGCGCTCACCTACGCAATGTTCCCCTTGATGGTGCTGCTCTTGCCGCTGACCAGCGGGCGCGACACGATGCTGGCCTTCAAAGGCTACGCCGCCATCCTGATCTGGATCCAACTGTGGCCCCCGCTGTACGCGGTGTTGAACTACATGGCGTCCATCTACGCGGCCTACGATCTGGCTGCGGCTTCAGACATCGGCTCGGGCACCAAGGCCCTGTCTTTGCGAACCGCCTCGACGATCTATTCGGGCGCCATCTCAGGTGAGGCTGTTGTGGGCTACCTTGCAATCAGCATTCCTGTCATTGCCTGGGCGGCTTTGAAGAAGATGGAGGGTGTCGGGACCGCCCTGGTGGGTGGCTTGTCCGGCCTGCAAAGCATGCTGACCGGCAGCACAGCGTCTGCTGCCACCGGCAACATGAACATGGGCAATGTCACCATGGACCAGGCACAACTGGCACCTAACCGAACCTCGGCGTTCATGAGCAGTTGGCAAAGCGACTTGAGTGGTAACACCTTTTCGTCGAACAGCCTGACTGGGAGAACTGCCGTCAGCCTGTTGCGCAACCAGGGGTTTGCTTCGCGGGTGGTATCCATGCGGGTGTCTGAACAGGATGTGTCTGATGCGAGCAGGCAGGTCACTGCGGCACGCAGCGAAGCCTTGGCTGCCAGTTCGGATCGCTCCGCAGCCCTCTCCGAAGCATTCACGCGAGGACTGAGCAGCCTTCGCTCTGGCCGCAGCAGCAGCGGATCCACGTCCAGCAGCTTCGAGCAATTTGGAGAAACACTCAATCGCCTGGACCAGATCTCCAAGGGCATCGCCGACAGCACAGGGCTTTCACAGTCTCAGGTAGCGCGCATCGCATTTGGTGCGTCTGGACATGTGGGCGTTGACGGGCGCTTCGCTGGCGCAAAAGCCAATGCCAGCGCTGACAAGAGCTACCTGTCGGGCCTATCCGCCGATGAACGCAAGGTGCTGAGCAGTTTGACCAGCGAGCAAATAGCCGACTTCAAGCAATTCGGTGACCGAGTCTCCCGAGATTCGAGCTTCATCAACACCATCAGCAGCGACTCCCGAGAGGCCCGTGACATGGCGTCCAGGCTGACGAACACGGCCACGCGATCTGAACGTGCGGAGGCAAGCCTTGCTGAACGCACCGCTCTGTCAGAGCGCCTAACTTCCGCGTATGAAAAGGGCGAAACCATCTCCATCGACATTGCGCAGGATCCGCACAACCTGGAGATGTTCACTCGCTATGCAGAGCAATACGGGAGCGACAGCAAAGCGGCCCAGGCCTTGATGGCCTCAGAACTGGCCAGGCAGTCACTCAAGCCCAATCGGGTGTTCTCCGATGGCACGGCATTGCCATCTTCGTTTGAAGACGTTCAAGTTCAACACCGACAAGAAAAGGCCGACACAGCCTTGAATCCGGCGCTCGATGATCGCCATCGAAGCAATGATCGACAGGTGTCTCGCTTCGGCAAGTCTGCGCGTGCAGGCCAACCAGCCCCCGCCCCTGAGCCATCACCGGCAAGACAAGAGGTTCAGACCCGAGGTGCCGAGATACGCGCAAGTTCAAAGGCAGATCAAACCGGTTTCGATGCAAAAGCGGAGATCGTCGAGACCAATGATGGGGCGCTGGCATCGAAGAAGTCATTGCTTAGGCAGTCTGGCAAGCAGGTTATTGAGGACGCCGGAGCGGCGGTGGACAACGCGACGGGCATCGTGAAAGACCTTCTGAAAAAATAATCAGACTGGGTCATCGTGCGTGCCGCTCATGTTCGGATTCAAGTCGCTTTCAGGTGGCTTCATGAAAGGCGGATGCCCTTTGTCACGCCAGTAGTTCGCGGCCAAATCCTCTGACGTTACCCCCATCCCGTGGATCGGATCGACATCCCGCTTCGAAGTTCGCGCTCTGCCGCCAATGCTAGTCAGCGCCCCGCCGATGGCCGTGCCAAAAAGCATCCCAATGCCGATCATCACCACTCGTGTGCCCCACCCGTCCAATGCGGCTGAGAACAAGCCCACCAGACCACCTAAGGTAGGTCTGCATAAACCACCAAGCCATGTGCTTGGCGCAGACATGATGGCCTGAGACCATTGAACCCATGAAGCAGAGCAGCCTTGGATTGGGAACCTCGACGAAGCGCACGCGCCGTCGCGAGTTCCTCGACGAGATGGACCGGGTGGTGCCTTGGTCCGCCCTGGTGGCAGAGATCGCGCCATTCATGCCTGAAGGCAAACGCGGGCGCCCGCCGTTCCCGGTGGAGTCGCTGCTGCGAATTCACTTCATGCAGCAGTGGTTCACGCTGAGCGACCCGGCCATGGAAGAAGCGCTGCACGACATGCCGCTGTTCCGCGACTTCGCCGGTCTGGGCGGCTGGGATGACCGGCTGCCTGACGAGAGCACGATCTTGCGCTTCCGTCATGTTCTCGAGAAGAACAAGCTGGCCGAGCGCATCTTGGCCACCGTCAACTTGCTGCTGGGCGCCAAGGGCCTGATGCTGCGCAGCGGCACGGTGGTCGATGCCACGCTCATCTCGGCGCCGAGCTCGACCAAGAACGCCAGCGGTGAGCGCGACCCGGAGATGCACCAAAGCAAGAAGGGACAGCAATGGTTCTTCGGCATGAAGGCGCACATCGGCGTGGACGCTGATTCCGGCCTGGTGCACACCGTGCGCGGCACGGCCGGACACGTCAACGATGTGGTCGAGGCCAACAGCTTGCTGCATGGGCAAGAAACAGATGTCTTCGCCGACGCCGGCTACCAGGGGGCGCACAAGCGGCCCGACGCCAAAGCGGATGTGCAGTGGCATGTGGCCATGCGACCGGGCTTGCGCAAGTTGCTGGACAAGGCCGACCCCATGGATGCGCTGACCGATCAGGTCGAGCGCATCAAGGCCAGCATCCGCGCCAAAGTGGAGCACCCGTTCCGCGTCATCAAGCGCCAGTTCGGGCACGTGAAGGTGCGCTATCGCGGCCTGGCCAAGAACACGGCGCAGTTGCAAACCCTGTTTGCGCTGGCCAATCTGTGGATGGTGCGCAAACGTTTGACGGGGAGCCTGGCATGAGTGCGCCCAGTGCATGGGAAATGGGCGCGAAACGCGCCCACAACACCTGCCAGAGGTGCGCTCAGCCGCCATTGCGGTCATGTCAGCACACCCAATCATGGTCAGCACTCATTTGTGCAGACCTTCCCTAAAGCAATGAGGCTGAAGAAGATTGGTTTTCGCATTTGAGCACCTCGTACTTACCAACCTATAGCCGCTTAGGCATTGCTGCAACCCTTTCGACTCCTGCGTATATCCGTCAACAACACCAACTATTCCATTTCAAATCGGCTACTCAGTCCAGTGAGCAGATCGACAAACAAGAACTCACTCCGGCGTGAGCCTGGCCCGGCTCTGCTCGGCATACTCAGACCAGCAGGTGATTCAACGAAATAGAGTCAGTGATCATGGAATAGGGCTCTCAAGTAGTCAGCGAGCCTAGCGTGATGTTCGCAGAGACTCTAGTGATCCGGAACGTTGGAGTCGAAACACGGCCCCCTGTGGAGACGTGGCAAGAAACTCAATTTTTACAGGGCCGGATCAATAGGGTCGACGGCGCTCGGCCCGTCCAGCGTTTGAAGGCCCGCCGGAAATTGGCCGGATCGTTGTAGCCCAGCGTGTAAGCGATCTCCTGCACGCTCAGCTTGCCTGCTTGCAGGTATTGCATAGCCAGATGCTCGCGCACCTCATCCAAGATCTGCTGAAAGGATGTGCCTTCAGCCACCAGGCGGCGGTGTAGGGTGCGCGGGGTGAGATGGAACTGGCGGGCCACCACCTGAAGGGAAGGAAAGCCATGTTGGCGCGTCAGCAGGTTACGGCGCACCTGGATGCTCAAGGCCGCGTTCACATCGCGCTTGTCCAACTCTTCACGGCACAGGCGTGCAGCATCATCGAAGCTGGCCGGGTCAGCCGAGCTCAGCGGCAAGTCCATGGCTGCATCCGGCAACACCAGACCGCACCAGTCTTGGCTGTAACGCACCTCGCAACCAAACATGTCCCGGGCCAGATCTTCATACGCAGGCTCGACCTGTTTGAAGCACACACGTCGCACCTGACAAGTGCCCAAGGTGATCTGGTCAATCAGGTTCTTGATGGTGTCAGTGGTCGGCCAATAATCCCCACTTGTGGCATTTGAATTTTCCCCACCCATCTCATGCAAGGAGCATCAGATGGAGCAGGAACAGCAAT
>NZ_SNXW01000014.1 GCF_004362855.1 Aquabacterium commune
CGTTCAAATCCAGTGGTGCTCAGGCTCATCTGCTTCATGCTGATACTGTCTCACATTCAGGGCTGCATGCGAAGGTTTTGCAGACCTTCCCTAGGCGATGAAAGTCATCAATGACGAATCGCCCAAACGCGCCTCCATTTGCTATCTCAAGTATTTTCGGGATGTCTTTTGCTTTTCTTGCTGAAAGATATACGAAAGGTTCGCCGGAAATATTATCTTCGATAATTTTTCTTGTGGTTGTTGTTTTGCCCGTTCCGGATTGCCCTTCAATGACCACAGGCTTCCCTGGATTTCGTATGTCTACCAGAAGTTCGTTGAAGTTTGGCGGATTCACGAATGTGAAGGGGGGGATGCCTTCGGTTCTAAAAACTTCTTCTACTGTATGTGTCATAGATGCTCTCTGTGTTGATGAGGTCTAACTACCAAGGTAAGCGGCGTCCGAGTTGAACCTAGATTTAGACGTCACGGTAAAGTGTTATGAATTAGAGTTCCGGATACGAATTGCTTCCTCAACTGCATTTGCTAGATGCTGCGAGATCCAAGCGTACTTCTCTTGACTCGTGCTCCCACCTGGGTTGTAGCACTTAACGAGCGAAGTGAGCGGCTTCTTTGACGGGCCATGAGTTATGTGATCAAAGGGATTTTCGCCCATCGCCGAGGTTTGACCGAATCGATCCTTCAGGCCGTGGATGCGAATTCCCACAACACCAAGACCATCGTTCCATGATTTGATGATTTCATGGTTGATCCACTTGCGTTTTGCCGTTCCGGCTCCGACGAGTACGATCGTGCAAGTCCGGCCTTGCATTTGCGTTGCTATCCATCGCTTGATCTTCTCTTCTGCATAGACTCCGGCAGCAACTGATTCCCAGTCGTTGTCAGTCGCGGGCTGATTGCCTTCAATTGCACCAATCTGTCTAATCGTCGATGCTCGCCAATCGTCGGGCTCGTAGTGAAAACTATAGAAGCATCTGCGTGCCATCTGCAATATCTCTTCCTTGTTTAGCGAACCGTGTACATGAGGACTAGCATTACGATCGCTAGCCCAGCATAGTAAATGACGAGAGTGCGGGAGAGGATTGCTCCCGCCCAAGAATTGCGTGGGTCATCACTGAATGGCCGAGTGTCCATCGAGAAATCAATGTTGGACTCATCCATTTTTCTAACGTGATCATAAAGAGCGCGAAACCTCCGCTCTTGACTCAAGAAATAGCCATCAAGACACCAGAAGATGAGTAAAGGAAAGTACGCGATTAGGACGTAAGACTTATTGGTATCCTTTGCGGCCAAAGCAAAGAGTGCAGCGATCAATGTAATGCTCCAGCCTTTAAGAAGGAAGAGGTTGCCAGCCATCCTATTGATTGCCGTCTGAACAAACTCAAGGTGCTTATGCTTGTTAGAGAAGGCTGGTTGTTCCATGCGATTTTCGCTTTGTATAAATATGGCGATGGTGACGGCTAACGCCAAAGTTCACCGGCGCCGGAGCCCCTGAAACCAGCCGCATCGCCAGCCCCCCGGCCCACCGGCATCTCAACGCGCCCCGCCGCACAAGCATCCCGCCCCGGCAGCCGCGCGCTCCGCTCCAGCACCCAAGCACACGCTCCCATACCCCGCCCCCAAGTGTTTGTATTTGTATCGTCCGCACTATAACGAGTGCCGTTGACACTTCCAAGTCGCGCACGGGCGCTCTCGCGTCAGCCAGTTCGCCCGGCGCGCAAGCTTCAAAGCGCCGTGCGCAAGCCTTTGAGCCCCGAGCGCAAGCCCAAAAGCCTGGCGCGCAAAGCCCTGCAGCTCGGGGCGCAAGGCTTTTGGCTTGGCGCGTGAAGTGCAGCAACTCGGCGCGCGAAGCTTTCAGCTCGGCGTGCAAGGTTCAAAGGCTTGCGCGCAAAGCTCGGAGGGCGGCGCGCAAGCTCAATGTCTTTGCGCGCGAAGTGCCTGAACTCGGCGTGCCGAGCAAAAAACCTTGCGCGCCGAGCCAAACGCTTTGCGGGCCGCCACGTTTGCTTCGGCCGCCGCAATCTGCAGTCGGGCGCAGCGTCGCAGAGCTTTGCGCGCAAGCCACGCCGGGTCGCGCACCGCTCGCGGGCATCCAGGCGCCGCTGGTTTTGAGCGGGCTGTCAGCAAGCAAGCTTGGTGTGTCGCCCGCGGCCAGTCGTGCGCAAGGCCTTTCGAGTGGCGCGCCGCTCTCAAATGCCCGGGCGTTCACGGCGCAAGGTGTCGTGCGCGAGGCGTTGGGTGCGGCACGCCGAGCACATCGGGGCAGCGGTCGCCCAAACTGGGTTGCGTGCGAGCTGGTTGAACCCGGCGTGCCGCTCACAACGGGCGACGGCCCGCTCCAACAAGGCGGCGCGCGGCTCAGCCTTCGTGAGGGCTGTCGCTGCGGCGGCCGAAGTAGTAGCCAATCACGATGCCGATCACGCCCGAGTAGAGGGTGGAGAAGGTCTTGAGGTGCTCGGTGAAGGGTTCGGGCGGGTAGCCGCCCAGCACCGGCGTGAGGGCGACGATGGCGGTGACGGCCAGGAACACCGCCACGATCAGGATGCTGAGGATGGCCTGGAGGGTGCTGACCTTCATTTGCGCGCCTTCTTTCGGTTCGATTGCACTTGGATGAACGCCCACAGCTGGCCCTTGATGCGCTCGAAGGAGGTGCGGCCCAGTTCGGGGTTGGCGGGTGCCCAGTCGTAGTTGGCGTTGGGGCGCTCGCGCACTTCGGTCTCGATGCTGTAGCTGCTGAGGCTGCTGGAACGGAACGCCTGCTTGACGGTGATGACGTGGCGCACCTCGGTGTCGTAGCGTTTTTTCCACCACAGGAAGCCGGCCTCGCGGCCCTGGATGCGTTGCCAGTCGGTGGTGATTTGCCCCTCGTTCGACGATGCGATGCCCCAGCTGCGTTCATCGCCGTCTGCGGTGCGGTCGGCGGGTGCCGCAGCCGCGCCTTCGGGCGCCAGCGAGGTCCGCGATGTGCCGGACCTGGGCATCGCCGTCAGGAAGTGCCGCGGTGGCGCCAAGGCCGACACGATGGCGGCGTGCAGTTCGCTGGGGCTCAGTTCGAAGTTGTCCAGGGTGGGCGAACCTTCCAATCGGCTGAGCAAGCGGCCCCTGGTGAATTCGCTGAACATGCTGGCCTTGCGGTCGTTGTCTCTGATGCCCAGTCCGTCGCGCTCGTAGTCCCAATGCAGGTGCTCTGGCCTGGCCGGGCCATCGACCGTGGCGCAGGCCCCCAGCGCCAGCGCCATCGCCAAACACAGGGCCCGCGTCACCACCCCGGCGGCCCGCCCCTGAAGTGGCACGCCGCGCCGCTCACCCGCGCCCATGGGCTTGCACGCGCCGTTGGAGGTGGCAGTCAAATCCGTCGCGCAGCGTGCGGAACAAGGACTTGTTGATCGACGACCTGAGCAACATGAAAACGCTCCTTCGGGTGGTGAAGCCCCGGGTATCGGCTTTGCGTGTGACGTGGCTGTGAACGCCTCAGCGCTCGAGCCGCACCGTCTGGCCGGAGGTCAGCGTCAGGTCGTGTCCGGCCGAGATGCAGTTGCTGAAAGACTCGGCGCGCGCAGCCGCGTCTGGCTGCCATCGCGCCTGGCCACCACGGCTGTCGTCTCCGATCAGGCTTTCGTGGGGGAGACAGGTGAGCCGCTCACCGCGGTGATGACCCCGGCCAGGGCGGTGAGCACGCCGGGCAGCGTTTGCCACCAGCGGGTGGTGTGGGGGGTGTCAGGCATGGGGGCTCCCTGGGGGCCTTCAGCCTTCACACACCGAACGTTCCGCCTTGGCGGTGGTGTAGGTCTTGAAGTCCGCCTCGCCCGGTGCCTTGTGCTTGAAGCTGAACCACACGCTGTAAATGCCGTGGCCGGGGTAGTTCAGGTCCACCAGGAAGCGGTCGATGTCGCCTGGGCCGTACTTGAAGTCTTGCGTGTCCAGCAGCTTGCTGCCCTTGGCCTGGGTCAGGTTGACCTCGTACTTGTAGGTCACCAGCGGTGCACCCGAACGCCGCGGCGTCATTTCCGGGCACGCCTTGTGGTCCCAGTTCAAGGTGATGTCGGAGACGAGGACGATGCCCTGGCCCTGGTTGCCGATCATCACGCTGGCGCCGCTGTACCTGGCCACCGAGAACTCCACCAGCAGGTCGGACGCCTTGAGCGTGGTCACGGCCTTGGTCATGGCGGTTTTGACGGTGCGGTCGGTGTGCTGGTTGACCTCGGAGGTGGTTTTCAGCGTCATGGCCTTGGAGCACTCGCTCATGCTGCCGCTGAACCAGCGCTTTTCCAGGCGCTTGACGAGGGCGCTCTCGGAGTTGCGGTCCAGCACCACGGCGCCGCTGGCTTTGCCGGCCAGGGTGCTGCCGCTGGCCTTGACGGCGGTGCCACTCTTCTTGCCCTCGACCTGCGACATCTCATCGACGATGCTGTCTTTGTTGCCACCGCTGGCTTCGACGCAGGAGATGTAGTCGGCCATCTTCTGCGTCACGCAGCGTTCGGCGTAGGGCTGGCTGCCGGCGGGGCAGTCCAGCGCGAAGGCGGTGTGGGAGGCGGTGGCCAGTGACAAGGCAGCCAGCAGCGGGGCGGGCAGGGCGGTGCGGAGGGGCTTCATGGGGGCTCTCTGAGGGCTGGTGATGGAACCGGCCACCTTACCGAGCCCCCCAGGTCCCGTCTATCCCACGTCCGTCACTGGGCTGGGCGGCGCCATCACGTTGCGTCCGCGGCCTTCGTGCTTGGCCTGGTAGAGCGCGCGGTCGGCGCGTTCCAGGGTGCGGTGCATGGGCGCGCCGGGTTCGTGCTGGGCCACGCCGGCCGAGAACGCCACGCGCAGCGTGGGCGCGGCGGTGCTGATTTGCGAGCGCGCCAAGGCGTCGCGCAGGCGCTGCAGGGCGATGTCGGCCTTGCGCGGGCTGGTGTTGGGCAGCACGAAGAGGAACTCTTCGCCGCCCCAGCGGCCCACGGTGTCGGAGTCGCGCAGCACCATGGTGGCGCC
Source organism: Aquabacterium commune (assembly GCF_004362855.1). Classification (GTDB taxonomy): domain Bacteria; phylum Pseudomonadota; class Gammaproteobacteria; order Burkholderiales; family Burkholderiaceae_C; genus Aquabacterium; species Aquabacterium commune. The sequence continues at coordinate 4,972 of NZ_SNXW01000014.1, forward strand.
GGCCGAGAAGGCCACCAGGGCCTCGTCGCCCACGCGGTGGCCGTGCTGGTCGTTGATGCGCTTGAAGTGGTCGAGGTCCACCAGCACCACGGTGAAGCGCTCGCCATAGCGTTCGAAGCGGCGCACGCAGTCCTGCATCTTGTCCTGCATGTGGCGGCGGTTGTAGAGGCCGGTCAGCGCGTCGCGGCTGGCCAGGGCCTGCACTTTCTCCAGCGTGCTGCGCAGTTCGCGGCGCTGCTGCGACAGCCGGTTGCGCCAGGCCGAGATCTGGTAAGCCGCCAGCACCAGCGGGGGCAGGGTGCCCAGCAGCAGCTCGAAGCGCAGCAGCTCCAGCGTGGGCGGGTAGAACTCGGGGTCGATGTGCGAAAGCACTCCCATGCACACACCCAGCATCGCCATGGCCAGCACGCCGGTGAACACCGACTGGCGCGGCTGGTGGGTGTACATGCCGAACACCATCACCAGCGCGATGAGCACAAGCACCAGGCCGCGGTCGTGCGGGCCGATGGCGGTGTACGCGAAGGCGATGGCCAGCAGCGAGAAGCTCTGCTGCGGGATCATCAGGTTGGGGTCGCGCAGTCGGCGGGTTTTGCCAAAGCGCACCAGCACATAAAACAGCGCATAGGTGGGCAGGGCGGTGGCCAGCAGCAGGCGCGGCGCGAAGCTGCGCATCAGGCCCATCTCGGCGGCGTAGAAGGCCGCGCTGCAGCAGATGGCGTACATGATGGCGCACAGCAGGATGACGCCGGTGCGTGCGCGGGTGGCGCGGTCGGGCCCGAAGATGAACTTCACCAGGCGCCCCATGGCGTCGATGATGGGGTCGGGGGCGTTGCTCTGTCCGGCGGCGTCGGGCAGGGTGTCCACGGTGGCGTTCATGGGGTGCTGCCCTCCAAGACGTGCGGCGGGGCCAGGAGGGGCGCCAGGTCAGGCGCGGCCGGTGGCACTTCTTCGGGGTCGGCGCATTCGCTGCGGTTGCGGCCTTTGCGCTTGGCCTCGTAGAGGGCGCGGTCGGCGCGGTCCACCAACTGTTCCAGGGTGTCGCCCGGGTGGGCCTGGGCAATGCCGGCCGAGAAGGTGGCGCGCAGGCCCGGGTGGCCGGCGTAAGCCAGGCGCTCGGTGCCGGCGCGCAGGCGCTCGATGGCCGATTTGGCATCGTGCTGCGCCACCTGGGGCAGCAGCACGAGGAACTCTTCGCCGCCCCAGCGGGCCACCTTGTCCACCTGGCGCAGCACGCCTTGGGCGTGGGCTGCGAAGCCGCAGAGCACGGCATCGCCTGCGGCGTGGCCGGCGTGGTCGTTGATGTGCTTGAAGTGGTCGAGGTCGAGCAGGGCCACGCTGAGTGCGCTGCCGTTGCGGTCCATCAGCTTGAGTTCGGCCTCGGCCACGTCGGTCATGGTGCGGCGGTTGAGCAGGCCAGTGAGGGTGTCTTGCGTGGCCATGTGCTGCAGGGTGTCGAGTGCCCGCGACAGCTCGCGCGCCTGGCTGCCAATGCGCATGCGGATGTCGGTGACCCACTTGGCCACCAGCGACAGGATCAGCAGCGTCGAGCCACCGATCACGAAGTGCATCAGCCCGGTGGAGGCCGGGTAACTGACCGGGTCATGCCAGCTCAACCAGATCACCGCGCCCAGCAGCATCGCCACCGAGGCCAGGCCCAGCGAGAGCATTTGCGTGGGCCGCAGGCGGAACATGCACATCACCAGGGCTTCGGCCACCAGGATGAGCACGCTGGCGCGGTGTTCGCCCAGCTGCGTGTAGGCCAGGATGCACAGCCCGATGGAGACCAGCGCGTGCGGCATGGTGAGCACCGGGTCGGGCAGGCGTTGCGTCCAGCCGCTGCGCACCAGCGCGAACACGCTCAGGTAGGTCACCACGCTGGCCCAGGTCAGGGCGGCGGCGAAAGGCGGGTGCATCAACCCCAGGTGCACCGAGTGCCAGAAGATGCCCAGGTTGACGATGTAGAGCTGCGACGAAGCCAGCACGAAGATGACGTGCCTTCGCATGGGCGCGTGCGTCCCCAGCAGCCATCGGGCGGGGGTTTGGAGCCAGGGGGGGAGGTTCATCGTCGGATGGCGTGTGTGTCACCCCATATCGGCCGGAACCGGCCAGGGCTTGACTCGGTGCGCGGGCGCTTGTGCGACATCCACCCTGAAACCCAGGGTCAACCCTAGGGGGTGGGCGGCGCGGGCGGCTTGCCCGGCAGGTAGCGCGCGTCGGAGTAGGTCAGCAGCCATTCCGGCTTGAAGGCCACGAAGATGGCCACCAGCATGCCGGTGCTGAAGGCCTCGCCCCAGCCCATCAACCAGTAGCCCAGCAGCCATTCCTCCAGGCCCAGGGTGTCGGGCTTGCGGCCGGCCAGGTAGGCGAGGTAGCCCGTCAGGCTGACGGCCAGCGCCGTGGCGATGAAGGCGCGCCCCAGGATGAAGACGAACAGGTGGTGGGGCAGCCAGCGGCGGATCGCCAGCCCGAACCCCAGCGACAAGGTGCCGGGCACCAGGCCCAGCCACACCAGGTGAGACACCATGCTGCCCACGTCGGGCGGGTGCTGGCGCCCGACCAGGCTGGCCAGGGCGACCACGGGCAGCAGCGTCCACATGGCCAGGGGCCAGCCGAACATCAGCGCCAGCAGGCAGGCCGAGGACACGTGCAGCGCCAGGCCGGAGGGCAGCAGGCGCTCGGCGCTCCAGAGGAAGGGCAGCAGCACCAGCGCGCCCAGCCAGGGGCTTTGCAGGGGGCCATGGCGCAGCGGCAACCAGGGCTTGAAGGGCAGGGCGCTCAGCAGCACCCCGCAGAAGATGGCCCAGTCCACCCAGGGGGCGTGACCGAACTCAGGCAGGTTCACACCATTCAACCGAGCATGCCGGTTTCAGGGCCCAGCTGCGGCAGGTCCACCTTCGGAGCCGGCTTCCAGCCCTTCTTGCGGTGATCGACCACCACGTTGGTGTAGATGCCACCGCGCACGTACCACTTGGCCGTGATGCGGATGTAGCGCGGGTTGATGGCCTTGACCATGTCCGTGAGGATGTCGTTGGTGACCTTCTCGTGGAAGGCGCCGTCGTTGCGGTAGCTCCACATGTACATCTTCAGGCTCTTGAGCTCGATGCAGAGCTTGTCGGCGATGCAGTCGATGGTGAAGTGCGCGAAGTCGGGCTGGCCGGTCAGCGGGCAAAAGCAGGTGAACTCGGGCACCTGGAACTGGATGACGTAGTCACGCTCGGGCGCCGGGTTGGGGAAGACGTCGAGGGAGCGCGAGGGGGCCGAAGGCGGCGTGGCGGGCTTGGCGCGGGTGCTGACAGAAATAGGCTTGGCCATGGTGTCGAACGTGGGGGGAACTTGGAACCCCGGATGGTATCATCGCCGCTCCTCAAAGACCTGGATTTTTCTGAGATTCATCAGGCAAATCAACGACTTAGATGCGTCTGAATTCGATCAAGCTGGCGGGCTTCAAGTCCTTCGCCGAACCCACCCACTTCCAGCTGCCCGGGCAGCTCGTCGGCGTGGTGGGCCCGAACGGCTGCGGCAAGTCCAACATCATGGACGCGGTGCGCTGGGTGCTCGGCGAGTCGAAAGCCTCCGAGCTGCGCGGCGAGTCCATGCAGGACGTGATCTTCAACGGTTCGGGCAACCGCAAGCCGGCCAGCCGCGCCAGCGTGGAGCTCGTCTTCAGCAACGAAGACGCCCGCGCCGGCGGCCAGTGGAACCAGTTCGCTGAAATCGCCGTCAAGCGCGTGCTCACGCGTGATGGCACCTCCAGCTACTTCATCAACAACCAGCCTGTGCGCCGCCGCGACGTGCAGGACGTCTTCCTGGGCACGGGCCTGGGGCCACGCGCCTACGCCATCATCGGCCAGGGCACCATCAGCCGGATCATCGAGTCCAAGCCGGAAGAGCTGCGCCTGTTCCTGGAAGAGGCCGCGGGCGTCTCCAAATACAAGGAGCGCCGACGCGAGACCGAGAACCGCCTGAAGGACACCCGCGAGAACCTGACCCGCGTGGACGACATCCTGCGCGAGCTCAACAGCAACCTCGACAAGCTGGAAAAGCAGGCCGAGGTGGCCAGCCGCTACCACGCGCTGCAGGAGCAGGGCACGGCCAAGCTGCACCAGCTGTGGTTCTTGAAGCACCGCGACGCGTCGTCTGAAGAAACCCGCATCCACGCCGCCGTGAACGAGGCCACCAACGCGCTGGAGGCCCGCATGGCCGAGTTGCGCAGCGTGGAGGCCGAGCTGGAGCATGTGCGCCAGGACCACTACGCCGCCAGCGACGCGCTGCACGAGGTGCAGGGCTCGCTGGCCGAGGCCAACCTCGAAGTCAGCCGCCTGGAAGAGCGCATCCGCTACGTGGTGGAGGGGCGCCAGAAGGTCGAGCAGCGCCTGGCCGAGATCCAGGCCCAGAACGACCAGTGGCGCGCCCGCAGCGACGAGGCCCAGACCGAGCTGGAAGCGCTGGCCGCCAAGATGGCGATGGGCGAGGAGCACGCCGAGATCCTGGCCGCCCAGGCCGAAGAGCTCGCCATGAACGTGCCCACGCTGGAAGACGCCGTGCGCGCAGCCACGCAAAAGGCCAACGAGCAGCGCGGCGTGGCAGGCCAGGTGCAGCAGCAGATCCAGCTGCTGGCGGCCGAGTCGCGCAACGTCGATGACCAGGCCCGCCAGGTCCAGCAGCGCCGCGAGCGCCTGCGCACCGAGGTGCAAGGCCTGGCCACACCCGACGAGGCCCGCCTGGCCGAGCTGAAAGCCCAGCTCGAAGCCGGCGAGGAGGACCAGGCCGTGCTGGAAGCGCGCCTGGGCGAACTGTCCGAGACCGTGCCTGCGCTGGACGACGCCCGCAAGGCCGCCCAGGCCGACAGCCAGCAGCAGGCCGCCCGCTTGTCAGAGCGCAGCGCCCGCCTGGACGCCCTGCGCGCCCTGCAAGACAAGGTGCAGACCGAGGGCAAGCTCAAGCCCTGGCTGGCCAAGCATGGCCTCGACAGCCTGCAAGGCCTGTGGACGCGCGTGCACATCGAGCCCGGTTGGGAAAACGCGCTGGAATCGGCCCTGCGCGAGCGCCTGTCGGCCCTGGAAGTGGGCCGCGTGGAAACCGTGCGCGCCTTCGAGAGCGATGCGCCGCCGGCCAAGCTGGCCTTCTACAGCCCGCCCGCCTCTGGCATCCAGAACACCCACGCCACCCTGCCGCGCCTGTCGGACCTGCTGCGCCTGAACGACGCCGGCCTGCAGGCGCTGATGAACGACTGGCTGGAAGGCGTTTACACCGCCGCCCACCTGGAAGAGGCCCTGTCCCAGCGCGGCAAGCTCACCCACGGTGAGGTCATCATGACCCCGGCTGGCCACACGGTCAGCCAGTTCGCCGTCAGCTTCTACGCCCCCGATTCCGAGCAGGCCGGCATGCTGGCCCGTGCCCAGGAAATCGAGGGCCTGGACAAAGAGGTGAGGGCGCAGAGCCTGATCGCCGACGAGGCCCGCGCCGCCTTGATCCGCGCCGAGGCCGCCTACACCGATGGCTCGCAGCGCCTGGCCACATCCCGCCGCGAAGCCGCCGAGGCCCAGCAGCGCGTGCACCAGCAACAGGTCGAGGTGCTGCGCCTGAGCCAGCAGGCCGAGCAGGCCCACAGCCGCCGCAGCCAGATCAGCGAAGAGCTGGCCGAGATCGACGCGCAGCTCGAAGGCCTGCAAGAGCGCCGCGCCATGGGCGAGGCCCGTTTCGAGGAGCTCGACATCTCGCTGGGCGAGGCCCAGGAAAAGCACGCCACGCTGGAAGAGCATGTCATCGAGGCCGAGCGCAAGCTCAACCAGGCCCGCGAGCAAAGCCGCGCCCTGGAGCGCCAGGCCCAGGAGGCCACCTTCGGCGTGCGCAGCATGGCCGCTCGCCGGGGTGAGCTGCAGCGCAGCATCGAAACCGCATCGCAACAGGTGCAGGCCAACGAGGCCACCGTGGCGCAGTTGCACGAAGAACAAGCCCGCCTGAGCGAGGCCACGGCCCACACCGGCCTGGACGAAGCCCTGGCCCTGCGCGTGCAGCGCGAAGGCCTGTTGGCCCAAGCCCGCCAGCGCTACGACGACCTCTCCGCCCAGCTGCGCCGTTTCGACGAGCAGCGCATGGGCTTCGAACACAGCGTGCAGCCCCTGCGCGACCAGATCACCAAGCTGCAGCTGGAGCAGCAAGCGGCCTCGCTGGGCGGCGCGCAGTTCATGGAGCAGCTCACCGCCGCCGCGGTGGACTTGGGCCTGCTGGCCGAGACCATCGAGCGCGACGGCATCAAGCTCTTCGGTCTGCAGGCCGAGATCGACCGCATCCAGCGCGAGATCAACGCGCTGGGCGCCGTCAACCTGGCCGCGCTCGACGAGCTCACCGCCGCCCGCGAGCGCAAGGGCTTCCTCGACGCGCAGATGACCGACCTGCTCGACGCCATCGGCACCCTGGAAGACGCCATCCACAAGATCGACCTGGAAACCCGCGACCTGCTGGGCGCCACCTTCAACACCGTCAACGAGCACTTCGGGCGCATGTTCCCCAGCCTGTTCGGTGGCGGCAGCGCCAGGCTGGTGATGACGGGCGACGAGATCCTCGACGCCGGCGTGCAGGTCATGGCCCACCCGCCGGGCAAGAAAAACAGCACCATCCACCTGCTCTCGGGTGGCGAAAAGGCGCTCACCGCCATCGCGCTGGTGTTCGCCATCTTCCAGCTCAACCCCGCGCCGTTCTGCCTGCTCGACGAGGTCGATGCCCCGCTGGACGACGCCAACACCGAGCGCTACGCGCGCCTGGTGAAAACCATGTCCGCCGGCACGCAGTTCCTCTTCATCTCGCACAACAAGATCGCGATGGAGATGGCCGAGCAGCTGGTGGGCGTGACCATGCAAGAACAAGGCGTGTCCCGCATCGTGGCGGTGGACATGGAAGCCGCGCTGGGCATGGCCCACGCCGCTTGAGAAAGACACTTCGCAATGAACCATTCCCTGACCCTGTACCTGGCCATCCTGGGCGGCGTTGTGCTCGCCGTGGTCGTCGCCCATGGCGCCTGGACCGCGCGCCGTGCCGCCGCCCGGCAACCGCGCCGCGCCTCGGTGGAGCCCGTCGATGGCGGCGCCGCGCCGTCGGCCACGTCGGTGCCGCTCGACGACATCCCCACGATCCCGATGGACGACGGCGCGGGCAACGTGGCCGCATCGCCCACCGCCAGCCTGCCCCCCCTGCGCCGCACCGGCCCCCGCCTGGACGCCCTGGTGGACGCCATCGCCACCCTGACCCTGGACGCGCCCATGAGCGGCGACCACATCCTCATGCACCTGCCGCCCTCGCGCCGTGCCGGCAGCAAGCCGGTGCTGGTCGAGGGCCTGCGCAGCGACTGCGGTGAGTGGGAAATGCCGCAGGCCGGTGTGCTCTACACCGAGCTGCAAGCCGGCGTGCTGATGGCCAACCGCACGGGCGGCCTCAACGAAATCGAATACTCCGAGTTCGTGCAGAAGGTGCAGGCCATGGCCGATGCCTTGCCTGCCTCGCCCGAGTTCCCCGACATGCTCGACATCGTTGCGCGTGCCCGTGAGCTCGATGCCTTCGCCGGCGCCCACGACGCCCAACTGGCCATGCGCCTGGCGGGCAAGGGCAGCGCCTGGTCGCTGGGCTATGTGCAGCAGCAGGCGCAGCGCCACGGCTTCCTGCCCGGCGCCTTGCCCGGCCGCTTCGTGCTGCCCTCGCCGGACGAGGGCGCGCCGCCCGTGCTGACGCTGCAGTTCGACGCCCAGGCCGCTTTCGCGGAAGACGAAGACCAGGCCACCCTGCGCGAGCTGCTGCTGTGCTTCGACGTGCCGCAGACCGCCGCCGAGCAGGCCCCGTTCAAGGCCTGGTGCGCGGCTGGCGAGGCTCTGTCCATGGCCATGGACGGCCTCATGCTCGACGACTCGGGACGGCCGTTTTCTCCCGCGGCGTTCGAATCGATCGAGGGCGAGCTGGCCAAGCTCTACGAGGCCCTGGCCGCGCGTGACCTCGCCGCGGGGGCGCCGTCCACGCGCCGCCTGTTCAGCTGAGCAGACAGGAGCCACGCCACATGTCTCAGTCGGATCTGTTTGGTGCACCGGCTGAAGCTGGTGACTCAGCGACCCCCACCCCGGCGCCCACTCCGCCACAGATGGCAGCAAGCTTGCGCGCGCAACTGAACGCGCACGCGCACCGGTACCACGTGCTGGACGAACCCAGCATCCCCGACGCCGAGTACGACCGCCTCTTCCAGGCACTGCAGGCGCTGGAGGCCGAACACCCCGAGTTGCGCACGCCCGACTCGCCCACGCAGCGTGTGCTGGGCCAGGTGCTCGATGGCTTCCAGCCCGTGCGCCACGCGGTGCCCATGCTGTCCATCCGCACCGAGACGGACACCGAGGCCAGCGGCGCCGAGGCCTTCGACGCCCGCGTGCGCCGCGAGCTGGAACTGCCCGACGACGCCCTGCCCGTGCAGTACGCCGCCGAGCTGAAGTTCGATGGCCTGGCCATCAACCTGCGCTACGAGCACGGCGTGCTGGTGTGCGCGGCCACCCGTGGCGATGGCGAAACCGGCGAGGACGTCACCCAGAACATCCGCACGATTGGCCAGATCCCGCTGCGGCTGCAAGGCGACGGTGCCGGGTCGTCTCCGCCCGTGCTCGAAGTGCGCGGCGAGGTCTATATGCGCCGCGACGACTTCGAAGCCCTCAACGAGCGCCAGCGCGAGCAGGGCGGCAAGACCTTCGTCAACCCGCGCAACGCCGCAGCCGGTGCCGTGCGCCAGCTCGACCCGGCCATCGCCAAGCAACGCCCCTTGAGCTTCTTCGCCTACGGCCTGGGCGAGGTGCAGGGCTGGGCCGTGCCCGACACCCACAGCGCCTTGCTCGATGCCTTGGCCGCGCTGGGCCTGCCCGTGTGTGCCGAGCGCACCGTGGCCGAGGGTGCGACGGGGGCGCATGGCCTGGTCGCCTTCCACCAGGCCATCGGTGCCAAACGCGACCAACTGCCCTTCGACATCGACGGCGTCGTCTATAAAGTCAACTCACGCGCGTTGCAAGAACGCCTGGGCTTCGTGACCCGCGAACCGCGCTGGGCCGTGGCCCACAAGTACCCTGCGCAAGAGCAGATGACCGTGGTCGAGGGCATCGACATCCAGGTCGGTCGCACCGGCAAGCTCACGCCCGTGGCGCGCCTCAAGCCGGTGTTCGTGGGCGGTGTCACGGTCACCAACGCGACCTTGCACAATCTCTTCGAGCTGCGCCGCAAGCGGGTGCGCGTGGGCGACACCGTCATCGTGCGCCGTGCGGGCGACGTCATCCCCGAGGTGGTGGGCGTGGTGCCCCCCACGGCCGATTGCGCGGCCGGCGCCGACGGCCTGACCCCGGCGCGTGCCACCTACGTGCCCAACTTCCGCATGCCGCGCACCTGCCCGGTCTGCGACAGCACCGTGCTGCGCGAGCCCGGCGAGGTCAACCACCGCTGCACAGGCGGCCTGTTCTGCGCGGCCCAGCGCAAGCAGGCGCTGCTGCACTTCGCCCAGCGTCGCGCCATGGACATCGAAGGCCTGGGCGACAAGCTGGTGGACCAGCTCGTCGATGCCGGCCTGGTGCGCACCCTGCCTGAGCTCTACAAGCTGGGCTTGCTCAAGCTGGCTGCGCTCGACCGCATGGCCGACAAGAGCGCGCAGAACATCGTCACCGCGCTGGAGAAAAGCAAGCAGACGACCTTGCCGCGCTTCCTCTTTGGCCTGGGCATCCGCCACGTCGGCGAGGCCACGGCCAAGGACCTGGCCAAGCACTTCGGCCAGCTCGACCGCATCATGGACGCCTCCGAGGAGCACCTGTTGACGGTGCGCGATGTCGGCCCCGTGGTGGCGAACAGCATCCGCACCTTCTTCAACCAGCCGCACAACCGCGAAGTCGTCGAGCAACTGCGCGCCTGTGGCCTGAGCTGGCCGGAGCACGATGGCGCGTCCAGCATCGACCCGGCCACGCTGCCCCTGAACGGCAAGACGCTGGTGCTCACCGGCACGCTGCCCACCCTGTCGCGCGACGAGGCCAAGGCCCTGATCGAAGCCGCGGGTGGCAAGGTGGCGGGCTCGGTGTCCAAGAAGACCAGCTACGTGGTGGCCGGCGAGGAGGCCGGGAGCAAGCTGGACAAGGCCCGCGAGCTGGGCCTGACCGTGCTGGACGAAGCCGGGCTGCAGGCCTTGCTGGCGTCCACACCCACCGAGACGGGAGCCCCCTGATGGCCGTGCGCGAGATCCTGAAGATGGGCGATCCGCGCCTGCTCAAACCCGCCGAGCAGGTCGAGCCCGAGGCCTTCGGTTCGTCCGAACTGCTGGCGCTCATCACCGACCTGAAAGACACCATGGCCGCCGCGCAAGGGGCTGGCCTGGCCGCCCCGCAGATCGGCGTGGACCTGGCCGTCGTCATCTTCGGTTTCGGGCGCAGCCAGCGTTACCCGGACGCCCCGCCCGTGCCCGAGACGGTGCTCATCAACCCCCTGATCACGCCGCTGTCGGACGTGGAAGAGGAGGGCTGGGAAGGTTGCCTGTCGGTGCCCGGGCTGCGCGGCGTGGTGCCCCGCTGGGCGCGCATCCGCTATTCGGGCTTCGATGTGAAAGGCCTGCCCATCGAGCGCGAGGCCGAGGGCTTCCATGCGCGCGTGGTGCAGCACGAGTGCGACCACCTCATCGGCCAGCTCTATCCCATGCGGGTGCGCGATTTCAGCCGCTTCGGCTACACCTCGGTGCTGTTCCCGGAGCTGGCCTGACGCTGCCTGTTCTCAAGCCGGCTTTTCAGGCCGGGTCCGGGCGCACAGGCTGCAGCGCATGGGCCAGCAGCACTTCCAGCGGGATGACTTGCAGCGCCGCCTCGTGCGTGGCGTCCAGCGCCACCGGGGGCGCCACGCCTGCGCGCCAGGCCTCCAGCCAGCGTTCGGCGCACAGGCACCAGCGGTCGCCCGGTTGCAGGCCGGGGAAGCGCCATTCGGGCCGCGGCGTGGAGAGGTCGTTGCCCTGGTGCATCGAGAACGCCAGGAAATCGGCCGTCACGCGCGCACAGACCACGTGCAGGCCGGAGTCGTCCTCGCGGGTGCGGCAGCAACCATCGCGGAAATAGCCCGTCACCGGGTCGTAGGAGCAGGCGCGCAAGGGGCCCCCCAGCACGTTGCGTCCGGGCACGAGGTGAACGCTCATCGGGTGTTGCCTGCGGGCGTCGAGTGGGGCGACTGGGGCGGCTGTGGCGACTGGCGCAGCAGCGTCATGGCCGTGCCGATCAGGGCCGAGACCTCGCTCATGTTGCCTGGCACGATCATGGTGTTGTTCTTCTGCGCGAGCTGCGCGTAGGCCTCGACGGCCTTTTCGGCCACCTTGAGGTTGACGGCGTCCTGGCCCCCGGGCTGCTGGATGGCCGCGGCAATTTTGGCGATGGCCGCTGCGGTGGCGTCGGCCACGGCGGTGATGGCCGCCGCCTGGCCCTCGGCGCGGTTGATCTCGGCCTGCTTCTCGCCCTCGGACCTGGCGATGAAGGATGCGCGCTCGCCCGTGGCCAGGTTGATCTGCTCCAGCTTGCGGCCTTCGGATTCGGCGATGCGGGCGCGCTTGTCGCGCTCGGCGGTGATCTGCTGCTGCATGGAGCGCAGGATCTCTGCCGGCGGCGTCAGGTCCTTGATCTCGTAGCGCAGCACCTTCACGCCCCAGTTCAGCGCGGCCTCGTCCAGGGCGGCCACCACCGAGGTGTTGATGGCGTCGCGCTCTTCGAAGGTCTTGTCGAGCTCCATGCGGCCCACGATGGAGCGCAGCGTGGTCTGTGCCAGCTGGGTGATGGCGACGATGTAGTTCGACGCGCCGTAGCTGGCGCGCATCGGGTCGGTCACCTGGAAATACAAGATGCCGTCCACGTGGAGCTGGGTGTTGTCCTTGGTGATGCAGACCTGGCTGGGCACGTCCAGCGGGATCTCCTTGAGCGAGTGCTCGTAGGCCACCTTGTCCACAAAGGGCACGAGCACGTTCAGGCCGGGCTTGAGCGTGGTGCTGTACTTGCCCAGACGCTCCACGACCCACGCGCTTTGCTGGGGCACGACCTTGATGGCGCGGACGACGAAGATCGCCGCGACGATGAGCAAAACCAGTGCGACTTCCATGGCTCAGAGGCGCTCCAACACCAGGTAATTGCTTTCGACGGCGCGGATGCGGTGGGGCCCCGAGGCCGGCACGTGGGCGCCGTGGTAGCGGGCCATCCAGTCGCTGCCGCGGTAATGCACCCGGGCCGTGCCATCGGGGTGCCAGTTCGACACGGTGACCTGCTCGCCCACGTCCAGGCTGCCCAGACCCGTGGAGATGTAGTCGTCCACCGGCAGCATGCCGCGCCGCAGCAATTTGCGGTGCCACAGGTACACGGCGCCACCGCCCACCAGGGCCGCGGACACCATTTGGGAGGCCTGGTCACCGCCCAGCGTCGCAATCGCGGCCGCCGTGGCCGCGCCCAGCGCCAGCATCAGCAGGTAAAAGGAACCCGTCAGCAGCTCCAGGCTCACAAAGAACCCCGCCACGATCCACCACAGCGTCGATTCGCTCATCCGCCGCAACTCCTTGCTGCGTTGTCCATGGGGTGTGTGGCATTTCACCTTGGATGGGGTGTCATGCCGTTGTCAAGCGCCAAGTTTAGGCGGGAATTTCGCTGCCGGCACAGTGGGGACATTTTTCTGATCGTTCATGCAAAAACGCCGGCGTGTCAAACAAATCCGCAGGCTTGCCCCCTACACTTCGCCGTCTTCGGGATTTCTCCGTTCTGGCTTTTGCCATTGCTCCGTTTTTGTGCACAGGAACAGGTCATGCTGCGCTTCCATTTCCCCATCGTCATCATCGACGAAGACTTCCGCTCCGAAAACACCTCCGGTCTGGGCATCCGCGCCCTGGCCGACGCCATTCAGAAGGAAGGTTGCGAGGTGCTGGGCGTGACCAGTTATGGCGATTTGTCGCAGTTTGCGCAGCAGCAAAGCCGGGCCAGCGCCTTCATTTTGTCGATCGACGACGAGGAGTTCGGCGCCGGCTCCAAGGACGAGGTCGATGTGGCCCTGAAGGCCCTGCGCAATTTCGTCAGCGAAATCCGTTTCAAGAACGCCGAGATCCCCATCTACCTGTACGGCGAGACGCGCACCTCGGAGCACATCCCGAACGACATCCTGCGCGAGCTGCACGGCTTCATCCACATGTTCGAGGACACGCCCGAGTTCGTGGCGCGTCACATCATCCGCGAAGCCCGCAGCTACCTCGACGGCCTGGCCCCGCCTTTCTTCAAGGCGCTGATGGACTACGCCCAGGACGGCTCCTACTCCTGGCACTGCCCCGGGCACTCCGGTGGCGTGGCGTTTCTGAAGAGCCCGGTCGGGCAGATGTTCCACCAGTTCTTCGGCGAGAACATGCTGCGCGCCGACGTGTGCAATGCCGTGGAAGAGCTCGGCCAGCTGTTGGACCACACCGGCCCGATTTACGAGTCCGAGAAGAACGCCGCGCGCATCTTCAATGCCGACCACTGCTTCTTCGTCACCAACGGGACATCGACATCCAACAAGATGGTGTGGCACCACACCGTGGCCCCGGACGACATCGTCGTGGTGGACCGCAACTGCCACAAGTCCATCCTGCACAGCATCATCATGACGGGCGCGGTGCCTGTGTTCCTCACGCCCACGCGCAACCACTACGGCATCATCGGCCCCATCCCGAAAAGCGAGTTCGAGCCGGACACCATCCGTGCCAAGGTGGCGGCCAACCCGTTGCTCAAGGGCGTGGACCCCGCCACGGTCAAGCCGCGCATCCTGACGATCACGCAGAGCACCTACGACGGCGTGCTCTACAACACCGAGACCATCAAGGGCATGCTCGACGGCTGGATCGACAACCTGCACTTCGACGAAGCCTGGTTGCCGCATGCCGCCTTCCACAAGTTCTACGGCATGTACCACGCCATGGGCAAGGGCCGCGCGCGTCCGAAAGAGGCGGTGGTCTATGCCACGCAGTCCACGCACAAGCTGCTGGCCGGCATTTCGCAGGCCTCGCACGTGCTGGTCCAAGACTCGCAGACCGTGCCCCTGGACCGCAACCTCTTCAACGAGGCTTACCTGATGCACACCTCGACCTCGCCGCAGTACGCGATCATCGCGAGCTGCGACGTGGCCGCGGCCATGATGGAACCTCCTGGCGGCACCGCCCTGGTGGAAGAAAGCATCAAGGAAGCGCTGGACTTCCGCCGCGCCATGCGCAAGGTGGACAAGGAATACGGCGAGGACTGGTGGTTCAAGGTCTGGGGCCCGGATGCCCGCCTGGACACCGGCATGGGCCACGACGTCGGCAAACCGGAAGACTGGGTGCTGCAGGCCAACGAGGAGTGGCACGGCTTTGGCAACCTGGCCGATGGCTTCAACATGCTGGACCCGATCAAGTCCACCATCATCACGCCGGGCCTGGACGTGTCGGGCAAGTTCGCGACCTCGGGCATCCCGGCATCCATCGTCACCAAGTACCTGGCCGAGCACGGCGTGGTGGTCGAGAAGACCGGCCTGTACAGCTTCTTCATCATGTTCACCATCGGCATCACCAAGGGCCGCTGGAACACGATGCTGACGGCACTGCAGCAGTTCAAGGACGACTACGACAAGAACCAGCCGATGTGGCGCGTGCTGCCGGAGTTCTGCCAGAAGCACCCGATGTACGAGCGCATGGGCCTGCGCGACCTGTGCCAGAGCGTGCACGAGGCGTATGCCAAGGGCGACATCGCCCGCCTGACCACCGAGGTGTACCTGTCGGGCCTGGAGCCGGCGATGAAGCCGTCGGACGCCTATGCCTGCATCGCGCGCAAGCAGACCGAGCGCGTGGACATCGACCAGCTCGAAGGCCGCATCACCACGGCGCTGCTGACGCCGTATCCCCCGGGCATCCCGCTGCTGATCCCGGGCGAGCGTTTCAACAAGAAGATCTGCGACTTCCTGAAGTTCACACAGACCTTCAGCGCAGCCTTTCCGGGCTTCGCCACCGACGTGCACGGCCTGGTGGCCGAAGACTTGGCCGGCGGCGGCAAACGCTACTACGTGGATTGCGTGAAGGCGGGCGCGGAGATCTGAGCCGCGCGAGGGCGGGGTTTCAGCCGTCCGTCTCGCTGGCGGGGCGGCGGCCGTAGCGTGTGAGCAGGTCCTGCAGGCGCGCGGCCATCTCGGTGTGGGACTCCAGCTGCGTCAGGTAGCGCTGCCAGATCATGTCGGCCAGCTCGACCGTGCGGGCGTTGCCGGTGTCGGCGCCGCGTTGCAGCAGCGTTTCCACGGCCTTGGCCGGTGCGCCGTTCTTGGCCTGGGCCAGGCAGCTTTCGGCCAGGGCGCTGAGCTGGCGGTAGCTTTCGCGCAGCATGTCGCCATAGGGCTCGTGGCTGGTCACCATCATGCACAGCATGCCGGTGAGCGGCTTGTTGGTGCAGAAGCGGCTGGCCAGGCGCTGCATCCAGGCATCGGCATCGGGCAGGTCGAGGCTGCGCTCGCGCAGGCGCGTGAGCACGGTCATCATGTTGCCGGCGGTTTCGTAGTCGTAGTCCGGCTGCCCGAATTCGCGGGCCATGGTTTTCAGCCGACGCGAGGCTTCGGTGCCCTGGTTCTGCTGGACCAGGGCCAGCACCTGCACCAGCTCGTACATCCGGCGCAGCCGCGCACTGCGGGACTTGCGTTCGTGGGCGCGCAGCAGCTGGTTGACGCATTTGTGCAGCGCGGCGCCGTCGTCCTTGGCGAAGTGGGTCAGGGCCAGCATGACCACGCTCTGGAAATCGAAGGAGCGCGAACCCAGGCCCATGGCGATGGCGCGCTCCAGCACTTCGGCGGCCTCGTCGGTGTGGCCCAGGTGGAAGGCCAGCAAGCCCATCTTCTGCAGCCGGCCCACGGCATTGGGCGTGAGGCTGACGGCCTTCTGGTAGGTCTGGTAGGCGCGTTCGAAGTCGCCCACTTGCAGGTGAGCGCGGCCCATCACGTCGTAGGCGTCGGCGTAGCCCGGGCTGTCGAGGATGAGGGCGTCGAGCACGCGCAGTGCCGGTGGGATCTGGCCGGCCTCCACGTGGGCGCGCGCAATGCCCAGCCGCGCCCAGGGCATGGCCTTGGTGGCGTCGATGATTTCGAAGAGCGCGCGGGCCTCGTCGTGCCGGTTCAGGCGCAGCAGCAGCTCGCTGCCGATGCGGGCGGCGTAGATCCAGTACTCCGATTTGGCCTCCACGCGGGCCAGGCAGAGCTTGGTGGCCTCTTCGTATTGCTCGGTCTCGAGCGCCTTGAAGATGTCGGCCATGGCCTGTTTGCGCAGGCGCGCCACCTGGATGCGCCCGGCCAGTTCGTTGTGCGTGTGGGGCTTGAGCAGGTAGCAGTCCAGCGCGGCTTCGGCGGCTTCGGCGACCTTGGCGTACGAGGCTTCAGAGGTCACCATCACGAAGATGGTGGAGAAGGGCAGGTGGTTGCCGGCGCGCAGCTCATCGAGCAGGTCGGTGCCGGTCTGGCGGGTGTCGCCGAAGTGGTAGTCGCACAGGACGATGTCGTAGCGGGTGCGTTCCAGCTCGCCACGGGCGTCGTTGTAGCGGCCGACTTGCTTGATGCGGTCGCCGGGCACGCCGAGGTCGGACATCATCGTGCGCAGGATGCTGCGCGAGGTGAGGTTGCTGTCGATGACGAGCGCGCGGGCGCTGCGCATGTCGTGCATGGCATCGCCCAGCCCGGGTTTGGCTGTGCTGCTGGACGAGAAGACCTCATGCATGGGCGCTCCTCTGGGTACTGCGGGTGCGTTTCATGGCGATTCCATGGCGATCTCAGGGCAGCGCCATGGTGAAGGTGGTGCCCTGGCCTGGGCTGCTGCCGAGCTGGATGCGCCCGTGGCGGCCGCTGTGCGCGTGCGCGTTCACCACGGCTTCTGCCAGGGCCGTGCCCAGACCGGTGGCGTTGGCCTGGCCGGGGTCGTCGGCATCGAGGCCAGGGCCATCGTCGTGCACGCGCCATACCAGGAAGCCGTTGGCCTGCGTCACGTTGATCTCCACCCGCGTGCGGGCAAAGCGCACGGCGTTGTGGATGGCCGCGTCGAGCGCCAGTTGCACCAAACGGTGGTCAAAGTACCAGAACGCGGGGGCGGTGTCCACGCAGGCGGTCTGTGTGACGACCTGGATGGGGCTGCCCTCCATCTGCAGCTTGACCGACCAGACGCGTTGCAAGGCCTGCAGCAGGTCCAGCGGGGATTCGTCCTCGCACAGGGCGCACAGGCCGTCGGTGCGGGCGCCGTACAGCGTCAGGAACTGGATGAACTGCCGGCGCAGTTCGGCGCAGTGCAGGTGGGCGCGTTGCGCCATCACGGGGGTGGGGTGGTCGATCAGTTCCGCGAGTTCGCCTTCCAGGCCACCCAGTGCGTTCTTGAGGTCGTGCGCGATGAGCGCGAGGGCGTCGCTCATGGGGCTCAGCTTTGTGGGCTGGACGCGTCCAGCGTGCCCAGCGTTTCGCGGAAGTAGCGGCGCATCATGGTGACGCGGTCGTGGCCGGGCAGCAGCTTGTCAAGGCGGTCGAGGTGGTCGCGGATGGTGCCGATGCGGGGCTCGTCCAGCCTCTTCTTCAGGCGCAGGGCCATGCACTGGATCTGCGCGGCCTGCAGCAGCACGCCGGTGTTTTCGGGGTACTCGTGCGCGGCGTTTTCGATGATGCTCACGGCGTCGTCGATGCGGCTGTCGCGCAGCAGCTTGCGGGCGTCGGTGACCATGTTCTGCATGCTGGCCGTGGCCGACTCGATGACGGCCGAGACCTTGTCCTCGTGGCCGGTGTCTTGCAGCGCCTTGGCGATCATCTGCTTGACCCGCAGGTTTTCGTGGTCGGCGCTGATGGCACTGCCCAGCAAGGCCAGACCGGCTTCTTCGTTGCCGGCCATCAGCTCGGCCTTGGCCAGGGCCACGGTGGCGAAGTCGGCCTTGCCTTTGCCCAGGCTGGCGCGGGCCTTTTCCAAGGTGGCTTCGGCCTGCTCGGGCTGCCCGTTGGCCATCTCCACCTGGGCCTGCAGCGACAGGGACGTGGCGCCGAAGCCCGGGTGGTCTTTGTAGTGGTTCTTCGCGTCCTGCAGCACGCGCAGGGCCTCGCTGGGTTCGCCGATGTCCACCAGGGTCTGGGCCAGCAGCAGGTCGTCCTGGGCCTGGGCCACGATGGTGCCCCGGCTGGCTTTGGCGGCCTTGCCCAGGGCCTGCTTGGCCATGTCGAGGTCGCCATTGCGGTAGGCCGATTCGCCCACCATGCGGTGCCGGCGGGTGGAGGGTACGACCATGGACGCATCGCGCAGCGTCCACAAGGCGCCCAACGGGTCGCCGCTGGCTTCCTGCGATTCGGCGACGACGTCGTAGGCCGCGACCATTTTTTCGCCTTCGGGCGATTCGATGATGTCTTGCGCCAGGCGGTGCGCTTCGTTGAAACGGCCTGCGGCCTTGTGGGCGCGGGCCACGCCGAGGCGGGCCCACAGCAGGTCGGGACGCACCTCCAGGGCCTGTTCGTACACGGCCTTGGCGTCTTCATGGCGTCCGAGTTTGAGCAGCGTCTGCCCCTTGAGCTGCAAGGCTGACATGAACCAGCGGTTGCGTTGCGCGATCAGTTCGTCAGCGGCCTGCAGCGCCCCGTTCAGATCGCTCTTGGCCAGGCGGGAGCTCACGGGCAGCAGGGCCTGGCGCTTTTCCAGCATGGCCTTGAGGCGGTCTTCGATGTCGCTGGCCGTGACGGGCTTGAGCAGGTAGGCGTCGGGGTGGTGCTCGGTGGTGGCCGCGACCGAGGCGTAGCTGCTCTCGGCCGTGATCATGAAAAACAGGCAATCGGCCGGCAGCAGGCCCTGCTCGCGCACGTGCTCGAACAGCTGCTGCCCGTCGGTGCGGTGGTTGAGGTTGAAGTCGCACATGATCAGGCCATACCTGTTGGCACGGATCAGGCGGTAGGCGTCGTTCGCGTTCGATGCCACGTCCACACGGGTGATGCCCAGCAGCGCCAACTGGCCCCGCAGCGTCGTTTGCTGCACGGCCATGTCTTCGATGATCAATGCTTGTATGTGAGACAGCGAACCTTGATACGCCATGCGCGTCACCCTCTGGGACAAAGCCCTGGCTCTGCGGCGTGCAGGGTGCATCGCGGTGGAGCCAGGCTGTGTGCCGTTTTCGGCATGTGGAGGTGTGAACTTGAGCACACCAGCCTGACCGTGAGGTGCTGCATGGCTTCAAGGGCTCGGCCCTCGCAGACGTGAAGACGGCGCCACTGGGGCGCCGTCGTCTGGTTCAGCGCTTGAACCTGGGCATCACTTGAAGATGTTCTTCACCCGGTCGGTCCAACTTTTGGAGTTGGGCGAGTGCTTCTCCCCACCCTTCTTGAAGGATACGTCCAGCTCCTTGAGCAGCTTGCGCTGATGCTCGGTGAGCTTGACCGGGGTTTCCACCACGATGTGGCAGTACAAATCACCCGGGTAGCTGGAGCGGATGCCCTTGATGCCCTTGCCGCGCAGGCGGAAGGTTTTGCCGTGCTGGGTGCCTTCAGGGATGTCGATCTCGGCCTTGCCGCCCAGCGTCGGCACCTCGATGCTGCCGCCCAGGGCCGCCGTGGTCAGCGGCACCGGCACGGAGCAGTGCAGGTCGTCGCTGTCGCGCTCGAAGATGTCATGCTGCTTGATGCGGATCTCGATGTAGAGGTCGCCCGCGGGGCCGCCATTGGTGCCCGGCTCGCCGTTGCCGGCCGAGCGGATGCGCATGCCTTCGTTGATGCCGGCCGGGATCTTGACTTCCAGCGTCTTGGTCTTCTTGACCTTGCCCTGGCCATGGCAGGCGGTGCAGGGCTCGGGGATGACCTTGCCGGTGCCCTGGCAGTGCGGGCAGGACTGCTGCACGCTGAAGAAGCCCTGGCGCATGTGCACCGTGCCCGAGCCGTTGCAGGTCGGGCAGGTTTTCGCACTGGTGCCGGGCTTGGCGCCGGAGCCGTGGCAGACGCCGCATTCGTCCCAGGCGGGGATGCGGATCTGCGTGTCCTTGCCGGCCGCGGCCTCCTCCAGGCTGATTTCCATGGCGTACGACAGGTCGCTGCCACGGTACACCTGCGGGCCACCGCTGCGCCGTCCACCGCCGCCCTGTTGGCCGAAGATGTCGCCGAAGATGTCGCCAAAGGCATCGGCGAAACCACCGAAGCCCTCGGCGCCACCGCGTCCGCCGCCCATGTTGGGATCGACGCCAGCGTGGCCGTACTGGTCGTAAGCGGCCTTCTTCTTGGGGTCGGAGAGCATCTCGTAGGCCTCTTTGACCTCCTTGAACTGCTCCTCGGCCTCCTTGGCCTTCTCACCCTGGTTGCGGTCAGGGTGGTGCTTCATGGCCAGCTTGCGGTAGGCCTTCTTGATCTCGTCGTCGGACGCGCTCTTGGCGACACCGAGGACTTCGTAAAAATCGCGTTTTGCCATGGTGTTGGTGTCCAGACCCGACAAAGGCACAGGGCGTGAGCGAGGTGCTCACACGGCCTGTGCCCTGTCAGAGTGGGGGCGAGCCCCGGTGGTCAGTCCTTCTTGACTTCCTTGAACTCGGCGTCCACGACGTTGTCGTCGGCGGGCTTGGCCTGCTCGCTGCCCGGGGCGCCTTGTGCGCCAGCCGCAGCGCCATCGGCACCAGCGGCGCCTTGGGCAGCCTGCATGTCGGCGTACATCTTCTCGCCCAGCTTCTGGCTGGCGGTCATCAGGGCGTTGGTCTTGGCCTCGATGTCGTCCTTGTCCTCGCCCTTGAGCGATTCTTCGACGTCCTTGATCGCGGCTTCGATCTTCTCCTTCTCACCGGCGTCCAGCTTGTCGCCGTACTCCGTCAGGGACTTGCGCACGCTGTGCACCAGGCCATCGCCCTGGTTCTTGGCCTGCACCAGTTCCAGCTTCTTCTTGTCTTCGGCGGCGTTGAGCTCGGCGTCCTTCACCATGTTCTGGATCTCGTCCTCGGTGAGGCCGGAGTTTGCCTTGATGGTGATCTTGTTTTCCTTGCCCGTGGCCTTGTCCTTGGCGCCCACGTGCAGGATGCCGTTGGCGTCGATGTCGAAGGACACCTCGATCTGCGGCGTGCCACGCGGTGCGGGCGGGATGCCTTCGAGGTTGAACTCGCCCAGCATCTTGTTGCCCGAAGCCATCTCGCGCTCGCCCTGGAAGACCTTGATGGTCACGGCCGGCTGGCTGTCGTCGGCGGTGGAGAAGGTCTGTGCGAACTTGGTCGGGATGGTCGTGTTCTTGCCGATCATCTTGGTCATGACGCCGCCCAGGGTTTCGATGCCCAGGGACAGCGGGGTCACGTCCAGCAGCAGCACGTCGGTGCGGTCGCCGGCCAGGACCTGGCCTTGCACGGCGGCGCCCACGGCGACGGCCTCGTCAGGGTTCACGTCCTTGCGGGGCTCCTTGCCGAAGAACTCCTTGACCTTCTCCTGCACCTTGGGCATGCGGGTCATGCCGCCGACCAGGATCACGTCCTGGATGTCGCCCACGGCCACGCCAGCGTCCTTGATGGCCATGCGGCAAGGCGCGATGGTGCGCTCGATCAGCTCTTCGACCAGGCTTTCCAGCTTGGCTCGGGTCAGCTTGACGTTCAGGTGCTTGGGGCCGGTGGCGTCGGCCGTGATGTAGGGCAGGTTGACGTCGGTTTGCGAGTTGCTGGAGAGCTCGATCTTGGCCTTCTCGGCGGCTTCCTTCAGGCGCTGCAGGGCCAGCACGTCCTTGGACAGGTCAACGCCTTGTTCCTTCTTGAACTCGGCGATGATGAAGTCGATGATGCGCTGGTCGAAGTCTTCGCCGCCCAGGAAGGTGTCGCCGTTGGTGGACAGCACTTCGAACTGCTTTTCGCCATCGACGTCGGCGATCTCGATGATGGAGACGTCGAAGGTGCCGCCGCCCAAGTCATAGACGGCGATCTTGCGGTCACCGGCGCCATGCTTGTCCAGGCCGAAGGCCAGGGCCGCGGCGGTGGGCTCGTTGATGATGCGCTTGACGTCCAGACCGGCGATGCGGCCGGCGTCCTTGGTGGCCTGGCGCTGGGCGTCGTTGAAGTAGGCGGGCACGGTGATGACGGCCTCGGTGACTTCCTCACCCAGGTAGTCTTCGGCGGTCTTCTTCATCTTGCGCAGCACTTCGGCCGACACTTGGGGCGGCGCGTACTTCTTGCCGCGCACTTCCACCCAGGCGTCGCCATTGTCGGCAGCGGCGATGGTGAAGGGCATCAGGTCGATGTCCTTTTGCACTTCCTTCTCGGTGAATTTGCGGCCGATCAGGCGCTTGACCGCGTACAGCGTGTTGCGCGGGTTGGTCACGGCCTGGCGCTTGGCCGAGGCGCCGACGAGGATCTCGCCGTCTTCCTGGTAGGCGATGATGGACGGCGTGGTGCGTGCACCTTCCGAGTTCTCAATCACCTTGGTGGTGTTGCCTTCCATGATGGCCACGCACGAGTTGGTGGTGCCCAGGTCGATGCCGATGATCTTGCCCATGAGGGTGCTCCTAAGGAATCTGTGAATCTGTGGTGTGCCCGGCCGCCTTCAGCGTCTGGCGCTGTCTGGCTTTGTCTGGCAGGTCGGCCGTGCGGTGCTTGATCTGGATGTGCGAGCGACTGCAGCGATTTCAAGAGGCGTTTGTGAAGGCCTTGTCAAAAAAAGGGCTTCCAGTGCGCCTCCGTGAGCCTCAGTGCGCGTTCACTTGGGTGCGGCGACCGTGACCAGGGCGGGGCGCAGCACACGGTCCGCGATCAGGTAGCCCTTTTGCAGCACGCCGACCACGGTGTTGGCTTCCTGCTCGGCCGGGACCATGCTGATGGCCTGGTGGATGTTGGGATCGAACTTGGTGCCGGCGGCCGGGTTCAGCTCGATGACCTTGTTGCGCTCCAGGGCCGCGGCCAGCTGTCGCAGCGTGGCGTTCACGCCTTCCATGACCGTTTCGACCGGGGTGTCGGGCTTGGCGGTGTGGGTGGCCAGGGCGGCTTCGAGGCTGTCGCGCACGGGCAGCAGGCTTTCGGCGAAGGATTCCACGGCGAATTTGCGGGCCTTGCTGATTTCTTCTTCGGCGCGGCGGCGGATGTTTTCGGCTTCGGCCTTGGCGCGCAGGTAGGCGTCGGACACTTCGGTGTGCTTGGCTTGCAGCTCTGCGAACTGTTGCTCCAGCGTCAGCGGGCTGGCTTCAGCGCCTGCGTCGGCGTGTTCGGGCGTGGGGGTGGTCTCGCTCATGGTGGCAGGTGTGTCGGACGGGTTGTCGTGGGGCGCGCCTTGCGCGGGCATGCCGCTGCAAGTGGGGATGGGGTGACGGAATGCAAGTCCCGCCGAAGGGCGAAAATGTAACCGAAGCGCAGGGGCGGGCCGGCGTCGGCCCGTGTCAGCGCAGGCTGCTCATTCGTCCAGGCTGGCGGACCAACGATCCCAGTCGGCCAGCAGGCGGCGGTCGCGCTTGGTTGGGCGCCCGTGCGCGATGGCATCAGCGGGTTCGGACGACATCCGCCGGCGCTCGGCCGCTTCAGCCCGCGCGGCGGTGCTTTCGGGCGTTTCGGTGTAAAGCCGCTGTGCCTGAGGCGCGGGGCCGCGCACGGTGCTCAGGGCCTGGACGACGACGGTGCGCACCACGACGGCCTGGCCGCTGCCCTGGCGCACGCACAGCACGTCACCGGCTTTGAGCTCGCGCGAGGCTTTGGCCACCTGGTCATTGACCTGCACGCGGCCCTTGTCGATGTCCTCGGCGGCCAGGCTGCGGGTTTTGTAGAAGCGCGCCGCCCACAGCCACTTGTCCAGGCGCAAGCGCTCGGTCAGTCCGGGCAGGGGGCGGTCGTCGTCGGCTGTCATCGGTTGTCATCGGGTGAGGGCTGCGGATGTCACTGTCGGTGCTGACGGGCCAGGAAGCGCGCCGGGTCCATCGCGTCCCGCAATTCTGCTTCGACCGGGCAGACTGAGCCAGTGACCCAGTGCGCCAGAAGTTCCCCGGCCAGCGCCGCCCAGGTGATGCCGCGCGAGCCCAGGCCGCTGAGCACGTAGAGGCCTCCCTGGGTGAGGCCGCCCTGGGTGGGGCCGTCCAGGCTGTGGCGTTCGCGCGGCAGCATGCGCACTTGCTCGCGCCGTGTGTGGCGGGCGTCGCTCAGGCGGTCGGCGTGCCAGGGCAGGGCGCCGATCAGGGGCAGGCGGTCGGGCGTGGTGGCGCGCCAGCCGACGCGGCCGTCGAGGGGCTGGGTGTCGATGGGCGGTGGTGAGACGCCTTGGCCCTCGCCTGCGCTGTTGCCGCGCTCACCGTCCTTCTCACCGCCGCGCCAGGCGCCTAGCCGTTCGGCTTGCCGCAGGTTGTGCAGGTGGTCGGCTGCGCGCACGCCGGGGTGGGTGTCGTGGTGCTGTGTGGTGGCGCCGCACAGCAGACGGCCGTCTGGCAAGGCGAGCGCATAGCCGCCACCTGCCACGGGCAGGCGTGGCAGGGTGATGCGCGTCGATGCGCTGGCGTCGGGCACAGGCGGCAGCACGGTGATTTGGCCCCGCACCGCGCTCATCGGCAGGGGTGCTGTGGCCTGGCCGGGCGGCAGGGTGTCCAGCAGGGCCTGGGCCTGCCAGGCATTGGCCAGGACGAGCGAAGGGGCCTCGGCCAGCACCTGACCTTGCGCATCCAGTGCCTGCCAGAGGCCTCTGGCCTCGTCGCGCTGGATGCCGGTCACCTGACATGACCATTGCGTTTGCAAGGCGGCGCCGGCACGGGCTTCGGCGTCTGCCAGCAGCCACTGGGCATAAGCACCCGGTTGCAGCCAGCCTGCTTGCAGGAAATGCCACCCTCCGCTGGGCAAGGGCAGGCCGGACAGCACCTGGGCCTCGGCCTGGTTCAGCCAGCGTGCTTGTTCTGACAGCCAGGGTTGGCGCGCGAGCAGCGCCTGTGCGCTGGCCTCGTCCATGCGGGCGTCCAGGCGCAGCAGGCCTTGGCCTTGCCCGGGCAAATCGCCGCGCGCCAGCGCTGCATGCACACGCGCCCAGGTGGCCAGCGCCGCGGCGCGGTGCGCCCGTGCGTGGATGCCATCTTCCCCATGGACGATGCTGTGGAACAAACCGCCGGGGTTGCCTGAAGCGCCCAGTGCCGGGCCTTCGGCGGCATCCAGCAAGGTCACGCGCCAGCCCTGCCGAGCCATCGACCAGGTCGCGCTGCAGCCCGCCAGACCCGCTCCGATGACCAGGGCGTGGCGGTGCGCAGGCGCTGCCGCAGGCCACAGCCCGCCTGGCGACGCAGGTGCCACGAACCTGGGGACGTACCTGGCGCAGGTGCTGGCGGCTGCGCTCAGTGCGCCATCTTGGCCCTCAACGGTGCCGCTGTTCGTGCCAGCCCCCGGCGGCTGAACCGTGAAATGGGCACTTGCCAAGGCACTGAGCACGTCCGCAGAGGCGGCCTGGACACACAGCGTGGCCCCCGGTGCCGCCAGCCGGTTCAGCCGCGAGACCCACCGCGCTGCTCGGGTCTGAGCGCCGAGCGCATCCCGGCACGCCGGCAAACAGAATGCGTCGACCGACGCCACCAGGCTGGGCAGCAAGTCGGCGGGTTCGCCCACGCCCAACATCAGATGCAGGTGTTGCCCTGGCGCCAAGCTGAGGTGCGGGCCCTCGCACGTTGCGGCAGGGGCATCGTCCAGACACAGGTGATGCCACCCAGGCGTCATGGGCGGCCAGAGTGCCGCCATGCGAGAGGCCAAACCAGAGGCCAAACCAGAGGCCGAACGGATCGCCCACGGGTGGCTGGCATCGCTCGAAGCCTGCGGGGCTTGAGGCTTGGGGTCGATGGCGATGACGGTGAGCCGGTCGCAGCGTTGCGGGTCGGCCCGCCAAGCGGCCCAGATGGCCATCACACCTTCGCCCTGCCCGAACCCGGTCACCAGGATGGCGAAGTGCTCGCGGCCTTGCCAGCGCGTGGGCAAGTCGTGGCCTGCCAGGAACACGTCGCTGGGGCTTGGCGCTGCCATCTCTCCCGTCACGCCCTCCGTCATCCCCGTCGCCACCGCATCAGGCTGCGCTCACTGCGCCAGCCAGCCGCCGTCCATGTTCCAGGCCGCGCCCCGCACCTGATCGGCACCGGGCGAGCACAAAAACACGGTCAGGTCGCCGAGTTGGGCTGGCGTGACGAACTGCAGCGAGGGCTGTTTCTCGCCCAGCAGCCCCTTTTGCGCCTCGGCCACGGACACGCCTTCGCGCTCGGCCTTGGCATCGATCTGCTTTTGCACCAGCGGCGTCAGCACCCAACCCGGGCACACCGCGTTGGCGGTGATGCCGGTGGTGGCCGTTTCCAGCGCGACCGACTTGGTCAGGCCCACCAGGCCGTGCTTGGCCGCGACGTAAGCCGACTTGCCAGCCGATGCGACCAGGCCGTGGGCCGAGGCGATGTTGACGATGCGGCCCCAGTTCTTGGCACGCATGCCCGGGATGGCCAGGCGCATGGTGTGGAAGGCCGAGCTCAGGTTGATGGCCAGGATGGTGTCCCACTTCTCGACGGGGAAGTCCTCGACGTTGGCCACGTGCTGGATGCCCGCGTTGTTGACCACGATGTCCACGCCGCCGAAGTTGGCCAGGGCGTAGGCGAACAAGGCCTCGATCTCTGCGGGCTTGCTCATGTCCGCGCCGTGGTAGCCCACCTTGATGCCATGGGCCTTGCCCGCCTCGGCCACAGAAGCCTTGGGCGCATCGACATCGCCAAAGCCGTTCAGAATGATGTTCGCGCCCTGGGCTGCGAGCTTTTCCGCAATGCCCAGGCCGATCCCGCTGGTGGATCCGGTCACGAGGGCAGTTTTTCCGTTCAACATCTGGACCTCCGGTTCGCTTGAAGAAACAACGTGAAGAAACACAATGGTGACTGGAACCATTATCTGACGATGCCTGAGGACGACGATGCAAAGTGCTGAAAACTTGACCCCGAGCCCATCGCTGCACCTCGTGAGCTGCCCGGGCGCCAGCCGCACCGATGCGCAGACCCACCGCATGGCCTACTGGCGTTGGGGCGATGCCGCCAACCCACGCGTGCTGATGTGCGTGCACGGCCTCAGTCGCCAGGGGCGCGACTTCGACACCCTGGCGCGCGAGCTCAGCCAGCATTACCAAGTCATCTGCCCCGACGTGGTCGGGCGTGGCCACTCCGACTGGCTGGCCGATGCCAAGGGCTACCAGATCTTCACCTACGCGTCCGACATGGTCGTGCTGGTGCAACACCTGCGCGCCTCGCTGGGCCTGGCGGCGGACCAAGTGCTGGACCTCGACTGGGTCGGCACCTCCATGGGCGGCCTGATCGGCCTGGGTTTCTCGTCGGTGCCGCCCCAAGTGTCGGGGGTGCGCCTGCGCCGCTTTGTGCTCAACGACGTGGGGCCGCGCCTGCGCGTCGAAGCCCTGCAGCGCATCGGCGACTACCTCGGCCGTCCGCTGCGTTTCGCCAGCGAGCAGGAGGCGGCCGATTACCTCTGGAGCATCTCCGCCGGCTTCGGCCCGCACACGCCCGAGCAGTGGCTGGCCTTGTCGCGGCCGCTGCTGCGTCCTGCGCCCGACGGCGACGGTCTGGTGCTGCACTACGACCCCGCCATCGCCGAGCCCTTCAAAGGCTTCAGCGCCGAAAGCGCGGCCAGTGGCGAGGCCGCTGTCTGGCAGGTTTATGACGCTTTGACGTGCGAGGTCCTGTTGTTGCGCGGCGCCGATTCCGACCTGCTCGATGCCGACACGGCCCGAGAGATGTCCCAGCGCGGCCCGCGAGCGCGCCTCGTGGAATTCGCGGGCGTGGGCCACGCGCCCACCCTGATGGCGCCCGACCAGGTGCGCGTGGTCAAGGAGTTCCTGCTGGCATGAAGACCGCCATCCTGGACGTCCAGGCCCCCGAAGCCCGCGGCGCTGCACACGCGGCCATCGTCGATCTGGCCGAAGTCAGCCAGATGGCCGACGAGGGCGATGCCGCTGCCGGCGCCCTGGCCAGCCAGCACAGCATGCTGCAGCGCGCGCGCGCCTTTGCCGAGCCCTTGCTCACGGCCCAGCGCTTCGACACCGGCGAAGACGCCCTGGCCCATGCCGACGGCGTCAGCGCCATCCTGCACGGCGTGGGGGCATCGCCCTCGCTGCGCGCCGCGGCCTACCTTGTCTATGCCAGCGACTACCTCGCGCAGCCCCAGGACGTGCTGAGCCGCGCTTTCGGGCCCGACGCGGCGGCCTTGGCCGCGCACACCGTCAAGCTGGTGCAGGTCCAGCGCAATGCCCGCGACACCCTGTCGAACGAAGCTGATGCGCCCCTGGACGCCGAACAAGTCGAGCGCATCCGCAAGATGCTGCTGGCCTTCTCGCGCGACCTGCGCGTGGTCCTCTTGCGCCTGGCCTCGCGCCTGCAGACCCTGCGCTTTTACGCCGAGACCAAGCTGCCATGCCCGCGCACGCTGGCACGGGAGTCCCTGCAGATCTTCGCGCCGCTGGCCAACCGCCTGGGCATCTGGCAGATCAAGTGGGAGCTGGAGGACCTGTCCTTCCGCTTCCTGATGCCAGACACCTACCGCAGCATCGCCCAATCGCTCGACGAAAAGCGCCTGGAGCGCGAGCGCCACATCGAGCAAGTGCGCCAGCAACTGGCCGACGCCTTGCGTGACGCCGGCATCGCCGCGCAGGTGCAAGGCCGCCCCAAGCACCTCTACAGCATCTGGAAGAAGATGCAGGGCAAGGCCTTGTCCATCGACAAGGTGTTCGACCTGCGCGCGCTGCGCATCATCGTGGCCGACGTCAACGCTTGCTACGCCGCGCTGAGCTGCGTGCACGAGCTGTGGCAGCCGCTGCCCGACGAATTCTCCGACTACATCGCACGCCCCAAGCCCAACGGCTACCAGTCCTTGCACACGGTGGTGGTGGACGCGCAAGGCCGCTCCATCGAGATCCAGATCCGCACCCAGGCCATGCACGAACACGCCGAAAGCGGCGTGGCGGCCCACTGGGCTTACAAAGAAGCCGGCACCAAGGGCTATGCCGGCGTGCAGGCCGCGGGCGACTTCGAAAGCCGCGTGGCCGAAGCGCGCAAAACCGTGCTGCGCCAGCTGCTGGCCTGGGAGCGCGACCTGGCCGATGGCGCGCAAGGGGAGGGCAGCGCAGGCAACCGCGGCTTGTTCGACGACCGCATCTACGTCTTCACCCCGGGCGGCGACATCATCGACCTGCCCACCGGCGCCACCGCCGTGGACCTGGCCTACACCCTGCACACCAACCTCGGACACCGCTGCCGGGGTGCCCGGGTGGATGGCGCCATGGTGCCGCTGCAGACCGCGCTGCAAAGCGGTCAGACGGTGGAAATCGTCTCGGCCAAAGAGGGGGGGCCGTCCATGGACTGGCTCAACGCCGAGCTGGGTTATTTGCAGAGCCCGCGCTCGCGCGCCAAGGTGCGCGCCTGGTTCAATGCCCTGGCGCAGCAAGCCACCATCGCCCGCGGCCGCGAAGCCGTGGAAAAGCTGCTTCAGCGCGAGGGCAAAACCGCCATCAAGCTCGATGACCTGGCCGCGCAACTGGGTTTCCGCAGCGCCGACAACCTCTTCGACGTGGTCGGCAAGGACGAGTTCTCGCTGCGCACCATCGAGCAGGTGCTGCGGCCGGCGGAGCCCGCACCCGATCCCGATGAGGTCATCGTCCAGAAGATGCTGCGGGGCGAGCCCGGCGACCGGGCCGGCGAAGGCAAAGGCAAAGGCATCCTCGTGGTGGGCATGGACTCGCTGCTCACACAGCTGGCGCGTTGCTGCAAGCCCGCGCCGCCCGATGCCATCGGCGGCTACGTGACGCGCGGCAAGGGCGTGGCCGTGCACCGTGCCGACTGCAGCAACTTCCGCCACATGGCGACTGCGCACCGCGAGCGCGTCATCCCCGTCACCTGGGGGCGACAGGCCACGGCCGAATCGACGCATTACGCGGTGGACGTCTGCATCGATGCCCACGACCGCCCAGGCTTGCTGCGCGATGTCTTCGACGTGCTGGCCCAGGGCAAGACGGCGGTGCTGTCCATGCACAACCAGACCACGCGCGACCAGCTGCACATCGTCCTGACCCTGCAGACGTCCGACACCGGCAAGCTTGGCGGGCTGTTGTCGCGGGTGTCGCAAATCAGCGGCATCTTGCGCGTTCGTCGAAAATAGTGCTATAGTCTTGGTCTTGCAGGCGCTTAGCTCAGTTGGTTAGAGCACCACCTTGACATGGTGGGGGTCGTTGGTTCGAATCCAATAGCGCCTACCAGGATTCCCTTGTAGAACAACGGCTTAGCAGCGATGCTAGGCCGTTTTTCTTTTGGCTGTTTCGACCGATCCGTCATCGAACGGCGTCGTTCGACGACTCTTTGTCAGACTCTTTGTCAGACCTGTCAGGCTGATCACATGAGCTTTGGCAGCGCCCGAGCCATGCGCCGGGAACCCCATGATGGCCTTGCGGTCTTTGTTCTGGCAGATCCCGCAGCGGGCACAGGTCACGTCGTCGCGCACGGTGGCCGGGCACACGCTGACGTGGTTGCCGGCGGGCGTGGTGAAGTGCTTGGTCGTGCCCTTGGGCAGCACCAGGACGACGGGCGCGATGCCCAGGGCGACGAGCTTGTCGGCCTCGACGACGTTGTCGGCTGAGCGGTTCAGTGTGAACCCGCCGGCGTTGGCCGCAGCGATGGCTCGGGCATTGGCCTTGAGGGCCGGGTCATAGTGCGTGAAGCCAAAGCCCCGGCGCCAACGGTTCGCGTCTGCGATGAGCTGCAGAGCCTGGGCGTCGATACGCTTGCCGTCACCCGGCAGATCGCCGGCCTGGCCCCAGCGCCAGAGTTGGTGGCGGGGCAGGGCGCGGATGTGGTCGCACAGTTCCTCAAGCGACCCGTGGGATGATTTCACATTCACGCCCGATGATCTGGATGAGGCGGGCTACTCCGATCTGAACCCTGAACTGCAGGCCGAAGTTGAACGCCTGATTTCCGAAGCGGATCAGGCTGGTCTGGGCACCGAAACCATCCGTGATGACATTGCCCGTCAAGTGGGTGAGGAAGCAAGCCAAAATGACTACAACGCCGCCGTCAAGCAAGCAATCCAAAGGCTTATCACCCGAGTTGGTGAATCGCCTGAACAACCTGAGCCCAGCCGACCGCAGCAAGGTGGTGGAGACGGCATCGAAGCTGCTGGCGATCCGAGCGAAGCGGGAGGCCGAGGCGACGGACGGCAAGATCGACCTGACGCAACCCAAGGGCTGAGCTACGAGCTGCGCCCGGACGGCACGCTTGCCGTCATGGGTGACAGCGCTGCGATCAAGCAGCAACTTGCCGACGCTGGCATCCCCGCCCGCTCGGTCATGAAGTCAGCCACCGGCGTGGTGGTGGGCAAGACGCAGGCAGGCAAAGCCAAGGCGGCGCTGGCCCAAGGCAGGGAGGAGGCGAACAGCCTCCTGGATGACCGTGATCATGCGGCGTCTGTGCTCCAAGGTGCGCCTGTGGCAGTGCTGCGCGGGGATGAGGCCCCGGCGTCTGGTGGCATGAGCGCTCTGCGTGAATGGGCAACCGCACTGTTCGCAGCCGCAGGCGGCATGGCGAAGAACCCACGACTTGGCGACGTGAC
Organism: Aquabacterium commune; assembly: GCF_004362855.1. GTDB lineage: Bacteria > Pseudomonadota > Gammaproteobacteria > Burkholderiales > Burkholderiaceae_C > Aquabacterium > Aquabacterium commune. The sequence continues at coordinate 36,534 of NZ_SNXW01000014.1, forward strand.
GCTGGACCAGCGTGCAGTCAGGGACTCGCTTGGCCACGGCATCAACAAGTTCAAGGCCGCTGCGTTTGCCGCCGTTGGGGATGTGTTGGCAAAGGGTGTGGTGATTGCCGAGGGCAAAACCGGTGATCGGTCCAGCTACTACGTCAGCGCGCCAGTGGTCATCGGGGGCGTTGATGACGTGGTCACGGTGCTTGTGCACCGCGATGAGCACACCCAGCGGATGTACCTGCACAGTGTGACGACCAAAGAAAATCTCCTGCAATCCCGGGTTTCCAGTTCTTCCAGCTCGACCGACGCATCGGCAAAGCATTCTGGCCCGTTGAGTGCAGGAGACGTCGGCAGTGTACTGCGCGAGCTTTTGACAAGCAAGACGGACACGCAGCCCATCCTCACCAGCCAGTCGGCCGACGAGCTCAAGGCCAAGACCGAGCGCGAAGACGCAGCGACCAAGGCCGCAGCCGCCAAGAAGGCGGCCGAGCAAGAGCGCTTGCGCCGTGAAGCCGAGGCCCGCGACAACAAGGCGCGCGCCGACTCGACCGTTGATGACTTCCAGCTGGGTCAGTCTGCAGACCAGCAGCTGTCGGGAATCACGGACATGTTCAGCCCGCAGGCTGACCCTGGGGCTGCCCGGAGTGACGAGGCTGGGGGCTCCCGGCCGGCGCCTGCGATCACCGCACCCACAGGAAAACCCGCGCCCGACAAGGGAGCGCGGCGCCTGACCGACGCCGGCGAGGAGCTGATCGGCAACCGTCGCAGCAAGCTCAAGGGCCTGGCATGGGATGACGTTTCAGCGATGAACGACACCCTCAAGGTGGCACAGGTCACCAAGTCGAATGTGTGGCCACGCCCGGACTACGCCAAGATGGTGGAAGACGGCGCACCCGCATGGAAGGCCGCCGCGCTCAAGGCGGTCTATGACAAGCTGGCCGCCGCCCCGGCAACGCGAGCTGCACCCACGGATGCGGACCTCAAGGCCTACATCGAGACCATGCACTCGGTTCGGGACGCCTTGACCGCTGAGCTTGACCGGGTGCAGGCGGCCGGCGGCGGCGATGACCTTCGGGTCTCATTGAAGGCTGACAACGTCTTTGGCAAGGTGTTCCCGCTCCCGACGGATGTGCGCTCTGCCTATGGCCGACCCAGTGCTTTTGACCGCACCAGCGAGCAGGGCAAGGACAACAATCGTCGGGCTTTGCTGATTGGTGGCAATGGCGCCATCCAGCCCCTGCAGTTCACTGGCCGGACGCTGGCCAAGGTGAATGAACTCTTGGCCGATGGCTTCCCCGCCAAGCAAGAGGCCTGGCAGAAGTCCTACGAGGTGCGCCCCGTTGAGATGCGCGACAGCGATGTGCCCGAAACTGAGCGTACGGGCCAGCCTCAGCAGCGGTTTGCCGTCTATGAGAAGGGTTCGCGCTTCCGCCTGGCCAAGGGCATGCAGGACGGCGGTTATGCAACGCAGGAGCAGGCCGAGGCCTTCGCCCGCACCTTGACGTCTCGCAAGCGTGAGGTCCAGCCGCCCAGCCGAGGCCTTGACCTTGCCGGCGTGACGCGCACAGGGCCGGACTGGCGCGGTGGCAAGGATGTGACCGCCGACCAGGTCATGGCGCACTTCGGTTTCCGTGGTGTCAACCTGGGGGAGTACGTCAAGGCCAAGCAGGATGTCGCTCAGCTGCACCTGAACCATGTGTTCGATGCTTTCAGTGACCTGGCTGACATCCTGGGTGTGCAACCCAAAGCAATGAGCTTGGGCGGCACGCTGGGTGTGGCCATCGGCGCGCAGGGTGGCGGCAAGGCTTTGGCGCACTTCATGCCGGGCGTCAACGAGATCAACATCACACGCGACGCTGGCGCTGGTGCGCTGGCTCACGAGCTCGGGCACGCCCTTGACCACTACTTTGCCGCCCAGCATGGCCGCGCGGTGTCGATGGCCAAGCGCCCCTACTTGTCGGCGGTGGTTGACACCTTGCGCGACCCCGGCGGTGTGCGGCCCGAGGTGATGGACGCAATGCGCCAGGTGATGAAGGCGCTCAACTCGCGCCCCATGACCGAGGCAGAGGCGCGCAAGTACATGGACGATCAGCGCGCCATGAACCAGCAGCGCTTTGATCGCTGGGTCAAGGAGTTCAAGGGCAACAAGGGTGCAGACCTCGCAGCGCTGGACGCCGTCGCCGAGAAGCTCAAGCGCGGCGATGTGGGCGAGCCCAGCGACACCGATGTGGAGTCGAACCTGGCCGAGTTCATGCGCGCATCTGGCCTCAAGCCCGGGGCCGGCATCGCAGCCAGTGCGTTCACCGCGGCCTATCGCTTGCGTGACTTGGCAGACGAGGCCCGCTTCATGGCCTCCCACATCCCTCAGGTGGCCACGAACTTCAGCAAGGCATCCGATGCCATGGATGCGAAGAAGTCGGGTGGCGAGGGCTACTGGTCAACGCCGTGGGAAAAGTTCGCCCGGGCGTTTGAGACCTTCGCCAAGGATGCCCTGCAAGACAGGCGGCGCGAGAGCCTGTACCTGAGCGGCCTGGTGGACAGCGCAGGCTGGCACGACTGGGCAGCATCGACGGGCAAGAACATCCCATACCCATCTGGGCCTGAGCGCCTGGACATGCAGCAAGCATTCCAGAAGCTGGTGGACACCATCGAGACCCGCGAGGACGACGCTGGCAACGTGGCAATGTTCAGCGTGCAAGGTGAAAGCGGCCAAGACCTACCGCTTCTCTCCCGTGGGCTGCGTGACGGCGTCTCCGGCGGCATCGGTGGCGGCATTTTGGGGATAGGAGAGAACCCATCCACCTTCCCTCGTCCAAGTCGCGCCACCATCAGAGCAGTGGATCTCAATGTAGTCGTCGCACTCAATCTCAAGGGGTGGCGGGGCATTGGCCTTGACAACATCGTCGCCGTCGACCACTGGACGGGTCTTCCCCAAGAAATTCTTGATGACGCGAAGAAGCGTGGTTTTCATGCGGGGGCAGTGGAGGGTGTGGCGTTCCGCGACAAAGTCTATCTGGTTCGCTCCAACTTGCGCGATGTGGAGCATGCGCAGCGTGTGCTGTTTCACGAAGCGCTGGGCCACCTCGGCGTCAAGGCCGCACTGGCCGGCAGGCCGACGACCACCCTCAATGCGCTGTGGGACAAGCTCAATGGACTGGCGGGTGTGGCCAAGCTGGCCAAAGGCATCGAGGTCGGCGACGGCAGCACCGCATGGGACCGCCTGCAGCCCTATGTGCAGGGCACCCAGGAAGATGTGACTGCCCGGCGCTCGATGATCGTCGATGAGCTGATTGCGTTCCTGGCCCAGGCCAACGACACCAGCGCGCTGACCCAGTTCAAGGCCTACATGGCCGATGTGAAGGGCGCCATCGTGGCGCTGCTGCGCAGGCTGGACCTGAACGGCCTGGCCGACCAGCTGGACCGCGCGGGTGCCGAGCTCGACGTCTTGCAGCTGGTGCGCGATGCGCGTCGCGCCATCCAGCGCGGCAAGACCCGCGACGGCGAGGCCTTCACGCTCGTGAGCCGTGCGCCGAACCCTGCTTTCAGCAAGAGCGATGAGGTGCCCCAGGCGGCTGCGTTCAAGACCGAAGCATTGTCCACCCCCAATGATGAGGGTGCGCGAAACGGCGCATCGGCTGGGGCAAGAGCGAGTGTGCAACAGGATCGCCGCGATGGTGATCAAGGCATGGCATTCAGCGTGCGCGATGACCGGCCGGTGGCATTGCCGGACGTCATCGTGGCCAACTCGCTGGCGGCAACTGCGAACCACCCCGACTATGTCGCTGCGAAGGCGGGTGACATTGCTGCTGCCGTGCGCCTGGCTGGTGATCTCGTGACGCCGGATCTGGTGGCCAAGGTGCGCGCGGCCTATGGGTCGGACATCATCGTGCAGCCGGTCACCGCAGAGGAGGCGGCCGGGCGCAACAAGATCCCTCTGGCTGGCGCCAAGGTGCTGGCCCGGGATCTGGGCGCCAGTGTTGGCCTGGAGGTGGTGCAGGGCAGCCGCGCGCACCGCACGGCCATGGACGGACTGGGCCGCCTGTTTGCCTCGCCCGAGTTCATCGGTGACGTGGTGCCTGGCGGACGCTACCTGCTGCTGGATGACACCCTGACGCAGGGCGGCACGTTTGCATCCCTTGCCAGCCACATCCAGCAAAACGGCGGCACCGTGGTGGGCGCCGTCGCGTTGACCGGCAAGCAGTATTCGGCGAAACTTCAGCTTTCCCCTGAGCTGCTGGGACAAGTCCGTGAAACCTACTCCGATGTCGAACCTGCATTCCGCGCCGCAACCGGCCGGGGCTTCGATGCGCTCACAGAGTCGGAAGCCCGCTACCTTGCCAAGCACAAGTCGCCTGACGACGTCCGAGGTCGAATCGCTGCGGCAGGACGCCAAGCAGGCAGCCGCGAAGATGGACGTGATGCTCAAGGCCCGCAAGGGCTGAATCCGTCCGCAGCGTCTGGCGATGACGCCGACGCTGTTTTCTCTGTGGGATCAGCGGTTCCGCCAGAAAAGCAACTTTCCAAAGATGCCCTTGAGGCGCTCGTGCGCCGCGAGGCGCCAACTGCGGATGCGTGGAAATCGATACAGGTTGTCGATGGTCCTGGTGCCATCGGGGTTGTCCCGCCAGCGGGGGTTGTGCCAAGTGGCGTTTCCCTCCCAGGAAAGATCTACCTTTTCCGGGACGGCATCGTCAGCGAGGCCGAGGCGATCAGGACGATCTTCCATGAGCTGTTCCACCTTGGTTTGAGCCAGTCGATGGGCCAGGATGCCTATGTGCAGCGCATGCTGCGGATGAGCTCCGACCCGCTGGTGCAACAGTATGCCTCCCGCTGGAAGCGCTCCGCAGATGGCGTGGCGCGCAAGGGCGCCATGCCGGTCAACAACTGGCACGCCCTGGCCGTCGAGGAGTCCCTGGCTGACATCGCTGAAGAACTGCACGCTGACCGTCAAGGCATCGGCACGCGCGGCAACATCCCGCAGTTTGTGCGCACCGCCGCGCGGTGGCTGGCCGACATGCTGCGCCACCAGATGAACCCGGTGCACGGCGTGTCTGCCACCCAGGGTGCCGCCCGGGTGTTCAAGTCGTTCGTGGGGTCGTGGATCCCGGTGAGCGACGTGGCGCCGAGCTTTGACAACGCCCGCGGTGTGGCCATGATCGGCGTGCCCGATGCGCTGGACCCCCTGGTCGAGCCGCTGCTGAACATGAACAGCTTCGGCAAGCAGCTCTACCCGGAGGGGTTCGGGCAAGACAAGATGCCCGACAGCGAGAAGGTTTTTGCCGGCCAAAAGGGCACCTTTGCCCACGGCGCTGCCCGCTTTATCAACTCCGCCACAGGCGGCAGCCAGTACCACGAGGGTTTCATTTCACTGACGCCCGCCACGATCAACAACGTGATCCGGGGCTACGGCGGTGGCGTGGCCAGCTTCGTGACGTCGATTGCCGACACCACGGCCACGCGCGGCATTGACCGCGACAGGACCGAATGGTGGCGCGCGCCGTTCGTCAAGCAGCTCTACGGCGAGGTTGACCGCATCCAGGACCAGGCGCTGGCCTACGACCGCCTGGGCGAGATCGAGAAGTCGGCCGAGCCGATGCGCCGAGCGCTCAAGGCCGGCGACCGCGAGGCGGCCCAGGCCATCGTGGAAGACGCCGGGCAGATCGCCAAGCTGGGGCCCGTGGCCACGGCTGCCCGCGAGCAGCTCACCCGCATCCGCAAGCATGAAATTCGGGTGATGGGGTGATCTCGGTTTCGGTGCAGCGAGTCCCGCCATCTAATTGGTGAAAACCCTTGGTTTGTTGCCTGCATGTTTGCCGACTTTGTCGTCTTGACCTTGAACATCGGCTGCAGTGAACCCCGCAGACCTGTAAAGCAGCGTCAGGCAATTGCTCACGAGGAGCGCCTCGATCAATGGGCGTGCCTATGGTGTACGTCTGGAAAATGCATATGACGGTGCGTCAATTTCACATGCTGATGGGGATGGGTGTGCGGCTCTTGACCATCCCATTTGAACTCGTGCTCGTGCTGGTGATGCTCGTCGTGACGATGCCCGTGTTCATGGTTTAGCTCCACGTGTTCGTGCTCATGCGAATGGTGTTCGGTGAGGTGCAACCAGACGCCCAAGACCATCAGCGCAGTTGCCGCCCAGAAGATGCTGCTGGTGGGCTCGCCAAACACGGCAATTGAAATGGCTGCGCCAACAAACGGTGCCGTAGAGAAATACGCACCGGTGCGTGCCGTCCCCAAACCGCGCAGGGCCAGAACGAACAGCACCAGACTCAGGCCGTAGCCGAAAAAGCCAATCAGCATGGCTGATGACAACAAACTGGCGGTGGGCCACGCGGCGCCCAGTGCCAAACCCAATGCCGTGTTGACGCTCCCGGCCACCAGGCCTTTGCTGCCTGCAATGAACAGGGCATCGGACGCCGACACCTTGCGCGTGAGGTTGTTGTCGATGGCCCAAGCCAGACACGCTCCCGCCAAAGCCAAGGGGCCGATGCCTGTCACTGACGTCTCACCTGTTGGCCAAGCCAGCACGGCACCACCTGCCACGATCAGTGCCATGCCCAGCACGATGCGGCGATCGGTGTTCTCACGAAACACCATCCACGCCAGCACGGCAGTCAGCACCGATTCCAGGTTCAGAAACAGAGATGCAGTGGCTGCGGTGGTGTGTGCCAGGCCGACCATCAGCAACAGCGGGCCCAGCACACCACCAAAGGCAATGGCACCCAGCAACCAGGGCCACTCCTGGCGCGGCATGCCAGGTGACTGCCAACCTTTGTCGCGCACCAGGCGGACCAGCGTCAAACCCAGGCCGCTGCCCAAATAGAGCAAACCAGCCAGCAAGAAGGGCGATGCGGTGGCAAAGCCCGCGCCAATGAGCTGCTTGGCAAACGGCGTGCTCGCGCCGAACAGGATGGCGGCGCCCAAGGCAGGCCAGGCCGCACGGTGCAACCCACTCATGTAGTGTGCTTTCGGCACATGCAGTAGATGAACTGCTGCTCGGCCCCAGCGGGGGTGTGGTGCACATGCTCTTCGTGGGCCAGCATGGTGAAGGCCTCGCCGAACTCGGCGTGCAATTCGTCTGGTGCGTAACGCATGACTGGCAGGCCACTGCACTGTGTCGGGCCTTTGCTCCCAAACGTGGCCATGATGACGTGGCCACCCGGCTTGAGCGCGCGCAAGACCTGCCTGACATACGCCTCACGGTCTGCCTGCGTCGTCAGAAAGTGGAAAACGGCGCGGTCGTGCCACAGGTCGATGCTGTGGGGCGCAAAGATCGCACGGGTGATGTCGGCCTCCACCCATGTCACGCGATCGGATCGGGCACCCAGGCGGTGCCGACTTTCTGCTAAGGCTGCGGCGGACAGATCCAGCACCGTCACATTGGTATAGCCATCGTCCAGCAGGTCATCGACCAGCGTGGAGGCCCCACCACCGACATCGATGATGGCCGCGCCTCGGCCGAGGCCACTTGCCTTGACCAGCCGCATGGACATGTCGGCGCGCTGCTGAAACCAGCTCACGCTGTCCGGCGCCTTGGTGGAGTAGACCTTTTCCCAGTGATCCTTGTTCTGCATGCGGCACTCCTTGAGGTGTTCAACCCAGATGGGTGTGTCTTTCCGATTTGGCTTCGGTTTCCATGATCGCAAGCCCTTGCAAGATGCCGCAGGACTGCACGGCTTGCTCGCTTTGACATCGCTGGCGTAAGGTGGTCAATTGAAGCTTGAGGTGGGTGAGTTCCCGGATGCGCTCGTCAACGTGGGCGATGTGTTGATCGAAGACCTCGTTCACCGCGCCACACCCTTGCTCCGCTTGGTCTGCCAGACCCAGCAAAGTGCGAATCTCATCGTGGCTCATGTCCAGCGCACGACAGTTGCGGATGAAGCGAAGGCGCTCGACATGCTCTGGCCCGTACACACGGAAGTTACCGCCCGTGCGCGCGGGCGCAGCCAGCAGGCCTTCCTTCTCGTAGTAGCGGATGGTCTCGACCGTGCACTGCGCGACCTGGGCCAATTCACCGATTTTCATGAGGACTCCAAAAACCACTTGACTCTATAGTAGCTTCAGGTTGTGTAATGAGCAAAACTTTGATCTCAATGCCCATGTCCACCCATCACGAACACCATTCACACGACGACCACGATCATGGCGATGAACCGGGCTGCGAGAAGCCCCAGACACCCGTGCGGCCCGCTGCGTCATGCGAGACGGCTTGCTGTGGCCACGATGTGAAGGCCGCACCAGTGGCGTTGGGCCAGTCCGTCGTCATGGGGGCAAGCACCCAAACCCCCATCCGCATCATGCAGATGGACTGCCCGACGGAAGAAGCCTTGTTGCGCAAGAAACTGGGCGGCATGGTTGGTGTCTCCGGCATGGAATTCAACCTGATGCAGCGTGTGCTGACAGTGACGCACGAGCCTCGGGCCCTTGAGTCGGTACTCGATGCGGTCCGCTCTTTGGGTTTCACGCCGGAAATCGACACGGGCACCGCATCCGATGCGGCCCTCACACCTGAGCCCTCCAAACCCTGGTGGCCGCCACCGCTTCTGAGGCGGTGCACTGGTTCGGTTTGCCGACATGGCTGGCCGCTTTGCTGGCGGTCACTGCCGTGCTGGCCTGCGGCATCACGACCTACAAAAAGGGTTGGGTGGCCATCCGCAATGGCAACCTGAACATCAACGCCTTGATGAGCATTGCCGTCACAGGCGCGCTGGTGCTGGGCCAGTGGCCCGAAGCGGCCATGGTGATGGTGTTGTTCACGGTGGCCGAGCTGATCGAGGCCAAGTCGTTGGACCGTGCGCGCAACGCCATTCAGGGCTTGATGCAACTGGCGCCGGAGCGCGCCACCGTCTTGCAGGACGACGGCAACTGGCAAGAGGTCGAAGCCAAGTCGGTGGCCCTCCGGGCGCGTGTGCGTATCAAGCCGGGTGAGCGCATCGCATTGGACGGCACTATCGTCAGTGGTCGCTCGGCGATCAACCAGGCCCCAATCACCGGCGAGAGCCTGCCCGTGGACAAGACCGAGGGCGATGCCGTCTTTGCCGGGACCATCAACGAGTCGGGCTCTTTCGAATACGTCGTGACGGCGGCTGCGGACGACAGCACCTTGGCGCGCATCATCCATGCGGTGGAAGAAGCGCAAGGGGCGAAGGCGCCGACACAGCGATTCGTCGATCAATTCGCACGCGTCTACACGCCCGTGGTATTTGCCATCGCACTGGCCGTGGCCATCCTGCCGCCGCTGTTGATGGGGGGCGCATGGTTTGACTGGGTTTACAAGGCGCTCGTTCTGCTGGTCATCGCTTGCCCCTGCGCACTGGTGATCTCGACCCCTGTGACCATCGTGAGTGGCCTGGCCGCAGCGGCACGCCAAGGCATCCTGATCAAGGGTGGAGCCTATCTGGAAGAGGGTCGCAAGCTGGCTTGGCTGGCCCTGGACAAGACAGGCACGATCACCCACGGTAAGCCAGTGCAGACGGACTTCGCCGCGTTGAATGGCCATGGCGAGGCGGACGTTCGCAGCCTGGCCGCCAGTCTGGCCAGCCGCTCCGACCACCCGGTGTCCCGCGCCTTGGCCACTGCGGCCCAACAAGACGGCATCGCCTTGCAAAACGTGGATGCGTTTGAGGCGCTGCCTGGACGTGGGTCCAAGGGACTTATCGGCGGCAAGGTCTACCTTCTGGGCAATCACCGCCTGATCCATGAGCAGGGCCGCTGTTCCGAGGCATTGGAGGTACGTTTAACCTCCCTGGAAGAACAAGGCAAGACGGTCATCTTGCTGACAGACGAAGAAAGCGTTCATGGCATGTTTGCCGTGGCCGACACCGTCAAGGACAGCAGCCGTCAGGCCATCGCCGAACTTCACGCGCTGGGCATCAAGACGGTCATGCTCACGGGCGACAACGCCCACACGGCCGGAGCCATTGCGGCGCAGGTGGGCATCGACGAGGCCCAAGGCGACATGCTGCCCGAGGACAAGCTCAAGGCCATCGAGGGCAAGATCGAGCAAGGTGGTTCAGTGGGCATGGTGGGCGATGGCATCAACGACGCGCCCGCGCTGGCCCGTGCCGACATCGGCTTTGCCATGGGCGCGGCGGGCACAGGCACCGCCATCGAGACGGCCGATGTGGCCCTGATGGACGACGATTTGCGCAAGCTGCCGCGTTTTGTGCGCCTGTCGCGCCGCACCCATGCGCTGCTGGTTCAGAACATCGTACTGGCCCTTGGCATCAAGGCGGTGTTCCTGGTCCTGACGCTGACGGGCCTGGGCACGATGTGGATGGCCGTGTTCGCGGACGTGGGCGCCAGCTTGTTGGTCGTTGGCAATGGCTTGCGGCTGCTGCGTGTCAATTCGTCACGCTGATCGGGTTCAGATTTTGTTTTGTATGCCGATATACTCAGCGCCATGCGTCGATTGATCGCCATTTTCCTGCTGGTCCTACTGCCGTTCCAAGCCGTTTGGGCTGCCATGGAACCGTATTGCCTGCATGAAAACGCGCAGAGTCAATCGCATCATTTCGGGCACCACGAGCATCAGCACCACGCGGATACCGACGTCGCCCAACATGATGACGACACCAAGAACACCGGCAAGGCATCGGCGATGCTCGATCACGATCACCATTGCTGGTCGGGTGCATCGTTGCTGTCTGCTGCTGTGCCACTGCCTGGGCCATTGCCTCAGGCTGCCGGGGTAGCCTCGCCGCTGGCGAGTTACGTCTCCTTCGATGCGACCCGCATTGAACGCCCGAATTGGACTGTCTCGCTCTGAGTCGGCGAGACGGGTTTTTGCACATCCTCTGATGTGATCCTGGCCATGTCAGGCTGGTGGGCCACCACCCGCTTAGAACATGCGCTGTGTGACCAACGCGCTCAAACTGAGCCCTTGACCTGTTCGCCGAATGTCCCCTGCTGATTTGCGGAGAATTCGATGCGACGATTTGATGTTTCCCGGGCGGCGCGCACGGCTTGTGCGGCCCTGTGTGTTCCCTTCATGTTTCAAGCAGCTTGGGCTCAAGGCCTGAGTCTGGATGCGGCGCTGGCCACGGCGCTTGCACACCACCCTGATTTGCGCGCCTCGATGCTGGAGCGCGAGGCCAGCGAAGGCGCCACCCAACAAGCCGGTGCCTGACAAAACCCCGAGTTGTCCACGCTGGTGGAAGACACTCGGCAGGCCACGCGCACCACCACCATCCAGTTGAACCAGCCCATCGAGTTGGGCGGCAAGCGCTCGGCTCGCATCAGCGCGGCGCGGGCGGCCCAAGGTCAGGCCGAGCTGGATGTGGCCGCGCGGCGTGCCCAGGTCAGGTCGCAGGTGATGGCGGCGTTTTACGGCGTGGCTGTGGCGCAAGAACGGATAAGGCTGTCCGATGAGCTGGGTCGCTTGTCTTCTCAAGCGCGTGAGACGGCCTCCAAGCGGGTGCTGGCAGGCAAGGTCTCGCCCGTTGAGGAACTCAAGGCGCAGGTGGCTGAGGCCCAGGCGCTGTCTGCGAGCACCGTTGCCCACAGCGAGTGGCGTGCTGCGGTGGCCCAACTGCGACAGGCCTTGGGTGATCCAACCGTCAAGTTCGAACGTGTCGACGCTGACATCGGGCGGCTGCCCTCCGCTGGACTGTGGGAGCCCCTGGCTCAACGCCTGGAGACCGCCCCGGCCATCGCTCGGGCGCAACAAGAAATCTCGCGCAGGCAGGCCCTGAGTGATCTGGAGCGGGCACGTCGCACTCCAGATCTGACGGTGACGCTGGGTGCCAAGCGCGACCAGCAGTTGGGCCGCGATCAGCCCATCTTGGGTGTGAGCCTGGTGCTGCCGCTGTTTGATCGCAATCTGGGCGCCATCCTGGAAGCCAGTCGCCGCGAGGACAAGGCGCGGATCGAGCTGGAGGCCGTGCGTGCCAGCGTCGAGGCGCAGGCCACCCAGGCCTTGGCACAACTGAGCGCCACGCTGGCGCAGGCTCAGACCCTGCGCGACAAGGTGCTGCCCGCCGCACGGCAAGCGTTTGCAGCCAGCACCAAAGGCTACGAGTTGGGCAAGTTCGGATTCCTGGACGTGCTGGACGCCCAACGCACCCTCTTCGAAGCAGAAACACAGGCGCTGAGCGCCGCCGCCCAGGCCTATCAGGCCGACGCCCGCTTGCTTGAGCTGCTGGGCGAGCCCACCCCGACGAAAGACTGACCCATGAACAACCCCATGAAACACAAATCCTGGCTGGCCATTGCGGTCGTCGTCGTTTTGGGCGCGCTGCTGGGCTGGGCGATCCTCCTGAAGGACAAGCCCAAGGCCCACGATGAACACGGCCAAGCCGAACATGCAGAGGCCGAGGGGCATGCCGATGATGAGCACCATGGTGCTGCCGCAGCCAAGCCTCATGCCGACGACAAAGAGCACGGTGACGAAGAGCACCATGAAGATGCCACAGAGGCCAAGCCCGCCAAAGGCCCCCACGGTGGCCGCCTGTTCAACGCTGGCGCTTATGGCCTGGAAGTCACCATCTTCGAGACCGATGTGCCACCCGAGTTCCGCCTCTACACCTATCAGAATGGCAAGCCCCTGGCCCCAGGCCAGACCACGGCGAAGCTGACGCTGGAACGCCTGGGCCGTGAGCCGCAAGTCATCCAGTTCAAACCCCAGGGTGACTTCCTGCGAGGTGATGCCGAGGTGGTCGAGCCCCATTCCTTCAAGGTCACGGTTGAGGCTGCGCAAGGCGGGCAAACCCATCGCTTTGGCTATGAGCAGGAAGAAGCCCGTGTGACCATGAGCGATGCCCAGCTCCAGCAGGCCGGGGTGACGCTGGCCGTGGCGGGCCCGGCGCGCATCCAGAGCCAACTGGCCTTGCTGGGCGAGGTCCGCTACAACGGCGACCGCACCGTGCAGGTGGTGCCGCGCCTGGCGGGGCTGGTCGAGGCCGTGCCTGTCAGCGCGGGTGAGCGCGTTCGCAAGGGTCAAGTGCTGGCTGTGCTTTCGAGCCCTGCGCTGGCCGATCAACGCGCCGAAGGCGTTGCGGCTCAGAAGCGTCTGGCCTTGGCGCGCACCACCCATGATCGCGAGAAAAAGCTCTGGCAAGACAAGATCTCTGCCGAACAAGACTACCAACAGGCACGCGCGGCCCTGCAAGAGGCCGAGATCGCTGAGCAGAACATCCGCCAGAAGTTGGCCAACCTGGGTGCCACGGCCACCAGCGGCGGCAACCTGACGCGTTTTGAACTGCGCTCGCCCATTGACGGCATCGTGACCGACAAGCGCATCACGGTGGGCCAATCGGTGGGCGAGACCGAGCCAGTGTTCACTGTCTCGGACCTGTCCTCTGTGTGGGTGGAAGCGCCTGTGGCCACCAAGGACCTGGGCACCATCCGCACAGGTCTGGCCGTACAGGTCAAGGCCTCAGGCTTTGACGCCCAAGCAGCGGGCACGATCACCTACGTCAGTGCCCTGGTGGGTGAGCAGACCCGAAGCGCCACGGCGCGGGTTGTTTTGCCTAACCCCAAGGGGCTTTGGCGCCCGGGTTTGCCGGTGACCGTGGAGGTCACCTCAAGCGAGGCCGAGGTGCCCGTGGCCGTTCAGGTGGACGCCATCCAAAGTGTGCGCGATTGGCAGGTGGTCTTTGGCCGCTACGGCCAGCAGTTGGAGGCGCGCCCCCTGGAGCTGGGCCGAAGCGACGGCCGTGTGGTGGAGGTGCTCAGTGGTTTGAGCGCAGGCGAGCGTTACGCCGCCAAGAACAGCTTTGTGATCAAGGCTGAGTTGGGCAAGGCAGGAGCCAGCCATGACCATTGAACGCACCCCTTTGTCTGAATGCTTCAAGGAGCCCAGCCATGTTTGAACGCATCTTGCGCTTTGCGCTGGAGCAGCGCTGGCTGGTGTTGCTCGCCACGCTGGCGGTTGCCGCCCTGGGCGTTTTCAGCTACCAGCATTTGCCGATTGACGCTGTGCCGGACATCACCAACGTCCAGGTCCAGGTCAACACCGAGGCCTCAGGCTACTCGCCGCTGGAGGCCGAGCAGCGTGTGACCTTTCCCATCGAGACGACGATGGCAGGCTTGCCGGGATTGAAGGAGGTGCGCTCCCTGTCGCGCTATGGCCTGTCACAGGTCACCGTGGTGTTCAAGGACGGCACCGACATCTACTTTGCCCGCCAACTGGTCAACGAGCGCATCCAGGAGGCACGCGGCAAACTGCCTGCAGGCCTGGCCCCCTCTCTGGGGCCTATTGCCACCGGCCTGGGCGAGATCTACATGTGGACGGTTGAAGCCAAGCCCGGTGCCCTCAAGGCCGACGGTCAGCCCTACACCCCCATGGATCTGCGCGAGATCCAGGACTGGATCATCAAGCCTCAGTTGCGCAATGTGCCCGGCGTGACTGAGATCAACACCATTGGCGGTTTTGCCAAGGAGTTCCAAGTGGCACCCGATCCGGCCAAACTGGTCGCCCATGGCCTGAGCCTGAGCGATCTGGTCACGGCCCTGGAGCGCAACAATGCCAATGTGGGCGCAGGCTACATCGAGCGGCGTGGCGAGCAGTACCTGATCCGCGCGCCTGGCCAGGTGCAGGGCATGGCGGACATCGGCAGCATTGTCGTCAAGCAAGCGCAGGGCGTCAGCGTTCGCATCCGCGATGTGGCCGAGGTGGTGCTGGGCAAGGAGTTGCGCACCGGTGCGGCCACCGAGGATGGGCGCGAGGTGGTGCTGGGCACCGTGTTCATGCTGATTGGCGAGAACAGCCGCGATGTGTCCAAAGCGGTCGACGTGCGCCTCCAGCAGGTCAACAAGTCCTTGCCCGCAGGCGTGATCGCCAAGACGGTTTATGACCGCACCGTGCTGGTGGACAAGGCGATTGCCACGGTCAAGAAGAACCTGTTCGAAGGGGCTGTGCTGGTCGTCGTGATCCTGTTTGCCTTCCTGGGCAACTTCCGAGCGGCCTTGATCACGGCCATGGTGATCCCGCTGGCGATGCTGTTCACGTTCACGGGCATGGTGACCCAGCAGGTCAGTGCCAACCTGATGAGCCTGGGTGCGCTGGACTTCGGCATCATCATCGACGGTGCGGTGGTGATCGTGGAGAACTGCGTGCGGCGCCTGGCGCACGCCCAAGCGCATCACGGACGCCCCTTGACCCGAAGCGAGCGTTTCCACGAGGTGTTTGCAGCGGCGCAGGAGTCGCGCCGTCCCCTGTTGTTCGGGCAACTCATCATCATGGTGGTCTACCTGCCCATCTTTGCCTTGACGGGTGTTGAGGGCAAGATGTTCCATCCCATGGCTTTCACTGTGGTGGCGGCCTTGTTGGGCGCCATGATTCTGTCGATGACCTTCGTCCCGGCAGCCGTTGCGCTGTTCCTGACGGGCTCGGTCAGCGAGAAGGAAAACCGCCTGATGGGTTGGGCCAAGCGCGGCTATGAGCCTCTGCTGGACAAGGCCATGTCCCGCCAGCCACTGGTGCTGACCATCACGGGTGTGTCGGTGGCCTTGGCCGTGTTGATGGCCACCCGCATGGGCAGCGAGTTCATCCCCAGCCTGGACGAACACGACATCGCTTTGCACGCGCTGCGCATCCCAGGTACCAGCCTGAGCCAGGCCATCGAGATGCAGGCACAACTGGAGCGCACCATCAAGGCCTTCCCTGAAGTCGAGGCGGTGTTCGCCAAGCTGGGCACGGCCGAGATCGCCACCGATCCGATGCCGCCCAGCGTGGCTGACACCTTCGTGATGCTCAAGCCACGTGAGCAATGGCCCGATCCCAAGCGGCCCAAGGATGACCTGGTCAAGGCCTTGCAGGTGGCCGTGATGAAGGTACCCGGCAACAACTACGAGTTCACCCAGCCCATCCAGATGCGCTTCAACGAGTTGATATCTGGCGTGCGCAGCGATGTGGCCGTCAAGGTGTTTGGCGATGACATGGACACGCTCAACGAGACTGCGGAGCAGATCTCCAAGGTCCTGGAGGCCGTGCCTGGGGCCGAGGATGTCAAGGTGGAGCAGACCACAGGCCTGCCCATGCTATCTGTGAAGATCGACCGCGAGAAGGCTGCGCGCCTGGGCTTGAACGTGAGCGACATTCAGGACACGCTGGCCACGGCACTGGGTGGGCGCGAGGCAGGGGCGGTGTTCGAGGGTGACCGCCGGTTCGACATCCTGGTGCGCCTGCCAGAAAACCTGCGCAGCGACCTGGACGCTTTGGGGCAGTTGCCCATTCGTCTTCCCGCCAACGCTGAGGGTGAACACGCGGGCTTTGCCCGACTGGGCGATGTGGCCACGATGGACCTGACCCCTGGCCCCAACCAGATCAGCCGCGAAGAAGGCAAACGCCGTGTGGTCGTCACCGCCAACGTGCGCGGGCGGGACATCGGCAGCTTTGTGGGTGAGGCGCAAGCCAAGATCGAAGTTGGGGTCAAGGTGCCAGCCGGTTACTGGACCACCTGGGGCGGCACCTTTGAGCAATTGCAATCGGCCTCGCGCCGTCTGGCCATCGTGGTGCCCGTGGCCTTGTTGCTGGTCTTCCTGTTGCTCTTTGCCATGTTTGGCAACGTCAAGGATGGTTTGCTGGTGTTCACCGGTGTGCCCTTTGCTTTGAGCGGCGGTGTGGCGGCGCTGTGGCTGCGGGACATTCCCTTGTCGATCTCGGCAGGAGTGGGTTTCATCGCATTGTCGGGTGTGGCCGTGCTCAATGGCTTGGTGATGATTGCCTACATCAGAAGCCTGCGCGAAGGCGGCATGGCCCTGGAGCCAGCGATCAGAGAAGGGGCCCTGACACGCCTGAGGCCAGTGCTCATGACCGCCCTGGTGGCCAGCCTGGGCTTTGTGCCCATGGCGGTAGCCATTGGCACCGGCGCCGAGGTGCAGCGACCGTTGGCCACGGTGGTGATCGGCGGAATCTTGTCATCGACCGTGTTGACCCTGTTCGTGCTGCCGCTGTTGTACCGGCTTGCACACCGCTTGGACGACGCCATGGATCTCGGCGTCGCGCTGAATATTCATCCCGAAGTTTCGGGAAAGAGCAATACCCACCTTTAAGGAGTTGATCATGACGAGACGCTTGCTTGCGATGACATTGATTTTTTCGAGCCTGCTGAGTTCGTGCGCAGCCTTCAGGTATGAGCCGTATGGCTATCAGGAGGGATGGCGTAGAGCACAAGTTCTTGAGATCGGGCTAGCCAAAACGGCGATGGAGTACGCCAACAAGGACTGTCGTGCCGAACTGGGAAACGATGCGCCCTACGCACGTTACGCCGTGACTTCCTATAGCTATGGCTCTAGCCAAAAGTTACGGACTAAACGGGTAGTCGCCGTACCCAATGATTTGCAGTTGAAGGTTGGAGAGTGGATATACATCAACATCACCGATTGCAAGAAGCCCCTTAAACGGGTTGATTCAAGGGAAAGGTTGCCGTGAATTTCATGCCCGGTTAGGAGCGAAATACTTGCACTCGTACGGCCACCGTTCTCCATCCTGCTTTAGATGCAAGTGGTGTGTAGGAAAATGACGGCATGGACCTGTTCAAAACCTTCTTGATTTTCGCTGTCACGGCCGTCGCGGAAATCGTGGGGTGCTACCTACCTTACCTGTGGCTTCAACAAGGGCGCTCAGCTTGGCTCTTGGTGCCCGCAGCGGCCAGCTTGGCACTGTTTGCGTGGTTGCTGTCGCTGCACCCAAGTGCCGCCGGTCGCGTCTATGCCGCATATGGTGGGGTGTACATCGGCGTGGCAGTGGTGTGGCTGATGCTTGTGGACAAGGTCCAGCCTACAGCGACAGACTGGATAGGGGTGTCCGTTAGCTTGTGCGGCATGGCCATCATCATGTTTGGGCCTAGAGCGGCCTGATCATCGCGCTAAGTCTGCGTGGGTGAACTCGTGCCAAGCCGCTCCCCGCTTTTGGGTTGGACAGCCGTGGGCATTGATGAATGGGAGATCCCTGTCCAAGAATGAATGTCCCAGATCGCCGCAAAACCGACGTCCTGCCCGATGCCTGTCTATGCACGAAAAAGCTTGTTGTACTCGAACGGCCGGATCACCTTCGCGGTGATCTTGGCCGAAGCTGGATGCAGGGGATTGATCAGGGCAGCCAATTCCTCGGGCACGATCACCGACGGCACCAGCAAGATGGGCGATCTCATGGATGCCAGCCAGGTCGATCCGACCTGGACACTGGCACCCCCAGCAGGGATGGCTGACCAGGTTGCGGGCAGAGATGCAAGTGCCACCACTTCATGCATGGCCCACACGTCGTCTGGCACATTGATTTCGACCAAAAACCGATTGAGAGGCAAACCAGCATCGTCGATGTGCGCGGCGGTCTCCAGCACCGCAATGGCGATGGTCGGCGCACTGTAGATGACGGCTTGCTTGTCGTCATTCCAGCGGCCTGGTGAGGCCGCAGCCCCGCCGCCGCTGAGGTCATGTGCGGCGTATTTGCGCGTCTCGGCCGCGATGCGCCACAACTTCACAGGTAGGCACCGCTGTGGATGGCGCCCAGCAACTGGGCCACGATTTCCACCCCGGTTGGGGTATCCAGATAGTCAGCAGGTTTGCGCCCGCCCAGTGCGGGTTGGGGGCGCTCGATCCATTGGCCCAGCCACTTTACGGTGTCAAAGTCCTTAGCATCGGCAGCCGTGCTGTCTTCAACGATGTCCTGGGCGATGCCCAGCAGCTTGATCATGCCAATGGCGGCCAGACCAGCCCTGCCATCAACCACGGCGCCTGCAGCAGATTTGCGTGCAGCCGTCGCCGGGGGGATGCGCAACATGGCAAACACCCGTGACGACGGTAACTCCATGCGCTTGGACAGGTCTGTGATGAACGTGCCTGCCACCCCCTGACGCTCCATCTCCACCATCTGCACGGGCGTGGCCTCATGCACCTGCTTGAGGTAGGCGTCCACGCCCTGGCTGCGCTTGTAGCCCAGCACAACAACGCCACCAGTAGCAGCCCCAGCAGTGGATGGTTTCACTGGTTGAAATTGCCCGGCAGGCTTGCGGGCGCGGCTGGTGACGCTCACACCCGCAGTAGCAGAAACAGCCTTGGCGGTCTTGCCAGATGAGCGTTTGCCTGCAGAGATAGGTTTGATCGCAGCGGTTGCCATGATGTTCTTTCAGTGCTTTCAATCAATTGAGATGAAGTTTAGTCTCAATTGAGGAAAGACACCAGAGGCACGCCCAGGCCAAGTCAGCGCATCCGGCGCCTGGCCGACAATTTGTTGGCGCCTGCGCTACGCAAACGCGTCAGGGACGAGTGATCACCGTCGCTGGACGCCAAACGTCTTTGCAGCTGATCCCGTTCAACCCGCAGCGCAGCTTGGGAGACTTCCAGTTCAGCGTTGTGCTGGCGCAGTTGATCGACCTGCTGCAGGGCTTGAGCCAACTTCTCGGCCTGGGCTTTGGCGGCCTTGTCCAGGGTAGCCCGGACGGCGTCAAGCTCCTTTTGAACCCGTGCGGCATTGCCGCGCTCTCGATCGATCTCCAGCAGGAGTCGGCGCTGCTCTTCGGTTGCTCTCTGCTCGGCATCCCGGGCCGCATCGACGAAAGCGGTCAACTCCTGGCGCTGTGCCGCGAGCTGCTGGATCTGCTGTTCCAAGCCCGTCCTCAGGCCTTCGTCGTGGGCCACGCGCTGTTCCAGATTTCGGAGCTGTTCCGCAAGGGCTGCGCCATGTGCCTGCTCAGAGACAAGCTCATGGCGTGCGTGGCCTTCCTGCTGCTTGGCTGCAGCGATGGCTTGGTTGGCCGCGTCCACCTGGTGTTGGGTGTCCAGCCGGACGGCGGCGCAAGCCTCATCCGCCAATGACCGCGCTTGTTGCCACAGCTTGGCCGTCAGTTCGCCTGCAGCGTCTCTCAAGGCCTCAGGAATGTCGGGGTGCTCAATGCGCACACGACTTTTCTCACGCAGGTTCTCCCAGAACCTGGCCAACGCCTCGGCCGGGGCACTCATGCTGCCTTTGCGCACCAACTGGTAGAGCTTGTTGGCTGTGGGCGTGATCCCGTAGCGGAAGAACAGGACCGTGCAGACCTCGCGATAGAGGTCCTGGGTGTCTGGGAATCGAGGGCGCAGCGCCTCGATGTCAGCCTGCAGGCGGGCCTCATCGGTCATGGTCATCCTCCAAATTTACGGGTAAATAATACAACGTAATACGTTGATATATTTTGCATTCAAGCAATTCTATGGACATAATTCATCTTATGTCCATAGAATGCCGTTTGATGCTATTTTGAAATCACTGACACCGTGAACGCGCTTGTCCCGATTGATCAGATGCTGATTTCGCCACATCTCACCGGGCAAGATGGGCTCAACCGCTCGCATGCCCGAAGCCAGGTGGTGGCGGACGACGACCGCTCGGCGGTGCTCGCCTGGCTGGCCAGGTATGCCGGCACGCCCGCCACGTTGGCCAGCTACCGCAAGGAGGCCGAAAGGCTTTTGCTGTGGTGTGTGCACCAACGCGGCCTGGCCATGTCTTCGCTGACCCATGAGGACGTGCTGATATACGAGCGCTTCCTGGCTGACCCGCAACCGGCCGAGCGCTGGGTCATGACCATGCGCCAGCGCCCAGGACGAGATTCGCCACACTGGCGGCCGTTTGCAGGGCCACTGTCGAGCGCCAGCCAACGCCACGCGCTGTCCATCATCAACGCCATGTTTTCTTGGTTGGTGGAGGCGGGCTACCTCGCTGGTAACCCGCTTTCGCTTGGCCGTCGCAAGCGCCGTGTAGGCCCACGGCAAACCAGCCGCTTCTTGCCCCATGAGCACTGGGATGAGGTCAAAGCGACGATCCTGGCCATGCCCACGGACACGGGGCGAGAAATGGCCCACGCCGCCCGCTGCAGATGGCTGTTTTCTCTGCTCTACATCGGTGGGCTGCGCGTCTCTGAGGTCACGTCCAGCACCATGGGTGGCTTCTACAGCCAGCGTGATCGCGCAGGTGTCGAGCGCTGGTGGCTGGAGGTTACCGGCAAAGGCGACAAGTCGCGGATCATTCCAGCTACGGCCGAGTTGATGGCCGAACTCATGGCCTACCGCAAACTCCACAGCTTGTCAGCACTGCCATCAAGCGGCGAAAGCCGTCCGCTGGTGTTGCCCATCATCGGTGCCCAGAAACCACTGGCACGCAGCGCCATCCATGAAATCGTCAAGGGTGTCATGCGCGGGACGGCCGATCGCCTGCGCGCCAAAGGACGGGAATGGGACGCTGCGGCATCTCAGATCGAGGAGGCGTCCACGCACTGGTTGCGCCACACGGCAGGCACACACATGACGGATGCCGGGATGGACGTGAAGACAGTGCGCGACAACTTTGGCCACGCCACCATCAGCACAACCAGCATTTACGTCCACAGTGAAGATGATGCGCGGCACGATGCCACGCAGGTTGCCCACAGGATCAGGTGGGATGCCGAGCTCAGTTCATAGCCGGCATATAGGAATAAAGACGGCACGCCTTATTACTTTTTGGCTTATGTGCTATTTCGGGGTCTCCTCGTTTTCAGTGCAATAAGTGACGGTACGCAAAGCTAGCACTGGCGCGGGGGTGGTCTGGGTAGACCGTTGATTTCATTGACTTTC
>NZ_SNXW01000015.1 GCF_004362855.1 Aquabacterium commune
CCAAAACGCCTGCCAAAGGTGCGTCCAGCCGCCATTGCGGTCATCTCAGCACACCCAACCATGGTCGGCGCTCATTTGTGCAGACCTTCCTTAGCTGTGAATATTGAAAAGATTTCAGTTCCTAGGGTAGGGATGCTGGCAACTGTGCGCAATCGGCGCGGCGTAATCTCCGCCGTCGAGCCATTTGCTGCCTCCAAGACATCGGAGCTGCTCCACTTGGTCACCATCGAGTTCAGCGATGCCGATGGCGAACCCGAAGAGACCGTGTTGTGGGAACGCGAGCGTGGGCCAGTGGTGCTGGAGCCCAACGCGTTGCCCAAGGTCGATGTGGAAGCCCCCATGAAGATGGCCGAATTCTTGTCGCTCCAGCGTGCCACGCGCTGGACAGCCATCACGCCCTTCCTCTCGCCAGAAGACCCTGATCGCCAGGCTGAGTCGGTCCCCACTGCTCCAGTTTATGGCGCTGTCAGTGCCGATGACTTCCAGTTGGTGCCGCTGGCTCGCGCCATGCGCATGCCACGTGTGTCCCTGCTGCTGGCCGACGACGTGGGCTTGGGCAAGACGGTCGAAGCTGGTCTGATCCTGGCAGAGTTGGTGCGCAAGCGCCGGATCCGGCGCGTGTTGATCATCACCCCGGCCTCGCTGCGCACCCAGTGGCAGCAAGAAATGGAAGAGAAGTTCTCTCTGGGCTTTGACATCGTGGACAAGGCGGCCACGCATCGCTTGCAGAAAGAAATGGGGCTGGACGCCAACCCCTGGCGCGCGCTGCCCCGCATCATCACCTCGTACCACTACCTGCGCCAGCCAGACGTGCTGGAGCAGTTCATCGCCAACTGCCGGTCCACGCAGACCCAGCAGGGCGCCCAATTGCCTTGGGATCTGCTCATCGTTGACGAAGCGCACAACCTGATGCCGTCCAACTTCGGCGAGGACAGTGACCTGGCAGAAATGCTACGCCTGCTGACACCGTGGTTCGAGCACCGCCTGTTTTTGACGGCGACCCCGCACAACGGTCACACGCGCTGCTTCTCCGGCCTCCTGGAGCAATTGGATCCCGTGCGGTTCACGCGCACGCCCGCCTTCACCGAAAAAGAGCGCGCCATGATCGGCGACGTGCTGATCCGCCGTCTCAAGAGCGAGATCAACACGCAAGACAAAGACGCCGGACGGCCGCCTCGCTTTGCCACGCGCAATCTGAAGCCAATGCCGCTTTACATGATGCGGGCTGAGAAAGACCTGGCCGTGGCGGTGCGAGCGTTCTGCGCGGCCCTCAAGCGCCAGATCTTGGCTGCCCCTGAAGTGCGCTCCGTGCTGAACTTTGCCATCGAGGTGCTGCGCAAGCGTTTGCTGTCCAGCCCGGTCACCTTCGCGGACAGCTGGCTGCGCTTCAAAGCGGGCCTTGTTGCGCAGGAGCAAACTCAGACAAGTGAAGTGCTGGCAGCTCGTCGGGCCGTTGAAGAAGACATCGATGACGACCAGGAGCGCGAAAGTCGGAACCTGCATGCGGCGCACGTCGTCGGCGCTTGGATGCACCCTTACTTGGGGAAGCTGACCAAAGAAGTGGCCGCAGTCGATGCGGCCCTCCAGTCGCTGAAGTTGACCGAATTGCCTGTCACCACCAAGGTGCCTGCCGTTGATGGGTGCGCACCGTGGCCCTGCCGGTGTCGGGTGGCAAGCTGGGCAGCATGCTGTCGTATGCCGGGCCAAATGCTGGAACTCAGCCTGGGGCCGAGGACGCGGCCAGCGTGCCCGCCGCTCGCGACATCTGGGACGACGTCGACACCAGCGTCAAAACATGGCTGAACGCCTACCGCGAACAACTGACCACCACCCTGGCTCGCGAACTCAAGTCGGCTGGTAGCACCG
This sequence comes from Aquabacterium commune, assembly GCF_004362855.1. Taxonomy (GTDB): domain Bacteria; phylum Pseudomonadota; class Gammaproteobacteria; order Burkholderiales; family Burkholderiaceae_C; genus Aquabacterium; species Aquabacterium commune. Next base: position 1,867 of record NZ_SNXW01000015.1, read on the forward strand.
CCACCGAGCACGAGAAAGCCGCTTTCGAGCGCCGCATTCGTGAGGTGGCCAAGGTGCTTGCCCAGGGGCGTTGACTGCTGCAAATAGTGAATTTTATACGGGGGTCAATTTTCTAGACTGAGGGGCATCGAAGACTCGGAGACCCAACATGTACCCTCACGATCGCCTGACTGTTGTGCAGCCCACAACCCTTGAGCTGCTCCAGCGACAAGGCCAACCCGCGCTGATCTGCCTGAAGGACGCAGCGCGCATAAGCGGCGTTGCTGTCCAGACCTTGCGCAATCAGATCAGCCTGGGACGCTGCCAACTCAAGACCATCAAGCGCGGTGGTCGCAGGTTTGTGCGCCTGCAAGATCTTGCGGAGTTTATCGACGGATCTCCCGGCGGGAACGAGCCCACAGTACGTCGGACGGGCCGGCTCACGAAGCGCGAGGAGATCGAGCGCAGGAACGGGCGGTGCTGACCACCGTGCTCACAGCAAGCTGAGAGCCTGCCGCAGTCTTTCCGCCGTTACGACCAGTCCATTTTTCTCCATGGCCTGAGCGAACTCTTCAGGCGTCGCGTTGGGGCGTCGCCAGCGTGCGCGCATTTCGCGGAACGCGGCCAAAGCGGCGAACAGGTCGAGGTCCAGTTGCTTGACGATGAAGTCGTCTGGGTGAATGACCTCGATACCGAACTGTTCTACGCGCTCGGTAGGGAAGTCTTTGAGGTTGGCTGTCACGATGCAGTCGGCATGCCCAGCGATAGCCGCAGCGAGCACATGCACATCGTCGGGGTCCGGCAGCACCAGCGAAGGCGCCAGTGCCTGCCAGGACGCTTCTTGAACCTCCCAGTCCAGGACAGCATCCCGCATCGCATCACGCCGGGTGGTCAGCAGTCCAATCAGATCGGGTCGCTGCTCCTCCAGGTTCCGAATCCACTCATCCTCAATCCTCGTCGTCCATTTCCCCGCAAACAGTCCTTTGGACGCGAGGCTCATCAGTGCATCTGACAAAGCCATCGGGTACAGCACGCATGCGTCCAGCACTGCCGTGTAGCGTGCGTGTCCTGCCATCAGTAGTCCAGGCCCAGTTCGTGGGCGTTCTCAGCCATGCGATCCAGCGCGGACTGTTGGCATGCGCGCATCTTCTCGGCGTATTGCATCAGGTCATTGAACGCGATGCGGCGATGGGTGCCCACCATCCGGTAGGGCAGCCGTCCTTGCTCGATCTCTTTGATGACGAAGGGACGCGAGACGTTCAGAAAATTGGCCGCCTCCACGGTCGAGACTTCCTGCTTGGACGGCATGACCACAATGGGGCGACGCTCGCTCATGGCGCCGAGAACCTGCGCAATGACCTTGAGGGCCTGTGGCGGGACCTGGATGACGGGCTGATTGCCTTCATCATCGGTCAGCATGATCGAGGCTGCCCTGGAATGGTCCAGGGCGGCCATGATGCACCGCTGTGCAGCGCGGGCCATCTCTGCGTCTTGAGCAGACATGACCGGGGGCATGATCTCTCCGTTGCGCTCTAGTGTTGACATTCGGACCTCCGGTGCAGCCATCTGTGTGCCTCCGGTGGAGGCCTCAAGGCTGTCTGTTCGATATCGGCACTTTAATCCATAAGTGCAATAAACGCAGCAAGTGAAGCAAGTGATCTAGCGTCAGTCCGGGTGTCGGAGATCTTGGCGCTCCGACAGTTTTCCGACAGTTGACCCGGGAAACACCGGTATACTGGGGTCTACCCTGCTGTACTAAGTTGTTGATTTTGCGATGTTTTCAGTGTCCATCGCAGTCGGAAATGGCGCTCCGAAGGCAGGGGTTGCTGGTTCGATCCCAGCCGGGCGCGCCAAGAAAACCCAAGTGAATCAAGCCCTCAGCGGAAACGCTCGGGGCTTTTTTCTGGCTCAAGCCATTCCCCCCAGCCTGAGCGCCAGCCCCGCCAAGGCCGCCCCCCCGATCACCTGCATCACCGAGCGCTTGTACCGGAACAGCGCCACGGCCGCGGCCACGCTCAGTGCGGCCGCCGGCAGGTCCAGTCGGCCCAGGGCGTCCTGCAAGCCATGCCCGAAGCCCTGCGGCCACAGCACGTGCACGCCGAAGAACAAGGCCAGGTTGAGGATCACGCCGACCACCGCGGCCGTGATGGCCGTCAGCGGTGCCGTCAGGCGCACCTCGTGGCGGCTCGACTCCACCAGCGGGCCGCCCGCCAGGATGAACAGGAACGAGGGCAAGAAGGTGAACCACGTGACCAGCGCGGCGCCCAGCGCGCCGGCCAGGAAGGGCGCGTCCGCTCCCAACAGAGCCTGCGTGTGCGCGCCCACGTAACCCACGAAGGCCACCACCATGATCAGCGGGCCGGGCGTGGTCTCGCCCAGCGCCAGACCGTCCATCATCTGCAGCGGGCTCAGCCAGTGGAAGTGTTCCACCGCGCCTTGCACCACGTAGGGCAGCACGGCATACGCCCCGCCGAAGGTCATCCACGCGGCCTTGGTGAAGAACCAGCCCATCTGCGTGTAGGTGTGCGCCCAGCCCAGCTCCGCCACCATCCAGGCCATCGGTGCCAGCCACAGGCCCAGCACCACACCCAGCACGGCCAGCAGGCGCGGCCAGCGGAACACCGTGTGCTCGGCCCGCGGGCCATCGTCGTCGATGACGGTGGGGCCGATGTCGGTGCCTGCGCTGCCATGGCCACCGCCCGCCATGAACACGTCGGGCGCCATGCGGCCACCCAAGGCCCCGGCTGCCGCGGCCAGCGCCAGGATCAGGGGGAAGGGCAGGCGCAGCACCGCGATGCCGATGAAGGACGCTGCTGCGATCGCCCACAGCACCCGGTTGCGCAAAGCGCGCGAGCCAATGCGGTGGGCCGCCTGCAGCACGATGGCCGCCACCGCCGGCTTGATGCCGTAGAACACACCGGCCACCCAGGGCACCTGCCCGAAGGCCACGTACACCCACGACAGCCCGATCAGGATGGCCAGCGAGGGCAGCACGAACAGCGCACCGGCCACGATGCCGCCCCAGGTGCGGTGCATCAGCCAGCCGATGTAGGTGGCCAGCTGCTGTGCCTCCGGCCCCGGCAGCACCATGCAGTAGTTCAGCGCGTGCAGGAAGCGGCGCTCCGACAGCCAGCGCCTGCGCACCACCAACTCCTCGTGCAGGATGGCGATCTGCCCGGCCGGCCCGCCGAAGCTGACGAAGCCCAGGCGCAGCCAGAAGCGAAAGGCCTGCCAGAAAGTCACGGATGCGGGGGCTGGGGCGTCGGTCAAGCGCATGGGGGCTGGCGGCTGGGCAAAGGGTCGGCGCACAATCGGCGCAACGCCAGCGCAGAATTGGCGCAAGTTCTGGACTTCGCACATTAAATCAGGAGTGGGCATGCCGGCCTCTGCTTCCGCGACCGACACAGACACAGACACCGACGCCCGCCTGACGCTGGACTACCTCCTGCGGCGCATGCGCAGCAAGCAGGACTTCCCGGCGCTCTCGGCATCCATCAGCCGCGTGCAGGCCTTGTCGGAGTCCGACAGCGAGAGCTTGCACACGCTGTGTGACGAGATCCTGCAGGACGTGGCCCTCACGCAAAAGCTGCTGCGCGTCGTCAACACCGCCCATTACCGCCGCGCCGGCACCGACCCCATCCGCACCGTGTCGCGCGCGGTCAGCCTCATCGGCGTGGCGGGCGTGCGCAACCTGGCCCTGTCGCTGGTGCTGCTCGACCACATGCACGACCAGGTCCACGCCCTGCAACTGAAGGAAGCGTTCCTGCACACCGTCATGGCCGGCACCCTGGCCAGCGAGTTGGGCGCCACCCCGGGCGAGGCCGAAGAAGCCTTCGTGGGCACGCTGTTCCGCCGCCTGGGTTGGCTGCTCGTGGCGTTTTACCTGCCCGAAGACGCCGAACAGATGCGCGGGCTGATGCGCGCCCCACCGCCCGCGCCCAGCGAGGCCCAAGCCGCGCAGCAGGTGCTGGGCGTGCGCCTGGACGAGCTGGCCGATGCCATCGGGGCGCAATGGAGCCTGCCCGAGGCCTTGCGGGCCTGCATGCGCGCGCCGCAAGGGGCCTTGCCCGTGCACTCCCTGACCGGCACGCCCGAGCGCCTGCACTGGCTGGCCAGCCTGGCCGAAGCCGCCACCGACGCCATGCTGCACACGCCGCCGCCTGAGCTGGGCGATGCCCTGCTGCGCTTGCAACGCAGCCATGCCCGCGCCCTCGACCTCGCGCCCCAGGCCCTGCAGGATGCGGCCGGGCGCGCGCGCAAGCGCCTGAGCGAGCTCACCGCGGCGCTCAATCTGACGGTGCCGGCATCCTCCCCGGCCGAGCGCCTGCTCGACACCTACTACGTCGATGCCCCTGATGCGGTTGGCACCACAGCGGGCGACACAGCGGGCACCGCCAGCAGCGCGGGTCTCGACATCGACCTGGCCGAGCCCGGCTTCACCGACCTGGGGGCGGGTGAGTTGGGCGCCCCCGCGCTGAGCCCCACCGAGATCCTCACCAGCGGCATCCAGGACATCACCAACACCCTGGTCGAAGCCTTCAGCCTGCAAAGCGTGCTGCACATGGTGCTGGAGACCCTCTACCGCGGCCTCGACGCCCGCCGCGTCGTGTTCTGCCTGCGCGATGCCCGCACCGGCGAGCTGCAAGGCCGCATGGGCCTGGGCGAGGGCGCGGAACTCCTCAAAGCCGCCTTCCATGTGCCGCTGAGCGTGTCACCTGGCGCCCCGCCCGACCTGTTCACCGCGGTCAGCCTGAAGAACGCCGACACCCTGATCGCCGATGCGCGGCTGCCCGCGGTGGCGCGCCTGCTGCCCCGCTGGTTCACCACCCACATCGACGCGCAAACCTTCCTGCTGCTGCCCCTGGTGCTCAAGCGCGCCGGCCAGCCCGACCGCGTCATCGGCCTCATCTATGCGGACAAGGCGGCCGCTGGCAGCCTGCAGCCCGACGAGCGCACCCTGTCCTTGCTGCGCACCCTGCGCAACCAAGCGATCATGGCGTTCAAGCAGTCTGCATAATCGCGCCCCATGTTCCGCATCGTCCTGGTCCAGCCCGAGATCCCGCCCAACACCGGCAACGTCATCCGCCTGGCGGCCAACACCGGCTGCGAGCTGCACCTCATCGAGCCCCTGGGTTTTTCGATGGACGACAAGCTGCTGCGCCGCGCTGGCCTCGATTACCACGAGCACGCCGCCGTCAAGCGCCACGCCAGCTGGCAGGCGTTTCTGGATGCGGCCCAGCCCGACGCGAGCCGCCTGTTCGCCTTCACCACGCGCGGCAGCCGGCCCTTCGGCGAGGTGCAATGGCAAGCGGGTGATTGGCTGGTGTTCGGCAGCGAAACCGCGGGCCTGGCGCCCGGGTTGCGCGAGACCTTCCCGACCGCACAGCGCGTGCGCCTGCCCATGCGCGAAGGGCAGCGAAGTTTGAACTTGAGCAATGCGGTGGCCGTGGCCGTGTTCGAGGCCTGGCGCCAGAACGGCTACGCCGGCGGGGCCTGATCAGCCCGAAGCGCCTCAGCTTTCAGCCCTCACCCTTCAGCCTTGGCCCCACGGCGCATCAGCGCACCCACGGCCTCGGCCGGGCTCAGCCGCCCTTCCAGCACCGCCACCACCGCCTCGGTGATGGGCATGGCCACGCCCAGCGTCTGGGCACGTTGCCACACGGTGGCGGCCGAATAAACGCCTTCGGCCACGTGACCGAGCTCCTGTAGGATTTGCGCCAGCGGCTTGCCCGTGGCCAGCTGCAAGCCCACGGTGCGGTTGCGCGAAAGCGCGCCGGTGGAGGTCAGCACCAGGTCGCCCAGGCCCGACAGGCCCATGAAGGTGTCGGGGCGCGCGCCCAGGGCCACGCCCAAGCGGGTCATTTCGGCCAGGCCGCGGGTGATGAGGGCGGCGCGGGCGTTCAGGCCCAAATCCATGCCATCGACGATGCCCGTGGCGATGGCCAGCACGTTCTTGACGGCGCCGCCCACTTCCACGCCCACTGGGTCGTTGGAGGTATAGACGCGCAAGGCGTCGCTGTGGAACACATCGACGGCCTGCTCGGCCAGCGCGTTGTCGGTGCTGGCCGCGACCAAAGCCGTCGGCTGGCCCAGGGCCACTTCCTTGGCGAAGCTGGGGCCGGAGAGCACGCCGCTGCGCGCCTGCGGGCGCACCGCGCGGGCGATTTCGTGGCCCAGCCGGCCCGTGCCCTTCTCAAAACCCTTGCACAGCCACAGCGTGGCCACGTGCTCAGGCAGGCGCTGCAGGATGTCGGCGAGGGCCGCCATCGGCGTGCCGACAATGACCAGCCCGCCCTGACCGTGCGCATGCGCCACGGCCGCGTCGAAATCGGCCGTCAGCGCCAGGCTGTCGGGGAAGGCGGCCTCGGGCAGGTAGCGGGTGTTGCACCGCTGCGCCTGCATCTCGGCCACCTGAGCGGCATCGCGCGCCCACAGTTGCACGGCCACGCTCTGGCGCGCGGCAGTGATGGCCAATGCCGTGCCCCAGGCGCCAGCGCCCAGCACCGTGAGGTGACGGCTCATCCGCTGCGCAGGATCAGGAAGCCTGGACTTGCTGTGCGGCAGCGGCTTGCTGCAGCTGCGACTCGTACATGGCCTGGAAGTTGACTTCGGTCAGGTGCACGGGCGGGAAGCCGGTGCGGTTGAGCGTGTCGGCCACGGTGGCGCGCAGGTAGGGATAGACGATTTGCGGGCAGGCGATGGCGATGATCGGCTGCAGCTGGTCTTCCGGCACGTTGCGGATCTCGAACAGGCCGGCTTGCTTGGCTTCCACCAGGAACAGCACCTTGTCGTTGACCTTGGCGGTCACGGTGGCGGTCACGGCGACTTCATAGATGCCTTCGACCACGGGCTCGGCGTGCAGGTTCAGCTGCACGTCCACCTGGGGCTGGCCTTGTTCCAGCAGGATCTGGGGGGCGTTGGGCAACTCCAGCGACAGGTCCTTGAGGTAGATGCGTTGGATGCTGAAGGAAGGCTGGAGGTTCTGTTCGCTCATGAGGGGTCCTTGCGGTGGCCTTGGAGGTAAGGCAGTTCGTGGGAGATTGCGGCGAATTATGACCCAGCCAGATGACGCCACTGTCACGGCGCGACCGGGTTGGCGCACGCGCGTCCATCCGTGCGCTGCGGGGCATTGTCAAAACCCGCCACCCGTGCTTACATGAGGCCGATGCCATTTGCGGTCTTGCGGCCAATCCCAAATGCTGGGCTTGTGATAAATATCATTTTTGGAAAATCAACGATGCCACACCAGGGAATGTGGGCGGTTCAAAATCAGCCGCTTGCGGGTTTGTCGGTCCGGCTTTGCCCGGTTTGTCAAAGCGGGATGTTCGGGCGTGTCTGGCGCAAATCGGCCACCGACGTGCAGCAATCCACCCACCAGCGCACCTGCGCGCCTGGCGAGGTCATTTGCCGAAAAGGCATGCGCGGCAAAGCGGTGTATTCCGTGTGCAAAGGGGCGCTGAAACTGGAGGTCAGCACGCCCGACGGCCACACCAGGGTGGTGCGCGTGTTGCAAGCGGGTGCGGTGTTCGGGCTGGAGGTGCTCAGCGACATCCACTACCACCACACGGCCACCTGCCTGGGGCGCGTTCAGTTGTGCGAGATCCCTGCCGATGCCGTCAACGAGGTCACCTTGCACGACGCCGACCTGCACATGGCCTTGATGCAGCTTTGGCAGGCGAACGCCGACGAGGCCGATGCCGTCATCTCCGAACTCTGCACCGGGCCTGCCCGTGTGCGCCTGGCCCGCCTGTTGCTGCACCTGGCGCGCGAGCACGTCACCCACACCTGCCAGACGATGTCGCGCGAGGACATGGCCTCGCTGCTGGACCTCACGCCGGAAACCGTCAGCCGCACCATGGCCGCGTTCAAGCGCAGCGGCCTGGTGGCCGAGCGCAGCGGCGTGCTGGCCTGCGAACTGCCTGGGCTGGAGCGCATCTCCCAGGGCATGGACTGACGGCCGCAAGCACCCGGCGTGGCGACCACGACCCGGTGCTTGCGGCTGGCGATGCGCAAGCTGCGCCAGCTTGGCGCAGCCCGCTCAGGCGATCAGGTCAGGCGGCTTGGCGCAGGACGCGGCGACGCGCCAGGCCCAGACCAGCGATGCCCACGAGGGCCAGCGCGTAGGTCGAAGGCTCGGGCACGGCCTGCGAGAAGCTTTCCTGGAAGTGCAGCACCGAGGCGTTGGTGCCAGGGATGGTCGCACTCAGCAGGAGGGTCGTTTCGATTTCGGCCACCTTGGGGAACAAGCCCGGCTGGGTGAAAGCCACATCGTTGAAGACCGAAGCGCCCGGCGCGTACTGGCTGACTTCCAGCGGGCCCACCGGGTTCAGCGGGATCAGGGTGTTGGTGAGGTCGCTGACCGATTCGCGCACCACGGCCTGGCCGTTCGGGCCGGACACCAGCGGGTCGCCGTCGAGGTGGAAGTCCGACAGGTAGAAGCTGGGGTTGAGCACCCTCACCGTGTAGGTCAGCTGGGCCGAGGCCGAGTCACCGGGGTGGGCTTGCAGCGGGCCGGTGAAGTCCAGGCCGTAGTTGCCGCTGTTGGTGATTTCGCCGTGCACGTTGATGTGCGCGGCCAGGTCCAGATCACCCCACAGCTGGCCGGTGGCGTCGTTGAAGAAGCCGTTGGCGTGCCAGTCGAAGTTGCTGAACTCTTTGTCGCCCACGATCAACGAACGCTTGTTGATCACCAGGTCGGCCAGCGTGAAGTTGTCGGTCAAAGTGGTGTCGGCGTGCGCGAGGCTGGCAGCGCTCAGGCAGGCGGCACCCACCAGGGCCAGGATGGATTTCTTGAATTGCTTGCTTGTTTCGAAAGTCATGAGATTCTCCGTGCGTTTGATTTGATTCCAAATACAGCCTGGAAAACAAATGGCATCTGCGGGTCGCAGCTGTCGTGGTGCCTGGCAGGTATTCCGTCGGTCAATGCCCGTCAGGCAAGCCAAGACTATGGTCGGCTGCGTCAGGTGTCAAATGCACAAACGCCGTTCGCGCCATGGAGGAGATATTCGTTCCTGATGATTGTCAATATTCACCCGATCAAATCCTCGTGGATTGACAAATCTCATTGAGGCTTCGCATTTGTCAGGCGATGTGGGCGTCGGCATGCGCCGTTCGTCGCCCCCGTGAACAAGGGGGCGACATCGGCGTGCGGGAGGGGCTTGTGGGGGTTAACCCAGCACGGCGCTGGGGCAATGCCAGCGGTGTTGTCGGACGAAGCGGAGGCTCAACCCTGCAGCAGGGGGGTCAGTTCGCCGCGCTGGTCCAGGGCGATGAGGTCGTCGCAGCCCCCGACGTGGGTCTCACCGATGAAGATCTGCGGCACGGTGCGCCGGCCGGTGACGGCCATCATGTGGTCGCGCTGGACCGGGTCCAGGTCGATGCGGATTTCCTCGATGGCCTCGACCCCGCGCTGCTTGAGCAGCATCTTGGCCCGCTGGCAGTAGGGGCAGACCTGGGTGGTGTACATCTTGACGGCGGTCATGTCGGTGCGGGGCTGAGCGCCCTGAGGAATGGATCGAAACCGGATTGTCCGGCCTGCGGGATGCCCGCCCGGCGTGTGGGGGCTCCCGTGCAGGCTGCACGGGGCGTTTCGCGCGTGTCGTGTTGTGCCGCGCGAGGGTCAGGCCTTCTCGACCGGCAAGTTGGCTGCGCGCCAGGCCTTCAGGCCGCCCGACAGCGGCTGGGCGTTCTCGTAGCCCATGCCCTTGAGCTGGGTCACGGCCTTGGCCGAGCGTTGGCCGGAAGCGCACACCACCACCAGGGGCAGCTTCTTGTTGCCCGGCAGGCCCTTGCCCGCGGCGATCTCGCCCAGCGGCACGTTCTTGGCGCCGGTCACGTGGCCTGCGGCGAACTCGGCCGGCTCGCACACGTCGATGACCTGGGCGCGCTCCTTGTTGATGAGTTGAACGGCGAGGGCCGGCGACAGGCCGCCCGAGACGGTGGCTTCCTGCAATTGTTGCCACAGCAGCAGGCCACCCGAGGCGGCAGCGGCCACGGCCCAGTACCAGTTGTCGGCAAGGAAGCTGGAGAAATTCATGCGCAGGTCTTTCGCGGCGGCCAGGGGTGGGCCGCAGTGGGATCGTTGAGAGGCTGCAGGGATTATAAAATCGCGGGCTGACATCCACACCGACCGAGACCTCACCATGTACAAGCTCGTGCTGATCCGCCACGGCGAATCGACCTGGAACCTGGAAAACCGCTTCACCGGCTGGACCGACGTCGAGCTGACCCCCACCGGCGTCTCGCAAGCCATGTCGGCGGGCAAGCTGCTCAAGGCCGAGGGCTACGAGTTCGACATCGCCTACACCTCGGTGCTCAAGCGCGCCATCCACACCCTGAACCACTGCCTCGACGAGATGGACCGCAGCTGGCTGCCCGTCGTCAAGGACTGGCGCCTCAACGAGCGCCACTACGGCGGCCTGCAGGGCCTGGACAAGGGCGAGACCGCCAAGAAGTACGGCGACGCGCAGGTGCTGGTCTGGCGCCGCAGCTACGACACCCCGCCGCCCGCGCTGGAGGCCAACGACCCCCGCGGCCAGCGCCAGGACATCCGCTACGCCAAGCTCTCGCCCGAGCAGATCCCGCTGACCGAGTGCCTCAAGGACACCGTGGCCCGCGTGCTGCCGTTCTGGAACGAGGCCATGGCCCCGGCGATCAAGTCGGGCCAGCGCATCGTGATCGCCGCGCACGGCAACTCGATCCGCGCCCTGATCAAGTACCTCGACAACATCAGCGACGCCGACATCGTGGGCCTGAACATCCCCAACGGCATCCCGCTGGTCTATGAGCTCGACGCCGACCTCAAGCCGATCAAGAGCTACTACCTGGGCGATGCCGAAGCGGCGGCCAAGGCGGCTGCGGCCGTGGCTTCGCAGGGCAAGGCCTGATCAAGACCGAATCAGGGCTTGAGTGACCAGATGACGGGGCAGTGGTCGGACAGCGTCCGGCCCAGGTCTCCGGCATCGAACGGCAGGCGCGCAAAGCGCCTGTTTTTGTGCCGGTCGGCCAGTTTGCGGTCGATGAGGATGTCGTCGATGTACTGCTTGTGGCGGTCCTCGGCGTCGCAGCCGATGTAGCGCTCGCCCTCGGTGGCGCGCAGCAGTTCGGCGCCCGGTGGGTTGTGGTCGCTCCAGGCCTGGATCAGGTTGAAGGGGGCGGCTTCGTCGGGGCCGGCGGGGTAGCGGGCGTCCTTGTCGAGGTGGCGGTTGAAGTCGCCCAGCAGCGCGAAGGCCACGCCCTCGCGCACGCGCTGGTCCACCCAGGCTTCCACCACGGGCACCTGCTGGCGCAGCCGCGCGCACGGCGGGAAGTTGCGGTCCAGCTTGCCGGTGAAGCAGCCGCTTTTCAGGTGCACGGACAGCAAGCGGACTTCCTGGCGCGTGCCGGGCCACAGCGTCACGTCGGCGCCGCTGCGCGTGCCGCCATCGACATCCAGCGCTTGCAGGTCGCCGTTGCAGCGGTAGGGGATGCCGTCGCGGATGGCGAACCCCACCTTCTGCGGGTGCTGGCGCTGCACGAAGCAGTCCAGACGCCAGCCTTGGCGGAACACCTGCCTGGCGGCCTCGGTGCCATCGACCTCCTGCAAAGCGACGACGTCCACGCCGTGCGCGTGGCGCAAGGCCTGGGCGGTGCGGGCCAAGGCATCGACATCGGCGGCGGTGCGCTCAGGGGGCGGCGTGCGCCCGGGCGTGCAGGGCAAGGCGCGCTGGTCGCTGCGCGGTTGCTGGGCGGTGCAGGTGGCGCCCAGGGCGGTGCGTGTCTGGGGCGTCATCAGCCATTCGACGTTCCAGGTCGCCAGCGTGAGGCCATCGGCGCTGGCCGAGGCAGCCGAGCCCAGCCCGATGCCGCTCAGCCAGCCCGCGTGGGCCTGGCCGGTGGACGCCAGTGCGAGCGTGGCGATCAGGGCGAAGGTGGCCGCGAGCGCGGATGCGGCGGACCTGGGCTGGCGCATGGCGGCCTCAGACGCCGAGTGCGGCGCGGTCCAGGGTGTAGTTCTGCGGGCCGGCCACGGCGATCTTGATGGCGCCGATGCGGTTGCCCAGGGTCACCGCCTTGACCAGGTCCCAGCCCTTGGACAGGCCGTAGAGCAGGCCGCCGCGGAAGGCGTCGCCACAGCCGGTGGGGTCGATCACGGCCTCGGCCTTGACGCCGGGCACGTGCGTTTTCACGCCCTGGACGTACACATTGCAGCCGTCGGCGCCGAGGGTCTCGATCAGGCCTTGCAGGTGCGACTTCGACAGGTCGGCCAGGCTGCTGCCAGTGCGGTCGGCCAGCATCTTGCCTTCGTAGTCGTTGACGGCCACCCAGGTGGCTTGCGAGATGAAACGGTGCAGGTCCGCGCCATCGAACATGGGCAGGCCCTGGCCCGGATCGAAGACGAAGGGGATGTTGGCAGCGCGCAGCTGTTCGGCGTGCTGGATCATGGCGTCGCGGCCGTCCGGCGAGACGATGGCCAGGGTCACCGAGGGGTCGGCCTCGATCTTCAGGCGGTGGGCCTGGCCCATGGCGCCGGGGTGGAAGGCGGTGATCTGGTTGTTGTCCTGGTCCGTGATGATCATGGCCTGGGCGGTGTAGTCGTCTTCCACCGTGAGCACGTGCTTGAGGCTCATGCCGAGCTGCTCGAAGTGGTTGCGGTACAGCGCGCCGTCCTTGCCAAGGGCTGCCATGACCAGGGGCTCGCCACCGAGCTGCTGCAGGCTGTAGCCGATGTTGCCGGCGCAGCCGCCGAATTCCTTGCGCAGGGTGGGCACCAGGAAAGACACGTTCAGGATGTGCACCTGCTCGGGCAGGATCTGCTGTGCGAAACGGCCTGGGAAGGCGGTGATGGTGTCGAAGGCCAGGGAGCCACAGATGAGCACGGACATGGGGGTGCCTTTGTTGTTGGTGTGCGCCGCAGCGCAGTCAGGGGTAAAACAGTTCGGCCGTGTAGCCGGCGGGGGTCAGCCCGTCGAGCCGCAGCGACCATTGCAGCGTGGTGCTTTGCTGAGTGGGCACGGCCTCGGGCGTCGGCGTGAGGGATTGGGCAGGGCCTTCGCCGCGCACCACGCGGGCGTCTGAGGCCTGGAAAGCGCGCCGGGCGATGACGCTGCCGCTGTCGTCGGTGAGGCTGAGGTCGATGTGCGGCCAGGCCACGCCGATGTCGCTGCGGTTGCGCACCGACACGGTCAGGCGGTAGCGGTCGGGCCCCTCTGACGCCGTGCGCAGCAAAGTGGCGCTGTCCACCTGCAGCACTTCCAGGCGCAGCGGCGGGGCGATCTTGCAGCCGACCTGGTCGCACCAGGCTTGCAGCAAGGGGCGCGCGTCGGGGTGGTAGGCGGCGATGAGGTCACGGAACTGGTGCGCGAGCTGCAGGCCCAAGCCGAGCGTCAGGCCCAGCAGCACCGTGAGCAGCACGCCGCGCGTGGCCGGGTGGCGCCAGAAAGCCTGGCGCTGGGCGCGCTTGACGAACTCGGGCGCCTGGGTGGCGGGGTCGCGCCCGCGCGTGCCGGAGCGGCCCTGGCGCTTGCTGGGCGGGGGTTGTACCTGCTCGCGCACGAAGTCCTCGCCGAAGCGCGAGGGCAGGGTCGTGGGGATGCTGGGGTCGTCCTCGGCATCGGCGGTGCGCATGGCCGGGGTGGCGGAGCCTGGGCCGGGGCCGCTGGGCGACCTGAGCAGGCTCGCAGAGGGCAGGGGGGCGGCCGTGGGCAAAGGCACCGGGGTGGTCGCGGCTGGAGGCAGACTGCGGGATGGCGGCGCGGGCGGTGCGGGCTCGGGGGGCAGTTCTGCCGGGATGCTGTCGAGCGCCCAGTCTTCCTCGGCGTCGATCATGGCGTCGTTGGGGAACTGCGCGTCGGCGAACTCCGGGCCCTGGGGGCGGCGTTTGACCTGGCGTGGGCCGTCCTGCGAGGGCATGAGGTAGCGCGAGTCCAGCGCGTCGGACTCGTCGGTGTCGGGCACGTCCTGTGGCGGCGGGCCGTCCCAGGGGCGCGGCTCGCTCAATGGCACCTGCAGCGGCGCCTGCAACGGCACGTTCATCGGCACGTGGACCGAGGTGTCCAGCTCGAAGTCGGTGGCCGCGGGCAGGGGCGTGGCGGCCAGGTGCAGGTCGGCCGCGCTCAGCGGCGTGTGCGCGCCGATGGGCGTGGGCGGTGCCAGCTCGGTCGGCCGGGTGGTCGTCCAGGACGGGATCTCGTCTTCCGGGGCTGCTTCGGGCTCAGCCGGTGCAGGGGGCGGGGGTGGCGGCGGCGCCGTGCGCCGGGGTGGCGGTGCCTCGCTGTCCAGGTCGAACAGCGCGGGCAGGGCGTTGAAGACTTCGTGGCAACGGCCGCAACGCACCCAGCCTTCCGAGACCTTCAATTGGTCTTGCACGACCTTGAAGATCGTGCCGCAATGGGTGCATCGGGTGGCCAGGCTCATAGCCTGCCTTTATGCCATCGTTTCGGGCTTCGTTTTGCTGGCGGTCATCAAGATCCAGCCCTCTTCTGCGTTGGCAACCTGCAACGCGAGGCCCACTTCGGCGTAGGCATCTTTCAGCTCCTGCTCTTGGCGGGCCAGGATGCCGGCCAGCACGAGGTGGCCGCCCGCAGCGAGGTGGCCTGCCAGCAGCGGTGCCAGCATCTTCAAGGGCGTGGCCAGGATGTTGGCCAGCACCACGGGGTAGGCGCCTTGCGCTTGGCCCACCAGGTCGGGCAGGCCCGCCACGATGGGCAGCTGGCCGTCGGCGGTTTTCAGGTGCTGCAGGTTGGCTTCGGCGTTGGCCACCGTGGACTCCACCGCGGCCGGGTCGATGTCCACCGCGTCCACCACGCCCGAGCCGAACAGCGCGGCGCCAATGGCCAGGATGCCCGAGCCGCAGCCGTAGTCCAGCACGCGCTGTCCCTGGAAGGCCGCGCTGTGTTGCGCGATCCACTTCAGGCACATGCGTGTGGTCGGGTGGGTGCCCGTGCCGAAGGCCAGGCCCGGGTCCAGGCGCATGACGGTGGTCGCCGCGGCCGGCACCTCGTGCCAGGTGGGCACGATGAAGAAGGTGTCGGTGATGGGCACCGGCTGGAACTGGGATTGCGTCAGGCGCACCCAGTCCTGCTCGCCCACGGGCTGGATGCCCTGGACGTGGATGTCGCCGGCCCAGTCCTGGGCCAGGATCAGCGTGGCGGCGTCCAGCGCCTCGGCCTCGGTGGGAAAGAGGCTCTTGACGGTGGAGCGTTGCCAGGCTTCGCGCGCCACGGGCATGCCGGGCTCGCCCCACAGGGCCTCTTCGTGCTCGGTGTCGGCATCGGCGTCTTCGACCGACACCGACAGCGCCTCGATCTCCATGAGCGCGTCGCTCAAGGCTTCGACTTCGGCTTCCTTGGCCAGCAGGGTGAGTTCAAACAGCATGGTCGTGTGGGGGCGAAAGGCCGGTCAACGCTTCGGTCAACGCTTGCGCGCTGCCATCCAGTTTTCGAGGTAGTGGATGTCGGTGCCGCCTTCGATGAACTTGGCGTCCACCATCAGCTCGCGGTGCAGCGGGATGTTGGTGTTGATGCCTTCGACCACCGTCTCCGACAGGGCGGTCCGCATGCGGGCCAGGGCCTGCTCGCGGGTGTCGCCGTGCACGATGATCTTGCCGATCATGGAGTCGTAGTTCGGGGGCACGAAGTAGTTCGTGTAGATGTGCGAGTCCACACGCACGCCAGGGCCGCCGGGGGCGTGCCAGGTCGTGATGCGGCCCGGCGAGGGGATGAACTTGACCGGGTCTTCCGCGTTGATGCGGCACTCGATGGAGTGGCCACGCGACTCGATCTGGCGTTGCGTGAAGGGCAGCTTTTCGCCTGCGGCCACGCGGATCTGCATCTGCACGATGTCGATGCCGCTGGTCATCTCGGTGACGGGGTGCTCCACCTGCACGCGCGTGTTCATCTCGATGAAGTAGAACTCGCCGTTTTCATAGAGGAACTCGAAGGTGCCGGCACCGCGGTAGCCGATCTTCTTGCAGGCCGCGGCGCAGCGCTCGCCCACCTTCTCGATGGCGCGGCGCAGGATGCCGGGGGCCGGCGCTTCTTCGATGATTTTCTGGTGGCGGCGCTGCATGGAGCAGTCGCGCTCGCCCAGCCACACGGCGTTCTTGTGCGTGTCGGCCATGATCTGGATCTCGATGTGCCGAGGGTGCTCCAGGAACTTCTCCATATAGACCTCGGGATTGCCGAACGCGGCACCCGCTTCGGCCTTCGTGGTCTGCACGGCGTGGATCAGCGCGGCTTCGGTGTGCACCACGCGCATGCCTCGGCCACCGCCGCCGCCTGCGGCCTTGATGATGACCGGGTAGCCCACGGTGCGCGCGATCTTGATGATCTCTTTCGGGTCATCGGGCAGGGCGCCTTCGGAGCCGGGCACGCAGGGCACGCCCGACTTGATCATGGCCTGCTTGGCCGCGACCTTGTCGCCCATGATGCGGATGGACTCGGGCGTCGGGCCGATGAACACGAAGCCGGACTGCTCGACGCGCTCGGCGAAATCGGCGTTCTCGGAGAGGAAACCGTAGCCGGGGTGGATGGCTTCGGCGTCGGTCACTTCGGCGGCCGAGATGATGGCCGGCATGTGCAGGTAGCTCTGCGCGGACGGGGCCGGGCCGATGCAGACGGCCTCGTCGGCCAGGCGCACGTACTTGGCGTCGCGGTCGGCTTCGGAATAGACGACGACGGACTGGATGCCCATCTCGCGGCAGGCGCGCTGGATGCGCAAGGCAATTTCGCCTCGGTTGGCGATGAGGATCTTCTTGAACATGAAGACCCCCGTTTATTCGACGATGAACAAAGGCTGGCCGTACTCGACAGGCTGGCCGTTCTCGACCAGGATCTTGGTGATGGTGCCGTCCACGTCCGATTCGATCTCGTTCATGATCTTCATGGCTTCGATGATGCAGACGGCCTGGCCGGCCTTGACCACGTCGCCGACGTCGGCGAAGGCCTTGGCGCCCGGGCTGGAGGCGCGGTAGAAGGTGCCCACCATGGGCGACTTGACGACGTGGCCGGTCTCGACCGGTGCGGCCGGGGCTTCGGCGGCGGGTGCGGCAGCAGCGGGCGCGGCAGGGGTGGCGACGGCGGGCGCGGCCACCGTTTGCATGACGATGGGGGCGGCGCCGGCCTTGACGATGCGGACTTTGCCGTCGGCTTCGGTGATTTCCAGTTCAGACACGTTCGACTCGGACACGAGGTCGATCAGGGTCTTGAGTTTGCGCAGGTCCATGGGTTTTCTCCAGCAATGCGCCGAGCGGGTGACGCTCGTGTGGCGCAAGGGTTGATGCGGTCGGGCGGTCCGGGAGGTGGTCCGTCGGGGCTCAGCCGCGGGGGGGATTCTGAGGGGCGTTCAGGCGGTCCAGGGCGGCATCCACGGCCAGGCGGTAGCCCGCCGCGCCCAGTCCCAGGATCACGCCTTCGGCGAGGTCCGAGAAATAGGAGTGGTGGCGGAAGGGTTCGCGCCGGTGGATGTTGGACAGGTGCACTTCGATGAAGGGCAGGGCCACGCCCGCAAAGGCATCGCGCAGGGCCACGCTGGTGTGCGTGAAAGCGCCCGGGTTGATGACGATGAACTGGGTGCCGTCGGTGCGCGCGGCTTGCACGCGGTCGATGAGCACGCCTTCGTGGTTGCTCTGGAAGGTGCTCAGCGCTGCGCCACGGCGGGCGGCGTGGGCGACCAGATCGGTGTTGATCTGCTCCAGGGTGGTGGCGCCATAGACCTGCGGTTCACGGATGCCCAGCAGGTTGAGGTTGGGGCCATGGAGGACGAGAATCTGCATGCGTCGGGGGGCGTCTGTGTGGCTGCATCTGACAACGCAACCAATGAGATGACCCCAGAAAATGAACGTAGGCGCATTTTACCCGCACATGGCCGCAAATCCTGAAATTTGCTGGAAATGTTTGTGCGGGCTCAGGGTGTGATCTCGCGGGCCCAGCCGGCCAGTTCGTCGAAGTCGGTGGCGCCCATCTTGCGGTGGCGCACGCGGCCTTGCGCGTCGATCAGCAGGGAGAAGGGCAGGCCACCGGCCGCGTTGCCCAGGGCCTGGGCGAGTTCGGTGCCACCGAAGCCCGCCAGGCCAATCCCGAATCCTACAGGGACTTTGGCCAGAAATTCTTTCACGGGCGTCGGGCCGTCGATGGCCAGGCCCAGCACCTGCCAACCTTTGGACGCGAATTCGCTCTGGAAACGGTCGAGCTCGGGCATTTCCTTGACGCAGGGCGGGCACCACGTCGCCCAGAAATTCAGCAGCACCGGCTTGCCCTTCAGGTGGGCCAAGGTCAGGCTGCCGCCCGCGGGGGTGTCGAACTGCTGGGCCCAGAAGCCGGCTTGCAGGACATCACCGGCGATGAGCGGGGCGGAGGCGGCGTCGGTGGGGGCGCTGGCTGCGGTGCCGGCTGTCGCCGCGTTGTTGCTGGCGTCGGTCGGTGCCGCGGGCGAGCCCTGGCGGCGCAGGCCGAACCAGGCGCCGGCCGCGGTGGCCCCCAGGGCCAGGGCGATGAGCGCGGCGCGGCGGGCTTCGCCGTGCTGGCGCTGGGCCGAAGCGGTAGGCGCCGAGGTTGAGGTGGCTGCCGGGCGGGGCGAGGCTGGGGGGCGGGTGGGGCTCATCGGGTGGCGGTGTGCGTTGTGGCGCGAGGGGCTGAAGGTGGGCGGCGGTGGTCGGGCTCAGGCCGATGCGGCCGCATCGCTGGCCAGCAGGCGTTGCAGGGCGGCCAGGTCGCCGCGTTCGGTGCGGCCGCGGGCGTCGGGCTTGAGGGCGCCGCGCAGGTCGTCGGCATCGAGGATGGTCAGGTGCAGGCCGATGGACTCGTTCAGTGCCGGGCAGGCCACGCTCAGGCTCAGGCGGTCCACGTCCTGGCCGCGCGGGCCGGGCACGCTGCCCACGTCGTAGTCCTGGCCCTTGCCGAGCAAGAAGATCTCAGCCGACTTGCTGTCGTCGCAGTAAAGCTGCAGGTGGACGTCGTTGAGGCGGGTGGCCGTGCCGCGCCACACCGCGCCGCTCAGGTGCGGGCGGAACTCGGCCAGGCGCTGCATCCACAGGGCCGCCAGCTCGCGCAGGGCGCGCAGCTCGGCGGGTTGGGTGTCGGCGCAGAACAGGCCGATGTACTCGAACACCGCGTCTTCCACCTCGCCGTTGTCGGGCAGGGCCGAGCGGCTGTTCAGCCCGAGCTGCTTGACGGCGCGGCGCTTGGCCGGGCCGTATTCCAGGCCCTCTTCCACCACCATGCGGGCGGCGGTGGCGGCGATTTCCAGGGTGAGGTCGCTCATGGGTTCACGCATGGAAGGGGATTGTGGGTCAGGCCGCCTCGATCCAGACCGGCACGGCGCTGAAAGCCGCGTTGGCAGAAATGCGATCGGTCAGGCGATCGTCGGTGAGGTCGTTGATGCTGGCGCCCGGGTGGGCTTGCGCCACCGCCATCTGCACGCCTTCGCGGTCGTGGCCCCAGCCGTGCGGCAGGCTGACCACGCCGGGGCGGATGTCGGCGCTCACGTGCACCGGCACCGCGATGCGCCCGGTGCGCGAGGCCACGGTGACGGTCTGGCCATCGGCCACGGCGTGGCGCAGGGCGTCGTCGGGGTGCATCCACAGGGTGCAGCGCGGCTTGCCCGAGACCAGGCGCTCGCTGTTGTGCATCCAGGAGTTGTTGCTGCGCACGTCGCGCCGGCCGATCAGCTTGAGCGTGGGTCGGCCCGAGGGGCTGGCCAGCGGCGTGACCGGCCCGGTGAACGCGGCCACCAGCTGCGGCAGTTCGCTGCGGATGCCCGCGGGCATGAGGTCGATGCGCTTTTTGCGTGCTGTCAGGCTGGCCACCAGGGAAGGCTTGAGCGGCCCCAGGTCGATGCCTTCGGGGTGGGCGCGCAGCTTGGCCAGCGTCAGGCCCTGGGCCGAGGCACCTGCGCGGTTGAGCCCGATGGCCAGCAGGCGGTGCGGTGGCAGGCGCTTCATCAGCCCGCGGGTCAGCAGGCCGGCCAGGCGCGATGCCACGCCGCCGCGCTCCAGCGCCCAGACGCGGCGGGCGTAACGTTGCGCCAGCTCGGCGTAGATCTCCCAGTCGTGCAGCGTGCCGGGCGCGCGCTCGACAATGGGCTCGCTGTAGCGGGCCACATTGCGCACGGCCAGGTGCAGGAAAACGAGGTCGTAGTGGTCGTGCTCGACGAAGCAGGTCGGCGGCAGGATGACGTCGGCGTGGCGCGTGGTCTCGTTCACGTAGAAATCGATGGCGACCATGAAATCCAGCTTCGCCAGGGCTTCGTCCAGTTGGCGGCCGTTCGGCGTGGACAGCACGGGGTTGCCCGCCGCCGTCAGCAGCGCTTTGATCTGCCCGCGGCCCGGCGTCAGCATCTCTTCGGCCAGCACCGACACCGGCAGCTCGCCGCTGAACTCGGGCGCGCCACGCACGCGGCTGCGCCAGGCGCCCAGGTGGCCGGGGCCCATCAGCTTCATCTGAATGAGGTTGAGCGCCGGGCTGGTGAGCAGCGCACCGCCTTCGCGGTCGATGTTGCCCGTCAGCAGGTTGATGACCTGGATGGCCCATTGGCTGACCACACCGTGCGCCTGCGTGGACACACCCATGCGGCCATAGGCCACCGCGCCGCCTTGGCTTGACGCCGCAGCGAGCTCGCGGGCGATGCGCCGCGTGGTGGCCGCGTCGATGCCGGTCAACGCGGCCGTGGCCTCGGGGCTGAAGGGCGCGACGGCATCGCGCACGGCCTGGACATGGTCCAGCAGCGGCGCCAGCGCGCCGGGCTGGGTCAGTTCTTCGGCGAACAGCGTGTGCACCAGGCTGAGCAGCCAGGCGGCGTCGGTGCCCGGGTCGATGGCCAGGTGCTCGTCGGCAATCGCCGCGGTTTCGGTGCGGCGCGGGTCCACCACGACCAGCTTGCCGCCACGGCTTTTGAGGGCCTTGAAGCGGGCGCGCACATCGGGCACGGTCATGAGGCTGCCGTTGGAGGCCAACGGGTTGCCGCCCAGCACCAGCATGAACTGGGTGCGGTCGATGTCGGGGATGGGGATGGCCAGCTGGTGGCCGTACAACCAGTGCGCGACGACGTGGTGCGGCAACTGGTCGGCCGAGGTGGCCGAGAAGCGCGAGCGCGTCTTCAACTGGCTGAAAAACAGGTGACCGTGGGTGACATTGCCCCAGTTGTGCACATTGGGGTTGCCCTGGTACACCGCAACGGCGTTCGGGCCGTGCTGTTCGCGCGTTCGGGCCAGGCCTTCCACGACGAGGTCAAAGGCCTCGTCCCAGGTGATGGTCTGCCAGCGGGTGATGCTGCCATGGGGGCCCTGCTCCACCACGCGCTTGACGGGCTGGCGCAGGCGGTCCGGGTCTTCGTGGAGGTCTTTGAGCGCCACGGCCTTGGGGCAGATGTGGCCGCGCGAGAGGGGGTCGGCCTCGTTGCCCTTGACGCTCACGATGCGGGCCTGCGGGCCTGTGCCATCGACAGAACCTTGCACCTGGAAGGTCAGGCCGCAGATGGCTTCGCAGAGGTTGCAGGCGCCGTGGCGGGTGTGGGTGGGAGCGTCGGCAGCCGGCGCTTTGCTGGTGTCTGGGTGGGCATGGGCCATGAGGCGTCCTCGTGGGGAAATCAGCCCACGATCATGCCAGCAGTCCCATGCGCGTGAACAGGCGTCTAACCCGCGCGGCCCAGGCGTCGGTCGCGCGCATGGCGGGGCGCTCGACGGTGTGGAAGGCCAGCCAGGCGATGGTGACGACGGCGGGCGCCAGCGCGCTCAGCCACCACCAGTGCGCCTGTGGCGTGTAGGCGCTTGCCTGTGCCCGGCCGAGCACAAAGGTCACGCTCATGAACAGCAGCAGCCCGTGCAGCAGGTAGATGCTGTAGGCCAGCTCGCCCAGTTGCTGCGACACCCGCCAGCGCAGCAGGCCGAACAGGTCGCAGCCCGAGGCGATCAGGCCGAAGGCCACCGTCAGCAGCAGGATGGGTGCGGTGTGGTGCACATTCGGTGCGCTCAGCACCGCCCCAGCCAGTGCCAGCACCGCCAGGCCGTCATGCCAGGGCCGGTGCGTCCAGTCGCGCAGGGCCGGACGGCGCACCCACCACGCCACCAGCCCGCCACCCGCGAAGGCCCACAGCATCGTCGGCTCTTTGTTGTTGGCCCAGATGCCGAGCGCGCACACCAGCGCGGCCACCGCCAGCCACAGCGGCACGGTGCGGCGCATCAGCAGCGCCACGGTGGGCAGCAGCAGGTAGAACATCCACTCCAGCGGCAAGGACCAGGTCACGCCAGCGGTCAAGGTGGCCGTGTGGGGCACGCCGTTGATGTTGTCCCTGCCGCCGATGCTGAAGAACAGCCAGTGCCGCAGGGCCCGGTGCAACTCGCGCGTGGGCACCTGGCGCTCCCAGTCGGTGAGCACACCACACAGGGTGAACAGCACGGCCATGGCCAGCAGGTACAGCGGCGCCAGGCGCATCACCCGCGACACGTAGAGGCGCAGCCAGTCCACCGGGCGCTCACGCGCATCGAGCAATCGCCCGACGAACAGGAAGGCCGTCACCATGAAGAACAGCACCACGCTGTCCTGGCCCAGGTGGTTGAAGAAGGCGGACGGCGGTGCGGTCCATTGGCCGCTGCGCAGGAAGCCGTGCCAGATCACCCCGTGGTGCAGGAAGACACCGAAGGCCAGGTGGCCGCGCAGCCCGTCGATGGTGGCGAAGCGCCCCGGTTCAGGGGGCAGCGGCCGCAGGCGCGACAGCCCGCTCACCGTCACCAGGGCCAGCAGCCAGGGCAGCAGCACCCATGCCGGGTTGAGCACGGTCATGCGGGCTCGGGTGTGGGTTCAGACGCGGGCTCAGGCCTCCTGGCGCAGCGCCGGGAACAGGATCACGTCGCGGATGTTCGGGGCGTCGGTCAGCAGCATCATCAGGCGGTCGATGCCGATGCCGCAACCACCCGTCGGGGGCAGGCCGTACTCCAACGCGCGGATGTAGTCGGCGTCGAAGTACATGGCTTCTTCGTCGCCTGCGTCCTTGGCGTTGGCTTGTGCGGCAAAGCGCGCGGCCTGTTCTTCGGGGTCGTTCAACTCGGAAAAGCCGTTGCCGTATTCGCGGCCGGTGATGAACAGCTCGAAGCGTTCGGTGATGCTGGGGTTGGCGTCAGATGCGCGGGCCAGCGGGCTCACTTCAACCGGGTAATCGATGATGAAGGTCGGCTGCCAGAGCTTTTCTTCCACCGCGGCTTCGAACAGGCCAAATTGCAGCTCGGCCAGGCTCCAGCGGGCCGGGGGTTCTTCGCCCAGGTGCTGCAGCTTGGCGTGCAGCACGGCCTTGTCGTCGGCTTCGGCCAGGGTCAGATCAGCGTATTTCACCAGCGAGTCGCGCACGGTCAGGCGCTCGAAGGGCGATTCGAGGTCCACGTCCTCGCCGCCATACGTCAGCTTCGCGGTGCCCACGGCGGCCATCGCGGCGTGGCGCAGGATGCTCTCGGTGAAGTCCATCAGGTCGCGGTGGTTCCACCAGGCCGCGTAGAACTCCATCATCGTGAATTCGGGATTGTGACGGACCGAGACACCCTCGTTGCGGAAGTTGCGGTTGATCTCGAACACGCGCTCAAAACCACCCACCACCAGGCGCTTCAGGTACAGCTCAGGCGCAATCCGCAGGAACATCTCCTGGTCGAGCGCGTTGTGGTGGGTGGTGAAGGGCTTGGCATTGGCGCCGCCGGGGATGGGGTGCATCATCGGCGTTTCGACTTCGAGGAAGCCGTTGTCCACCATGAAGCTGCGGATCGAGGCCACGGCCTTGGAACGCGCGATGAAGCGGTTGCGCGACGCTTCGTCCACGATCAGATCGACATAGCGCTGGCGGTACTTCTGTTCCTGGTCGGTCATGCCGTGGAACTTGTCGGGCAGCGGGCGCAGGGCCTTGGTCAGCAGGCGGATGTCGGTGACCTCGATGGACAGCTCGCCCGTCTTGGTCTTGAACAGCGTGCCCTCGGCGCCGAGGATGTCGCCCAGGTCCCAGTGCTTGAAGGCGTCGAGCTTGTCGGCGCCGACGTTGTCGAGCTTCACATAGACCTGGATGCGGCCGGTGGCGTCTTGCAGGGTGCCGAAGCAGGCCTTGCCCATGACGCGCTTGAGCATCAGGCGGCCGCCGACGCTGGCCTTGACGCCTTGTGCGGCCAGGGCCTCAGGCTCGCTGCCATCGTGGGCGGCGTGCAGGGCACCGGCGCGGTCGGCGGGCTTGAAGTCGTTGGGGAAGGCCACGCCCTGGGCGCGGATGGCGGCCAGTTTCTCGCGACGCTCGGCCACCAGTTTGTTGGTGTCCACCACCAGCTCGGGGGCGACCTCGGGCGAGTGGGATGCGGGCGTTGCGGGGTGTTGGGGCGTGGTCATGGCAAGGCTGGGGTCGAGGTGGGAGCCGGGATTGTATGAAACCCTGGGCCACAATGCCCACCATGTTTGCGCGTCTGTCTGTGCCCCGAGCTGCCCTGGGCAACCTCCTGGCCAAGCTCCTCATGGTGGGCCTGGGCCTGGCCATCACCGTGGTGGTGGCGCGCCAGGGGCCGAAGGTGCAGGGCGCTTTCGCGCTGTTCGTGGCCGTTGAGTCGGCCTTGCTGACGCTGTTTTCGGGCCTGGGCCTGTGGCTGGCGCGGCAGATGTCCCAGCAAGGCGGCACGCCCACGCTGCAGGCCTTGCCCATGTTGCGCGGTGTGCTGCGCGCGGCGGTGTCGCTGGGCCTGCTGGCCTCGTGCGCGCTGCTGGCGGTGTCCTGGGCCTCGCACACGCTGCCGTACTCGCAGCTGTGGCTGCTGGCCCTGGCCGCGCCCTTCCTGCTCCTGGTGCCCACGGCCACCGGTCTGTGGCTGGGCGAGGGGCGCATGTGGCCCATCAACGTGGCCCAGGTGGCGGCGCCAGCCCTGGTGCTGCTGGGCCTGCTGGGCACCGGCTGGTTGACGCAAGGCGCGGTGCGCAATGCGCCGCTGGTGGTGCTGGTGCTGACGGCCTGGGTCAGCGGCAAGGCCATCGTGGCCGTGCTGACGGCGGTCTATGCTTTGCACGATGCGGGCCAGCGGGACGAGGCCTTGGGCTTGGCTTCCCAGGTGGCGGCGCGCTGGCAAAGCCAGTGGCCTTTCATTGCCACCATCGGCGTGACCAACGTCGTCAGCCTGCTGAATTACCGCGCCTCGCTGTTCCTGGTCGAGCGTTTCCACGGCTTGAGCGAGGTCGGCACCTATTCGGTGTCGGTGACGGTGGCCGAGCTGCTGTGGCTGCTGTCGTCCTCGGTGACGGTGTCGGCCTATGCACGCATCGGGCACCCGGACGCCCGCGTGGCCGCGGCCATGACGGTGCAGGCGGTGCGCATCAACGTGCTGGCCACCTTGCTGGCCGCGCCGGTGCTGCTGGTGGGGGCGTGGTGGGCGCTGCCCTGGGTGCTGGGGGAGGCCTACCAGGCCTCGCTGATGCCGCTGGCGGCCTTGCTGCCCGGTGTGGCGGGCTACGCGGCGGCGTCCAGCCTGTCGGCGTTCTACACGAACCACCTGGGGCGCCCACAGCTGTCGGGGGCCATCGCGGGCTTGTCGCTGTGCCTGAGCTTCGGGCTGGGCTGGTGGCTGGTGCCCCTGCACGGTGCGGTGGGGGCGGGGGTGGCGTCCAGCGTGGGTTACCTGGGCGCCATCGCGGTGGCGTATGGCGTGTTCCTGAAACACGCGGGCCTGCCGCTGCGCGCCTTGTGGACGCGCGGGGCCGGCGAGGTGCCAGCCCCCGTCTGAGCTTGATTCAGGCGCGGCGGCGGCTCACGGCGGCCACAGCGGCCAGGCCCAGGGCCATCAGGGCCCAGGTGCTGGCTTCGGGCACGGCCGTGGGGCTGAACTTCACGCCGACCACGAAGTCGTCGAAGTCCACATCGCCCAGCGAGCTGCCGGGACGCTTGTCATTGAAGCCCACGACGAAGTCGAAATTGCCGTACTTCGCGGTGTTCACCGCGGGCATGAAGGCCATCGCGCCCACGCTGCTGCCGTTGGCGTAGGTGGTGGCTTGCAGGCCGAGGAAGCCGCCGTGGTTGGTGAAACTGAAGTTCACCGTGCCAGCGGCGATGTTGGCGCTCAGGGTGCCACCGGTGAACAGCCCCTGGTAGAGGTGCTGGCCGTTGAAGTTGAAGACGTTGGCGTACGCCGATTCGTGGCCCAGGTAGGTGAAGCTGATGGTGCCGGCCGTCAGGGCGTTGAGCGTGCCACTGTAGCCCTGGCTCAGGACGCCGGTGCTCACCGAGGCGCTGCCGTCGTAGCCGCCGAAGGACACGGCGGTGGCGCCGCCGATGGTCAGGCCGCCTTGCGTGGCGCTGCCCAGGACGACGGGCGTGGCTTGCGCGCTGGCGGCGGCACAGCACAGGGACAGGGCGGTGAGCAGGTGGCGGTTCATGGGCATTCCTGGAGATTGTGTGGTCGCGGTGCGGCCTTTAAGGGTTTACGCGAGCATCGTACCCCAGGCGGGGTCGTGCGCGGCACCCTCCAGGCCAGGGGTGGATTTGGCGACGAGTGTGACATGCGTCACGCACAGCCGCTCGGTCGAACAGGGGCGTGATTTCCGCGGACAATCTCAGGCGTCCGCCTTCCTTCGTCCCATGACCCCCCTGAGCCACTTCCTCAAACAGCCGCTGGTGCGCGTGCTGTCGGTGTTCACCGGCCCCCGCACCGTCTATGGCTGGCGCAACGCCGATGGCAGCTTCCAGCCGCACACGCGGGTGAGCACGCACACCTGCATCGAGGGCAAGGACGGCCTGGTGCTGCAGGACCACGTCTTCGTCGGGCACTTCAACCGCCTGGACGGCTCCAACGGCCTGCTGATCGAAGAAGGCGTGCAGGTCACCAACTACGTGTCCATCCTCAGCCACTCCAGCCACCGCGCCGTGCGCGTCATGGGCCGCCGCTACGTCTCCGACCCCAAACCCGCCGGCTACGTGCGCCGCGCCACCCGCGTGGGCGCCTACAGCTTCCTGGGCCCGCACAGCGTGATCGCGCCGGGCTCGCAGATCGGCAAGGGCGTCATCGTGCAGGGCTACAGCTTCGTGTCGGGGGCGGTGCCCGATTTCGCCATCCTCGGCCCGCAAGGCCATGGCCGCCCGGCCGTGGTGATCGGCGACACGCGCGAGCTCGACGGCCCGCTCCTGCAGCGCCACCCCGAGCTGCACGCCGTCTATGCCCAATGGGCCGGCAAGGACCACCTGCGCCGCGCCTTGCAGGCGGGCGAGCCCAGCCCAGCGAAGGCCACCCCGAAAGCCCCCGCATGAGCGCCACCCCGCCCGACGTCGGCACCCGCATCCTGTTTTTCGCCGATGCGTCCAGTGTGCACACGCGCCGCTGGGTGGCCGCGGTGGCCGAACGCGGCGCCGAGGCCATCGTCATCACCCGACAGCCGGCCGAGGTGCCGGGCGCGACGGAGGTCATCGCCATCGCGCCGGGCAGCGACAAGCTGACGTGGTTCAAAGCCCTGCCCGAGGTGCGCCGCGTGGCCCGCGAGGTGGCGCAGCGCTTCCAGCCCACGCTGGTGCATGGGCATTACGTGACCTCGTATGGCCTGTGGGCGGCGATGTGCGGGCTGAAGCTGCCCACGGTGCTGACCGCCTGGGGCAGCGACATCCTCGTCACGCCGCGCGACAGCCGCCTGATGCGCCTGGTGGTGGCCTGGTCGCTGCGCCACGCCGACCTGATCACGGCCGATTCGCTGGACATGATCGACGAGATCGCGCGTTACCACCCGGCTGCGCCTTGTCATCAGATCCTGTGGGGCGCGGACACCGATGTCTTCACCCCCGCCGATGCGGCCTCTGAGCCGGGCCACTTTGACATCGTCAGCCTGCGCAGCTGGGAGCCCAACTACAACATCGACACCATCGTTGAAGCCTTCGCGCAGTTCGCAGCGCAACGCCCGCAAGCCCGGGCGCGCCTGCACCTGCTGGGCGGCGGCAGCCTGAGCGATGCCCTGCACGCGCAGGTGGCTCAACTCGGCCTGCAAGACCAGGTGCAATTCCATGGCCGCGTCAACGATGTGCAGATGGTGCGGGCCATCCAGCAAAGCCGGGTGTCGGTGTCGGTGCCGACCTCGGACGCCACCTCGGTGTCGGTGCTGGAGTCGATGGCCTGCGGCCTGCCGGTGCTGGCCTCCGACCTGCCGGCCAACCGCCAGTGGGTCGATGAACAAGGCGGCTGGGTCGTGCCCGTGCGCGACGCCCAGGCCCTCACGCAGGCCCTGCTGCTGGCCCACGACCACCCGGCGCAGTCGGCCCAGATGGGCCTGCACAACCGCGAACGCATCGAGCGCGATGCCTCCCGCCGCGGCCAGATGGACGCCATGTGGCGCCTCTACCAGCGCCTGCTCCACCCCACCGTGCCGCGCCAGCAGCGCAAGCGCGCGGTGACGGGGTGAACGCCCCTGTGAGCCCTCCGATGCGCATCTCCGTCATCGTGCCCTGCCGCAACGAAGCGGCCCACATCCGTGCCTTCTGCCAGAGCGTGGCCGAGCAGCAGCTGCCCGCCGAGGTCGCGCTGGAAGTCTGGATCGCCGATGGCATGAGCAACGACGGCACCCGCGAGCAGCTGGCCGATTGGTGCGCCAGCGACGCCCGCTTCCACGTCATCGACAACCCGGGCCGCATCGTCTCCACCGGGCTGAACCGCTGCATCGCACACGCCACTGGGGACTTCATCGTGCGCCTGGACGTGCACACCGTGTATGCGCCCGACTACATCGCCCAGTGCCTAGCCACCTGGCAGGCCACCGGCGCCGACAACGTGGGCGGCCCCTGGTGCGCGCAAGGGGCACAGGGCAAGGGGGGCACCGTGCAGCGCGCCGTGGCCGCGGCCTTCCAGTCGAAGTGGGTGTCGGGCGGGGCGCGTTCGCGCGACCTGACATACAACGGCGAGGTGGACACGGTTTACCTGGGCGCCTGGCCGCGCAGCACCTTCGAGCGCTTCGGCGGCTTCGACGAGACCCTCGTGCGCAACCAGGACGACGAACACAACCTGCGCATCCACCAGGGCGGCGGGCGCATCTGGCAATCGGCCAGCATCCGCTCGGTGTACTTCCCGCGCAGCAGCAAGCGCGATGTCTTCCGCCAATACCGCCAGTACGGCTACTGGAAGCCCTTCGTCATGCGCAAGCACGGCCAGGCCGCGGCCCTGCGCCACCTCGTCCCCGGCTTGTTCGTGGCGGCCTTGCTGCTGTGCCTGATGCTGATGCTGCTGGGTGCCGCGGTGAGCTACCTGCTGCCGCCCGCAGCCGACTACCGCCTGGCCGCGCTGTGGCTGGCCGCACTCGGTGCCGGTGGCCTGATGGCCCTGAGCGCGCTGTACGGCGCCGCGGTGTTCGCCGTGAGCACCGCGATCAGCCGCGAGGCCGGGCGCGAGCTCTGGTGGCACCTGCCCGACGTCATCGCCGCCTACCACTTCGGCTACGGCCTGGGCTCGCTGCAAGGCTGGTGGGATGCGCTGGTGCGCCGCCGCCCCGACCCTGCGTTTGGCCGCTTGACGCGCTGAGTCGCCTGACCCGATGAACTGAAAGACCTCCCGAGACCGCCATGAGCATCGACCACAAGCCCCCCGCCCTGCCGTTCTTGCCTTTCGCCCTGCCCGAGATCGGTGAAGAAGAAATCGCCGAGGTGGTGGACACCCTGCGCTCCGGCTGGGTCACCACGGGCCCCAAGGCGCGCCAGTTCGAGCAGGCGTTTGCGGCCTACCTGATCCACCACGCGGATTCGCACGTCGGGGCCGAAGGCACGGGCGAGCTCCACGCCATTGCCGTCAACTCCGCCACCGCCGGGCTGCACCTGGCGCTCGAAGCGCTGGGCATCGGGCCGGGCGACGAGGTCATCACCACCACCCACACCTTCACGGCCACGGCCGAGGTGGTGCGCTACCTGGGTGCCGACGTCAAGCTGGTGGACATCGACCCGGCCACGCTGAACATCGACCCGGCCGCCATCGAGGCCGCCATCACGCCGCGCACGAAGGCCATCATGCCGGTGCACTACGCCGGCCTGGCGGTGGACATGGGCGCCATCCACGCCATCGCGCACAAGCACGGCCTGAAGGTCGTGGAAGACGCCGCCCACGCGCTGCCCACCACCTGGAAAGGCCAGCTGATCGGCCTGCACGACAGCGACGCCATCGTCTTCAGCTTTTACGCCAACAAGACGATGACGACGGGCGAGGGCGGCATGCTGGTCACGCGCAACGCCGCGCTGGCCGCGCGCGCCAAGGTCATGCGCCTGCACGGCATCAACCGCGATGCCTTCGACCGCTTCACCGCCAAGGTGCCCAGCTGGTATTACGAGATCGTCGCGCCCGGTTTCAAGTACAACCTGACCGACATCGCAGCCAGCCTGGGCCTGCAACAGCTCCAGCGCATCGACGGCTTCCAACGCAAACGCGAGCACATCGCCCAGCGCTTCGACGCCGCCCTGGCCGACCTGCCCCTGGTGCTGCCCCCGCGGCCCGTGCACGAAGGCGACGTCCACGCTTGGCACCTCTACGTGGTGCGCCTGAGCGACGAGGCCATCGCCCAAGGCATCACCCGCGACGGCTTCATCGAGAGCCTGTTCGCCGATGGCATCGGCGTGAGCGTGCACTACATCCCGCTGCACCTGCACCCGTATTGGAAGGACCGCTACGACCTCCAGCCCGAGACCTTCCCGCACAGCCAGAAGGCCTACGAGCGCATGGTCAGCCTGCCGCTATACACCCGCATGAGCGAGGCCGACACCGACCGCGTGATCGCGGCGGTGCGCAAGGCTTTGGGTCGATGATGGCGTTGATGGCGTTGATGGCGTAGATGACAGTGATGGCCAAGCGTTTGTTCGACGTGCTGCTGTCCAGCATCGGCCTCTTGCTGCTGATGCCGCTGCTGGGCCTGATCGCGCTGTGCGTGAAGCTGGACTCGCCCGGGCCGGTGATGTTCCGCCAGGAGCGCGTGGGCCGCTTCGGCCAACCTTTTCGCATCCACAAGTTCCGCACCATGCGGCATGTGGCGAACGTGGTGGATGCTGTGTCTGGCCAGCCCAGCCAGGGCCTGCAGATCACGGTGGGGGCGGACCGCCGCATCACCCGCGTGGGCCACTTCCTGCGCGCCTCCAAGCTCGACGAGCTGCCCCAGCTGCTGGACGTGTGGCTGGGCGACATGAGCCTGGTGGGGCCGCGCCCCGAGGTGCCGCGTTACGTGGCGCACTACCCGGCGGCGCTGCGCGAGAAGGTGCTGTCGGTGCGCCCGGGCATCACCGACATCGCCTCCATCGAGTACCGCGACGAAAGCAGCGTGCTGGCCCGCGCCAGCGACCCCGAGCAGGCCTACATCCACGAGGTGCTGCCGCACAAGCTGGCCTTGGCCGCGCAGTACGTGGACCAGTCCTCGCTGTGGCTGGACGTGCGCCTGATCGCGCGCACGGTGCTGGCCATCGTGGGCCGCTGAACCCCATGGTCGAACTGGCTTTGCTGGCGGTGCTGGTGGGCGGGGGCGCCTGGTACGTGCTGTCGCGCCGCCAGGGCCTGGACGAGGCCGCGCGCCAGCTGCGCACCGCGACCACCACGCCCGATGGCTTCGACGGCGCCCAAGCCACGGTGCTGACCGAAACCGTGGCGCCCCAAGGCGATGCCCACACCGGCCCCTGGTTGCGTGTGAGCAGTGTGTGCCGCATGCCCGACGGCGGCCTGTGGCAGGTGGTGGTGGAAACGGCGCGCACCGGCGCCGAGGCGCGGGGCACCGCGCAGAAAGTGCCGCCCGCGCCCTTGTGAGCGACGGGCTTCGGTCGGCAAGCGCCAACGTCGGCACTGCCAGTGCCATGCGCCGCACTCGGCGAGCCATCGTGTGCCGCAAAAAGCGGCAGCGTTGTCGCGAAAAGCGCCGAGCGTGTCGCACAAAGCGCGGCCACTGCCGCTGAAAGCGCCGACACCGCCCCTTTTTGGGGCGCGCATGGCCCAGCGCGACCCATGCGTTGTCGTGAAAAGCGAGGACGTCGGCGCGCAAAGCGGCGGTGCTGTCGCCAAAAGCGCGGCGCACGGCACTTTCAGCGCGGAGGTCGGCGCTTTGTGTGCGGCGGGCGGCGCTGGGCGACTCAGCGCTCGTCCCTCAGAGCTTGTCGAAGGGACTGAGCACGCCGCGCCCGCCGCGGTTCATGACGTGGGTGTAGATCTGCGTGGTGGCGACATCGGCGTGGCCCAGCAGTTCCTGCACGGTGCGGATGTCGTAGCCGGCCTGCAGCATGTGCGTGGCAAAGCTGTGGCGCAGCACGTGCGGGCTGCAGGGCTTGTCGATGCCGGCGCGGCGGGCGCCCAGGGCCACGGCGCGCTGCACCGTCTGTTCGCAGAGGTGGTGGCGCCGCTCGACGCCTGAGCGCGGGTCGATGGCGCGCTGCGCGCTGGGGAAAACGAATTGCCAGCCCCAGGTGACGCCGGCGCGGGGGTATTTCTGTGCGAGGGCGTCGGGCAGCCAAACCTCGCCCAAACCCTCTGCCAGGTCTTTCAGATGCAGCGCGCGGGATTTGGCGATTTGCTGCTGCAAAGGCGCGATGAGATTTTCGGGCAGCACGGTGACGCGGTCCTTGTTGCCCTTGCCCGCGCGGATGAGGATTTCCCGCCGCGTGAATTCGACGTCCTTGACGCGCAGGCGCAAACCCTCCAGCAGGCGCATGCCAGTGCCGTACAGCAGGCTGGCGACCAGGCCGGTGGTGCCATTCAATTGCATCAGCAATTCGCGCACTTCGCGTTCGGTCAATACCACCGGCAAACGGCGTGATTGCTTGGCCGACACCACCTCCGACAGCCACGGCAGTTCGATGCCCAGTACTTCGCGGTACAAAAAGAGCAGGGCGGATTTGGCTTGGTTCTGCGTGGCGGCAGACACATTGCGGCCCACGGCCAAATGGCTGAGGAAGGCTTCGACCTCGGCGGCGCCCATGTCGCGTGGGTGGCGCTTGCCGTGGTGGAGGATGAAACGGCGCGCCCAATCGACATACACCTGTTCGGTGCGGATGCTGTAGTGCAGCGTGCGCAGGCGGGCGCGGAGTTGGTCGAGCAGGCGGGGAGGGGGGGATGCTGGCGCGGTGGCCGCGGGCAGCTGCTCATGCGCCGTCAGCGAGGCGAGGGGTGTGGCGTCCAGCAGGGAGGGGTACATGGCAGTGGCGTTGTGCACAGGATTTTTAGGTTGCCTAATGCGGGCATCCGCCATGACTGCTGCGGGGTGCGTGGGGATGTTGCCCTGGGGCGTAGATCCTGTCATCGCCCGTCAGGGGGATCGTGTTAGACCAACACCTCGGGTAGAGTGGGGTGGGTCTAATTCCAGTTAGGCCTGCGGAATGCCCAGTATTCATCGGGCTTGTGGGCCGCCTGTCCTGCGGCAGTCGTGCGAGCCACCGAGCACCTCGAGTTGAGTGGCGCGCAGGTCTTTTGCTCAGGTTGAAGGTGCGTTAGATTGAGGCATTCGTCAGCGCATGGCTGACGCCATACGCAAAGGGAGGCGGCATGGCGACGTTGTTCGAGTCGGCTGGCATCACAGCACATCGCGCACACCAGGCAGTTGCCTCGTGTGCGGGCTGGCTGCCTGCGCATTCGGCCCACTGCCACCAGCCTAACTGTGCGTTGCAGCGGACGCCAACCCCTGCGGTGTTGGTGCCCTGCGCTTCGCTCCGGCGCCGCTGAACTTGGGCGTTAGGCCTGCTTGAATGCTCCCTGTACGCAGGCCAAATGGGGCGCCTGTCCTGCGGCAGTCGTCCGCACCACCGCGTACCTCGGGTTGAGTGCCGCGCGGGTCTTTTGCTCAGGTTGAAGGTGGGTTAGATTGAGGCATTCGTCAGCGCATGGCTGACGCCATACGCAAGGGGAGGCGGCATGGCAATGTTCATCTCAGAAGTTGCCAAGTCAGCACATCGCGCACACCAGGCAGTTGCCTCGTGTGCGGTCTCACTGCCTGTGCATTCGGCCCACTGCCACCAGCCTAACTGTGCGTTGCAGCGGACGCCAACCCCTTCGGTGTTGGTGCCCTGCGCTTCGCTCCGGCGCCGCTGAACTTGGGCGTTAGGCCTGCGGAATGCCCAGTATTCATGGGGCTTTCGGGCCGCCTGTCCTTCGGCAGTCGTGCGAGCCACCGAGGCGTGCGGTCTGCGTGATGGCGTCACAGTCGCGCAGGGTGCGGTGAGGTAGATTGAGGTTCTCGTCAGCGCATGGCTGACGCCATACGCAAGGGAGGCGGCATGGCAATGTGGGTTGAACTTGCTGACTACACAGCACATCGCGCACACCAGGCAGTTGCCTCGTGTGCGAGCTGGCTGCCTGCGCATCCGGCCCACTGCCACCAGCCTAACTGTGCGTTGCAGCGGACGCCAACCCCTGCGGGGTCGGTGCCCTGCGCTTCGCTCCGGCGCCGCTGAACTTGGGCGTTAGGCCTGCGGAATGCCCAGTATTCATCGGGCTTGTGGGCCGCCTGTCCTTCGGCAGTCGTGCGCACCACCGGAGCGTGCGGTCTGCGTGTTGGCGTCACAGTCGCGCAGGGTGCAGTGAGGTAGATTGAGGTTCTCGTCAGCGCATGGCTGACGCCATACGCAAGGGGAGGCGGCATGGCAATGTTGGGTCAACTTGCTGGCATCACGGCACATCGCGCACACCAGGCAGTTGCCTCGTGTGCGGGCTGGCTGCCTGCGCATCCGGCCCACTGCCACCAGCCTAACTGTGCGTTGCAGCGGACGCCAACCCCTTCGGGGTTGGTGCCCTGCGCTTCGCTCCGGCGCCGCTGAACTTGGGCGTTAGGCTTGCGGAATGCCCAGTGTTCATCGGGCTTGTGGGCCGCCTGTCCTTTGGCAGTCGTGCGCACCACCGGAGCGTGCGGTCTGCGTGTTGGCGTCACAGTCGCGCAGGGTGCAGTGGGTTAGATTGAGGCATTCGTCAGCGCATGGCTGACGCCATACGCAAAGGGAGGCGTGATGGCACGGTTCACCTCGGAAGCTGCCGCTGCAGCACATCGCGCACACCAGGCTGTCGCCTCGTGTGCGGGCTCGCTGCCTTCGCAATCTTTGTCCTGCCACCAGCCTAACTGGGCGTTCCAGCGGACGCCAACCCCTTCGGGGTTGGTGCCCTGCGCTTCGCTACGGCGCCGCTGAACGCAGGCGTTAGGCCACAACACAAGGAGCACTCATGTCGAAGCTATGGTCTACCTTGGTCATTGCGTTGCTTATAAATATCACTGGCTGCACAACTGTC
>NZ_SNXW01000016.1 GCF_004362855.1 Aquabacterium commune
ACACTTATCCACAGCTGACCACCCTTTGGTCGGCTACCAGCCCTGGCTCAATACTGGATCGGCACAGTGGCTCAGATTTGGATCGGCGCGGACACTTGACCTCCAGACGCGAGCGCTCCAGGCCGTAGGTCGACAGGTCCACGCTGTTGAGCAGCTCGTCCAGCTTGTCCTGATCTGGGTCTTTGACCTTCAGCTTGGGGATGAGGAACTTCAAGAACCAGTGCAGCATCTCCCAGTTCACGTTGTTGAACGGCAAGATGGCCGCCACCTGGGCGTAGATCTTCACGAACTGCTTGGCCTTGATCTTGAAGTCGATGCGTTTTTCATCGTCCAGGTCGGCGTCAAACCGTACCACCACGGCGTCGATGATCGGCGCCAGCTCCTCCGCCTGTGCGCTGGCGAAGAACTTCTCGTTGAAGCTCTTCACCTCGCTCCAATCGAAGATGCCAAAGGCATCCAGCGCATCCTTCAGGTCATGCAGCACGTTCACATCGGTGGGCTCGCTCAGCGACGTGGCGGTGTAGAACGGATCGAAGGCGGCCTTGATGTCGTCCACCGAGTTATAGAAGTCCAGCACAAAGGTGTCGCGCTTGTCGAGCTTCCAGTTGCAGCGATTGAGGCGAGACAAGGCCTGAACCGCCAGCACGCCCTGCAGCTTCTTGTCCACGTACATGGTGTGCAGCATGGGCTCGTCAAAGCCAGTCAGGTACTTGTTGGCCACCACCAGGATTTTGTAATCGTCCTTCTCGAACTCGTCGGGCAGGTCGCGCACCGCGATACCGTTAATGCCGTCTTCGGTGTACTTGATGCCGTCCACCGTCTTCTCGCCGGAGAACGCCACCAGCGCCTTGAACGGCGCATTGGCTTCCTGCAAGGCGGTGCGAATGGCGAAGAAGTAGCGAATGGCGCACTCGATGTTGCGGGTGACCACCATGGCTTTGGCCTTGCCCTTGAGCTTCTTGGCCTGCCACACACTGCTCATGAAGTGATCGACCATGATGCGGGCCTTCACTTCGATGGTCTTGGGGCTGGCTTCAACAAATGCCTTGAGCTTCTTGTGGGCCTTGGCCGTGTCGAACAGCGGGTTGCCTTCGACTGACTTCTGCACCTCGTAGTAGCTCTTGTACGTGGTGTACTTCTCCAGCACATCGAGGATGAATTTCTCCTCGATGGCCTGCTTCATCGAATACAGGTGGAAGGGGTAAAACTTGCCGTCGGCGCCTTGACGGCCAAACTTTTCCAGCGTGGCAGGCTTGGGCGTGGCCGTGAACGCGAAGTAACTGGCGTTCTTGCTCATCTTGCGGCCCGCCATGGCAGCCAGGATCTTGTCCTGGATGTCTTCGGGCGCTTCGGCGTCTTCGCCGCCAATGGCCTCGTTCAGGCTGTCGGCGCTGGTGCCGGATTGTGATGAATGGGCCTCGTCAATGATCACTGCAAAGCGGCGGTCCGTCAGGGCGTCCATGCCTTCAACGATGCGCGGGAACTTCTGCACCGTGGTGATGATGACCTTCTTGCCGGCCTCCAGGTTGTACTTCAGCTCCTGCCCGCTCTCGCAGTGGGCCACGATGTTCTTGGTCTCGGAGAACAGTTTGATGTTGTCCTTGAGCTGGGTGTCGAGCACGCGCCGGTCTGTCACCACGACCACAGAATCAAACACATTGGCCGTGCCTGCCTGGTTGTACAACTCCACCAACTGGTACGCCAGCCAGGTGATGGAGTTGGACTTGCCCGAGCCCGCCGAGTGCTGGATCAGGTAGCTCAGGCCCACGCCGTTCTGCTGGGCGTCGGCCAAGATGCGGCGGACCACGTCCAGCTGCTGATAACGCGGGAAGTACAGCGCCTTGCGCTCCTTGCCGGTCTTCTTGTCCTTCTCAACCGTGAACTTGGCAAACTGCTCGATGATGTTGCTCAGGCTGCGACGCGCCAGGATCTCTTCCCACAGGTAGGCTGTTTTGTAGCCGTTCGGGTTGACCGGGTTGCCCTTGCCGTGGTCCACGCCCTTGTTGAATGGCAGGAAGTTGCTGTCCTTGCCCGCCAGGCGGGTGCACATGTAGACCTCGTCCGGGTCTGCGGCCAAGTGCACCAGGCAGCGGCCGAACTCGAAGATCGGCTCATTGGGATCACGCAGGTTGTACTGCTTGTAGATGGCGTTCCAGACCGTTTGCCCGGTCCACGGGTTCTTGAGCTCAATGGTGGCGATGGCCAGGCCATTGACGAACAGCACCATGTCGATGGACTTGAGGCTGTCGGTCTCGCTGTAGTGCACCTGCCGGGTGACACTGAACACATTGGCCTCGTAGCGGGCCAGCACCTCGGGGTTGAGCTGGTTGTAGGGCTGGCGGTAGAGCAGATCGAAGTGGGCGTCATCCACGTCGAGCCCCTTTTTGAGCACGGCCAGCACGCTGTCTTTTTTGATCTTCTTGCTGAGCCGCTCCAGCACCAGACGCTGCCAGTTGGGGCGGTCCTTGAGCTTGGCCACCTCCTGGGGTTGGGTGGATTCCAGAAACTCCCAGAACAGCTGGCGATCGACCGCAAAGGTCCGGTCAAAATCAGCCGGGCTGCCAACGCGATAGCCATCCTTGAGCAAGGCTGTTTCAATGTGCGTTTCGAGCGCGGCTTCGTTGGTTTGACTGACCATGGTTCCCCTAGATTTTGATCTTCCCGCTGATTGTTTCAGCGATCAGAACGTTCTTCATTTCCTTCAGCGCTGCAATCTCTTTATTGACCCCAGCGACCAACTCTGCAAATCCGACCTTCACGTCATGGCAATGCGCCAAGATGGCATCCTGCTCTTGCAAAGGAGGAACCAGCAATGGCAGGTTGCCAAGCTTAGTCTTGTTGGTTGAAGCCAAGTTGGTTGTCTTGTTTGCCGTGGTCGTGAAATAGCGTCTGGCATACGGCACGCCGGTGATCAGACTGACGAATTCAGGTCGAACCTTACAAAGCACACGCACGGCAAAGACATGATTCTGATGCAAGCATTCTTCTAGCTCCCCGTACCAGCAGTTTCCTCGGCCTAGCTTGTCAATGTCACCGCCTTCGGTGACAAGAATGTCACCTGTACGCAGAAGATAGTTCTTTGCCTCTCGAACGGGCATGGTGATTTCGGTGACTTCCGAGAGATCGATATAGCCGTCCTGAACGTTCGCAACGCGCAGATATGGATACCGCTTGGCCCCTCGCAGCTGAGCGTAGTTTTTCCCCAGGGTCAATCCACTTTGGACCGCTGAGACATGCTTGAGCGGCACCGACTCCCAGTGCTGAGGGATGACCCCCAACCATTCGACACCACTGTCCCTCAACGCAACGTTTGGCTGTAGACCGCGAGTCACTGCCTGATTGATTTGAATACCGCGCTGTTCTGCAAGCAGTTCGATCAGGCGCTCTTTCTTGGCGATGGCCGCATCGACCTCAGTGGTCTTTTGATCAAGGAAAGCAATGATGCGATCTTGGTCTTCAAGCGAGGGCATCACCACTGGCATGTCCAGAAAGCGATCTGGATAGAGACGCAACCGAGATGAGTTCACTCCCGTGGATCGGCGCGTGTACTCAGCCACATACATGGGCGTGCGGAACAACCAGTCCATGTACCGAGGGCGCAGGCGCTGTTCAAGCTGTCGGTACACGCCATATGCCGGGCTGACGATGCCGGTGGTGCTGGACACGCCCAGAGCCCCCATCCAGGCCCACATGGTGTTGATCACCAGGTCCCCATCTTTGCAAAGCTTGGCCCCGGTGTAGTCCTCGGCCATGAACATGGTGACGTTTTTCTCACTGCGCGGTGTGACGCCCGTCAGGTGTGACACCGACAGCAGTTCCTCGTCACCTGACACGGATCGGTCGTCAACTTCGCGGAAGACGTATTTGGCGCGAAGAATGGACCAATGCGACGGTAGATCGCCAAGCCATTCAAAGCCACTCGGGGCGTACTGCTCATACCGCCGCATCACTTGCCCGCCTTCTTGCTGGCCGCAGGCTGGCTGCCATCTTGACCACTCGCCACGGCGCTCTCGGCCGCCCACTCCTGCAAGCGCTGCTGCAGCTCGTCTTTGCTGGGCAGGTACAACTGGTATTCCGAGGCGTGCACATTGGCGTCCTGGGGCAGCGTGATCTCCACCAGAGCGTCGTTCTTTTTCTTGCACAAGATGATGCCGACTGTCTTGTGCTCGTCGTCGCGCTTCACGAAGCGGTCAAAGTAGTTCACATACATCTGCATCTGCCCCAAGTTCTGGTGGGTCAGCTTGCCGAGCTTGAGGTCGATCAGCACATAGCAGCGCAGCAGGCGGTTGTAGAACACCAGGTCCACGAAGAAGTGTTCTTCTTCAAAGGTGAAGCGCTTTTGCCGGGCCTCGAACAAGAAGCCTTTGCCCAGCTCCAGCAAGAAGTGCTCGATCTTGTTGATGATGGCCGCTTCCAGGTCGGATTCTGAATAGCTGCTGCGCTCTTCCAGGCCCAGGAACTCCAGCACATAGGGCGTCTTGATGAGGTCCTTGGGCGCTTGAATCAGGTCGCCTTCTGCGGCCAGTTGCCCGATGGCCTGTGGGTCGCGGCTCAGTGCCAGGCGTTCAAACAAGCCACTGTCGAACTGGCGGCGCATCTGCGCCAGCGTCCAGGTACCTCGGGCCGCCTCGATTTCATAGAAGCGGCGCTCGTCGGCATTGCGCAAACCCGTCAGGAACACATAGTGCGACCACGACAGTTCAGCCAGAAACCCCGAGGGGCTCGATTCGTCAGACGCTGTCTGACGAATTTCGGGCTGGCGCTCCGCGTAGGCCTGGTAGAACAAACGGCAGTTCTTGAGGTTGGTGGCCGAGAAGCCGCGCCCAAAGCGGGTGGTCAACTCAGAGGCCAGCCCGTCCAGCAGACTCTGGCCATAACCCGCCCGATCTTGCCCGCCCTGCAGCGCCTGCACAATCTCGCGCCCGATGAGCCAGTAGGCCAGCACCATCTCGCTATTGACCGTGCGCGCGACGCGCTGGCGCGCATCTTCCAGGATGGTGACGACACGGCCCAGCAATTCGCCAGGCAGGGCCGTTGCCTGGGGTGCCACAACCTTGCGCGGGCTCATGCCCTTGCTCCCACAAAAGCCACCAAGGCCTTGAGCAGGCCATCCGTCTCGGCTTCCAGGGCCAGGATTTCTTGGGTCACCGCTTCCAGGCTGCGCAATGGCTTGTGCTGGTAGAAGTATTTGTTGAAGCTGATTTCATAGCCGATGACCGTCTTGTCCAGCGCGATCCACGCCTCGTCCACATGGGGGCGCACTTCCTTGATGAAGTAATCATGGATGACGCCAGAGGCTGCCAGGCGGGTGTCCAATGACAGCGGCACGTTTTCGGTGTCGCGCAACTCGCTGTCGGGTTCGTACTCGATGTACTCGCCCGCCTTGGCCGCTTTCTTGCCGCCCTTGGTTTCAGCGGCGGCCTGCACCTCTGCTGGCCAATAGCCATGGTCGGCCAACTTGTCGGCCGTGGTTTTCAGTTCGGCCAACAAGTCCTTGAGCTTGGCTGCGGTGAGCTGGTGTCGCTTCTTGATCACCTTGGCTGCGCGCGGGTCTCGCCAGCTCACGGCGTTCAGGATCTGCTTGCGCTCGTTCGCAGCAAGCTTGAGGCCCAAAGCTTTGATGGCATCGTCCACCAGGGCTTCGAACACATTGAAATCAAGGTGCTCCGCACTGCCGATCACACCAGCCAATTGCTGAGCTGCCTGCATGATGGATCGCTGTGCCAGCCAGGTGGTCTCAGACAACAGCTCTTTGCGGCTTTTGGGTGAAAGGGTGATTTCTTCGCGCTCAAGGTGGTTCTCAATGGCTTCGGCATGGGCTTTCAGGCCGGTATAGACCTCTTCGCCATACTTGCCGTGCACCCATTCCATGATCTCCTGCATGCCCGGCGTGTAGCGCAAGGTGGCCATGCGCTCGGGTGTGAACTGGGCTGCCAACCGCAATGGGCGCTCCACCGTGACTTTGTAATAGCCGAAGTCGCGGTTGTGGAAGACCTTCGAGATGCCATGCGCCGGCATGGTCAGGTACAGCTGGGTGATCTGCTCAATGTGCTCGTCGGTGAACTCGCAGTTCTTCTCACCCAGGTTCTTGCGCAGTTTCTGGAACAGGTTGGACGCGTCGATCAACTGCACCTTGCCCTGGCGCTTGGCAGGCTTGTTGTTCGTGAGCAGCCACACGTAGGTGGTGATGCCGGTGTTGTAGAACAGGTTGTTGGGTAGCTGGATGATGGCTTCGAGGTAATCGTGCTCGATCAGGTGGCGGCGGATGTTGCTCTCGCCACTGCCTGCATCACCTGTGAACAGGGCCGAGCCGTTGTGGACCGATGCAATGCGCGAGCCGGCAAACCGCACAGGGCTGTCGGCACGGCGCTTCATCTTGTCCACCATCTCCATCAGAAACAGCAGCTGGCCATCTGAGGAACGAGGGATGGCCGGGTAAAAATCAAAGCGCTCGCCCGTGTAGTCGGACAGGTTGACCTGGAAGCGGTGGTCAATGACTTCCTTGCCTTCAACAATGCTCTTCTGGTCGCTCTTCCATGACTTGCCGTAGGGCGGGTTCGTCAACATGAAGTCGAAGCGCTTGCCAGAGAAATCGTTGGTGGCCAGCGTGGAGCCAAAGCGGATGTTCTCGGGGTCGTTGCCCTTGATCATCATGTCGGACTTGCAGATGGCATAGGTCTCGGGGTTGACCTCCTTGCCGTACAAGAAGACGCCCACCTTGGCCTTGATCTCGCCTTCAGGGTCGGTCACGAAGTCCTGCGACTCGGTCAGCATGCCACCACTACCGCAAGCGGGGTCGTAAATGGTCAGCGGGTTAGGAAGCTGATCCTTGACAGGGATGAACACCAGGTTCGTCATCAGCTTGATGACCTCACGCGGCGTGAAGTGTTCACCGGCCTCTTCGTTGTTCTCTTCGTTGAACTTGCGGATCAACTCTTCGAACACGTAGCCCATGCCCAGGTTGGACAAGCCAGGCTGTGTGCGACCATCCGGGCCCTTGCGATCATCGGGGCTGAGGTTGATTTCTTCGGAGACGAATTTTTCGATGACGTCGTGGAGCACGTCAGACTGCGCCATCTTGCGGATCTGGTTGCGCAAGTCGAACTTATCGACGATTTCCTTCACGTTGTCCGAAAATCCGTCCAGATAGTTCTTGAGGTTGGCCTCCAGTTGGGACGGGTTGCCCAGCAGGCTCTTGAGCGTGAATTTAGAGGTGTTGTAGAAGACGTTGCCAGACGCATCGCGCAGGCCATGCGGATCCAAGTCAGCCATGGCCGCGTCTTCTTGCTGGAACCGCACTTCTTCGAGTACCCCCGCCTTGCTCGGCTCCAGCAAGCAGTCCAGCCGGCGCAAAACGAACATGGGCAGGATCACGTCACGGTATTTGCCCCGTACAAAAACGTCGCGCAAGCAGTCATCTGCAATGGACCAGATGAACGAGACGATCTTGTTATGTGCTGCGTGATCCATGAATACCTAGCAAATCGGGGGAAATCGCGATGGGCATGATTTCCCACCCAACCAAGGCCTGATTGGATCACCGAATGTGGGCTGCGCGTTCAGTGCGGAGCCCGCGCAACATCACTGGAGTTGTTTGATCAACAGTTCCCAGAAAAACTCAGCCAGCCCCTCTTTAGTCAACTTGTCGGAGCGCCCTCGGTGCATCGCCATCCCCAGGGGTTTGAAGTACATGGCCTGGTCGTCTTTTTCAACCATCACCATCTCGTTGTAGCTGCCGCTGGGTGCCGATGGATCTGAAGAATAGGTGATGCCACCTTGCCTGAATCCTCCTCCGCCAAGCCGGATCCCGCACTGGCTGAGTTTCTTGCCGTCCTTGTACACAACGCCGCTGAAGGCGTTGCCATCGATGCGCCGGAACACGCCCTCAACACCTGGCGTTCTCGCTTGCAGCTCGGCCAGGGAGCCCTCGAAGAACCGGGCCAGGTAGTCGAAGGACGCATGCTGGAACTCGTCTTGATCGCGCTCCGTGAATTCCTTGCGCAACCTGAGGTTGCTTGATCGCGGCAATACGCCGAGGGCCTGGCTTGTTGGTAGGCCTACCGGTACATGCCTGGGTGCGGCAGTTGCGACCAAATCCCCGCGTCCCAGCTTGGTTACCAAAGCACGGATGCTTCGTGTCACATCGGTGTAGGCCTCGTCGAGGTTGGCCCACATGGTGATGGCCTTGCCATCTTTCGGGACGGCCATCAAGCCATTGAGCGGTGGCAACATCCAGTCGCACGGACGGACGATCACGGGAATGACCTGAGCAGCGCCCTCCGCTTGGCGTTCAAGGGCGCGCTTCATCTCAATGGAATAGCAGTAGCGAGATGACATGAAGCTCGCGCTGACCAGCAACAAGATGATGTCGGCTTGGTTCAGTTGGTCGTCAATCGCTTGGTTGAGGTCTGCCCCAGCAAGGATGCGGCGATCGTGCCAAGACTCGATCAGTCCCTCGTGCTGCAGGGATGCCAGGTGCTTTTCCAACTGGTCTCTATAGGACTCGTCATCGTGGGAGTAGGAGAAAAATACCTTGGCCATCGGTGTCGTGCGTTGTTTGTGGATGTGACGCCCATGGAATGGTGTGGAACATGGCGCGCCAGCGTCGAGTCAATTGCCGAGAAAAAGGCGGAGGCAGCCGTACTGCCTCCGCCTTCACGTCAGCGCTTGCTGTCTGGCGTCACTTTGACAGGTGTCCACGCTTGTCCGGGTTTGGACGTAGGTGGCATTTGCCTGTTGTCAGGGACCGTGGTGTAGTTCGGCTGTTTGCCGCCACGGGGGCCCACCTCTTGGTAAACCCCGCCG
This sequence comes from Aquabacterium commune, assembly GCF_004362855.1. Taxonomy (GTDB): domain Bacteria; phylum Pseudomonadota; class Gammaproteobacteria; order Burkholderiales; family Burkholderiaceae_C; genus Aquabacterium; species Aquabacterium commune. Next base: position 8,806 of record NZ_SNXW01000016.1, read on the forward strand.
CTTTTGCCGGAATTCTGTCCGGGCTTCAGTGGTGCTGCCATGCTTGTCTCCTATGGAAAGCAGCGTCAACTCCGACAGCGAGAGGCCCCCAACCAGCGACCAAGGGATTGTCAATGCGCTGGGCATCGATTACCTTTGGGCCACTGCTTCACCGCAGGACCACAGCCCTCGTCGGAAACGATTGAAGGCTGTTCAAGCCGCTCTCGGGTCCAATCCTTGAGCGGCTTTTCTCATTAGCACTCTCACCACGAGAGTGCCAGAACACTATATCTAGTATTTTTGAAGCTTTCAAGCACTACAGGTAGCGCCCGCAACCAAAAATCCGTCAAATGAGGCCAGCTTGCTCGCACCTCGAATCGCCCTCCACGTCAAAACGCCCGGTTTCCTTGGGAATTGATCATGGCGTCAGCCGGAAAGTGGCAAGGCACCCTTGAGCAACGTTGCCCTTCCTGGCCATACTCCAAGCGCTACCTGTGGACATCGCGTTCACGCAGCCTTCAACGGAGATTTCGGTCTCCCTGAAGTCCAGCCATGCTGGCGTCGCAGTCGTGACCTGCCTTGTAGAAGCTGAACCTCGGTTCAGCTAGGCCATGTCAATGGCCTTGTGCCTCGTTCAGCCCTCATGCTGAACACCGTGTCATCGGCGCACCTCACCGTGCCGCCGCCGAGCCGCTTCAACCGCCAAGGCTGAAGCATCCCAAGTTGGGGAACCACCATGTTCCCCATCGGGACGAGGCGTTCCCCTTCACACCCTGAAGGAGAACGTCATGAACGCATGCCCTCATGCGACAAGGGAAACGCGCGCCATTTGCGTGCTGTTGGGTGGCTCCGGGCTAGCCCGCGAGCCTGTGATCCGTCCTGCAGTGCTACCCGCATTGCTGAAGCCTGCGCCGCCTGTCTCGCGACAGGTCGAACAGGTCATGGCTTACCGTGCTGCCGCCTGAACCACTTGACTGTGGTCCAGCGTCAGCACATTGACACCGTGGCGATTGACCTCGCCTGCAGTTCGGGTCGAACACGAAATGACGCGCAGACCTCCCCGGTCTCGCCCAACTTGTGTTCACCCGCGTTCGCATCCCATTGAAGTCAAGCCCGATTGATCGGGAGCCCTCGACTTCATGGGATGTGAACCGTCTTTCATGTGCCACGGCCATTCGGCTGTGCTGCACTTCCACGCAACCCTTTGGGGGAGTCCACCGTCTCCCCGCCGGGATAGGTGTGCCCTCCTCCTTTCTGGAGTTCACACCATGAATCATGAAGCGTCTCGCGCTCGCCCCAAACGCAGCTGTGTCGAAATTGAGGAGTCTCGTGCCTGGATGGGCTTTTACCGCCGAGTGGGTCAGGACCCCGTCATGGCCGCCGAAGTCATGGCCCAGTTGGAAGCTGACCCGATGATGAAGCGCAACCACCTGGCCCTGTACCTGTGCTGCAAGCAATCCTTGCGGACACACAAAGCCACAGCCGCACGCAACAGGCGCATCGGTCAGTTCGTGCGTTGGCTGTTCCATGGCGTTTTTGTTGCGCCAGCTTTGGCACTTCGCCACATGCTGCGCCAAGGCGGCGACATCGCCGTTGAATGCCTGCCACCTACTGCCAACGAACCGGCAGCAACCCAAGTCAAGCGCCTGAAGAAGGCGCCGGAGTTTGCCCAGGCTCAATCGTCTTTTGAAGCTCAAGCTTCTGTGCCCAAGGACGCGCCATCCGCCACGTCGGGAGAGCCGTCAAAGCCCAATGCTGTGTCTCAAACAGCCTGATTCCCCGCACGTCAAGACCACCGCGTCTTGACCGTGCCGGGGCCAGCGCCCTGGCCCTGCCCAGATCGACCCACGCGCCTGCCCATCTGCTGGTGGTGCATGCCGCGTCCTCCCCCATTTCGCCCGCATCTGCCCAAGTGGCAGTGCGGCACACCCACGGAAGGAATTTCCCATGACCACTGCAACCGACGCCTTGTGCGCCATCGAGAAGCGTGCCCACCGGGCCATCGTGCAGGAACTGCGCTTGCTGATCAAGGAAGTGCAGGCCCTTCAGCCTGGCCTGGCAGGTGATGACAGCGCACATGCCCATGCACTGCTGCTGAAGCTGGAGCACCTCCGACAAAGCCAAGTGGTGGACAGCGTCTGCGATCAGCCGCCCATCCGGTTGGCCGCGCAAGGCTGATACCGACCTGATAGCGAAACAACACGCCTGCGGGGCCACGGCCCGAGCGGCGGTGCGTCCCCAGGCTTCCACACAAGGAATCCTCATGACCACCGTCACACTCAACCTGGAGCAAAAGCTCTATGTCATCACGGAGCGATCAGGCCACAGTTGCTTTGGCTTTGACAATGCTCGCGATCATGCCAACCAGATCGCACAGCAACTCGACCAAAGCCACCTGGCCTTTGCGCCAGGCGACTACGCCACGCTGGCGGGCTATCAGAAATACCTGACGGCCACAGCCGCATGGGGCCGATCCCCACTGAACCACCGCACCTACTTTGCGCCCGGGACCGATCCCAAAGCGGCCAAGGTGCTGGAGTCCTATCGCCGAACTGGCGAGAAGATCCGCCTGATACTTGGCGACCTGGCCACGGGTGAACCGTGGCTTGATGAGCATGGCGTGGTCGGCCGCATTGGCCGATCTGGCGGCATGCTCAAAATCCCCCTGCTGGTCGAGCCTGGCGAGTCAGGTGGCGGCGCCATTTTGACCGACTGCATCCTGTGCCTGGTGGACTGGCAGACCGGCAACACGCCGTATCGGCATCCAGCCTATCGCGAGGCCAACTTGAGCCTGTCGCCCAATGAATGCCCTGACCTGCCATGGGCCGTGAGGCGAGGCAGCGATGCCATCGCTTGTTTCGCGGACATCGGCAAGGCCGCTGCCTACCTGGCCTTCATGCGCGGCGCCACCATCGAGCCACGTGTCTTTGCTTGATGAACCGCCAGGCGGCGTGCTCCATGCTACGCCGCTGAACGGCATTGCTGGTACTCCCGGTCGATCAGCCAATGCAGAAACTGGGTGTCCCTGGAGACGCCCCAATAGTGCGCCTTGCATTGCGCGATGTAGGCATCCAGGTCAGCCAGCGTGCGGATGCCGACAGGCTCCAAATCGGTGATCAGCTTGAAGCGCTCAATCTCTCGCCGAGTGAGCCGGATATGGAGGCCAAAACGGATCATGGTCGTGCTCGTTGCATGGGTTCGAGCCGCCATCTTGGCGAAATTTCAGGCCCGTGTCACGGCTTTGGCCACCCACTGAAACAAGATTTCCGCACTGAACTTCAGGTGACATTCAGCTGTCACCCAGGCGTGCACTCAACAATGACCCGGTTCCATGGTCCCTTGTCCATGGCATGCAGCGATCAAGGCTTGAACGCTTCTGACCATCACGACACACTGCCCACCGCTACCTGCATTCCATCGCGGAATGCGCTCCGACCTTGAGTCGGCGTCGCAGTCGTCACCTGCCTCATTGACCGTGCTGGCCTCGCGTCAGCACATCCCGAGCGGGAACATCCATCCCCTCGGGACAGGACGTTCCCGCTTTTCCTTTTTGTGAAGGAGAAATCCGTGAACGTCACCCACTTGTCCAGTGCCGAACTGGTCAGCGAGTTACTCGCCGCACCTGTTCGCCAAGCCCCCCTCCCTTTGCCCTGCGCCTGCGATGCAGCAGCCGCATACCAGGCCGTTGAGCATGCTCCCCATGAGCTGGCCCACAAACTCAGCATCGCACGTGAGCTGCTGCTGCGCGACATGCGCGCCAAAATGCTGGATGGACCGGTCATGGCGTCACCCAAGGTTGTCAAGGACTGGTTGTGCATGTACTGCGCCGGTTTGGAGCACGAGGTGTTCCTGGTGCTGTACCTTGACGCCCAGCATGTTCTGATCGAGGCCGAAGAGATGTTCCGGGGAACATTGACCCAAACGTCTGTTTACCCTCGTGAGGTCGTCAAAAGCGCGCTGGCCCACAACGCGGCATCCGTTTTGTTGGCCCATAACCACCCGAGCGGTCAACTGTCGCCAAGCAGTGCAGACGAGCTCTTGACCCAGACGCTGAAATCTTCTTTGATGATGGTGGACGTGCGCGTGCTCGATCACTTCATCGTGGGAGGCGACCGCGTCCTGTCTTTTGCGGAACAGGGTTTGCTGTGAAACTGCCAGCCACCCTGGCCCGCATGGCACAGCCTCATTCCTGCCAAGAAGGAGTACGCCTTGGATAACATCATCGTGACCAGGTTGTTGGAACTGGTCGAGCCTCTGGCCGCACTGTCGATCTGCCACCTGACGGCCACCACACGCCAGAAGCTGGCCAATGACGACCTGTCGGTCAACGTGTACCCGAACGACTATGGTGGTTTCGTCTATGTGGGCGCCCCGCCCTACACGGTGCCCGCTGAGAGCGACATGGCCATGATCTTCGAAGCAGCCAGATTGGCTGGCATCGTCTGGCTCAAATTCGACAGCGATGCAGCCATCGTGGACGGTCTGCCGATCTTCGAAGAGACCGATCCCCTTTGACCCCCCACCGGGCGTCGCGCCCTCAGGCCGACGCCCATTTTTTTGCGCCATCTACAGTCACCCCGCGATCGCGCATCGCATCCAGGTCGATCACGGCGTCGGCCATGGCGGTCAACTCCGGCGTTTGCGACACAAAAAACTCCCGCTGGTAGCCGCCCACGCGCAGCACCTCGCGCTTCATGGCCATGAACATGCGTTTGCGCTCGGGGTCCAGCGCCCCATCGGCTTCGTCAGAAAACAGGGTGTCGTAGCGCCGACCGGCATGCTGCGCCAGGTACAGCGCCACCGCCCGCGTCAGGCACTCGTTGACCCACTATGCCGAGAACCCGGACATGCCGAGTCCGCGATCCGGCCGGCGTCCCCGCCCCTGCAACTGCGCCGCAGGTGCCTGCGAAGCGATGCGGCATAACACGTCGGGATTCGGGACGATGAGCCCAGACGCGCGCGGCGGCAAGAGCCTCAGCCTGATGAGCGGCGGTGAGCGAACTTTCATCGACGCCTGCCTGACGCGCGCGGTCGCCCTGTACTTGGCCCAGAACACCGGACGGCGATTCGACACGCTGTTCTCCGACGAGGCCGATGGGCCGTTGGACCCAGAACACAAGCGCATGTTCATGGCCATGAAGCGCGAAGTCCTTCAGCTCGGCGGCTACCGGCAGGAGTTCTTCATCACCCAGACCCCGCACCTCGCAACGATGGCCGATGCAATCATCGACCTCGACGCCATGCAGGTCGATGCGCTTCGGGACGTTGCACTCGTCGCTGAAGAAGCCAGGATGTAGAGCGAGCGGATCACGATCGCGGCGCGGGGTTCCTGATCGAATGGAAGGGTCGTTCGGTCGACACACCGCAAACGTCGGCACGTACCGCGTACCGCATTGGGCGCGATATCGACTCTACGAGGCGAACGTGCGCGATGTGCGCACAGGTGCCGTTCAACCGCGAGGGCTGTGCGTCTGTGGACGGCCAGCAGCCGTTGGGTGGTGCGTCCGGAAGCGGACGTCGATTACCCAGACCAGCTCATTGCATCAAAGCTCCGATCAATGGGCAGGTGGGCGGAGCGGGCGTCGGCGCCTAGCTGAAGGGTAATCGCGTGTCGCCGAGGGCTGAACCTTCGACATGCGAAGCGGGGCCGGGACGTTAGCGGGCAGCCCCAGTGGTCGCATCTGCCTGGGCGATGAACGCCAGCAACGCGGGCGTCGACTGCTTCTCACGATGCACAACCAGATGACATTGCCGAAGCTGCCGCGGCAATGTCGTGGAGACGCGGCACAGACGTCCAGCTTCCAGCGCATCGTTCACTACCCAGGCGGACAGGCAAGCCACCCCCAACCCTTCCTGAGCGGCACGCTGGATGGCCTCCGAACTGCCTAGCTCGATGCTGCGCCGGTAAGAACGCAGGTGGGGCAGCAAGCTCTGGTCGGTGGCCTCGCGCGTGCCAGAGCCCGTTTCGCGAACCAGCCAGACCGCCTCACGCAGCGTGCGCAGGGGAATGCGATCGCCCGCCCGGCTTGACTGGGCCAGCGCACTGTCGGGCGCAGCCACGACCACCATCTCGTCTTGCAGCCAGGGGGTGACCACCAGCTCCGGCTGGTGGCTGGGCCCCTCGATCAGCCCCACGTCGAGTTCGAAAGCGGTCACGGCATCGCAGATGGCGGCGGTGTTCCCGATAACGACCTTCGACCGCCAGGCGGCGGCGCTGCCGGGCTGCTGTGCCCCCATGAAGCCAGCGAGCAGCTTGGGCAACACGTAGTTGCCAATCGTCGTGCTGGCGCCGATGCGCAGCGACTGCGCCTGCGCGCTGCCGTCGCGCGACATCTGCTCGATGCCTGCGGCGCCGTCGAGCAAAGCCAAAGCCCGCGGCAACAGCGCGCGGCCGTTGTCGTTCAACAGCAGGCGTTTGCCGGCGCGGTCGAACAGGCGCAGCGACAGCAGGCGTTCCAGCTCGTTGACGGCCGAACTGGTGGCCGATTGCGACAGCGCTATCTCAGCGCTGGCCGCCGTGGTGCTGCCGCTGCGCGCCACGGCGACAAAAATCTGCAGCTGACGCAGGGTGAGTCGAAGCACGTCCACGGTGATTGCCTTTGTTATCGATTTCGCAGGTACATCTTAGTCATACAACCCGTTGGACGGGTTGATTGCCAAGCTCTAAATTTGCCTGGCCGCTCGATCACGGGGCGGCGGCCTGCCGCGCCACCACCGGCATCTGGAGCCCGACATGCTGACCCTTGAACGAACAACCCCACGCCCCGCAGCACCCGGCCCGCTGGCCCCACAGGCGCTGCATGCCCTTCAATGGGTTGCTGCCCGGCGGCCAGTGGCGGGCTTCATGGGGCCGACCCGCGACGTGGCCCATGCCGTCTCGACCACCTTGGCCGCCGACAGCAGCATCGACCCGCAGGTGCTGCGCTGGATGCCGGTCGCAGTGCCGCTGGCGGCCGTGCTGCTGTGCGCCGGCATCGCCTTGATCTGGGTGCTGGCGTGATGCACGCGCTGTCGACCTCACAAGCCAGCCCTGGCCCGTCAGCCGGCCACCGGGCAGCGCGGTTGCGCTTGCAGTTGGCAGCCCTGCTGCCCGGCCTGGCCTTGAGCGGCGCCCTGGCCGCGACCGGCATCGCGCTGGGCCACATCGGCTGGCTGCAGGACCACGGCTTCAGTGCGCTGACGCTGGCCATCGTGTTGGGCATGCTGGTGGGCAACACGGTCTATCCGCTGGTGCCGCGCTTGGCCGCGGCCAGCGGTGCCGGCGTCAACGTGTCCAAGCAGAACCTGCTGCGCCTGGGGGTCGTGCTGTACGGCCTGCGGCTGACGGTGCAGGACATCGGCCACGTCGGCATCGCCGGCGTCGCCATCGACGCGCTGGTGCTGGGCTCGACCTTCGCGCTGGCCTGCTTCATCGGCACGCGCTGGTTGGGCCTGGACCGCAAGACGGCGATGCTGATCGGCGCCGGCAGCTCCATCTGCGGCGCCGCCGCGGTGATGGCTGCCGAACCGGTGGTCAAGGCGCGCGCCGAGCAGGTAACGGTGGCGGTGGCCACGGTGGTGGTGTTCGGCACGCTGGCGATCTTTCTGTACCCGGCGCTGTTCGAGCTGAACCAGCACTGGGCGCTGATTCCGGGTGGCGCCAACGGCTTCGGCATCTATGCCGGCTCGACCATCCACGAGGTGGCCCAGGTGGTGGCCGCGGCGCGTTCGGTGGGCCCGGACGCGGCCAACTCGGCCGTCATCGCGAAGATGGTGCGGGTGATGATGCTGGCGCCGTTCCTGGTGATGTTGTCGGCCTGGCTGGCACGTGACGACAAACGCCACGCCCACACTTCCGCCGCCACGGGCCAGGCCCCAGGCAAGCTCGCCGTGCCCTGGTTCGCCTTCGGCTTCGTCGCGGTGGTGTTGTTCAACTCGCTGCAGTGGCTGCCGGCCTCGGTGGTGGCGGTGACCACCGAGATCGACACCGCGCTGCTGGCCATGGCCATGGCCGCACTCGGCCTGTCCACGCACATCGGCGCCATCCGCAAGGCCGGTGCCAAGCCGCTGTTGCTGGCGCTGATCCTGTTCGGCTGGCTCATCGTCGGCGGTGCCTTGATCAACCGCTGGGTACCGGCCCTGCTCGGCTGAAGCCTCGAATTCACGGCCCGACGGAATAAACCACGGGCTCTCCTCGTCCACCACAGCAAGCCTTTCCCTCTTTTCTCAACACTCTCCGAAAGACATCCCATGAATACCTTCTTCCGCACCACCGCGCTGGCCTTGTGCAGCACCTTCGTCCTCGTCGCCGCCAGCGTGCCCGCCAACGCCGCCAACGCCGCCGAAGCCACCCCGGCCCGCGTCACCTTCGACGGCCAGATCCGCAACAACTCGCTGGCGCTGAGCCCCGACGAGGCCACCGCCGTGGTGTCTTACAGCGAGCGCCCGGACGTCATCGTCTACGACCTGGCCACCGGTGCCGTGCGCGGTGTGCTGCGCGGCTACGTCACGCCGCGCAACATCGTGTTCGCGCCCGACGGCAAGAGCTTCTATGTCTCCGACAGCAGCCTGGGCACGGTGACGCGCCTGGACACCACCACGCTCAAGCCGCTGGCCACCGCGTCGACGCTGGCGGCCGGCCCCGGCGCCTTCGGCACCGCGCTCAGCAAGGACGGCAGCGCGCTGTACGTCAACAACCAGGCCAGCAGCACCGTGACGCGACTGGACACCGCCAGCGGGCAGGCCAAGGCGGTGATCACCGGCTTTGCGCAGCCGCGCCAGGGCGTGCGCCTGAGCCCGGACGGCGCGAAGCTCTACGTCACCAACTTCCTGGGCGACAAGGTGACCATCGTCGACACGCAGACCGACAAGATCGAGGGCGAGATCACCGGCTTCAACAAGATCCGCGCCATCTCCGTCACCGCCGACGGCAAGACCCTGTTTGCGGCCAACAGCGGCAGCAACGACATCGCGGTGGTGGACATCGCCGCGCGCCGCGTCACCGGCACCGTGCCGGTGGGCCGCGACCCCTACGGCGCCGCGCTCACGCCCGACGGCCGCTTCGTCTACTCGGGCAACTTGGCCGACAACACGGTGTCGGTGATCGACGTGGCCACGTTGAAGGTGGTCGCCACCATCGCCGGCTTCAAGCAGCCGCGCCAGGCCATCGTGTTCACGCGCGACGGCAAGACGGCCTACGTGCTGAACGAGGACCTGAGCATCTCCAAGGTCGAGCGTGCCGGGCAGCGAATCGTCGCCACGGTGGCCGCTGCGCAGGCGGTGGCGGCGTACTGAAAACCGGGAACTGTCAGAGAACCGGCGCACCGCACGACCGAGCCGGGGGCTTGCCGCTTCCGGTTCGCCCTGTTGTCCTCCCGGGGTGATCTCGGTTTCGGTGCAGGAACTGGGGTTAAGAGCCTAGGGTAAGCCCGCGCAAAACACTTTCCCCTTCTCAAGGTGGGCCTCCGTGACCGGCGACGTCTGCCGGACCCCCGCAATGAATGGTGTCGAGCAAAGCGCCGATGGCGCCGCCTCCCGTGGTGGTCAGCTCGGCTCGTTCCAGATAGATCGCTTGTATTCCGGTCGGGCGGATACGAGCCCCGCTTCCCTGATGAGCCTCGCCACGTCCTCCTGGCTCAGCTGGATGCGGCGCTCAAGGAAGAGCCTGGGTTCAGGAGTTCTGCGGAGGAACGCTGGCCAAGGCGCCTTGTCCTGGACCCAGGAAACGTTGAGCTGTTCCGTCCAGACTCGATCGCGCGTCGGCGTCACGGTCATCACGCCAGCCAGGCAGTGGGCGAGCTCCCGCAGCGGTCCTGGCAGCAAATGCCACATGACGCGTGTCAGGGCCGCGTTTTCGCCACCGAGCGTGCCGGGCATGTTCTCGTCAAGCGTGATGAGGCACCAATACCGACAGTTCGCCGGACGATGAGCGAACTCCGGCACCACGTGCCAATACGCCATGCCAGCGCCGCCCTGGCGCGTGTCGATTGCGATCGGCGACCACCCCGAGGCAGTCATTCTTTTGGAGTCGGCGACCGTCGCTGAGCTCGCATGCCACGGCTCCCATCGTCCGGTGCTCGCGTCGAAGACTTCCACGTGCTCCAGCAACACCCCACCGACATGGAAGTCGTTGCTGTCCTCTTCGACGCCGCCCACCTTCCAGATCAACTCGGCTCGGCCGACCAGGTGATCGTCCTCAGCGAAGGTCCATCCCTCAAGGGACCGATGAACGGTGCCGCGAGGGACCCTCATCAAGACCATCGGATGCTGGGATGCCCGAGTGCGCCAGTCCTGAAGGCCATCCTTGAAGGTGCGCCAGAAGGACAGACGGTAGATGGCTTGGTGGGGAGCGCGTCGCTCATCAGCGGCGAGCAGCTCAACGTGCGGATGCCGGTCGCCGGTGTCCCAGCGTCTAGGCCGCAGCAGCGTGTCTCGCCGGATGGTGCGTACTCCCATCAACGAATCGACCCTGTAGAAGAAGTCGTTGGGCTGTTCGGCATCGACGTCTTGAATCTGGCGCCAAAACTGAGCTTCGGCGTTGGTCCTCATGTCCTAACTCCCATGAACAAGTGAGTCCCCCGGGGCATCGGAATGACGCCGTGGCGACGATAACGCCGCGTGCATCGCTTCGGACCACGCGCATCACGATGCGCTAGGACCGCTCGGTAAATAGCCCGCGTCGTTTTCGGTGCAAAAACTGGGGTTAAGGCGGCGCGGCCTCTAAGTAAATCAACAACTTACGAGAATGGCTAGAAATCCCCCGCGTCGTTTTAGGTGCAAAACATGGGGTTAAGGTCGCCAGCAATGGGTGGTGTCAGCCGGTCGACGCGGCCTTGCCTTTGGACTTGTTCGCCGGCGGCTGCCCGATGCGTTCCAGCACACCCTTCACGACGTCGGCTTGCGTCTGGGCGGCTGCCTCGGCGGCTGCCAGCAGCCGCTCAAGCTCGCCGTTTCGGCGCTCCAGCGCCTCGGCCCTTGATTGGAGGGTTTCGTACTGCTGCACGGCTTGAAGGACGTGGGCGCGCAGGTCATCAACCAGCTGGTTCTGGACTGCCAGGCGCTCGCCGGCCGTCTTCAGGCCGCGGAGTTGCTCATCGAGCTGCCGGCGCTCGGCACGCGCAGCTGTGAGCAGCCCCAGCGCGTCTACCTTCTCCTGCAGTGCCGTCCGAAGTTCGCCCTGTTTGCTGGCCAGTGCTTCAGTCGCCGTCGCCACCTCTCGCTGCAGGTACTGCAACTGCTGTTCATGCTGACGTGCTTCGCGATCCCGCTGCTCCTTCGATGCCGCCCGGAAGTGTTCGAGCGCCTGGTGGGCGTGCTCGTGTTGCTTGCCAAGTTCTGCGGCATGGGCCTTGGCGGCTGCAAGCTGTTCCTGCAGCGCGGTCACCTGCGTCGTCAACTGTCCCGTCGTCTGGGCGTGCTCAAGGCGAAGGGCATTCAGCTCGCCCTGGACGCGCAGCGCCGCCGCCTTGGCGTCAGCCGCCTCAACTTGTCGCGCTTCAGCCTGGCGCATTGAGGCTTGTGACTCGGCCAGCGCTTTGTCACGCGCCTCGGTGAGGCGCTTGAGCTCTGCCGCGTGCCCTTCCTTCAGCACGTCAAAGCGCTCTTGCGATTCAAGCTCCAGACGCGCCGCCAGGTTGTTCACCAATGTCTGCAGCTGCTCGCTGACGGTTGTCCGTGGCGCCTGGCCACCGCCGCCACCTTCTTCGTCCTCGATTTCCTTGACCAGGCGCGAAATCGTGCTTTTTGAGCCGGTGTTACCGAGGTGAATGCGGATGGCATCAATGGACGGGTGGTGTCCGGCCTTCAACAACGCCAGTCTCGCCGCCTGCACTTCGCGCTTCGTGATGCCCGATCTTGCCATGTCTGCCGCCAATTACGTATGTGGTACGTAACGGTAGTATTACGTAATACGATACGTGCGTCAACGGCGAGAAAAACGCCTGCTAAGCACAGTAGATAATTTGGAGTTATCTGTCCTGCTTGGGCGCCGGCGCCATCAGCAGGAGCTTTGGCCGCACGAAATCCCCGAAATCTCAATGTTGAGAAGACGCGGGCACGGTATGGGCAAAACTGGGCTGCGGGACGCCCCGTTTGGATTCGTGGTGGCGTGGCTGCTAGAGTCGCCATCGAGGCCGGCACTGCTGGCCTCCCTGCTTACCTCCCTGGCAGGCTTCAGCGCCGACAGCGATGAAGGTTCAGCCCTCGGCCAAAACCGAGGGTTTTTTCTTGCGGGGCCGGGTCGGCGTTGCAATTCGGGGGCGCCATTGCGATAGCAGCAGCTTCAAGGGGAACACCCTAGGTAGACATGCCCATGCACGCTTGGTGCAATGCAGCATCTCGCGACCTTCTCCATGAAACTCCTCGGCTTCTGGCTCCTGATCGTGCTCGCGGTGCTCGTCCCCGCGACTGCCAGCGTGGCCACGTCGCTGTTCTGCCCCACCGTCGCGGTTGCGAAGGCGAAGGTGCCTGGACAGGTCGCCGAAGTGAAGACCCTGAGCAAGCATGCGGCGCTCTCAGGCGCGCATGCAAGAGCGCCGATCACCAAGGCGGCTGGCAAGAAACCGGTTGCCACAGAGGCCGATGCGCAGACGCAGCACTGCTGCGATGCCTCGCCTTGCAACCACTGCACCAGCTGCGGTTCCTGCGTGTCAATGGTGACCGAGCTCGCCGTGGTGGCGGCTGATCATCCGCTGGCCGACCTGGTCCTGCCGGATCCTGGTGGACCGCGCGCTGAGTTCCTGCGCTCCGGGCAGGAACGGCCACCCCGAACCAGCTGACTCAGCACGACCGCCAGCCGGCGGCCTGCGCGAACGCGCATGCCGAGACGAGCTGGCCACGCGTCGGCTGAGTGGCATGCGGTGGCTGCCGGAGCGCCTGATCCCCACGGGTTCCCGACAAACGACTCTTCTCGCGTCCATCGCCATGTGCTCGCCGGCGAACCTCGGTTCGAAGGGTGCCTGATCCGTTTTCGCCCTTGGTGGCGGCAGGACGGGCACCGTACTGGATGCACTCAATGTCTACACGGGGTCGTCTCAGAAAACGGAAAATAAAGCACGCTAAGGCGTAACTACCCTCGGCTACACCGCGTCGGCACCACGCGGCTCTTTCTCCCCTTGCAGCGAAGCAATCAGCGGGCAAGAAACGTTCCCTTGCCGCGCATGGCAGGCGAACACAAGTTCGGATAGCACGGTTTCCATGCGCGCCAGGTCGGTCATTTTTTCGCGCACGTCCTGAAGCTTGTGCTCGGCCAGGCTGCTGGCTTCCTCGCAGTGGGTGCCGTCATCCAGCCTCAGCAGCTCTGCGATCTCGTCGAGGCTGAATCCGAGCCGCTGGGCTGATTTCACGAAGCGCACCCGCGTCACATCCGCCTCGCCATAGCGGCGGATGCTGCCATAGGGCTTGTCCGGCTCCGGCAACAAGCCCTTGCGCTGATAGAACCGGATTGTTTCCACGTTGACCCCGGCCGCCTTGGCGAAAACGCCAATAGTCAGATTCTCCAAATTTTTTTCCATATCGCTTGACTCCGTACATTGGTACGGAAGTAAGCTTAAGCTATCCAATCCAGATTTGAAAGGACAAGCGTATGTCTGAACCTCAAAACGGGCGCGGGGCGCTCTTCACTGGCGGGCTAGCCGCCATCCTCGCCTCGGCTTGCTGCCTGGGGCCGCTGGTTCTGATCGCCCTGGGGTTCAGCGGCGCTTGGATCGGCAACTTGACGGTGTTGGAACCTTATCGCCCGATCTTCATCGGCGCGGCGTTGGTGGCGCTGTTTTTCGCCTGGCGGCGCATCTACCGACCGGCGCAAGCCTGCAAACCAGGGGATGTGTGTGCGATTCCCCAAGTGCGCGCTACTTACAAGCTCATTTTCTGGGTCGTGGCCGCGCTGGTTCTGGTCGCGCTCGGATTTCCCTACGTCATGCCATTTTTCTATTAATCACAGGAGTTCATCATGAAAAAACTGTTTGCCTCTCTCGCCATCGCTGCCGTTGTTGCCCCCGTGTGGGCCGCCACCCAGACCGTCACGCTGTCCGTACCGGGCATGACCTGCTCCGCTTGTCCGATCACCGTCAAGAAGGCGATTTCCAAGGTCGAAGGCGTCAGCAAAGTTAACGTGACCTTCGAGACACGCGAAGCGGTTGTCACCTTCGATGATGCCAAGACCAGCGTGCAGAAGCTGACCAAGGCCACCGAAGACGCAGGCTATCCGTCCAGCGTCAAGAAGTGAGGCACTGAAAACGGCAGCGCAGCACATCTGACGCCCTTGTCTGCTACCACAAACGAAAAAGGATCTGTCGCATGACCCATCTAAAAATCACCGGCATGACCTGCGACTCGTGCGCGGCGCACGTCAAGGAAGCGCTGGAAAAAGTACCCGGCGTCCAATCTGCCATAGTGTCCTATGCCAAGGGCGCGGCCCAGCTCGCCCTTGATCCAGGCACAGCGCCGGACGCACTGACCGCCGCCGTGGCTGGCCTGGGCTACAAAGCGATGCTCGCCGATGCCCCGCCGACCGACAACCGCACTGGGCTGTTCGACAAGGTGCGCGGCTGGATGGGTGCCGCCGACAAGGGCAGCGGCGGCGAGCGCCCGTTGCAAGTCGCCGTGATCGGCAGCGGTGGAGCCGCGATGGCGGCAGCACTGAAGGCCGTCGAGCAAGGCGCGCAGGTCACGCTGATTGAGCGCGGCACCATCGGCGGCACCTGCGTCAACGTCGGTTGTGTGCCGTCCAAGATCATGATCCGCGCCGCCCACATCGCCCATCTGCGCCGGGAAAGCCCATTCGACGGCGGCATGCCACCCACACCGCCGACGATCTTGCGCGAGCGGCTGCTGGCCCAGCAGCAGGCCCGTGTCGAAGAACTCCGTCATGCCAAGTACGAAGGCATCCTGGACGGCAATTCAGCCATCACCGTTCTGCACGGTGAAGCGCGTTTCAAGGACGACCAGAGCCTTATCGTTAGTTTGAACGAGGGTGGTGAGCGCGTCGTGATGTTCGACCGCTGCCTGGTCGCCACGGGTGCCAGTCCGGCCATGCCGCCGATTCCGGGCCTGAAAGAGTCACCCTACTGGACTTCGACCGAGGCCTTGGTCAGCGACACCATTCCCAAACGCCTGGCCGTCATCGGCTCGTCGGTGGTGGCGCTGGAACTGGCGCAAGCCTTCGCCCGGCTGGGTAGCCAGGTCACGATCCTTGCGCGCAGCACGCTGTTCTTCCGCGAAGACCCTGCCATCGGCGAGGCCGTCACAGCCGCCTTCCGTGCCGAAGGAATCAAGGTACTGGAACATACGCAAGCCAGCCAAGTCGCCCATGTGGACGGCGAATTCGTGCTGACCACTGGACAGGGCGAAGTGCGCGCCGACAAGCTGCTGGTCGCCACCGGCCGGACACCGAACACGCGCAGCCTGGCATTGGAAGCGGCGGGGGTAGCCGTCAATGCGCAGGGGGCCATCGTCATCGACAAGGGCATGCGCACCAGTAGCCCGAACATCTACGCGGCCGGCGACTGCACCGACCAGCCGCAGTTCGTCTATGTGGCGGCAGCGGCCGGCACTCGTGCGGCCATTAACATGACCGGCGGCGACGCCGCCATCAATCTGACCGCGATGCCGGCCGTGGTGTTCACCGACCCGCAAGTGGCGACCGTGGGCTACAGCGAGGCGGAAGCGCACCACGATGGCATCGAAACCGACAGCCGCACGCTGACGCTCGACAACGTGCCGCGTGCGCTCGCCAACTTCGATACCCGCGGCTTCATCAAGCTGGTCATCGAGGAAGGCAGCGGACGGCTGATTGGCGTACAGGTGGTGGCCCCGGAAGCGGGCGAACTGATCCAGACGGCTGTTCTCGCCATTCGCAACCGCATGACGGTGCAGGAACTAGCCGACCAGTTGTTCCCCTACCTAACGATGGTCGAGGGCTTGAAGCTCGCGGCGCAGACCTTCAGCAAGGACGTGAAGCAACTGTCCTGCTGCGCCGGATAAGGAAAAGGAGGTGTTCGATGAACGCCTACACAGTGTCCCGACTGGCCCTTGAGGCCGGGGTGAGCGTGCATATCGTGCGCGACTACCTGCTGCGCGGATTGCTGCGGCCAGTCGCCTGCACCACGGGCGGCTACGGCTTGTTCGATGACGCCGCCTTGCAGCGGCTGTGCTTTGTGCGGGCCGCTTTTGAGGCGGGCATCGGCCTGGACGCATTGGCGCGGTTGTGCCGGGCGCTGGATGCGGCGGACTGCGATGAAACAGCCGCACAGCTTGCCGTGCTGAGTCAGTTCGTCGAACGCCGACGCGAAGCGTTGGCCGATCTGGAAGTGCAGTTGGCCGCGATGCCAACCGAACCGGCACAGCAAGCGGAGAGTTTGTCATGAACGACCCCGAACGCTTGCCGACCGAGACACGCAAGCCAATCACCGGCTACCTGTGGGGTGCGCTGGCCGTGCTCACCTGTCCCTGCCATTTGCCGATTCTCGCCGTTGTGCTTGCGGGAACGACGGTCGGCGCGTTCATCGGGGACCACTGGGGCCTTGCAGCCCTTACGCTGACCGGCTTGTTTGTTCTGTCTGTTGTGCGGCTGCTTCGGGCCTTCAAGGGTAGTTCGTGCCCCCTCAATTAACGCTTGACCTTGGAGTAGTGACTAAGGTCTATCGTGATGGTGCGCAGGATAGATAGGCTTCTTATGGTCGCTCGCCGTCGCGCACCGTTACATCATTAACTTGGAGAATTATCATGACTACCAAACGTAAAGTCGAAGTTTTTAGCGCAGGCTGCCCCGCCTGCCAGACCGCCATCGAACTCGTCAATCGCCTCGCATGCAGTTCATGTGAAGTATCAACCCTCGATATGAACGACATCAATGTCGCGAAACGTGCGCGTGATCTGGGTGTTCGCTCAGTACCGGCTGTCGCCATCAACGGCCAGTTGGCATCGTGCTGCTCGGGTGCCGGTGTCGAGGAACAGGCGCTTCGCGCTGCTGGCATCGGTCAAGCATAAATCATGCTCCTGGCGAGAAACTTCGGCTTCTCGCCGTGACCGTTCAATCAAATTTTTTGGATGAACGATTGACCATGGTGTTAACTCCAAGGTTTATTCTGATGGTTATGACTTGGAGAGCGCCATGCACACTATTGGTAAAGTAGCCACGCTGGCAGGGGTCAGCCGCGACACGCTGCGCTACTACGAAAAAGAACATCTGATCACGCCTGCATCGAAAACCGATGCAGGTTACCGCCTATACGACGATGACGCCGTGCGCCGCATCCGCTTCATCAAGACCGCGCAACACTGCGGGTTCACGCTGTCGGACATTCACGAGCTTCTGACGTTAAAGCAGGCCGATAGTGCCTGTTGCGAGGACGTGCGCAGCGTGGCCATCGAAAAGAAGCTGCGTATCGCACACAAGCTCCAAGGCTTACAAGCGATGTCACGCGCACTGGATGAACTGATCGAGCGCTGCGCCGGTGGCGAGGCCGCGACCGACGAATGTCCCATCCTGGCGGCGCTGGAGAACAGTCTCGCCGAGGTGGCCCGATGAGCGTCAAGATCGAACTCATTGCTGCGCCTGGATGCGGCAAATGTGTAGCGGCGCAAAAGCAGCTCCGCGCCATCGCAACCGCCATGCTCGGCGAGAACGAGGTCGTTTGGCGCGAGGTCATCGTGCTCAAAGAATTCGAGTACGCGGTCTCGCTCGGCGTACTGAGCATGCCGGCCATTGCTGTGAATGGCGAATTGAAGTTCTCATCGCTGCCTACCCCTGAGCAGTTCCGTACCATGCTGACCAGCTTGGAGTCTTTCTGATGGACGCCGAAGCACTGCGCCAGGCGGTAGCTCAAGCCAGCTTCGGGGCGCTATGGGTCGGATTCGTGACAGGCTTTGTATTCAGCTTCAATCCGGTCGCGCTAGCTGCGATCCCGGTTTCGCTCGCCTACGTGACGACATCGCGCACCCCGCGCCAAGCAACGCTCTACGGAGGTCTCTTTGTCCTGGGCATGATCCTGACGCATGTGGCTTTGGGTCTGGCCGCCAGTCTGGGCGGCGGATGGGTGCAACACCTGCTTGGCCGTGCATGGGGCGTGGTGCTAGGCCCGCTACTGATTGTGTTGGGCCTGATCTGGCCGGGATGGCTGCGTCTTCCACTGCCGGCATTGAAGTTACGAGCCAAACCCGTAACAGGGGCGTGGGGTGCCTTTGCATTGGGCGTGCCGTTTTCGGTGGCGATCTGCCCGTTTTGCACGCCAGCGTTGATCGTGTTACTTGGCGTTGCTGCTGGCATCGGCTCACCCGTTTTCGGCGTAGCACTGCTGCTGGCCTTCGCTTTGGGGCGCGCGATTCCAATCGTGCTGGGCGCAATTGCCGTGGGTTGGCTGGAAAACTTGTCGGGGCTGAGGAGATTCCACAAGGTTTTTGAAATTATCGGCGGAATTCTGCTGATCCTCTCTGGCCTGTACATGCTCAACGCCTATTTTGTCGTCGTGCCCGGTTTGGCTGCTTGAACCTGTCAGATTGAGGCATACCCTAACTTGGCGTCAGACCATCCGGCGCTAAATCGTCAGAATAGAGTTGCCTTCCGAATTGATTGACATACGCCGTCAAGGGTCATAGATTTCTTCCTGACACATTTCCCTCAGGAGGATACCTTGCACGGTCAGCGCATCGGTTACGTCCGCGTCAGCAGCTTCGACCAGAACCCAGAACGGCAGCTCGAACAGATCCAGGTGGATAAAGTGTTCACCGACAAGGCGTCGGGCAAGGACACACGGCGGCCCGAACTGGAACGGCTGCTCGCCTTCGTGCGCGAAGGCGACACGGTCGTGGTGCACAGCATGGATCGTCTGGCGCGCAACCTCGACGACCTGCGCCGCCTGGTGCAGGGCCTCACCCAGCGCGGCGTACGCATCGAGTTCCTTAAGGAGCATTTGACCTTCACCGGCGAGGACTCGCCGATGGCGAACCTGATGCTGTCGGTAATGGGCGCGTTCGCCGAGTTCGAACGCGCCTTGATCCGCGAGCGGCAGCGCGAGGGCATCGCGCTCGCCAAGCAGCGCGGGGCCTACCGTGGCAGGAAGAAATCCCTGTCGTCTGAGCGTATTGCCGAACTGCGCCAACGTGTCGAGGCTGGCGAGCAAAAGACCAAGCTGGCTCGTGAATTCGGAATCAGTCGCGAAACCCTGTATCAATACTTGAGAACGGATCAGTAAATATGCCACGTCGTTCAATCCTGTCCGCCGCCGAGCGCGAAAGCCTGCTGGCGTTGCCGGACACCAAGGATGAGTTGATCCGTCACTACACGTTCAGCGAAACCGACCTCTCCATCATCCGGCAGCGGCGCGGCCCGGCCAACCGGCTGGGCTTCGCCGTGCAGCTCTGTTACCTGCGCTTTCCTGGTGTCATCCTGGGCGTCGATGAGCCGCCGTTTCCGCCCTTGTTGAAACTGGTCGCCGACCAGCTCAAGGTCAGCGTCGAAAGCTGGGACGAATACGGGCAGCGGGAGCAGACCCGGCGCGAGCACCTGGTCGAACTGCAAACGGTGTTCGGCTTCCAGCCCTTTACCATGGGCCACTACCGGCAGGCCGTCCAGTTGCTGACCGAGATGGCCTTGCAGACCGACAAGGGCATCGTGCTGGCCAGCACCTTGATCGAGCACCTGCGGCAGCAGTCGGTCATTCTGCCTGCCCTCAACGCCGTCGAGCGGGCGAGCGCCGAAGCAATCACCCGCGCCAACCGGCGCATCTACGATGCCTTGGCCGAACCGCTGTCGGACGCGCATCGCCGCCGCCTCGACGATCTGCTCAAGCGTCGGGACAACGGCAAAACGACCTGGCTGGCCTGGCTGCGCCAATCGCCCGTCAAACCGAATTCGCGGCACATGCTGGAACACATCGAACGCCTCAAAGCGTGGCAGGCGCTCGACCTGCCTTCTGGCATCGAGCGGTCGGTGCACCAGAACCGCCTGCTCAAGATCGCCCGTGAGGGTGGCCAGATGACGCCCGCCGACCTGGCCAAGTTCGAGGCGCAGCGACGCTATGCCACCCTGGTGGCGCTTGCCATCGAGGGCATGGCCACCGTCACCGACGAAATCATCGACCTGCACGACCGCATCCTGGGCAAGCTGTTCAACGCCGCCAAGAACAAGCATCAGCAGCAATTCCAGGCGTCCGGCAAGGCGATCAACGCCAAGGTGCGGTTGTTCGGCCGCATCGGCCAGGCGCTGATCGAGGCCAAGCAGGCGGGCCGCGATCCGTTCGCCGCCATCGAGGCCGTCATGTCCTGGGATGCCTTCGCCGAGAGCGTCACCGAAGCGCAGAAGCTTGCGCAGCCCGAGGACTTCGATTTCCTGCACCGCATCGGCGAAAGCTACGCCACGCTGCGCCGCTACGCGCCGGAATTCCTTGCCGTGCTCAAGCTGCGGGCCGCTCCCGCCGCGAAGGACGTGCTCGACGCCATCGAGGTGCTGCGCGGCATGAACAGCGACAACGCCCGCAAGGTGCCCGCCGACGCGCCGACCGAGTTCATCAAGCCGCGCTGGCAGAAGCTGGTCATGACCGACACCGGCATCGACCGGCGCTACTACGAACTGTGCGCGCTGTCGGAGATGAAGAACGCGTTGCGTTCCGGCGACATCTGGGTGCAGGGGTCGCGCCAGTTCAAGGACTTCGAGGACTACCTGGTGCCGCCCGCGAAATTCGCCAGCCTCAAGCAGGCCAGCGAATTGCCGCTGGCCGTGGCCACCGACTGCAACCGGTACCTGAACGACCGGCTGACGCTGCTGGAAACACAGCTTGCCACCGTCAACCGTATGGCGACGGCCAACGAGCTGCCGGACGCCATCATCACCGAGTCAGGCTTGAAGATCACGCCGCTCGACGCGGCGGTACCCGACACCGCCCAAGCGCTGATCGACCAGACGGCAATGATCCTGCCGCACGTCAAGATCACCGAACTGCTGCTGGAGGTGGACGAATGGACGGGCTTCACTCGGCATTTCGCGCATCTGAAATCGGGCGACCCGGCCAAAGACAAGAACCTGTTGCTGACCACGATCCTCGCCGACGCGATCAACCTGGGCCTGACCAAGATGGCGGAGTCTTGCCCCGGCACGACCTACGCCAAGCTGGCTTGGCTGCAAGCCTGGCACATCCGCGACGAAACCTACGGGGCGGCGCTGGCCGATCTGGTCAACGCACAGTTCCGCCATCCCTTCGCCGAGCACTGGGGCGACGGCACCACCTCATCGTCGGACGGCCAGAACTTCCGCACCGGCAGCAAGGCCGAGAGCACCGGCCACATCAACCCGAAATACGGGAGCAGCCCAGGGCGGACGTTCTACACCCACATTTCTGACCAGTACGCGCCATTTCACACCAAGGTCGTGAACGTCGGCGTGCGCGATTCGACCTACGTGCTCGACGGCCTGCTGTACCACGAGTCCGACTTGCGGATCGAGGAGCATTACACCGACACGGCGGGCTTCACCGATCACGTCTTCGCCCTGATGCACCTCCTGGGCTTCCGCTTCGCGCCGCGCATCCGCGACCTGGGCGACACCAAGCTCTACATCCCGAAGGGCGACGCCGCCTATGACGCGCTGAAACC
>NZ_SNXW01000017.1 GCF_004362855.1 Aquabacterium commune
TACACTTATCCACAGCTGACCACCCTTTGGTCGGCTACCAGCCCTGGCTCAATACTGGATCGGCACAGTGGCTCAGATTTGGATCGGCGCGGACAGCCTACGAAGACAGCAAGCTCGATGAGCTGATCCAAGAGGCGTCTTCGCCACGTCGCTGATGCAAAGGACACCTCAATGAAACAACGATCTAGCCCTGTAGCAGGCGCCGAGGATGAGCTGTCACAGATCCGTGTGCCCCCGCATTCGGTTGAGGCTGAGCAGAGTGTCCTGGGCGGCCTGCTGCTCGACAACACGGTGTGGGACAACGTATCTGACTTGTTGACTTCACAGGACTTTTACCGACATGAACACCAAGAGATTTACGCCTCGATTGGTGCATTGATCAACGCAACCAAGCCTGCCGATGTGCTCACGGTGTTTGAGCACCTCAAGAGCCGTGCACTGGCTGAGGAGTGCGGAGGCCTGCAGTACCTCAACAACCTCGCGCAGAGCGTGCCGAGCGCGGCCAACTCTCGTCGTTATGGCGAGATCGTTCGTGAGCGCGCAGTGCTGCGCAAGCTGATCGTGGCCGGTGATGAAATGATTGCCAATGCTCTGGCACCAGCTGGTCGGCCAGTCAGCCAGATCCTGGATGAGGCCGAAACCCGAGTGCTTCGGATCGGCGAGGAAGGGGCTCGCAACAAGCAAATTTGGCACGGCATGGATAGCTTGGTGGTGAACGCAATCGACCGCATTTCAGCCATGGCAGATAGCGGTGCCAAGGATGTGACTGGCGTGGCCACGGGCTATCACGACCTGGATCGCATGACGTCCGGGCTGCAGTCCGGGGATCTCATTGTTCTCGCTGCCCGCCCGTCGATGGGCAAGACGGCACTAGCCATCAACATCGGTGAGCACGCGGCCATTGATGCCAATCTGCCAGTGCTGATCTTCTCCATGGAGATGGGGGCCAGCCAGTTGACAAACCGCATGCTGTCTTCTGTTGGTCGAATTGATCACTCTGCCCTGCGTACCGGAGCGCTCAATGATGACGAATGGAGTCGTCTCTCTGAGACTGTCGAGCGCTTGGGGCGTGCGCCCATATTCATTGACGAGACGGCAGGCCTCGGACCGAATGAGCTGCGAGCGCGTGCACGCCGCAAGGCGCGTGAGTGCGGAGGCAAGCTGGGCCTGATCATCGTGGACTATCTGCAGCTCATGTCTGCATCCGAAGTGCCTGGCGGCGCCAAGAACATTTCGGAAAACCGTGCGACCGTGATCGGCGAGATCTCGCGTGGTCTTAAAGCCCTCGCGAAAGAGCTGCAGTGCCCAGTGATCGCATTGTCTCAGTTGAATCGCAGCGTTGAATCGCGGCCTGATAAGCGCCCGATGATGTCTGACTTGCGAGAGTCAGGTGCGATCGAGCAGGATGCGGACGTCATCATGTTCATCTACCGCGATGAGTACTACAACAAGGAATCGAAGGAGCCAGGCGTTGCGGAGGTGATCATCAGCAAGCAGCGCAACGGACCCACTGGGACGGTGAAGCTGTCATTCCTGAAGGCCATTTCCAAGTTCGAGAGCCTGGCCCCAGGCTATTAACGTGATCGGAGTATTGAAAACATGTCGGAGCTTCAGCTTTGGTATGGCCCGGTTGACTCATGCATCAAGCGTGACGATCCCCGCTGGGATGCTGTGGAGAGAATGGATGAGGTCGCTGCGTTTGTCTGTGCAAGCAGTCGTGCTGACGCGCTGCGAATCATCGCAAGCTACAGCGGAAAGTCCCCATCGGTTTATCACTTTGACAACAGGTGGCGCAACCACTGGCCGCGCCCGATGAGGGAGATTGCGCCCGAGCGTGGGCTGTGGATTTTGTTCGATCTGCGTGGGCAACCCGAGCGAGTTGCCTGAGCTTGAGGGGCTATTGACGTTCACTGACGGTGAACGTCGGTAGATCCCCTGGGGGAAGTGTCCTCAACTGCTTGATCATCCGGGATCTTCCTGCCGTCGTGTAGATCGACGTGGTGGACAAGGATGCGTGCCCCATCGCTTCCTTGACCACATCGAGGGGCGTGCCGCTGGCAACGGACAGCTTGCCGAATGTGTGTCTGAGCCAATGTGTTGAGGCCTTCAAGAATTGGGGGCCATCAAGGCGCCCTGCGGCGACTCCCTGCTTGGCAACGAATTGGAAGTATCGCTTGAGCATGCGATAGACGCCAGACCGTTCTAGCGGGGTGATGGCCACCCTGCCACCCAGCGAAGAGCCGACTGGGTGGCTCACCTGGGCTACAAGCGGCAGCGCAGCAACAGCCGCCTGATCGAGATCCTGCCATCGCTCTCCGGCCAGAGCAACATACCGCCTCATGTGGGCGTCGATCATTGCCACCACGTCATCCGGTACCGGCACCTCGCGCTCCACGTCCCCCTTTCCCACCACATCCAGAATCCAGGCTTTTTCCCCCGTGTCTGGGGCCATGGGGTCATCCTCAACCTGAACGTGGCTCAGATCGCCTCTCCTGGCCCTTGTAAGCTCATCCAAGCGCAAGCCTGTTGTCACCAGCAGCTTGAGCGTGAGCCTCAGGCGTTCCCGGCGCACCACGTCACGTACTTGTGACGTGCACGCCCAGATCCAGTTCCACTGCGGGAGCGTGAACCCGCGATCAGTCTTCGTGGCCGCGCGCTTGAGCTTCGATTTCTTGAGCGTTCCTGTCATCGGGTTCCCAATGAGGTAGCCGTCGGACACCAGGCTCTCAAAGCAGATGCTGATGATGGTCAAGGCCTGTTTCTGGCTGGACGCTGACAACTTGCCCCTGAACGGGCGCCAACGCTCGGACGATCGAGGCTCTGGCCGCTCTTGGATCCAATCTGCCGGTGGCGCTTCCAGGAAGCGCTTGTACTCAGCGCAGTCCATGCTGGTGATGGACGACAGTGGTTTTCGCTTTTGCACCAGGCACCAAAGCCAAAAGCGCTCGATGTCGCGTTTGTAGGTGTCGAGCGTTTTCGGCCTGTCTTCGTAGCAAGCCAACCAGGCCTGAATGGCCTGTGCATCGGTTTCGGCGCCAAGTGTGTTTGGGCCTGCGGCCCTGAGGTAGCCATCGCGCCCAAGCAATACGTCTGGCACCGCGATTCGCTCGATCGGCACCAGGCCGAAGCGCGGGCTCGGTGTTGGGGTGGCAACCTGCCCGCCCACGCTGGCCACCGCATCCGTGATCGGGCCGTAGGCGTGGTCCCGCAGGCGAAGACCTGGCATTTCGCCATCAGGATCCAAGGACACAAGCCAGTCGATGATGCGCTTCGCGCGAGTGGGCCCAAGTGAGCTGATGCGCCTGTACCAGGCGTGGCCATGCACGTTGATGTACCGCACCAGGTCGCCTAGCGTTTTTGCGCCTGCCTCAGTTCCAAGCTTCTTGCTGAGTGCCTTTGTGAACCACCGCCCCAGCTCGTCATCTTCTGTCGCTGGCTTGGCCAAGTGGAGCTGCAACACGTTGAGTGCCTGCACGTGTGCGTTCACGTCAGGGTTCTTGCGTTCCAGGACCAGCGGCTCGTCTTCTTGAGGCTGATCTACCGGGTAGTGTTCCCGCATGATTTCAGCCAGCTCCGCTTCGCTGTAGAAATCGGGATCCAGCCCTTCCTGTTCGCAGAACTCTTCCATGGAAGGCATGACGAACAGCGATTCTGGCTTCGGCTTGTCTCCCATCACCAGCAGGAAGCGGTCGATCTTCTGATCGTCAGGCAGCCGCTCGTTGATCGCGCGCCCGTCGGCCACGACCTGGTCGTACAGGCGATCGCGCACCGCCTTGATGTGTCGCTCATCGTTGCTACCGCCATCGAAGGCCAAATACCGCTCCCAGGCCTTGTGCAGCGTCACGCCGCTTATCCAGGCCCTCAGGAAGGCGAAATGGCACACCCCAATTGCCTGAGTCCTGACGTCTGCCGTCTTCGCCCCTTTGGGGCGCCCGCGCTTGCGGGGGGCTTGGCTGGTGG
Organism: Aquabacterium commune; assembly: GCF_004362855.1. Classification (GTDB taxonomy): domain Bacteria; phylum Pseudomonadota; class Gammaproteobacteria; order Burkholderiales; family Burkholderiaceae_C; genus Aquabacterium; species Aquabacterium commune. Next base: position 3,961 of record NZ_SNXW01000017.1, read on the forward strand.
GTTCTGAGAACAGGGAGGTCATGAGCTGGTTTGCGTAGGGTGAATGCCTTTTTTCGCCATCAAATGCTAATGAGACGCAATCGCAGTTGATAGGGCAATCCCGAAAATGCCCATTTAAGGCATTTAATCAAGCGGCATCCTAATGGCAATTAGCATGCCGCGCTAGTCAGTCTTGAAAATGTATTACACAATACAGAGATTGAGGGAGGGAAGGGAGCCCATGGCCAAGTCAACACCGCACATCGAGATCGCTCTGGAGCTGCAGCACGCCTATGACGTCTTCAACCGTGAGCTGTTCCAGGGCACGCTGCCTACGTGCATGCTGACCCTTCAGCGCGAGAAAACCAGCGTGGGGTACTTCTCGGCCGCGCGATTTGGCAACAGGCTTGGCCAGCACACAGATGAGATCGCGCTCAATCCGACCTACTTCTCCGTGGTCACCATTTTGGAGACCCTGCAGACGTTGGTCCATGAGATGGTCCATCTCTGGCAGCACCACTTTGGTGAGCCTGGTCGAGGCCGATATCACAACGGTGAGTGGGCCAAAAAGATGGAGGCCATAGGCCTCATGCCCAGTGACACTGGGCAGCCAGGCGGCAAGCGTGTCGGAGACCAGATGTCCGACTATGCCATCGAGGGCGGTGAGTTCTTGCGCGTGGCCAGGATGCTACTCACGGAGGAGTTCACGCTCTCTTGGCACGACAGGTTCCCGCCTGTTGAGGCCTGTCGAGTCGCTGCACAGCTCGTCTCAACATCGCTTTCAAGCGATCTTGGCTTCCCTGCTCGGGGTCTCCTCGTTTTCAGTGCAATAAGTGACGGTACGAAAAGCTAGCACTGGCGCGGAGGTGGTGTTGGTAGATCGTTGATTTCATTGACTTTCCTGTTCACTTTCAAATCTGCGATTCGTGGCGTCAAACCGGGGTGATCTCGGTTTCGGTGCGAGAGCTCCCGGCTTCTCACCAGTGTTAACCCGTAGGGCTGCAAGGCAAGCGGCAACACGGCCACGGTGTCTCACTTGCAAGGGCCTGCCATTGGCATTGAAGCGGTTGATGACCCAGTTGGTCAGGCTGTCAGCACCAGCGATACCGCAGTCAAGCATGCATGTTCACGATGTCTTTTGGCTGACGTTCAGTCAGTTTCTGCCAGAAGCTTTTGCAGTTCCCCGGTCTCAATGCTATTTCGCAAGCGCTCTAATCTGGCGCGCATATCGGCGCTGTACCGTCTGATGGGTTTTCCTAACTCTTCATTCAATAGGCTGATTGCCGATTCTGACTCTCCCAACCATACAAGAAGCGCAGCTTGATTTTCTGCTGATTTGCTAATCGTTCTCAAATCGCCAAGCGACTTGAACCGCGCATAGTAAGGTAGTGCGTGGTTTCGAATTGTTTGCTTCAGAAATTCAACTTCCTCCACACGAAAGTCAGTGTTCCTGAAAGTAAAGCTATCCGGGAACGGGGGGCGCCGCTTGGGGCGAAGGGGATCGTCGTACGCGCGGATGAGCCTGGTTCCAGAGAAGAAACTTCCGACAACTGTATTTCCGTCGGAGGCGATATTTTCGCCGCAGACTTTGGATAGAGATTCCTTTATTATGGGGACAATGAATCCTACTGCTATGTCAACGCGCAGTATTTCCGGGGCGTGTTTGGTGAGAAAATGAATTGACATTTTATCCTGCCCCACCAAAGGGTGGGCACGCACCCACGTTACCACCTCCGAGTTGGATTCCAGCAAAAAAAAGCCGTATTCCTCCAGCGTTCGATCTAGCTCTTCCTGCAGTCGAGCTTTCATTTGCCTTGTTGTCAATGGCTCATGCTTGGGCTTTGGAGGCAACTTGAACTGAATATCTCGATATGAATCGATGAATTTAGTCAAATCATCCCATCGCCGCAAGAAAAAAGTCCTCAGGGTCATTTGCTGTATACCGATTCCATCATGTTGGAATTGATTTTATTGGGGTAAAGCAAGAAGCCACCGCCCGCCGCTGATCCACTACCCATGCCAGACAGGTTGCTGAAGCTGCCAGCAGCGGCCCCCCCCAGCACACTTGACAAGCCCGGTGCTCCATCAAGGGCTCCAAATCGAAGGACATTGACGCTGCTAACGCCAAGCCCGTCTACACCGATATCCCTCGCGACGCTGCCAAACAGTCTGCTGGGCTCACCGGCATTGATTGCGCCATAGCCTGTTCGCTGTGCCGACGTAAGCGACGCGTTACCAAACTTGACTTCTACGCCGAGCAAATCATCGCCAACCTGGGTCAAGTAGTCTAGGCGCGGACGAGCGCCACCCGCAGCCACCTTGACTTCCGCACCAATGATGCTATTCCCAAGCTGCCTCTCGGCCAAGGCCGAGGCGAATGATCCCTTTGCCACAGGAGAGGAACCTGCGATTCGTAACGCATTGTAAGCTTGTCCGCCGACGCCAAACGCTCCGCCAACAGCGGCATCAAACGTCATCGCGCGGGTATCGAATACAGGCTGACCAGTTGCCCCGCGAATTGCCCCGCCTACCGCAACACTTGTCCCTGCACCGATTGCAGCCGCTTGCGTTACCGTGCTAGCAGTTCGAGTGGCATTAACTACCGTGAAAGCCGCTCGTGCCACATTTGCAAGGGCTGGAAGGAATTGTAGGAAGTGTCCACTGGGATCATTGGCGTTGATGGGGTTTGCGCCAGCGTATTGATAAAAATTGACATCCCCAGCTCCGAACCCCATGGAGTCTTCGGAAATAAATCTACCGATGACTGGATCGTAATAGCGGGCGCGGTAGTACATCAAGCCCGTGCCGTCCTCTTCTCTACCGGTGTATTTCAACCGATTCGGGCTGCTTCCTGTGGTCGATTGGGTTTGGCCGAAGGCGCTGTACTTGACGCTCTGCGTGGTACCCCCGTTGTGCCCGGTCACCGCCGTGGTGCTGGTGACCTGATCGTGGTGGAACAAGAAGGGCTTGAGCTTGCTGTCCGTGTCGTACATCCACGCGGCCACCAGCTCGTCCACGCCGCTGCCCCGGAAGTACTTGGCTTGCAGTTGTTCGCCTGAGTACTCGCTCTCCAGGTGCTCGCCTTCCAGGAAATAGCTGCGGTTGCCCAGGCCGCCACCTGATCTGCCGATGCGGTAGTCCATCGGGTCGTAGCTGTAGCTTTCTGCGCCCACGGTCTTGACTCGGCCCTTGGCGTCCCAGGTCAGCGTCTTGGCGCCGATGCCGCTCTGGCTTGTGAGCCGGCCTTCGAAGTCGTGCACGAAGCTCGACTCCACCGTGCCCGTGGCGCTGCCGATGCGGATGTCTGCCAGCCGGTTGGTGTTGGCTGTGTAGTTGTAGAAGCGCGTGCTGCCACCTTGGCTCAAACTGCCTTTGGTGTAGGTCTTGCGGTTGCCCACTTTGTCGTAGCTGAACAGCTCGTCGTTGGCCGCACCGGGCAGGTCGGCTTGCGTCAGGCGGTACAGCGCATCGAGCGTGAAGCTGCTGGTGCCGCCGGCATCGCTCTGGCTGGTGATGTTGCCCACGCGGTCGCGTGTGTAGCTGGTCTGGCTGACCAGGTTGTTGGCCGCGTCATACTGGCTCAGCTGCGTGGCCCAGCCGTTGGCGTCGAACTGCTGGGTCAGGCGTGCGCCGTTGGCGGTCACGCGGCTGAGCAGGCGGCCTGCCGGGTCGTACTGGTAGTCCACCTGCGTGTAGTCGGGGTTGCGCAGCATCACCAGGCGGTTGGCCGCGTTGTACACATAAGCGGTGGTGCTGCCCTGGTAGGTGGTCTTGCTCAGGATGTTGCCCACCTTGTCAAAGGTGAAGGCCATGAAGCGGCCCCGGCTGTCGTCCTTGCGCTCCAGGCGGTTGAGGCTGTCCCAGGTGAAGGTGTAGCTCACGTTGCCGTTGGCAGCGGTGTTGCGGTTGCCTGCGGGGTCATAGCCAAAGGTCTCGGCCGTGTTGTCCTTGAGGTAGTCCACCCGGGTCAGGCGGTTGCCGTTGTCGAAGGTGTAGCGGCTGACTTCGTTCAGCCGGTTGGTCTTCTCGTAGACGTTGCCGGCCTGGTCAGGCTTGTAGGCGATGGCCTTGGCGCTGTGGTCGGTTTCGCTGGTCAGCCGGCCCAGGTCGTCGTAGGCGAAGGTCCAGGTCTTGGCTTCGGCGTCCTTCACCGTCAGGCGGTTGCCCAGCAGGTCGTAGGTGAAGCTGGTTTCGCCATTGAGTGCGTCGGTGATCTTGGTGACGCGGTTGAGTTCGTCGTAGGCGCGGTGCTCTGTGCAGCCCAGGGTGTTCTTGGGCTTCAGGCCCGCCTGGGCGTTGGCATCGATCACGCAGGTGAGGTTACCATTTTCGTCGTACTGGAACTCGCTGCGGTAGGCCGTTGGCGCCTGCTTCGTAGATCAAGTGGGATTCACAGCGTTGTGCGTCTGCCATGATCAGCATCAACGCCCACCAGGAGCGACCAACAGGCCGCTTGGTTCAAGTGAACACCGGACAGCGGGAATGCCTATTTCATCTACCGCCCAGCACCATAAGCCGTCGGCCAGTTGTCTCAACGTTCCACGTGAGGAGTCTTGCTCGATCCATTCGCCGAGACTTGACGATCCGACGGTTAACGCCAGATGAGAAGCTACGAGGTAGTTCAAAGGAAAGACGTCGCGCAGTCGTTCGCTGTAGCTGGGACCAGGGACAAGTTCCGAAGCAGGATTGCCCTGCTGTTTATCCATCCATGCAGAGAAGCGACACCCTTCAGGAGTTCTTCGTCGAAAAGTAGCCCATCGTGCACGTGCTTCATTGAAATCAGACATGTCTCCCCGGCGAGGAAGTCCGAAGCAAAATCCCAGTGGATCTATTGCGCCACGCAATTGATAGGTGAATGCGTAGCCATAGGAAAAGCCAACCGATGTCCAAGCATCCAGGGCCATCGCATCAAAGTGATCTAGCGCTTGGCGATGCAAAGCTGCGTCGCAATAGAACAGAAACTGCCCCCCATCATCGGTAAGTGGTCTCCCGTCTTCGAAATAGGCAGGCGCCCCAACTCCCATTGTGATCACGGAATGCGCTCTATTGTTTGGCACCCAAGGTAATTTAAATCGCTTGATGATGTTTGTGCCGATGACTAGGGACGACGGCATCGGAAATGAGTGTTTCTCTAGCCATTTCTCCCAAGAATCAATCCATCTCGTTTCCTCCGACAGATCAGGCACGTCATCCAACGTCACCTGATCCGGATGTATGCCTAGCCTTTCGTGGCACCTGCGAGACAAATCGTAGGCGGCACGCCACTTTTCCGAGTCGATTGGTGAGAACCCATGGAAACAGAGGGCGTGTTGAACGCCCCCTGGAAGTCGGTCGCTCAACATCACTTGCTGTATACCGATTGCATGGTGTTTGTATTGCTCTTGTTCGGATAAATCAAGAACCCTCCGCCCGCCGCATTCGCACTACCCGAATAGCTGAGCCCCTGATAGCCAACATCAAGACCCAGCGCAGTGCCGAGACCGTACGTGGTGGGGAGCGGCGTAAAACCATAGGTCTTCGTGCCAAACTTAGCCCCGAACGCTCCGATTACATCATCAGCGGTTGATTCGACGGCGCTTAACCCCGATCCGCTACTGTTCACTCCCTTTACGCCTGCGCTAAGCCTGGCGCTTAGATTTCCCACCGTGTCTGTCTTGGATGCAACCTCTATGCCCCGTAATGCGGCTCCTTCTTGAACAATCAAATCTGGGCGCTTTGCCAGATTGCCTACCGACTTCACCCCAGAGGCAGTTCCCCAAGCGCGATTGAGATACACCGCATCTGCCCCGGCATCCAATGCCTTTGCTGCTTCATACTCGATACGGGTTGCGTGGCCGATAGTGCCAGTCTTCTGGGCCGTTCCGATCACGGAGCCGACAGTGCGTGCTTCGTTGAGGGCTCGGGAAATTTGTGCTGCTTTTATAGCCGCGCCCGCACCAGAGGTCGCCACGCCAATTGCGAAGTCCCGTCCCGCATCGCCCCACGAGTAGTTCTGGCCCGTCAGCTTGGCCAGTCCCAAACCGATTGCGACGTTCGCCCCCCCGCCAACGATGAAGTTGAGGACATGCCCACTCGGATCATTCGCATTTATGGGGTTCGATCCTGTGTACTGGTAGAAGTTGACGTCGCCAGAGGCAAATCCCAGTGGGTCTTCCGACACAAACCGCCCGATGGCCGGATCGTAATAACGCGCTCTGTAGTAATAAAGCCCAGAGCCATCATCCTCGCGGCCGGTGTACTTCAGCCTATTCGGGCTGCTTCCCGTGCTGGACTGCACCGCACCAAAGGCCGCGTACTTCACACTCTGCGTGGTACCCCCGTTGTGCCCGGTCACCGCCGTGGTGCTGGTCACTTGGTCATGGTGGAACAAGAACGGCTTGAGCTTGCTGTCCGTGTCGTACATCCACGCGGCCACCAGCTCGTCCACGCCGCTGCCGCGGAAGTACTTGGCTTGCAGTTGTTCGCCTGAGTACTCGCTCTCCAGGTGCTCGCCTTCCAGGAAGTAGCTGCGGTTGCCCAGGCTGCCACCTGATCTGCCGATGCGGTAGTCCATCGGGTCGTAGCTGTAGCTTTCTGCGCCCACGGTCTTGACGCGGCCCTTGGCGTCCCAGGTCAGCGTCTTGGCGCCGATGCCGGTCTGGCTGGTGAGGCGGCCTTCGAAGTCGTGCGCGAAGCTCGACTCCACCGTGCCCGTGGCGCTGCCGATGCGGATGTCGGTCAGGCGGTTGGTGTTGGCTGTGTAGTTGTAGAAGCGTGTGCTGCCACCTTGGCTCAAGCTGCCTTTGGTGTAGGTCTTGCGGTTGCCCACCTTGTCGTAGCTGAACAGCTCGTCGTTGGCCGCACCGGGCAGGTCGGCTTGCGTCAGGCGGTACAGCGCATCGAGCGTGTAGCTGCTGGTGCCGCCGGCATCGCTCTGGCTGGTGATGTTGCCCACGCGGTCGCGTGTGTAGCTGGTTTGGCTGACCAGGTTGTTGGCCGCGTCATACTGGCTCAGCTGCGTGGCCCAGCCGTTGGCGTCGAACTGCTGGGTCAGGCGCGCACCGTTGGCGGTCACGCGGCTGAGCAAGCGGCCGGCCGGGTCGTACTGGTAGTCCACCTGCGTGTAGTCCGGGTTGCGCAGCATCACCAGGCGGTTGGCCGCGTTGTACACGTAGCTGGTGGTTGAGCCCTGGTAGGTGGTCTTGGTCAGGATGTTGCCCACCTTGTCAAAGGTGAAGGCCATGAAGCGGCCCCGGCTGTCGTCCTTGCGCTCCAGGCGGTTGAGGCTGTCCCAGGTGAAGGTGTAGCTCACGTTGCCGTTGGCAGCGGTGTTGCGGTTGCCTGCGGGGTCATAGCCAAAGGTCTCGGCCGTGTTGTCCTTGAGGTAGTCCACCCGGGTCAGGCGGTTGCCGTTGTCGAAGGTGTAGCGGCTGACTTCGTTCAGCCGGTTGGTCTTCTCGTAGACGTTGCCGGCCTGGTCAGGCTTGTAGGCGATGGCCTTGGCGCTGTGGTCGGTTTCGCTGGTCAGCCGGCCCAGGTCGTCGTAGGCGAAGGTCCAGGTCTTGGCTTCGGCGTCCTTCACCGTCAGGCGGTTGCCCAGCAGGTCGTAGGTGAAGCTGGTTTCGCCATTGAGTGCGTCGGTGATCTTGGTGACGCGGTTGAGTTCGTCGTAGGCGCGGTGCTCTGTGCAGCCCAGGGTGTTCTTGGGCTTCAGGCCCGCCTGGGCGTTGGCATCGATCACGCAGGTGAGGTTACCATTTTCGTCGTACTGGAACTCGCTGCGGTAGCCCTTGGCGTCGATGGCGGCCTTCTTACGGCCCAGCTCGTCGATCTCAAAGCTGGCCTTCTCGTCGTTGGCGTTCTTGACGCCCACCACGTCGCCGCGCAGGTTGTAGATCGTCTCCGTTCGGTAGCCTGTGGCGTCCACCACGGCGGTGCGGCGGTTCATGGCGTCGTACTCGAAGCGCGTGGTGTGGCCTTCGGCGTCCGTCACGGTGATCACGTTGCCTGCGTCATCGTAGGCGTAGGTGGTGGTGTTGCCTTGGGCGTCGGCCTCGGTCTTGACGCGGTCGGCTGCGTCAAAGGTGCGGGTGACGACGTTGCGCTCCTCGAACGTGCCGTTGCTGCGCTTGTAGCGGTGCGTCACTTGCCAGGGCATGCCATTGGCATCGAAGCGGTTGATGACCTCGTTGCCAAGGCTGTCGGTGACCTTGACCACGCGGTCCAGCGCGTCGTAGTCGTAGCTGGTGGTCAGGTCGATCAGCGTGGCGTTGGTGGGGCTGGTGCGGCGCTTGAGGGTTTCGGTCTTCTTGCGGCCCAGGCTGTCGTAGGTGTAGGTCTTGGTGACGGTGGTGCCTGAGGGCATGCCCACGATGTCTTCCTGGCTGACGTTCAGGCCGTTGCTGCCGGGCTGGTAGGTCAAGCGGGTTTCGCGGTAGCGCGTGGCATCCAGGTACTGGCGGCTGTAATTCAGCGTGGCATTGCTGTTCCAGCACAGGCTGGCCAGCAGCACGTTGGTGCTGGTGGTGCCGGCCGATGTCAACGCGCTGATGCGGGTTTCCTTGGGACGTTGGTTGTAATCACAGCCCGAGGTTGAGGTGGCAAAAGTGGTGGTGCTGGTGGTGCCGCGTTTGTCGCGGGTGGTGGCCACCTGGTCCAGTGAACCGTAGGTGATGTCCACCGTGCGGTTCAGGGCATCTTGCTCGCGGGTGACGTTGCCAAAGGCATCGGAGGTGCCGGTGAAGGCCTTGTCAGCGCGGTAGCTGTAGGTGGTGGCATAGCCCAGCGCGTCGTATTTCTTGCTGCGGATGGCGTCGCCCTGGTTCTCGAACAGCAGCACGCCGCCGTCGGGTTCCACGAGCTTGGTCATGCGGCCGTTGTCGTCGTAGTGGTACTCGCGCACGCCGCCTCGGGCGTCCGTCACGCGGGTGCTCTTTCGGTAGAGGTCATAGTCCAGCGTGTCGCCCACATCGAAGCTGTTGGTCTGCTGGAAGGTGCGACCGTTCTCGTAGTACTTGAACTTGGTGGCCACCGTCTTGCCGTCACGCTGCAGGGGCTTGGCGATGCTGGTCAGCAGGTGCTTGGGCGTGTCGTAGCTGTACGTCAGCACCTGCGACAAGGGGTTGGTCATCGTCTGCAGGTTGCCAGACGTGTCGTAGGCGTAGCTCCACTTGCGCGCGGTCCAGTCGGTCACATCCTTGAGCCGGCCATCGGGGTGATAGCTGAAGGTGATGCCTGTGCGGCCACTGATGCCGAGGTTGTCGGTGATGTTGGACAGGCGCCCATTGCCGTCGTAGCTCAGCGTAAGGCGGTCGCCCCAAGGGTTGTCGATGTACTTGAGGCGAGCAACCACGCTCGGCGTGGTTTTGAGGTTGCCAGACGGCACCTCAAAGATGTACTTGATGCCGTTGCGAAAGGTCAGCGTGTGTTGACCGGCGCTGGGGCTGTCCAGCGTAAGCGTGTCGTACACGCCCTTTGGCGACGTGACGGCGAAGCTGGTTTCGTTGACCAGGTAGCTTTGCTCTCCACCACGTTCGTCGGTGTAGGTGATGGAGCTGGTCTTGCTGTTGCCGTTTTCAGCTTTTTGGCTGGTGGTGCAGTTGGGGCAGTCGCCGAAATCGTTGGACTTCAAGCGCATCATGTAGCTGTGCACCCAGCCATAACCTAGGCCACGATCCACTTTGGTGGAACTGGGCGCGCTGTTGTAGGTGCGCGTGAAAACCGTGTTCAGGCCATTGCGGCCTCGGATGACGAAATCGGTTTCGTCATGGTAGTTGTTGCCCGTGACGGTGGACACCGGGTCGGCAGTGGACGGCGTGCGAATGGGGTCGTTGTTGACGGTGCCCACCAGCACCTGATCGTTGAACTGATCGTTGTTGAAGGTGGGCGCAACGGATGGCGTTGTGCCGCCAACGCCGGCGTTCTGGAGGTTGATCGACCTTGATGGCGTCAGCACAACGTTGCCATCGACATAACCGCCAGCCAGCGCAGGGCTGACGCTGCTCAGCGCAAAGCAAACAACCGTCACCGTCGAGATGCAGCGGCGACTGCGGACCAAGAAGTTCATGGATGCTCCATGACGTCCAGCTGTGAGTGTGGATCGGCGCATGATGTCATCTCCCTTGATTGATGTTCGATGCCGACTTCTTGTCATCAATCGGCTCTGTCGGCTTGTCGGCGTCACGCACTTGGATCGAAGGTGCTGGACTGCTGGTGTCCACGTACCCGCCGCCTGCAGACAAGCTACGGTTGAGGATGCTCATGCTGATCCCTGTCAATTGTCCGTTGGTCGTGTCGTAGCTCTTTCTTACGTCAACGGAGAACCGGTAGGTAGCGCCGACCGTGAGCTTGGATGGGATCAGGTACTCAACCCAGTTCTGCGAGGTGTCGCGCAGGTAGATGTCATTGCGGATGCCTGCGACTGTCAAAGCATCGTGTGCATCAGCAGCAGAAGGCAACGCACGGAACACCCGACCGGATGTGCTGAATCCCTTGTTCCTGTCGAAGTAGTTGAAATAGTTCTGACCAATGTATGAGGGGATGATGGTGCCGGACCAGTTGTTGCTGATTACTGAAAGCACGGTGGCTTTGGTTCCGGAAAATGGTGTCCCATCACATGTACTTCCAGTCAGGGTGCTGGTGGCCGGATAGCTGTTGACTGCGGCGACCTGATCGGCAACACATTTTGTCCACCCATACAAACCGTTGAACGGCGCGTAGGTGTAGGTGCCAACTAAGCGCTGCGTTGCATCAGTGGATGTGCTGACGGTGCTCAGGAATGTGTCGAACTTCGAGCCAGAGGTGGCGCTGCTCCACGTGGCTGGTGCGGTCGAGAAAACCGTGTAGGGGGCGTACGTGAATCCACTTGGCGCGCTGGTGCTGAATCCAAAGCTGGCATACAAACCTGGAAGCGTGTCGCTGGTTGCATTCTTCTTGGGGTTCAGTAGGGTTGCGCCGTTGGCCAGGGCCATCTGGATACCGCGCACGGTGGAAACCGCGTCGTAGCCGGTGAGTTCCTGCCAGATCTCGTGCTCAAGTGACGAAGCGATGTGGCCGATGAATTCGAACTGGCGGTTCGAGTAGTTCACTGCCGCTTCATTGGTTCGGTAGGCTCCTCCGATGGTGATGCCCTTCATGTCGATGAGCAGGCCACCAGGCAGGATGGCAAATGCAGTGCCATCGACGTATTCAGCCTCGTAGACTGAACTGACAACGCCCAGAAAGCCCAGCACCGGCGTCCTGGTCTTCATCAGGCGATCAGCCCGCTCAAACTGCTCACGCAGTTTGGCGTAGTACTGGGTGGCGCCCACGTAGAGCAACCCGCCCGTCAAAGCATCAAGGGCAGCGCTGTTGTCCAGCAGCTTGGTGTCGCTCGCATCCCAGCCATTACCATTGGAATCCACGTAGGGGGTACAGTTGGTGCCATCAGTCAAACAACCAGACTCGCTTGGGTTGTAGACGATTTTGTATTGATCATTGGCTGACAGCAGCTGATCAGCTGCACGGTGCACCTGAGACCAATTGGATGACTCCCCACCGGTGGCAACCAAGTAGTAGCCGCCAATGATTGCCGAGTAGGTGGCGGAGATTTTTCTGTCAGGTGTTCCGCTGACCACCGACGGAGCTCCATCCATCTCAACGGTGATCCAATAAGGCATGCCCAGTTGCGGTGTTTTGCTGCCCTCCGGGCATCCAAAGGTGATTGATCCGCCACCGCCGGATACGTCGATATATCCCCCGCCGACTTTTTCAGTTCCACGCCTGAAAACCTGCTCTGCAACCTGACCACCTTGAGTAGATTCCAAGACGGAAGTCAGCTTTTTTGTCACCACATCAACCAGACTCAGTGTCGCATCACCCATGGATACGGAGGCGCCGCTGCCCGGTTTGCAGATTTGCATGCTGACGGTCACCACCTTGTCCCACTTTTTGGGTTCAGGGTTTGGCACCACCGCGTCATGGGCAGCGACCGTGTCATAGCGGCGAACGTTGCCGACAACCTGAAACGGCAACGATGCAGGCAGTAGCCCCTCGCGCAAAGGGATGATCTGCCCGGTATCCTCTACGTCTTCAAGGGTTTTGCCAGGATGGTTGCTACGTAGCCAGACGCCGATCTGATCCTCCAGAATCGCCAACGGGTTCTTGTCGCGCCGAGTGGTGTCGTTGTTCTTGATGGCGTTGTAGTAGGCGGTGTAATCGAAAGTGACTGCGTTGTACGGATCAAGGTTCAGGCCGTTGTAGGTCTTTTGCTTGAAGCTCGCATCGAGCGCCACCCAAGTGCAGCGGCCTGCATTGGCACTCACGCTGCAATCGACGGAAGGGCTGACAGTGTTGATGCCTCGGTACTGATCAAAAGGGATAAAGGCTTCAGCCCAGACGTGCTCCATGTCTACCGTGCTTCGATCGGTGGACAGCACCACGCCTTGAATGCCCTGTGACTTCAGTACCTCGATGGCTGTGTCCAGATGCGGAACACCCAGCCAGTTGGTCACCTGTGATGCGGGAATGCGTACTGTGCCCACGGCATATCGAGCCGGTATGCGCTGCGAGCGCAGCATGGCGATCAAGGTGCTGGAGATGTCCACGTCACTGCCGCGCCGGCCCATGAACGTGTTGATTGAACCAGACCGTGAACCATGGTACGGAGAATACTCAAGGGTGTTATGCAAGTACTCGTAGATGGCGGCTGCAGAACCCAGTTGGGTGGCTTTGTCCCGCAGAGGTTGGGCATCCACGCCTGTGTAGATGACTTCAGGGGACTCTGTGACGATCTGTGCCTGAGCGCTCAGACTCACAGTCAAAAGCCCAAGGCAGGTGAGTGATGCCATGGAGGATGCACCGGCACCGAAAGGGTGCCTCAGACAGCGTCGAAGCGCCTTCACGAAGTGGTCAAACATGGTCCTCTCCTTTATTTTTTGGGCGCATCGGCGTCGCTATTTTGTTGGCCATCTTTTTTGGGAGCGACGTAGCCTGATGGCATGGCTTGCAAAGTGGGCGTACCGTGGTTGAGCGGTGCCTCGCTGACGCCACCGAATGAGGCTTCCAGTTGTGTTCTCAGTTCACGAAGGTGGCTGGCACGATTGACACCGTCATCCGTCAGCGCTACGTCGAGCTTCTGCGCTAGCCGCTCAAAAAGGCGCGCGCGTTGTTCGCCAATTGCAAGGCCTGCTGAATGGACTTGGGCTTCCGAGCTACTGCGGAACTGCGCGGACTTGATCTCGCTGCGTTGGCGCAGTTGCGACACCAACGCACGCGCCTGCGCACGAGCGGATTCACGCCCATCTGCTCGCGCTCGCCTGCCTCTAGGCTCCCCACCGTTGCTTAGGTCTTGAGCGGCGATGGCTGCTCGATTCTCCGGCGCGAGGTTTGCAGTGATCAAAGCATCGACGCTTGCGCGAAGGCTGGCCAGTTGAGCAGCGTCTGAGCCGTCCTCTTGGCCGCTTTTCTTGGCAGCCAGCACATTGCGCCCGACCTTGCGAATGGCCGCGATTTGCTCTGGGCTCAGCCCACGAGCAGCAGTTATCGACGTCTGCGGAACATTGAATGGCTGCGTTGTGGTGGTTTCTGCATGAGCAAATGACAATAAACTGAACAGTGCCAGCAGAGCGGCGGTGCAGTGCGTGCGTTTCATCATTGAGCTCCCTTTATTCACGCGCCGGAATCGGACCTGCGACCAGTTCTGCTAACCAAGCCCATCAAGGCTGCTCCCAACATCCCCAGCGCCCACAACGGTAATGGCGTATCGCCATCGCCCGACGCGACCTGAGTGCCACAGCCGGGCCCGGTACATGGATTGCCGCTCAGATCGGTATTGGTCAGATTGATCAATCCGGCGATGGGCGACGTATCGGTGATGACGTTGTTGGATGCGTTCAGGCTGGCCAAGTTGACGGCGTGCTGCAAACCGTTGAGGCTGGTCACACCCCGGTTGGAAATGTCCAACGTGGTGAGTTCTGCCAGTTCACCCTTGTTGAGTTGGTCCATCGCACCGCGCCCCAGGGCTTCATTGATCGCTGTACGCAATGCTGCATCGGTCACCTCAACACGTTCGCGGCTGGTGCTGGCATCTTTGCCTTCGGCTGCAACGAATGCCTGGGTGATCAGGCCAGTGGCGAAAACGCCAGCGTCAAATCCTCCGTCTGGCCTTTGAATGGTGACAAGAGAGTTCAGCAAGGTTTTGGCGTCATTGGACGCGGCGTCCAAACGCAAATAGGCCAAAGCCGCTGCCGCACGAACGTGCGGCGCTGAAGACGCCGTGACCTTGGTCTTGAGTGTGGCCACTGCGTTGTTCAGCGGTGCGGTCAAGGTGGTGTCAGACGACTTGTAGGCAGCCAAGGCCTGAACCACCCGTGCCGTGGTGTAGGCATCCGTGGAGTTACCTGCGGCAGCGGCCCAGCCCTGGTCACCGCTGGTGGTCAACTGTGAGGACTTGAGGTAGGCAATGGCCTGGGCGCTGGAGAACGTCGCACCTGCGGTTCTCAGCGCATCAAGCGCCAGGGCTGTATCCAGGGGCGACGACCGGTAGCGTTTGGAGAGTCCCCATCCGGACTGTCCTGCAGCAGGCGTATTCACCGCCGCAAGCAGCGCATCAATGTCTTGTTGTGCGCTGGACTGCGTGGCCCGCAAGACCATCAGCCTGCGAGCGCGTGCATCCAGATTCTGCGGATCGTGGTTTTCGATCCAAGCCTGGCCAGCGTAGTAGGCCGCGTTGCGCCGATTGGCTTGGTGCAAGGCGAGAACGGCCTCGGCGGTTTGCAGGAAGGTGCGAGTCTCGGATGTGTCGCGCCAACTGCCATCACTTTGCGCTTGTTGGCTTTCCAACCAAGCCGCAGCACTTTGCGCAGGTCCCGCGTAGACGCCTGCCTGCGCAGAAACAAACACTTGCCCTGTCAGCAAGGCGACGGCGCCGATCGCGCGACGCCAGACAGCCCAAGCTACACAACCCTGATTGCCCATAGGTCCTCCACATGTACATTGGCGGGTGGAGGGGCATCACGGCCAGATTGCCTTGAAAACCTTGTTGACGACACCCCCCACTCTTTACTTCTTTAGGGGGCACGTTACAGACAAGTTGTGACAGTTTGATGCGCGTTGCATCACGTTGACGGGTCTGACGTCGTAGCCCTGGCGTTGGTCAGCTGTGTCGCGTCGTGAGCTGAATGGCCGCAACGGCACCAGCCAGGCCAAGCGCGTACCGCCCTCCGCCCTGAAGGAAGTTCTTCCAGTAGACAAGCGCAGATTTGGAACCAGGTGCGAGCACGTCCAACGCCATTTGCCAGAGTTCGCCCGCCAGCACGGCAGGCACGTCCGCACAGACCAGAATCAGCAGCCATGGGCTCAGGATCAGCAAGCGAGACGCCAACTGTTTGCATGCGATGCGTCCAGTCCCTGCTGTCAGTGGCCAGGCGCAGGTCACCAGCAAAGCCGCCAGTGGCCCTTGCAGGACATGCGCGATCAAGGTCGAGGCATTGGCTGTGCCACGATGGTCTGGGTAGATGACGTGCCCGCCAATGAACACAATGTGCTTCCACATGACGGTGGCGCGAACCACGCGGTCTGCCCCCTCACGATCAACGGCCAGTCGCAGCAGTTTGAAGTCGCCCCCAACCCACTCAAAGACTTCGCGCATCAAGGGCAACAACGCCACAACGATGCGTTCGCCAAACAGAACCGTTGTGGGGATCAACACTGCGGCAGCGGCCAGAAGCTGCACCAGCATGCGGACTTCGATGCCTGATAAGGCCTTGCGCTGAACCAAGTCGGTCATGTTGAGGTTTTCAGCGCACGGTCTGCTGTGGTGTGCCAGTTCAACCAGAGCAGGAAGCAGCCTGCGACAGCCACGATCAGCAAAAGCGGCGCAACAACCCCATGCAGCATGTCAAAAAGATCGCGATTGATGCGATAGGCATAGAACAGCCCGATGACCCGCACCTGGTTCAAGGCCAAGACCACCAAGGCGCCCAGCGCAATGCCCACGAGCCTGGCTTTGATGGAGATCGGCGCCACGAGCATGGCGGCCACCATCAAGAACAAAACGTCTATGCCCTCGCAGCCATTGATGATGTTGATGCCGCCACCTGGGGCCTGAAGACGTGACCCGATAGGGAGCACGCCCGTGTCGGGATCGAAATACTGGATCAAGGTGGCTGCCGATTTGACCGTGATTTGATCGATCACCAAGCGCTCAATCCAGGTGCCACGCGCTGCAGTGCTGTACCAGCCCTGGAGGGCCGCGAAGATCGCCAGGAATATCGCTGCGCGCCACATCGTGGCATGGCCTGAACTGGTCGCTGGGGCGACGTGGTTTTCCCTATTCATGTGATTTTGCTGAGAGTTCTGTCAGCAAAACTACTTCAAGAAAGTGACACACGCATGAACCTATCTGACAGGCTCAAGGGTCCGTTCAAGTCACCGCCGAAAGAGTTTGTTGTACTCGAACGGGCGGATCACTTTGGCTGTGATCTTGGCTGCTGCAGGGTGCAGGGGGTTGATGAGCGAGGCGAATTCCTCCGGCACGATCACCGATGGCACCAGCAGGATGGGCGAGCGCATGGATGTCAGCCACGCAGAGCCCACCTTGACACTGGCGCCTCCTGCAGGAATGGCTGACCAAGCGGCTGGCAGAGAGGCGAGCAACGCTACCTCATGCTGCGCCCAGACATCGTCGGGTACGTCGATCTCCATGAGGAAACGGTTGAGCGGCAGGCCGGCATCGTCGATGTGCGCAGCGGTTTCCAGCACCGCGATGGCAATGGTCGGTGCGCTGTAGACGACAGGCTCCTTCTCGTCGTTCCAGCGGCCAGGAAATGCAGCAGCACCGCCACCGCTCAAGTCCGTCGCCGGGTACTTGCGGGTCTCAGCCGCGATTCTCCAGAGCTTCACAGGTACGCACCGCTGCGCATGGCGCCCAGCAACTGAGCCACGATCTCGACCCCTGTAGGGGTATCCAGGTACTCGGAAGGCTTGCGTCCGCCCAGCGCGGCCTGGGGCCGCTCGATCCACTGGCCCAACCACTTCAGCGTATCAAAGCCCTTGGCTTCGGTGGCCGTGCTGTCTTGCACGATGTCTTGGGCAATGCCCAGCAGCTTGATCATGCCCATGGCGGCCAAGCCGGCTCGGCCATCGACCACAGCGCCCGCTGCCGACTTGCGCGCAGCCGTGGCGGGCGGAATGCGCAGCATGGCGAACACGCGTGAGGACGGCAAGTCCATGCGCTTGGACAGATCGGTGATGAAGGCGCCCGCCACCCCTTGGCGCTCCATCTCGACCCTCTTGACAGGTGTCGCTTCGTTCACCGCCCGGATGTAGGCGTCTACCCCCAGGCTGCGCTTGTAGGCCAAGACGACCCCGTTCGCGGCGGTAGTGGCCGACGATGTCTTTTTCATCGGCGCATCGGCCAAAGGCTTGTGTGATCGGCTGGTCTGGCCGATCACAGCAGTCGCAACGGATTTCGCGCCCTTGCCTGTGATGCGCTTGCCGGCTGGGGAAAGCTTGCTGGTGGCTGCGACCATGGCGGGACTCCAAACAATCAATTGAGGCGCATGTTACTCTCATTTGATGATGGTGTCAGCCGGATCTTCGCCGCTTGGTCGGGCCAGGTGCCGGGCTACCCGCCGCTGCGCTGCGGTCCAGCACCATTTTGAGTGTTTGGGATTCGGCCCGAAGGGCCGCGATGTCCGACTCACGGGATTTGAGCGCCGCCTGGGCCGCAGCCAGTTGCTGGGCAGATTGTTGCTCGGCCTGCTTGGCTTGCGCCAGAGATGCCAGGGCTGCGTCGTGCTGAACTGTGAGTCTGGTCATCGCCTCGGCATGGGCCAGCTCCAACTGGCGGCTTCGTTGGTCTGCCTGCGCCAGTTGGGTGCGCAGCGAATCAGCCAGCTTGTCTGCCTTGACTCTGGCCTGGCGCTCCTGCTCGATGTCCAGCAGTGCCCGCTTTTGAGTCGCTGCGGATCGGTCTTCCGCCGCTTGGGCAGCCTCTCTTGCTCGGGCCAACTCGGCATGAAACCCTTCCTGGGCTTGCTGGAGCTGAGACTGTGCACTGGCCAACTGACCTTGGACCTCAGTAAGCCGGGCCAGGGTGGCTGCATGCTCCCGTCGCAGGGCGTCCAGTTCGGCCTGCAGTTGCGTTGATTCGTTCTTTTGGGTACGCAACGCTGTTTCAGCTTGATGGGCCTGATTCAGCGCGGTCGCAGACTCGTGCTGCGCCTGTTGAACCTGCGCCTGCACCTCCAGGCGGATGCCAGCCAGCTCCGCGCGAGCCGTCTCGGTCGCCTGGCGCCACAGGCCTGCGATGGCTTCGGCCGCGACCGTCTTGAGGTCCGCAGGGAGGTCGGGGTGATCGATCTCGATGCGCGCTTTGCTGCGCAGTTCATCCCAGAACTTGGCCAAGGCTTCGGTGGGTGTGCTCATCGAGCCCTTGCGGACGTACTGATAGAGCTTGTTGGCCGTCGGGGTGATGCCATGGCGGAAGAACAGCAAGGCGCAGACCTCACGGTACAGCGCCCTGGTGTCGCTGAAGCGCGCCTTGAGGGCCTCGACTTCGGACAGGATCTCAGTTTCGGTGCTCATGTATAAATATTACAACGTAATACGTTATAAATCTTGAGTTCGTTGGCGTACTTTTGACATTACGGCTCTAGTGTCAAAATGGTGGGTAAACGCAGCAAGCAAAATGAGCCAGACGCCCAACAGCCTTCCCAGCGACCCATCCAGTCTGTCGGCAACCACGTTGCCGCCCCCGATGCCATTGGAGACGTTGACCCCGGCCGACATCCTGTCAGGCAAGGACGGAGTCAATCGCTCTCGTGCCGGGCATCGGCAGATCAGCGCCGACACCGACAGGGATGCCGTGCTGGCCTGGCTGGCGCGCTACGCCGACAGTCCCAACACACTGGCCAACAGCCGCCGCGAGGCCGAACGTCTCCTGTTGTGGGCCATGCTGGAATGTGGCAAGCCACTGTCGTCGCTCACACACGAAGACCTGCTGGTCTACCAGCGCTTCCTGAGCAATCCGCAGCCTCCAGCACGCTGGGTGATGCCCGAAGGACGCCGCTTTCCAAGAAGTGCCCCGTCTTGGCGCCCGTTCTCGGGGCCACTGTCACCGGCCAGCGTGCGACAGGCCATGGTCACCATCAACGCCATGCTGTCGTGGCTGGTGCAGGCAGGCTACCTGGCAGGCAACCCTCTGTCGCTCAGCAGGCAGCGCAGTCGCGCCCCAGCGCCCCGTGTGGTGCGCTTTTTGGAGGCCGATCTGTGGAGCGAAGTCCGAGCAGCGATCATGAGCATGCCGCAGGACACACCAAGGCTGGTGGCCAACCATGCCCGGGCGCGATGGGTTTTCAGTCTGCTGTACCTGTGCGGCCTGCGGATCTCCGAGGTCTGCCACAACTCGATGGGCAGCTTCTTTGGGCGCTTGGACCCCAAAACCGGAGAGATGCGCTGGTGGCTGCAAGTAACCGGCAAAGGCAACAAGGAGCGCCTGGTGCCGGCGACCACCGAGTTGATGGTCGAGTTGACCCAGTACCGACGCTCCATGGGACTGTCGCCACTGCCACAGCACGGGGAGGCGTCACCGTTGGTTTTTCCGGTTTGGTGGACGGCACCTGTCACAGGCGCCATCGAGTGGCCACGCCCGCTCACCCGTGCGGCTTTGCATGTGGTGGTCAAGGGTGTCTTTGCCATGGCCGCTGAACGGTTGAGGCAACTCGGGCCTGAGCACCAAGCCCGAGCAGACCGGCTCGAATCAGCCTCGTCGCACTGGCTTCGTCACACCATGGGGTCACGCCTGGCCGATGAGATCGACCTGCGCCATGTCCGCGACACCTTCGGGCACGCCTCTTTGACCACGACCAGCATCTACCTGCATGCAGAAGACGATGTGAGGCACGCGGCCATCAGTGCCAGCCATCGACTGGGGTGGGGGTCACCGCGCCCCCGCTGAGCGATCATGAACGGCGCGCCCAGAGTGTGGTGACGCGACCTCTCTACAAAAACCGTAAAAGCAGTTGTTATGTGCGATATTGTGCCGTAGCAACTGCATTTGCATATTTTTCATGTCGGGCGGCGTCCCGCATTCAACCTCAAATGCCATTACCCTAAGGACTTTTCCATGTCGCAATGGTTGACCACAGAAGAGTGGCTCACCACGCTGGGCGAGCACATTCGCGCCAACCGCCTTGAGTTCGAGGGCGGCATGAGCCGCCAGGATCTGGCTTCACTCGCTGGGGTCAGCGTCAGTGCGCTGGCCAACCTTGAGACTGGCCAGGGGGCATCCCTGATAACTTTCGTGCGCGTGCTGCGTGCGCTGCGCATGGAGGCGTGGATCGACGCACTCAAACCATCGCCCGTGATCAACCCGATGCTGCTGCTCACCAGCGGCAAGACCAGGGTTCGAGCACCGCGAAAGTCCAAGCAGGGGACGTGATCAAGGCGCGTTGGTGCCGGAGCAAGGCCAGTCGGCGTCCAGCGCAACCGGCTGTCTTTTGGCTCTCGTGCGATTTCGGAAAACAGCCCGGT
The DNA here is from genome assembly GCF_004362855.1 of Aquabacterium commune. Classification (GTDB taxonomy): domain Bacteria; phylum Pseudomonadota; class Gammaproteobacteria; order Burkholderiales; family Burkholderiaceae_C; genus Aquabacterium; species Aquabacterium commune. Next base: position 24,433 of record NZ_SNXW01000017.1, read on the forward strand.
CGGCACGGGACACGCGCTCGTAACGTCGGGCTTCCGAAACTCAAAGCGAAAGCTCGTCATGCAAAAGTCATTCACCCACGCCGAAGAACTGGCCCGTGCACTTGCACGGTACATCGCAGAGCGGCCCCGCCAGGCCGGCAGCCTGATTCACTGGCCGAGCTTTGCTCACTGTTTTGACGCCTTTGCGCGGGCATCCGAGCAAGACGTCCACGATGTGCTGCTTGCATTTGCGCAAGCAGGCTGGCTCACAGTGGACTCGGCCGGCCATCGAATCACCCAGCAGGCCACGCGGCTGGCTCGATCCGGACAGGTGCCCCCGCTACAAGGCAACTGACGCCGACTGGCTAGGCCTGAGGCCGGGGCACGCCGACGCCTCCCTTGATCTGTTGTCGCAGGTCGTTTCTCGTCCGAGAAACGGCCTGACAGCGTGAATGGCGTTTCCAGACCCTTTCATGGGATTGGTGCAAAAACTCCCGCTTTCTCTGATGCCACCCTTTACAAATCAACAACTTAGAGGGAGGCAAAAAAATCGACGCCGAATGGGATTGGTGCAGAAACTCCCGCTTTCCCGCTTTTGCAACACTCCGGGCTTCGCCCTCGACTCAGGCGCGACGACGCTCAACTTGCTGCTTTTGCAGCAGGGTGGCGGCATGCCGATCAATTCCGAATGACATGGTCCCTCGGAAGTTGATGTTGCCAAAATGGACCGGCCCCATCCGCCTGAGCCAGGCATCATCGACAGGGGTCTTGGCCTTCTTCCAGCGATCCACGACCTCCTGCATCTTCATCGTGTTCCAGGCGATCACGATGTTGGTCAGCAAGGCGTGGGAGCCAGAGATGGCGCGCATCTCATCGCTGCGCCGCCCACGCTCGGGCATCACCCGGCCGTGAAACACCGCTCGCTGCAGTTGGTGAACCGACTCGCCCCGGTTGAGCAGGGTGTGAATCTCGCGCCGGAAATCCTCGTTGCTGAAGAAATCACAAAGGTAGAGGCTGCGCAGCAGCTTGCCCAGGTGATCGGCCGCCTTGTGAAGCGGGTCGCCCTGGGCGGCGCTGCCCATCTTCTCCAGCACGAACTTTGGCGACACCCGCCCGATGCGGATCGAGGCGATCAGGCGCAGCAATTCGTCCCAGCCTTTGATGATGGCGCGCTCGGAGATGTCATCCACGGTGGCCACCGCCAATGAGTCAGGCACATCCATGCGTTTGGGCACAAACAATCGCCGCTCCGACAGGTTGCGCAGTTGCGGGCACAGATCAAAACCCAGGAGCTTGGCCACCGCCATGGCGACGTTGGTGTAACCATGGGTGTCAACGGCCAGCAAAGACAGCCTGATGCCATCCTCCACCGTGGCGTTGTAGCGCTCGACACCCTCGACCGCAGCCCCGGCTTGTCGCTCGTTCAAAACGATGGGCTGATCGTAGATAACGCCGTAGGTGCTCAGTACGTGGGTGTAGATGCCCACGGCGTAGGTTCGACGGCGCGGGTCGATCCGGGCATTGAAGAGGTGCTTGGACGCATCCAGGGACATCATGTCGGCCGAGGCCTTGTCTCCCTTGCCCCAGTGCTCGGCAATCGGGAAGCGCTTTTGGAACGCTACCACCCGGTCATTGGCCTTTCTCAGCCGATCTGCCGCTTCCAGCGCACGCATCGCCGAGGTGACATGCGCCACCTCCAGACCCGGCACCATGGCTGCGACGCCTTTGGCGTCGTTCTCCGTGCCATGGGCCAGCAAGGCACCGTAGCAACCAAGCAGCTCTTGCACGGAGTTGGCTTTGCGGCCAAGCAGCGTTTCAGTGAGCCCGACGTGGACATCGACTTCCACGATCATGTCGCTGAACTGGCATTCCCCGATCGCATTGAACATCGCGTCGCGCGCACGTCGGACCTGATCGTCGCCCTCCAGGGGGAGCAGCGCTGGCAGCCGGAACTGGGCCTGTTCGTCGATTTCGACCTTGCCTGTGCGCAGGGCCTCGGCCAGACCAGCCAGGCCGGCTTCGAGGTTGGCACGGATGACCTCCAGGAGCTTGCGAGGATCCATGACAAGGTTCAAGGCACTGACGAACTGGCCACGCTCCTTTTTCCATTGCTCGGGAGGAATGAGCAGGCCCTCTCGATTGCGGTAGTCCAAGCTGTGCTCAATCCACAGCCTGCCGCCACGCAGGTCTTTGCGCACTGACATCAGGGCGCATGCGCGCAGTGCTGCGTGTGCCTTGACACGGTTTTCGTCGCGCAGCAGGTCATGCCAGACAGGATCTGTGATGGACAGGTCGAAGTCTTGCGGCAGCTCCTTGACACCTCGGGCTTTCAAGTCGCGCAGCACGTCGATCTGCTTGAGCGATGGGACGTTGGCTCGGCCCTGAAGGTCAAGGCCCGTGAGTCCGTTGAGCAAGGCCTGAACGCGGGTGCTGTCCTCTACGAGAGCCTGACGCACCAACGCGGCACGGCTGTACCGGGGCTCGACATCGTCCTTGGGCACGAGCTGCTTGAGCGCTTCCAGTTTCTCCTCAGCATCAGGACCTTCCTCATGAAGAACCTGACGGATCTGTTCCTGCTTTTCTCGGTAATGCGTCAGACCACGGGTTTGTTTGCCTTGAACCTTGGTTGACGCTCGCCGCACCAAGTCACAGACACGGCGCGCAGCGATGTACAGCGCCACATCCGTGAGTTCCAGAAGGATCATGCGCAGGAAGCAGATCACTTCGACCGACTGGGTCTCATGCTTAAGCCGCTTGGTTTCACTGGGAGGGCGGTGGACCACTGTCTGGCCGTAGGCACGCAGTCTCGCGTTGGGAATGGCATCAAGCGTCCAGCGGTCAACACCCAGGTCTTTGAGGAAGTTGATCTTGTCCGTGACCTCGGACAGACCCGATGGCCCATGCTTGCCGGGGGATCCTTTGAGCCATTCGAGCACCGTGCCACCTGTGCGCCCGCGACGCATAGAAAACACAGCCCTGATCGCCTTATCGACGCCAGGCTCGCCCACCTGTTCGCGGATGGTGTGCAGGGCGGCTTCATCAATGGCCAGGTACGCTTGACGGGCAAGGTCGCGCAGCACGCGGTCGCCAGGGAGCATCCGGCCTTGGTCGAACAGCCAGATTTCAGCTTGCTTGACCAGTTCATCGACAGAGGAGGCCGTACCTGCCAGCCTGCCCAGTGTCTGGGCGCAGGACGCCAGCACATCAGCATCGACCTCGGTAAATCCACTGACCTGGCGGGCCCAGGCCTGGTGTTCGTACAGAGTGGCTTGACGGCTGTAAAGCGTCTTGAGCGATGCGATCGAGGTTTCTTGAATACCGAGGGCGCTACACAGCGAGCGAAGCAACGCCCTCGGGACATTGGTGAGCCGATCCAGGGGACGGCCGGTGGCTCTGACGACCGTCAATTGGATGGCTGCGGCAAGGCGGCCAGCGGTGCGGAATCGTTTGCGAATCGCGTCCAAGTCGTCCTTGCTCAGCTGGAACGACTGCTCCACATCAAACTCGGTGAGCGTCTTTGGCAGCTCTGTGGCACCGACGAAGCGCTGACGGAACGTGGTCACGGTGCCCCCATGTGATTGACCGTTTGATGAGCTCCAACTATAGAGGATCCGTCAGCGTGGATTGACCGCTCACGCCGAACGCCGACCCCCAAGGGTTAACGCTTGGTTGAAGGCGGGAGTTTTTGCACCGGAACCGAGATCACCCCAAACCGTGGTCGGTTTCATCCATTGGTGCCAGTTATCGATGCATTTGGCCGCGAAGGCAGGATTTGGTCAGCATAGCGGTCAACCGGGAAGCGAAACACACCCCGCAAGTTGATGCTCTCCAGCCTGGTGGGCGCAATCTTCCCGATCAGTTCCGGTGGAATGACCTGGCGGCGGTTCGACCAGCGATCCAGGACCGCCTGCATCTGTGAGGTATTCCACGCCATCACGATGTTGGCCATCAGGCTCAACGCATCGGCCACAGCCTGCATTTCATCGACACGTTTGGCCTGCGCCGGGCTGATCCGGCCGGTATAAATGGCGCGCTTGAGGGCGTTAACAGCCTCGCCCCGATTGAGCACCCGGCGCAACTCGTTCCTGAAAGCGTCCTTGACAAAGTAGTCAGCCAAAAACGCCGTACGCAGCAACCGCCCCAATTGCACGCCAGCCTCATAGATTGGATCGCCCTGGGCGGCAGAACCGAACCGCGCAAGAGCTGCCACCGCACTGGCATGTCCGCTCATGACCGAGGCTGCCAGGTGCACCAGACTATCCCAATGCTTTTCGATCAAAGCGACGTCGACATTGGCTTCGCACACCGCAGCGATTTCTGCGGGCACTTTGGTGCCGCGTGGCACAAAGAGGTGGCGCTGTTTGAGTTCCTTCAACCGCGGGCAAAGATCAAAACCAAGCAAACGGGCATGTGACATGGCAAAGTCGGTGTAGCCATGGGTATCCACAGCAAGCTGGCTGGTCTCCAGCTTTTCTTGGCGGATGACACCTTCAATGGCCACGCCCGCCTGGCGCTCATTGAGCACAAAGGGCTGCGCATGGAAGATGCCCCACCGGTCTTTTACATGGGAGTAGATTCCAATGGAAGGTGTGTTGCGCCGAGGATCAAGCCGGGCTTGCCACACCCGTTTGGTGGTCTCCATGCTCATCATGTCAGAAGATGCCAAATCGGACCGCCCCCAGGTGGCGGCAATCGGGTGTCGCTGCATGAATTCCAGCACAGCCTGGCAGGCCTGGCTCAGACGCCGTTCGTCCCGCGCCCAGCGCATGGCCTGGCGAATGCTGGTGGCAGACAATTGCGGAATCATGCGCGCGCATTCGACCGCAGTCAGACTGGTGCCGTGGGCCATGATGCCGGCATAGACCATCAGCAGCTCGTCGGTAGAGCGCGGCTCACGTCCGAGCATGATCCAGCTAAAGCGCACCTGGGCGTCAACGGCCAGAATCACTTCCGGCAATTGAACCTCACCGATGCGGTGATCCAAAGCCGCGCGCAGCTTGGTCACTTCTGGGTCTTCGTCCTCTGCGGGCAATGGCGACAAATGGAGTTCATCATCCACGCGCAGTACGCCACTGCGGGCTGCAGCGGCCACCGCATCGACACCGGCAGTTACTCTGGCCAGCAAAGGCTTCAAGAAAGTGGCAGCCTTGCTGGGTAACGATAGACGGGCATAGTGTTTCTTGGACTCTGCCTGCCAACGCTCGT
>NZ_SNXW01000018.1 GCF_004362855.1 Aquabacterium commune
TTCGACAGAACGGTCGCGATGGCTGCCGTCAGGGTGGTCTTGCCGTGGTCAACGTGGCCAATCGTGCCGACGTTCACGTGCGGCTTGGTCCGTTCGAATTTACCTTTTGCCATTTGTTTCTCCAACAAAGAACAGTCGCCCGTGCGGGTTTAAGGTCTCCAGCATTGGCCGCCACGGGCAGCAAGCCAGCCACACCGATGCAGGATCGAGGTGGCGCCGAAGACCGGCTGAAATTGAGCGGGCTCACATCCTACCACCCCGCGCTCGCTGGACCCAGCGGCCACGGCAGATCCGGCTTCGCCGGTTTGCTCGTGGCGCCCCCTTGAGGGGGCACGCGAAGCGTGTAGGGGGTGGGCCTTACTTGGAGCGCGCGCTGATGATGGCTTCGGCCACGTTGCGCGGGGCTTCCGAGTAGTGCTTGAACTCCATGGAGTACGTGGCACGACCCTGGGTGGCCGAACGCAGGCTGGTCGAGTAGCCGAACATTTCAGACAGAGGAACTTCTGCCTTGATGATCTTGCCGCCGCCGACCATGTCGTCCATGCCCTGCACCATGCCGCGACGCGAGGACAGGTCGCCCATCACGGTACCGGCGTAGTCTTCAGGCGTTTCGACTTCCACGGCCATCATCGGCTCGAGGATCACGGGCGAGGCCTTGCGGCAGCCGTCCTTGAAGCCCATCGAAGCGGCCATCTTGAAGGCGTTTTCGTTCGAGTCCACGTCGTGGTACGAACCGAAGGTCAGGGTGACCTTGACGTCAACCACGGGGTAGCCAGCCAGCACACCAGCGGTCAGGGTGTCGATGACGCCCTTCTCCACGGCGGGGATGTACTCGCGAGGCACCACGCCGCCCTTGATGGCGTCCACAAACTCGAAGCCCTTGCCGGCTTCTTGCGGCTCGACCGTCAGCACCACGTGACCGTACTGGCCCTTGCCACCGGACTGACGCACGAACTTGCCTTCGACGTCGGTGACCTTGTTGCGGATGGTTTCGCGGTAAGCCACTTGCGGCTTGCCCACGTTGGCTTCCACGCCGAATTCGCGCTTCATGCGATCGACGATGATTTCCAGGTGCAGCTCGCCCATGCCGGCGATGATGGTCTGACCGGATTCTTCGTCCGTCTTGACGCGGAACGAAGGATCTTCAGCGGCCAGGCGCGACAGGGCAATGCCCATCTTTTCCTGGTCGGCCTTGGTCTTGGGTTCCACGGCCTGTGCGATCACAGGCTCAGGGAAGACCATCTTTTCCAGGGTGATGATGGCGTCCGGATCGCACAGCGTTTCGCCGGTGGTCACGTCCTTCAGGCCCACGCAAGCGGCGATGTCGCCGGCCAGAATTTCCTTGATTTCCTCACGCTCGTTGGCGTGCATCTGCAGGATTCGGCCGATGCGCTCTTTCTTGCCCTTGATGGGGTTGAAGACGGTGTCGCCGGAGTTCAGCACGCCCGAGTACACGCGCACGAAGGTCAGCTGACCCACATACGGGTCGGTCATCAGCTTGAAAGCCAGCGCGGAGAACTTCTCGGCGTCGTCGGCCTTGCGGCTGGTGGGCTGGTCGTCGTCGTCCGTGCCTTCGACCGGGGGGATGTCGATCGGGGAAGGCAGGTAGTCGATGACGGCGTCGAGCATGCGCTGCACGCCCTTGTTCTTGAAGGCGGTGCCGCACAGCATCGGCTGGATTTCGCAGGCGATGGTGCGCGTGCGCAGGGCCAGCTTGATCTCGTCTTCGGACAAGTCACCTTCTTCCAGGTACTTGTTCATCAGCTCTTCGTTGGCTTCGGCGGCAGCCTCGACCATGCCTTCGCGCCACTTCTTGGCGTCGGCCTGCAGTTCGGCCGGGATGTCGCGGTAGTCGAACTTCATGCCCTGGGAAGCTTCGTCCCAGTAGATGGCCTTCATCTTCAACAGGTCAACGACGCCCTGGAAGTTTTCTTCGGCACCGATGGGGATGACCACGGGCACGGGGTTGGCCTTCAGACGCAGCTTGAGCTGGTCATAGACCTTGAAGAAGTTGGCGCCGGTGCGGTCCATCTTGTTGACGAAGGACAGGCGGGGCACGCCGTACTTGTTCGCCTGACGCCACACGGTTTCCGACTGCGGCTGCACGCCGCCCACGGCGCAGTACACCATGCAGGCGCCGTCGAGCACGCGCATCGAGCGTTCGACTTCGATGGTGAAGTCCACGTGGCCCGGGGTGTCGATGATGTTGAAACGGTGCTCGGGGTAGGACATGTCCATGCCCTTCCAGAAGCAGGTCGTGGCGGCCGACGTGATCGTGATGCCGCGCTCTTGTTCCTGCTCCATCCAGTCCATGGTGGCAGCACCTTCGTGCACTTCACCGATCTTGTGGTTCACACCGGTGTAGAACAGGATGCGTTCGGTCGTCGTGGTCTTGCCAGCGTCGATGTGAGCCGAGATGCCAATGTTGCGATAGCGCTCGATCGGGGTCTTGCGGGACATGGTGTCACTCCAGATTTGACAAAGCGCCGGCCGCGTGTGACGAACACATGATCGCGGACCGGACGCTTTTTTGGCAGCTGAGCTGCCGGGGGTGGATTAGAAACGGAAGTGCGAGAAGGCCTTGTTGGCTTCGGCCATGCGGTGCACTTCGTCACGCTTCTTCATCGCGCCGCCGCGGCCTTCCGAGGCTTCGAGCAGTTCGTTGGCCAGACGCTGGGCCATCGACTTCTCGGAGCGCTTGCGCGACGATTCCTTCAACCAGCGCATGGCCAGGGCCATGCGGCGAGCGGGGCGAACTTCAACGGGAACCTGGTAGTTCGCACCACCCACGCGGCGGGATTTCACTTCCACCACGGGCTTGATGTTGTTCAGAGCGATGTTGAAGATTTCCAGCGGATCCTTGCCGGCCTTCTTTTCGACTTGTTCGAGGGCACCGTAAATGATGCGCTCGGCCACAGCCTTCTTGCCGGACTCCATGATCACGTTCATGAACTTGGAGAGGTCCACAGATCCGAACTTCGGATCGGGGAGGATTTCACGCTTGGGTACTTCGCGACGACGAGGCATGTCAATTCCTTTCAATGCTTCAGTTGATGTTGACGCGGTGAGATCACCTTGTCTTCATCCGGAGCCTTATCCAAAAGAGATAAAACTGAAGGCTCCACTTACTCGGCAACCGGGGCAAATTCCCTGGCCACCGCCACCTCGGCTTCTCTCCGTCAGACTGCCGTCACCTTGTGACGCGCCGATGAAGGAGGCCGGTTTGCTCACATGAGCGAGACCGATCGGAAAATCCGATCAGGCCTTCTTGGGACGCTTCGCGCCGTACTTGGAACGCGATTGCTTGCGGTCCTTGACGCCTTGCAGGTCAAGGGAGCCACGCACGATGTGGTAGCGCACACCGGGCAAGTCCTTCACACGGCCGCCGCGCACGAGCACAACGCTGTGTTCTTGCAGGTTGTGGCCTTCACCGCCGATGTACGAAATGACTTCGAAACCGTTGGTCAGGCGCACCTTGGCGACCTTGCGCAAAGCCGAGTTGGGCTTCTTGGGGGTCGTGGTGTACACGCGGGTGCAAACACCGCGACGCTGCGGGCAGTTCTGCATCGCAGGCGATTTGGACTTCGTGACCTCGACCTGACGGCCGTGGCGCACGAGCTGGTTGATGGTTGGCATGGATAGATTCCAGTTGGTTCCCGTTGATGTCTCTGGCGGCCAAGCACTTTTCGGATGCCTCACAGGCGTTTGAACGAACGCTTGCAAGTCCTTGGTCCTTGATCCTTGTGCCGCCAGCACAAATCGGCCCTCACAGGAGACACCTGAGCACGTCGGCGAAAGCGCGCATCGGTGGCACCAACCACACAACCCCGCATCCGCAACGTCCGCAGGAACACCCAGCGAAAGCCGAAAAGCCTTCCATTGTAGCCAGCTCGCCGCATGAGTGCAAGCCAGCCGCCCGCGCAGACGCAGAAGCGCCCCTCGCAGACAGCCCACCGATGGTTTTCCCGCCCGCGTGTTCGCGGTGATGCCCATTAGCCTGTCAAACGTTAAAGTTGGTTCAGCAGTCTGGAAAACCAACAAGATTTCACATCAGGATGTGCCTCTGGCGCCTCCACACAAACCTCAGGAACAAGGAGCACCCGTGTCCCTCGCCAAACATGCCGTCGCGCTGGCCCTCAGCGTCACGCTGCCCATCGCCGCTCACGCGACGGTCCCAGCCAGCACCTTCAACTTCTACCTCGAAGGCGGCTCGCTGATCGACACCGTCAGCAACGCGCCCAGCTACGTCAGCGGCGACCTGCAACTCATCGTGCGCGCCTTTGACGCCTCGGGCAAGCAGCTCCAGGTCACCAGCAATTTCACGGGCCTGGGCGCCACCACCGGCAGCCTCCTGGCCGACGGCGATCTCAATGCCGGGTCGCTGTTGTTTGGCGCGCCGGGTGAATACCTGACGCTGACCTTCAACAAGGCCGTGAACATGTCGAGCCTGCGCTTGTCGGGTTGGTCGAACGGTACCCTGGGCTTGGGTGTCGAAAGCGGCACTTTCACCGCTGGCGCCACCTCCTTCACACTGGGCAGCACGAACGACCGCGGCACGCCGCTGACGACCTTCACCACCACGGGCGCCACAGGCACGGTCTTCAAGCTGCAAGCGACAGGTCAATCGGAATTTCGCCTGGCTGGCCTGAACGTGACCGCCGCCGCCGTGCCTGAGCCTGGCAGCTATGCACTGATGGCGCTGGGTCTGGCAGGCATTGGATTGGTGGCGCGCCGCCGCGCCGCCGCCTGAGCACGGAATGCACGACGTGACACCCGGTCGATGCGCCGACAGTCCGAAAACGGCCTCGGCCAAGCATTGAAGTCACGCAAAAAAAGGATCCCTCGGGATCCTTTTTCATTCACACAACCAGCCAGCGATGGCCGCTGGACAGAAGCCGCAACGCCTGCGGTCAGCGGGCAGCCAAGTGCCGCGCTGCGGCCGAAGCGGCCAGCAAGCCAAAGCGCGTGGTTGCCGCGACGACGACGACGACGGCCAGCGCAGATACGGCCTCAGGCGCATCGGCCATGAGGTCGTGCACAGCGGTGAGGGCCAGGGGCAGCCCCAGGAGGAAGCCGGCGATGACGCCGAGTTTTTCCAGCCGCAATTGACGGCGCTCGTCGCCAGCCTGGGCCAGCTTGAGGTTCACGGGATGGGCGGGGGAGAACGATTGGGCCATGGTGCACTCCTTCAACGGTTTGCATGACGTGGGACACAGTCTAAGGGAAAACCACCATCTTTAGGTGAAAACCCTTGTAACGGATCGCATTCCATGGCGCAATCTGTGACAGAAGCGGCGGCTCAGCACCGGCGAGGCGGGCCACTACAATCGCCGTCCATGCGGTTGTCTCTACGCCCTCCTCCCCTGCCCGGCCAGACCTGGGCCGACTGGCGGGCGCAAGCACCACGGCTGGTGCTGGGCGCGCTGCTGCTGACTGCGGGGTTGAGCCTGTCCGGTAGCGTGCTTGACCGGGCCTGGTGCCTGGCCCTGCAGCAGTCCCTGGGCGGCTGGCCCACCACCTGGTCCCTCCTCACATGGTCGGCGCTGGGCATTTGCAGCCTCTTGCTGGTGACTTGCCTGAGCGACGGTGAACCGCGGCGCGTGGCATCCCTGCTGGTGGCCATGGTGCTGGGCGGCCTGGTCGTGCACGCGATCAAGCGGTCCCTGCAGGTGGACCGCCCGCTTGCGGTGTTCGGGCCGGATCACCCGGTGTTCCATGTGATTGGCGAACACCTTCGCAAAGGGTCGATGCCGTCCGGGCACACCACCACCGCCTTCACCGTGGCAGGCTTGATGACCTTGTCGGTGCGCGATGCAGTGCGCCTAGGCGGCATGCTGCCCACTCAGTTGCAGCGCTTTGTCAGCGCGGCCGTGTGGACGGGCTGGTGGCTGCTGGCCGGACTGCAGGGCCTGTCCCGGGTGGTCGTGGGCGCGCACTGGCCCAGCGACGTGGTGGCCGGCGCGGGCCTGGGCCTGATCCTGGCACCGCTGGTCTGGCAGCTCGGCGTGACGCAGCGCCTCGCGCAGGGCTTGTCGCGCGCATCGGTGCGCCCGTGGGTGGGCGGTGCGGTGCCCGTGCTGGCGGTTCTGCTCTGCCTGCTGGACCTGGGTACACCCCTGCCGGCGGCCTGGTGCGCGGCGGTGGGGGGTCTGGGGCTGCTGGGCGCCTGGCGCTGGGGCCGCATCCTGCCTGCTGCACACGCGGCCAACCCCCTTTCCTGATCCGGACCTCACATGATCCCGACCCGCAACGTCCTGGGCCGCGTGCCTCCCTGGCTCTGGCTGGCCCTGCTGCTGACCCTGTGGCTGGCCGGCCTGGGGTTGGCGCCCTTGATCGACGTCGATGAGGGCGCGTTTTCGGAAGCCTCGCGCGAGATGCTGGCCAGCGGCGACTGGGGCCACACCACACTCCATGGCGCCGACCGTTTCGACAAGCCCATCCTGATCTACTGGTTCCAGGCCGCGAGCATGGCGCTGTTCGGCGTCAACGAATTCGCCGCCCGCCTGCCCTCGGCCATCGCGGCGCTGATGTGGTGCCTGGCGGCCTTGCGCTTTGCCGAAGGCTGGCTGGGCTCCCAGGTGGAGCGCGCGGCTGTGGGCATCGTGGCGACCAGCCTCGGGGTGATGCTGATCGGGCGGGCGGCCACGGCCGACGCGCTGCTCAATGCGCTGATGTGCTGGGCCTGCCTGGACCTCTGGCGCCACCTGGACAGCCGCGAGAAAGGGCCGCTGCGCCGCGCCTTCTTCTGGATGGGACTGGGCCTGCTGACCAAGGGGCCGGTGGCTTGCCTGGTGCCGGGCATGGCCGTGACCCTGTACCTGCTGAGCTGTGGCCAGCTGCGCCGCCTGCGCGAGGTGCTGGGCGACCCGCTGGCCTGGGTCATCCTGCTGCTGACGGCCGTGCCCTGGTACGCGTACGCATTGCACCGCCATGGCATGGCCTTCATCGACGGCTTCATCCTGCAGCACAACGTCAACCGCTTCATGCAGGCCAAGGAGGGCCATGGCGGCAGCCCGTTCTACACGCTGCTGGTGGCGCCTTTGCTGATGTTGCCCTGGACGCCATTGCTGGTCGGCGTCGGCGCCAGGCTGGGCAAGGCCTGGCGCACGCCGGTGACGCGCTTCCTGCTGTGCTGGTCGGGTTTCGCGCTGCTGTTTTTCTCGCTGTCGAACACCAAGCTACCGCACTACCTGCTCTACGGGCTGACACCGCTGATGCTGTTGTGCGCGCAGGCGCTGTCAGAGCTGCGCTCGCGTGCCTTGGGCCTGGCGCTGGCCGCATCCCAGTTGCTGCTGTTCGGGCTGCTGTCCGCCAGCCAACACATGGCCGGTTGGCTGGCCGAACGCACGGCCGACCCGCTCTACCACACGCTGCTGAGCACGGCCGCGCCCGGGCCCGCCTGGTGGCTGCTGGCGGCGGTCGGCGCGCTGTGGCTGCTGGTGTGGTGCTGGCCCAAAGGCTGCCTGGCCGACAAGGCCGTGCTGGGGGCCTTGCTGGGCGCCTTCTGGGTGGTGCTGGCCGTCTTGCCCTGGTGGGCCGAAGCCTTGCAAGGGCCCGTGCGTGACCTGGCGCAGGCCGCGCGCAAAGCACCGGGCCAAGCCGTGACGCAATGGCAGACGCGCCAGCCCAGCTTTGCCTTCTACCTGGGCGCACCGACCCCGCCGGGTGGGGCTTCGGTGGGCACACTGGCCTTGGCGCGCAAGGACCGCCTGCCGGCCCAGGACACCGATCTGCGCACCGTGGCCGAGTCTCGCGGCTTCGCCCTGGTGACGCGCGCCGCGCCTGTGCTTGTGCCTGTGCCAGGGGCGGCTTCCGCCGCGAGCACTCCGCCGTGAACGACGACAGCCAGGCCTTCGTGCCGCCGTCCTTCCAGGCGCTGTACCGCGATGCGCGGGGACGCTGGACCCTGCCGCTGCGCGATGTCGCGGCCCGATGCGAATTCTGCGAGGACCTGGCCCAGCACCTCACCGACCACTGCCGCGGCGTCCATGTGGACATCGGCGCCGACGCGCAGGATGTGCTCGGGCGCTGCCTGCAAGGGCTCTTGCAACCGGAGTCCGGCGTGTCGCCCGACGAGGCGCACTGGGTCGTCACCCGCCTGGCCGAGTTGCTGAACTGGCCGCATCCCGGATTGCCATCGGCGGCCGAGTGATCGGCTGAACCCCCGCGCGCCCATGAAAAAGGGCCCCGAAGGACCCTTTTTGACGTGCACCGCCAGCCCGAAGGCCGGCCTGACACACATCACTCGGCGGTGGCGCCACCTTCTGCTGGAGCCGCATCGACCACGTCGGCCACATCGTCCAGCGCGGCCAGCTCCAGAGCGGCACGCTCCTGGGCTTCCTGCATGGCGATGGCGCGACGTTCGGTGTCGTCCATCTCTTCCTTGGCCTTGCGAGCCTGGTGGAAGGCCATGCCGGTACCGGCGGGGATCAGGCGACCCACGATCACGTTTTCCTTCAGGCCACGCAGCTCGTCGCGCTTGCCCATGATGGCAGCCTCGGTGAGCACGCGGGTCGTTTCCTGGAAGGAAGCGGCCGAGATGAAGGAGTCGGTGGACAGCGAAGCCTTGGTGATGCCCAGCAGCACATCGCTGTGCGTGGCGATCAGCTTGCCTTCGGCGCGCATGCGGTCGTTGGTGTCCAGCAGCTCGGAGCGCTCGACCTGTTCACCAGCGATGTAGTGCGTGTCGCCCGGGTTGACGATCTGGACGCGGCGCAGCATCTGGCGAACGATCACCTGGATGTGCTTGTCGTTGATCTTCACGCCCTGCAGACGGTAGACGTCCTGCACTTCGTCGACGATGTAACGGGCCAGCTCTTCGATGCCCAGCAGGCGCAGGATGTCCTGCGGATCGGCCGGACCGTCAACGATGGATTCGCCCTTGTTGACCACCTGGCCTTCGTGCACCAGGATGTTCTTTTCCTTGAGCACGAGTTCCTCGTGGATGCCGCCTTCCGGATCGGTGATCTGCAGGCGGACCTTGCCCTTCGTTTCCTTGCCGAAGGAGACGGTGCCCGTCATCTCGGCCAGGGTGCCCTTGTCCTTGGGGGAACGGGCTTCGAACAGCTCGGCCACACGCGGCAGACCGCCGGTGATGTCGCGGGTCTTCTGACCTTCGATGGGGATGCGGGCCAGCACTTCACCCGGCGACAGGTCCTGGCCGTCGCGGATCTGAACCAGCGAGCCGATCGGGAAGCCGATCATCACGGCGTGGTCGGTGCCAGGGATCTTGACCTCGCTGCCGGACGCGTCCAGCAGCTTGACGCCCGGACGGATCACCTTGGCGGTGCCGCGGCGCTTCGGGTCGATCACGACCAGCGTGGACAGGCCGGTGACTTCGTCCACCTGCTTGGCCACGGTCACGCCTTCTTCGACGTTCTCGAAACGGGCCTTGCCACCGAACTCGGTGATGATGGGGCGGGTCAGCGGGTCCCAGGTCGCCAGGACCAGGCCAGCCTTGACGGTCTGGTCGATCTTGATGTTGAGCTGGGCACCGTAGGGCACCTTGTGACGCTCACGCTCACGGCCGTGCTGGTCGGAGATGACGATTTCGCCGGAACGCGAAATCACCACCAGGTCGCCCTTGCCGTTCGTGACGTAACGCATCGTGGCGTTGAAGCCGATGATGCCGTCCGACTTGGCTTCCACGCTCGAAGCGATGGCAGCGCGCGATGCGGCACCACCGATGTGGAAGGTGCGCATCGTCAGCTGGGTGCCGGGTTCACCGATGGACTGCGCGGCGATCACGCCGACAGCTTCACCGGAGTTCACCAGGCCGCCACGGCCCAGGTCACGGCCGTAGCACTTGGCGCACAGGCCGAAGCGGGTGGCGCAGGTCAGCGGGGTGCGGACCTTGACTTCGTCCACGCCAGCGGCTTCCAGCTCGTCCAGCACATCCTCGTCCAGCATGGTGCCGGCAACGATCAGCACCTGTTGGGTTTCGGGGTGCAGCACGTCGGTCGCAGGCACGCGGCCCAGGATGCGGTCGCGCAGCGATTCGATGACTTCACCACCTTCGACCAGGGCGCGGGTGTTGATGCCTTGGTCGGTGCCGCAATCGACGGTGGTGACCACCAAGTCTTGCGTCACGTCCACCAGACGACGCGTCAGGTAGCCCGAGTTCGCGGTCTTCAACGCCGTGTCCGCCAGGCCCTTTCGGGCGCCGTGGGTGGAGATGAAGTACTGCAACACGTTCAGACCTTCACGGAAGTTCGCCGTGATGGGGGTCTCGATGATGGAGCCGTCAGGCTTGGCCATCAGGCCGCGCATGCCGGCCAGCTGGCGAATCTGGGCCGCAGAACCGCGGGCACCGGAGTCGGCCATCATGTAAATCGAGTTGAACGATTCCTGGTCGACTTCGTTGCCGTGGCGGTCGATGGTCTTTTGCTTGGACAGCTGCGACATCATGACCTTGCCGACTTCGTCGCCGGTCTTGCCCCAGATGTCCACGACCTTGTTGTAGCGCTCGCCAGCGGTCACCAGACCGGAGACGTACTGCTGCTCGATCTCCTTGACTTCCTTCTCGGCGCGCTCGATCAGCTCGTACTTCTGCTTGGGCACCAGCATGTCATCGATGCCGATGGAGATGCCGGCGCGCGTGGCCAGGCGGAAGCCGTTTTGCAGCAGCTTGTCGGCCAGCACCACGGTTTCCTTCAGACCGCACTTGCGGAACGAGGTGTTGATGAGCTTGGAGATTTCCTTCTTCTTGAGCGCCTTGTTGATGTTCGCAAAAGGCAGGCCCTTGGGCAGGATCTCGGACAGCAGCGCGCGACCCACCGTGGTTTCCACCAGCTTGGTCTCGGGCGTGAACTCGCCCGTGACCTTGTCCTTGGTGTACTCCGTCAGGCGGATGTTGATCTTGGCGGTGATCTCGACGACGTTGTTGTCCAGCGCGCGCTGGAGCTCCGGGATGTCGGCAAAGACCATGCCTTCGCCACGGCCGTTGATGCGCTCGCGGGTGGCGTAGTACAGGCCCAGCACCACGTCTTGCGACGGGACGATGGAGGGCTCGCCGTTGGCGGGGAACAGCACGTTGTTGGAAGCCAGCATCAGCGTGCGGGCTTCCATCTGCGCTTCGATGGACAGCGGCACGTGAACGGCCATCTGGTCACCGTCGAAGTCGGCGTTGAAGGCCGCGCAGACCAGCGGGTGCAGCTGGATGGCCTTGCCTTCGATCAGCACGGGCTCGAAGGCCTGGATGCCCAGACGGTGCAGCGTGGGGGCGCGGTTCAGCAGAACCGGGTGCTCCTTAATGACCTCTTCCAGGATGTCCCAGACCACCGGCGTGCCGGATTCGACTTCCTTCTTGGCAGCCTTGATCGTCGTCGCGATGCCCATGGCTTCGAGGCGCGAGAAGATGAAGGGCTTGAACAATTCAAGCGCCATCAGCTTGGGCAGGCCGCACTGGTGCAGCTTGAGGGTCGGGCCCACGGTGATCACGGAACGACCGGAGTAGTCGACGCGCTTGCCCAGCAGGTTCTGACGGAAGCGACCCGACTTGCCCTTGATCATGTCGGCCAGCGACTTCAGGGCGCGCTTGTTGGCGCCCGTCATGGCCTTGCCACGGCGGCCGTTGTCCAGCAGCGAGTCCACGGCTTCCTGCAGCATGCGCTTTTCGTTGCGCACGATGATCTCAGGGGCCTTCAACTCCAGCAGACGGGCCAGGCGGTTGTTGCGGTTGATGACGCGGCGGTACAGGTCGTTGAGGTCAGAGGTCGCAAAGCGACCGCCGTCCAGCGGCACCAGCGGACGCAGGTCCGGCGGCAACACGGGCAGCACTTCCATGACCATCCAGTTGGGCTTGATGCCCGACTTCTTGAAGGCCTCCATGAGCTTCAGGCGCTTGGAGTTCTTCTTGATCTTGAGCTCCGACCCGGTCATGTCGTTGCGCAGCTTGTCGATCTCGACGTCGAGGTCCATCTCGGCCAGCAACTTCTGGATGCCTTCGGCGCCCATCAGCGCGACGAACTCGTCACCGAATTCGAGGCGCTTGGCGTCGTAGTCGTCCTCGGACATGATGCTGAACTTCTTCAGCGGGGTCATGCCCGAATCCACCACCACGTACGCTTCGAAGTACAGCACGCGCTCGATGTCGCGCAGCGTCATGTCGAGCACCAGGCCCAGACGGCTGGGGAGCGACTTCAGGAACCAGATGTGGGCGCAAGGTGCAGCCAGTTCGATGTGGCCCATGCGGTCACGGCGGACCTTGGTCTGGGTCACTTCGACGCCGCACTTCTCGCAGATCACGCCGCGGTGCTTGAGGCGCTTGTACTTGCCGCACAGGCACTCGTAGTCCTTGATCGGGCCGAAGATCTTGGCGCAGAACAGGCCGTCGCGTTCGGGTTTGAACGTGCGGTAGTTGATCGTCTCAGGCTTCTTCACTTCACCGAACGACCAGCTGCGGATTTTCTCCGGCGAAGCCAGGCCGATCTTGATGGCATCGAAATGCTCATCGGGCGTGAATTGCTTGAACAGGTCCAGCAAACCTTTCATGGGGCTCTCCTATTCCTAATCAGTTGCGCTCAAGTTCAATGTCGATGCCCAAGGAACGGATTTCCTTGACCAGCACATTGAACGATTCCGGCATGCCCGCCTCGATGGCGTGCTCGCCCTTGACGATGTTCTCGTACACCTTGGTACGGCCATTGACGTCGTCGGACTTGACGGTGAGCATTTCCTGCAGCACGTAGGCCGCACCGTAGGCTTCCAGCGCCCACACTTCCATTTCACCGAAGCGCTGGCCACCGAACTGCGCCTTGCCACCCAGCGGCTGCTGCGTGACGAGCGAGTACGGACCGGTCGAACGCGCGTGCATCTTGTCGTCCACCAAGTGGTGGAGCTTCAGCACGTGCATGTAGCCCACGGTGACCGGGCGCTCGAAAGCTTCGCCGGTGCGACCGTCGTGCAAGACAGCCTGGGTGCGGGTCGGGGTCAGGCCCTTGGCCTTGGCCACATCGGCCGGGTAGGCCAGCTGCAGCATGCCGCGGATTTCTTCTTCCTTGGCGCCGTCGAACACCGGGGTGGCGAACGGCATGCCCTTGGACAGGTTGCCGGCCATGTTCAGGATGTCGGTGTCGCTCAGGGCGGTCACGTCTTCCTTCTTGCCACCGGACTGGTTGTACAGCTCGTCGAAGAACTTGCGCAGCTCGGCCACGGCGGCCTCTTGCTGCAGCATGTTGCCGATGCGCTGGCCAATGCCCTTCGCAGCCCAGCCCAAGTGCACTTCCAGCACCTGGCCGACGTTCATCCGCGAGGGCACGCCCAGCGGGTTCAGCACGATGTCGGCAGGGGTGCCGTCGGCCATGTAAGGCATGTCCTCGATCGGAACGATCTTGGAGACCACGCCCTTGTTGCCGTGGCGGCCGGCCATCTTGTCACCCGGCTGCAAGCGACGCTTGACGGCCAGGTGGACCTTGACCATCTTCAAGACGCCTGCAGGCAGCTCGTCGCCTTGCGTGAGCTTCTTGCGCTTTTCTTCGAACGCGAGGTCGAAGCTGTGGCGCGTCTGCTCCAGCGAGTTCTTGATGGATTCGAGCTGGTTGGCCAGTTCGTCTTCCGCGGGGCGGATGTCGAACCAGTGGAACTTGTCGATGGACGACAGGTAATCGTCGTCCAGCGCCGTGCCCTTGGGCAGCTTGTTGGGGCCACCGTTGGCGATCTTGCCGATCAGCAGCTTGCGGATGCGGTCGAAGGCGTCGGCCTCGACGATGCGCAGCTGGTCGTTGAGGTCCAGGCGGAAGCGCTTGAGCTCGTCGTCGATGATCTGCTGGGCGCGCTTGTCACGCACGATGCCTTCACGGGTGAAGACCTGCACGTCGATGACGGTGCCCATCGTGCCCTGGTCCACGCGCAGCGAGGTGTCCTTCACGTCGGACGCCTTCTCGCCGAAGATGGCGCGCAGCAGCTTCTCTTCAGGCGTGAGGGTGGTTTCGCCCTTGGGCGTCACCTTGCCGACCAGCACGTCGCCCGGGCCGACTTCGGCACCGATGTAGACGATGCCGGACTCGTCCAGGCGAGCCAGCTGGTTCTCAGACAGGTTCGGGATGTCGCGGGTGATTTCTTCGGAGCCCAGCTTGGTGTCGCGGGCCATCACGACGAGTTCTTCGATGTGGATCGAGGTGTAGCGGTCTTCGGCGACCACACGCTCCGAGATCATGATCGAGTCTTCGAAGTTGTAGCCGTTCCAGGGCATGAAGGCCACGAGCATGTTCTGGCCCAGGGCGAGTTCGCCCAGGTCGGTCGATGCGCCGTCGGCGATCACGTCACCGACAGCCACCACATCGCCGCGATCGACGATCGGACGCTGGTGGATGTTGGTGTTCTGATTGGAACGGTGGTACTTGATCAGGTTGTAGATGTCGACGCCGACTTCACCGGCCACGGTTTCCGCGTCATTGACACGGATCACCACGCGGTTGGTGTCAACGTAGTCCACCACGCCACCGCGCTTGGCCACCACGACGGTGCCCGAGTCCACAGCGGCCACGCGCTCCACGCCGGTGCCGACGAAGGCCTTTTCCGGGCGCAGCGTGGGCACAGCTTGACGCTGCATGTTGGCGCCCATCAGTGCGCGGTTCGCGTCGTCGTGCTCCAGGAAGGGCACGAGCGAGGCAGCGACCGACACGATCTGGGTCGGGGCCACGTCCATGTACTGGATGCGCTCAGGCGAGGTCAGCACCGATTCGCCGCTTTCGCGGGCAGAGACCAGCTCGTCGGTCAGGCGGCCGTTGGCGTCCAGCGAGGCATTGGCCTGCGCGATGACGTACTTGCCTTCTTCGATGGCCGACAGGTAGTCGATCTGGGTGGTCGTCTGGCCGTCGTTCACGCGGCGGTACGGCGTCTCCAGGAAACCGTACTCGTTCAGGCGGGCGTACAGGGCCAGCGAGTTGATCAGACCGATGTTCGGGCCTTCCGGCGTTTCGATCGGGCAGACACGGCCGTAGTGGGTCGGGTGCACGTCGCGCACTTCGAAGCCAGCGCGCTCGCGGGTCAGACCGCCCGGGCCCAGGGCGGAGACGCGACGCTTGTGCGTGATCTCCGACAGGGGGTTGGTCTGGTCCATGAACTGCGACAGCTGCGAGGCACCGAAGAACTCCTTCAGAGCCGCAGAGATCGGCTTGGAGTTGATCAGGTCGTGCGGCATCAGGGCTTCGGTCTCGGCCTGGCCCAGACGCTCCTTGACAGCCTTCTCGATGCGCGCCAGGCCCGAGCGGTACTGGTTTTCGGCCAGTTCGCCCACGCAACGCACGCGGCGGTTGCCCAGGTGGTCGATGTCATCGACTTCGCCGCGACCGTTGCGCAGCTCGACCAGGATCTTCACGACCGACAGGATGTCGTCGTTGGACAGGGTCATCGGGCCGGTGGCGATGTCGCGGCCCACACGGGCGTTGAACTTCATGCGACCCACGCGCGACAGGTCGTACGTGTCTTCCGAATAGAACAGGCGCTGGAACAGGGCCTGCACGGCGTCTTCGGTCGGCGGCTCGCCAGGACGCATCATGCGGTAGATGGCCACGCGGGCGGCCAGCTCGTCGGCCGTCTCATCGGTGGCCAGCGTTTGCGAGATGTAGGCGCCTTGGTCCAGTTCGTTGGTGAACAGGACTTCGATGTCGAGGATGCCGGCCGAGCGCAGCTTCTTCAGCAGCGCTTCGGTCAGCTCTTCGTTGGCCTTGCCGATCAGCTCGCCCGTGTCGGGGTCGATCTGGTTCTTGGACAGCACGCGGCCCAGCAGGAAGTCTTCGGGCACGCTGATGTGCGTGGTGCCGGACTGCTCCAGGGCGCGGGTGTGGCGCGCGGTGATGCGCTTGTCTTTTTCAACAACAACAGCACCGGCCTTGTCGGTGATGTCGAAGCGGGCCACTTCGCCCTTGAAGCGCTCAGGCACGAAGGCCAGCTGCGCACCGGCGTCCATCAGCTTGATCTGGTCGTTCTGGAAGAACGTGCTCAGGATCTGCTCGTTGTTCATGCCGATGGCCTTCAGCAGGGTCGTCACCGGCATCTTGCGGCGGCGGTCCACGCGGAAGTACAGCAGGTCCTTGGGGTCGAACTCGAAGTCCAGCCAGGAGCCACGGTAGGGGATGATGCGTGCCGAGAACAGCAGCTTGCCCGACGAGTGCGTCTTGCCCTTGTCGTGCTCGAAGAACACGCCAGGCGAACGGTGCAACTGAGACACGATGACGCGCTCGGTGCCGTTGATGATGAAGGAGCCGTAGTCGGTCATCAGGGGCACTTCGCCCATGTAAACCTCTTGCTCCTTGACTTCCTTGACCACCTTGGACTGGGACGTGGACGTCTCACGGTCATAGATGATCATCTGCAGGCGTGCACGCACGGCCGACGCGAAGGTCAGGCCCCGCAGCTGGCACTCACGCTCATCGAACGCCGGCTTGGCGATGTTGAACTCGATGAATTTCATCTCGACGAAGCCATTGTGCGAAACAATGGGGAACGCCGAGACAAAAGCGGCTTGCAGGCCTTCGGGCTTGCGCTGCTGTGGCGGCACGTCCTTTTGCAGGAACGCGACGTAGGAGTCCTTCTGCATCGTCAGCAGGTAAGGGACATTGAGCACGCTGCCACGCTTGCCAAAACTCTTGCGAATCCGCTTGCGCTCGGTGTAGCTGTAGGGGGTTGCTTGCGCCATAAACTCTCCGTTTCGGACACCCGACGGGGTGATCCGCTTCGAATTCAGGCCCCGTCCTGGCCGAGGATGGGGCCTGGAACGTGACCGATTGTTCGGCGACTGGCCATTCGGGCATTGCACCCGAGGCTTGGTGGTTGGCCACTACCAACCGCTGGCAGACAACCTGTGCGCAGTGAATTCGCGCTCAGGCTCGACCAAACCAGTTCTCCGCAGTCGGTTCAGAGAACACTCGAAAAGCCCTCCAGTGTACTACCACGGGGGGCTTTTCGGGTGCTCTCAGGGATTTTGCACCCTGAAAAGCCGAAAGCTGCCCCCAGCAGGGAGCAGCTGTCTTGCACCAGTGATCTGGGAAAGACCGCCCGCCGAAGCCAGCGATCTTGCCAAATTACTTGATTTCGGCGGTGGCGCCAGCTTCGACCAGCTTCTTCAGAGCGGCTTCGGCGTCGGCCTTGGCCACGGCTTCCTTGACGTTCTTCGGAGCGCCGTCCACCAGGTCCTTGGCTTCCTTCAGACCCAGGCCGGTGATTTCGCGCACGGCCTTGATGACGCCGACCTTGTTGGCGCCAGCGCCGGTCAGAACGACGTTGAATTCGGTCTTCTCTTCCACGGCGGCAGCAGCGCCACCAGCGCCACCGGCAGCGGGAGCGGCCATGGCGGCTGCGGACACGCCGAACTTCTCTTCGATGGCCTTGACCAGCTCGGAGAGTTCCATCACGGACATGCTGTCCAGGGCGGTCAGGAATGCGTCTTTATCGAATGCCATTTTGGGTTCCTAAATATCGGTAAAAGGTTGGTTCAGTACGAAGCGGGCGGTTGGCCAGCGCTTCAGGCGGCAGGGGCTTCGGCGACCGGGGCTTCTGCAGCCTCGGCGGGGGCGGCTGCGCCACCACCCTTTTGCTCGCCCACGGCGGCCAGCACGCGTGCCAGACCCGAGATCGGCGATTGCAGCAGGCCACAGATCTGGGCCAGCAGCACTTCCTTGCTCGGGATCGAGGCCAGGGCCTTGACGCCATTGGCGTCCAGGGCCTTGCCGGCGTAAGCGCCAGCCTTGATGACCAGCTTGTCATTGCCCTTGGCAAAGTCAGCGATCACCTTGGCAGCTGCCACGGCATCTTCAGAGAAGCCATAGATCAGCGGGCCGCTCATGCTCTCGGCCGCGACTTCAAACGGCGTGCCAGCAACAGCGCGGCGTGCCAGGGTGTTCTTCAGCACGTGAAGATACACACCTTGTGCACGGGCGGTCTTGCGCAGCGCGTCCAGTTGAGCCACGGTGAGACCGCGGTACTCAGCCAGTGCCAGCGTTTGCGACTTGCCCGCTTGGGCAGCCACTTCCGCGATCACGGCTTCTTTCTCGTTGCGATTGAGACTCAAGGTCTACTCCTTAAAACATGCCTTTTGGTCAAAGCACCATCAGGTGCGGCGACCTCCGGGCACACCCGGTTGCAGCGACCTTCTGCCTCGGAACCCACACCGTCACGACAACGACGCGGAAACCTTCAACAGCGGGTGCGCCATCTGCGTAGGCTGGGGGATTAAGCCTGGGCACGCCTGAACAAGCGCGTGCTTCGACGCCTACGGTCTTTGATAGCCTGACGCTCAGTGGCATGCCACCGGGCGCCAGCCCACCAATCTTGGTCAGGCGGTCCGCGCCAGACTCGCGCGGTGCCTGGTCAGCGACGCCACCAAGGCGCCACCGACGATGTCATGTGCGATCCAGACGGATCAGCCAGCGGTGATGCTGTTCACATCGACGCGCACGCCCAGACCCATGGTCGAGGACACGGCGACTTTGCGCAGATAAACGCCCTTGCTGGAAGCAGGCTTCAGCTTGGTCAGGGCCTCGAGCAAAGCAGCCAGGTTGCCCTTGAGCTTGTCGTCGTCGAAGGAGCGACGGCCGATGGTGCCGTGGACGATGCCGGCCTTGTCAACGCGGAACTGGACCTGGCCAGCCTTGGCGTTCTTGACGGCGGTGGCGACGTCCGGGGTCACGGTGCCGACCTTGGGGTTGGGCATCAGGCCGCGGGGGCCCAGCACGGTACCCAGGGTACCGACGATGCGCATCGTGTCCGGCGAGGCGATGACCACGTCGAAGTTGATGTTGCCAGCCTTGACCTGCTCGGCCAGGTCTTCCATGCCAACAACGTCGGCGCCGGCGGCGCGGGCTTCGTCGGCCTTGGCGCCCTGGGCGAACACGGCGACGCGCTTGGTCTTGCCGGTGCCGTTGGGCATCACGACGGCGCCACGCACGACCTGGTCAGACTTCTTGGCGTCCACGCCCAACTGCACGGCCACGTCGATGGACTCATCGAACTTGGCGACGGCAGCCGACTTGATCAGGGTGAGGGCTTCGTCGAAGCGGTACAGCTTGGTGGTATCGACCTTGTCAGCGAAGGCCTTTTGGCGTTTGGTCAGCTTCGACATGTCAGACACCTTCCACGATGATGCCCATGGAACGGGCGGAACCAGCGATCGTGCGGACAGCAGCGTCCAGATCGGCGGCGGTCAGATCCTTCTGCTTGGTCTGGGCGATCTCTTCGATCTGGGCGCGCGTCAGCTTGCCGACCTTGTCAGCTTGCGGACGGGGCGAACCCTTTTCGATCTTGGCAGCCTTCTTCAACAGGACGGTCGCAGGCGGCGTCTTGATGATGAAGGTGAAGGACTTGTCTGCGAACGCCGTGATGACGACGGGCAGCTTCAGACCGGGCTCGACACCTTGGGTCTGGGCGTTGAACGCCTTGCAGAACTCCATGATGTTCAGACCGCGCTGACCCAGCGCGGGACCCACCGGGGGCGAAGGGTTCGCCTTGCCGGCCGGGATTTGCAGCTTGATGAAGCCGATGATCTTCTTGGCCATAGTTTCTCCTGAAACCACGCCAGCGGCCTGCCGGTGTGGTCGAGTGCAAACGCCTGATTCGCTGCGTGCGCCGCTTCAAGCCTGTGCTTGTTGCGTTGCGCGAGCAGCCCCCAGGCTCCTCATGCCGCGATCTCGCTCACGGCTGGTGCGTCGGTGTTGGCCGCCCCATGAACCCGCCGCGATGCGACATGCCATGGTGCAACCTCCCCACCGAGGAGGAAAGACTGCGATTCTAAATCGCTGAACCTGTCGTTGGCAAGTGTTTGCGCAATGAAAAAGCCCCCGAAGGGGCTTTTCACATGGGCGCAGGGCCAGCCGCGGTCGTCAGATCTTCTCGACCTGACCGAAGTCCAGCTCGACCGGCGTGGCGCGGCCGAAAATGGTGACCGACACGCGCAGCTTGGACTTTTCGTAGTTGACGTCTTCGATGGAACCGTTGAAGTCAGTGAAGGGGCCTTCCTTGACGCGGACCACTTCGCCGTTTTCCCACTCGACCTTGGGCCGCGGCTTCTCGATGCCTTCCTTCATCTGGTTGACGATCTTCATGACCTCGTCTTCCGAGATGGGGGCAGGACGGTTCTTGGCGCCACCGACGAAACCGGTGACCTTGGAGGTGTTCTTCACCAGGTGCCAGGTGTCGTCCGACATCAGCATTTCCACCAGCACATAGCCGGGGAAGAAGCGGCGCTCGGTGACGGACTTCTTGCCGTTCTTGACTTCCACCACTTCTTCGGTCGGCACCAGGATGCGGCCGAACTGCTCCTGCATGCCGGCGCGGTCGATGCGCTCGCGCAGGTTGCGCTCAACGGCCTTTTCCATGCCGGAGTAGGCATGCACCACGTACCAGCGCAGCGAGTTGGCCGGCGTGGCGGAAGGAGCGGCTTGGACGTCAGTCATGTGTCAACCTCGTGGTGTGTTGTTCGCTGCGCAGGGGAAATCAGTGCTTCCAACCCAGGACCAGGTCGTAAATCACCCACTCCAGCGCCTTGTCGGTCAGCCACAGGAACAAGGCCATGATCACCACGAAGGCGAAAACGTACAAGGTCATTTGCGTGGCCTCCGGGCGGGTGGGCCAGACGACTTTCTTCAGTTCTTTGACCGAATCCTGACCGAAGGCCACGAGCTCCTTGCCCTGGATGGAGGTCAGGAACACGCCAACGGCACCCGCCAGCAGGACCAGCAGGACCAGGACGCGCAGCCAGAGGTCTTGCTTGCCCAGGAGGTAGAACGCGGCCACACCGCCCACCACGAGCAGGCCAGTGGCAGCCAGCTTGGCCTTGTCGGCGCTGGTGGAAACGGTGTCGATGTCCGAGGTGGCCATGGGCGTCAAACGTGAGGGCAGTGGAGTGAGGCAATAAAGCCCGCCGACTCATGGAGAGCCTGCGGGCTGCTGTGCGACAGCGGTGTGGGGGCTCAGTTCGTGGCAGGGGCAGTAGGAATCGAACCTACAACCTTCGGTTTTGGAGACCGACGCTCTGCCAATTGAGCTATACCCCTACTGGCCAGAAACTGAAGCGTTGATTTTAGTCCAGGATCTTGGCAACCACGCCGGCGCCGACGGTGCGGCCACCTTCGCGGATGGCGAAACGCAGACCTTCTTCCATGGCGATCGGGGCGATC
>NZ_SNXW01000019.1 GCF_004362855.1 Aquabacterium commune
AGCTTGGCCGAACCCTTGATGATCGGGGTGTCGTCGCCGGGGAAGTCGTACTTGGACAGCAGCTCGCGCACTTCCATTTCGACCAGCTCCAGCAGTTCGGCGTCGTCCACCATGTCGGCCTTGTTCAGGAAGACGATGATGTAAGGCACGCCCACCTGGCGGCTCAGCAGGATGTGTTCACGCGTCTGGGGCATCGGGCCGTCAGCGGCCGAGCACACCAGGATCGCGCCGTCCATCTGGGCGGCGCCGGTGATCATGTTCTTGACGTAGTCGGCGTGGCCGGGGCAGTCCACGTGAGCGTAGTGGCGGTTGGCCGTTTCGTACTCGACGTGGGCGGTGTTGATGGTGATGCCGCGGGCCTTTTCTTCGGGCGCTGCGTCGATCTGGTCGTAGGCCTTGGCTTCGCCGCCAAACTTCTTCGACAGAACGGTCGCGATGGCTGCCGTCAGGGTGGTCTTGCCGTGGTCAACGTGGCCAATCGTGCCGACGTTCACGTGCGGCTTGGTCCGTTCAAACTTGCCTTTTGCCATGTCTATCGCTCCTAGCGATGCAGAAGTGAGCCAAAAAAGAAACTGAAAGCGCGGGAAAGGGTGTGGTGCCCATGGGCAGGATCGAACTGCCGACCTCCCCCTTACCAAGGGGGTGCTCTACCACTGAGCCACATGGGCATCAACACGGGCCTGGATTCGGAAAAACCCAAACCCGTGTTGACATCTGACACAACCTCCGCATTCAGCGAAGACCGCGATGGTATCACGTCACATATGACAGAACCTTGACCTGTGGAGCGGGAGACGGGAATCGAACCCGCGTCATTAGCTTGGAAGGCTAAGGTTCTACCATTGAACTACTCCCGCCCGGGAGTCATTCAGCATCGCCGACTGGTCGCTGAGGCACCCATGAGGGTGTGCACTTTGCGCTTCGTCTGCATCCCGTCAAAAACAAATTTGAACGGGTTTGCCTGGTGGAGGAGACTGGATTCGAACCAGTGTAGGCGTAAGCCAACAGATTTACAGTCTGCCCCCTTTAGCCACTCGGGCACCCCTCCAAGGCAAGCCCTAGACTTTATCACAGCTTTGCAAGCTTTCGCAAACTGTTGTTTGCAATCACGTGGCAAAGCCTTCAACGCGAGCATTCAGCGCAAACGCCACGGTCGCAGCCACACGGCCAGCATCAGCATGCTGATCGCCCCCACCGCAGCGGCCTCGCCCAGCAACCACACAGGCTGGGCCGACAGGCTCGGGCGCAACACCAGCCACGACATGGCCAGCGCCAACGCACCGACGCCGGCCTGTGCGCCCAGCCGCATCGAGGCCAGGGCGTGTTGCAGGGCTGGCACTTGCAGCAGTTGCCAGCCCGTGAGCAAGGTGCCCAGCATCAAGGCCCAGACGATGCCCAGAGGGCCGCACCACCAGGCCAGCACCGGCAGGCTCAGGGCCTGGAGCAGGCTGCCGCGCAGCTCGGCCAGCATGGGGCCTCGGGTGTCGCCCTCGGCGTAGTGGTAGCGGGCCAGCAAGGTGTTCCAGCCCGCCAGCACGAGGATGGCGGCATAGCCGGCCAGCAAGGTCACCAAGGCTTCGGTGCCATGGACCTTGGGGAAGAGCAGGGTGATGAGGGCGGGTGCGCTGAGCATCAGGCCGAGGGCGGCGGGCAGGCTCACCAGGGTGACCGCGGCCAGGCCGCCACGCAACAGGGCCAGGCGCTCGCCCTGGCGGCGGCTCATGAGGCTGAGCAGGACCTGGTTGAGGCTTTGCAGGGCGATCAGCGGCAGGTTCATCAGCTTGCGTGCGAGGTTGACCCCGGTGACCACGCCCTCGCCGAGGTAGGAGGCCACCACACGCTCCAGCAGGGTGATGCCCTGGCCCGCCACGGCGCTGCCCAGCAGGGGGCCGAGCTGCAGGCCCCAGGCGCGCAAGGCCTGGAAGCTGTCGCTCAGGCGGTGCCAGCGCAGGCCCACGCGCCAGGCCGATGGCAACAGCAGCAGCGCCGAGGCCACGCTGCCCGCCACGAAGGCCCAGGACAGGGCTTGCGGCTCGGCGGCATCGCGCTGCCAGGCGAGGTAAGCCAGGGCTGGCAGGTTGTAGGCCAGGGAAGCGGCGCCCGCGAGCAGGAAGTGCCCACCCGCGTGGCGCGGCACGGCCCACCAGGCCTGCAGCACGATGCCGGGCAGGCACCAGGCCAGGATGGCCAGGCTGTGCTGGGTGACGTCCTGGTGCGCAGGCGCCAGGCCCGGCGCCATCAGGTGCACCCACCACGGCGCGCCGATGGCGAACACCAGCGACATCAGCACACTGACGCAGCACAAGGCGGTGTTGATCTGGCCGAACCAGGCGCGCTGCTGGGCCGCATCCCGGCCTTGCCACAGGGCCAGCGCCGACGATGTGAACACGCCCGCGGCCAGCATGGCGCGCACCGCCTCGGGAAGGAACATGGCGATGACGTAGGCGTCGGTGCGCGCGCTGGCACCCCAGCTGGCCACGAGCAGCCATTCGCGCGCAAAACCGGCCACGAGGCCGCCCAGCGTGACCAGGGTGAGGAGCGATGCAGCGCCGAGCATGGACAGCCCAGCGCCTCAGTGCAGCAAGGTGAACAGGCCCTTGCCGCCCACCTTGTAGTTCAGGCCGCGCACGCGCTGGCCCAGCACCTTGGCGCCCTGGCCACCGACGATGGTGTAGGCCTCGACCGGCTTGGACACCACGGTGTTGGCCGCCACCACCGCGCCTTCGCCGATGTGGGCGCCGGGCAGCAAGATGACGCGGGTGGTGATCCAGGCGTAGTCCTCGATGGCGATGGGTGCGCCGAAGGCCCAGAACTCGGGGGCGTTGAGGTCATGGCCACCGGCGATGACGATGCTGTGCGAGGCGATGGTGACGTGGTTGCCGATGCGCAGGCCGGCGCGCGCATCGAGCTGGCAGTGCCAGCCCACGCAGGAGTCTTCGCCGATCTGCAAACCATCGACGCCGATGACCTCGGTGTTGCGCCAGACGGTCGAGCCCTTGCCGATCTTGGCGCCGCCCATGCGCAACCACGCCAGGCGCACGTTGTGGCTGGGGATCTTGTTGATGAGCATGTTGTAAACCTGCTCCCAGGCGCGGCGCCAGCGGTCCACCAGCGTGGGCCAGTTGATGCCGTACAGCGGCACGAAGCCGACCGGGATCTCGTCGCGCAGCAAGGCATAGAAGCGGCGCGCCAGCGGGTGCTCGATGCGTGGCTCGATGTTGACGTAGGCGATGTAGCTGTTGGTCACGCCGCCACGGCCCACCTCTTCGAAGGCGACGTTGTGGGCGCACATCCAGTCAAAGGCGGTGGTGAGTTCGGGCAGGGACACGCCGAGCTTGGGCGCGTAGTCGGCCAGGCGGTCGCGCAGGTTGACGCTGTGGAGGATGCGGTGTTTCATGGGGTGGGTCGCGGAGGCGCTGGTGGCGGCGGCAAGGGCCTGGACTGCTGAAGGCTGATGGCCATCGTGAGCCAGAACAAGGCCAGCAACACTTGGGTGAAGCTGAAGTAATGATCGATGAAGCCGGTGAGCAGGGCTGCCAGCATGGCGCCCACGCTGCCCACGCGCAGGGCATTGTCGGTGTTCATGCGGGCGAGGTCGCCCAGCTGACGCACTTCGCGCCACCAGGCCACCGTGACGGCGATGAACAGCAGCATGGCCGGCGCGCCCAGCTTGTACATGTAGTTGAGCCAGAGATTGGAGATGCCGAACAGGTCGGTGCCGGGCGGCGGTGGGTCCACCTTGAAGCCCAGGCCCAGTGGGTAGCGCTCGACGGCGCGGTGGAAGTTGCGGTACTCGTCGAAACGCACGCTGGTGCTGGCGTCTTTCGAGCCTTGGAACAGCGAAAACAGGCGCTCTTGCGCCGGCGGATAAGCAATCAGCATCACGGCCGCCAGCACGCCGCCGATGAGCAAGGTGCGGCCCGCGCCGGGTGCGCGTCGCCAGGCCAGCCAGACCACCAACGCAGCCATGCACAGCAGGGCGCCGCGCGAACCACTGAACACGATGCCGGCTGCGCCTGCCAGGGTCACGGCCATGCCGAGCGCGCGCCGCCAGCCCGTTTGCGTGATGCCGTAGAAAAACGCCAAGGGCACGCCCAGCAGGAGCGCACCGCCGGTGGAGTTGGGGTGCACCCAGGGCGAGGCCATGCGGGTGTAGTTGGCCGAGAAGATGTCCTGGATGGCCTCGGGGTGGGCGTACTTGAGGCTGGCCAGCACCGGGATCATGACGCGGGCGTCGGGCGTGCGCAGGAAGTAGAACAGGGACAGCGCCAGCATGGCCGCGAAGCCGACGATGAGGCAATCCATCATCTGACGGCGTTGCTCAGGACGGGGCGTGAGCAAGGGCACCAGGAAGAGCGTGGACAGGTTGAGCAACCAGCGCACCCAGTTGACCGGGCCGTTGCCCTCGACCCCGTGCACCGTCAACTGGCCGACCACCAGCGGCACCAGCGACCACAGGATCAACCAGCCCATGGCGCGCTCGGTGGGGCCGCGCTGCAGCTGCGGCAAGCGCCCCATCAACCACTGCCAGGCCACACCGGCCCAGGTCAGCGCCAGCAGGGCCTCCGACACCGTCATGCGGATGCCGAGCGTGACCGTCGTCCAGGGGATGAAGGGGGCCACGACGCAAAACGCCAGCAGGCCTCGCAAAGGCTTGGCCAACACACTGACCAGCACCAGCACGGCGACCAGGCCCAGCACGAGCACGGGCAGGCCGCCGATCATGAACAGGGCGCCGAACAGCAGCCCTGCCAGCAGCGGCATCCAGCGCAGCGCGGACGAGGCCACCGCGCTCACGACAACTCCTGGAGCAAGGCGTCCACCCGCTGAGCGTGGGCGGCCAGGTCGAAGCGGCGCGCCCATGCCTGCAGGCGATCGGGCGCATCGGCAGGGCCGCGGCGCTGCTGGGCCAGGTCGTGCATCAGGGCCACCAGGGCGTCGGTGTCGCGGGGGTCGAAACGGGGCGCGCCCGGGGGCGTGACCTCGTCCAGCGCCGAGCCTCGGGCCGAGGCCACGGGCGTGCCGCAGGCCGCTGCTTCCACCACCGGCAGGCCGAAGCCTTCGGCCAACGAGGGGTGCCACAGGCGCTCGGCCTGGCGGTACCAGCTGGCGAGTTGGGCGTCCTGGATGCCGTGCACGAAGCGCACGCCCTCAGGGGCACCGGGCACATCGTCGGGGTGGCCGATCAGCACCAGCTCGGGGATGAGGTCGGGCCAGCGGCGACGGGCCAGCGCCCAGGCCGTCACGAACCAGGGCACGTTCTTGCGCGGCTCGCGCACGCCCACCACCAGCCAGTAGCGCGGCGGCGCAAAAACCTCGTGCTGCATGCAGCGCCAGGCCTCGCAGGGCACGGCATTGGGCAGGACGCGGAGGCGGCTGGCGGCCTGCGGGAAGAGGTCGAGCACCGACTGTGCTGTGTGGTCGGACGGCACCCAGATGGCATCGGCCAGACCCACGGCATGGCCGATGCTCAAACGGTCAATGAAACGGTAAGCCTTTTCGCGCCAGAACGAGCCGTGCCGGTTGCGCTGCGTGAGCTGGAAGACATCGTGCAGGTGCAGCACCCAGCGGGTGCGTTCGCGCTGCCGCGACGTCAAGCCGATGGGCAGGCCCATGTTGACCGTGGCCACGTACGCATCGATGCCGTGAACGGTGATCGCTTCGGGCAGGAAGTGCCGCTCGAAACGCCAGCGCTCGGATGGCCGGTGCAGGCCCTCGACCGGGCTGGCGAACACAGGGCAGACGGCCTTGCCGCGGTGCGGGTGGTCGGCCGGCGCGGCGGTGAAGGGCAGGACCTGGGTGTCGGCGCGCTGGCGCACGCACTCGTGCAGGGCCAGGGTCTGGCGGGCCACGCCCGATTGCGGCGCGGCCGTGACGGCGCGGAAGTCCAGCCCCACCTTCATGGGCGCTCTCCGCGGGCGGTGCGGCGCACGGCGGCATGGGCCGCTTCCAGCTGGGTGGCCGCGGCAGACCAATCGAAACGCGCCGTCACGTGCTGGCGGGCCGCCTGCCCCAAAGCCTGGGCGTGATCGGGCTGGGCCAGCAGCTCGGCCGTGGCCTGCGCCATGGCATCGGCGGTGTCGGCCACCCGGGCTTGCACGCCGTCTTGCACGTCCAGGCCAGACAGGCCCTCGCGCGTGCTGACCACCGGCAAGCCCGCCGCCAAGGCTTCGAGCACCTTGAGCTTGGAGCCGCCGCCGCTGCGCAGCGGTGCCATGAACACGGCCGATTGCGATTGCACCTCGGGCAGGCTGGGCACATAGCCGCGCCAGTCGATGCGCGGATCGGGCCAGCGCTGGCGCCAGGCATCGGGCATCGCGTGGCCACAGACCACGAAGCGTGCCTCGGGGCGCAGGGCCCACAGGCGTGGCCAGACCTCGTCGAGCGCCCACTCGACGGCATCGATGTTGGGCGCGTACTCGTAGTTGCCGACGAACAGCACACGCTGGCCGGCGGCATCGGGCTGGACGTCGGCGAAGCCCCGGGTGTCCACGCCGTTGCTGACGACGCAGGTCGGGCGTCCGCCAATGGCGGCGAGCTTGCGCGCATCGGCGTCGGTCACGGCCACGACGACATCGGCCATCGACATGGCCTGGCGCTCCCAACGGCGGGCGCGCCATTGGTCGTACCAGACCACCGGCCTGGCGAGCGCCGGCCACTGGCCGTAGGTGGCCGCACCGAGCTCGGACTCGACGTTGTGCTCGACCAGCAAAAACGGCTGGCGATGGCGCTGCAGCGCCGCGAGGAAGGGCTGCAGGCCGTAGCTGTGCTCGATCTGGACGACGTCCCAGTGACGGCTTTGCAGCAAGGCCTCGAAACGCGCGCTGAGCGCTGGCGCAAAGCCATTGACGCTGGTCAGCAGGGGCAGGCGCGAGCAGGCCGCGTGCCACAGCGTGAGCGGGTGCTTGAGCGGCCTGCGCGGCAGCACGATGAGCTCATCGACCAGCGGCTTGAGGGCCGCGTGCACCGCGGCATCGGCCGGGGTTTTGGACTGCACCAGCAGGGTGATGCGGTGGCCGCGCTCGGCCATGCAGCGCAGCAGGTGGTACTGGCGCGCCTTGCCACCGCTGGTGATGGGCCAGGGCAGGTAGGGCATCGTCCAGAGGATGCGCTGCGGCGGCAGGGTGTCGTGGGGCATGTCTGCGCCTCTCACCAGACCAGGATCTGCAACTCGGTGCCCACGTCCAGGCGCAGGGGCTGACCGGCCTCGGCGCGCACCTCGCGCTGCGTGCCCGCCACCGGCTGGTGCCACACCGCCTTGCCCTGACCCAGGCTCAGGCCCGGCAGGCTCACGGTCATGGGGGCATGGGCCCAGGCCATCCACAGGCGCTGGCCGTCGGCGCGTTGCCAGGCGATGCTGACCAGGCCTTCGGGCAGCTCGCCTGCGGCACTGCCTGCCCGGCCGTTGCTGCCGGCCACGCGCACCGGCGCACCAGGCGCCAGGCGCGGCCCGCACACGGCCAGGAAGCGCTGCAGCGCGTGGTACACGGGCTTCGGGCTGCCGTCTTCGCGCAGCAGGCCGTAGCGGCGGTCGCGCACACCGGCGCGGGCGTCGAGGTCGGCCAGGGTGAACAGGAAGATGCGGTCGAAGTCCTGCGTGGCCATCAGCGCCAGGCGCTTGAGCGTGTGCCCGGCCTGGCCGGCCTCGCCGACGATGGGCTGCTCTTCTTTGGGGCCGTCGTAGCTCGACCAGCCCCACTCGGTGGCCCAGATCTGCTGCACCCCGTAGGCACGCAAGCCCTGGTTGACGAAGGGCGTGTGGGTGAGGAAGTCGCGGGCGCCATCTTGCGCACCTTCCGGCTCGGCCGTGTAGGGGTGGTAGCAAGCGATGAGCTTGAGCTTGTAGGCGCCCAGCTTGCCCATGGCGTCGAGCATCAGCCCGCCGCGACCGGCCATCTCGCTGTGGTAGGCCATGCCGGCCATGGCGATGGGCTTGTTCGGCACGGCCTTGCGCAAAGCCGCCACCGCGGGCTGCAGCAGGCGGGCATAGCCTTCGGGGTCGATGCGGGGCTGCCAGAACGCCGGGATGTTGGGCTCGTTCCAGACCTGCCAGACATCGACCATGGGGTAGCGCTGCGCCAATGCCACCATGCGCTGCGCATAGACCTGCGGGTCGGACGGCGGGTACTTGTCGGCATAGGGCGCACCGGCCGGCGCCGAACTGGCAAAGCGCGGCGAACCCACCACATAGACGATGCTGCGCAGGCCGGCCTGTCGGACCAGCGCCATCATGCGGTCGGTGCCTTCAAGCTTGTGCTGGCCGGGCTCGGGCTCCAGCAGCATCCAGTGCAAGGCCAGGCGCACCCAGCTCAGGCCGAGCGCCTGCAGGTGCTTGACCTGCTGCTGCGCGATCTCGGGCGAGAACCACTGCAGCTGCGCGTTGACACCGAGGAAATCGGCCCACACCACCGGCTTCATCGGCACCGGGGCCAGGGCCTTGGGGGTGCGGTTCAGCAGCGACCAGGCGCGGGCCTGCGGCAGTCCGCCAGCGGCCAAACCAGCGGCGCTCGCCACGCCCACCATCCCCGCCGCCCGGCGCAGCGCGCGGCGACGGTTGACGGGCGCCAGCGGGCTCACAGGGACTCCTTGCGCGCCCAACCCGAATCGCCACCCACCTGCGCCCGTGCGCCTCGCACCTGGTCGGCACGCGCCATCACGCGCTGGAAGTGCCCCAGGAAGCGCTGGCCTGTGGTCGGCCAGGCCCGTGCCTGGGCCAGCACGCTGGCTTGCCGGGCCCATTGCAGCAGCAACTCGGGCTGCTCGACGACCTCGCGCAAGCGCATGGCCAACGCCGGCACATCGCCCTGGCGGTAGGCGGCGCCATTGCCGTGGCTGATCTCTTCGGCGAAGGCGCGGGCGTCCGAGGTGATGGCACCGCGACCGCAAGCAATCGCCCAGGCCAGGGCCCCGCTGGTGCCGCGCATCTGGCCCAGCAACGCCAGCTTGGCCGACTCGCGGTAGGGCAGCACCATCACGTGGTGGCGCTGGATGAGGTCGGCGATGTCGTGCTCGTCGATGTCCAGCTCCCAGCTCACCTGGCCGGCCAGGCCGCGCTTGGCGGCACGCTCGCGCAATTGGTCGAGGTAGCTGCCCTGGCCGCCAAAGGCGATGTCGGGCGCGGTGCCACCGGCGATCGTCACCTGGATGCGACCGGCGACTTCGGGCGCCTCGTGGCGCAAGCGGCCCACCGCATCGATCAGGTCCTCGATGCCCTTGCCGCTGTAGATGAAGCCGAAGTACAGCACCTTGATGGCGACCTCGCCCAAGGCATCGTGCAGGTCGGGCAGGGGGCGCTGCGGCAAGCTCAACACGCCGTGGGGGATGACGCTGACGCGCCCTGGTGCCAGCTTCATGCGCTTGGCCAGGCGGTCGGCACCGGTTTGCGTCAGGGCCACGACGCCATCGAGCTTGCGGGCCAGGGCGCGCTCGCTCATCAGCGTCACGGGGTCAGACAGCAGCGCCACGGCCTGCTTGGCCGCACGCGGCAACAAGGACGACGCGTTCACCGCGCGCCACAGGCCATTGACGGGCTTCCAGATCAGGCGTTCGGGGTCGTGAACGGTGACCGACAGCGCCGGCCGGTTGGGCAGGGACGCCAGCGCGCACAAGGTCAGGAATTCGGAATGGCGACCACCGCCCAGCTCGGCGTGGACCACGTCGATGCGGCGCCAGTCGCGCTCGGCCACCCAGGCCTTGGCCGTGGCCAGCGATGTGATCGGGCGCTGGCCTTGCAGCGGTGTGAGCACGTCCACGCCCGCCTGGTTGAGGGCCGCGCGGCAGTGCGCCGCGTAATCGGCGATGCCCGTTTGCTCGGGCGGCAGGGGCGACAGCAGGGCCAGGCGCATGCGGGTCCTTCAGCGCTGGAGCCAGCGCAGCACGTGAGGCGGGACCTCGAAGCGGCGGCGGTTGAGGATGACGCCATCGACCTTGCGGAAGGCCGTGCGCAAGACGCCCAAAGCGTTCTCCACCACCGGCACGGTGCTGGTGCGGGCCTCGACCACCAGCACGATGAGGTGGGCCTGGCTCAGGCGCACGAAGGCGTCGCGGTTGCTGTGCAGGCCCGAGGCCTCCAGCAACACGACCTCGCCCGGTGCGGCCACGGCCGGCTGGGCGTTGACGCGCACCGTCAGCCCCTGGGCTTGCAGCAAGGTCTGCAGGCGCTCGATCAGGAAGCTCACCCCTTCGCCACTGCGTGCCGAGCTCAGGCCCAGCACCAGGCCTTCGCGCTGGATGCGCTCCAGCGGCAAGGTGCCGTAGATGCGGTAGAGGCTGGCGTGGAAATCGTTGTCGGGGCCGCTGCCATCGATGTCCTTGACGGCCGACCACAGCGGCACGCCGAAGCGCTCCTCGAAGCGGCCACCGTCGTGGATGCGCTGGTCGAACATGGCGCACAGATAGACCACCGCCAGGCCGACGATGCCCGCCGCCGGCAGCGCCAGGATCAGCAGCAGCAGGCTCTTGGGCGAGCTGCGGCTGGGGTTGAGCGAGGCCTCCTGGATCTGGGCGATGTTGTTGATGCGGTTGTCGTCCAGTGCCTGGTCGATGCGCGCCTTCTCCAGGCTGTCGAGGTAGAGCGCACGGCTCTTCTCGGCCACCGACAGGGCCTGCTCCAGGCGGGCCAGTTCGGGCTCGGTCTCCAGCACCTTGCGGCGCACCGTTTCGAGCTGCGTGGCTTCCTTGTCGAAAGCCGTGTGAAGCGCATCCAGCTCGCGCAGGCGCATGGATTTTTCCAGCTGGTTGCGCGCCATCACGGTGTTGAGCTCGTTGGGCGTGCGGCGCTCGGAGCGCTGCAGCACGCGGTCTTCCGTTTTGAGCTGGGCCTCCAGCGTGGCGATGCTTTCATTGAGCGCCACGATGGTGGGCGCCGTGTCCTTGAAGATGCGCAAGGCATCGGCGCGCTGGCGCTTGAGGTCGGCCAGTTGCGTGCTCAGCGCCTGGAAGGTCGGGCTGTTGCCCAGCTCGCGCTCGGACACCGTCTCCTTGGCCAGCCTGCCCACCTGCTGGTTGGCGTAGCCGATGCCGTTGAGCAAGGCGGTGCGCTCGGCGGCGATTTCAGCGCGGCGCGTGCTGAGGTCGTTGAGGCGCTTGGTCAGGGCGTCCAGGCGCTCCTGGGCGCTGGTGCCGTCGATGCTGACCAGGCGGGTGCGCAGCAGGCTCTTGGCCGACTCGATTTGCTGGTCGGAGTCGCGCACCTTGGCTTCGTAGAACGTCACCAGGGTCTTGCGACCCAGCACCGTCGTGCGCTCGTCGAGGTAAACGCGGATCCAGCTTTTCAGCACCCGCTGCGCCACCACCGGGTCGCCCCAGGTGAAGCTCAACTCCATCACGTTGGAGCCCGGCCCGTGCGTGACGGCAAAGCGCGCCGCCAGCTTCTCGGCGATGGCCTCTTCCTCGCTCTGCACCTCGGCCAGGCCGATGGCGGCGAAGGCCTTGCCCACCGCCCCACCCACCGCCCGGCGCACGCTGGCGAACGCATCCTTGAGCTTGCCGACGACGCCTTCGCGCTGGGGTTCCGCCGACATCTCGGCCAGGTACAGGCGCGCCACCTGCATCAGCACCGGGCGCCCGGTGAGCATCTTCTCTTCGTCGAGGATGGGGTCGCGCGTGGTGCTTTGCGGGTAGATGGCCTGGCGGTCGGCGGCCTCGATGGGCGCGGTCATGTTCTCGCGGCCCGGCTTGACCAGCAGGCGCGCGTCCGAGGTGTACTTCGGTGGCAGCAGGAAAGCGCCCGCCACCGCCAGCACGGCCACGCCGGCAAAGGCCAGCCAGAACTCGCGGCGGAAGATGTAGAACAGGCGGACCAGGTCGCGCAGGGAGCGGATGTCGATCATGGTGTGCGGCAGCGGCCCCGGGGCTCAGTTGACGTTGGCCGTGGCGTTCACGCCCAAGGCGCGCGAGAACGGCAACAACTGGTTGAAGTAGAGGTCCACACCATCGGCCGAAGCCCCCGCGTTGGACTTGGGCACGAAGACGATGTCGCCGCGCTGCAGGGCGATGGCAGAGCGGCCACCCTCTTGCGGCTGCAGCACGTCGGAGAAGTCGATGAAATGCAAGCGGTAGCGGTCCTGGTCGTCCAGGCGCAACAGGGCCAGGCGGGCCGGATCGGCCGCGGGCAGCAAGCCGCCGGCGGCGAACAGGGCCTGCTCCAGGTTGGAGACGGCGTAGAGGTCCACCGTCAGCGGTGTGCGCACGGCCCCGCCGATCACCACCTTGCTGCTCGGCGAGGTCGTGATGTTGACCGTCACGCCCGGCTCGCGGTAGTACACCGACAACTTGGCGCGCAAGGCCTCGGCCAGCTCTTCGGGCGTCTTGCCTGCGGCCTCGATGCGGCCAGCGTAGCGGAAGGCGATGGTGCCATCGGCACGCACCACGTAGTTCAGGGTCTGGCTGTCATCGACGAGGTTGCGCAGGTCCAGGCTGGCCGAATCCTGGGCGTCACGCACGATGCGCAGGGTGTCGCCCGCACGGATGCGCGTGGGCACCTTGGGCAGGGCCGCCAGCTGCGCCGGCGTGACCATGTGGGGTGCGATGTCGAACCCCTGAGGCGCCTGCAGCACGCCCGGCGGCACGCACGCCGTCAAGGCGAGCATGGCAAGGAAGCTGGCCAGCAGGGAGGCAAGGGACTTGTTCATGGCGAGAGCAGGAGGAGGGCCGCAAGGCACGGCCGGACCGGGTGATCTGTCCGGCGCAGTGCCCGCCGATGATACGGGGGGCCCATGTCACACGGCAGGCGATGGCGGAGGCAAGGGCTTGGCTCAGCCCCCGTGTTGCGGCTCGGTCACAGGCGCGCCGGCCACAGAGCCCCCTTGCTGCGCCGCCTGCCAGCGCGCCAGGGCCGCGGCCATGCGGACCCGCGACGGGCGCGACCACCAGGGCACACCGAATTTGGCAAAGAAGCGGGCCATGCTGCGCAGGTGGGTTTTGCCCGCGAAGGACATGATGCCCGCCGCGCTGCTGCGCTGGTGGTCATGGACCAGCGCCACCTGGGGCACGGCCACCACCTGCCAGCCCTCGATCCACATGCGGGCGCACAGGTCCACCTCCTCGAAGTAGAGGAAATAGCCCTCGTCCATGCGACCCACCTGCTCGAAGGCGCTGCGGCGCACCACGAAGCCCGTGCCCATCACCCAATCGGCTTCGAAAAACGGAGTTTTCGAGGGCTGGCGCCATTTGCGCGTCAGCAGGTGCGAGCGCTCCAGGCGGCGCAGCGGACCGAGTTTCCCCAACATGGTGCGACGCGCCAAGATGTCAGGGAGGGAATAAAACCTGCGCGCCGAATATTGCAGGCTGCCATCCGGATTCACGAGTTTGAGCCCGGCCACGCCCATTTTGGGTGAGCCGTGGAACATCTGACGAATCACATCCATGCGGTTGGATTCGAAATAGGTGTCCGGATTCAAAATGAGGACGAGGTCGGTCTTCAAGGCGTCCACGCCGAGATTCACCCCGGCGCCAAAGCCGCCATTGCGCCCCGACAACAGCGTGACCACGCCGGCAGGCAGATCGGCCTGCAAGCGCAGACCGGAGGCATCCGGGGAATCGTTGTCCACCACCACGATGTGCGCCGGTTCGGCAATGCCCTGCGCCAGCAGGGAGGCCACACAGCGCATCGTCAGGTCGTAGGTCTGGTAGTTGACGATCACCACGCCCAGTGTGGTGCAGCGTGCAGTGCCTGGGGCGGTGGTGGTGGTGAGTGCCATGGGGACAGGGTTTCGACGGATCGGGCTCGGGTGCACGGGAGCGCAGGAACGCGCAGTGGGTGGAAAAAGCGTCGCCACCCAAAGGTGGACCGACCGCCCGGCACATGCTCGCGCATGTTTGGCGTCGGGATCAAGTCAAGCAGGTGACCCAACGGCGTCAAATGGATATCGCCGTGTGGATTTTGGCAAATTTCGCCGGCTTGATGCACCCCCGAATGGGTGTGCAATGCGTGATTTCAGGGGGTGCCGAAATCTGTGGCCTGATCCACGAAAAGCACGCCTCGCGCACTGTTTGCACGCGGGTCATGCTGCGGCACAATCTCAGCCATCAGAACATCTCAGGGAATTGCCATGCGCCACATCCGTGCCATGGTCGCGTGCGCCTTGTCGCTGGCCGCGGCCTCCAGTTTTGCCGATGGTTTCGACACCCCCAGCACGCGCAACAGTTGGCGTCCCTTTGTGGGGCTGGGCTTCACGTCGGGTGGGGACACCATGCTGAAAGTCAACCTGGTGCCCCAGGGTGGCGGCGGCACCAGCTACCGAGAAGACGTCAGCTCCGGCGGCGGCATCGACCTGCGCTTCGGCTTCAGCCGCAGGCTCGGCGAGTTGCCCTTGACCGTGCAACTCACCGGGGCGTACCACAACGACCAAGTCAACGGCATCGAAGGCAGCAAGTACCGCTTCCGCCGCATGCCCTTGGAGGCGAGCCTGCTGTGGCATGCCACCGATCGCACGCGCATCGGCTTCGGGGTGCGCAAAGCGACCCACGCCACACTCAAGATCGACAACGGTCGGTTCACCACGCAGCAAGGCACTGAAATCACCGTCTCTGGCAAGGCAGCGCTGAAGGCCAGCACAGGCTTCATCGTCGAGGCTGAGTACGCCTTGACGCCGTCCTGGGGGCTGAAGGGCCGCTATGTGTTCGAGTCCTACCGCTACCGCGACGACCCACAAGGCGAGAAGTTCGAAGCCAACCACCTCGGCGTGATGAGCCTCTGGTACTTCGACTGACGCTCAGTCCAGCGCCCAGTCCAGCGTCGCGCCGCGTTCGGCCCAGAAAGCCCGGGCCTGGCCGAAATGGCCGTTGCCCACGAAAGGCACGGGCCCGCGGGTGGCCGACAGCGGCGAGGGGTGGTTGCTCTGCAGCAGCAACAGGTCGGCCATCGGCGCGCCCGAGGCCTGGCGCGCCTGCTGCATCAAGGCAGCTTTGCGTTGCGCGTGCGCACCCCACAGCATCGCCACTTTGGGCGCGGCATCGGCGGCCACGGCCGTCACCAGCGCGTCGGTCAGCGCCTCCCAGCCCCAGCCCGCGTGGCTGGCGGCCTGGCCGGCCTCCACCGTCAGCACGGTGTTGAGCAGCAGCACGCCGCGCTGAGCCCAGGCCTGCAGGCAACCGTGGGCGGGCAAGGCCAGCCCAGCGCCCAGGCCCACATCGAGATCACGCTGGAGCTCCTTGCGGATGTTGCGCAGGCTGGGCGGGATGGGCACACCCGGCCGCACCGAAAACGCCAGGCCGTGCGCCTGCCCCGGCCCGTGGTAGGGGTCCTGCCCGAGGATGAGCACCCTCACCTCGGCGCGCCGCGTGAAGCGCAGGGCGGCAAAGACATCGCCTGGAAAGATGGCCGCCCCGCTCGCCCGGGCCGCATCGACACGCGCGATGAGCGCCTGGCCCTGGGCCGAGGCACGCCAGGCATCGGTCAGCGGCCGCCAGTCGGCGGGCACGGCGTCAAACAGCGCGTCCAGCGGGCGCGACAAGGCGGGCACCGGCGCCCCGGCACCCCCGAAATCGAACACGTCCTGGCCCATGCCTTGCCCCTCAGAGGCCCAACGCACAGGCAGACAGGCGCGGGCGGGCCCACATGTCAGGCGAACAGCTCGGCCAGCGCCACGCCCGGGTCGGGCCGGCGCATGAAGGCCTCGCCGACCAGGAAGGCGTGGACATCGGCGTCGCGCATGCGCTGCACATCGGCGCGGCCCAGGATGCCCGATTCGGTCACCAGCAGGCGGTCAGGCGGCACGCGCGGCAACAGGCCCAGCGTGGTGTCCAGCGTGACCTCGAAGGTGCGCAGGTTGCGGTTGTTGATGCCGACCAGCGGCGTCTTGAGCTTCAGCGCACGGTCCAGCTCGTCGCCGTCGTGCACTTCGACCAGCACGGCCATGCCGAGCCCGTGCGCCAGGGCTTCGAGGTCGCGCATCTGGGCATCGTCCAGGCAAGCCGCGATCAGCAGGATGCAGTCGGCGCCCATGGCGCGCGCGTCATAGACCTGGAAGGCATCGACCATGAAGTCCTTGCGCAGCACGGGCAGGCTGCAGGCTTCGCGGGCTTGTCGGAGGTAGGCCTCGCAGCCCTGGAAGAAGCGCTCGTCGGTGAGCACGCTCAGGCAGGCGGCGCCGTGTTGCGCGTAGCTGCGCGCGATGTCGGCGGGCACGAAGTGCTCGCGCAGCACGCCCTTGCTGGGGCTGGCCTTCTTGACCTCGGCAATCACCGCGGCCTGACCGGCAGCCACCTTGGCGCGCAGGGCACCGGCGAAATCGCGCACATCGTTCAGATCGCGGTTGCGCTGCTCGGCCTGGGCGCGCACCTCGGCGAGCGAACGGCTTTGCAGCGCCAGGGCGATCTCTTCGTGTTTGACGGCCACGATTTTCTGCAGGATGTCGGACATGTCGGAGCCTCAGGGTTGCGTCGCAGCCAGGCGCTGCGTGGCCTGCACGAACTGTTCGAGCTTCTGCGCGGCCCGGCCACTGGCCAGGGCCTCGCGGGCACGCTCGATGCCATCGGCCAGGCTGTCGGCGACGTCGGCGGCATACAGGGCGGCGCCTGCGTTCATCAGCACGATGTCGCGCGCCGGACCGGGTTCGTTGGCCAGCACGCGCTGCAGGATGGCTTGCGACATCTCGCGGCTCTGCGCCTTGAGCATGGAGCCGTCGTGCTCGGCGATGCCGAACTGGCTCGGGTGGATGCGGTACTCGCGCACCTCGCCGTCTTGCAGCTCGGCCACCAAGGTGTCGCCGGCCAGGGTGATTTCATCGAGGCCATCGCTGCCATGCACCACCAGCACGTGCTGGGACCCCAGGCGCTGCAGCACGCGCGCCATGATGCCGACCAGATCGGGGTGGAAAACGCCCATGAGCTGGTTGGGCGCACCGGCCGGGTTGGTCAGCGGCCCCAGGATGTTGAACAGCGTGCGCACGCCCAGCTCCTTGCGGATGGGCGCGGCGTGCTTCATGGCGCCGTGGTGGTTGGGCGCGAACATGAAGCCGATGCCGGTTTCAGCCAGGGCCTGGGCCACGTGGGCGGGCGGCAGGTTGATGCCCACGCCCAGCGCTTCGAGCACGTCGGCACTGCCCGTGCTGGAGGACACCGAGCGCCCGCCGTGCTTGGCCACGCGCGCGCCCGCTGCGGCCGCCACGAACATGGCCGTGGTGCTGATGTTGAAGGTGTGGGCGCCGTCGCCGCCGGTGCCGCACAGGTCCACGAGGTGGGCCTTGTCGGCCACCTCGACCGGCGTGGCGAATTCGCGCATGACCTGGGCCGCGGCGGTGACCTCGCCCACGGTTTCCTTCTTGACGCGCAATCCGGTGATGAGGCCGGCCATGACCACGGGCGACATCTCGCCGGTCATGATGCGGCGCATCAGGCCCAGCATCTCGTCGTGGAAGATTTCGCGGTGCTCGATGACACGCTGCAGCGCCTGCTGGTCGGTGATCTGGCTCATGGCATGCGCCTCACATCTTCAGGAAGTTGGCCAGCATGGCGTGGCCGTGCTCGGTCAGGATGGACTCGGGGTGGAACTGCACGCCTTCCAGCGGCGCGAAGTTCGCATCGGTCAGCGAGGCGGTGTGGCGCACGCCCATGATTTCGCCATCCTCGGTGGTGGCCGAGATGTGCAGGCAGTCGGGCAGCGAGGCGCGCTCGATGGCCAGCGAGTGGTAGCGGATCACGGTGAACTGCCTGGGCAGGCCGGCGAAAACGCCTTGCTCGTCGGTCGTGATGACGCTGGTCTTGCCGTGCATCTGCTCGGCCGCTCGCACCACCTTGCCACCGAGCGCCGCACCGATGCTCTGGTGGCCCAGGCACACGCCCAGGATGGGCAGCTGACCGGCGAAGCGCTGCAGCGCCGGCACGCACACGCCGGCTTCGGCGGGCGAGCACGGCCCGGGCGACAGCACGAGGCGGTCGGCCTTCAAGGCCGCGATCTCGTCGAGCGTGATTTCGTCGTTGCGCACCACCTTGACCTCTTCGCCCAGTTCACAGAAGTACTGGACGAGGTTGAAGGTGAAGCTGTCGTAGTTGTCGATCATCAGCAGCATATGCGCTCTATCCTATTGATTTCATGAGGGATTTCTTGGCAGCCCTCGTTTTGATACCCGCTTTGATACCCGCTTTTTTGCTCACTGGACAGCCAGTGTCACATGCAGGTGGGGAGTCTGGCGCCCAGCAGGGGCGCAATAGGTCGATCAGGTCGCTGGCTTACGCCAACGCTGACGGTAGAGGGGTGCTGAGGAAGACAAGAACGCACACATAGGTGATCATTTTAGCCAGTACAGCTCAAACTGCCGAAAATTCCTGCCTCTAAAAACGTTCGCCGGGCGGTCAGCGCCATGCGCCGACGTTGGCTACACACTTTTGTACCGAGCCGCATGCTCGCCGGGGACCAAACAACTACGAAGCCTCGCCACTC
Source organism: Aquabacterium commune (assembly GCF_004362855.1). Classification (GTDB taxonomy): domain Bacteria; phylum Pseudomonadota; class Gammaproteobacteria; order Burkholderiales; family Burkholderiaceae_C; genus Aquabacterium; species Aquabacterium commune. The sequence goes on from NZ_SNXW01000019.1 coordinate 18,383, forward strand.
GCGTACCAAGTAGCTACATGGCCAGACCTATGGATGACATTGCGCCACCCAATGGCCGATATCTCTGGGGGCAATCACGATTCGACGCGCGTGATAGGTGGCCCTCTGAAGCGGTACAGTCACACTAAGTTTAGGGGAGACAGATGGCAAAAGTGCATGTGACTGCGAAACGGGACTTCATCGAGACTTTGGTCGCAGCCAAACCCATTGCGGCGCTTTCCGAGGTCATTTGGAACGGCTTCGATGCCGGGTCCACTGAGGTAGCGGTGTCTGTCGATGTCAACGAAATGGATGGGATTGAAACTGTCCGAGTCCGTGACTTTGGATACGGTATTGACCCCAGTCAGGTTGAATCATTTTTTGGTGGGCTGGGCGAGTCATGGAAAAAGCAAGCCTACAAACAAGCTGGACGAGCTCTGCACGGAAAAAACGGTAAAGGACGCTTCAAGGCATTTGCTCTTGGCGAACGCGTGCAATGGAACACAACGTACAAGGAAAACGGGAAAACTTATTCCTATCGAATAGTTGGACATCTCAACACAATCGAAGATTTCGAAGTTTCAGAACCTGTAGAGGTATCCGACACCGAGCGGGCTGGTACGGAAGTCGCTATTCACAACATAAGACACGAGTTCAGATCCCTTCGCGATGGCACTGCGCTAATGGAGTTGGCGCGAGTCTACGCAGCGTATCTAACTGAATATCCAGACCTGCGCCTCACATTCGATGAAAAAACAGTCGATCCGCGAAGTGCGCAGATTCAGACGACGAATATTCGCCTCGATAAAATAAAGACAGAAGATGGACGATTCGTTCCGGTAACGTTGTCAGTGATTGAATGGAAAGTTCCAACAGAACGAACGCTTCACCTGTGTGACCCCAGCGGGGTCGCCCTTCACGCGCTGTCGGTCGGCCCGCAGGTAAGAGCGCCCGGATTTGAATTCACTGCATATATAAAATCCGAGCTATTTCGAGACTTAGGGAAGGTCTGCAAAACCTTCGCATGCAGCCCTGAATGTGAGACAGTATCAGCATGAAGCAGATGAGCCTGAGCACCACTGGATTTGAACGCA
>NZ_SNXW01000020.1 GCF_004362855.1 Aquabacterium commune
TGCATCAAAAAGCAGCAGAGTAGGTTGAACACCTGGCTCAGTTTTAGATCGGCACACCCATCAAAAGTGGCTCAGTTTTCGGTCGGCGCCAACACCCCATCGTCACTGAGAGCCCAAATCCAGCTCGGAAGTCCGGTTATTTGCCTCGGCTTGCTTCACCAGCACTTTGAGAAACTTGACCACCTGAACAAGCGCCATGCTATCCTCCCCCATAGGATAAAAGTTTTCATGTCCGACACACTGCATCATCCCGGTCACAGCGCTTTGGTCAAGCGACTCAAGCGTGCCAGTGGTCACCTGTTGAATGTCATCGAAATGCTGGAAGCAGATCGCCCATGTGCCGATGTTGCTCAGCAACTTCATGCTGTTGAAAAGGCAATTGGTGCAGCGAAGAAAGCGTTGATCCATGAGCACCTCGATGAGTGCCTGAGCCGAGCGGTCCGCACAGCTCAGTCACAAGAAGCGTTGGCCGAGTTCAAAGACATGACCAAGTATTTGTGAGCAAAACCTTGTCACCGCGAGCCGATCAAAACCGCCCCTCCGCTTGGGCGATGGTCGGGCGTTGGTTGCTGCTCTTGCTTGTGGCATTTGACATCCTCAGTTCGCCATTTCACGCTCATAGCCACGACATCAGTGGTGGTGGGGAAATACAGTGGGAACATGGCGGGGCTGACATCGACCACGACGATGAAACCCACGCGGAAGCCCACGAACACCAGTTTGGTCATTCGCTGATTGCGCTCCAGCCGGCCGAAATGCCCCGGCTGTCCAAGCAAACGCTCTTGGACTGGTTCGTCGCACCGGCCGCCATCAAGATTCATGATGCTGCGGTCGTCGATCTGGTGCCCTCGACGGCCACACCAGACCATATTCCGATCCCTGACGACATTCTTTGGCGTCCGATCGGTCGGGCTCCCCCTACTCTCCACGTTTGAACCCATCGTGGCGCTGCGCCTTGCAGTGCCGGTTCTTAGCCGCCATGACGCTTGAGCGTTTGGCTGCATACGTGGAGTTTTCCCATGCACCCTCATGTGCGAGCGCGTCGTCTGACGCGCATAGTTGCCTGCGCCCTCGTGGCGGCGCAGATGCCCATCCTCGCCCAAGCTGCAGACGCACCGCCGTTTGGCATTTTGTTGGCACAAGCGCTGGCCGAATCGCCCGCATTTCTTGAACAGCAGGCCGACGTTGGAGCCGCTTTGGCCGATGCGGCCCAGGCCAAGGCATGGCCCAATCCAAGGCTTGATACGCTTGTCGAGAACCTTGGCGCGCCCCAAAGCGGAGGGCAGAGCCAGCGCCAAAGCACCTATTCGCTCACCCAGCCGCTAGAGATCCTTGGCCAACGCGCAGCCAGGGTTCAGGTCTCGGAACGCCAATTGGGTGTTGCCGAGGCGCGGCGATATCAGGCCAAGGTGGATTTCGCGGCCGATTTGGCCATCGCCCACGCGACCGTGGAAGCCATGTTGGCACGTAAGGCACTTGCACAGGATGATCTCAAGCGTGCCCAAGAAGATCTGCGTGCGGCAAGAGCGCAAGTCCAGGCTGGCCGGGAGGCCGACATTCGACAAGCGCAAGCGAGTGCCAGCGTGGCCGCCTCACAGGCTGCTGCCATCGCAGCAGATGCGGATACCTCCCAGGCATTGAATCGGTTGTCGATGTTGGCTGGTGCTTCTACGCCCTATACCGGCGTCAGCGAACGCTTGCTAGCCGTCGTCCGTCCAGCGGTGAATCCAGTCCAAGGCGAGTCGCTCGCCGTGGCCACCGCCCGCGCAGAGAGAGAGGCGTTGGAAGCACAGGTGACTGTTGAGCAGAAGAAATGGCTGCCTGACATCAATGTGAGTGCTGGAGTTCGCCGTTATGCCTGGAGCAGCCAGAGCGGCTACGTCCTTGGAGTCTCCGCATCAATTCCACTGTTCGATCAAAACGTCAATGGTGTTGCGGCCGCCAGGCAGCGCATCGCCGCAGCAGAAGCACGTCTGGCAGCAGCAGTTCTTCAAGCAGACGCCACGCGTCGCTCCGCGCAAGCGCAGGTAGGCGCCGCAGAGCAACGGCTGTTGGCTGCAACTGAGGGCGAGCAAGCGGCCTCGGAAGCCTATCGCCTTGGGCGCATTGGCTACGAGAGCGGCAAAACCTCCCTCATGGAACTGCTTGCAATACGAAGGGCATTGTCGGAGTCCAAGGGACTGACCATCGATGCTCAATTGGCACGTGTGCGTGCGCTGTCGGCGTTGGCTCAAGCCGACGGAAAACCGGCATTCGGAGATGAAAAATGACGGAAAAATCAATGTCCTCGAACTGGCCAAAAGTCGCCACCATTGCGGGGTTCGCCGCCGTTCTCGGCTTTGGCGCGGCTCGCCTGATGGCCCCGTCTCAGCCGGCGGAACGCTCGGCCCAACCTGAGGCAGCCAAGACGGCGGTCGCTTCTGCATCCCAGGCATCAGCGCCCGCTGGTGATGAAGTCAAAATCCCTGCGGCCTACCTCACTTCAGCCAATATCGGTGTTGAAGCGATTGGAAGCGGCGATGTCCGCCAAGAGATCCTGGCGCCAGCCACAGTCGTGCCGTCTCCGGGCAGCGAGGCCGTGCTTGTGGCCAAGGCTGCAGGCACCATCCAGCGAGTGGCCCCGCGATTGGGCGATGTCGTGCGCGCCGGCGAGGTGCTGGCCACATTGGAGAGTCAGGAGGCCGCAAGCATGGCCGCCGAGCGACGGGTGGCGCAGGCCAAACTCGATCTGTCTCGAAAGGCCTTTGATCGGGAGTCCAGTCTGTTCCAGCAAGGGGTGTCGCCACGTCAAGACATGGAGTCGGCTAAAGCAGCATTGGATGTCGCTGAAGCAGAAGCTCAGCGCGCCTCTTTGGTCGCCCGAGCAGCGAACGTATCGGCCGATGGCCGCGGCATCGCTGTGGTCAGTCCTATCGCCGGCCGAGTATCTGCGCAGAACGCCACACTCGGTGCTTATGTGTCGCTCAACGATGAGCTGTTTCGGGTGACGACACCCGGAGCCATGCAGATCGAGGCCTCGGTGACTGCCGCTGAAGCTGGTCGAATTGCACCCGGAGACACTGCCACGATCGTCACCAGCTCGGGTGCAGTCGTGCCAGCCTCCGTGCGTGCCGTGACACCTACCGTCAGCGGCAGTGCGCGCCGGGCCACAGTGGTGCTAAGCCTGCAAGCACCCAATGCAGCAGTTCCCGCTCTTGTCGTGGGTGAAGGTGTACAGGTCCGTTTGCATGGCCGCTCAGGCGAAAGTGGTGGGCTGATGATCCCTGAGGAAGCGGTGCAGAACCTTAATGGTCGAGACGTACTTTTCGTCCGCACCGAGCTTGGCTTTCGCCCAACACCTGTCTTGGTCGGATCCCGCAGTGGTGGCCTTGCCCAGATTGTGTCTGGCATCAAGGCCGGCGAACGAGTAGCAACGCGCAATGCGTTTTTGGTCAAAGCTGAGGCGAAGAAAAACGCGGGAGAAGACGAATGATCAACGGCATTCTTCAAGGCGCGGTACGCCTTCGTTGGCTCGTGTTGTTCATGACTGCCGTGGTGGCGGTCATCGGAGCATGGCAACTCAAGTTGCTACCCATTGATGTCACGCCAGACATCACCAACAAGCAAGTTCAGATCAACACGGTGATTCCCACGCTGAGCCCGGTGGAAATCGAGAAGCGCGTGACCTATCCGATTGAGACGGCATTGGCTGGTCTCAATGGCGTGGAGCGGACCCGCTCGTTTTCGCGCAATGGGTTCAGCCAGGTCACGGCGATCTTCAAAGAGGATGCCGACCTCTATTTCATGCGGCAGCAGGTGACTGAGCGCTTGGCCCAGGCTCGCCCCAACTTGCCGGAAGGCGCCGAGCCGCAAATGGGACCGGTGTCCACCGGGCTGGGGGAAATTTTCCACTACAGCGTCGAATTTGCGAATCCAGATCGCAAGAGCGACAAGATTCAGGATGGCAAGCCAGGTTGGCAAAGTGACGGCAGCTTCCTAACGGACGCTGGAGATCGCCTGGCCGAACGCGTTGCTCAACTGGCTTACTTGCGCACCGTTCAGGACTGGGTCGTTCGCCCGCAGTTGCGCACAACGCCCGGTGTGGCCGATGTGGACTCCCTGGGCGGCTATGTCAAGGAATACGTCGTCGAGCCCGACCCGGCCAAGCTGGCTGCCTTTGGCGTTTCGATATCCGAGCTGGGACAAGCCCTGGAGAATGCCAACCTGTCGGTCGGCGCGAACTACGTGCAACGTTCTGGCGAGTCCTACCTCGTGCGCGCGGATGCTCGCATTCAGACCACCGACGAGATGATGCGCGCTGTGGTGACCCAACGTGATGGCATGCCCGTGACCCTTGGGCAAGTGGCAACAGTGAACGTCGGAGGCGAACTCCGTTCTGGAGCAGCCAGCCGCAACGGGTACGAGACAGTGGTGGGCAGCGCCCTCATGTTGGTCGGAGAAAACAGCCGAACCGTGGCACAGGCCGTGGGCGAGAAGCTCAAGGAAATCTCTAAAACAATGCCTGCGGGCGTCGTGATTGTTCCGACTTTGGACCGTTCTCAGCTTGTGGTCGCCACGATTTCGACGGTGGGGCGCAACCTGGCGGAAGGAGCCTTGCTGGTCGTGGTCATCTTGTTTGCGCTTCTGGGCAACGTGCGTGCAGCATTGATCGCTGCGCTCGTGATTCCCTTGTCGATGCTGATCAGCGCGATTGGCATGAATGCGCTGAAGATCTCCGGCAACCTCATGAGCCTGGGAGCCTTGGATTTCGGTTTGATCATCGATGGCGCGGTCATCATCGTAGAGAACGCGATGCGGCGTTTGGCCCACAGGCAGCAAGCAGAAGGTCGTTTGCTAACCTTGAAGGAGCGCTTGTCGGAGGTCATCGAGTCGTCGCGCGAAATGGTGAAGCCAACGGTCTACGGGCAATTGGTGATCTTTCTCGTCTTCCTGCCTTGCCTTACTTTTGAAGGTGTCGAGGGCAAGATGTTCTCGCCCATGGTCATCACGCTGATGCTGGCTCTCGCTTCAGCCTTTGTGCTGTCGTTGACCTTCGTTCCAGCAATGGTGGCGGTACTGCTTTCAAAAGAAATCCAAGAAAAGGATGTGAAGGTCATCGCTGCGACCAAGCGCCGATACGAGCCCTGGTTGAAGCATGCGGTGAGCAGGCCCTGGCCTTATCTGGGCGCAGCCACAGGGGTGCTCGTTCTGGCGGGCGTGGTATTTGGCTTTGTCGGCAGGGAATTCATGCCTACGTTGGATGAACAAAACCTCAACCTCTCTTCAGTGCGGATTCCATCCACATCCATCGAGCAGTCTGCCGCCATTGACCTGCCACTTGAGCGGGCTGTCCTCAGTCTGCCCGAAGTGAAGACCGTTTACTCAAAGGCTGGTACTGCCAGTTTGGCAGCCGACCCCATGCCTCCTAACGCATCGGATAACTACATCATCCTCAAGCCCAAGGACGAGTGGCCTGAGGGGGTCACCACCAAAGAACAGGTGATCGAGCGCATCCGGGAAAAGACAGCGCCATTGGTCGGAAACAACTATGACGTCACCCAGCCCATCGAAATGCGCTTCAACGAACTGATCGGAGGCGTGCGCAGCGACGTGGCGGTGAAGATCTACGGTGATGACCTGGATGAGCTTGCAGCCAGTGCCCAAAAAATTGCGGCGGTGTTGCGCAAGACGCCAGGTTCTTCCGATGTGCGTGTTGCTCAAACGGGCGGGTTCCCGACCTTCGACATTCGCTTCGACCGCACGGCCATTGCCCGTTATGGCTTGACCGTCAAGGAGGTTGCCGACACGGTGTCCACAGCACTTGCTGGCAGGCCTTCTGGCCAGATTTTTGAGGGCGACCGCCGATTCGACATCGTGGTGCGTCTGCCTGGTGCGCAGCGAAGCAACCTTGATGTCCTGGGATCATTGCCTGTCATGTTGCCCGAGAACGGCGGCAAGACCAGATCATCCATCCCTCTGAAAGAACTGGTGCAATTCCGTTTTACCGAGGGTTTGAATGAAATCAGCCGAGACAACGGCAAACGCCGAATCTACGTCGAGGCCAACGTCGTTGGTCGTGACTTGGGTGGTTTCGTTGATGACGCTGCCAAGCGAATCGATGCAGAGGTGAAATTGCCTTCGGCAACATGGATTGAATGGGGCGGTCAGTTCCAGAATCTACAGGCGGCAACCAAGCGTTTGGCGATCATCGTGCCCGCCTGCTTTGTTCTGATCGCAGCCACTTTGTACCTGGCGATCGGCAATGTCGCATTGACGGCCACCGTGTTGGCTGCCATTCCGTTGGCCTTGGCCGGTGGCGTATTCGCGCTTGCGTGGCGTGGCATCCCGTTCTCGATTTCAGCATCCGTCGGCTTCATTGCTGTTTCAGGCGTTGCTGTTCTCAACGGTCTTGTCCTGATCTCAGCGATCAGAAAACGTCTGGACGAAGGACTGGGGGCCAATGCGGCGGTCATTGAAGGGGCCATGGAGCGCGTGCGTCCCGTGCTCATGACCGCATTGGTGGCATCGCTCGGCTTCGTTCCCATGGCACTTGGAACTGGCACCGGAGCAGAAGTGCAAAGACCTCTGGCGACGGTGGTCATCGGTGGGCTGGTCACTGCCACGGTACTCACGCTGTTTGTCCTGCCTGCGCTATGTGGGATGGTGCTCAGGCGCCGGGAGATAACTTCCGGCTCATCGCCCCGAGCCGACATCCCAGATGCGCTGAAGACATAACCGGTGTTGGGGACCGCTTCGGCGATGCAGATTCATGATCTGAGTTTGTACAGAAGCCACGCTTCTTGACGCTTTCGGTGCGGTGAAAGCCGCTCCTTCCTTTCAATCATTTACGAGGAACTTCTATGTTTGGACGTATTGGCCGGCCGCTCCTTGGGGTCGTATTTTTGATCGCAACCTTGGCCGCGCAGGCCCACGGTATTTCAGAGGCCGACAAACAGCGCATGCTCGATGGCGGCTATTTGCAGTACATCGGCCTGGGGGCCAGCCACATGCTGACCGGCTACGACCATTTGCTGTTTCTCTTCGGCGTCGTCTTCTTCCTGACGAAGTTCTCCGATGTGGCGAAGTTCGTTACCGTCTTCACCCTTGGGCACTGCATCACGCTGATCTCTGCGACCTTCCTGCAGATCACGTGGAACTTCTGGCTGGTGGATGCACTGATTGCCATCAGCGTGATGTACAAGGCCTTCGACAACAACGGTGGCTTCCAGAAGCACCTGAACTGCAACTCACCTAACTTGCTCGCGGTCGTCTTCGGATTTGGGCTGCTTCATGGCTTTGGCCTGTCTACCCGACTGCAGCAGTTGCCACTGGGCGAAGACGCAGTTGCCATGTTGATGCGAATTCTCAGCTTCAACGTTGGCGTTGAACTCGGGCAAATTGCCGCGCTTACTGTCATGGTTTGGGTGCTCTCGCTGTGGCGCAAGCACGCATCGTTCTCCCGCTTCAGCACGCTGGCCAATAACTGTTTGATGGCCGTGGGCGCTTTGCTGCTGCTCATGCAATTGCATGGCTATCAACACGACAGCGGCGCCGAGGAGTTCCGTTTTCCTACAAAGGAACACGAACACGCTCATGAGGACCTTGAGGTCGACAAGAGCGTTCAGACCGACCGCGAGAGCCTTTGACGGCGTCGCACTCACTTTCACCACCAACCGATGGAGTTATCCATGAAAAAACTGATTTCTATTGCAACCATGTTGGCCGGCCTCGGCCTGTCGAGCCAAGCCCTGGCAAGCGGCGCCGCTGATTGCCACTTTCATGGCTTAGCGCAGGCCAACCAAGAGACAGTGTCTCAATGCGCCGTGAAACGTCAAAAAGGCTTGATCGCTGCAGGCAAGATCGATAAGTCTTGGGATGGTGCGAAACCGACCGCCATTGAGCAGGTTGACGGCAAACGCGCCAAGGAATGGAAGGTGACCTTCAACGATCCGGCTGCGGCTGACAAAGCCAAAGAGAACCTGTACATGTTCTTCACGCTGCAGGGCAATTTCATTGCTGCCAATTTCTCGGGCAAGTAAATCGTGAAGCAACCCCGCAGCTCTCTTGCAGGGCTAGCGGGGCCTGCTTTTTGGCAACGGAGGAGAACTGGCATGCTCGATGTTCTGAAGAACCGCACTTACCGGCATTTGTTTTTCGCGCAGGTCATCGCGTTGGTAGGCACTGGCCTGGCTACAGTTGCGCTTGGGCTTCTGGCCTACGACATCGCCGGAGCGGACGCGGGCGCGGTGTTGGGAACTGCCCTGGCGATCAAGATGGTGGCCTACATTGGAGTGGCCCCCATCGCTTCTGCGTTTGCGGAGCGCGTGCCCCGACGTACGCTGTTGGTGACGCTTGATCTGGTGCGTGCCGCAGTCGCCGTCTCTCTGCCATTTGTCACCGAGGTGTGGCAGGTCTATGTGCTGATCTTCGTTCTGCAGTCCGCGTCGGCTGGCTTCACCCCGACGTTCCAAGCCACCATTCCCGATGTCCTTCCCAAGGAAGAAGACTATACGAAGGCGCTGTCGCTATCGCGTTTGGCATATGACCTTGAAAATCTGGCAAGCCCAGCCTTGGCTGCGGCATTGTTGACGGTGGTGAGCTTCCACAGCTTGTTCTTAGGAACGGTTGTCGGCTTTGTGGCTTCGGCTCTGCTTGTGGTGTCGGCCATGCTCCCCAAAGCAAAAATGCCTCCGCGAAGAAGTGTTTACGAGCGAACCACCCGTGGCAGCCGCATCTATCTGGCAACGCCTAGATTGCGTGGCCTGCTCGCACTCAACCTAACTGCAGCTTCAGCAAGTGCCATGGTGATCGTCAACACGGTGGTGATCGTCCAAAGTAGCCTCCGGCTTGGCCAGAACGCCACGGCGATGGCATTGGCAGCGTTTGGTGCCGGCTCCATGCTGGTGGCATTTGGCTTGCCTCGTTTACTTGGTCGCTTGTCGGACCGGCGTGTGATGTTGACGGGCGCGACCATCTTGGCCGTTGGGCTGCTCACGGGGCCGGTGCTCATGACAAGCTTCACCGCGTTGGTGGCCTTGTGGCTAACGCTTGGTGTGGGCTACTCCTTGGTTCAAACGCCATCAGGTAGGCTCTTGAGGCGCTCGGCACATGAGGAGGATCGTCCAGCACTGTTCGCGGCACAGTTCGCGTTGTCCCATGCCTGTTGGCTGATCACGTACCCCGTGGCTGGATGGTTGGGTGCACGCGCGGGGCTGGGCACCAGCTTCACAGTGCTCGGTTTGACGGCGGGTATTGCAGCTTTGGTTAGCGCCCGGCTATGGCCCCAGGCCGATCCCAATGAATTGCATCATGAACATCCGGATCTGGATGATGGAGATGAACACTTGAAATCATTCCGGCCGGCAGGCGACCATGTCCACGACTTCGTGATTGATGACCTTCATGCTCGATGGCCTGTCACGCCAAGAAATCAGCATGGCGACCCAACTGGTCGCAATCATCCATGATGCATTTTGCCGACGGCAAAGGTCGAGCGAAGTGAGTTAAGTCGAGCCCACTACTTTGGGCTGTACCTCCCAGCCAATGCGGTGGGCGGCCTGAGTGGCGTCATGGCGAGCATCATCCTCAGAGTGGACGTAGATGCTTGTTGTGCTGATGGTCGCATGGCCAAAGTTGTCGCGTACCGACTTGATGGCCAAGCCTGCGTCGGTCATGTGCGTGCCTGCGGTATGACGAAGCCAGTGGGTGGATGCCGCCTCGATCTGGCTGGCAACCCCTTCCCATGCCGCACCCTGGGCACGCAACCGCTGGGCGGTATTGCGCATGACCTCCTTGACGATCTCATGAATAGCACTGCGGGCCAGGGGTTTGCCTCTGCCGATGATGGGCAGCACGAGTGGTGTGAATTCGTTGGCGCTGGGCAAAGCGGGCATGCCAATGACCTTGCGGTAGTTCACTAGCTCAACCATCAACTCGGCTGTGGCGGGAATGGTGCGGGACTTGCTGCCTTTGCCCACCACCTCAAGCCACCAGCGCTCAACGCCTGACCGATCTTTCCTTAGATAGAAACTGCCCATCGTGCTGGAGTTAATCTCCGAGACCCGCAGCCCGCCAATGTAGAGCAGTGAGAAAAGCCAGCGGCAGCGGGCGCCATGAATCACCTCACGTGCTGACTCAGCTGGCATTGACAAAATCGTGGCTTTGACTTCAGTCCAGTGCTCATGCGGCAGGAAACGGTTGGTTTGCTTTGGCCCAGAACGTTGCCTGCGCCGTCCAAGGGAAAGTGGATTGCCAGCCAAATATCCCGCCTCGACAAGCCAAGAAAACATCGCATTGAGAATAGACAGGGCCTGACGCTGACTGGCTGGCGACAAGGGGCCGGCAAATGGGCGCCAATGGGGCGAGTCACGCCCCGGACGCTGGCGAACGGTCATGACCCAACGCGCGGCCGGCTGCGGGTCGGTGAGGAACCGTTCGTACAGCAACAGGTCCTCATGCGCTAAAGACGACATGGCCAACCCGCGCTGGTGCACACACCACAAGAGCAGCCTTTCGGCCTCCTTGCGATAGGCACTCAAGGTCGCCGGCGTGTCCGCGTACCGGGCCAGCCAAGAGAGCACTGCTGAGTAGTCGTCATCGGCTTGCACCTGACGCTGGCCGCGGCCTCGATTGCCGCCATCGACCCCAGTCAGGTGAACGGGAATCAGCACTTGATCGATCGTGGTGATGGCTTCCAAGGGCGTCAATGGGGAGAAAGTGATCCGAGCCATATTCTATGGACATTAGAGAGGTTATGTCCATAGATTTGGAAATATGTTGATGAAACTAACGTATTACGTTGTAATTGCGATCTATGAGCATCGAATCAGAGATCCAAGCCGAAGTCGAGGCCTTGAAGGCGCGATTCCCGGAAACGAAATCGTTGTACCGGGAGGTCTGCGCCTTGCTGTTCTTCCGGCATGGCATCACGCCCACAGCCAACAAGCTCTACCAGTTCGTGCGCAAGGGCTCAATGAGCGCGCCATCGGATGCGCTGACCCATTTTTGGGAAGAGCTGCGTGGCAAGGCGCAGGTTCAAATCGATCATCCAGATTTACCGGACGCCCTCAAAGCGGCCACCGCTGATGCCTTGCAGGTACTCTGGGTGCAAGCGACTGAGTTGGCCAGGGGTGAGACTCAAGTGCTGAGGGTGGAGGCCAAAGCCGAAGTCCAAGTCGCGCAGCAAGAACAGCAGCGTGAGCACCAGCGTGCCGAAAGTGCCATCGCACAGATCGCGACCCTTCAAGAGAACCTGGTTGCGGCATCTGCGGCCTTGCGCGATCGCGATTTAGACCTGGAAGCGGAGCGTCGCAAGCATGCAGCCACGGCCGGGCGCAGCCAAGAGCTACAACGCCAGATCAGCGAATTGCAGGGGCAATTGGAGCGTGCAAGGGCGGATTTCAGTATCGAGCTGGAAAAGGGCCGCCAGGCCATCGCGTCTGCCGATGAGCGTGCCGCTGGCGCGCAGCGCCATGCGTTGATGGAGGTTGATCAGGAGCGCATGGCCAGGGCTCGCCTGGAAAAGCAGGCTGAGGCGCTGCGAAGTCAGTTGGTCGATCTGGAAGGTAGGCGCAGTGCCCAGGAGGCTGAGTCTGCTGCCGCCAAGGCCCGCTTGAAGGCAGAGCTTGATGCCGCGCGGCTAGAGGTACGCGGGCAAGCAGGCGTCATCGAACGCCACGGACAGGCTATGACGCAAGCCCAGCAGCAGTTGGCAGCCGCCCAGCAGGAGGTCGTTCAGCACAAGACTGAAGCGCAGACGCTGCGAGCTCTGGTTGCGCAGTTCCGTCCAACTGAAAAGGGGGAACGCAGCAAGAAGGCAAAGGCGACCTAGGTTAGGGTTATCCCTTTATTGAAAGCGGGAGTTTTTGCACCGAAACCGAGATCACCCCGCGTTGAGGCCCAAGCGGAGTCGGCCAAAGCTTTGGCCGATTTGGAGACCGAGCAGGAGCGGGCCAGCGGCCTGGAAGCGCGCGCGCATGAGTTGCAAGAGCGTCTTGATGAGCTGGCTGCCCAGTTCCAGGCGCGCAGCGCAGAACTGGAGACCGAGCGCCGCGCGCATGCCGCCACCATGGCACGTACTGAGGCGCTGCAGCGCCAGGTCGGTGAATTGCAAGCCCAGCAGGAGCGCATCCGAGCGGACTTCAGTGCAGATCTCGAAAAGGGGCGAGCGACCATCGAGGCCGCCAATGAGCGAGCCGCGGGCGCTGAGCGCCGGGCACTGCGTGAAATCGAGCTGGAGCGCTCAGCCAGGGGCACTGCCGAGAAGCAGCTAGAGGGTGCACGCACCAAACTAGCCGAGACCGAACGCCAGAGTCAAGCTAAAGCGTTGGAGTTCGTCAAGGCAAACTCCCGGATCAGCGCGGAACTGGAGGCCGCCAAGACCGCAATCGGGAACCTCACCGTAGCGTCCGACGCCCAGGGTCAGCAACTCCAAAACGCCCAGCAGCAGGCCTCACAGTTCAAGGCCGAAGCGGAAACCTTGCGTATGTTGGTCGAGCAGTTCAAGCCGGTTGTTCAGACTAAGCCCGTGCGCTCCAAACGCAGCGCTGGCTGAGTGGCAAAAACTGTCGTTAGAACAATGACTTAGTTAACTTTCTGCGGATTTTTCAGGAATCACGGCCGACCCTCCTTGTCATCGCGGGTCTAGGGTGGTGGCGTGCGGGCAGGGTACGTACGATCAGCAGGTAAGCTCACACTTACACAGCTGGCTCTAAGTAGCCCATTGCATGGGGCCGGCTCCCTACGAGTCGGCCCCGCGACTACTTATTCAATTTTCAGATGAAAGCCGGCCGCTTTATAGCCAGATGGCTTATGAGCGAAAAATGGCTTTATCCCGGCATGCCCCCTAGACGCGGGCAAGTTCAGGCCACTACGTCCGTTCTCCGGGTCTTAGCGTACGATTTTTTCCGTTTTCTGAAGCGACCCCTGGAGGAACAGACATCCACCAAAGACACGAATTGCTGGACAGAACTGCTCATATGTCCACAGCGAGAAGAGGCTGAAGGCCTGCCCGGAACGAAGACCATGCCGCTCTTTTAAACGCATAAGACAACCGCACTTAATGATGTTGTCGCTTATGTGCCATTTCTGACCTTATCGCCTGCGGCGCCCCTCTACCGAGGGGCGCCAAATACAAAACCAACACCACCGAGTGTTCGCGCGCCCGCCATGGACAACTAGCCCGCCCACAGGATAGAACCTGTGGACGGCCCCTGCGGGGTCCGCCAGTTGCCCACAGCTCCCCGGCAATGGCGTGCGCCCGTGGACTGCTCGACCCGCCCACACAAGTGTGGACGGCCCTTCGGGTACGTCGGCAGACCACCGCCGCCCACCTCGACCACCATGTGTTTAAAACAAGACCAAACCCCGCGCGTCATCACCCATCGAACGCAAGAGGAACCACCGACCATGGCACGGAAGCCTCATAGGGCAACGCTATTTCCACTGACACGCCAGAGGCCCCTGATACCTGATGCGCAGCAAACTTAACATCAGCAGCCTTGGGGAAATCAACCTCCACAACGGAGGTGGCCACAGGCTTAGTCAGTTCATCAAGCACGTGCTTGGGGTTGTAAGCCGGAACCCCAGAAATTTCCGTCACCCCAGTTCCAGCCCGGCGACGAGTGCGTCCAGGTCGATCATCTTGCCGTCGCTCTGGAAGGTGTAGGCCTATTCAGCGGGATGTGCCGCCAGGCCGCCGGCGATATCTGCGTGATCAGCGCAAGCGCCTTGGCGTTGCCGCCCGCCTCGTACTTCGTCAGCAGTGATGCTGAAACATGTCGTACGCACGTAGCGCACGCTTTATTGTGCCGGCACGATGTTCGTAATTAGGAGCGCGCGCCCCTGCCGCACGATCAGAAACCGCACCCTATCGCCAGGATGCAGATGGTCAAGAATGGACGCATCATTTACGGGATATGCCATAGTCGTTGCCGGTACATCCAGAGCGTCGATGGATTCATGCTTCAGCGTGACGGTGCTTCCGTCCTTGTTGACTTGGCGTACCTCGCCATTGAACAAGCGCGCCTTCTCCATCGGTCTGGCGTCAGGTTCCCGCGTACCTCCTTGTCCGCCCGTCGTACCATGGTTGTGCTGCGCCAGAGCAGAGGCGGAAAACCCGATGGTCAGCAGAATTGCAAGTAGAGATTTTAATTTCACCGTGGTTTCCTCATCGATACGGTTTTCGTAAGCCTTCAAACGCAGCCAAATCCAGATACCCAAAAACTTGGCCGGCATTGCGCCAGCCAAGTGTCCGCACCATCGGTATGGCGAGTATACGGATGCGACTCAGAACTTGTAGCTCACGCCTACTTCAAAGTTGCGCTCCGCGCCAGGGAAGATGCCGTCCGGATTGCGGCTGGCGATGTACTTCTTGTCAAACAGGTTGCGCACCGTGCCGAACACACTCAACTGCTTATCCACCGTGTAGTGTGCGTTGAGAGTATAGACCGTGTAAGCTGGGATTTCGCCGCGGCGGCCGTCTGCGTTTTCGGCGATGGTATTTTCCGGATCGACGAACTGGCGCGAAACATAGTTGGCGCCAAGACTGGCCTTGAGTCCGCCCGTCTTGTAGCTCAGCGCCAAGTTCGAGGTCAGCTTCGGCGCATAGGGCAAGCGGTTGCCGTTGCGGTCGATGCCGGCGACGATCTTGGCACTGTTGAACTTGGCGGTCGGCACCCAGGTGGCGTTGGCATCCACGCCCCAGCCCGCACCGAGGTCATAGCCGATCGCGCCCTCCAGCCCCTGATTCAGGGTCTTGCCGGCGTTGGTGACGGTGGCGCCGACGCCGCCCGATTCGGACTGCGGAATGATCTGGTTGGCGAAGTCCATGTAGAACGCGGTGGCCTCATAGCTCAGGCGTTCGGCCTTGCCGCGCACGCCCAGCTCGAAGTTGGTCGAGCGTTCGGCGTCGAGGTTTTGGTCCACGCCTGAGCCGCTGATCGCGGTGGCGACCATCGCCGGCGAGAAGCCCTTGAACGCGCCGGCGAAGAGTTGCGTCTTCGGCGTGACCTGCCAGGTCGCACCGATGCCGGGCATCACCTCGGTATTGTTGGCCTTGCCTGAAACACCAGTCAGTTCGTTGGTACGACTCTGGTTATAGCTCTCGATGCGCAGGCCGGGCGTGATTGCGATGCGCTCGCTCACGATGAAGCGGTTCTGAGCGTAGAAGGCGATGCCTTCAGCTTTCTGGGTATCGTCGGTGGTCAGGATGCCGGAGCGCGCATTGGGGTCCGTTTTAGATTGCAGCTTCGTATTGTCCAGCCTGTCGCTGTGCAGGCGGATACCGATTTCCGTTTCGTTCTTCATGCCGAAGCTGCCGTGGGCGATTTGCAGGCGGCTGTCCACGCCCATCATTTCGAAGGTGCGATTGTTGCCGCTCATGCAGAAGGCGAGGCCGTTACATGGGACGAAGGTCGTGCCGTCAGCGTTGCGTGCCTGCACTTCCCTGCGCCAGTAGTCGCGCGTCAGCTCGGACCAGTAGAACAGCGTCTTCAGCGTCACTGTGTCGCTGATCTCGTATTCGTGATTGATGTCGAACGACGTCCGATTGGTGAGGAACCAGTCGTTCGGTGCAGGGTTCTTGGTCGGATCGTTGCGAAATTCGTTCGGACGCAGGCCGACGTACGAAGTATTCACCTTGTTGTCGTAATAGGTGAGTTTGGCGGCGATCCACTGTTTGTCGCCCAATGCCATGCCCCCCTTGAGCACGACATCATTCATGTCGAAACGGTTGTTGCGGAAACCGTCACCTTGGGTGGTCACCATGCTGATGCCGCCGATCGCCTCGCCCGACGACGCCACGCCGCCGGCATCTAGGCCGAGCAGGCGATAGCCGTGCGAGCCGGCCTTGGCCGTGACCTTGACACCCTCCTCGGGATTCTTGGTCTTGTAGTTGATCACGCCGCCGATCGTGGTCGGCCCGTAGCGCAGACCCGCTGCGCCCTTCAGTACCTCGATGCTCTGCATGCGCTCGATGCGCGGGCTGTAGTACGACTCGTTGGCCAGGAACAGCCCGGGCGCGACCGGCACGCCATCTTCCAGCACCAGCAGCTTCTGGCTGCGGTTCGGATTGAGGCCGCGCATGCCGATGTTGGGAATGAAACCGTAGCCTTCCTCCTCGCGCACGACGATGCCGGGCACTGACTTCAGTGCATCCTGGGTCGATACTGGCTGCTTGAGTTCCAGTGCCCCCTTGTCAATCACGGCTACCGAGCCCGGTTGCTTGGCAACGGCCTGTTCGCCTTTGCCGATCACGTCGATGCGCGGTAGCTCGACCTCGGTCGCCAGTGCGAGGGTTGAGGCACCCAGTGCCAGCGCGACCGCCGCGGCTACGCGGCGTGGCGCGGAAGGAAATATCGTTACACGGTCTTGTCTTTTCATGATGCCATCCTCGTCATCCGGATATGTGGATGTTGTCGTGCTGGCTAGCTATCGTCGGAAGGACAAATGGCTGGCTTGCGGTGATTGAATGAAACTGGTGTGCAGTTCTTGAGACTCAGATCGACAGCACGTCGCTGAGGCCGCTCGCCATCGATGACAAGTACCTAGTGCCGCGATGCGAAGCTGATTGACGTACAACCGTTAATGATAACAGTTCGTATTCATCAAGTAAAACTCAAGCAAGAGGCTATATCGCCAGACCGTCGTAAAACATCTGTTTTACGACACATCTGCAACAGTCACATGCACCAACCTCTGGATGGCCTTAAAATTGTGCGGAAAACTCTGTCGCCATGCGCTACCATACGGAAACCTATTTTAGATGGTTATCCGCTTATGTTGGTAGGCTACATGCGCGTGTCGTCGGATTGTCATTTTCAGAAGACGACTGCACCAATTAACTGGACGTAACGCCCGGAGTGCAGTCAGCTCCTGATAACCAAATATCAGAAGTCATCGTCACC
>NZ_SNXW01000021.1 GCF_004362855.1 Aquabacterium commune
CACTTATCCACAGCTGACCACCCTTTGGTCGGCTACCAGCCCTGGCTCAATACTGGATCGGCACAGTGGCTCAGATTTGGATCGGCGCGGACACCAGCACGCAGACAGCGTCACCAAGGTGACCACGACATTCCCCGGCCGACCAAGCAAGTTCGAAGCACTGGTAGGAGACCCTCGGCGTTTGCAGAAGATCACCTGCAGGTTGCCAAAGCAATGCCTTTTTGGTCCCCTCGTTCACGGCTGGATCTTCGACCCAGAGCTCACAACGCCAGACCGAGTCAACGGTCGAGGCTGGTTGACCTTCGACGCAGGTCACACCCCACAAATGCGCGAGGGTGCGACGTGGTCCTTGGTCAAGCACTTATCGCCAATTCCGCTGCTGGATGAATGGAAGGACTTTGTTCTCACCACCCTCCGCGAAACGCTGGTTGACGAAGAAGCAGGCCATCGATGCCTGTCCCGAACGCCAAGCATCGGACCCATTGAGCTCTCGCTGATCCAGCTCCCCTCCTCTTTCGAGACGCTGATCAGCGAATCGATTCGCAATGGGAAGTTGTTCGCGCCTACCGCAGCCGCTGAAACGGCCCGATTCTTGACCTGAGGAGGATGGCCGATGGCAGATCAACCTTGGTGGGAACCACCACCTCAGCTGCAATGGGAGGTCTACCCTGTCGACAAGAAGGGCAAGGCTTGCGGCAGCCCAGTCTACGTGCGTGCCGTCAATGAACAGCGTGCATTGGCCTGTGGCAAATACTGGCGCCGAGTCTTGTCGCTCAAGGGCGGCAAGAAGATCGTCGCCAGACGCTATTACCCAGAACGCGATCCGAGCATGAGCGCCTGGATCAAGAAAACCTGATCCTTTTCAATTTCACCCCATGGGGCCACGCCCCTGGGGACGGTGGCCCCACTTTCTTGGAGTCACCATGGAAACAGAAGCCATTCAGGCAGAAATCACCGACACCCAGCCGGAGCTCACCCTGAGCCTGCCGGACTTCATCGCCTCGTTCGGCACCGGCCTGCTGCAGGCCGTGCAAGCCCAGAACGCCCCGGTCTACAACAAGGACCCTCACCCCGATCGCGCTCTCGTGATGGAGCAGCTGCTGCGAACTCCGTTCGTCGAGCAGCAGCACGTCGTGCAGGCCTGCGCCAGGTTGCTCGTCGACGTCGGAGAACGCGCCTGCATCATCAATGGAGAGATGGGCACGGGCAAGACGATCATGGCCATCGCATTGGCGGCCGTGCTAAGCACAGCAGGCCTCAACCGCAACCTGGTGGTTTGCCCGCCCCACCTCGTCTACAAGTGGCGCCGAGAAATCAAGCAGACGGTTCCGGGAGCTGCGGTTTGGATCCTGAACGGGCCCGACACGCTCCGCAAGCTGCTGTTGCTGCGCGCCATGCAGGAGCGGCCGACCGCTCCAACATTCTTCATCATGGGGCGTGTCCGCATGCGCATGGGCTTCAATTGGAAGCCCAGCTTCACCCTCCGCACCGTGTGCGAGCGCACCGAGGCAGGCGATTTCTCCGCACAGCGGGTTGCAGCCTGCCCTCGATGCGGCCAACCTATCCACGGCGACGACCCAGAGGGCCTGCCAAGGCCTCTGAGCCCGGTGGAAGCGATGGAGGTACTCAACGTCCACCAAACGGCCTGCAAGGCCTGCGGAGAGGCCTTGTGGACCCTCTATCGCAATGGCCCGACCAGGTCCAAGGAGGAAGTGATGACCGAAGCCTTGAAGCAGATCCCCACGATCGGCGACAAGACAGCGGCCAAGCTACTCAAGATCTTCGGCTCCGATCGCATCGGCAGCATGCTCGAGGACAACGTCCACGAGTTCATCAACTTGATGGACGAGGACGGTGACCTGGTCTTCACAGACCGGCAAGCCAGACGGATGGAACGCGCCATGGCCAACAAGGAGTTCAGCTTCGGCACCGGCGGCTATCAACCCAGCGAGTTCATCAAGCGCTACCTTCCAAAAGGGTTCTTCGAGACGGTCATCGCCGACGAAGGGCACGAGTTCAAGAACGAAGGTTCCGCCCAGGGGCAAGCCTTTGGCGTGATCGCCAGTCAGTGCCGCAAGGCGATCTTGCTGACCGGCACGCTGATGGGCGGCTACGCCGATGACCTCTTCTATTTGCTCTGGCGCTTGAACCCTCAACTGATGATCGATGACGGGTTCACCGCCCGAGACGGATCGCTCACCTCGGCCAGCATGGCCTACATGCGAGAACACGGCGTGCTCAAGGACATCTACAAGGAGTCCTCCGGCGTCGATGGGCAGCGCGCCCACAGGACTGCGAAGGGCAAGACCAAGACCACCCACCGGGTGGCCAAGGCGCCCGGATTCAGTCCGGTCGGCATCATGCGCTACGTCCTTCCGCTGACCGCATTCCTGCGGCTCAAGGACATCGGTGGAAACATCCTGCCTCCCTACAAAGAGGAGATGGTTCCCATCGCCATGACGGACGACCAGGCTGCCGCTTACGCTCATCTGGCGGGGCGTCTGCAAGAGGAGCTTGCCCAGGCCATGCGTTGCGGTGACAAAACGCTGATGGGCGTGGTTCTAAATGTGTTGCTGGCCTGGCCAGACTGCGCGTTCCGGTCAGAGCTGGTCTACCACCCTCGCACCAGGGCGCTGCTGGCCAGCGCACCGCAGATCTTTGTTGATGAGCATGAGCTCAGCCCCAAGGAGGAGCGGCTGGTCAGCCTCTGCAAGGAGGCCAAGGCACGTGGACGCAGGGTGCTGGTCTACACCACCTACACAGGTGTCCGAGATACCACTTCTCGCCTGAGAAGCATCTTGGAGCTCCAGGGCTTCAAAGTCGCCGTTCTTCGCGCTGCCGTCGATGCGGCAGAGCGCGAAGACTGGATTCTTGAGAAGGTTGACCAGGGCGTCGAGGTGATCATCACCAACCCCGAACTCGTGAAAACCGGCCTGGATCTGATGGAGTTCCCAACCATCGTGTTCCTTCAATCCGGCTACAACGTCTACACACTGCAGCAGGCCGCCAGGCGCTCATGGCGCATCGGCCAACGCTGTGATGTGGAGGTGTACTTTCTTGGATTCCTGGGCACAGCACAGATCAGCTGCCTGCAGCTCATGGCCACCAAGATCGCCGTTTCTCAGTCCACGTCGGGCGAGATGCCCGAAACGGGGCTAGACGTCCTCAATGAGGGAGGTGACAGCATCGAGGTAGAACTTGCGCGCCAGCTACTGGCCGCATAACAAAAGGGCCAACCGCAAGGTTGGCCCTTTTTCTTCATACAACGCTCCGATCTCAATGAGAGCGAGGGCGCTTATAGGTTACCCGCGAGGATGCTTTGGAACGTCCCCCGAAGCCGAGTCAAGGTTGCATTCTCGGACCCCGCCGGGAGCAGGTGCAGTAAGGCCAACAGGTTCTCAGCAATGCCTTCACCGGTCACCGGATACACAGGGTTGGCAATAGCGAACATTTGGGCATCCGAAATGCGCTTGGCCAATGGGACAACGTCAAACCCAGACAACCCGCCCCCAGGAAGATTTCGCCGGAAGTCGGTGTCATATGCATCGCTGATGGTTGCTAACGGGACCAGCTCCGAGAAGGCGCCAAGCATGGCCAAGTAGTTCGCTTGCGTGATCGCTGCGTTGGGATTCTTTGCGTTGCGATAAGCATCTCTAACGTCTGTCAGTGTCTGATTCCAACTCATGTTCCATTTCCTTGGGTCAGGTGGCTGCGCAGGTCAGGCGGCTTAGGCTGCGCGTTGCGCCGTGGTCATCCACGCAGATGGACATTAAGTGCATTGCGCATGTACTGGACCGGCTCAGGCATTGGATGAGCCTTGCCCGGCTTTGTCTTGCGCTCGTGCTTCTGGTACTCACGCACGACGTTTGCCCATTCCTTTGGGTACGCGGCTTGAAATGCTTCGAGGAAGGCCTCGAAGCTGAACCCAACGGGAAGGCTACTCACCACCGCAGCAACTTTCTCAGCTTTCTTGACGATCACAGCCATCTCGATCCTCTCGCCGTTCTGTTCAGGCAGTCGTGTCATCCTGCCTGTGCCACTCGGCAACGCCTTTTCAACCTCATCGGCCGGCATGCGAATCACGCTCGTTTCGCGTGCTCGCTGCGGCCTAAGCTCGCCTTCGTTGCCTTGAGGCTTGAACCGCAGCAACAACTCGCTCAATACCTTCGCTGGCAACGCCATCGCCTTCCTTGACCAGGAAGTCGTAGGTCTCCTGCACAAGGGTAACGGACGTGCGCTTTGCAAATGCCGCCCCGCCTTTTCGTCGTCGTCCGCGAGTTTCCCCGCCGCTCGGCTTCTCCGCCTCGTTGGCCACGGCTTTCCGCGCCGCAGACTTTCGCGCGGCAGGCTCCTTGGCGGGCAGGTCTTTGTGCGTCATACGGCCTAATTCATGGAAAACAATTTAGTACGATTAAATTCTATACCGGAGGGTGCCCGCGGATCTAGAACTGCCGCAAAATGCTGCTCACATCAATTCTCAAGGAGCAGACGATGAACACGGTTGCCAAGGCACGCAAAGAAGTGATGCTCATGGGCATGGTTCTGACGTTGATCGGCTCGGCCTGCGCCGCGACGGCCGCCATGGGGGTCATCAACGCCTTTCACGGAGATACCATCCGGGCCCTGACCTCCCTCTTGCTACCAGTTTTCTTGGGCTATTGGGCGTTTGTGAGCAAGCGGGATCAGGGGAGCATTGACACCATGGTGCCCGTCTACGCATGCGTATGGCTGATGGGCCTACCGCTCGGCTTGGCTGTGCATATGGGGCGTACCCTCTTGACGGCCTCCGGCCTTTCTTGATGCGGTGGTACTGGCGGCTGGCCAGGCCTCGCTGGTCGCGTTGATTGCCAGCCCTGCGGTGCGACGGGACTCGACGCGGCTAACGAACATGGCGCTGCGCAAGACTAAATGGAAAAAGGCCGGACAGTGTCCGGCCTTTTCGTTTCAAGTCATCCCGTCACAGCCCTTGCTGGTGATCGGTTGACCCCTGGTCTGAGATCAAACGCATGACGCGCATTTGAACGAGCGTCCTTGGCCCAGTCTTTCAGCGCACCGGCGAGAACCTCGAAGAGCCAGGCTACTGGCTCAACCGCAATGGACTGTCCCAGCGCCTGATGGCCCGCCGTGAACGAAAGCCCATCAACCAGGTGCTCTGGCACACCCTTGAACCTCGCATGCTCTGCCACAGTGAATTGGCGTCGCAGTTCTGGTTTGGATGGGTGCTGCAGGAGCGGATCTGTCGATCCCGCCTTCTGGTAGCCTTTCCGAAGCGTAGGAACCTCTATGGAGTGAGCTTCAACGACCTGAGGGCTGAAGCCATTCCCAACCAGGGCATCACGATCAGCCTTCTCACCGATGTAGGCGAATGATCGCCAGCTCGGGTCGTCCAGCGGCACAGGATCCAACAGCTCCCCCACGTAGCGCGCCGGCGGACGGAACCGCTGCAGATGAAGCTCCAAGGCATGTTGCACATCCAACTCGATGCCGCATGTAACTGCGACCAAGAACCACCTTGTCCGTCCTTCCATCGCGCCAAAGGCCGTGGCCTCGAGCACGACTTCGTGGACGTCGTAAGCCATGTCTCTCAACATTAACCTCAGGATGGCAGCGCTCGCTTCGTTGGCGTAGCTCGTGACGTTCTCCAGCATGAATGCAATCGGCTGGCAGCTTTGTACCACCCCAATTGCAGGCGCCACCAGGTGCCCCACCTCGGGATGATCTTCCATGCACCCAAGTCGACGCTTTGCCTTTCCGGCCCGGCTTGCACCGGAACATGGCAAGCCAGCTTCGACCAGGTCGACCAAGCCGATACGCCTAAGCAATGCCCCATCCTGCACAACCTCCTGCAAGGGGGCCGCAATGCCCATCGTTTCCTGTGACCAGGCGTCATTCCTTTCGCACGCTTGGTCAATCCAGCGCGCGTCGAGCTCGACGGCGGCCACAAGCCTGAGCGCCATACCTTTCCGAGCAAAGCCAAGGTGAGCCGCTTTGGCCATGACACCGATCCCATGAGCAAGGCTGGCAGAGCTAATCCAGCCCTGGGCCTCACACGTCAGCAAGCGCCGCAGGCGGGCGATCCTGGCCAACTCGCTGGCAAGCGGGCTGATCAGCACACGATCCGCATAGAGCTCGATCCGCACGGCCATGCCGGCCGGGAACGAGCGCAGCACCTCTCTGCCATTGATGTCTATGACCGATTCCTCGGCGTCCGCTCTCTTGCGAGAACTGGTCTTGCGCTCACCGCCAGAAGCCAGCACGAGCTCGATGCAGCAACGCTGCACGTCGAGCTGAAGATCGAATCTTGAGCCGGGTCGGAACCCTGTGGCGCGCAGCAGCGGACCGTCGAGGAAAATCCGTGGAGCACCGCGATTCAGCCCCACAGATCGGACCAGATAGTGAAGCATCATGGCTGCGCTCCTTGACGATTGGCGGCGCGCCGGTCGCGCTCCAAAATTCGGCTAAGCCGCCGCTGAAAATCGTCATCCGACAGCGTGCCTTGCTGCCTCTGCAACTCCATGTCGTTGACGACATCTTGCAGATGCGCCGGAACCTCGGCTTGCTCGGGTATCGATGTCGACCTGGTTGAATCACCCACGCGAACGTCTCGACGGTTGGTCATGTTGAGTTCCTCATGAAAGAGGCGCCCCCTCTGGCATTGGCCAGTGAGGACGCCTGAAGTTGACGCAGCCACGATGGGCCACAGTGCGAGATAGCGGCCCGGGCCTCTGCCCGAGAACGCCTAGCTTTAATCGGTGGCCAGGTAAATTTGGGAGCCTTCCGGGTGTACGACGAGTACCTCACGCAACTTGTGATAGTTCTCCGCGCAGGTATCCGTTCGATCGTGGAAGCTCATCTCGCTCAATGCACATAGCGTCACGATGATTCCGGCTGCATGAGCGCTGACGCGCCCCTCGTACCCGTTGCCGTGCCACTTCAGTTCAAAGTTCTCGGCACCTGTTGGCACCATGTAAACGGCCCCATTAGCCAGCTCGTAGTAGTCCCAGAAGCCGCCGCCGTAGGCGCTACACATCGCGCTCATGAAGTTGTAGACGGCGTGCTCTCCTCTGATCATGAGACGCTCACCAAACAGCTTGGGGAGCATGGCAAGTCGACGCTCCTCAGGGACGTGCGTGGCATGCCACGCTTCTGGGTTCAGTGTGGCCATGGGCTGGCCTTGTTCAACGGTATCTTGCATATTGGCCTCAGAAATGAAAAAAGGCCGTGCGACGGGCCAGAGGCTCCGGTCGCAACGACCTTGGGTTTTAAGGATGCGGTTGGACTTACCGCAGGGTGGTCTCGCCAGGCAAGCCTGGTCGGCCCGTTTTCCGAACGTAGTTCACGGCGATCAGCGCCTCGTACTCCATCAACGGCTCCAGCAGCACGAACTGGTCGTACATGCGCTCGCGCAGACGATCTCCCTTCCGTCCTTCCGGGCGGATGAAATCAAGGCGAGCTTGGAAGTTTCGGTACACCCATCGATCAGGAATGACCGCCACATGCGAGCACACGAAGTGCGTCACACGCATGGACATGGGCGAGCCTTTAATGAGGGAGCTGTCGACGCTGAAAATAGCCCCGTTGTGGTTCTCGAGGAGAGGCTCATCGAGACGGGACGTGCCGTAGCAGACTGCGTAGTAAATCCTGTCGCGGATCTCGAATGAATCCACGAACAAGCAGTAATGCGGGTGAGGACCCGGCCTGCTAGGGCGATCGACGTAGGGAAACGAACACTTGAGAACCGACCCACGAACAAAGTTCGTGGCGGCCATCGCAGGACCTTAGCTACTGGAGCCTGCGATAGGCTTCGCACCACCGAAAGGCGTGAGTGCGATCTTCGCGGTACGAGCGCGGGCTGCCAGACGTTCTTCGAGCTTGGCAGCCAGGCCGTCGAGCGCGCTCATGGGCACAGAAGTATCCACGATACCGGTCACACCATCTGGCGTGCGGAACACACGAACCTCTTTGTCGCCTTGGCGAATGATCTTATCCATGAACAGATAGTACCTTCGTATGACCTGCCTTGCCAACTGCACAAGGTATTTGATCAGGATGATAGACATGGGATCTCCAATAAAAACGGAGCCCGCACGTGACCCCTGAGGGGCGTGACGAGCCCCAGGGGGTTGATGAAACTTCAAATACCGCAAGCGGTACCCATGGTTTTTCAGAAGCCAAACCATGTGCAAGGCGCTGCGTGACGTGCAGCGAACGAGCTGATTAACCTCAGCCGGTGGATTTCGCATTAGTCTACAGAAAGACGCCCTCACAAGGAAGGCGGCTCAAAGGGCACTCAGATCGTCTGCAAATTCACAAACTTGGTCTGAGGTTTGAGGAATCCTAGCTTGACCGTTCCGACAGGACCGTTGCGTTGCTTTGCAAGAATGATCTCTGCAACCCCGGGCTCGCTCGATTCCTTGTTGTAGTAGTCGTCGCGGTAAATGAACATGATGACGTCGGCATCCTGCTCGATGGCCCCCGACTCTCGCAGGTCAGACATCATCGGGCGCTTGTCAGGGCGGCTCTCCACTGCACGGTTGAGTTGTGAGAGCGCGATGACAGGGCATTGAAGCTCTTTCGCAAGCGCTTTCAGTCCTCGCGACACCTCGCCCAACATGGTCGCCCGGTTCTCTTGCGCAGCCCCACCACTTGCCGCTTCACCACCAGCCATCAGCTGCAAGTAGTCCACGATGATCAGTCCCAGCTTTCCTCCGCACTCGCGCGCTTTGCGGCGAGCTCGCGCACGCAGCTCATTGGCTGACAAAGCGCCTGTCTCATCGATGAACATCTGGGCTTTGATGAGCCGTTCAGTCGTCTCGCTCAGACGGGACCATTCGTCATCGCTCAGCGTGCCTGCCCGCAGATTCGACTGGTCTATCCGAGCAGAAGACCCGATCATGCGAAGCGCGAGCTGACCACCCCCCATCTCCATCGAAAACACGGCCACGGGCAACCCGAGGTTGACTGCGACGTGTTCACCAATGTTGAGCGCCAAGGCGGTCTTCCCCATGGAAGGGCGCGCAGCCAAGACGATGAGGTCCCCGTCCTGCAAACCTGACGTTTGTTTGTCGAGGTCGGCAAGACCAGTGCTGAGCCCCGTCAACGCCACGCCCCCCTTGTCCGCGTTGGCCATGATTCCATCAATGGCCTCAGCGATCAGGCTGTCCAGAGGGCTCCAGATCTTGGCATGCCGAGACCCTTGCTCAGCAATCTTCAGAGCCTTCGATTCGAACTCATCGAGGATCTGAGTGACAGAGCGACCATCTGGCTGCAGGGCACTTGCGATCGCTTCATCGCTGACAGCAATCATCTTGCGCAGCACCGATCGCTCTCTCACGATCTCCGCGTAGCGCCGTATGTTCGCAGCACTGGGCACACTCTGGGCCAATGAGTTGAGATAGCCTAGCCCTCCGCACTCGTCCCCTGTTCCAGACGACTTCAAGCGCTCGTACACGGTGATCACATCGGCAGGCTTCGTCGCATTGATCAACTCTGCCAACGCCCCGTAGATCAGCCGGTGCTCATGTCGGTAGAAGTCGTGCTCCAGCAGCAAATCGGCGGCATGGTCCCAAGCGGTGTTGTCGAGCAGCAAACCACCAAGCACACTCTGTTCAGCCTCGATCGAATGAGGCGGCACACGCAGAGCACTCAACTGTGCATCGTCTTGTTCTATGTGTCTCTGGGGCACAGCTTTCATGTCTGACCTCGTTTACTGAGGTCCTATTTTGGTATTACTAAATAAATTCGTCAAGCACATTGATGAGTTGCTGCAGTGAAGCATCCTTGGGGGCGCCGAACTTATCCACAGAAACTGTGGATAAGCGCTGCGATCACATCGAACTCCCCGCAGGAAGCGCCACCCAGAACTCGGCATGCTCCACAAATGAGCAACAGGCCGATCACTTCGCAGCTTGAGCCAACGGGCTCACGAGCTCCACATCTTTCGCGCCGCTGGCGTCCACCAGTGTGCGAGAGGTAAACGAGGCGACGCGTACCAGAACATCACGCACGACCTCTTCCATAGGCGTGCCTTTGATAGTGGACATGCCGCCCAATGCGCCAATGCCGGCAAAGCCTGCTGCGCCCCAGCTCGTGCTCGACGTTTCGTTATTGCCAGTGAACGTCCGGGCCTGCAAAACCTTTGCGCGATTGACGTCGATCACTTTGATGTCGAGCCCGAGATCCGCCGTCTTCGTCGTCGTCGAGATCGCCCCAAGGATCGGGATATAGCCGCCAGCGAACTGCTTCTTCTCTGTCACCATGTTGATGGACGTGATGGCCCCGCTGATCATGAAGTCAGCCTGCTGAACCTCCACCTTCTTGCCGACAAGTGCAAGCTCCTTGTTGAGCTCATCCAGTGCCTCGCGCTCCTGGATCTCAAAGCACCCCGTTTCCTTGAGAACAGTCGTCAGCATGGCCGACATGCCCTCGCCTACGCCAGGAAAACTCACCGAAGAATTGCCGGAGGCCAAGGCCGCCAGCGCCATAAGGCCGCCGGCGCCGGAGTCCTTGCCTGTAGCCTGACACGAGGCCGACTTGCAGGCCAGTTGTCCCACCATCACGGAGGCGATGGGCTTGGAGCACCGCGGCAAATCGTAGTCTTTCTCTGCTGTTTCGGTCTTGTCAGCACTGGCGGCGCCAGCAGCAAACATCAAGGCCAAAGCCCAAAGTGTGCTTGTCTTCATCTTCAATCCCCAAGTTGGTTCATTTGAACTTCACGCCATCGACGTTGGCCTGCAGACGCAGCGTGGTCTGAGTGACCACCCCCGTCAACCATTCGCTTGCAGTGGCCACGAAAGGCATGCCGTGCTCGCGAGGGCCAAAGTCTTTGATGGGAAGGTTCCATCGCTTCGCAACGACGGAATCCAGCGTTCCCAGCTCGTCCACGACGCCAATTTCCTTCGCTGTCGGACCAGGCCACACCCCACCATTTCCGTAGTCTATGCCGGGCTTGAGCTTGCTCCCGCGCTTCGCACGCATCTCTTCGTTGAAGCGCTTTCCCATGCCCACCACGAGCTCCCGCGCCTCGGCATCGGCCTTGTCCGACATCGGGATATAGGGATTGAGCATGCTCTTGAGCTCACCCGACGCGTACACGCGGCGGCTGACGTCGTACTTGGCCAGGACCTGGTGCACGTCCCAGCCCTCCATCACGGCACCGATCGAACCGACGATGCTGTAGCGTCCGGCGTAGATGGTGTCCGCATGCATGGCCACCAGATAGGCGGCAGAGGTGCCCAGCGTGTTGATAACCGCGACGAAGGGCTTGGGATTATTCTTGCGCAGATCGGCAACTACATCATTTATTCGCTCGGACTCGATGGGCGCTCCGCCAGGGCTATCGATGCTCAACACCACAGCCTTGACGTTCTCCGATTCGAATGCACGCCGCAGAGCGGGAAGCACTCGATCAGCGGAGGCCGGAGCCCCTGCCTCGATTGGCCCATCAAGATGCACCACGCCCACGACCGGACCAGACGAGAAGCTCCAACCTAAAAAAGGGTTGGGCATGAACAACAAGGCCGGTGCCGTCACCATGAGCACGTACAGGGATGTGCGAATGATGCTTGCTCGCCGCTCACTCTTGCGGTCGGCAAGCAGCGCCTGCACGAGGCCTGGAACAGCGTCTTGGTCATTTGCATGGATCTGCGTTTCGCTTGTTGGCTTTCGCCACATGCGGTTCAAGAAAGACATGAGAGGTTCTCCGTTGTTGCTCAGCCATGAGCTGGCTGTGTGCTGTGGAGCTCTTCTGTCACCACCTTTTTCTTCGGATCCTGGATGGTCGCCAACGCACCGTCCACCTTCAAAGCTCATGCTGTCACCGCCACTCGCAGAGCCTCGACAACATCGTCCTCGATCTCTTCCTTGGAGTTCAGCAACGCCATCACCTGTTCGTCCAGCGTTCCAGCGATGATCGGGATCATGACAAAGACATCGCTGGTGTTCCCGCTGCGATATGCGCGATCCTCCGACTGCCGCTTTAGCGCATTGGTCCACGGCAGGCTCATGAGGAACACGTAGTTGGCACGTGTCAGCGTTAGGCCGACGCCAGCGGCCTTTGATGTGCCGATGAGCACCTGGACGTCACGGTCGTTCTGCAGCGCATCCACGGCCTTCATGCGCTGCTTGGGGCTGTGTGCACCAATGATCGAAACCGCCTTGATCCCGACATCCGCCAGGGCCTTCACCAACATGTCCACCGTCTCGGTGAACTCAACGAAGATCAAGGCCTTCTGGTCGTATGGCAGGGCCTGGATGGACTCGACGATAAAGTCGACCTTGAGATGCTCAAGGTGCTCCCGAAGCTTCATCAGCTTGGGCATCGTTTGCATCGTGGCGTCCTTGAGGATCCTCTCGTAGGAGGCCAACCCTCCAGCCAGGTTCACATACCGGACTTGCTCGATCTTCTTGCCAAGATCGGTCAGCACGTCCTTGCCACGTCGAAGCATCCAGTCGCGGATCTGGTCGGCCAGTTCACCGCGATTTGCAGAGCTGCCTGCGTACCGTTTGCGGAACTCCTTCAAGCCGAGCTCGCCGAGCGGGTGCCCAGACAAGCGCAAAAGGGTATGCATCTCGACTTCACGGTTGAGGATGGGCGTGCCCGTCAGCAGAAAGCGCCTCTTGATCCGCTCGGCAAGCAGGAAGGCATTGCGTGTGCGCCCGGCCTGGTACTCCTTGAGGTTGTGTGCCTCGTCCACCAGCATGCATGCCAGAGGCAGGTCCGTGGCCTTCACAAGGCCCGCCAGGCGCTCATAGTTCGCGACAATCCACCGTGCCTTGGCGCACTCCTCCAAGGAGTGTTCACCGATGAAGGCAACCTGCTCATCTGGGAATACCGCGTTGATCTCGCGCTGCCAGTTGATGCACAAGCTGGCAGGGCACACCACCAACACAATCTCATCTCCGGCAACAAGCCTGGCTGCAACGGCCGCTTGCCGAGACTTGCCGAGCCCCATGTCGTCACCCAGCAGCGCAGCTGACCGCTCAGCCAGGAAACGAACCCCCTCAACTTGGTAACTACGCAGGCTGCACTTCTTTGCCAAGTAGCGCAGTGCAACATCGTCCACCTGTAGCTTTGCCATGGGCGTACCGATGGCCGACAAGAAGCCATTGCCGACCAGTTCGCCGGGCTCCCGCGCCCCGCCTCCACCAAAGGGAGGTGGGGCTCCTGGGACAGTGATTGGAACCTCTGACTTTGACCTGGCGACCAACTGCTCCAGTCGCATGTGGTGCTCGTGGACGAATACAAATTCTTCGCGAATGCCAGCCACTCTCTCAAGGACCTGCAGGATCTCCTGCTTCGTTCTGGCGACCTCCCATGCGTTCGCATACTTGTGAAACTTCCCCCCCAGCTCCCGCATGGCCTGAGCTGCCAGAGCATCAAACTCGAAGGTGCACGCAAAACGCCCGTCCTCCAGGGGGATCAACTGGGCGTCCAAAAGCTCAGTGAAGAAGTCTGGCTGCTTGTTCAGCCAAGCCACTGCGCCCTTGTCACGCAGATCGTCGAGCGAGAAGCTCAGGTCGACAGGCGCGTTCTCTCGCACCTGCTCCATGGCCTCCCTGGCCTGGGCGACTGGGACCACCCACATCCGCCGAAAGCGGCTCCAGGCAAAGCCCGCTTTCTTCATGACGGTGTTCACGCCCTCGGCATACTGGAGGTTGAAGCCCAGGCGCAGGCCATCGCACACCGCTCTGACCACCAACGATGGCCTGAACGGCGTGACCGGCGTGAAGGGTGGTGCGGCCGAGCCAGGCTCAGCCGCAACCTGTAGATCGCTCATGTGCAGCGATCAATCGTGGGCCACGGTCGGAAACCGAACCTCGATGTCGACACGACGCAGCTGCGCGGTAGCTGCGTCCAGCTTCTCCGGAGCGACCCAGCACTTGTCACAGGCCTGTGCTCGAATCTTGTCCGGCTTGATGCCCAGCCGCTTCAGCTGAACGGCCACAGAGTCCGCACGCGCCTGCGCAAGACGAGCATTCATTGCCGGCTGCCCCGTTGGATCAGCGCGACCGATCAATCTGATGCTGGCGGCATCGCGCAATCGAGGGACGAGGGCTCGTAGCTCGGCCAAGCCATCAAGCCCGAGTTGCGATCTCGCGTAAGCGAAATGCACCGATGCCTCAATGAGTTCCGGCTGCACCAGCACCTGCTTCGCGGCTTCCCGAACCTCGGGTGTTCCTGCCACAGCCAATGTCGATCCGCTCATTTTTCCTGATGGAGCACCAGACGCTGCCCCAGCCTCGGCCACTGCCTCGACACGCGCCACATGGCGCGTGAAGGGCTCAGCCAGCAGCCGCGCGGGCTGAGGTCGAGCAATAGGAAGTTCCTGATGCAAACCGGGCTCAACGAAGTAGCTGTACCGCGGCGAGCTGAAGCTACCGTCATGAGAGGAGGCACAGCCAGCAACCACGGCAGCCGCTGCCACAGCCATAGGAACCGCGAAGGGCTTCAAACCGCTGCGCCCCAGGCCAAGCGAGCACTGCTGGCTCAAGGAAGGCAAGGCATAGCAAACCTGACCTTGCCATAGCCAGCTTCGGACGTTGCCTGTGGCCAGCAGCCCCAGCAACGCCCGCACCACTCGCCGCAGATGCACCGCATCTTCCAACTCACCACCTTGAGGATGACGAGCTCGGAGGTAGGACACGGATTGCTGCAGGACCTCGGCCGCACCGACCAGTGGGCCATGACGGCGAAGGCAGCTCAAGATGGCATGGATGTAGGCAGCATCACGCTCCATGCTCCAGCGCTTGATGGTGTTCATGTCGATACTCGATGAAGGTGAAGATCGGCCACCGCCTGACGGCGGTGGCACCACGCTCAGGCCGCCTGCTGATCAGAGGTCGAGGCTTCACGCTTCTGTCGAAACTCGATGCGGTCGATGCGATAGGGCACCAGGCCCACAGCCGCAGCGTTGATCTGCACTTGGTAATGGTTCTGTCCGTCCTTCTGCCAAGTCTGGATCGTTTGCGTGCCGATGATGATCAAACGGCAACCTGCCTTGAAATGACGAGCGATTTCTTCGCCCAGTTTTTCGTTCCACACCGAGACCTGCACCGGCTCGGACTTTTGCTCGTCCTGCACCAGTTGATCGTTGTCATCCCGCTTGTACACATCGGCCATGACCCGAAACTCGGTAACTGTGGTGTCCTCACCGCGAACCTTGACGATCCGACGTTCGGGATTGGTCAGCATGTTGCCAATAACGGTAGATTCGATACCCATTTTCTGCTCCAGTTTGTTTTCCTCATTGGAGCCTTGTCAAGAACACATCTGGGTCAGCCTCATTGAGCCGCCTCTTTTGAATTAACCACTACAGAATCAGATTCTTATTGCCCAATTTTCTTACTCAGAAACTTGCTGCCACCAGGATGCTCACCGCCAACCAAAACCTTTCGTTCGAGCTCGACAACATCGATCGCCTTACTCTCCAGCTTCAGCCAATCCTCAAGCACAAGAGGCTCGAATCCCCCAGCCTCTCTAACCTTTTTCTGCAAATCCACATAAGCCTGCACCAGAACTGGCTCATATTGAGCAAGCAGGGAATCTATGTAATCGAAATGGGAAGCAGGAAAGCCTGAATACCCAACAATCACCCACCCTGAAATCAACCCAGAAATCAGCCCGACGACTGCACCAGAAAGAAACGTATCAAGCACCTTCAAGTAAAGCAAGGCCCCTCCGACAATTGCCCCACCGAAGACAAAGCCAATCATGGCGGCAACCATTCTCGGTGATGGCAGACCTCTTTTGAGGTTGCCAACCGCAACCTCCAATTCGAATAGCTGCCCACGTTTCATTGCCAGCGTATCGCCCCCCATTTTGCGGCAAGCCTTCACGCCACTGGCATATCCCTCATCGCTCATCCACTTCTCTCTAATCATTGGACCACCATATTAGTTGATTTCGATAACGGTCAATTCAAAGCAGATCCAAAGCCTGCTCCAACCTCTTTGCCGTCTTTATTTCATACCTAACAGATTGCTCCCGGGCATTTAGAACTGCGGCACGGATGTTCGCCTCACGATACCACTGCGCAGATGCCGGCGCCAGGTACGCAAGCAGCGGCACGATTTTCTCCCATCGCGAATGTGCGCCACCAGTCATGCGCCAGCGCAAACTTTTGGCCCCACGCTTGGTGATGCTGTAGATGTCGAGCGACCACGGCGACTCATCCGAAATCAAGTCCTTGCTCTCTTGCCGCAGCAACTCCATCTCACTGTGCACATCCACGAGCCTCTTTTCCGCAGACGACAACCACTGGCGCACGGCATGCGCCTTACCCTTTAAGGGCCCTTTATAAGAATCCATTGTTTGACAAGTTTGCTGTTGCATTTGTTGATGACTTTGAACTTCATGCTGATTAGGAGATAGCTGCCGCAGGTCATGCCGCCCATCACTGCTGCCGCAGGTCCCTTTCATCCCACACGGCCCTTTCAGCCCACACTGCCGCACTTCAAAAGTGCTGGCCCGGCCCGGGCCACCCCTCTCTGGCATCACATCTGTCCGAATTTCTTTGGATGTGACCACATTCCAGGTGTCTGCAAAGCTGGCCCGGCCCGGGCCAGCCTGTGCGACAGGCGCATGAGCCAGCCCATCCACGGCTGCGGCAGGAACGGTGCTTTCAGCTTCAACCCGGGTGGCCCGGCCCGGGTCACCCGCGACCGAGCACCGTGCTCGGCCATAGACACACAACAAACTGAGGCCTGCTAAGCCAGAGGACGCCTGAATGGCCGTGGCAATCAAATTACTTTTGGCATTCATCGCGTTCAAACAAACAAAGGAAGGTCTGCAAAACCTTCGCATGCAGCCCTGAATGTGAGACAGTATCAGCATGAAGCAGATGAGCCTGAGCACCACTGGATTTGAACGCAAGA
>NZ_SNXW01000022.1 GCF_004362855.1 Aquabacterium commune
CCCAAAACGCCTGCCAAAGGTGCGTCCAGCCGCCATTGCGGTCATCTCAGCACACCCAACCATGGTCGGCGCTCATTTGTGCAGACCTTCCTTAGACGTGAACTGTCGCTAGTCGAGTCGGCATTGGCATCGGGCGCGATTGTGATCACGAGGCCGGCACCGCCGCCCTTGGCTCATCTATCAGACGATGCCATCCGTGAGCGCTATCCCCGTCGAACGTCTGAGACGAAGCGACGGGAGCGATCTGATTGTGCGTTGCTGCAAACTCGGGACAGGGAGTGGGCTTGGATCAAACCACTACTGGAATATGTTGAAGCAGCTCCGGCTGACGCTTTTGAGACAGTTGTGCTGACCGGAATGATTCAGGAGCGCTCAGCAGAGATTGGTCGACAGCCCCGGGATCTATACAACGCCCTGCATCGTGTTTTGGCGCTTGCATGCGGAAAGAATTCGTTGCTGCCCGCTACACCTAAATGTGGAGGAGCTGGGAAGCAAAGAGAACCCCAGAAATCGGATCGGCTGGGGAGAAAAAATGGGGCGTTCCTTGATGGACTTATCCCTTCGCCTGGGATTCACTTGTCTGAAATTGACAAGCAGAGATTGGCTTTGGGATGGAGCGCCTTCTTGAAAGAGGGGCGCTCTGTTCAGGAGGCATGGCTACTGACTTGCGGCGCTTGGTGGGCTGATGGGGCGCATATCGTTGACGGCCAGGAATTGCCACGGTTGCTTCCAGCACACATGAGGCCGACGCTTGCACAATTTAGATATTGGGGGCCGAGAGATGAGTGCGGTAAATCAGCATTTGAGCTTCTCTTGCGTCAGAGTGAGTGGGAGAAGAGGTACAGGCCGAAACTCGGTACCGTCTTTGACGGTCTGGTCGGGGTCGGGCAAATGGGGATCTTGGATGCGACCTCGACCGACCAGGCAATAGTTTCATTGACGTCTCGATTAAAGGCATTGGGCGCATGTCATCGAATCATGGTGCATGAAGGTATGTCGGACGTGATTTGCGGCGTGTATTGTGGATTGGAGGCCCCCAGCGGACGTACGGCACAAATGGCGGTGCTGAATGCGGCTATGAACAAGGTTGGATACTTTGGGCGATTTGGCGTTGCAATAACTAATGAACAAGTTCCAGCAGTTCAATTTAGAAAACTCTTGGCCGACAATGGCGAGTTGAGGAATAAGGGGTCAATTCATGCGATGACGTCCGTTAATTCCGCTATCGAGTTTGTTGAGCGTCGTAGATCCGAACGGAAGGGCCCTGTCGAAGGTGGGCATCATAGTATTCACCGTCTAGTGGATAACAAGGGAGATGGCTGGACGCATGGGCGACAGCGGGAACGAGGTGAGAATCACTCTGCCATTGCAGCATGTTGGACATGGTTTGAGTATATGAGGGAGCTGCTGAGGGCCATTGTCTACTACAACTGCCACCATGACGCGACAGACTTCATGAGCCGACATCCATTTCGTACGGAAATGCGAAGAGATGGCGTTGCTCCCAATAGGGCGGCCATTTATGCTTGGTGCGTAAAAAACAATAGGATTTCATCACCTGCCATGGACATTGATCTGTTGCGTGCGAAGTTGTTGCCTGAAATGAACGCAGTTGTTCGTCAGAACGGTGTTTTTCTGTTGCGGCCGGATCGTGGTTTAAAAAATGAGGTTGTGTTAGGGCATAGATTCAGCGGCCCGCGCGCGATGGAGCTTAATTGGCACCGTGGTGGAGTTAAGTCGTTCGTGGTGAAGGTGAGGGTTGATCCAGACAATCTTGAGAGAATATGGTATCTGGATGAGTTGGGCATACATCCATTAACGAACCTTTCGAATGACATACTCCTGCTTCGGGAGGGTACTATGCACGATAGTCTTGCAATGCAAGATGAGCAGAACGTGGCCAGAATTGTTGATAAATCGGTGCAGGACCAGGCGGCGTCAGATTTGCTATTTGGCATCCTTGATGTAAATTTGAGGGCTCGTGCTGCCAAGAGGGATGAGATTAATTCTCTTGGAAGAAAGGTAACCAAAACCGAGCTTCGATCAAACATATCCGAAAACAGGGCTGAAGAGGCGGGGTTAATCGGGAAGCTGATTGATCCTATTGATCGTGCCCCCCGCCTTGTTCCGGGTAATGAGTTAACCGAGGCGAAACAAGAGGCTGATCGTGGGACATTGCTCTCCACCGAAAATGTCACCACCGTAGGCAAAGTGGATACGGCATTGTCGGCATTCCGCAGAGCGAGGGCTCAACGATGAACATGCCTACCGATGATGTATTGCGTGGCGCAGATGTACTGCATGCTAGTAACCCACTGCTTGAGCCTCTTGGGCCCTACATAGAGCTGGCATCGTGGCCATCTCGCCTTGCCCACGATCCTCTCGAAGGTCTACCAGTTCATGGCTTAAACGAGGAGTCACAGGACTTGTTGCTGTCCTTCATTCGAAGCCGCTTAGAGCCCACAGAACGGGCGGTACAGGTTGCGCAGTCAATCCAAAGGGTGTGGCGCCACTCGTACGCATACCGCAATCCAACTGTTGCAGCACTACGGCGACAGGTTGTGACGAAACTGGCTTTGAGAGGGAAGACTCTCGATACCGCACCTTGGTTGCCAAAGTTTGCCGACGCGCTGATTGTCGAAGGGTGCACCGGCCTGGGCAAGTCCACTATCGTTGAGCGAATCTGCAGCCTTGTTCCTCAACGCTATGAGCACAGTGCATCCGAAGCGGCGGGATGGCATCGACACGTGCAGGTCACGTATTTGATCGTGCCGATGCCTGTGCATCGAGGCGGGCTTTTATATGCAATATTGGCCGCGCTTGACGGGGTGTTGGGGACTGAGTACCGAACTCAATATGCTGTGCCAAGGATCTGGACGATAGAGAAGCTGGCAATTGAGGTCGGCATACTGTTGACGCAACACAGTGTTGGCCTGCTTGTGATTGAAGAACTACAGCCGCGTAATTTTTCTCAATCACCCTACCGTGATGAGATGCTATTGATGTTGCTCAGGCTGCTGAATTTTGGCATACCGATTGTTTTTGTTGGAAATCCGCTCGCGTTTGAAGGGTTGGCAGATCACAGTCAAGACATACGAAGATTGACTGCAGCTGAGGGCGTCCACCTGATGCCTCTGGATCGCGGTGACGACGACTGGAGCGAGGGGCTTGCAGCAGGATTGTGGAGTCACAACGTGATGGCAATTAAGACGCCATTTACTCCATCCATCGACGCTGCGTTATATGCGTGTTCCGCAGGAATTCCTGATTTCTTGTGGAAGGCTGTTGAAGGGGCCCAACGAATTGCAATGCAGATGGGCGATAAGCGCGTCCAAGAAGAACACATTTGGCGCTATAGAGATGAGTCTCTTTCTTTCAAGCGTTGTAAGGATTTGATCGAGGGGTTTGAACAGAAAGACCCTATGAAATTATCGCGGTACATTGACGTCCCATGGGAGGCCTACGGATTAATGTGGGGGAAAATTGACCCATTGGATTTTCCTGCCTGCAACCCTGGTAGGGAGAGCTTGTCAGCAACAGGGGGGGACGACGCGGAAAGTGTGCGGGCATACCACTCGGTTCATGAGCGATTGCGCCGCAAGCATTCGTCCGCTGTCACAACAAAGAAAAATCGAACCAAGGCCAATGCCGCTGTAAAAGCCTCGGCCAAACCGGAAGACCTTCGAAGCGGTGCTATAGATGTGTTGGTTCCAAATCTGTCATCGATACGAGACAAAATCAGCAAGCAGTCCTAGCTTGCACGCTTAGGCTGCTGGTTTCAGCAGGGCGTTGAGGAGTTGAAATGGGCGAGCTGGTGGCGAGCCAGTGCTCATTTCGGCGCATTTTGGCGAACTCCCACAATTCACGTTTTCCGGATCGACTGAAGAATCGTGAGGCTTCGGCGATGGCCTTCTTTTGGGCTGCATCTTGCAGTCGTGCTTGTCTTCTCACGTTTATGGCCGCTCTGCTTTCAAGGAACGTGATCACGTTTCCCTGCGATACACCATATTTGGTTTGTATGTTTTTGATAGGTTGAACTCTCAGCAGGTCTCTGATCAGTCCGAATGGAGGGGGCAAGGATCTCTCAATGTTGAGATCTTCTGCGGCACTCAAGGATTTTTCTTGATGTCGGCGCACTGAAGATGAGAAATCATCCGGATCGGTGAATAGGGTGGCAATAACAAGCAAATTTATCGTTGCACTTTGTGCCCATGCCGAATTTCCCATGAGGACGCCTGGAATATGGGCGTCAAGTTCCAATAGGAACTCAGCATTGAGTTCCCTGAGAATTGCGTGGGGGAACATGACTTGGACGCGGCTGGCCAATAGTGAAGCACCGAGTTGGCAACTTGCGCTGACCTTGGGGTTGATGCCCAGCCGTTCGGCAAACACTTCAAGTCGCTCCCATACGGAGGTGGCTGGCAGTTGTTGGTGCATTGCTGCTGCAGCAAAAGCCGCATAGCGGCGCATCCCCTCAGTGACGTTGCAGTCATCCTGTTCGGATTGAAATTGCCAGCTTTCTTCGCACTGCTGGGGGAGCACGCCTCGTTCAACAAGTTGGTCATTGCTCGGGCTTGCGACGGTGAGCAGTCGGGCTTCATGTTGCGCGCAGATGGCCACGCCTAGGATCTGATGTGCCCGATGCATAAAAGCAAAGCCATGCCTGTCAAGCTCGTCTGATACGCATGCTGGGCAATAGTTGGCCGTGCGCTTGATGAGCCCACCCAGTGGCCCTTGTGCGATACAGCGCGGCCGAGTGGCCGTCTCTGAGGCTAGCACCGAGGCATAGGATGAGGGGTGCAAGAACGGCTTGAGGAGGGGTAGGTATCCGTGCGCTTCTTTCAGTCCGCTTAGCTCGTTGTATGCGGCGCCGTTCAGGAACCTCAAGAATGGTGCGAAGCCGCCATGCCAGGGGCTATCAACCTTTACCTGGGCGCTTCCAAACATCGCTTTTGAAGCTGATGCCCAGTTGGCCCAACCATTCCGTAACCAGATCAATGTCGCCCAACTTTCGATGGTCTGGTCGGGGAGGGGTGACGGAAGGTTAACGACCATTTGGCTCTCTCTGCTGAAAGGACGTCTGCACTTCCCTCAGCGCTTCTAGCGCCAGGCACAACGCTCGCGCGTGTTGAGGTGTTCCGTCCCACGCCCGAAGCACTGCGTCTGTCAGCATGTTTCGATAGTCGTGGGATTGAGTGCTTCTGGATGGCACTGATAATTTTGCATATTTGCATATCATCAATGCATTTGGTGACATCCTCCTGATCTGCCCAGACAGGATTCGACTCACTTGGCTTTGATGAACGCCTGTCTCGGAGGCGATTTGCTCCTGAGTGGCCTCCTTGGATCTGACCATGTCGGCCAGGCTTCTGAGCAGGAGAAGTTCTTCAGTGGTGGGCTTCAATCAGGGTAGCTCATGCAAGGGGTATCTGCATAATATGCAAATAGACCGCTGACTGTCAACCCAG
This sequence comes from Aquabacterium commune, assembly GCF_004362855.1. Classification (GTDB taxonomy): domain Bacteria; phylum Pseudomonadota; class Gammaproteobacteria; order Burkholderiales; family Burkholderiaceae_C; genus Aquabacterium; species Aquabacterium commune. Next base: position 5,469 of record NZ_SNXW01000022.1, read on the forward strand.
CCTAACAACGTGGTTCGACGAATGGGAGGGCCTGTTCAAGCCACGGTCTGTCATTGCGGTACAGCCACGCATAGCCATTTCCCGGGATTTTTCGCAGTACCCTGATGGGGACCCCTTTGTGGGTCTGGAGCAGTGACAGGAAGTTGGCCCTATGCAAATCGCGGGTCTTTTGAAGGCGAGCGGATCGCCAGGCTTGCGCCACTTCTGGTTCGCTGACAATCAAGCGGTTCAGCGATGTTTCGGAGATGCCCGTTTTTTTCGTTATCTCCTGTTTGTCAATGCCTCTAACGAGAAGAGCGCGAACCTGCTTCAGTAGCTTGGCGTTGAGGCTCTTTGGTCTGGATGACACGGTCAGACCATGAGCCTTTGCCCAGGTGATGCCAGTCGTTGTTGTGATCCCGACCAACTGGGCGGCTGCCGTAGCGGATAGACCTTGTTCCTTCATCAGACGAAGGAACAAGTCTCGATCTGCTGGGAGGTGGGGTACTCCTTCAGTGGGTTCGATCTTGGATCTTCTTTCCGTCGCTGCCTCTGCATCTACATATTGAGACTGGAACTCTTCCCAGCTTTCGAACAGCATTGTGATGAGAAGCAGGTGTTTGAATGGGTGCCCTTTGCGAGGCCGTCTTCGAGAGAGACTCGCAGCGGCATTTGATGCCGGGCCTGCAATCGCCTGAAAGGCGGTGAATCCGCGCAGTCCGTGTAGCCCGTCATAGGTTGCTTCTACGAGGGCGTCGAGTTGCGGTGATCGCAGGCTGCCTCCCCTTGTTAAGGCCCCCTTGGCTTCCAGTGCCAATTGATAGGTTGAAGCCAGCCGGTCAGGTGTGAAGCTCGCTGGGGCGCTTTGAATGGCGTGCGCAGAGAACTGGGCTAGTCGAGTCAATATGGCCAGTTGTGTGCTGTTCCCAATCTCAACTGCTGACCAATCTTTGGCTAGCCCTGAGCGAGGCAGGATCCATCCTCGGCGGTGAACCGGCGTGTTGTGGTGGCGTACCACGTACAGCGCTGTTCGGTGCCTCACGCAGACCATGGTTGATGGACATTGATGGCTCACGTGCCAGTACGCGCGGCCGAACTGCTGCTCGTCTTCGTCAAAGCATTCAAGACAACCCTTGAGTGGGTGAAGTCCTCCAACTCGGCTTGCTGTGATGCCGAGTTGCATCTTCAAATGGGGCGCACTGCCGGTCGTGACGGCACTGATGATCATTTCGCTCAGATCGGGGGCAACCCAGGGCAGGAAATATCCAAGGAGCGTGTGCCTGAGCGCGATCTCCCTGCTCGGCCCCAGCACTGATGCCGTTCGCTCCGCGAGCTGGTTGAGTTGCGACGGGAAGTCATGAAGGAGCCCGCTGTACGGGGCTCCAAAAAGCTGGCGGCTTGTCTGAAGTGCACTGGTATTCCCATTCCACATGTGGACGGCGCCGCACCAGCTATAAAGCGTCTCATCTGGCAAGAGGCTTGGCAGATTGGGAATAGATGGCTGCAGATCTAAGCGCATTGTTGGGCTTCAGCGTGTCCCTACCTGTCGGATCAAACCCGTGCGAGGATGATGCCTAAAGTACAGGGGAGATGGGCAGCATTTTTCCTGACAAGGTTCACCTTGCCCGTCCGGCTGGGTGCAGCGAGTTTTTCGGGGAGTTCAACTGATGTCTTTGTCTTTCAATGGCCGCGCCATCGCTGACGTGCGCTTTTCTTCCGTGCACGGGATCAAAATGGCCGGAGGTTTCGGTATTCGCCTGAGCGTTATGTTCAACGTACAGCCTTGGGCTGAAGGGGGGCCCACCGTTTGCCTTGCGCCCGCCTTTGTCTCAATTGTCGGCGCTGAGGCGCTTGGCATCGGTTACGCGGTGCCTGAGGTGACGATTCCGTTTCGGGTGAGTTCCTGCCCGAGCGAAATGGGGCTCCTATACGACGTTGTGCTTTCTCAAGGCGCTATGGAGGCAGTTGAGCGATCCCGTGGTGGCCAAGGCCTTGTTCTCACCATGCGCATCCAAGGCACGGCGTGGCATGAGGGCAAGGCAGAAGCCTTGCAGCGGGTGATCGACTGTCGTATCAGTCAGTCAGACTGGATTGCGGCACTTGACCATTCTGGGTATGGGCGAACGCTGCTTTTTGAGGTGCCGTTGCCAGCATCTTCCTTAGCGAATGCTCCCTCGCCTGCGAAGTATTTGCAGCGCGCGAAGGCCCACCTTGTCAAAGGGCACTACGACGAGGTTGTTGCCACTTGTCGGCTTGCGCTTGAGAGCCTGAGCGATGGTTCGGAAGCGGCAGATGCCCAAGCGCAGGCCATGCGGGAATTCAAGGGCAACCCTAAGGCCTTAAGCCTGGCGCAGCGCGAGCTGGTCTTGCGCCAGGTGACGATGAATTACACACATCTGGCGCACCATCACGAAAGCGACATGGAGTTGGGTCGATACGATCGATCGACGGCGACCATGGTGCTGGGTGTCACTGCGGCCTTGGTGAGCAGGGCAGTCGTGGATGCCTCTGAGCTCTGAGCAATGGCTATTGCTCGCTACGCGCTGAAACGATCACAGTTATATGAATCTCGTTTGTTCGGCTTTCTGAGAGTTTTGCCATGGAGAAGAGAACGTGATTCTGATCGTTGACTTGGAGGCCACGTGTGCCGACGACGGAAGCATTCCCCCTGAGTCCATGGAGATCATTGAGATTGGTGCGTGCTGGGCGACGTGCGACGGGGTTGTTGTCGATCGGTTTCAGGCATTTGTCCGGCCGCTGGTCCGACCCACGCTGACGAAGTTCTGCGTGGACTTGCTGGGCATTGAGCAGAGCTCGATCGATCAGGCTGAACCGTTCTCAACGGTCGCACTTGATCTTCAACGGTTTGTGCTGCGGCACCGCACGCCGACGTCCTACTGGGGCAGTTGGGGTGCTTATGACCGCAAGCAGATTGAACGTGAATGCCAACGCCAGGCAGTCCCGGACCCGATCGGAATGGATCATCAAAACATCAAGCGGCTTTTTGCCAAGGCGCAGCGCATTGGAAAGGAAGTCGGCATGGTGAAGGGGTGTGAGCTTGCGGGTTTAGCTCTTGAGGGCGCTCACCATCGGGCGCTGGATGATGCGCTCAACATTGCCAAGTTGTTGCCGTGGGCGCTGGGGCAGCGGAATATACCTGGTGGCGCTGCTCGAATGTGATCTCGGTGGGAACGGCGGCTATTGGTTGCGGTCGTGCGAAGTATGCGGAATGCCACAGAAACCCAGCCGTCAATGAAGCGACGAAGGCAATGATGACCAACCCTGATTTCAATCGGCTCAATAAGCAGTGCGAACGCAGCATCACGAGGATGAGCGACGCAGAGGCGTTAGCACACATCGGCCAATTGATCGACGATGCCGCCGACACGTCTTTTGAGCGCGGCGCCAAACGTGCCCTATATTTGCTCGACGAACTCGCCAAGCGTGAACTCATCGACACCGATGCTGCGCTGGTCGAATATTTCCGAGCCAACGCCTGGGCGGCACTGTCGCACGTAGCTAACGTTCGCCAATCCTGGTCTTGGGAATCGCTTGAACGGCAAGCAGAGTTGCTTGCACTGTCGCGTGCCTCAAATCATGCCGGTTTTGAGGGCCTCGACAAAGTTCGTCGCTGCCAGATTCTCACCAACCAAGCGAATCTTCTGAATATGGTCGGGCGTACGATTGATGCGGTTGCCGTGTGGGATGCGGCCCTAGAGGTCATCCCGAACTTTGCGATGGCGTGGGGCAATCGAGGCTGTGGCCTTAAAAGTTATGCCGGTATGGTGGTCGATGATCGCGAGCGCGCGATCCTTGCTTTGCATGCGGTAGATAGTTTTCGTCTGGCGATGGGCGAGGATGCATTTTTCGATTCCGTTGACTCGCAAAGTGCTATTGCCTACTTCGCCGGTCAGGCATCGGCACTCGTCGAGGCGGTCGATGTCGATGCGGTTCGGGCGATGCAGGACCTCAATCACGGCACCAAAGGCCAGTCGAAGATCGAACGCGCCTATCGTCGCTGGTGCCTTGAGCACCGTCTCTTTCTGTGCCCATTGAACGATCTTGGTCCGCATTTTGCAGCGGCGACCGATGATCTCATGCTGCCGCCCCTGATCGAGAAGCTGGGTGACCGTTCAAGCGGACATCTGCCCCCGCCAATCGTTGGCTTCTTCAGTCAGATGAAGCAGGAGTACGCGTCGGCGCGTTTCATGCTGTTCGAGGGGGTAAGCAGCACACAGATCCACTTCTCTGATCGCGGGGTCGCACTCACTGACACGCTCGACTATCCGCTCTATTCGCTGGCAAGTGAGCGAGTCCGCACGGCCTTCCGCGTCGCATATTCCCTGCTTGATAAGGTAGCCTTTCTCGTTGATCGCTACTGGAATTTAGGCAAGACACAAGACAAGGTTAGCTTCAAGAACGTGTGGATGGTCGAGGGCAAAGCGCGCCTGCTACCGCAGTTCGACAAACTGGATAACCTGCCACTGCGTGGCTTGTTCTGGTTGTCGAAGGAACTGTTCGACGAGCAGCTCAAGAAGACCACCGCTGCCGATGCTCGTGAGCTGCACGTTATCCGCAACGCGCTAGAACACACCTATCTGCGTGTGAGCGAAGGTTGGGCCAAGCCCTTCATGATCAACGGCGCGAACAATAGTGGATTCGGCATATCCATCGGCAGCGATGAACTCGAAGCCAAAGCGATACGAGTCATGCAGATGGCCCGATCCGCGCTGTTCTATGTGTCACAGGCAATCGGTGTCGAGGAACGAAAGAAGCGACTCGCGATGTCTGAGCAGCTCATTGGCTCTATGCCTCTTTACGGTCTCGACGATAGGCGAAAGCGACGGGATCCAACCTAAGTTGGCCTGGGAAAGGCACCGTGCTCGAACCCAAGTTTACAGATTCAAACAGTCGTTGGGGGCGGCGCGTGTGCCGCAAACCAGCGATGGGTCTTACATCGACGGTGCGCCAACTTGCGGGAGAATGCTGAGCAAGTGCCCTGACCACGCCCGCCTCAGTGGCGGGAGGGCAATTCTGCAATCTAAAGCCAAAATCCAGTGAGAAAACGCCCCCTTCTTCCTCTGGCGGACTATCAGCGCATCTATCAGGTCATCTACAGCGTCCTTGAGGCGTCCGGTAACGCCCGGACCCATCGGGCCTGCTCGTTTTTTGCCTCTGTTGGCGCGTTGATCCTTCGTGAGCACTACGGCTTGAAGGCGACCATCAGCATGGGCAGCATGGCACTGATGGTTGATGAAGCCAAGGCCAACGTCGTCGTGTACGGGCGTCAGAAGGGTGACGAGTGGGTCTACGACGTCAATGGCTTCCACGCATGGGTTGAGTGCGACGGCTGGTTGATCGACTTTATGGCACCAATCATGGGGGCCGCGCTGAAGGAAGATGGCATCCCTTTCAATGTCCCCAGCAATATGCTTCAGAAGCGATTGGATGATCGCCAACCGCACCTACAGGCGATCCAGCACCAGGGTGATTTCTTCTGTGCGCACGACGCAGCTCTTGCCAATGACATCATAGAAAACCAAGAGCTTATGTTCCAAGACTTGGTCAGAATCTGCATGGCATGGTTTCGTAAGCCGCCGAAGCCATTGCCATCAATTGGCATTGGTGGGAACGGTATTGATGCTCGCAAGCCACTGGTTCTGAAGGCGCCAGCAATCATTGGAGTTTGGTAACCCATGAGCACAATTTTCCAGGGGGAGGTCATTCATGTCGAGGGCTGAGACCAACGAAGATGTCAGGATGTGTCTGCCAACTGATGAAGATTTGGGCCTTTGCGTTCTCAACTTTATTGCGAGACGCTCTCATTGAGCGGCGCTGAGTGGTGCCGAATTCGCAACTTTACGGAATGCGGTTTTCCGGGCAACTCGTTTGTAAGGCGCGTGGATGTTGAATGTCATTTCACAACTTTATTCTGAGCAACCATTTTGTTCACGGGCAATAGAGTCTGAGACAGCGCAACATAGTCTGAGACGAGGCAATAGAGTCTGAGACAAGGTGCGCTGAAGAACTCCCAGTGCTCTAGCGTTCAGAGCGGGGTGGCACCCACATAGTGGTGCTAGGTCGAAAGCGTTGCTTGTAGTGTCGATCTAGCTCATCGAGCCTTGCATCAAGCTTCTGAGGAAGGCAGATGCCATCATTGCGCAGCTTGTGTCGCTGGCTCACCAAGTAGTCGATGTTGTCGCATCCTGAGCCTGCTTGATACCCTAAGGCAAAGCATAGGTTGGCCAACTCACCTTCCTCCGCGATGCGGCTGGATGCAAAGCGGATTGCGAGCTCCTGCTGAATCTGCGGGCAGCGAAATCCGGAGTTGTCGATCTGAGTCGAAAGGTTGGGGGCGCCTTTGTGCGTGGCGAAGAAATCGCACCAGGTACGGGCAAAGCGAGCCTGGGCCGCTGTATTTCCGAAATGGCGGCCCTTGTGCGGCGCCAAGTACGGGTTAGCAATTTTGCTGAGTCCTTCACCGAGGCGAAACGCATGCCAAGCGAGCGAATCTCCGTCTTCCTGTTCGCCCAAATCGATTAGTGACTCTAAGGCTGCAAGCCAAGTCAGTGGGTGCCAAGCGGGCAACACAGTGATGTCCGGTACCAAAGGATGCAGCGAATAGCGCTTCTGTGTGCGCCACCTGCTCACCTGATAACCGATTTCGCCAAATCCGTCGAAGCGCAGGATGCAGGCGTTTTCGCGCTCTAGACGAGCGCGAAGATCATCCCATGTCCCTTCGCTCTCGGATGAGAAAGACTGGACCCCTCTTCCAAGCTCAAGGTTGAGCAAAAGCCGCACTGCTGTGTCGTCTATGGATGCATAAGGATCGTGAGGCCTGGTGAAGTCTCTGCTCTCCTGTTCATCATTGAACTCATCGTATGCCTTGGAGTGTGATGGGTTGCGAATTGCAACAGAGACAAACACGCGGACCTCTGGCCTGTTGCCAACCTGACTCGGCACCTCATGGGGCAAGTACCAAATGAGCACGAATCCAGATGCGTGCCCTTGCTCAGCTTCTCGAACTAGAGCCCCGACAGCGTGCTCAATACGGTTCATCCACGGCGCAGAATTGGACCAGCCTAGCTGCCAGCTTTGCGGTAGCCAGAAGACCTTGGTGTCAACCAGCAAAGCGTTAGAAGGAAACGAGTTGACGCTCGCGATGGGCAATAGGTCAGACCGGACCCATAGCGTTGGTGAGCCCTCGCCAGGGGGCTCTTCGCGGTATTCCAATGCCAGCACGGGGATGTTGCGCCGCGCCAATTCTGCAAAGGCAAATTGCTCGAGTGGAGCCCAACTTGTGGACACGAGCACAAGGAATACTGTTGAACCCGGACGCTGTTGGATGAGGCAGTTGGCGTAAGCAAGCAATTCAGTTGCGAACTCACGTGCAGCCTTTTTGCTGCGCTTGAGTTCCACGATGACGTAGGCGCCACTGATGACATCCTCCAGTACGAGGTCAGGCTTGAGAGTCTGCCCAGGTATTACGGCGATGTTCGTGTCGGAGCTTAAGAGCCTTGGTTCGACTAGGCTCCGGAGCACACGACAGGCTTCAGGGACTGCCCTATGCCGGGATGGTGCTAAAGCTGCTACGTCAAACCGCTCGACCTGCGCCTTCATCTCTTGACTCAAAGGACTGCTGTCGTAGCGCAGGACGCTGTACAGATTGCTCCCGCCAGACCAGCCGTTCTCGTCAACCAGTTGGACGATCCAGTCTTGAATTTCGCGCTCAAGCCGCATTACATCGAACCTTTTGAATGCCACAAGCATCGAAGCGTAATGGATCGTCGGCAGTCATCTTCTTTTACGTGTCAGGCGGTGGTGCGGTCCATTAAAAAGATGAGCCATTTCAGCGTGGAAAGATCTCGTTCATTCGCGCTGAAACCGCCTCGAAGAGTTCCACTGGGTCCTCATAGATTTTCTTGGGCAGGGAGTTTTGAGGGTCGAAGACGATTTTGAAAAGATAGGCGGAATTCTCAAGTGCAGGGCTCCGCTGGGTGGCAATGCGGTATGAAGCGCCCCGGGTTTCGCGGAGGCCAGTTGGTTTAAGTCAGACGGTCGCGGCCTGACCAGCGCGTTGTTGGTGGTAGTTTGCCTCGAACTCAGCAGGCGGGACGTTGCCCAGCGGCCCCATCAATCGATGGTGGTTGAACCAAGAGACCCATTCCAGCGTTGCCAGCTCGACGGCCTGCTTGGTCTTCCACGGGCCACGCCGATGAATGACCTCGGCCTTGTACAAGCCGTTGATGGTCTCGGCAAGGGCGTTGTCATAGCTGTCCCCTTTGGAACCAACTGAGGGCTCAATACCAGCCTCGGCCAATCGTTCGCTGTAGCGAATCGAGAGGTATTGCGAGCCTCGGTCGGAATGATGAATCAGACCATCCTCCTCTGAGGGCTTGCGGTCGTACAGGGCCTGCTCTAGCGCGTCGAGGACGAAGTCGGTGTGCATGGAACTGCTCTGGCGCCAACCCACGATGCGTCGGCTGAACACGTCAATGACGAAGGCCACATAGACCCAGCCTTGCCAGGTCGAAACGTAGGTGAAGTCTGAGACCCACAGCTGATTGGGCCGCTCAGCCCGGAACTGCCGATTGACCCGATCGAGTGGGCATGGGGCCTTCGGGTCAGCGATGGTGGTGCGCTGCGCCTTGCCACGACGCACGCCCTGCATGCGCATCAGCCGCTCGACGGTGCACCGCGCCACGGTGATGCCCTCCCGATTGAGTTGCAGCCAGACCTTGTCCGCGCCATAGACCTGCAGGTTGGCGTGCCACACACGTTGAACCTGCGGTGCCAGCTCTGTATCGCGCTGGGCGCGCAGCGAGCACAAAGCAGGTTGCCGCTGACGTGCGGCGTGAAGCCAATATGCCGATGGGGCGATCTGCAAGACACGGCAGATCGACTCGACCCCAAACTGCTTGCGGTGCTGGTCGACGAAGGCCTTCAGGACTTGATGCGGCGGTCGAGCTCCGCCTGGGCGAAAAACGCGCTGGCCAGCTTGAGGATCTCATTGGCCTTGCGCAGTTCGCGGTTCTCACGCTCAAGGTCTTTGATGCGTTGGGCATCTGCCGTCGAGACGCCGTCACGTTGGCCAGCATCGACCTCGTGCTGACGCACCCAGGTGTGCAGGGTCTGGGGCACGCATCCGATCTTCTCGGCAATCGATTCGATGGCCGCCCATTGCGACGGATGCTCTGCCCGATGCTCCAGCACCATGCGCACGGCACGCTCGCGGACTTCAGGCGAAAACTTCGAGGACTTCTTCATGGCTCCATTCTCCAGTGTTGGAGCCTCCGCGAAACCCGGGGCGCTTCATGTCGTGCAGCGCTTCTTCCATCGCCGGGTCGCTCAGCGTGAACCACTGCTGCATGAAGTGAATGCGCAGCAGCGATTCCACCGGAAACGGCGGGCGGCCGCGCTTGCCCTCGGGCATGAACGGCGCGATCTGCACCACCAGGTCGGACCACGGCACCACCCGGTCCATCTCGTCGAGGAACTCCCGGCGGCGGGTGCGCTTCGTCGACGTTCCCAATCCAAGGCTGCTTTGCTTCATGGACACTATGGTCTCAGGCAATCAGGTCGGCGCCAAGCACGTGTCCGGGCGATTTATGCAGACCTTCCTTAGGCAACTCCGCTCATGCGTGAATGGGTTGTGCGACGAGCCGAACGCCAAGGGCTGCGCAAACCTTGCTGATCGTATCGAACCTGGGTTGCGAATCGGCACGCAGCGCTTTGTACAGTGCCTCACGAGCAATGCCTGACGCTTTCGCGATCTCGGTCATGCCGCGCGCACGGGCGATGTCCCCCAAGGCGGCCGCCAGCAACGCAGGATCACCAGCCTCCATCACGTCGGTCAGATAGGCCGCAACAGCCTCCTCCGATTCAAGGTAAGGCGCAGCATCGAACTCGGTCAGCTCGCTCACTTTTGTACGCTTGCTCATCTTGTGCTCCTTAGTCCAACGTCTTTGCCAGGGTCTTGGCCTTGCGAATGTCCGCCGCTTGGCTCTTCTTGGTACCACCAGCGAGCAACACAATCAGCTCATTGCCGCGCTGTACGAAGTACACGCGCCAGCCTGCCCCCAAGTGGATGCGCAGTTCCGACACCCCTTCACCCACCGGGGCAACATCGCCAGGCAAGCCAAAGGACAATCGCCGCACACGGGCAGCAACAACCGCCTTTACTTTGGCATCAGGGACGCCATCCAGCCAACGGGTGAACTCGGGTAGTGCCTTCACGCTGATCATGGCGCATCGTAATCGATCGATTACGATGCGTCAACAACCCATTGCCAGTCAGTGCCTTGTTACGTTAGGGAAGGTCTGCATAAATCGCCCGGACACGTGCTTGGCGCCGACCTGATTGCCTGAGACCATTGAGCCCATGAAGCAGAGCAGCCTTGGATT
>NZ_SNXW01000023.1 GCF_004362855.1 Aquabacterium commune
AAGTCAATGAAATCAACGGTCTACCCAGACCACCCCCGCGCCAGTGCTAGCTTTGCGTACCGTCACTTATTGCACTGAAAACGAGGAGACCCCAGCGCAGGCTCGTACCAGGTGAGCGATCGACATCTCTGAGCTCAGCTCGGTGTTGATGGAGCGGTATGGATGGAGGCGTCGGTCGCATCCACGGGCGCCGCACGATGGTGATCGTTACGGGGCGCTCCACCAGTCTCGGAACTTTGCCCATTTCGACTTTCAGCACATTCTGTGCGAGCCGCTGCCGCGCCTCTCCGAAGGCTGCTCCAGAGCTTGGCGATCGTTGCATCGCAACGCATGTCGGCCTGAAGGCTTCGGCAGCCCGGGGTGACCCGAATGTCCATGCTCTGATCCGCCCCATTACTGGCACACCCAGGCAGCGACCCCGTACACGCCTATAATTGACTTAATTACTCGGGTATCAACGCTGGCAAAGCGGTCTTGACCCGACGAGTTGGATCCCGCGACAACAGTTGCATAGCCGGTCGCGATCGAAGCTGACGGATCCAGCGATGCACTGCAAGGGCCCCGCCGGGGTTGTTGGTGCGCAGGTTTTCAAACAAGGATCGACCATGACGATGACATTGACTGACCGTGCCGCAGCGCAGATCCGGCGCCAGCTCGAAAAACGCGGCTCGGGCATCGCGCTGCGCATCGGCATCAAGAAGGTGGGCTGTACGGGGCTGGCCCACACCTTCGAACTCGCCGATGAGATTCGCCCCGGCGAACACAGCTTCATGTCACACGGTGCGCTCGTGGTGGTCGATTCCGAGAGCCTGGTGGTTCTCGACGGTTCGAACATCGACTTCGTCACCGAAGGCCTCAAACAAAGCTTCAAGTTCGACAACCCGAATGTCGACAGCCAGTGCGGCTGCGGTGAAAGCTTCAACGTCAAGAAAACGGCCAGTCCCACCAAAACTTAGGCGCTGTGCCGCCCACGTTTTCCTCAAGCCAGACAACCCGCCAGAAGGAACACCATGAGTGAACTACTGCAACAACTCGTCAACCAGCCCTACAAGCATGGGTTCGTCGCGGACATTGAATCCGATGTCGCCCCCAAGGGCCTCAGCGAAGACACCATTCGCATGATTTCGGCCAAGAAAAACGAGCCCGCCTGGCTGCTCGAATTCCGGCTCAAGGCCTATCAAGTCTGGCTGCGAATGAGCGAGCCGGCCTGGCCCAATGTGCACTACCCAAAGATCGACTTTCAGGCCATCAGCTACTACGCTGCACCGAAGAAGAAGCCCAAGCTCAGCAGCATGGATGAGGTCGATCCCGAGTTGCTGCGCACCTTCGAGAAGCTCGGTGTGCCGCTGCACGAGCGCATGGCGCTGGCCGGCGTGGCGGTCGATGTGATCTTTGACAGCGTGTCGGTGGCCACCACCTACAAGGCCAAGCTGGCCGAAGCGGGCATCATTTTTTGCTCGATGTCCGAAGCCGTGCTGGAACACCCGGAGCTGGTGAAAAAGTACCTGGGCACGGTGGTGCCGACAGGCGACAACTACTTCGCCGCGCTCAACTCAGCGGTGTTCACCGACGGCTCGTTCTGCTTCATCCCCAAAGGCGTCAAGTGCCCGATGGATTTGTCCACCTACTTTCGCATCAACACCGAGGAGTCGGGCCAGTTCGAACGCACGCTGATCGTGGCCGAAGAAGGCGCCACCGTGTCCTACCTCGAAGGCTGCACCGCACCCGCCTTCAGCAGCAACCAGCTGCATGCGGCCGTGGTTGAACTGGTGGCACTGGACAACGCAGACATCAAATACTCGACGGTGCAGAACTGGTATGCAGGCGATGAAAACGGCGTGGGAGGCATCTACAACTTTGTCACCAAACGCGGCCTGGCAAAAGGCGTGAACTCGCGCATTTCCTGGACGCAGGTTGAAACCGGCTCGGCCATCACCTGGAAGTACCCATCGGTTATTTTGAGCGGAGACAACTCGGTCGGCGAGTTCTATTCGGTGGCGGTGACCAACCACCACCAGCAGGCAGACACCGGCACCAAGATGATCCACCTGGGCAAGAACACACGCAGCACCATCGTCAGCAAAGGCATCTCTGCCGGGCAGTCAAGCAACAGTTACCGCGGCCTGGTCAAGGTGGCGCCCACGGCCACTGGCGCGCGCAACTATTCGCAGTGCGACTCGATGCTGATCGGCGACAAATCGGGCGCACACACCTTCCCCTACATCCAGGTGCGCAATCCCGGCGCCCAGGTCGAGCACGAGGCATCGACCTCCAAGATCGGCGAGGAACAGCTGTTCTATTTTGCCCAGCGAGGCATCAGCGCCGAAGCGGCGGTGTCCATGATCATCAATGGATTCTGCAAGGATGTTTTTCAACAATTGCCGATGGAGTTCGCGGTCGAAGCGACTCAGCTTCTCGGCTTCAAACTCGAAGGAGCAGTCGGATGATTCACCCCAACAACCCGGTTTTACTTGAAGTGCGCGGCCTGTGCGCCAGCGTCAACGGCATCGACATTCTCAAGGGCCTGGACTTCACGGTCAGGCGCGGAGAGGTCCACGCCATCATGGGACCCAATGGCTCGGGCAAGAGCACCTTTGCCAAAGTGCTGGCCGGCCACACGGCTTATCAAGTCACTGCCGGCAGCGTGCAGTTCGAGGGTCAAGACCTGCTGACGCTGGCACCCGAAGCGCGCGCTTTGGCGGGCGTGTTTCTGGGTTTTCAGTATCCGATTGAAATACCCGGCGTGGCCAACAGCCAGTTTTTGCGCCTGAGCTACAACACACTGCAGGCGCAGCGAGGTCAGGAAGAACTGGACCCGCTGGAGTTTGACGACCATGTGCGCGAGAAAATGAAGCTGCTCGAGATGAGCCCCGATTTTCTGGATCGCAGCGTCAACGAAGGCTTTTCAGGCGGTGAGAAAAAGCGCAACGAAATCCTGCAGATGGCGCTGCTGGAGCCGCGGCTGGCGATTCTGGATGAGACCGATTCCGGTCTTGACATTGACGCGCTGCGCATCGTCTCGCAGGGCGTGAACCAGCTCAGCAACCCCGACAACGCCGTCATCCTGGTCACGCATTACCAGCGGCTGCTGAACTACATCGTGCCCGACTATGTGCACGTGATGGAAGCCGGCCGCATCGTCAAGACCGGCGGCAAGGAGCTCGCGCTGGACCTGGAGGCGCGCGGCTACGACTGGGTCAGCGCCGACCATGAAGCGGCAAGCCACAACGAGGTCAATGCATGAGCAGCGCCACCGCCCTGCGCCCGCCAACGGTGGACCACCTGGCCACGCTGCTGGCCGGTCAGCCGCTGCTGGCGCCAAGCCAGTGGGCATACGTGAACACGCTGCGGGAACAGGCCCAGGCGGCTCTGGGTGCGCTTGCCATGCCTACGCTGCGCGACGAGGCCTGGCGCTTCACCGACCTGGCCCCGCTGCACCAGCAGAAGTTCCAGCCGGTGCTCCAGGCAAGCCGGCTGCAGCTTGAGGACATCGCGCCGTTTTGTCTTGATGACGCCGCTTGCCGGCTTGTGTTTGTGGATGGCGTTCATGCGCCGCAGTTGTCCAGCCTGGCCCCTGATAGCGGGGTGGTCGTGAGCGACCTGCCGACCGCCATGGCCACCCACACGGCCGCGCTGGTGGCGCAACTGGGTCGCCAGCAGGCGCTGGGCGACAACGTGTTTGCAGCGCTCAACACCGCCTTTGTGCAGGACGCTGCGGTCGTGGTGCTGCCGCGCGACATGGAGCTGGCGCAGCCGGTGCACCTGCTGTTCGTGGCGACGCAGGCGGGCGCGCTCAGCCACCCGCGCTGCCTGGTGCTGGCCGAAGCGGGCAGCCGCGCGACGCTGATTGAAGACTACGTGGCGCTGCAGGACTCAGCCGCCATGGCCTATCTGGTGAATCCGGTGACGGAAATCGTGCTGGCTGCGCAGGCACAGCTCACGCATGTCCGCGTGCAGCGCGACGCTGCGCAGGCGTTTCACATTGCCAACTGCGCAGTGTCCGTGGGGCGCTCGGCGAACTACCAATCGGTCAGCGTGGCCATGGGCGCACAGCTGTCTCGCTACTCCCTGCGGGTTTTGCTGGACGAGGGTGCCGAGTGCGCCGTACACGGCCTCGCGCTGGTGGCCGGCAGCCAGTTGGCCGACACCCACAGCTGCATCGACCACGCCCAGCCGCACGGCAGCAGCCGCCAGCTGCACAAGTGCATTGCCGACGACAGCGCGCATGCGGTGTTCAACGGCAAGGTGATCGTGCGTCCCGGCGCCCAGCGCACCGACTCTGCGCAGTCCAGCCGCAACTTGCTGCTGAGCGGCCGGGCCCAGGTCGACACCCAACCGCAGCTGGAGATCTTTGCCGACGACGTGAAATGCACCCATGGCGCCACGATTGGCCAGCTCGATGCTGAAGAAATGTTTTACCTGCAGAGTCGCGGCCTGTCGGACAGCGCCGCGCGACAGCTGCTGACCTACGCCTTCGGCGCCGAGATCCTCGATCGCATTCCCCTCGCCTCTTTGAAACACCAGTTGCAGCAGCGCATGCTGGCGCGAACCGGCGGCCTGCCATGAACGCCCGCCTGAATGCTGTGATCGCCGCGCCCACCGATCTGGATGTCGAGCGCGTGCGCGCCGACTTTCCCATCCTGCAGACCATGGTCGATGGCAAGCCCCTGGTCTACCTCGACAATGCCGCGTCGAGCCAGATGCCGCAGCCCGTCATGGACCGCCTCGCGCGCTACCAAAGCACAGAGCACGCCAACATCCACCGCGCGGTGCACACCCTGTCTGAGCGTGCAACCGCAGCCTACGAGGCAGCGCGTGTCACGTTGCAGCGTTTCATCAATGCGCCCGACGAGCGCGAGGTGATCTTCACCAGCGGCACCACCGAGGCCATCAACCTGGTGATGCACGGCTACGGCCGCAAGTTCATCAAGGCCGGTGACGAAATCATCCTGACCACGCTGGAGCACCATTCCAACATCGTCCCGTGGCAGATGCTGGCCGAAGAAACCGGTGCGATCATCCGCGTGCTGCCGATCAACGATGCTGGCGAGCTGTGCATGGACCAGTTCGAGCCGCTGTTCAACGCGCGCACCAGGCTGGTTGGCGTGAGCCATGTTTCCAACGCCCTGGGCAGCATCAATCCGGTCAAGCAGATGATTGCGCTGGCGCACAGCCACGGAGTGCCGGTGCTGGTCGATGGCGCGCAGGCGGTGCCGCACCTGCCGGTGGACGTGCAGGACCTGGACTGCGATTTCTACGCCTTTTCGGGCCACAAGCTGTGCGGGCCGACCGGCATTGGCGTGCTCTACGGCAAAGCGGCGCTGCTCGAAAAAATGCAGCCCTTCAAAGGCGGCGGCGACATGATCCTGTCGGTGTCGTTCGAGAAGACGGTCTACAACACCATCCCCCACAAGTTCGAGGCCGGCACACCGCCAATTGCTGCCGCCATCGGGCTGGGCGCGGCGGTCGATTACCTGTCATCCCTCGGCATGGACGCGATTGCCCGGCATGAGCACGCGCTGCTGCAGTACGCCACCGGCCTGCTGGGCGAGCTGCCCGGCTTGCGTCTCATCGGTACTGCACGGCACAAGGCCGCCGTCTTGTCTTTCACACTGGACGGCATCCACCCGCACGATGTTGGCACGCTGCTGAACCAGGACGGCATTGCGGTGCGCACCGGCCACCACTGCGCGCAGCCAGTGATGACGCGCTTCAAGGTACCAGCCACCACGCGCGCCTCGTTTGCGTTCTACAACAGCATGGCCGAGGTGGATGCGCTGATTGCCGGCATCCGCAGCGTTCGACAGGTGTTTGCGTAATGGCCGACTACAAAGCCCTCTACCAGGAGGTGATCCTGGACCACAACAAAAAGCCGCGCAACTACGGCACTTTGGCCCACCCCAGCCACCACGCCGAGGGCCACAACCCGCTGTGCGGCGACCATCTCAGCGTGGCACTGCGATTGCAGGACGAGACCATCGACCAGATCGCCTTCCAGGGCGAGTCCTGCGCGATCTGCAAGGCATCGGCCTCGATGATGACGGCCGCCGTCAAAGGCAAGACGCGTGAGCAGGCCCAGGCCTTGAGCCAGGAATTTCTGGCCATGGCCACCGGCAAGCTCGACCTGAACCAGCCCAACCAGATCGGGCGGCTCGCGGTTTTTGCCGGCGTGCGAGATCTGCCCACGCGCGTCAAGTGCGCGATTTTGCCGTGGCACACGCTGCAGGCCGCTTTCAATTCGCAGGCCATGGCCAGCACAGAAACGTAGATTTTTATGACGGTTTACGCCCTTGAAAGGCCAACATGCTGACGGCAAATGAACTGAAAAACTACATCGTGAACGGCTTGGCCTGCGACCACGCCCAGGTGCTGGGCGATGACGGCCAGCACTTCGAGGCGTTGGTCGTGAGCCCGCAGTTCGCCGGGAAAACCCGGGTACAGCAGCACCAGCAGGTTTACCAGGCGCTGGGCGATCGCATGCGCTCGGAAATCCACGCGCTGTCGCTGCAAACCTTCACGCCCGAGGCCTGGGCGAAATCGATGCCTCAATAACTTTGGAACTCACATGAACACCCACGAAACAATTCACGCGCAAGTCAATGGCAATGCCGTGGTGCTCTACATGAAGGGAACGCCGCAGTTCCCGCAGTGCGGCTTTTCAGGCGCCACGGTGCAGATACTCAAGGCCTGCGGCGTGCACAACTTTGCTGCCATCGACGTGCTGGCTGACCCTGAAATCCGGACCGGTATCAAGGCCTATGCCAACTGGCCCACCATTCCGCAGCTCTACGTCAACGGCGAACTGGTGGGCGGCGCCGACATCGTGCGAGAGATGTACGAGTCGGGCGAGCTGCAGACGCTGGTCAATCCGTCAGGGGCTTCATGACCTTGCCATTGCCCTCGCGCCACATCCGCGAGGTGCATTTTCTTCAGGAGGCTTGAATGCCGAAGATTGCCGAAATAGACGACACACCGAATCCGAACGCAGTCAAGTTCACGCTTCACGAGCCGCTGACCTGGGGTGTTTCGTATTCCTATGAGAACGCAGAGCAAGCCAGCGGCGACGCGCTGGCCTCGGCGCTGTTCGCCATTCCCCATGTCAGCAACGTGTTTTACGTGGACCGTTGGCTGACCGTGACGCAGGACGGCGGCGCCGACTGGCCGGAGCTGGTGCGGCTGATTGCTGTGCCGCTGCGCGCCGCGCCAGCGGCCGCTGCGCAGTCTGCTGCTGCTGTGTTTGCAGCGCGCGTGGCCATAGACGACATGAGCGTGGAAGACCAGGGGCGACTGGACGTGATCAGCGAACTGCTCGATGAGCGAATCCGGCCGTCGCTGCAGGCCGACGGCGGCGACTTGCATGTGGTGGGCTTGGCCGGCAACTACCTCAGCATCCACTACCAGGGTGCCTGCGGCAGCTGCCCGAGCTCGATCTCCGGCACGCTGGCCGCGATCCAGAACCTGGTGCGCACGATCGAGCCGGAACTCGCCGTGGTGTCGGTGTAGCCTGCCGCCGCGACAGGCCGGCAGCCCACGCGACACCCTGCCATGACAACTCTTCATCCCTGAACTCACAAGGCAGGTAACACCGCAATGCAAAAAACTGACCCCGCACAACAGCCCCCGCAAGGCGACCCGCCCCAGCCAGCCACCGGCTCCGGGAAACTGCCCGGCATCCGTCACCTCATCGCGGTTGGCAGCGGCAAGGGTGGCGTCGGCAAATCGACGGTAAGCGTCAATCTGGCGCTTGCGCTGGCGCAGCGCGGCGCGCGCGTCGGGCTGGTGGACGCCGACATCTTGGGCCCCAGCATCCCTGGCATGCTGGGCATACCGACCGGAGAACCGCCCGAGATGACGGCCGACAGCCGGATGATCCCTGCCCAGCGCTACGGGCTGAAGGTCGTGTCCATGGGCATGCTGACCGGCGACGACCAGCCGGCCGTGCTGCGCGGGCCGATGGTGGGGAAGTACCTCAAAATGTTCGTTGATGGCGTGCAATGGGGCAAGCTGGATTATCTGATCCTGGACCTTCCGCCCGGCACCGGCGACACCCAGCTGACGCTGGCGCAAAGCATGCCTCTGTCGGGCATGGTGATCGTGACGACGCCCCAGGCCGTGAGCCTGAAGATCGCCCGCCGGGGCTTGCGCATGTTCGAGAAGGTGCAGGTCCCGATTCTCGGCATCGTCGAGAACATGCGCACCTTCACCTGTCCGCACTGCGGCGAAACCACGGACATCTTCCGCCACGGCGGCGGCGAGCTGATGAGCGAGGAACTCGGTGTGCCGTTCCTGGGAGCCTTGCCCCTGGCCGCCGAGGTCGTCACCTGCGGCGATGAAGGACGTCCCATCGTGGTCGCGCAACCGGCGTCGCTCAGCGCACGGGTGTATGCCGCCATCGCCGACGCACTGGTCGAGCAGGTGCACGCGGCGGTCACGGTGCTCAAGCCCTTTGTCTGGAAGTGGGACAGCAACGAGGGTGCACCAGCCTGGATGGAAGGCGCTGTGCAGCCTGCGGGCGCGCGCACCGTCCCGGTGGGCCTGCTGCGCCGCGATCCGCGCACCTTGTCGCTGCTGTGGGAAGACGGCCATCGCGACGACCTCGATGTGCGCGACCTGCGCCTGGCCTGTCGCTGCGCCCTTTGTGTGGAGGAGATGAGCGGGCGCAAGCTGCTCGACCCCCGGACGGTGCGGGCCGATGTGAGCCCGCGCCAGATCACCAGCATCGGCAACTACGCGATCCAGTTCGACTGGAACGACGGCCACAACAGCGGGATCTATGCCTTCAACGACCTGCGTGCCCTGGGCGAACGGGCTGGTCTGCAAAGCGTCGAAGATGTCTGAAGCCCTGGCGCCGGATCGGATTCGGGCGGATCAGCCGATCAGCATACGCGCCGAGGCATCGCTGGTCGATCCCGACAGCTGCAAATTCACAGTCAGCTGCAGCGTGCATCCGGGCGGTTCCTTCTTTTTTGCCGGCAGAGAACGCGCAGCCGGGTCGCCGCTGGGCGAGCGGCTGTTTGCGCTTGGCAGTGTCGCCAGCGTGCTGATTGCCGGGAACGTGGTGACCATCGGCAAGGCACCGGACGCTGCCTGGACCGGACTCAAAGCGGCCATAGGCTCGGCCATCCGAGCGCAGCTGCTCAGCGGCATGCCGGCGATCCTGGAGACGGTGGCTCCCAGCGGCACGCTGGCCAGGTCAGACGCCGAACTGGGGGCAGCGGTTCAGGAACTGCTGGACCGGGAGGTCAATCGCTCCATTGCCGGTCACGGCGGCAAGATATCGCTGGTGGAGGTGCAGGGTGGCCGGCTCTTCATCACCATGAGCGGCGGCTGCCAGGGCTGCGCCTCGTCGCAGGTGACGCTGCGCGAGGGCTTCGAAGTCATGGTGAAACGGGTGGCGCCCGAGATCACGGCCATTGTCGATGCGACGGAGCACGCGGCGGGGAAGCAGCCCTTCTACCCGCGCGCTGGTTCGATGCCAGGGTGATCAGAAAGTAGCTGCATGTCAAAACGACTGCCCCACGAAGTCTTCACGTCTCTCAGGCAGCAAGCCGGAAACAGCGGTGCCATACGTGCCTTCTATCTTGGAACGTGTTCATGACCACCGATTCGGCGCATTCCCCAAAGCCAGGCCGGCTTCAACCCATGCCCGGCAGCAGCGCGGACGGCCAACGCCCGCGCGTGGTCATCGTTGGCGCCGGCTTCGCCGGTCTCAGTGTCGCGAAGCGGCTCGCCAGGGCGCCGGTGGACATCACCCTGATAGACCGGGAAAACCACCACCTCTTTCAGCCGCTGCTCTACCAGGTGGCCACGGCCGGCCTGTCGCCGGCAGACATCGCCTGGCCCATTCGAAGTCTGGTGCGGGACCAGCGCAACACGAGCGTGCTGCTGGGCGCGGTCACGGGCGTCGATTGTGTGCAAAAACGCGTGATCATGGCGCACCACCACATTGGCTATGACGTCCTGGTGCTCGCGACCGGGGCGACCCATGGCTACTTTGGCAATGACAGTTGGGCCGCCCATGCGCCTGGCCTGAAGACGATCGACGATGCCACGGAGATCCGCCGCCGTCTGCTGCTCGCCTTCGAGTGCGCGGAGATGGAATCCGATGCGCGCGAGCGTGAACGGCTCCTCACCATCGTCATCGTGGGCGGCGGACCGACCGGGGTCGAACTGGCCGGCGCCGTTGTGGAGCTGGCGCGCAAGGCGCTCGCGGCCGACTTCCGCTCCATCGATCCACAGCAGACGCACGTGCTGCTGGTCGAGGCCGGGCCACGCCTGCTGCCAGGCTTTCCAGAGCCACTGTCGAGCCATGCCGAACGGGCGCTTCGGCGAGTCGGCGTGGATGTGCGCCTGCAAAAGGCCGTCACGCACTGCAGTGCGACCGGGGTCACGCTGGGCGACGAGAGCGTGTCCGCTGGCACGGTGATCTGGGCGGCCGGGATCGTTGCTTCGCCAGCTGTCAACTGGCTCGCCGTGGCAGGTGATCGGGTTGGTCGTGTGTTGGTCGGGCCCGATTTGCGGCCACCCGGCATGGACGACGTTTTCGTCATCGGCGACACAGCGCTCGTCCAGGATGTTGCCGGCAAGCCACTTCCCGGCATCGCCCCGGTCGCCAAGCAGCAGGGGGCCTATGTGGCCGAGGCCATCAAGGCGCACCTCGCCGGCAAGACCGCGCTGCCACCCTTTCGCTATCGGGACCGGGGCCTGCTCGCCACGGTCGGCCGCAAGACCGCTGTCATCGCGTTCGGGCGCCTGCGGCTCAAGGGATGGTTTGCATGGTGGATATGGGGCATCGCTCACGTCTACTTCCTGATCAGCGTGCGCAATCGGCTGATCGTCGTGACGCAGTGGCTCTGGTCCTACGTCAGCTACGAGCGTGGTGCCCGGCTCATTACGGGCATGCGCACCAAATCCAGATTTTTTGACTGAAGGATTGAAATGAGTGAATGGGTAGCACTGCGGCTTGCGCGTCAACCAGGACAACAGCATCATGAATATTGAAACCATCCGCTTCAGAAACATCGTGTCGGTGCTGCCGCACGCGTCCACGATCAGCCCCCGGCCGGACCAGCAAAGGGGCACCCTCAAGACCAAGCGCGACGCGACCAATCCCGACGACCGCCTGCCCAAGCC
Source organism: Aquabacterium commune (assembly GCF_004362855.1). Taxonomy (GTDB): domain Bacteria; phylum Pseudomonadota; class Gammaproteobacteria; order Burkholderiales; family Burkholderiaceae_C; genus Aquabacterium; species Aquabacterium commune. The sequence goes on from NZ_SNXW01000023.1 coordinate 11,134, forward strand.
CGACTGGATCCGCGTCAAGGCGGCGAGTCCGACGGGCCGCTATCGCGAGACCAAGGACATCGTGCGCGCCCATCAACTGATCACCGTGTGCGAGGAAGCCTCTTGCCCCAACATCGGCGAGTGCTGGAGCAAGGGCACGGCGACCTTCATGATCATGGGAGACAAATGCACGCGCCGCTGCCGCTTCTGCAACGTCAGCACGGGCCGGCCCGACCCGCTGGACGCCGACGAGCCGCAGCGCCTGGCCGAGACCATCGCGCTGATGAAACTCAACTACGTCGTCATCACCTCGGTCGATCGTGACGATTTGCGCGACGGCGGCGCCGGCCATTTTGTGCAGTGCATCCAGCGCATACGCGCGCTGGCGCCCAGCACCACCATCGAGATCCTGACGCCCGACTTCAGCGGCCGGCTCGAGCTGGCGCTGGACATCCTGTGCGCTGCGCCGCCCGACGTGCTGAACCACAACATCGAAACCGTGCCGCGCCTGTACAAGGAAGCGCGCCCAGGCGCAGACTTCCAGAACACCCTCAACCTGCTGCAGAGCTTCAAGGCGCGGCAGCCCGGCATCCCCACCAAATCCGGTCTGATGGTCGGCCTGGGCGAAACCGACGAGGAAGTGCTGGACGTGCTGCAGGCGCTGCGCGCCCATGGCGTCGACATGCTGACCATAGGCCAGTATCTGCAGCCCACCGGCGGCCACATGCCCGTGCGGCGCTACGTGCATCCCGATGTCTTCATGATGTATGCCGATGCGGCCAACCGCATGGGCTTCAGGCACGCGGCTTCCGGTCCCCTGGTCCGCAGCTCGTACCACGCCGACGAACAGGCGCGAGCGGTGGGTCTCCTTCCACGCTGACGCACTGTCCAGCCCCGACTCCAGTATTCCCTGCTTCTGCTTTCATCCCATCCAGTCACCATGCAACAACCCACCCGTGACGTGCTTATGACCGAAACCGAGACCTCGACCAGCAAGGACAAGATCAAGTTCCTGCTGCTCGAAGGCATTCATCCATCGGCCGTCGCCGTGATCCAGGCGGCGGGGTACACGCAGATAGAAAGCATCGCGGGCGCTCTGTCCGGCGAAGCGCTTGAGAGCAAGCTCCGTGGCGTTCACTTTCTGGGTATTCGTTCGCGCACCCAGCTGCCCCGGCACGTGCTGGCGCATGCCAACCGGCTGGCCGCAGTGGGATGCTTCTGCATCGGCACCAACCAGGTGGATCTGGAGGCGGCGCGGGATCTGGGCATCGCGGTCTTCAACGCGCCCTTCTCCAACACCCGATCGGTGGCCGAGCTGGTGCTGGCCGAAGCCATCCTGCTGATGCGCGGCATCCCCGAGAAGAGCGCCGCGGCGCATCGCGGCGGATGGCTCAAGTCGGCAAATGGCGCCTTCGAGGTACGCGGCAAGACCCTGGGCATCGTGGGTTACGGCGCCATCGGCACGCAGCTCTCGGTGCTGGCCGAGGGCCTGGGCATGAAAGTGATCTTCTTCGACGTCGTGAACAAGCTCCCCCTGGGCAATGCCAGCCAGGTCGCACGTCTCGAAGACCTGCTGGCTCTAGCCGACGTCGTGAGCCTGCATGTGCCCGAGACCGCGGCCACCCGATGGATGATGGGTTCGGCTCAAATCGCCGCGATGAAGCACGGCGGCGTGCTGATCAACGCATCACGCGGGACAGTCGTCGACATCGAGGCTCTGGCCGACGCCCTGCGAGGCAAGCGCCTGGCTGGCGCCGCCATCGATGTGTACCCCGAGGAGCCGAGCAGCAACGAGGAGCTCTTCGAGTCGCCCCTGCGGGGCCTCGACAACGTGATCCTGACACCGCACATCGGTGGGTCCACCGTGGAGGCCCAGGAGAACATCGGTATCGAAGTCGCAGCCAAGCTGGTCAAGTACAGCGACAACGGGACCTCGACCTCGTCGGTCAACTTCCCCGAAGTCGCCCTGCCCGCCCACCCCGGCAAATACCGTCTTCTGCACGTTCATCGCAACGTGCCGGGTGTGCTTGCGGAGATCAACCAGGTCTTCTCTGACCTCCACATCAACATCGCCGCGCAGTATCTGCAGACCCACGCAGATGTGGGATACGTGGTGATCGACATCGATGCCGAACACGCGGCCCTGGCGCGGGCCAGGCTGGCCGATGTTCCCGGAACCTTGCGCAGTCGGGTCTTGTTCTGAAAGGGCCCGAAGCATGAACTCATGGTCTGTCGGCGCGGTCCACGAAGGCGCCTGTCAGGTGCGGAACGTGAGGGGTGACCACGTCGGCAACCTGAAATGGATCCGGGGTGCGTGGAAGTTCAAGGCCATCGGCCATGACGAGGTGGGGGCGGTCGTTCCGGGCGGTGGGCCTCTGACCGACCGGCACAACACTGTGTTCGCCAGCCTCGACGTGGAGCAGATCAACAAGGTGCTTGGCAGTGCCTTCGATGCCCACCCGACAGTTCACGAACCCAACCTCTCCCCTGAGAGATAGATTCGTTCGGACGCGCCTTCGTTGGAGCCAGGGTGGCCAGGCTTCCCAGCGGGGCCAACAGACGGCAAAAAATTCAGGACTCCTCGGGTGCCCCAAGATGCGCCGGCCGCACGATGGTCACGGCCACCGGGCAGTGCTGCACCAGGTGATGCGCCACCGAACCCAGACCCCGCCCGACATCGCCGTCATCGTTGCCGCTGCCGTGGGCGCTCATGATCACGGCGTCGCAGTCGTGGCTCTCCACCAGTTCAAGGGGTCTCCTCGTTTTCAGTGCAATAAGTGACGGTACGAAAAGCTAGCACTGGCGCGGAGGTGGTGTTGGTAGATCGTTGATTTCATTGACTTTC
>NZ_SNXW01000024.1 GCF_004362855.1 Aquabacterium commune
GCAGCAGCGCCAAGATCGGCGCGGGCAAGTTCAGGCCGCTACGACCGCTGCAACCGGCTTAGCGTGCTTTATTTTCCGTTTTCTGAGGCGACCCCCTGAAGGTGAGGCAATGCTTGAGCGTTTGGCGGCGACCTTGATCGAGGCCAACGTCATTGTTGAGGCCGACAAGGCGCGTTTCGTGCATGCGATCAGTGCCCTGACGGTGGATTGCAGTGGGGCGCCATGGGGGCAGTTTCGTCAGGATGTATCTGAGGCAACCAAGATGGTGCGAGACCTACCATAGGCAAGGAGAGATGCGCATGGTGGGCGCGGCCCAAGCCTGGAATCTCGGATAATCGGGGTCGAGAGGGCTGCTCCACCGCCGGAGAGATACCGTCATGCTCGCCCCCTCTGCCGCTTCAGACCATCAGCCGAACCGGCCACGCCCTCGAGGGCGGCCGCGCGGGAGCGCGACCCAGGATCTCCGGCAGAAGCACCTCGGCCTGCCTCACTTCGCTTTCCTGAGAGCATGGCTCCAAGGCTTTGACCTCGCTCAGGCCTGGGACCGCTTCCTTGCCTTCCAAGGCGAAAGCGGTGACCTGAGGCATGTGCGCGCAACCCGTGCTCGACTGTGGATGCAACTGCTCGACGATGCGCAGGCGCTGAACGACAGCCTGCCGCCTGAACAGCGGATCGACGACGTGCTTGAGAGGCTGCAGAGCCGCGAAAGTAAGCCCAAGCTGGTGGAATTGCCGTCGCTTGAAACCTTCTGCTCTGAGCAGGGGTTGGAGCTCGATTTCTACAGCGAGCAGGAGCTGCTGCAGCTCATGAGGGAGCACTACGGCCTGGACCAGGTCCGTGACGAAAGTGACCAGGAGTCCTTTTCCCAAGACGGGGTGCAAATCAGCCCTCAGGTGAGAGCGCTCAATACGCTGCAGACCTACTTGGCCAAGCCGCTGTTGCCTACCGACAGTATTGCCCTCTGGGTGTCGGCTGCGCTATCCCGGCGCCTTGCTCTGGCCGGCGTGGCCACCGTCGATGACCTGGTGCGCCTGCAGGCAGCCTGCGGGCCGACTTGGTACCGCAAGGTGCAGGGGCTGGGGCAAGTCCGCGCCGATAGGCTTCTGGGATGGCTGCAAAGCCATGGGTTGCTGGATGCAGCCGCGGCAAAGCCTGTGGCAGAGATTGTCGCCACCGCCATCGTGCCGCTAGAGCAGTTGGGTATCCCGCAGGCCCTGCAGGGCCGTTCGGGCGGCTTTCGCGCGATGGGGCCGAATGCCTATGGTGCCGAATGCGATCAGCAGGCGTGGGACGCCTGGCTCAGGCCTTACGAGGGGCAGCCCAGGACCTGGGAAACCTATCGCAGGGAGATCGAGCGTTTCGTGCTTTGGGCGGTTCTGGAGCGCAGCCGCGCCTTGTCCGCCATGACCACGGCCGACTGCCTCGCGTATCGCGATTTCCTGACCAGGCCGCCAGCGCGCTGGGTCAGCGGTGGTGTTCGTCCTCGTAGCGCTGCCAGCTGGCGGCCGTTTCGAAGTGGTGGGCTGGATCCGGTCAGCGTGCGTCACGGACTGGGCGTGGTGCGAAATCTGTACGCGGCCTGGCTGGAGGCCGGCTACGTGGTGGCCAACCCCATGGCCACCGTCTTGAAGCAGGTGAAGTTGCCGGCGCCGGCGGCGGACGCCAAGCGAGGGTTCACCGCAGAGCAGTGGCGGTGGATCCTTGCGCAGGTGCCCGTCGTGGCCCAGGGCCTACGAGCCCGCCGCCTGGCTGCGTTGCTGCGGCTCTTGACGGAAACAGGGCTTCGGCTCGATGAGCTCGTCCGGGCCAGGATGGGGGCCTTGGAGCCGATCCATCTGGAGCCTGAGCCCGATTCGGGCCATACTGAAGAGGAGCTGGCCTACTTGCTTCACGTCGAGGGGAAGGGGGGGAAGCCCCGTGTCGTGCCCATGTCGGCCGCGTTGGTCGACCAACTGCTCGAGCTCCACCAGTTGGTCGACCAGGTGAACCCTGCCGCCGGCAGCTGTGCCGACTTGGAGCGCCCGCTGCTGGGAGCCCTGCAGGGGCCGGTGGGCCAGCGCGGAGGCGAGGCTCGCGTGGCGATGGGGCGGGCGGGCCTGTACAAGCTGCTCAAGCGGTTCTTCCGGCGCCTGGCACGCCTGGCGGTCAAGCAGGGGCGTCAGGACGCTGATCGGTTGGCGGCGGCCTCTACGCATTGGCTCAGGCACACGTTCGCGCGCCAGGCAATCGCTCAAGACGCCCCGATCGGGGTCGTTCAGGAGGTACTGGGCCATTCCAGTCAGAGGACAACCAGCGAGATTTATGTTTTGCAGGAGCGGACCAGGCTGGTAAGGGCGATGCTGCAGGTGCACAGGACGGGACGCACCTGATGACGGCACGGTGGTGAAATATTCGATACTTGGACCCTTTGCGTTCCTGCGCAACGGGAGAGTAATCATGGGAGAGGCAAGACGACGCAAATTGCTGGCGGGCAGCAATTCGGTGCCCGATAAGCTCTGGCCTTTGAGCAACCCGACAGCTCAACAGCAACTCGAAACTTGGTTCACCCAGCGCGGAGTCGATCCGTCGAGGCCTGGGTTGCACGATACAGCCGAGTTCCTTCGCGTTGAGGCGCTGGATCCCACGGCCATGAACATGGCCGCACGCCTCGTCGAGGCTCGTAGCTATTCCGCTGACGAGCTGCTGCAGGCCGAGCGAAAGATTCTGGCCGCGACTGAGGCTATCGCAAGTCGCGTTGCACGTGACGGGCGCCCCGGGCTGTGCGTGGTGGCCTCGGGCGTGTTGTCTCGGATGCTGGACGAACTGGGCGTGTGGAACTACACCGCCAAGTCCAACCTGGCAATCTACTTTCCAAGGTCCGTGTCGGTCGAGCCGCGCTACTTCTACTCGATCGACACAGGGCAGTTTGTGGCTCCGCACGCGATTGTGGTGGCCCCGCCATTCACCGTGGTCGATGTCACGGTGAAGCATCAGATGTACGACCTGGACGCGATGGTTCGCTGGTTACCTCCGATCGCGGCCACCAAGGCGTTTCGTCCCTACCGCGTGACGCCGAATGAACTTGTCTCTCCTGAAGCTCGGGCTGCACTGAGGATGAGCGGCGATACGGCCCAGAGCTTCCTGTCGCGAGAGAAAGCCTCCATGTTGGAAGTGATGGCACAACTACCCTCGCGAGAACTAGCTTTGGACGGCGGGCGTTTGGGCTATGGGCTGATCGCGGTTGGTGGGTATCAGGAGCGCCTGAACGATTTGCATGGCAAGAACTGCAGTATCGATGGACTGACGCCTATGGAGATTTTTGAGCAGGACGTGCTGCCCAGGCTCTGAGATGCCTCTGTCCGCTGCGCTACGCGGAGGCAGCCATGTTGTCGGGCTCGACAGCCGACAGCCCTACGACACGAACCGTCTGAGCTATGTAGCCCTTGTCGGAGCGGGCCAGATCAAATTCAACCTTCGTGTCGGGCTCCAAGGTCCGAAAGCCAGTCATCTCGATCGAGGAGAAGTGTACGAACACATCTCCATCGACATCTGACGCTGTGATGAAGCCATAGCCCTTGGCATCATTGAACCACTTGACCTGTCCGATTGGCATAGCCACCTCCTTATCTTCTCTCTCGTTTGCGAGCAAATTTTAAGGCAACAGCCTTACAGATCACGCTCGCTGCTGCCGGCCCAGATCCGGTGCTGCGCTTGCATCTCAGCTTTTACCTCAGTGACTTGCTCCGCCACCGGCCGGGTATCCGTGCGCTTCGAGGCGATTCGACGAGCGGCGTTGATAACCAGCCAGGCTTGGTAGTCATGGAATGGATTGAGGCCTACCAGGTTGCCCAGCAGATCATCTGGTGCCGGCGGCGCCGTTTTGACGCGGCAGAAGAGTGCGCTGGCGCGCTGTAGATCCCAGGCGCTCAGGAACAGCAGCAAGGCGCTCAGCGCAAGCAGAGGGTGGGCTGCAGCGGGTTTCCAGTAGTAGGGGTGTTCCCGAGCCAAGGCGTGTGGCTTCGTCCCTGGTTCGAACAGGTGGTGCGCGGCAAAGGACGCGAGGTGCAACGCCGCATCGTATTTCTCGCGCAGCGCGGAAGGGTCGAGCACCTGTTGGCCAGCATGCTGATCAAGTAGGCGCAGGGGGCGCTCGAGCGATTGCCGCTGGAAGTAGACGTGGGGGCCAATCTCGCTGAAAAGCGGCTCGTTCCGGCGTGCCCATTCGAGCTTGGCGGCGGCCTCCCAGTCGAAGCCGGGCAAAGAGCCGTGTTCTGGGATGAACGACAAGCTGCCGGCGTTCCTGATCGCTCTCGTGGCTTGCATGTCACTGCACCACTGCAATTGCTCGGGCGTCACGTCCAGAAGGATGGTGCGCGCTGCCTTTTCCTCAAGGAACCACAGGCGCATGGCGCGCATTTCTGCCTGGCTGAAGATGCCGGCGGAAATCCCCCGACAAACCAAGTCACGAATCGCCCTTGTCAGGGCGGACTTGTCGCTGGCGAAGCTGGTGAGGTAGTCGGCACCCCTGACGTTCTGCTCGTCGTGGAAGTCGCAGAGGGGGTGGTGGGGATTCCCGCCTTCCGCAGTGCGAAAACGAAAGTGGCCTTGCGCCACGGCCCTGCCAGACCCTTTGGACCTGGCGCTGCGGACCAATGTCGCACCGAGTGCCCCGCAGGCACTGCATTCGACGTCGGTGCCGGCTTTTGCCCGGAGCCAGTCGGGCACGTCAAGCTGCTTGAATGCCTCGGCTGTCTGGAGTCCGTTGAGCTGGAGCCACTGCTCGAGATCAAGCTCTCGCTGAGCTTCTTTGGAGTACGCGGTGATGGGCATTGTTCCTCCTGATGGTCTCGTGTGGCCAAGCCGCCATCACGCCGGGATTTTGTCCTCCATCTGGAAAGTCGCCCCCCTGGAGGAAACGTGAAATCTATGAAAATCGGACATGCCCGCTGCGAATTTGAGCTCCAAAATTGGCCGCGCATTTTTGACGTGGTGTGGAAATCACAATAAAATTGTTGTAGCGAATTTCGCAACGCTCCCAGAGAGCGATGCAAAAAACGCACACCACGTCACCGCGTAGGAAGTCACCATGGCCAAAGCCAAAATCGTCGAAGTAGTTCAGGGCTCTGCCGTCAAGGCAGCGGTGCCCGTCTCGGGCGGTTGGGTTCTCGTGAAAACGGGAGACACCAAGGCGCGGCGAGTCAAGCCGGAAGAAAGCGTCGGCACGCTCGTCATGAAGGCGGCCAAGGCGCTGGGCAAGCCTGGGATTGACCGCTCTGTGGTGTTCGGTGGAGGGGCTTCCCAGCGTTCGGCGAAGCCCGTTTACGCCTACTCGGTCTACGCGGCCGATCCCACCAAATTTGTGCGCGAATCCGAGGATGGCACCAAGACGGTGGGCAAGATGGTCAATGGTAAATTCAAGGTCTTGGCTACCACCTGATCGCCTTGAGCAAGCGCGTTCCTTCTCTTCAAACACTGATCAACAAGGCCTTGGGTGACCGCTCAAGGCCTGTTGCTTTTGTGCTGGCCGGTCACAACGGATCTGGCAAGTCGACGCTCTGGTATGAGCGCCTGGCTGATCGCCTGCAGATTCCGCTCGTCAACGCTGACCGGCTCACCATGTCTATCCTGCCCGAGCCGGAAAACGGTCGCTTGGTGGCGTGGGCCCAGCAGCTTCGTGATCAGAATGAACTCTGGATGAAGCTCTCGCAAGAGGCCGTCAGGGCCTTTGTTCTGAGCATCCAGGCGGCCAAGGCGCCATTCGCGTTTGAGACCGTGTTTTCTCACTGGAAGCGTTTACCTGACGGCTCCTACGATTCGAAATACAAGACGATCAAGGAACTGCAGGAAGCTGGCTACTTTGTCGTTCTCTTGTTTGTCGGCTTGGCCAATGCCGAGATCTCGGTGCTGCGCGTTGGGACTCGTGTTGCCAAAGGTGGGCATGGCGTACCAGAAGAAAAGCTGATGGAGAGGTTTTCCCGTACACAGAAAGCCATCGCACATGCAGCACCTCTGGCCAACATGACGCTGATGTTCGACAACAGCCGTAAGCATGAACAAGCGTTCACGCTGGCTCGAGCTCAGTTGGAGGGGCAGGTCTTGTTCGACTGCCGAGATCCGTCGTTCAACGTCGACCAAGAGCTTCGTGACGTCGCCTCGCATTGGTTGTCGAAAGTTGCACCGACTGCTTGACGAACCGGCGGCCAGCTAGCCCTTGCGGCACCCCTGCTACAGTGCTGACAAACGCACAAATGCAGGAGAGCAGCATGGGACGGCCTTTCATCGTCCTGGGCGACCGTACCGACCACGGAGGTGTGGTGGTGGGCGCCGCAGGAACAACGGAGACGCATGGCAAGCGGATCGCTCGCGTGGGCGACCAGGTCACTTGCCCCAAGAAGGGACACGGCGGCACCTCGGTGATCGTCACCGGCGATCCGACGATGATCATTGACGGGCAGCCGGCCGCGCGTCATGGGGACAAGTGCGCGTGTGGAGCCACGCTCATCGCCAGCCAGGTCGTGTCGACCACGTCGGATGGTGGGGCCTCGAACCCCGCCGCAGCGAGCGCAGAGCAGGCCGCTAAAGCAGCAACTGCAGGTTTTGCTGCACCCAGGCCAGATGTCCGCATCACCTACGACGAGAAGACAAGGCTTGAAGTTGCTGGCGACACGGCCATGCTTGTCGGGCTACCGTGGTTCGTGAAGACTCTGTCCGGTCAGACGCATGCTGGCCGGCTGGACCAGAGCGGCGAGTTGCCCCGCATCGTGACCTCCTCTGAGGAGGACTACGAGGTCTTTTGGGGTGAGGATGCCCTCGAGCTCATGGAGGGCAACTGACGTGGCCACGGCCCTCAGGCAGAAGGCGCGGGTGCGGACCAACGCAACTCCCCAGTCCATTTGCGCCATTCAGATCAGCCCGGTTCGGTTCACTGGGCTGTGGGCCGCTTATCCGAAGGAGCGTGACCCGTACCGCGACGCGCAAGGCAAGGTCCCCGCGGCGTTCGAGAATCAGTGCGCGATCCGGATGAGCGTCAGCCTGCACCAGGTGGGTGTGACGATGAAGTCGTTCAAGGGGGCTGCTGTGCAGCTGGAGGGACAGCGCGCAGCTATCCGGGCCGAAGAGTTCGCCGCATGGCTGAAGCTGCAGCCATTCTGTGGTCTGCCGAACAAGCCACAAGCCATCACTGGGCCGGATTGGCAGCAGAAGATCAAAGGCAAGACCGGCATCATCTTCTTCAAGGACTACTGGGCTCGCGACGGCGAGGTCAGCCACGCGTCAGGCGATCACGTCGACCTGTGGAACAAGGATCGGTTGACGCCGAGCTTTGCCAGCTTCATGAGATTTACGGTGGGTCTTCGAGGCAGCACCATCCTCGGCTTCTCGGACCTCGGCAAGGCCAAGGAAATCCTCTTTTGGGAGATCAAGTGACAACACGGGCCAGATCCGCAGGTTTCTTCTTCCTGGCCGGCGTGGGGTTCGTGGTGCTAGTCGATGCGCTCTCAACCGTGGCATGCAACGACTCGTGTCCGGCTTGGTTCTCATGGGTGGTGACTGCTCAGCTGCTGTTTCCCTTGGTTTGGGCGGTGGTTGGTGGCGCTGCACCACAAGGGCGCCGCTTCATTTGGTTTGTGGCCACGATGGCTCTGTCCGCAGCAATCGTGTATGCAATCCACCAGCAGACCTTGAGCTTCACAACGCGAGCCCTCAGTGGATGACCTGGCCGCTATGCCGAAGGCGAGATGTTTTCGAGCACGTTCACGCCGAGCTTCTCCGCCGTGCGATGAAGGCGAGATGGAAGTGTTCGTTCGAGGACGAGAAACACCTTGACGATGGGCGGGGCGTCCGGGTGATCGACTTGTGCCTGGGCTTTCAGAACTGCAGCGTATTTGATGGCTTGGTACAGGCCGCGCTCATAGTCGCGCTCGAGCTTGTCGGAGATGCATGACTTCACTTCGACGCCGATCCATTGATGGCCAGACCTGAAGAACACATCGATCTCGTCGCCTGACTTGAGAGCGTATTCCTCTTCAGAGAACCAACCAGGCTCTGCGCCAACAAGATGAGGGTTGGCCTTGATGAACTGCTTGAGAGCCTTGTGTTCGTCCGACTCTCCGCCGCCCCAGCCGCCGGCCGAGGACGTACCCGCTTTCGTCGCATCGGAGGGCGTCAATCCGAGCAACTCTAAGACAGTGCCCCAACGGCTTCCGAAGCTCAGGATGCGGAGGTATTCTGCGAACACCTTGGCCTCCTTCTCTTGCCTGCTCAGGGCCTCGTAGCCGCGCCACCTGCCGCTGATGCCAACGCCTGGCAGCCCCTTGTTCTTGCCCTGACCCGAGACGACTATCGTGGTCAGGTATGGAATGTCTTCGAGTTCAGGTGTCGCGATGGAATCAATCATCTCGGTCACCGTGCCGAGGACTTGTCCGAGGCCTTTGGCCCAGGCTTCTCCGTGCTTGTTGCGTCGGTTCAACCTTTCGGCGAGGTCTTTGTAGGTGAGCGGCTGGAGCACGCCATCTCGCTGCACTCGGACGTGCTCAATGAGTATGGGCACAGCCAAGCGTGCGTATTCTGCGTTGGACAGGCCGGCCGTAGGCGCCTGATCGAATAGGCCCACCTCATCATCTTCGGGTGGGTTGGCGAGGGCGCCTGGCGGCGATTGGCGTCCAGGGAAGGCCCCCTTGGGCGACACGAGCTCGAACAGGTAGCCGGGATCGATGGTGTCACCGCGACGCTCCTGAAAGCGTTCTTCAAGGCGAAGCCGCGTCACAAGGTCGGCCCCGGAGAAGCCAAACACCCGTTGCAATTCATGCGCGCGGTCCATGTAAAAGCGAGCGACCTTGCGCTCCCCCCTCTTCAAGGACGCTGGATCCGGATCTGCCTCATAGCCGACAACGCGCAGCTTGTCTGCTGCAGCTCGACGCAGGTTTTCATCAGCCTCTCGGCCATGGGCAACAGCGGGGCCCTTCCATTCCCGCATCTTGCCGCCCAGTCTCACGAAGCGGCGAAGGCGGCCTCCCTCTGCGTCGTCCTCGATGTCGAGGATCTGGTCTCTCCAAAGGGTGCAGACCAACACATCGTCAGGGCTGAAAGCGTTCCATGGCGTGTCGTGTCGCGCGTGTTGAGGGCTTTTTCGATAGGTGTCGACGTCGCAGGTGAGCTTCCAGAAACTGTGGGTGCTCGTCTCTACTCGTTCCTTGTCCATGGCTGTGTGCTCCCCCTTGGATCGGTCGTGGAGGAGGGCCGAAGCCCTCGTCTGGTCAGATCGCGAAGTCTTCGAGCTTCTTGCCGTCTGCCTGTGCGGCCTTGAGCCACTTGGGCTGGAGGCCCCGGCCAGTCCAAGCGTTTCCAGTGGCTGGATCGCGGTACTTGGGCGCCACTGTCCGGCCGGAGAGCTTGTTCGCCGCGCCGGCGTCTGCTTGAGCTCGACGCTTACCTGGCCATGCTGTGGACAGGTCATCGACCGTGAGCTGGTGCTCTGCCATCAAGCCCTTGATGTTCGCGATCACTTCCGCGCGTTGAGCACGATGTGATTCTTGGATTTGTCTTTCGACTGCTTGCAGTTGCCTTTGAATGGTTTCTCGTTGATCCAGCAGGGTGGTCAAGGATTCTTGTGTGCTCATTGCGCCCTCGATGTTGTTTTGCGACGGTGGTTACGAATTGAATAAGTCTCGTCGGCCCAGCCTTCCATCGATGCTGGTCAAATCCGAGCATGAAGAATCTACTCGAAAAATTTGGGGGTTTCCTGGCTCTCTTGCTGATGGTGGGGTGGTTTGCCATTCAAACCTTTGGTGGCCAGGCCGGAACGGCTCTGTTCGGCAATTCGACACCCGTGCGTTTGCTTGCTGGCCACACTCTGGCTGCGTTGTTCCTGTGGGTGACCATCCGAGCCGTTCTCAGCTGCTCTGAGAAGGCAGGGTGTCCGCGCCGATCCAAATCTGAGCCACTGTGCCGATCCAGTATTGAGCCAGGGCTGGTAGCCGACCAAAGGGTGGTCAGCTGTGGATAAG
>NZ_SNXW01000025.1 GCF_004362855.1 Aquabacterium commune
TGTCATTTTCAGAAGACGACTGCACCAATTAACTGGACGTAACGCCCGGAGTGCAGTCAGCTCCTGATAACCAAATATCAGAAGTCATCGTCACCAATTTCGACTATGCTCAATACTCGTGTGCACAAAAGCGAGGTATGGGCATGGCGTCAGATGCACGAATCACGGAGCACGGGGTGGCTACCCTGTCCGACGCGGCATGGGAGCATGCCCGCCAGCGAGCCGAGATCATCGCCCCGCTTACGACGCTTGAAGTAGTCGGTCATCAGTCTGCCGACGCCGCAGCGCAGGCGCTTGGACTGTCTCGGCGGCAGGTGTATGTCCTGATCCGCCGGGCGCGACAAGGCACTGGCCTTGTGACGGACCTGGCACCAGGTCGGTCCGGCGGCGGCAAAGGCAAAGGGCGTCTGCCTGAGCCGGTCGAGCGCATCATCCGCGAGTTGTTGCAAAAGCGTTTCCTGACCAAGCAGAAACGAACCCTAGCGGCGTTCCACCGCGAAGTCGCACAGGCTTGCAAAACGCAAAAGCTCCGCGTACCGGCGCGCAACACCGTGGCCTTACGGATCGCCGGCCTCGATCCGCTCAAAACCATGCGCCGCCGGGAAGGCCAGGATGCCGCCCGCGACCTGCAAGGTGTAGGCGGCGAGCCTCCTGCCGTGACCGCGCCGCTGGAGCAGGTACAGATCGACCATACGGTCATCGACCTGATCGTGGTCGATGAGCGCGACCGGCAACCGATTGGCCGCCCGTACCTGACCCTCGCCATCGACGTGTTTACCCGCTGCGTGGTTGGAATGGTGGTCACGTTGGAAGCGCCATCCGCCGTCTCGGTCGGCCTGTGCCTTGTGCATATCGCCTGCGACAAGCGCCCTTGGCTGGAAGGGCTGAACGTGGAAATGGATTGGCCGATGAGCGGCAAGCCCTTGCTGCTCTACCTAGACAACGCGGCCGAGTTCAAGAGCGAGGCCCTGCGCCGGGGTTGCGAGCAGCATGGCATCCGGCTGGACTATCGTCCGCTGGGACAGCCGCACTATGGCGGCATTGTGGAACGGATCATCGGCACGGCGATGCAGATGATCCACGACGATCTACCGGGAACAACCTTCTCCAACCCGGACCGGCGCGGCGACTACGATTCCGAAAACAAGGCCGCTCTGACATTGCGCGAGCTGGAGCGCTGGCTCACATTGGCGGTCGGCACCTATCACGGCTCCGTGCACAACGGCCTGTTCCAACCGCCGGCGGCGCGCTGGGCTGAGGCCGTGGCGCGTGTCGGTATACCGGCCGTCGTCACCCGCGCCACGGCTTTTCTGGTCGATTTTCTGCCCATCATCCGCCGCACGCTGACCCGCACCGGCTTCGTCATCGACCACATCCACTACTACGCCGATGCGCTCAAGCCGTGGATAGCTCGGCGCGACCGCTTGCCTGCGTTCCTGATCCGGCGCGACCCGCGCGACATCAGCCGTATCTGGGTGTTGGAACCGGAAGGGCAGCACTACCTGGAAATCCCCTACCGCACCTTGTCGCACCCGGCGGTCACGCTGTGGGAACAACGACAAGCTCTGGCGAAATTGCGTCAGCAAGGGCGCGAGCAAGTGGATGAATCGGCGCTGTTCCGCATGATCGGCCAGATGCGCGAGATCGTGACTGCCGCGCAGAAGGCCACGCGCAAGGCGCGGCGCGACACGGATCGACGCCAGCATCTCAAGGCGTCGGTTCCGCCGAACAAGCCGACGCCGCCGGAAACTGATGTTTCCGACCCGCAGGCAGACAAGCAGCCTCCGGCAAAACCTTTCGACCAGATTGAGGAGTGGTAGCCGTGGACGAATATCCCATCATCGACCTGTCGCACCTCTTACAGGCGGCGCAGGGATTGGCCCGGCTGCCGGCGGACGAGCGCATCCAACGCCTTCGCGCCGACCGCTGGATCGGCTATCCCCGTGCGGTCGAGGCTCTGAACCGGCTGGAAACCTTGTATGCGTGGCCGAACAAACAACGCATGCCCAACCTGCTGCTGGTTGGCCCGACCAACAACGGCAAGTCGATGATCGTCGAGAAATTCCGGCGCACGCATCCGGCCAGTGCCGACGCCGACCAGGAGCACATCCCGGTGCTGGTCGTGCAGATGCCATCCGAGCCGTCGGTGATCCGCTTCTACGTCGCGCTGCTCGCTGCGATGGGCGCGCCCTTGCGCCCACGCCCACGGTTGCCGGAAATGGAGCAATTGGCATTGGCCTTGTTACGTAAGGTCGGTGTGCGTATGTTGGTGATCGACGAACTACACAACGTCTTGGCCGGTAACAGCGTCAACCGCCGGGAATTCCTCAATCTACTGCGCTTCCTCGGCAACGAGCTACGCATCCCCCTGGTCGGAGTCGGCACGCGCGACGCCTACCTGGCCATCCGCTCGGATGACCAATTGGAAAATCGGTTCGAGCCGATGATGCTGCCGGTGTGGGAGGCCAACGATGATTGCTGCTCGCTGCTGGCCAGCTTCACGGCTTCGCTCCCGCTGCGCCGCCCCTCGTCGATTGCCACGCTAGACATGGCTCGCTACCTGCTCACACGCTGCGAGGGCACCATCGGCGAACTGGCGCACCTGTTGATGGCGGCGGCTGTCGCTGCCGTGGAAAGCGGTGAGGAAGCAATCAACCACCGCACGCTCAGCATGGCCGACTACACCGGCCCAAGCGAGCGGCGACGACAGTTCGAGCGGGAACTGATGTGAAGCCAGCGCCGCGCTGGCCGCTGCATCCGGCTCCCAGAGAAGGCGAAGCCTTGTCTTCGTGGCTCAACCGCGTGGCCCTTTGCTATCACATGGAGGTGTCCGAGCTGCTGGAGCACGATCTTGGTCACGCTCAGGTCGATGACCTGGATACCGCGCCACCACTGGCGCTGTTGGCGATGCTCTCCCAGCGGAGCGGCATCGAGCCGGACCGGCTGCGTTGCATGAGTTTCGCCGGCTGGGTGCCTTGGCTACTGGACAGCCTTGATGATCAGATTCCAGACGCATTGGAAACCTATACGTTCCAGCTCTCGGTGCTGCTGCCGAAACTCCGCCGTAGGACGCGATCCATCACGAGCTGGCGTGCCTGGCTGCCCAGCCAGCCGATACATCGCGCCTGTCCGCTCTGTCTGAACGACCCGGCAAACCAAACCGTACTGCTTGCATGGAAGCTGCCCCTGATGCTGAGCTGCCCGCTGCATGGCTGCTGGCTGGAATCCTATTGGGGCGTGCCTGGGCGGTTTTTCGGCTGGGAGAACGCCGACACTGCGTCGCGCACCGCCAGCGACGCGATTGCAGTGATGGATCGGCGTACCTGGCAGGCACTGACGACCGGCTATGTGGAACTGCCGCGCCGACGCATCCACGCTGGATTGTGGTTTCGACTGCTACGCACGCTGCTCGATGAGCTGAACACCCCGCTTTCGGCGTGCGGAACCTACGCGGGGTATCTCCGCCAAGTCTGGCAAGGCTGCGGGCATCCGCTGCGTGCTGGGCAAAGTCTGTGGCGACCGTATGAAACCCTGAACCCGGCAATACGGTTGCAGATGCTGGAGGCGGCGGCAACGGCAATCAGCTTGATCGAGGTGAGGGATATCAACCCGCCAGGCGAGCATGCAAAGCTGTTCTGGTCCGAGCCCCAAACCGGGTTCACCAGTGGTCTGCCGGCGAAAGCGCCGACGCCCGAACCCGTCAATCACTGGCAACGGGCGGTCCAAGCTATCAGTGACGCGATCATTGAAGCGCGGCGCGACCCCGAGACGGCACGCTCGCTGTTCGCGTTGGCTTCCTATGGTCGGCGCGATCCCGCTTCCCTGGAACAGTTGCGCGCCACCTTTGCAAAGGAAGGCATCCCCCCGGAATTTCTGTCACATTACGAGCCTGCTGGACCCTTTGCATGTCTTAGACAGAATGACGGGTTAAGTGACAAATTTTGACGGCCAGAACTTTCCGGTTCACACTGTCACATAATCGAACGTATATGTGACAGGCAAAACATGCTGATTGGCTACATGCGGGTATCGAAGGCGGATGGCTCCCAAGCCACCGACCTACAGCGCGATGCGCTGATTGCGGCTGGTGTCGATTCGGCCCATCTTTACGAAGACCAGGCATCGGGGAAGCGCGAGGATCGGCCTGGTCTGGCAAGCTGCTTGAAGGCGCTGCGCTCAGGCGACACGTTGGTCGTGTGGAAACTGGATCGTCTCGGGCGCGACCTGCGCCATCTGATCAACACCGTGCACGACCTGACCGGACGTGGCATCGGTCTCAAGGTGCTGACGGGGCATGGTGCCGCCATCGACACCACGACGGCTGCCGGTAAACTGGTTTTCGGCATCTTCGCGGCGCTTGCCGAGTTCGAGCGCGAGCTGATTGCCGAGCGCACCGTGGCTGGCCTGGCCTCGGCGCGGGCGCGGGGCCGCAAAGGCGGGCGGCCTTTCAAAATGACCGCCGCCAAGTTGCGCTTGGCGATGGCCGCGATGGGGCAGCCAGAAACCAAGGTCAGTGATCTGTGCCAGGAGCTGGGCATCACCAGGCAGACGCTGTACCGGCATCTCTCGCCCAAGGGAGAGTTGCGTCCGGATGGTGCGAAATTGCTGGGGCATGCCTGACGGCCTTAAGGTCACTCGGTCGTACTCGGACTCCAGAATGCCTGGCGAACAGCCGGTAGTGCCGCAAGTCGTTTGACCAGCGCATCCAGGTCGTCACCATCGACCGACGTGGCCACCAAGGTCGCTTCGATCTCGACATCCTCCTCGCCGAAGGCGTGAATATCGAGGTCTCGCGTCGGATAGCTGCTGCGTTCCAGCTCTTCCTCAAGCTGGGCCATCACCATCTTCTGATGCGCTCGCTCGGCGATCACATAGACGGTATTCGTCACCTCGACCGATTCCACGTCCAGCGGCTTGCGGTTGATGGTGTTGACGATGGGGCGCAGCAGGGTGTTGGCTGCCAGCACGAACAAGGCACCTAATACTGCCTCCACGATCAGGTCGGCACCCGCTGCCGCACCGACTGCCGCTGACCCCCATAGGGTGGCGGCGGTGTTCAGGCCGCGCACATTGCCCTCTTCGCGCATGATCACGCCCGCACCGAGGAAGCCGATGCCGGACACCACATAGGCCATGACATGCACGGCCCCATCGTGACCGTGCAGCCGATTGGCCAAATCAACGAACAAGGCCGCGCCCACGGCCACCAGTACGTTGGTGCGCAGGCCCGCCGTGCGTTGCCGGTACTGCCGCTCGAAGCCGATCAGCCCACCGAGCACGAAGGCTGCGGCCAGGCTGATCAGGGTGTCGAGCAGGGAGGTCAGGTTGATGTTTTGAATTGCCTCCATGCTCGCCTCCTTATTGCCAGCCGTAGCGGCGGAAATAGATGCCCTTCATGGCCTGGGTCAGCCCCATGTACGCCAGCAGGATCATGGGCAGAAACACGAAGTACAGCGGCGGCAGGGCTTGCAGCTTGAAGTAGTGCGCCAACGGCCCCATCGGCAGGAAGATGCCGATGGCCATGATCACCGCCGTCATCACCAGCAGCGGCGTCGCTGCCCGGCTCTGGATGAACGGAATTTTCGGCGTGCGGATCATGTGCACGATCAAGGTCTGGGTCAGCAGGCCGACGATGAACCAGCCGGACTGGAACAGGGTTTGTTCTTCCGGCGTGTTGGCGCTGAACACGAACCACATCATGGCGTAGGTGGTGATGTCGAAGATCGAGCTGATCGGCCCGAAGAACACCATGAAGCGGCCCACATCGCCCGGCTGCCAGCGCTGCGGCTTCTTCAGCAGTTCGTCATCCACATTGTCGAAGGGGATGGCGATCTGGGAGATGTCGTACAGCAGGTTCTGCACCAGCAGGTGCATCGGCAGCATCGGCAGGAAGGGGATGAAGGCCGAGGCCACCAGCACCGAGAACACATTGCCGAAGTTCGAGCTGGCCGTCATCTTGATGTACTTGAGCATGTTGGCGAAGGTGCGGCGGCCTTCCAGCACGCCTTCCTCCAAGACCATCAGGCTCTTTTCCAACAGGATGATGTCGGCGGCTTCTTTGGCGATATCCACCGCCGTGTCCACCGAGATGCCGATGTCGGCTGTGCGCAGCGCCGGCGCGTCATTGATGCCGTCGCCCATGAAGCCAACGACATGGCCGTTGGCTTTCAGCAGGCGCACGATGCGCTCCTTGTGGGAGGGCGTGAGCTTGGCAAAGACGTTGTGGCTTTCCACGGCTTCGGCCAGCACCTTGTCGCTCATGCGCTCGATGTCGCTGCCCAGCAGCACGCCCTGCTGATCCAGCCCGACCTCGCGGCAAATCTTGGCCGTCACCAGCTCGTTGTCGCCGGTCAGCACTTTGACGGTGACGCCATGCTCGGCCAGTGCTTTGAGCGCAGGCGCGGTCGATTCCTTTGGTGGGTCGAGGAAGGCCACATAGCCGATCAGGGTCAGCTCGCGCTCATCGGAAATGCCGTAGGTGTCTTGGGTCGGCGGTACCTCCTTCATCGCCACTGCCACCACGCGCAGCCCCTCTTCGTTCAGCGCGGCGGTGACTTCGCGGATGCGGGCCAGCAGATCGGGCGTCAGCGGCTCCACGGCGTCGCCATGGCGCACCTGCGTGCACACGCTCAGAATTTCTTCGACAGCGCCCTTGGTGACCAGCTCGTGGTGGTCCTCGCGCTCACTCACCACCACCGACATACGGCGGCGGTTGAAGTCGAACGGGATTTCATCGACCTTGCGGTAGTTGTTGGCCGGGTTCAGTTCCTGATGCACTTCCACGTGTTCGAGCACTGCCACGTCCAGCAGATTTTTCAAGCCGGTTTGGTAGTAGCTGTTGAGGTAGGCCGCTTCCAGCACCTCGTCGGACTCCTCGCCCCAGACATCCACATGCCGGGCCAAGAAAATCTTGTCCTGCGTGAGCGTGCCGGTCTTGTCGGTGCACAGCACATCCATCGCACCGAAGTTCTGGATCGCGTCCAGGCGCTTGACGATGACCTTCTTGCGCGACAGGATCACCGCGCCCTTGGCCAGCGTTGAGGTCACGATCATCGGCAGCATCTCGGGCGTGAGGCCCACCGCGATGGACAGCGCGAACAGCAGCGCTTCCATCCAGTCACCTTTGGTGAAGCCGTTGATGAAGAGCACCAGCGGGGCCATCACGAACATGAAGCGGATCAGCAGCCAGCTCACCTTGTTGACGCCGGACTGGAATGCCGTGGGTGCGCGGTCGGTCGCCGTGACGCGGGAAGCCAGCGCGCCGAAGTACGTGGCGTTACCGGTGCCGAGCACCACGGCCGTGGCCGAGCCGGACACTACGTTGGTGCCCATGAACAGGATGTTGTCGAGTTCCAGCGGGTTGATCGCCTTGGCGTCGCGTTGGGTGGCGAACTTCTCCACCGGCATCGACTCCCCGGTCATGGCGGCCTGGGCCACGAACAGATCCTTGGCGCTGAGCACGCGGCAGTCGGCAGGGATCATGTCGCCCGCCGACAGCACAATCAGATCGCCAGGTACCAGCAGCTTGATCGGCAGCTCGATGCGATTGGCATCTTTCACATGCAGATGCGCGCCGTAGTACTGCTCGAAGATCGGCGCGGCATCCTCGGACAGATCACGGCGGATGACGGTGGCCGTGTTGCTGACCATGGCCTTGAGCGCATCGGCGGCCTTGTTGGACTTGGCTTCCTGCCAGAAGCGCAACAAGGTCGAGAGCACGACCATGGTGCCAATCACCACGGTGGCCTTCATATCCTCGGTAAGGTAGGAGATGACGGCCAGCAGCGTCAGCAGCAGGTTGAACGGGTTCTTGTAGCAGTGCCACAGGTGGGTCCACCAAGGCAGCGGCTTCTCGTGCTCAACCTCGTTCAGGCCGACGCGGGTCCGAACGGCCTCGGCCTGCGATTCGGACAAGCCATCGGCGTGGCTGTCCAGTTGCCGCAGCAATGTGGCGGGGTCGGTCGTCGCGGCGCTGACCAGGGTCTGGGTCAGCTCTGGCGGCACTTCGCGGCTGACGCCGGTCTGTGCGAGGGTGTCCAGCAGCGTCAGGCGGCGGAAGTGTCTGGCGAGGTGCCGGGTACGCAGGAAGCCTGCGAACAGCTCTTTCAGCAGTGTGAAGTTCATTCTTGTTCTCCGGGGCGGCCTGCCCGATCCACACTGTTGAAAGCGTGCTCAGGCAGGCAGCCGATATTCAGGGTCTGGCATAGTTTGCTAAGGTTTTGTGACGGTCATGGCATCACGGCAGGAACGGCACCGACAGCAGGCGCAGGCCGATGGAAAACCATCGTTCGCCGCCGCCGTTGCGGTTGCCGTAAGTCGCATCGAGCTGGATGCGATCCGGCACCAGCCAGTGACGCAGACCCAGTTGATGAAAGGGCTTGCCCTGGTTCTGACCGAAGGTCTCGGCGATCAGCCAGGTGCGTTCAGTGAGCTGGGCTTCGGTGCCCAGGCCCCAGGTCAAACGGTTGTGCCGGGGCTCCCCCTCGCGCAGCCAGCCCACATTGGTATGAACGACCACGGCATCGTCGCGGAAGGAAAAGCTGGTCGGCACATAGGCATACCAGTCGCGGGTATCCGCTTGTGGGTGGCGAACCGTACCGACCGCCAAGCCGATGCCCCAGCCATTGGTGTCCATGGTTTTGAACAGGGTCTTGCCCTGCATGACGACATCTGTGGTTTTGGCACTGCCCGCTTCGCGGGTGGAGGCTCCGCCCAGGGTCAGCTCCAGATTGCCGGTGAAGTTGCAAGCCGGAAGCGCCCAGAATTCAGTGCTGTCCGGGTTCTTCTTGACCCAGCTTTCGAGCTGGCACGCCTTGGCATCGACGATGCGGGCGTCGTCGGTAATCATGGGGCGTGCCGCATGGGCGGTGCTGCCTGCCAGCAAAGCGGCACTCAGCAGCGCCGACCGGAGTGGCGGGTAGGCCGCGCCGAAGCGGCCGGGGTGTCGGAAACGGGTCATACGCACAGCGTTCTCCTCTTGGATCGAGGCGAAGCCCTGTCGCGTGCACGGCTCATCGCGTGGCACCTTGGTTGATGCACACGGCAAGCGACGTTCGTGGCCGATCACCTTGGGGCGATCAGCCAATCAGTCGTCTGGGAGGCGAATGACGTGCAGCGGATGCTGCGACGGGTTGCCGCCTCTCGCGTTCGGCGAGACAGCGGCAGGGAGAACCTGCGCGTTATCTTGCCGAGAGGGTGCCGGCGCTTAAAACCGGCTGACTACTGTCACTCGAACAAGTGCCCACTTGGGAACTCCGCAGTTGATGAAGGCCGTAATTCTACTCTCACGGCATTGACTGGACAATCCCCGAACCCAAGAGGTAGAGCAAGCTTCTCCTATTTGCCATAGTGCAGTGCACTTTTGAAAATGTGTGCAATCGCCTTCTGAAAACGACACG
>NZ_SNXW01000026.1 GCF_004362855.1 Aquabacterium commune
CACTTATCCACAGCTGACCACCCTTTGGTCGGCTACCAGCCCTGGCTCAATACTGGATCGGCACAGTGGCTCAGATTTGGATCGGCGCGGACACTGTACGACGGCCCCATGTGGCAGACATTGCGCAAGCACCTGGGCGACTGGTACTTCAAGATCGTTCATGGTTTCACGCCAGCACACGTAGTGGTCTTGTCCGGCAAGTACGGGATCATTGACGCAGGCACCTACTGCGGCACCTATGAAGCCAGGCTCACCAAGGAGAAGGCCAATACGCTTATCAAGGCCGGGATCCTGTCACACCAAGATCGCTTTGGCACGATGAACACCAAGTACGGAACTGCAGGCACTCCGCTGGCGGCAATGGCGCGCACCATGTTCCCAGCTGACGATCACGCCGGAGCAGGGTGGCGGGGAGTGGTGATGTGTGGGGGCAGCGAGTATCGTCGCGCATTTATGGCGCTGGTAAAGCAGCTTATCGAATACGGTGCGGTGGAACTGGACGCGCCTATCCTGGCGACCTCAGGCGGCATAGGCGAGCAGCGAGCCCAGCTCGGCGGGTGGATTCAGGCACTCCGGAGAAACTCGGGGCCCTGTCGCACACAATTCAAGCTCGGCGGTAGCAAAGAGGCGCTGGATTGTTAAGGCGAAGCGCGCTTGACGAATGGTGCACCTGTGCACCACAATACACAGGACTTCGGAGACATCCACCCTACGGGAGTCACATGCAATTGAACTCAGACATTGATATCGAAGCGCGCCAGGCTGAGGCCATGAAGATCATGGCCGACGCAAAGAAACTCCTAGAGCAGACAGGCCTTGAGGTGTCGCTGATCACACGTTGCCCCAATGGCGCAAAGTGGCCTGTGCTCATGCTTGAAGTTGGCGAGACCTATCGAGACATCGAAGCGGCCCGCAAGGGAAACTGAGAACCGAAAGAGCGGGGCGACCAAAATGACGACAGACGACTACTACGCCACGTTGCAAGCGGAGGACCGCCCCGTTTTCATGCAGCATCTGGGAGGCTTTGCGATACCGTCTCGGCTGGATCTCGGAAGCTATCAGGACAGCTACGCGCACGCAGTTCAAGCACTTGCCAGAAGCCGCAAGATTGACCTAGAGGACGCTGTGGAGATCGCCAAGGTTCGTCGCCGCAATGCAACTGAATGAATCCACACGAGTAACCGCCGAAACGAGAGTTGAATCATGGTGACTGCACAGGAAGTATTCGACCAAGCCTTCAGTAAAAGCCGCAGCCCGCGAAGCGATGCGTACAAGCAGGGAGTTCTAGCCTGCCTGCAGGTGCGGCTCGACGGACAGGCACATGTCAAATGTCCCTACACACCGGGAAGCCCAGAATGCGATGCGTACTTCGCAGGAGTCGATGAAGGCCGTGCCCTTACGCCTGTAGGCAGAGCACCTGATGGCTTTGATGGCCCCGTTGCGATGGCGCTCTGATAGCGGGAAATTAAAGTGCCATTACATCCTACGATTGAAGCCTTCCAGGCTGGTGCAGAGATGCTTGACTTGCAGGGCCATCAGGCGAGCCTGGATGACGCAATTGCACAGTTAGCGGCATGGATGGATCTGGCATCCACGCGCCTCTCTGAGGACGATCTGGTCGTGCTGATGGGGATCGGCGCCGCCCTGTATCGCGAAGGCCTGCGCAACCGCAGCTAAGCGGTATCATGGTGCACATGACCACCAAAACAAACCATCCGAACAACTCGCGCTTGCGCGAGTTGATTGAATCGGCTGGCTTGACTCAAGCAGCCGCTCTGACGATCTTCAATCGAGGCCAAGCCAAACCAATCACGGAATCTGGGTTCAAGGCCTGGCTAGCGGCCCCCGATTCGGTCAGATGGCGAGAGCTGTCTGATGCCTATGCCGCCCATGCAGAGAAGGTTTTCAACAAGGTGCCCAAGCGCCCTTGATTCCGGTGCACATGTGCACCACAATCTGAGCCAGAATATCAATCATCCTGAAATCAATCAATCCAAGCTCACAAACGAGGGAAGCTCATGAATATCCGCGCACTCATCCCCCTACTGCTGGCTTTGTCGGCGAGCGTTGCAAGCGCTGACAGCACAACCACCAGCGAAAAAGAATACGCATTGCCCAAGTGCAGCAAGCCGGTGGCATCGGTGATGGTGGGGCAATTGACCTGCAAGTCTGCAGCATGTCAACCCACGCAACAGGACCCACGTGCTGGCGGCTTGATGGCACTGGCAGCACTGGCATCAGGCAATTCCAGCGTGAGCTTCCCTGGCGTAGGCGAGGGCATGTCAGCCATGCTGACCACCGTGCTCAAGGAAACGGGTTGCTTCGAGATCCAAGAGCGCGAGTCGCTCGACGAGCTGAACAAAGAGCTGGCCTTGGTGGGCAAGAAGGTTGAAGCTCAGCAGGCCGACTTCATGATCACGGGTGCCATCACCTCGATCAACATGAGCACCGAGAAAAAGCAATTCGCAGGTGGCTGGATTCCCATCCTAGGCTCCATCTCGACCACGACGAAGCTTGCAGACCTGGGCCTTGACATCAAGGTGATTGATGTCAACAAGGCCAAGCTGCTGGAAGCAAAGACCTTCACTGGCAACAACGAGACTTCGAGCACGAGCTTCGGTTTCGCCGCCATCGGCCCTGGAATGGGGGCAATCGGCGGCATGTCCAACATCAAAAATACGCCGATGGAGAGCGTGATCCGTGATGTGCTTGTGCGCGTTGCTTCCTTCTCATCGCAAAAGCTTATTGCTGCGAAGGGGGTCACCGATGTTGAGCTGATCAATCCCGTGATTGCGCAAAAGCAATGAGGCAGGCGATGAGCAACGAGAACCCAGAATTGCTTGCAGAGACAACTGAGGCAATCACCGCACTGCAGCGCACTGTAGCGCTCCTCAAGCTGTCCGGCCTGGATCCCATGGCCATCGCAGCAGGCTTGGCCATGGTGTCAGCGCATGAGTGCAACGCAGCCTATGGCCAAACAGGTGCTGCGGCGATCACAGCCAAAGCCTTATCCACAATTAACTGACGTGTGAGTGAGGTCATGCCAAGAATCTCCGACGTGCGGATAATTCGATTGGACCTGGAAGGCCTCGTGCTGGGATTGGTAGCCGTGGTGGGGCTCTACCTGTGCCTCTGTGGTCTCGCTTTTCAGTACGAATGGAGTTGGGTGCCAGTCATGCAAATGTGGCCAGCAGCTCAGGGGCCACTCGGGGCCTTGCTGTGTGGCGCCGCGTATGTGCACCACGTTGCCATTCGAAATGGCAAGGCGTTTCCATTTCAGCAATAGGACGCAAAGAAGGCGCTATTTGGGGCGTATGGCTCTCCGGGAAGCGATCAAGATGGCCGTGTGGGCTTTGGTAGCGCACCGTCCGTTTGGGCGCTGAACTCAGGAAGTTGGAAGTCAAGAAGTAGGAAAGCAGGGCAGATCGGTGATCTGCCCGCCCGTCATTTCTTCCAACCTTCCGGGTGCGACATGCCACAAACAAACGATCCGAATGAGACGACCCCTTCCCTGTGGTCACGCCTGTTTCGCCGCGATGGCCGCAGTGAAAAGGCTCTCGATGGGAGCACGGCTACCGTAGCAGGGGACCCTGTTCAACAAGCCCTGCAGGGGCTGGTTTCCTCCCTGATTCAAGACCGCAAGTCTGAACGTCGCTCGCGCCTGATCAAGGCCTCGATCTACTTCATGATCTTCGGCGTGCCCACTTTGCTCTACATCGGCATCATCGGCTACATGAATGGCGCACGATGGGTGCCCACTCAAGAGGCCGTAGGTGTTGTGCGGGTGGAAGGCGACATAGCGCCTGGCCAGAATGCATCTGCCGATCAAGTGATTCCTGCCCTCAAAGCCGCGTTCGAATCTGAAAAGATCAAGGCGGTTGTCCTGGCGATCGACAGCAACGGCGGCGCACCAGTGGAAGCTGAGCGCATCAACAACGCCATGGCCA
The DNA here is from genome assembly GCF_004362855.1 of Aquabacterium commune. GTDB lineage: Bacteria > Pseudomonadota > Gammaproteobacteria > Burkholderiales > Burkholderiaceae_C > Aquabacterium > Aquabacterium commune. Next base: position 3,948 of record NZ_SNXW01000026.1, read on the forward strand.
CGATGCGTGCCAAACACCCCAAGCCCGTTGTCGCCGTCATCGGCAACTCGGGGATGTCTGCAGGCTACATGATCGCCATGCACACAGACAGGATCTACGCTGGCAAGTACTCGCTGGTGGGCTCAATCGGGGCAGTCATGGCTTCGTGGGACTTCCACAAGGCCCTGGCGAAGGTGGACGTGGCTCAGCGGGTTTACGCATCAGGCCCGCTCAAGGCCATGATGAATCCCTATCTCCCGATGACCTCACAAGCCAATGACAAGGCACAAGATCTGGTCAACCGTATGGGCTCGCAGTTTCACGCGGAAATGTCGAGCCTGCGCAAAGGCCTCAAGCCAAACATTCAGTACGGCACAGGAGAGGTCTGGGGCGGCTCTGAAGCACTGGCGATCGGGATCGTGGACGAGTTGGGCACGATTGACGATCTGATCGAGCGCAGGTGGAAGCTGCCCGCCCATGATTTCGGCCCAGGCGGCGATGGCTACAAGGGCATCCATGCAGCGACTGCAGTCGGTGAGTTCCTGCGGACATTGATGCTCGGCCAAGGCCCATCTGCACAAGGGCAAGTGACCTTGCGATAGGCCAATGGACTGATGTGACGCCTTTTTGGGCAAGCCAGTTAAGGCGCTGTCAGCAAAGGGAATTCCGGTTTCAAGGCGGTCTTTATCCACAGTTTCTGTGGATATCTCATTGAGCCCCACGCATGGTGCACAAGTGCACTACAATGATTGCACCAGACACTACGTCGAGCAGTCAACGTTTTCTAAATCGGAGGCTTTCATGAAGCACTTGATGTTGCCCTTGATCGCGATCGCTTTGAGTGCATGCTCAAGCCCATCCCTGGAGCAAATAGCCAAGGATCAAGCGCATGCTGAATCGGTTCGGAGCAAGGCTCACGATGACCAAATGACGCGCAAACAGATTCAGAACGAAGCTGTACTTGACCAGGTGCCGAAGTGGGCGTTGCAAGCACCTGTGCCCGATTCGTCGGGCATCTATGCTGTTGGAGTCGGCAAGTCGTCAGACCTTCGGACCTCGATGCGCAAGGCCACGCTCGACGCTGAGTTCGGTCTGGCCAAGACGTACAACCAAGAGTTGTCGGGCAGTGAACGCAGCTTCAACCAAGAGCAGGGCGCCAGCGTGACCCAACAGTACACCGAGCTGGTGGACAAGCTGGTGACACAGGTGCCCGTAGTCGGCTTCGAAACGGTGAAGCAAGACGTCAAGTCGATCAGCGGCGAGTTCCACACCTTTGTTTTGCTGAAACTGCCATACGTGGAGTTCAATCGGGTCCTGCAGCAACAACGTGCACAGGCGCAGGGGGACAAGATCGCATTGGCGTTTTCGGAGCTGGAGAAGCGCGTTACAGCACGCCAGGCTCAACGCGCGAAAGATGCCGCCTCGGCAGCGGCCACCATCGACCAGGCGAACTAACGTGGTGATCGGCTCATTGCTTGTTGGAGGCCTACTAGCGTCTGGCCAGGTCAGCGCTCAAGAGGCTGCGCAGCTCACACACGCAAATGACGTCGCAACAATCACCATGTCTTTTGCTGAGCAAACCGTGGACTGGCTCGCAGCAAGCGAGGCAAGCAAGGTGTCTGTCGGTGCGCGGGTGATCGAGGCCGCAAGCTGTGCGACGGGTGGCATATCAATGCCCCAAAGCGCCCTGCAGGCGAGAGCATTCATTCAGGCCGTTGGCAGGGTCGCGCGGGCACGCGGGGTCGCCATAGAGGGGCTAGAGCAGATTCACAGCGGTGATCTGCTAACAGAGGTCGATGAGAGGGCGGTTACGCGGCTACCTGCCATGGCGATCACAGAAAAGATCAGCTTCAAGCAAGGGGACGTTTCGGTTACCTGTGTGTTGGTATCTGGGGAGCTGCATTGATGGCATCGACCCGCGTGGCCGCGTTGCTTCTGAGCGCCGTTTTGACGATCGCGAGCGTATGCGCGCGGGCTCAAAGTTCGGCCCCATGGGTTCGCTCATTCGACACCAAGGTGGTGATGGGCGATGGCGACTCACGAATCAAGGCGCGCGAGCTGGCTCTTGACCAGATCAAACGCCTAGCCGGTGCAAGCGCAGGATCCGTGGTGGAAAGCATTGCTGTCCTCAAGGATGAGCGCCTCACCGAGCAGCTGCGCATGATCAGCGTCACACTGGTCAGACTTGACCAGGTGAAGGAGAGCCTGGCAGTCGAAAACGGGGCAGTCTTGCTGAGCTTGAGTGCCAGGGCCACGATTGATTCGAGCGAGCTGGAGCGGCTCGCAACGGAACTCCGACAGGACAGCGCAAAGGCCAAAGCACTCGCGCAGCTACAGCGTGAAAACGCGAGCTTGAGGGAGGACCTCAAGCGGGTGAGTGCACAGCTACAGCAGCGGGGTACGCTGAATGCGGCTGACGAGCTGGGGCAGCGCCAAACAAGAATCCTCACCGCGATTGCCACGAACGAGGGCCGAATTCGTCAGGTGTTCGAGCGCGGCGCCTTGCTGGCCATGGCCGAAAAGGATGCAGTGGAACAACAAGCGGTACGCACAGAGTTGACCGAGCAGGTGCTGAACCCACTCATGAGCATGCCGGTACACGCCCAAGTCAAGTCGGTTGTGCGAAGCGGCAAGACCTACAACTTGGCACTGGAAGTTGGCTGGGAGCCCAACCTGGCCAAGGTCCGGCAGGTGCTTCGCAAGTACCTGAAGCCATCCAGCTACTGGGAAGATGCATCACCTCAGAAGATCAAACAACTGCACTTCTCATCTTGGGACAACCTGGATAACCGTTCGGCGACAGACATGACGCCGAGGGTGTTCGCCCACCTGGCCAGCTACAAGGTGTACGCCATCATTTCGGTGGCTGGGCATCAGATTGAATTGCCGGTGATGGGAACCTACGACCACAGCTCGTTCTCATCTTGCGAGAGCAGTTCAAACAACAGCACATCGAGCGCGATTTGCTTCTTCAAGCAAGGGTGGCAAGAGCCGGATATATTGGGCACAGGAGAGCGTTCGAGACGGTTGGTGAATCCATTGACGATAACGCTGAGCGAAGCCGAGGCGGCTGGCTCTGTGACCGTCCTGACGGCGATGAAGATGGTGGGGCCAACCGGCGTAGTTCGACAAACAGACTTTGTGGCGCCCCTGTAGGAGCCACATCAAAACAGGAAAGGACAATGTCATGCTGTCAAGCATCATTGAATTCGCAATGCTTCGCCGAGCTGTAGCCAAACAAGCTGCAGGTCAACAAGCCCCCCAATCGACACATGCGGCCCCGGCCGAAGTGAAGCCTGCTGAAGGTAAGCCAGGATTCGGAATGGACATTCACGAGCCTTCTCCCGTGTTCGGTGACGAGATGTGGGAGCACGCTGGCCACGTCACGACCGACGTTTTTTAATCAGTGCTACGAGAAGACACGGACATGGAATTGACAATCAAAACAGAGGCAGGGCCGGTAACCATGCGTGTTACCCAGCCTGAGGGCCTTACTCAGAATGATGAAAACCCAACCGAGTATGTGGTGAAGTTCATACCTCACCAGGCTGCGGCTGACCTGTACTCCAGCATGGATGTTTCAAACCCGGCCAAAGTCTCTCATCTGATCACCAATATGCCCAAGGGCTACGTCGTGGAAATCCCGTTCCTTGACACCACGCCTGGTGGTGAGCTGGTATGCACGAATGACGCTCACGTGCTTCGCGCCCTGTGTTCCCTGAACATCAGTCGCGTACCAGTTGTCCTACACCAGGCTTCTGCACACCTCATCTGACCGATTATGATTTGCACGTTTCAGGACGTGCTTCTGAGACCCGGCTTTCCTCCCTAAGCCGGAGGCGCAGCGTGATGACAGCGATGCGTCTTTGACTCGCTGGCTTGCATGCCAGCGAGTCCTTTCTAAGCGAGCATGACTCGATTCAGCAAGATTCAACAGCCCCACCAAAAATGACCATCACCTACGCTGACTTGTTGGCTCAAAAAGCTGCGCTCGAAAAACAAGCTGCTGCGATCGAGCGACAAATTCAAGACGCTCAGCGCAGCCAACGCGCAGACGTTCTGGCTCGCATCAAGGCACTGATGTCACAGCACGGTTTGACTGCGGAAGACTTGGGCGGGAAAGCCGCAAGCGGACCCAAGAAGGGCGAGAACGCAGGCAAAAAAGTTGCCGCGAAATACCGCAACCCCGCTACGGGCGAAACATGGACGGGGCGTGGCCTTCAGCCGAAGTGGCTCAAGAGCGCCATTGCAAGCGGTCGAAGTTTGGGCGAATTTGCCATCGCGCACAATTGAACCGACCCCAGCGAATAGCTGGGCCGAGCGTTGACTAGCTGTCCAGTGGGCAGCTTTCAGCCTTTGGGCAACGGCTGGCCAGCCTGCAAGCCTCGGCGAGCACAATGGGTTGCGGCTGGTCATCTCCAATGCCCGACACCCATTCGACACGCTGCACTATTGGTACTGTGCGGTTAATTTCGACGCATGCGAACTGAGCTGCTCTATTCGTTTGCATGAAGACACTCCTGTGGTTGGTCAAGGCACGCATCTTGTGCGTCACGACCAGAAAAATGCCACGGGTTGCCGATCTAAGCAGGGTGCCGGGATGGCACTCACGCAGGGAGGTGGGCAGGGTCCTTTATGAGGGGTCTCCTCGTTTTCAGTGCAATAAGTGACGGTACGAAAAGCTAGCACTGGCGCGGAGGTGGTGTTGGTAGATCGTTGATTTCATTGACTTT
>NZ_SNXW01000027.1 GCF_004362855.1 Aquabacterium commune
GCATCAAAAAGCAGCAGAGTAGGTTGAACACCTGGCTCAGTTTTAGATCGGCACACCCATCAAAAGTGGCTCAGTTTTCGGTCGGCGCCAACACTTCTGTGGGAAAGATTCGATCGTTTCACCTGCGGGATCCATCACCATCTTCACGCACGCTTTGTCGGGCGGCGGGGTAGCCGTGTCGCCAGCACAGCGCCACCAATTCTTGATCGTCACCTTGCCGCCAGGCGCATCTTGGTTGCCCTCCAGCAGGAGCTTCAAACTGGTGATGGAGGGATCAATGACCTGTGGGACGCTGGCCCCTTCGGTGTCCGACTTTGCCGCCCGTCGAACAACCGTGCCCACCAGGTTGATCAGCAGCTCTTTTTCAGCCAAGGTCAGGGAGGTGCCGGACAAGGCATCCCACATCAGGTTCGTGTCCCTGGCGGCGACTTGCGCTGTCTTTGGATTGGCTGCGTTGGCGACGTTCAAAGATGCCGCATTTGACTTGCAGTTCCCTTGCGCTTTGTTGTAATCGACGCCCTTCATCAGCTCGCCCATGATGCACTTCTGGGTATCGCTTTGCGTGATCACGCCTGTTGCGCCCATGATCAGCTCTTGGGCCGCTTCACACGAATTGACGTTGGCCTTGTTCACAAACCGAGAGATGGATTCCAGGGTGTCCAGAACCCCCTTGAGCTGAGGACTCAACGATGAAAGCGCAGCCTGAAACAGCAGGCCAACCGTGGCGTCTCCGATTGCCTCCAGCATCTCCTTGAACTTGTCCTCGTTGATGTACGAGAACGATCCCAAGCGAGCATCAATGCCGCCACAACCCGCCGAAATGGAAGGCAGCTGCATGCTGACCAGCTGGTAGTTCCTTGAAGGGATTCGCCACTGAATGTCACCACCGCTGATCACGCCCATGGACTGGCTTCGGAAGGATCCAGGTCCATTGACCGAGGCCATGCCGCCCATGGACTTGAACATGTTCTCCATCTGCGTATCCAGCGCTGCCGCTTGACTGGCTTGGTATGCCCCAGGCGTGAACACCAGACTGGCCGCGATCGTGGCCAGCACTGCTTTCTTGTATGTGCTTGTCTTTTTCATGCTGGCTCTCTACCTGCTATTGCTTTGCTACCTGCGCTGCCCGAACCTCAACAACCTTGTCGATGCGCTCCACCAACTCCTGCCCAGACATGACGCCAAACCCAAGGGGCATCAGCTCTCGCTTCTCCGGCCTGACAAGTGCAGTGAATGGCGTCCGGAACTCACCTGGCTTCAGCCGCATGTCAGCAATCAGCCTGGCGACCATCCCGTTGTCTTGTTTCGCGTCAGGGTACTCAGGCAGGCCCTGCCCATCAAGGGAAATAGGCAAAACTTTGAAGCCATACTTTTCCTGAAACTCCCGCAGGATTGGGGCGAACGCGTGGCAGTACTTGCAGTCGCTCCGGAACACGAAGAAGATGCCGTGCGTCTTGGCCAGCGAAACAACTCGCTGCTCTGCCACGTTGGTCTTCTCCTGGTCATGCACTCGCATTGCGACAGGGTTGGTGGGGCGCCCACCATCGAGCACACGGCTGAACTGAGGGTTCGCCCAAGCAACAGTGCGACCGATGTCGGCAAAATCAGAGGACTTCTTGCGCACCTCGTACCAAACGGCAAGAAAGTGCTTCATGTTCTCTTCGGTCGGCTCCATCACGGCAATCTGCATGCTCTCAGTCAGCTCCTTCTGGAGCGCTTCGTGAGCTGCCAGCGCGGGGTGCTTCGCTGCAGGAGGCTTATCTGGGACAGAACTGGGTGGCTGCGCTGCCTCAGGTGCTGGCTTCTTCGCCTGCTTTGGATCCTTGTACCAAAACCACCCCTCCTGCCCGCGATCAATGGCATGCCTCTGCTCAACCTCTTCCTGAGCGGCATGCGCAGACAAGGTCAACACAAGAAGTGAATAAATAAACCACTTGAGTTTCAGCATTTCCCAGCCCCGTAATAGCAATTCTTTGATTTAGCTGCTGCTCCGCTTTGAGCCGCAGGCAAATTAGGCATTGTTGCCTTGATGTCTTTAATGAACTCGCTAAAATCCATTGCTGCAAAGTCCATGCGCTGGATTTCCTCGATAGACAGACCAGAGCAATCCGGAGATTTGTCGGCACCCCATCCACGACCGATTTGAGGGCGCCCCTGCTCGTGGATAATTCTGACCAACTTGGAACCAAAGCAGCAATGATTAACTGACTTCCGCAAGCATCCCAGCACGGTTTTCGAAGAGCAATACTCACCCATTGCGTGGCATTTGCCTTCGACCTTCCTAATCGCAAGGTCCTTTTCCTCGCTGCTGCACGCAAAACTTGCGATATCTGCGGGCAAAGGATTCACTGGGTCCAGCTTCGAGTCCAAATCGCAGCAATCAATCAACCCTGCAATTGGCTTATCGCACTTGAATTGCTTCCCAACGAATATGATGGGATTCCCGCCATTTGCACTAAAGTCTTTTGAAGCTTGACGGGTCGCTTCCAAAATCGCCACTGATTTACCAAATCCCGTATTCGGTGTGTAAGACTGGTCGTAGCAAGACCCTCCCTCACAGAAAGTTGTGCTATCTGCACAAGTCACTGCGGGAGATACCGTAGCCGCTTTCGTTTCGCACATGTATGGCTGACTTTGGCTCAGGCAATTTCCTGCAGCATTCTTTGCGGTGCATGATGAATTCCCGCTTGGTGTACAGCCTGCCAAGGTAGATGGCTCGCAAGTAGATGTCGGAAGCCGATCACCACACTCGTATTGGTTGCTCCATTTCCAGCAGCTCCGATACACCGGAATGCTCTTGATGAGCCTAGTCTCTGGCCCCTCAATGCAATTGCTTGCGGATCGGAAGCAGTAGCTCTTGTTTTCCATCATCGCGCCCATGCCCAGCATCTGGTCGGCACTTAGCGAGACCTGTCCGTCTGGGCGTTGCGCCGACGATGGAATGTTATTTTCGAAGGTGCTGCATCCGTCGATATTGTCGTATGCCGTCAGCTTTTTTGGCTTATTGAATGTCATGTTCGCTTCCCAGACACCATTTCCGGGCCATTCAAATCGAACAACTTTGTTGCAATAGCTCAACCCATCAGGACAACCCATGCCGTACTGATAAACATTGACGCCTCTGCATCCGCCGCCCCAGTGCGGGCTGACACTCCCCATATAGCTGTAACTAGGGGGAGGATTGACCATGTCAACGTCTGCGCTCTGCCACCCTGCGCAAGCGCCCTTTCCTCCTGCGGCATAGAACTGAAAGGTCATTTTTCCGTCTGTTCTACCTGCTGGACACAGCACTTGAACATACATTTGGTCAGGCCCACCCTTTGATACATTTGCCGTAGCGATGACCTGGCCTGCATCGCACTCGATGGCGCCTTCAGGCATGACAGACCGTGTCCTCGTGCACACAGCAGCATTCGCCCAATAGTTGAAATTTACGGAGCAGCTTTTTTCAACATACTCTGCTGGAGCGGTAATTGTTGCGTCCGTGACCGTGCATGCAGAGTATTGTTTTTGAATGTCTCCGACGAATGCCACTGGATTATCAGTAGCGGCTTTCCCCTTCAACACCGGGCTATCAATTTTGATATACCCACTCGGGACAACGACTTGTGATTGCTTGAGGGCTGCGCACTTTGGGCTCTTTGGGCCTGGTCCAGAGCACGCCGTCTGCGCATCTGCTGCCTGGCTGTTGATCGCATTCGTATTCCCGTACAACCCCATCTCCGGTGGAGTTTCGGTGTACCCAGGCATGGAACTTTTGAGCCCTGCTGCAGCGCTTCCATCCGAGATGCCGGGCGACGTCGCCCCCATCATCTTCCCCGCCAGCGCCTTGCCAGCGTTGAATTGGTCTTCAGGTGTGCCAGCAAGCCCATGAACGCACAAGGCCGCAAAGGCTGCGGCCAAGATGGATCGAACGGCTGTTGTCGCTCTCACATCGCCCCCCGTAGCTTCTTGAGGTACGTCTGAGCCGTTGCGGCCATTGGCCGATCCTGGAGCTGCACAGACTCAAGAAACGACTCCAACGAAACATCCCCCGCCAGCTTTGAATAGGCAGCATCACTGGCGCCTGGCCCAGTCAGGACGTAGGTCGGCACCACGGTCACCTGGTACGCAGCAAATGACTTCGGGTCGATCTTCCAAGCGACCTTTGCATCGCCCATCACCTCCTTGATCTTCATCGCTGTTTTCGTCAGAGAGCGATCATGGAAGCCCCGAATCACCAGGGTGGCCCCGCAGATGCTGGCCTGCCTGATGATGTTCTTGATGCTGCCGTCAGGCATGCCCAAGCTCACGAATGCGAGCAAGCCCTGTGGGCGACCATCCCCTGGTTTTTGTGCCTGCGCCAGGGCCTGCTGCCCCTGGTATTGCTTCATCAACGCCTCGATGTCCAGCTTGGCTTTGGCTGGATTTGACTTGTCCTGCTGCAGGTCAATCTTCGGCATCACCGGCTTGGGAGCATTGGCAATTGCGCCCGCGCTTGGCATGACCCACTCGCTCCCAAGTTCAGCCGCCTTGTTCTGGGCCAGCGCAATCTGACTCACCATGCCCAGCACCACAAAGCACATCGTTTGGAATTTCATGTCTGTGCCTCAAAAATCAGAATGCGCAGCAATTGCGCTTGCGGAACATCAGGTAAGCAAAGTCTTCACCCTTAAACGGGTATTCGCGGCCAGAGCCCCATATGGCCGTCGTTCGGCCAAGTGGTTGGCACCCACTTGTGTATGGAATCGGATAGGTCATGTGCGTCTTGTACGCACGCTTGTCCATGATCGGATCCACCACCGGACCACACAGAGCCTGTGAGCCGTGATACCGCTTGGCCAGACCTTGACGGTGCATCTTCAACATGAACCGCTGCATCAGAAGGCTTGACCCCTGCGTGCCGCTCACTTGGTACTGGATGTGCCCATTCAACGGATACATCATTCCATTGCACCCCGCGCACCAGAACATCTCTTTGATGCCAAAGTTCACATTGGCCTTGGCACAATCCGCAACGCAAGTCAGCATCATCACTGGGTTTGCGAACAGAATGGCCTCCGGGTTGAGGATGGATGCCATTTCGTCGTCTTCCCAGATGGGGTCCAGCTCGGTCATGTACGCGAGGTCGATAGACCCTTTCGCTTGGCACATGCTGTCAAAGCCGACATCCAACACGTACAGCAGTGGCGTGTCGAAGTAATGCACCTGATAGACGGACCAACCAGGTCCCCCATTGGCTTCATCCCGAAAGCGCGATTCACGCCCGTGTGCAACCGCAGGTATGCCAGCATCCACGCTGATGCCACCAAGGCTCACCAAGCAATATGGAGCCCGAACCACCTCCAGCGTTTTTACGGGCTCCCAAAACCCGATGGACAGGCCTGGAATGGGGGGAACCAACTGGCACAAACAAATTGGCGACGGTGGGTTCTCGATATCATCCTGACCACCGATGGCAATTTGTGCCGCGCCGATACTGATTGGGAAAATGCACTCCCAACAAACATCGGTGATTGGATTCATGAACTTGCCCTGGCACAGCGCGGCATCGAGCCCCGCCTGGGCACTATTCGCTCCCAGAAGCACACCCAGCGCGAACAGCCATCGGACAAGTGCACCCCTCATGCCAACACTCCACCGCTGGCGGGAGTGGCTCGCGAACGGGCACGTTTCGTCTCATGTTCAACCAAGCGCCTCTGAACCATGTTGTCCACAGGGTTCTGCCAGTTGAAGAACCAGCCAGGCAACACCGCGGCGATCACCCCTTCCAACGCAAGAACGATGGCAATGCAGTTCGACAAGTCCGACTTCATTCCAGCCGCGCCAGTCACCTGGACGTACTTCGCGAATGCTTCAGCAGCATCCTCAAAGCCCCACGTGTTCAGACCTTGAGCATTCAGTGCGGCCAACACCCATGCGATGCCGATCAAACCAACGATGACCAGAGCTTTCCTGACGATCCACTTTCCAAGCGATAGCGGCTCGATGAGCATGAGCTGGGGATTCAGTGCGCGAGATTGATTGCGCAGCTCGTAGAGCTGCACCAGGTCATCATGCGACCTGGGATCCAGCCGCCTGATGACACGCAAGTGCAGTGCTTCTGTGAGTTGAAAGATGCTGAACGGCTTCATGGTTTGACCTCACGACTTTGGCGGGACTTCAGTGATGCGCAGACGCTTGCCGTCCTGCTCCACCCATGCCGGGACATGGCTGATGCCGAATCGCTCAACCAAGACCCCTTGTTGATCGAAATACACCCGCCACTTCCAGCGCCTGCCCAGCTCCAAAGGAGCGCCCGAGTGTTGGCGCCGACCGAAAACTGAGCCACTTTTGATGGGTGTGCCGATCTAAAACTGAGCCAGGTGTTCAACCTACTCTGCTGCTTTTTGATGC
>NZ_SNXW01000028.1 GCF_004362855.1 Aquabacterium commune
ACTGTGCGTTGCAGCGGACGCCAACCCCTGCGGTGTTGGTGCCCTGCGCTTCGCTCCGGCGCCGCTGAACTTGGGCGTTAGGCCTGCTTGAATGCCCAGTGTTCATCGGGCTTGTGGGCCGCCTGTCCTGCGGCAGTCGTGCGAGCCACCGAGGCGTGCGGTCTGCGTGATGGCGTCACAGTCGCGCAGGGTGCAGTGAGGTAGATTGAGGCATTCGTCAGCGCATGGCTGACGCCATACGCAAGGGAGGCGACATGGCAATGTGGTTTGAACTTGCTGGCATCACAGCACGTCGCGCACACCAGGCTGTCGCCTCGTGTGCGGGCTCGCTGCCTGGGCAATCCTTGTCCTGCCACCAGCCTAACTGGGCGTTCCAGCGGACGCCAACCCCTGCGGGGTTGGTGCCCTGCGCTTCGCTCCGGCGCCGCTGAACGCAGGCGTTAGGCTTTCCCCAAAACCGCTCGATATAAACGCCGCCATGTGCTACATGACCGTTCTCAGTACAACCTGTGAAGCAGACTTGACGACTCACAACAATGAACTTGTGACGTTCTCAAAATCGCTTCCTGGCGTTCCTGAAGAGAAGTACCTAGCGCATCCGTTCAAGTGGTTCATCGGTTCTAAATCAGGCTGCAGCTGTGAACTACGCCACCTATACGTTTCTAGCGTAGAGCTGGGCTTCGGCGAGCCCGAAGACTGGTTCCCTGAAGAGGCTAGCGATGTCGAAGCAACAAAGCAGATTGCGGCTACGATTCGAGCGCTGGTTAAAAACGGAGCGGAAGTTGACTGCGTTGATGCCTGGGCGCATGAACAGAAAGAAGCAGCGCCGCTAGGCGGTGACGTTGTTGTCAACCTATCCGAGGTTAGCGATTCAACGTTCCGTTTTTTTGAAATGCACCGGTTTAGTTTTGTCGAGAAGGCATGTTCGCCATGAACATCAACTGTGGTTTTTGTGTACTCGCAGGCAAAGCACCTGTCACCAGCCTAACTGTTTGGTCAAGCCGACACCAACAAGCTTCGCTTGTTGGTTCCCTCCGTGCTAGGCACTCCGGTGCGGCTTACCGCGGGCGTTAGGTCTGCTTGAATGCCCAGTGTTCATCGGGCTTTCGGGCCGCCTGTCCTTCGGCAGTCGTGCGCACCACCGAGGCGTGCGGTCTGCGTGGTGGCGTCACAGTCGCGCAGGTTGCAGTGGGTTAAATTGAGGCAGTCGTCAGCGCATGGCTGACGCCATACGCAAAGGGAGGCGGCATGGCAACGTTGTTGGAGTCGGCTGGCAACACAGCACATCGCGCACACCAGGCTGTTGCCTCGTGTGCGGGCTCGCTGCCTGCGCAATCCATGTCCTGCCACCAGCCTAACTGGGCGTTCCAGCGGACGCCAACCCCTTCGGGGTTGGTGCCCTGCGCTTCGCTCCGGCGCCGCTGAACGCAGGCGTTAGGCGCTTATGTTCGAGCATGTACCTAATGGTGGTGGAAGCATGCTCAAGCTTGCAGCGTTGCTCATACTTGTCGCCACAGTCGGGCTTCTGCCCATCATTGCGCGCAAGAGTGTGGTCGCTCGAAAAATGCAGGCGTGGTTGAACAGTGCTCGCAACGCCCAAAAAGCGCTTTTATGGCTCAGTGCTGCGCTGATGTTCATCCTCTTTGGTGCGTTGACCATCGTCTATGAAATACGCAATTAACCAGCGCCTAACTGGGCGTTCCAGCGGACGCCAACCCTGGCCATGGCTTCGCCATCTTCATGGCCAAGGTTGGTGCCCTGCGCACCTTCGGTGCTCCGGCGCCGCTGAACTTGGGCGTTAGGCAAACCATGATTAGCAACGCTGCCGTGTTCTCGATAGGCCTATACCAGCGCTACCTGTCCCCATACAAAGGCTATTGCTGCGCCCATCGCTCTCTTCACGGGCGGGAGTCATGCTCGCAATACGGATCAAGATCCATTCGCCGGGCTGGGCTACGTCGCGGCTTGGCATTGCTGAATCGCAGGTTTCAGGCTTGCAACGCAGCATCTCTCACATTGACTGAGCAACGGAACAACGCGCTCAAAGCCGAGGCGTGTCCGCTCTGGTCGCAGCAAGGGACAAAGTCGTGTTGTGCCCCAACCATCTCGGCTTGCCCGTTCTGAAAAGAACCTATGCGCAACCATTCAGCATGCAACAGCCCCTGCCTAACTGGGCGTTGCAGGGGACGCCTCCACCAGCGCACGCTTCGGCAACGCCAAGCGGGCGCCCCTGAACTTGGGCGTTAGGCCAATTCACCAATACACCCGGTGCACAGGCTCGATCCCTGAAAGTCGCCGTGTCCTGCGGGCCTTGGTTTGCGTGAGCGCTTGTTCGTGCTGAGGCTGTGCTTACCACCTCTCGCTTGGGCCGCCTGTCCACTGGCAGTCGGCTCATCAGTCAGGCAAGGCAAGGCCCGCCATGCCATCGCTGAGCTAGCTGTCCGTCCACTGGCGGCCAGCAAACCAGCGTGCGGCACCAAAGTGCCACGCGCCATCGGTCTGTCGGGCTGCCTGTCCTGCGGCAGTCAGCACACCCGTTTAGCGGTTTGACCAGGCCGAGGCTTCTGGCAAACTCACCGCAAACAAAAAGGGAGTGTCTATGAACGTCGGTGGCTCATCGCCCTGCGCCAAGCGCTTTGGCAATTCGTTGCCCTCTGCTTCGCTCCACAGCCTAACTGGGCGGTCAAGCCGACGCCCACAAGCTGCGCTTGCGGGTGCCCTCCGTGCTTCGCACTCCGGCGCGGCTTACCGCGGGCGTTAGGCTTTCTCAAAATCTCATATATTGGAGGATCGTTCATGGCAACCGCTGCAACATACATTGGCGTCAAAAAGCACTTTGATGCGAGTACTGATTCAATCAAGTGGTACTTCGACCAACTACCGGCATTGCTCAAAGACTTCCCCTACGAAGTCTGCCTCGCATACGTATTCCTACGAACAGAAAAAGCACAAAACCGTACTCTATATTGCGGAGTAGCCAAGCTACATGGTGCGCATGCAGAGGTTGCAGAGGCAGCTATCAACAAGCAGCACCTGACGCGCGATGGTTTTCATTCACTTTACAAGAACGTAATCGGCCACGAAATTCCGAAGGTTACAGCAGCGAAGATCAAGGAAGCAGAGAAAATTCGAGATCGCGTCGTACATGGAAAATCAGTGAAAGATGCGGACATGCGTCAAGCCATTCTCGACGTAATCGAATATGCCGAAATGATGAACAAAGACCTCAAGGCTTCCGCTGGGTTTGAGCCATTCGGAGACTTAAGAGGCTTTAAAGGCAGGGCTCAGCCCCTGGAAAAAGGAACCACAAGGTGGCTTCTCAAGGGGTTAGGTTTCGCAATCGCGTAGCTCCAACAACTTCCAAAATCATGCCCAGCCTACTCTCATCGCTCTTCCACTCCGCGCCACAGCCTAACTGTCGGTTCAACGCGGACGCCAACATGGGCCATGCCTTCGGCATTTTCAAGGCCCATGTTGGTACCCTCCGCGCTTCGCGCTCCGGCGCCGGTTAACCTGGGCGTTAGGCACACATCTATCACCAGACAACCAATGATCGATCACTACAGCACCTTGGGCGTTGTGCCAAGCGCAGACCCTGCTGTCATCAAAGCTGCATACCGCGCTTTGGCAGCGATCTATCACCCAGATAAAAACAGTTCGCCCGACGCAAGCGAATTTATCAAGGCGATAAACATCGCCTACGAGACACTTTCAAATCCGGAAAAACGAAGGCAATATGATAGCGTCTACGGCGCATCAACCTCCGCCAAGCCATCCGAGTTTGAGGACGCTGCACATTTCACGGATGAACAAATCGAGAGTTCCTGGGGAACTGCCACAAAATTTCATCCAACCATAGCATTAGATTTTGCAAAGTTGGGAAAGATATCATGGAGACTCGCGTTTTCATTCAAGCTTAAGCTCATCGAAGAGAAGGCATTTCTCGAATCACACGCAATAGCCGAAGAATTTAAGAAGACATATCTTTCGCGATTTTTTGGTAGCGACCCGCAGAACCAAAAACTTGCAGAAGAGCTCCTAAAATCACGCGAAATTCAGGCGGCAATACGTTTGAATGAAATTGTATCTGTAGTGGGCTCTAGCGTCTCACCGCAGGAAATTCAAAGGCAAGTATTTTCTGAACACAAAACCGCCGAGGTCAAATTTCGAAAAAGACAGCACTACGCTGCATTGGAAGGTAACTCGTACTATGGCCTAGACCCTTACCAGGCGGAACTGCTGGTGAAAATGCACGGTGGCGCAGTCACAAGATCAGGTTTTTTCCGAAGGAAAGTTCTCCTTGAGCTGAACGGG
Source organism: Aquabacterium commune (assembly GCF_004362855.1). Lineage (GTDB taxonomy): Bacteria > Pseudomonadota > Gammaproteobacteria > Burkholderiales > Burkholderiaceae_C > Aquabacterium > Aquabacterium commune. Next base: position 4,315 of record NZ_SNXW01000028.1, read on the forward strand.
GGGTGCATGTCCTTTGGTAGCGAGAACGAGTTCGTCTTATACGTGAAAAAAATCTATGAAACTGAGTATTCATAGTTTTAAATGGTAGATGCAAATTCAAAAAAACTAGGCTATGACTGTTCAGTCATACCTTCCGCTACGCGCCCCAGCCTAACTCGGCGTTCAACGCGGACGCCAACACAGGCCATGCCTTCGGCATTTTCATGGCCTTTGTTGGTACCCTGCGCACTTTGTGCTCCGGCGCCGGTTAACTATGGCGTTAGGCTCGTCGAAGTTCTGCACAACAGTGCGTTGATAACATCACACCCCTTGTCACATCACTTTAGGAGGAAAAATGACAACCTTGGCTACCCGCATGCGCGCGCTTGGCGACCTTGAAGACTTTGACATTGAGGTGCTCGATCAGAGTGGCAACGCAGTTGACCCAAAGACAAACGGGTTTGCAAAGTACGACTTCGACCGCCGAGCTAAAGGATCGATGACGGTCAGCGAATGGAAGGACAAGCGCTTCAGTGCGACTTACGGCGGCTACGGATGTAAGGTGCTGAATGCCGACGGCACAGAAGCCCATGGCAATACAAAGCTTGAAAGCGTTCGTGCCACCTACGAAGAGCAATAAAAGGCCAAGGCCCAAGCTTTTCCACTTCGCGCACCAGCCTAACTGATCGTTGCAGCGGACGCCAATCCTGGCCATGGCCAGGATTGGGCCCCTGCGCACCTTCGGTGCTCCGGCGCCGCTGAACTTGGGCGTTAGGCCTGACGGAATACACCAGTGTTCATCGGGCTTTCGGGCCGCCTGTCCTGCGGCAGTCGTGCGGGCCACCGAGCACCTCGGGTTGAGTGCCGCGCAGGTCTTCTGCTCAGGTTGAAGGTGGGTTAGATTGAGGCATTCGTCAGCGCATGGCTGACGCCATACGCAAGGGTAGGCGGCATGGCAATGTTCATCTCAGAAGCTGCCAAGTCAGCACATCGCGCACACCAGGCAGTTGCCTCGTGTGCGGTCTCACTGCCTGTGCATCCGGCCCACTGCCACCAGCCTAACTGTGCGTTGCAGCGGACGCCAACCCCTGCGGTGTTGGTGCCCTGCGCTTCGCTCCGGCGCCGCTGAA
>NZ_SNXW01000029.1 GCF_004362855.1 Aquabacterium commune
CTCCGAATCTGCCCTTTGAATGCAAAAATTTGTCGTCATCTGAAATAACAGCAGGCGGTCGCCGCGTCAGCGGTGGTTGTGCAGACCATCCTTAGGACTTTTCATGACAAACCATCTTCGTACCGCCACGCTTGCCTTTGCCCTTTCCGCTGTATCAGCGCTAACCTTTGCCGCTGGTTCACACGGGGGCGGTCACGACGAGGTCGCCATCGGTCAGCCTGGAAAGACGGCCAACGTCAGCCGAACTATCAACATCGACATGACCGACAACATGCGATTTTCTTCGGCGGACATTGCCGTCAAACAGGGGGAGACGATAAGGTTCGTGGTCAAAAACTCCGGCAAAATCAAGCATGAAATGGTGCTGGGTACACCAAAAGAACTCAAGGAACACTACGCCATGATGATGAAAATGCCCGAAATGGAGCATGCCGATGCGAATATGGTCACGGTCGCTCCGGGCAAAACCGGTGAAGTCGTCTGGCAATTCACCAAGGCGGGCAAAGTTGACTTCGCCTGCCTGCAGCCTGGCCACTACGACGCCGGCATGAAGGGCCTGGTGACCGTCGCCGAAACTGCTGGCGCCACTGGAGCCGCGCCCAAAGCCGGTGCGGCCGCAGGCCACAAGCATTAATGACAGCACATAAACCTACAGCGTTTTGCGGGGTTTTTGCACCCCGATTGACCCCATTTTCGATGTAAATCTATCATCTCTCAACTTTATTGAAATCGAGCACATTATGAAAATCTCTAATTCTTTCGCTGTTCTTGGCAGCCTCGCACTGGCAGCGGCTTTCGCAACCAATGTTTATGCCCAAACCACGATGAACAAGGACAGCATGCCGGGCATGGACATGTCGGGCATGAAGATGGCGCCCACAGACAAGGGCGGCATGGCGGGCATGAACATGCCGGGCATGGCCATGGGCACGTCGGCAACAGCTACCGCGACAGAAGGTGAGGTTCGCAAGATCGACAAGGAAAACCAGAAAATTACCTTGAAGCACGGCGATATCAAAAACCTCGATATGCCCGGCATGACCATGGTTTTCAAGGTCAAGGATGCCGCCATGCTGGACAAGGTTCAGGTCGGCAGCAAGGTCAGGTTCAAGGCCGAAAAATCGGATGGCGCGATCGTCGTGACCAGCGTGGAACTGGCCCAATAAGCGGAGCGCCTGAAGAACGCCGGCGTGGCCGGCACAGCCACTATTTCGTCACCTTTTAACAAGAACAATGAGATCACCATGGATGAACTGAAACGCAGATCGCTCCAGTCGCTGCTTGGCCTGGGCGCCCTCGGTGCGCTTCCAGCCGCCTGGGCCCAGCTGCGAGCCGTCGAGATCGGCGCCGTGCCGGTCAACCGCGCCTACGACCTGACAGTCGCTGAAACGGCGCTCAACATCACCGGCAAGCCTGCCATGGGCATCACCATCAACGGCACCATGCCGGGGCCGGTGCTGCGATTCAGGGAAGGCGACGAGGTCGTCATCCGCGTGACGAATCAGCTCCGCGAAATCACCGGCATTCACTGGCATGGACTGCTGGTTCCCAACAGCCAGGATGGCGTGCCGGGCGTCACCTTTCCGGGGATTCAGCCCGGCGAAACGTTTACCTACCGCTTCAAGCTGCGCCAGTCGGGAACCTACTGGTACCACAGCCATGCGGCTCTACAGGAAGCGGCCGGGTATTTCGCCCCGATCATCATTGACCCGATCAAGCCCGACCCGTTCAAGTACGACCGCGAATACCTCGTGATGCTGTCGGACTGGAACGACACGCCGCCGCCGCAAGTGCTGGCGAACCTCAAGAAGGTGGATGGTTACTACAACTACCGGCGCATCACGACGCCCCAGTTTCTCGCCCAGCTGCGCAATGCGCCCGACAAGAAGGCGCGCGAAGCCATCTGGAATGAACGCATGGAATGGGCCAAGATGCGCATGGACCCGACCGACTTCAGCGATGGCGGCGACGAGTGGACTTTCCTGATGGCGGGTAAAAAACCCGCCGAAAACTGGACCGCGCTGTTCAAGCCCGGCGAACGTGTGCGCTTGCGTTTCATCAACGCCTCGCCGATGAACATGTTCGATGTCCGGATTCCAGGACTGCCCATGACGGTGGTGCAGGCCGACGGCCAGAACGTCAGCCCTGTCGAAGTCGATGAATTCCGTATCGGCAACGGTGAAACCTACGACGTGATCGTGCAGCCCAGGGAAGCCAAGGCCTACAGCATTTTTGTGCCGACCATCGCACGCATCGGCTACGCACTCGGAACGCTGGCTCCCGAGCTGGGCATGAGCGCCCCGGTGCCCGACATGGGTCCGAAGCCCGTGCGTACGATGGACGATATGGGCATGGCCGGCATGGACATGAGTGGCGCAGCCGATACATCGGGCGCAGCGGATGCTTCAGGCATGGCAGGCATGCCCGGCATGGAGGCCAAGCCCGCTGCGAGCACAGCCATGACAGGTATGGCTGGAATGGCTGGAATGGCTGGCATGGCAGGTATGGACATGGGCAAGCCAGCCGCCAAGGCGACAGGCGGGTCGATGGCCATGCCTTTGAAGCCTGCCGACAAGGCCATGGCTGACATGCCTGGCATGGCAGCGCCCGGCAAGCCGGCGGACTCCATGGCAGGTATGCCTGGAATGGCCGACGCGTCGGGCTCCGCCCTGATCGTTGCGCCCGTCGATGCGGACGGCCTGCGCCGGCTGAAATACACGCTGCTGCGTGCTGCCACCCGCAACGCCGACAACCGGGCACCGGAAAGGGAGCTGTTGGTCCGGCTGACCGGCGACATGACGCGCTATTTCTGGTCGATCAACGGCAAAAAACTTTCCGATGCCAAGCCCTTCAAGATGGGCCTGGGCGAGCGTGTGCGCATCAAGATGGTCAACGAAACCATGATGGAGCACCCGATGCACCTGCACGGTGTGTTCATGGAACTGGTCAATGGCAACGGCGCCTTTGGTCCGCGCAAGCACACCATCATCGTGCCGCCGGCGCAAACGGTGGAGCTCGATGTCACCTACGAGGACGAAGGCACCTGGGCCTTCCACTGCCATCTTTTTTACCACGCAGCGACTGGCATGTTTCGCCTTGTCGAAGTAGCTTGAACCTAACCACAATGAACAACAATCTCAACCGTATAGCATCGGTGCGCTGGCTCGCCGCCGCCGTCCTCGGCTTGTCCGCCCTGTCGGCGCAGGCCGTGGAGGACGAATCGATTTATTCCTACACCAGGGTCGAAGCCGGAACCGGCAAGGTACGCGGCCAGGCGGGCTCAAGCCAGTCGCTAGCCGTCGATGGCTGGGTCGGCGGCGACTTCAACCGCCTGTGGTACCAGTTCGACGGAGAACGCACAGGTGGACGAACCGAAGCTTCGGAGCTGCAACTGCTCTACGGCCGCTACATCGCCCCGTTTTGGGATGCGCAGGTGGGCCTGCGCCATGACGAGCGACCCGGTCAGCGCACTTACCTCGCCGTGGGCGTGCGCGGCCTTGCGCCCTACGCCTTTGACGTTGACCTGAAACTGTTTGTCCGCAACGACGGCAAGGTGTCTGCGCGCACCCGCTTTGAAAACGACTTCCTGCTCACCAACCGCTTCATCGCGCGTCCCTACATCAACGTCGAGTGGTCGGCCTCCAACCTCGACCCCACCGTGCGCCGGGGGCCCTACCAGACCGATGTCGGCCTTCAGGCGCGGTACGAATTCAACCGCCGGGTTGCACCCTATGTCGATGTTTCACGAACCTTCTATCCGCGCGCGCAATCGGGCGGGCAGAGACCAGCCACCACGGTTCGCGCCGGCTTGCGCTTGATTTTCTAGCAACAAGATTGACGGGTGGATTTTGTGTCTGATCAGGATGCCAATGGGATTGGGCGTTATGGACGTCCGACCGTCGCACTGCACTGGGTGGTGGCTCTGACTCTGATCGTCGCCGTCGTATTAGGCTTGACGCTCGGCAACACGCCCGAAGAGGCATCTAACCGCAAAGATTTATTTGACTGGCATCGCTGGGTGGGCGTAACGGTATTTGCTTTGGTCCTCGTGCGAATCGTCGTCCGGGCCTTTAACCGGGCTCCGCCACCTCTCGCTTCTATTTCGTCTTTTCAGCAATGGGTTGCGCACTTTACACACGGAAGTCTTTATGTATTGATGGTTGCCGCCCCCCTGACGGGGTATCTTTTGAGCAACCGGATGGGCGAGGCCATCGTGTTGTTTGGCTCAATCAACCTTCCTCCTCTGTTGGTGGGAGGGTGTACAGAATTTTGTGTAAACGGACAATCCACCGCCGGCGCAAGCCGGCCTGTCCGTAAGCACAATGAACACCAAGAAACACGACGTACCCGAAGAACTGCTGTCTGGCCTGCTGGCCAACTAGGGGTCTCCTCGTTTTCAGTGCAATAAGTGACGGTACGAAAAGCTAGCACTGGCGCGGAGGTGGTGTTGGTAGATCGTTGATTTCATTGACTTT
>NZ_SNXW01000030.1 GCF_004362855.1 Aquabacterium commune
GAAAGTCAATGAAATCAACGGTCTACCCAGACCACCCCCGCGCCAGTGCTAGCTTTGCGTACCGTCACTTATTGCACTGAAAACGAGGAGACCCCTCCACGTGCGGACTTGGTGTTCAAGGCGATTTTCACGGGGCCCAGGGCCTGGTCGATCGATGCGGGCGAACTGCCCAGGCAGGCCCGGATCACGCCCACGTATGCCACTCGGGCGTCCTTGGGGGTGTTGCCGATCGGTGTCTGGCAACAAGAGGCATACCAGCGCAGAGGGCCCTTGTCGGTCAGGGACATGCAAGCCACCTGGTCGAGCCCCGCCGTGAACCGGATCGATGCAGGCAAGGTGGCGATGATCTCCGTGCCGCCACGCCGATTCAGGACGGCGCGTTCCTGATTCAGCAGCCGGGCAAAAGCCTGGCAATGCTTGCAGTAACAGACGGCCCGGCCATAGGCCTGCGCCAGGTCAACCTGGCCGCGGACGGCGCCGCATTGGCAGCGCAAGGGGCTTTTCATCGGCGCACCTCGCACCTGGTCAGACTGGACATGTTCCGCTCCTTGAAAGGTCTGCTCGACCTCCCCAGGGCGGCAAATGGCGTGCCGAGGGGCCGTCAGGCATCAATACAGGACACGGCTGCGAATGGTGCCCGGGATGCTCTGAATCTTTTGAAGCGCCACCTCTGAGTACTCGGCATCCACGTCCATCACCAGGTAGCCGATCGCATCGTTGGTCATCAGGCTTTGGGCCGCGATGTTGATGTTGTTCTCGGCGAACACGCGGTTGACGTTCGACAGGATGCCCGGTACGTTCTCGTGGATGTGCAGCAGGCGGTGTTTTCCTGCGCCCAAAGGCATGGTCACTTCAGGGAAGTTCACGGCCGACAGCGTGGTGCCGCAATCCGAGTAACGCACGAACTTTTCAGCCACTTCCAGTCCGATGTTGGCTTGCGCTTCCAAGGTGGAGCCACCGATGTGCGGGGTCAGGATCACGTTGTCGAAGGCGCGCAGCGGCGATTGGAATTCTTCGTCGTTGGCCTTGGGCTCCACCGGGAACACGTCGATGGCGGCGCCCCCCAGGTGCTGGCTTTGCAGCGCGGCGGCCAGGGCGTCGATGTCCACGCAGGTGCCACGGGCCGCGTTCATGAAGATGGCGCCAGGCTTCATCTTGGCGAACTGGCTGGCCCCCATCATGTTCTGGGTGGAGGGGATCTCGGGCACGTGCAGCGTGACCACATCGGCCACGCTCAGCAAATCGTTCAGGCTGCCCAACTGGCGGGCATTGCCCAGCGGCAGTTTGGTGACGGTGTCGTAGTACACCACGTGCATGCCCAGCGATTCGGCCAGCACCGACAGCTGCGAGCCGATGTTGCCATAGCCGACGATGCCCAAGGTCTTGCCGCGGGCTTCCCACGAACCTTCGGCCGACTTGCTCCAGCCTCCGCGGTGCACCAGGGCATTTTTCTGCGGGATGCCGCGCAGCAGCAGGATCAATTGCCCCAACACCAGTTCGGCCACCGAGCGGGTGTTGGAGTAGGGCGCGTTGAACACCGGAACGCCCTTGCGCATGGCATGCTGCAGCGCGACCTGGTTGGTGCCGATGCAGAAGCAGCCGACCGACACCAGCTTGTTGGCGGCCTCCAGCACCGCGGGCGTCACCTGGGTGCGAGAGCGGATGCCCAGAAAGTGCACATCGCGGACCTTCTCAAGCAGGGTGCCCTCATCCAGCGCTGTCTTGAGGTACTCGATGTTGGTGTAGCCGTTCCGGTTCAGCACATCCAGGGCGTTCTGGTGCACGCCCTCGAGCAACAGAAAGCGAATCTTGTCCTTGTCCAGCGAGAGCTGCTGCATGCCTGAATCCTTCATGTGGTGAGTGTTGAACAGCCCCGAGGGCGAAGGGCCGAACCCTGGACGCTACCATGAGGGGGATTTCCCACCGAAAGAATGGTCATGCCGATTGCCCCAGACATCCTTGCCCGACTCCACGCCATCGTGGGCGAAAGCCATGTCAAGACCGACGACGACAGCCTGAAACACTGGGGCTGTGATTGGACCAAGGTGCGCGCGCCCGCCCCTTCGGCCATCGTTTTTCCGGTCTCGGTCGACCAGGTGCAAGGGATCGTGCGCCTGGCCAATGAGGTGAAGCTGGCCCTGGTGCCATCAGGTGGGCGCACCGGTTTGTCGGCGGCGGCCGTGGCGGCCGAAGGCGAGGTCGTGGTCAGCTTCGACCGGATGAACCGCATCCTCGAATTCATCCCCGAAGATCGCCTGGTGCGCCTTCAGCCTGGTGTCGTCACGGCGCAACTCCAGGCTTATGCAGAAGAGCGTGGCCTGTACTACCCCGTGGACTTCGCCAGCGCGGGCTCGTCCCAGATCGGCGGGAACATCGGCACCAACGCGGGGGGCATCAAAGTCATCAAGTACGGCATGACCCGCCATTGGGTGCTGGGGCTGAAGGTGGTCACCGGCAAGGGCGATGTGCTCGACCTGAACAAGGGCATGATGAAGAACGCCACGGGCTACGACCTGCGGCAGCTGTTCATCGGTGGCGAAGGCACGCTGGGCTTCGTGGTCGAGGCCATGATGAAGCTGGACCGCGCCCCGCGCGATCTGCGGGTGATGGTGCTGGGCACGCCAGACTTCGCCTCGGTGATGAAGGTGCTGGCGGCTTTTCAGAAGCAGCTGGACCTGACGGCCTTCGAGTTTTTCTCGGAGTTGTCGACGCAACTGGTGACCCGGCACCAGGGGGTGCCCCGGCCCTTCGACGCCGCCACGCCGTTCTACGCCCTGCTGGAGTTCGAAGCCACGAGCGACAAGGTGGTGGACGAGGCCATGGCCTTGTTCGAATCCTGCGTGGAAGAGGGTTGGGTGGTCGATGGCGTGATGAGTCAGAACCAGACGCAGGCCAAGACTTTGTGGCGCTTGCGTGAGGGCATTTCAGAGACCATCTCGCACTACACGCCTTACAAGAACGACCTGTCGGTCCTGATCCACCACGTGCCGGCCTTCATCGCCGACATCGATGGCATCGTGGCCGACCAGTACCCCGATTTCCGCGTGGTCTGGTTCGGTCACATTGGGGACGGCAACCTGCACCTGAACATCCTCAAGCCCGACGACATGGGCAAGGACGAATTCTTCGCCAAGTGTGGTTCCGTGAACACGCGGATCTTCGAGACCGTGGCGCGCTACGGTGGATCGGTGTCGGCCGAGCATGGCGTGGGCCTGACCAAGAAGCCCTACCTGGGTTACAGCCGTTCGCCCGAGGAGTTGGCCTACATGAAGGCGGTCAAGCTGGTGTTCGACCCGAACAACGTGATGAACCCGGGCAAAGTGTTCGACCTGTGAGGGCGCACGTCGTGATGATCATTGCAACACGCCGATGACGATCAGCACGCTGTTGCCGCCCGGGACCTGGCTGGGGCCTTCGCCACCATGAGGGTCGCTCATCTGCGCGGCGCGCGCTGGGTCGATCTTGTCGGCACCGACATTGACCTGCGCACCGTAGAAAGTGCTGTCGATCTGCACCTTGCCGCGCACGCCGTACAGCATCGGTGAGGCTTTGTTGAAGTAGTCCACCCGGCTGCCCGAACCCGAGAGTTCAAGGCGGAAGGCGGGTTTGTCGCTGGTGCCGTCCTTGCCGAGGTAGGTGTAGGCGATGTCGCCACGCCAGTCCGACAGGTCGATGGCCTGGCCGGTGGCGGAGGTGATGCCCGCGCTGCCACCCACGGCCAACGAGCCCCCGCTGCCCAGCTTGAAATCGACACCCGCGAAGGGTTGCAGGCGGTTGGCCGAACCGGCGGCAGGGGCCCCACCTGCGTCCAGTGGCGCCAGGCTGTCCTGGGGTCTCCTCGTTTTCAGTGCAATAAGTGACGGTACGCAAAGCTAGCACTGGCGCGGGGGTGGTCTGGGTAGACCGTTGATTTCATTGACTTTC
>NZ_SNXW01000031.1 GCF_004362855.1 Aquabacterium commune
ATCCAAGGCTGCTTTGCTTCATGGGCTCAATGGTCTCAGGCAATCAGGTCGGCGCCAAGCACGTGTCCGGGCGATTTATGCAGACCTTCCCTAACTGGGGCCTTGTAGTACCGAGTGGCAGGGACGATGGCAGACTGAACTGGTATTTCTATGGTCACCGCAAGGTCCCAACCGCGAGCAAGATCAGTATGGATCCACAGCACCCGATGAACCCCGACAAATGGGGCCGTCGGGAGCACGCTTCGCAGCACATCATTGATCCGGAGGGCGGCCATCACACCACCTCACCAAGCAGCGCCGTGGCTAAGGCACCGGCCATGGTGCCGTTGTCACATACAAGCGGACGCCCAAGCTCAATTGGCATGGTGAGATCCAACTCGATACGGCGAGTCCACACTGCGTGACGCCACAGTAGATCTGCATCAAAGGCTCCCAGGCGCATTGAGCCCCCGACATGATTGATCGCCTCGCTGATGGTGGCTTGCTTTGCGACATCGACAAGATGCGCCGAGAAGTCGTTGATCAACATAGGACAGGACAAGTGCACAGGCAACTGCTGGGCAGCAGAGAACTTCTCCAAGTTCCCCCCGGTGTACCGACCAAGTAGCGATTGGTCAGCGATCACATATCGATCACATGACTCCGCGAAGTAGCGCCGTTCCAGCTCCAACCTTTCAAGCATCCGGTCCAGTGGCTCCGCCTCAAGAACCTCGCCGAACGGCTTCAAAGAAACGGCAACCAGACGCACTGCCTGCCGCACGACCAAAGTGACGGCCAGGTCTAGGGTGGCAACGTATGGCACATCGGGAAAGCCAACCTCGCTGCCATGCTCGATGCCTGCCTCACGCGCGATGTCAAGCAGTCCTCGGTGTGGAGGCCTGGCCAGCCCACGCCTTAGGAAGAGATCGTTCAATGGATGCGGGTGTGCATCAGGCCACAGTGGGTACTGCTCGCGCACGTCCCTGGCGCCCAGGTACAGGCAAAGGAGCCCAACGTGCCACTCCACCCGAGCCAAGAAGTGGGAGGCTCTTCGGTAGCCAGGCAGCGAGTCAGTGACCTGATTGCCCTTGGACGACGTGTTCTTCCGTCTGATCCACAGCCACGGCTGGTATAGGTCTCCGTGACCTTGTCCTCGCCCGTCACGCATTCGCGTGCACAGATTTTTCCATCCGCGATTCATCGTCCAGTCTCCAGATTGCATCGGCGCCATGCGCCAGAGCTGAACGCCACAGATGCAGGCGTTCAACTTTTAAAAGGCAAAAGGGGGCTTGACTCGGCCGAAGAAATCGCGGAAACTTTTGGCACCACACCGTTAGTTCCTGCTGCTTCTTGCGGCCGAGGAAGCCGATCTCTCTCACGAGGGGTTGGCTTTTTTCGTTTACATGATCATTTCCTCAAAAAATGGGTTCGGGGGAGCCGGGCGAGGCCGAAAAACCAGCAGCGTAATTTGTTATGGATATTTTTTCAACGGCCTGAGCTATTTAGTTTTTTGGCATTGCATGTTTCTAGCAAATAATTTGAAATTCATATCTAGCGCGTGAATACGACGATACATATCAGCTGCGGACATCCGGATATAAAAAGACGCAATAGAATGGCAACTGTCTCTAGTGGCTGGAGCCAGAACAAGGCCAACAGAGCAGCACGCGGATAGCAGATTCACTTGACATGGTTTGGGCATGTCCACGCTTGCTAGCTTTGCCTTACCATCAAGCCGCCTTGACTCACCTAAGCCCTGCGCCTGTCCGACATCTCTTGCATGATGCAAATGACGAATCCCAAGAAAAAAAGTGTTGCCTGCATAGACCTGTTTTGCGGAGCCGGAGGCTTAACCCACGGACTTGTCCGTGAGGGCATCCCAGTCGTGGCAGGAATTGACCTGGACCCGGCATGTCGCTACCCCTACGTACAAAACAATGCCGCTCAGTTCATTGAGGCGGATGTCGCCAGCGTGTCAGCGGAAAAGGTTGCGACCCTTTTTGGACAGGTCGACGTCAAAGTGCTGGCGGGCTGCGCACCGTGCCAACCGTTTTCGACGTACTCCCAACGCTACGACGCAGAGCGGGATGGCAAGTGGGGCCTGCTCTATGAGTTCGCCCGGCTTACGGAAGAAACGAAGCCTCACATCGTGACCATGGAGAACGTGCCGTCAGTTGCCAGGCACCGCGTCTTTAAGGACTTTGTTTCCAAGCTGGAGAGCTTGGGGTACCACGTCTGGCATGACGTTGTGGACTGCTCCCGCTACGGTGTTCCCCAAGCTCGAAGGAGGATGGTCCTGCTGGCCTCAAAGCTTGGTGACATCTCGCTTGCCCCGCCCACCCACAGTGAACCGATGACCGTGCGGGAAGCGATCAAGGTGCTCACACCGATTCAGGCGGGCCAAACATGCAAGAAAGATCCCTTGCATTCGGCCGCATCGTTGTCAGAGCTGAACATGAAGCGCATGAAGGCGTCCAAGCCAGGAGGCACTTGGCGCGACTGGCCAAAGTCCCTGGTAGCTGACTGCCACAAGCAAAGCACTGGAAAGACATTCCCCAGCGTCTACGGCCGGATGGAGTGGGACAAGCCTGCCCCCACGATGACGACGCAGTGTTATGGCTTTGGAAATGGGCGATTCGGACACCCTTCGCAGAACCGGGCAATTTCACTGCGCGAGGCAGCCGTTTTACAGAGCTTCCCACCTGACTACAAGTTTCTGCCAGACGGTGGCGACGTGAATTTCAGCGCGCTAGGCCGACTGATTGGAAACGCCGTTCCAGTGGGACTTGGCCGAGCCATCGGGCTGAGCATCAAGAATCATCTGGTACAGCACTGACCCTGTGTTGGCCTGCGCCACGCCCGCATGAAATGACCTGAAACATGCCCACAATTGGGGCTCACGGGAATTGAGCCTCATGCAAACGGAAAAATCAGCTTCATACAGGGCAACACCTGAGCCTGGCCAACTTGTCGAAGTTCGCCGACGTCAATGGGTGGTGGTGGAGGTTGACGCGTCCAATCTCTCTGGCGGAGCTCTTCAAAACTTGGTGACCCTCACGTCCATTGATGAAGACGGGATAGGCGAAGAGCTTGAGGTCATCTGGGAGATTGAACCGGGCGCACAACCCATTGAGTGTGCTGGCTTGCCTTCGATCAGTGGGCAGGATGACTCCGACACCCTTGAAGCCTTCCTGGATGCAGTTCGGTGGGGCGCAGCCACCAATGCCGACAGAGGCTTCCTGCAAGCGCCGTTCCGCAGCGGCGTCAGCATTGAAGACTTCCAGCTCGATCCACTGGTGCGTGCCATCGACATGGCCCGTGTCAATCTCCTTATCGCCGACGACGTCGGCTTGGGCAAGACCATTGAGGCTGGTCTCGTCATCCAGGAGATGTTGCTGCGGCACCGCGCCCGCACCGTCCTGATCATCTGCCCAGCTTCGTTGCAAGAAAAGTGGCGCGTGGAGATGCTGGAAAAATTTGGCCTCGAATTCCGCGTCGTAGACACAGCGTACATCAAGCAGTTGCGCCGGGAGCGAGGCATCCACGCCAATCCCTGGACCTCCCATCCGCGCCTCATCGCGTCCATGGACTGGGTCAAAAGCGGTGAAGGTCTACGCGTGTCCGCGCCGATCCAAATCTGAGCCACTGTGCCGATCCAGTATTGAGCCAGGGCTGGTAGCCGACCAAAGGGTGGTCAGCTGTGGATAAGTGT
>NZ_SNXW01000032.1 GCF_004362855.1 Aquabacterium commune
TGTCCGCGCCGATCCAAATCTGAGCCACTGTGCCGATCCAGTATTGAGCCAGGGCTGGTAGCCGACCAAAGGGTGGTCAGCTGTGGATAAGTGTAGAGCCTGGCCTGGTTTTGAGTCCTCAGGCAGGCCTGGTTGAACAGATAGAGGGGAGCCGCGCAGCGGCTCCCCTCTTTGCTTTGCGTGTCAGCTCTTGCCCTCTGCTGCCGCCTGCATCCGAGACTGCTCTCGTGCCTTGATGCGCTTCTTGGCCGTGCTGGAGCTGTGCAGGAACCGGTGCGACTCGTTGCCCGTCTCTAGAATGTGGCAGTGGTGCGTGAGCCGGTCCAGCAGCGCCGTGGTCATCTTGGCATCACCAAAGACGCGCGACCATTCTGCGAAGTCCAGGTTCGTCGTGATCAGCACGCTGGTGTGCTCGTACAGCCGACTGAGCAGATGGAACAGCAGCGCACCGCCTGCCTGGCTGAACGGCAGATAGCCCAACTCATCCAAAATCACCAGGTCCAGGCGCAGCAAGCTTGTGGCGATGCGCCCAGCCTTGCCTTGCGCCTTCTCTTGTTCCAGCGCGTTGACCAGATCCACCGTAGAGTAAAAGCGCACTCGCCTGCCATGCTTGGTGATGCCAGCCACGCCAATGGCCGTGGCCAGATGGGTCTTGCCTGTGCCGGGCCCTCCTACCAACACCACGTTGTGCGCCACTTGGGTGAAGCCGCTCTCGGCCAGTGTGTGCACCAGCTTGCTGTCCACAGGTGACACCGCAAAGTCGAACCCGGCCAAGTCTCGGTGCACGGGGAACTTGGCAGCGTTCATCTGATGGCTCACCGAGCGCATGACTCGGTCTGTGGCCTCAGCTTGCAGCAGGTGTTCGATCAGCCATCGGGCCTCATCTGAGCCTGAACTGGCGCCTTGTTCGATCAGGTCTAACCAAGCGCCTGCCATGCCGTGCAGACGCAATTGTTTGAGCTCTGCGGCGATGTCACGCATGGTTGATCTCCTCCGTGCTGCCGTGCCCGCGCAGGCTGTCGTAGCGAGCGGTGTTGGCCAGTGGCGCCACGGCCGTCTGCAGACAGGTCTGTGCATCCTCAGGCGTGGGCGCAGGGTTGAGCCTGCTCAGAACATTGATCACATGCTCCACGCTGACCTTGCCAGACGGTGGCGCACTCTCCAGCGCTAACTCCACGGCCACCAGCACCGCATCCAGGCCTGCCGTACTCACGATGGCGAGCACCTGAGCCATGACACGGTCACCACCGGCCTGGCGCAGCAGTCCTTTGCGCAACTGCTGCAAGGCCGGGGGCAGATCGGCAAACGGCGCACCATTGCGCAGCGCACCGGGCTTTCTTTGCACCAGCGGTATGTAGTGCTGCCAGTCATAGCGGGTCTGGCCTCGGTCAGTCAATCGCTCGTGCTGCGCTACCACTTCGTCATTGGCCACCACGGCCACCCGTGTCGGGTACAGCCGGGTGCTGACCATCTGCCCAGCCAGCTCGCAGGGCACCGAGTAGCGGTTGCGCGCCACTGAGACCAAGCAAGTGCTGGTCACGCGCGCCGGACGCTCAACATAGCCATCAAAGGGCTGTGGCATCGACATCAAGTGGGCACGTTCATGCTCCAGCATCTCGGCCACGCTGAACTGCGAATGCTCAGGGTGTCGAACCTCAGCCCACAGGCTGCGGCAGCGCTCGCCCAGCCAGGCATTGAGTTCGGCAAAGGAGCCAAAGCGCTGCTTGGCCGCATCGATCCAGATGCGTCGCCTGCTGTCTTGGACGTTCTTCTCGACGACGCCTTTCTCCCAACCGCTGGCGACGTTGCAGAAGTCGGCATCGAACAGGTAGTACGCGCACATCACCGCAAAGCGCGCGTTGACCACGCGACCCTTGCCCTTCTTGACCTGGTCCACGGCCGTCTTCATGTTGTCGTAGATGCCGCGCCTGGCCACCCCGCCCAGTGCCGCAAAGCTGCGCGTGTGCGCATCGAACAGCATCTCGTGGCCCTGGCTGGGATACGCCACCAGCCAGAACGCACGGCTGGCGCACAGCTTCATGTGCGAGACCTGCAGACGGTAGTAAATGCCACCCACCACCAGACCTTCTTCGCTCCAATCAAACTGGAACGCTTCGCCCAACTCGAACGACAAGGGCACGAAGGCTCGCGTCGCTGCCGCTTGGCCCTCGCCTTGGCGCCACTGGCGGATGAAGTCGGTCACGCGGCTGTAGCCGCCTTCATAACCTGCCGATTTGATCTCGTTGTACAGCGCCCGCGCCGTGCGGCGCTCGTGCTTAGGCCGATGAGCATCGGCCTTCAATGCCTGCTTGAGCGCGTCGTGGAAGGCCGTCAACTTGCCCGATTGGGCCTCCCGCCGATACTTGGGCTCGCCCTCCAATGGCGCCTTGAGCCACTTGGCGATCGTGTTGCGCGACAGCCCCGTCATTCGCGAGATCTCTCGCTCTGACTTCTTGCCCCGGCTGTGCAGCCGCCGGATTCTGCCGATCATGTCCATGGTGATCACTCCTCGAACCCCGCTGCATCAAAAAGCAGCAGAGTAGGTTGAACACCTGGCTCAGTTTTAGATCGGCACACCCATCAAAAGTGGCTCAGTTTTCGGTCGGCGCCAACA
>NZ_SNXW01000033.1 GCF_004362855.1 Aquabacterium commune
TGTCAACGGTATTCCAATTTTCCCCACCCATGGTCGTTCAAATTTCCCCACCCGGTTGAGGATCGGACTCGTCGGAACGAACGAGCCCGGCCTTGAGTTTTTCCTTGAGGCGGTATGAGTTGCCCCGGATGTTGAGGGTGACGGCGTGGTGCAGCAGCCGGTCGAGGATCGCGGTTGCGATGACCCGGTCACCGAAGACCTCGCCCCAGGTGCCGAAGCTCTGGTTGCTGGTGAGGATCATCGGCCCGCGCTCATAGCGCCTGCTGATGAGCTGGAAGAACAGGTTGGCGCCTTGCCGGTCGATGGGGAGGTAGCCGATCTCGTCGATCACCAGCAGCCTGGGCGTGGTGAACACCTTGAGCTTGTCGTCGAGCTTGCCTTCCGCGTGTGCCTTGGTCAGCTGCGCAATCAGGTTGGCCGCCGAGGTGAACAACACCCTGTAGCCCGCCTCGATGGCCTTGAGGCCCAGGGACACCGCCAGGTGGGTCTTGCCCACGCCGGGTGGCCCCAGGATGATCACGTTGTCGCCATGTTCAATGAAGTGGCAGGTGGCGAGGTTGCCCACCTGTTTCTTGTCGATGGAAGGCTGGTAGCCGAAGTCGAAGGTCTCCAGAGGCTTGACGAAGGGGAAGCGGGCCATCGCGGTGCGCATGGCGATGTTCTGGCTGCGTTTGGCCGCCACCTCTTCGCCCAGCACCTGTTCCAGGAAGTCGGCATAGGGCAGCTCCTGGGCGGCGGCGTGCTGCAACATGGCTTCGAGCCGCTCGCTGCTCTTGCGCAGCCGCAGCTTGCGCAGGTGCTCGCCCAGGCGTTCAAGCTGCGCCGGTGTGGTCATGGCGGTGGCATTCATACAGCCTCCAGTGCAGCGGCCAGCTGCTCGTAGACCGACAGGTCACGCACCTCGACCTCTTGGGCCAGGGCAGGATGCGCCGGGCTGTCTGCCTTGGGCGCAGGTGGGGCCAGGGCAGGCACCTGCTCACTGCGCTGGGCACGCGGGCCGTGCTCGGGCAGCACGCAAAGCTGAGCCTTGCCAGCCAGCACCTCGTGGCGCGCCACCTCCTGCCCACCGTGGCGGATGACCCAGTGGGCGCCTTCGCGCACCACCTGCACGGCCTTACCGATCAGCTTGAAGGGCACCGAGTAGCGGTTGCCCTCGATGCTGACCAGCCAGTCCTCGGCCACCACACGCTCGCGCACCATGGCGTCACGGAAGCTGGGCTGGCTGGCCGTGGGCGCCAGGTGAGCAGCTTCCTCCTGGAACCGGTCGATGGGCCGCTGGTGCGTGGTGCCATGGATGCGCACGTCGGCCACCTCGGCCTGCCAGGTCCGCAACTGGTCATTGAAGTCGTCCAGATCGCGGAAGCTGCGGCCCGGCACGAAGTTGCGCTTGACGTACTTCACACCGGACTCGACCTTGCCCTTGGTCTTGGCTCGGTAGGGCTGGCACAGCCGAATGCGGAAGCCCCAGTGCTGGGCAAAGGCCTCGAAGGTGGTGTTGAGCCGGCTGCCCTCGCGGTCGTGGTGCACCACGGTGCGCATACGGTCGAACAGCAGGTTCTCGCAGCGGCCACCGAAGTGGGCGAAGGCATGCTCGTGCGCAGCCAGCAAATTGTCCAAGCGCTCGTGCAAGAAGCCTTCGGCATAGCCGCGTCGGCTGTAGCCCAGCGTCATGACGAAGATGTGCACCCGCACGACCTGCTCCCCGAAGTGCACCTTGACCTGCCCCCAGTCGACCTGGGCTTGCTCGCCAGGCTCGGTCTCGAAGCGGCGCTGGGTGAGCGCCGCCGAGGCGGCCTGTGCGCGCAAGGGGCGAACGGCGACCTTGATCACCTCGTAGCTGCCCTCGAAGCCCCGCTGCAGGCGCAACTCCTGGTGAAGGATGCGCGCCGAGAAGTTGACCTGCGGGGCGCGCTCGTTCAGCCAGGCCATGTGCTCATCGAGCTTGGAGGAACGCTGCGCACGGCTGTACGGTCGCCAGTGCTCGCTGTGCAGGGCCGAGCGCACCGTCTTGCGGTCCAGCCCCATCTCCCGTGAGATGGCCGAGACGGTCTTGCCCTCGGCCTTGGCCTCGCGTATCGCCTGCCATTGCGTTTGCCCAATCACGTCGCCCTCCGTGTCCCGGGTGCCCCCCGACACGGTAGCGGCGCCGCCTGGCAGGGCCCTCGGGCCCTGCCAGTCAACTTCGTCATCTCTGACGTTCAAGCATTGCTGTTCCTGCTCCATCTGATGCTCCTTGCATGAGATGGGTGGGGAAAATTCAAATGCCACAAGTGGGGATTATTGGCCGACCACTGACACC
>NZ_SNXW01000034.1 GCF_004362855.1 Aquabacterium commune
TGCTGACTTGGCAGCTTCTGAGATGAACATTGCCATGCCGCCTCCCTTGCGTATGGCGTCAGCCATGCGCTGACGAGAACCTCAATCTACCTCACTGCACCCTGCGCGACTGTGACGCCAACACGCAGACCGCACGGCTCGGTGGCTCGCACGACTGCCGAAGGACAGGCGGCCCACAAGCCCGATGAACACTGGGCATTCCGCAGGCCTAACGCCCGCGGTAAGGGGCGCCCACTTGGCTGGGCCGGAGCGCTGGATTGAGCAAGCGTCCCCTTGACCAATGAGTTAGGCCAGGGAGCCATGCGAAATGGCGGGAGCCAGCACTTGGCCTAGAAACGCTGATGGATGCTTGGCCTGACATGCCTGAACCCTCTTGATTTGGCTGATGGCGAACCACCTCATTATGAAGTGCCCACGGCGTTGCAATTGTTGCGCAAAGCCATAGTCGATTTTTACTCGCCAAGAGTTGGATGAAACCTAGAATTTTTTATGGCCTCCGTGAGTAGTTGAACGTCACGTTTAACTGTTTCACTTCCCTCCTTCTCGGTCAGCACCGTGTAAGAAAAGTTGGCGATACGCATATGGTTGGGACGAACGGGGTTTGTTACGTACCACCAGAAGAGCGTGATTGCGTGACCCTGCTCTGTACTTCGCAGAATCGAAGTAGCGATTGCGTTCCCATTTTTCAACCGTTGAACGCTTCCAGCCGCAACACTACTCATCGCTGCCAAACGCTCAAATGCCGCATCGTCCGATAACAGCTGAGGTGATGTAGCGGTGATTACATTTAGGCGAAGAGTGCCAGTGTCCGGCGCATCTTCATAGAACATCGCTCCGCCGTCGGGCTCAGACTCTTCGACCCAGTTTTTTGGGACTGAGAAATTTATAATTCCGCCACGGTACTGAATTTCTTTCATTTCGAGAGCGGCGCCATAGGCGGATGTGGTTGAAGCCAATGCTGCGAACAGCCAGTTGAAGTAGCGCATGAGAGGCCTAACGCCCAAGTTCAGCGGCGCCGGAGCGAAGCGCAGGGCACCAACACCGCAGGGGTTGGCGTCCGCTGCAACGCCCAGTTAGGCTGGTGGCAGTGGGCCGGATGCGCAGGCAGTGAGACCGCACACGAGGCAACTGCCTGGTGCGCGCGATGTGCTGACTTGGCAGCTTCCAAGTTGAACCGTGCCATGCCGCCTCCCTTGCGTATGGCGTCAGCCATGCGCTGACGAGAACCTCAATCTACCTCACCGCACCCTGCGCGACTGTGACGCCACCACTCAGACCGCATGCCTCGGTGGCTCGCACGACTGCCGAAGGACAGGCGGCCCACAAGCCCGATGAACACTGGGCATTCCGCAGGCCTAACGCCCAAGTTCAGCGGCGCCGGAGCGAAGCGCAGGGCACCAACACCGCAGGGGTTGGCGTCCGCTGCAACGCAGAGTTAGGCTGGTGGCAGTGGGCCGGATGCGCAGGCAGCCAGCCCGCACACGAGGCAACTGCCTGGTGTGCGCGATGTGCTGTGATGTCAGCCAGTTGAACCAACACTGCCATGCCGCCTCCCTTGCGTATGGCGTCAGCCATGCGCTGACGAATGCCTCAATCTAACCCAGCTTCAACCTGAGCAGAAGACCTGCGTGCCACTCAACCCGAGGTGCTCGGTGGCTCGCACGACTGCCGCAGGACAGGCGGCCCACAAGCCCTATGAATACTGGGCATTCCGCAGGCCTAACGCCCGGTTAACCGGCGCCGAAGGCCCGAACGGGCCGCAGGGCACCAACACTGGCCATGAAAATGGCGAAGCCATGGCCAGTGTTGGCG
>NZ_SNXW01000035.1 GCF_004362855.1 Aquabacterium commune
TACTCTGGCCAGCAAAGGCTTCAAGAAAGTGGCAGCCTTGCTGGGTAACGATAGACGGGCATAGTGTTTCTTGGACTCTGCCTGCCAACGCTCGTCCGTGAAGAACAAGCGCGCACGACCCCGAAAGCTCAGGCTGTGCTCAATCCAGACCGAGCCATTGCGCACCGCGCGGCGCAGGGCAAACAGGGTGGCCACCTCCAACGCCTGAAACGCCCGTTCCCGGTCTGGGCTGGAGATCGAAACCTGCCAGATCATTCCCAGACTTGGTGCCACCACTTCAACTGGCAGCTTTCTGGATCCTTTGAGATATAAAGCTTGCAGCTTGGCAAGGTACTCGATGGCAGGATGCTCGCCGGTGGCCTGCCAGGGCAGCTTTGCAATGGCGACGAGCAACGACCGCACGGGGCGAATTCCATCAATCAATCCCTCGCGGACCAGGGAGGCCCTGCTCGGTGGTTTGCGTTTCTGGGTTTCGGT
Source organism: Aquabacterium commune (assembly GCF_004362855.1). Classification (GTDB taxonomy): domain Bacteria; phylum Pseudomonadota; class Gammaproteobacteria; order Burkholderiales; family Burkholderiaceae_C; genus Aquabacterium; species Aquabacterium commune. The sequence goes on from NZ_SNXW01000035.1 coordinate 478, forward strand.
GATCAAGGCTTCAAGACGGGCACGCAACTCAGCATCTGGCACCGCACCTTGCGCGCTCAAGGCAACAAGTTCGCCGAGCAGCGTTTTGTACATTGCGGCCCAATTGACGGTAGCGGGGACATCGGCGGCAGCCTGACGCCACAGATCGGCGATCCGGCGCTGCACCATAAGGATCAACTGGTCTGTGGTGGTGAACAGGCAATACCGAAGAAAGCATGCGACCTCCACGGTGCGCGCTGGCTCTTTGATCTTGGCTCCGGCTGAGGGCGGCCTGGAGACAAGTCGGCGCGCGTAGCGGCGCAAGATGAGATCGGGGATGTCTGCCAGGTGCTTATGAACGTCCAGCGTGTAAAGCAGGTCGATGCGCTCCAGTACCTCGCTGATTTGGCGGGTTGAGTGTTTCGCCGGTGCAGCCCATAGCCAACTCTGCTGGGTTTGTCCATCTGGGCGCAGCTCTGAAACTGAGGCTCGCCAGCGATCAAGTGTTGCTGGATCAACGCTGGCGGCGATGGCGGTGCCTGTTTCAACTTCAAGCTGGGCAAGTGCCGCCGCAATCAGTGTCCGAATTGCCCGCTCGTGCACGATCACCAGCTTGTTCTTGTACAGCCATTGACGCGCCCGCACGAGTAGCTGATCGCGGTCGGCGCAGCGCGCCACTTCGTCGCGCAGTTCACGTACCAGTGAGCGGCGCTGGTGCTCGCTCATCCACTGGAATCCAAGGACCGTGCAGGCTACTTGTTGGTGATCGAATAGCGTGCGCCCGCGTTCATACATGGCTCTCAGCGAGGCGACTTCTGGTGCTGCAATGCCAAGCTCGTTGCCAAGGTGGCGCCACAAGGCTACTGGAATTACCCGAAAGGCACCGAGCAAACGCCCACTCATGCGCAGGAAACCAATATGGAGCGCCAGACCAAGCTTGAGGGAATCACCTCGGCGTGCATTGATTGCGTCGCGCTCGGCACCATCGAAGGTGAAAAATGCCTTCATCTCGAAGTCGCTGATATCGCGGGGGAGCCCACGCATCCCCAAAAACGTTGTGTGCCAACCCTGCATCGTGAACCTCAAAAGTGGGAGGCCACCATACCCGTTTACAAAGCGAACAGGAAAGTCAATGAAATCAACGGTCTACCCAGACCACCCCCGCGCCAGTGCTAGCTTTGCGTACCGTCACTTATTGCACTGAAAACGAGGAGACCCC
>NZ_SNXW01000036.1 GCF_004362855.1 Aquabacterium commune
GCATCAAAAAGCAGCAGAGTAGGTTGAACACCTGGCTCAGTTTTAGATCGGCACACCCATCAAAAGTGGCTCAGTTTTCGGTCGGCGCCAACAGTCGTGGGCACAGACCGCCAAGAACCAGGTCGATGCCAAAGCCAAAGCAATCCTCGACTGGCTCGCCACCAATCTCAAGGCTGATGGTCAGTGGAATGATCGCCGAGTCATCTTGTTCACCGAGTACCGCACCACCCACCAGTGGATGCACGAGATCCTTGCCAGCCACGGTTTCGGTAGCGATCGTCTGGCCATCCTTCATGGCGGCATGCCGCAGGATGAGCGCGAGAGAGTCAAAGCCGCTTTCCAGACCTCGCCCAAGGACTCTGCGGTGCGCATCCTGCTGGCCACCGATGCCGCGTCCGAAGGTATCGACTTGCAGAACCACTGTAACTGCCTCATCCATCTGGAGATCCCTTACAACCCCAATGTGATGGAGCAGCGCAATGGTCGTATCGACCGGCACGGTCAGCGTCAGAAAGAAGTATTGATCTGGCACCCGGTCGATGGCGGAGAACAAGGCAAAGCAACTATTGGCGGTCACGGCGACGACATCATCCGGGCACTGCGCAAACTCGAATCCATGCGGGCGGACATGGGCAGCGTCAACCCAGTCATCGCGCCGCAAATGTCGGGGCTGATCGAAGGCTCGCTCAAAGACCTCGATACACGCCTGGCTGAAGCCAAGATTGCCAAGGCCCGCCGCTTCGTGCGCGCCGAGCGCGAACTGAAAGACCGAGTCGCCAAGCTTCACGAACGGCTCCTAACCACGCAACAGGATTTCCACCTCACTCCAGAGCACATCCTGATGGCGGTCAAGACGGGCCTTGTGTTGGCAGGCCGCCCGCCGCTTGAGCCTTTTACCTTGGCTGATGCTCCAGCAAGAACCGTATTCAAGATGCCTGCACTGTCGGGCTCGTGGGCGCGCTGCCTTGAGGGTCTACGCCACCCCCACACACTGCAAATCCGGCCTATCACCTTCGATCACACCGTCGCCACCGGGCGTGACGACGTGGTGCTGGTTCACCTGAACCACCGACTGGTGCAGATGTGCCTGCGCTTGCTGCGCGCCGAGGTCTGGGCGCAAGACGATGTGAAGAAGTTGCATCGCGTCACCGTGCGTTCGGTGCCGGATGCACTGATCGACGGCCCTGCCGTGGTCGTCACCTCGCGACTGGTCGTCACGGGTGGCAACCATCATCGCCTTCACGAAGAGCTGACGGTTGCCGGGGGGTATCTGGGTGACAAATCTTTCCGCCGAGAGGACGGCGTCACCAAAGTCCAGCAATGGCTGGATCAGGCCAAGCCGATGACCGCCCCAGACTCTTTGTTCGATGCCCTCCGCGTCCGCTTCGAACGTGCACAGAGCGCCATCCTACAGGCGGTCGACGCCCGGTCAAAAGACCGGCTCAAGTTCCTGACCAGCACCCTGCAATCGCGCAAGCAGCAAGAAATAGCTGACATTGGCTCCGTGTGTCAACGGTATTCCAATTTTCCCCACCCATGGTCGTTCAAATTTCCCCACCCGGTTGAGGATCGGACTCGTCGGAACGAACGAGCCCGGCCTTG
>NZ_SNXW01000037.1 GCF_004362855.1 Aquabacterium commune
GGCGTTAGGCCACAACACAAGGAGCACTCATGTCGAAGCTATGGTCTACCTTGGTCATTGCGTTGCTTATAAATATCACTGGCTGCACAACTGTCAAAACATTCCAGAAAATGTCCCCAGATCAAAGAGCGGCTGCCGTATGCGAAAAGCAAGATCATATTGTTGCATCTATTCAAAAGAAGAAGGCGCTGGAAGCGAGCATTGCAGACTCTACGCAAGCGTTATCCCGTGGATATCGTATCCACCAGCAGTGCCAAGAAGTAAAAGTCTATGGGCAAGCAACCATGAATTGCTCAACGTTAGGCAACAACACCAATTGCTCAGAATATAGGCCGGAGTCTTATGAAACAAGGTGCACCGAAGTGCCTGTTAGCCTGAGCCCTGAACTTGAGCGATCAAATATTTCACAGTGGTCTCAAGCGCTCCAGTTTTTAAACCAAAAACTGACTTCCGATTGGAATCGCTGCTACGATTTTATATATAAAATGTCTGCGGAAGAGGCGTACGAGTACTACTAAACCATACATGTGAAGTGCTTCATCATGGGCAAAGGAACCAATTTTCACATGTGTACCGGGCCGAACGCAGTCGGTGTGAGCCTGCCAAACCCTGTCTATGCGCCCCAGCATAACTGTCGGTTCAACTCGAACACCAACATGGGCGTTAGGCCAACCCTACAAAGGCTCCGTCGCTATGAATGAAACGCAGCGCCAAGTAATACGTGCATTCAGAGAACATCGAGTGCGCTACTTGGTTGTTGGCGGGCAAGCCATGCGCTCGTACGGTATCGATAGACGAACACAGGACCTTGATCTTTGGGTTGCACGAGATATGGCCAATGCGCAGGCGATTACCCGATTTATGCGTCAGGTTCAGAACTTGCCTCCCCTGGATCGTCTGCAACAGCCAAATTTCAAATTCACTGTCGGGCATCCTGGTCAACCGGATGTTGACATCCTCACATCAGTTGCAGGTGATCCACAATTTGACGTCTATTTTGGGCGCTCTGACCGGCGCTTAATTGATGGCCTTCGCTTGCCGGTAATAAATCCATCAGACTTGCTGCTTGTGAAGCAGGCTTCTGCGGTCAAGATGGAGGAAGATCAGCATGATCCAGCACTTGAGCAAGTGGATCGGCAGATGGCGCAGCGAACCGCAGAGAAGGAGCGAAGGGACATCATGCTTTTAAACCTATATATCAACAACCTTCCTGCACCCTTGTGAACTTACCTTTTTTCCTTCACATCCAATGCCATGAATCCGCTCCCCAACATATTTTGACATCGTGGATTCAACTTGCAAGTGCAACACACAAGAAGTAGGTCATTCTAGCTAAAACGCCCTTCCACTACGCGCCGCAGCCTAACTGGCGGTTGAACTCGGACGCCAACACTGGCCATGGCTTCGCCATTTTCATGGCCAGTGTTGGTGCCCTGCGGCCCGTTCGGGCCTTCGGCGCCGGTTAACCGGGCGTTAGGC
>NZ_SNXW01000038.1 GCF_004362855.1 Aquabacterium commune
TGACCTGCCCCCTCCTAGCCATACCAGTTGAATGGAAGTGAGGTCCGTCAACCTGGAGAATGACGGACATGAGGAAGAGTCGATTCACGGAGCAGCAGATCATCGGGTTCTTGAAGCAGGCCGAATCGGGCCTGCCAGTCAAGGATGTCTGTCGCCAAGGCGGGTTCAGTGAGCCCACGTTCTACAAGTGGCGCGCCAAGTACGGCGGCATGGAGGCCGATGAGGCCCGCCGCCTGAAGGACCTGGAGGTCGAGAACGCCCGTCTCAAGAAGTTGCTGGCCGAAGCGCACCTTGACCTGGAGGCGCTCAAGGTCGGCTTCGGGGTAAAGCGCTAGCCCCGCAAGACAAACGCAAGGCCATCGCCAAGATGCTGGAACACACCCAGATCTCCGAGCGCCGGGCCTGCCGTCTTGTGGGGCTGTCCCGCGATGCCTGGCGCCATCCGCCGCAACCAGATGCATACACATTGCGCTTGGGCGAACGAATCCATGCCGTCGCCATGGAGCGCAGGCGCTTTGGATATCGCCGCGTGCACGACATGCTGCGCAGCGAGTTTCCGGGCACCAACCACAAGAAGGTGTTCCGGCTTTACCGTGCGCAAGGCTTGGCTGTTCGCAAGCGCAACAAAGGCAAGAAGTACCGCGGTGAACGCACGCCACTGGTGGCGGCCACCCGCGTCAATCAAACCTGGAGCCTGGACTTTGTGAGTGACTCGCTGGCCAATGGCCGACGCATCAAGTGCCTGACCATCGCCGATGACTTCACCCATGAATGCATCGACATCGCTGTGGACCTGTCCATGCCTGGCGCATACGTCACCCGCATCCTGGATCAAGCCGCGCGGTTCAGAGGCTACCCAGAGGCCATCAGAACGGACAACGGTCCAGAGTTCACATGCAGGGCCTTCATGGCATGGATGCAAGCACGAGGTGTTCAGCACATCCTGATTCAGCCTGGCAAGCCCACCCAGAACGCCTACATCGAGAGCTTCAATGGCAAGTTCAGAGACGAATGCCTCAACGAGAACTGGTTTGAATCCCTGGCTCAGGCCCGTGAGGTCATCGCCATCTGGCGTCAGGACTACAACGAGGTGCGACCGCACGGAACGATTGGACGGATGCCTCCGGCTGAGTTCGCTGCCAAGCACCGAAACGCCAACCCATCAACCACCAACGCAGGATCAGTTAACCTGCAAACCCCTGGACCTTTCTCCAACTGATTGGTATGGCAAGAGGGGGCAGGTCA
>NZ_SNXW01000039.1 GCF_004362855.1 Aquabacterium commune
GGAAGGTCTGCAAAACCTTCGCATGCAGCCCTGAATGTGAGACAGTATCAGCATGAAGCAGATGAGCCTGAGCACCACTGGATTTGAACGCAAGACCAAGAGGACGCGCAAGCGTGAGTTCCTCGACGAGATGAACCTGGTGGTGCCTTGGGCTGAGCTGGTGGGCTTGATTGCTCCGCATGCGCCAGCGCGTGGTGCCAAAGGTGGGCGTCCACCGTTTGCGGTGGAAACAATGCTGCGCATCCACTTTTTGCAGCAGTGGTTCAACTTGTCTGACCCGGCCATGGAAGAGGCGCTGTACGACACGCCGATGTTCCGTGAGTTTGCCCGACTGGACATGGGGGAGGACCATCTTCCCGACGAAAGCACCATCTTGCGGTTTCGCCATTTGCTTGAAGCGCACGATCTGAGCTTGCAAATCTTGGCGACCGTCAACGCCACCCTCACCGCCAAGGGTTTGCTGCTCAAGCAAGGCACGGTCGTGGATGCGACGTTGATTGCCGCGCCGAGTTCGACCAAGAACAGCACTGGCACGCGCGACCCCGAGATGCACCAGACCAAAAAGGGCAACCAGTGGCACCACGGCATGAAGGCGCACATCGGCTCGGATGCCGATTTGGGGCTGGTGCACAGCGTGACCACCACGGCGGCCAACGCACACGACATTACCCAGGCGCACGCGTTGTTGCACGGGCAAGAAACCGACGTCTTTGCCGATTCGGGCTACCGGGGTGTTGAAAAGCGCGAAGAAATTCAGACCAAGCACCCTGGAGTGAATTGGCATATCGCCATGATGCCGGGCAAGCGAAAGGCTATGGACAAGAGCACGCCAATGGGTGCCATCCTGGAGCAGTTGGAAAAAATCAAAGCCAGCATTCGCGCCAAGGTGGAACACCCGTTTCGGGTCATCAAGCGGCAGTTTGGCTACGTCAAGGTCAAGTACCGGGGGCTGGCCAAGAACACAGCTAATCTGGTGACGCTGTTTGCGCTGTCCAACCTGTGGATGGTGCGTAAACGACTCTTGAATATGGGGGCGCAGGGATGAGTGCGCCCAAAAACGGCCAAGGGGCCGTGAATGGGGCTCAATACGCTCCGAATCTGCCCTTTGAATGCAAAAATTTGTCGTCATCTGAAATAACAGCAGGCGGTCGCCGCGTCAGCGGTGGTTGTGCAGACCATCC